>CAWFOA010000016.1:0-25030 GCA_963817275.1 uncultured Solirubrobacterales bacterium | reverse complement strand
GCGCGCAACCTTCAGTCGCCACGCCCTGAGCGCCTCGAGCAGCGACTCGTCCTCAGGTGAGAGGTCGGCCGGGGGAGCGGCGGACTTCGAGCTCCGCCGCTTCGCCTTCACCTCGAGCTCCTCGGGCGACGGCAGCCACGACTCCGGGTCGCAGACGTCGCAGCAGCGCCCCTCCGGTGCGCCCGGGGTCGAGTCCCCGAAGTGGTCGAGCAGCCTCCGGCGCCGGCAGCTCTCTCCGAAGCCGAACGATTCGACCGCTCGGTAGGCGCGCCAGGAGCGGTCTGTGGCCGCCTTGCAGGCGGCTCGGGCGGCGGCCATGTCGATCCGGTCGTTGAAGCGGAGCTCCAGGCGGCCTCCGGGAGCGAGCTCCACGTCGAAGGCGCCAGCTCGCTCGGCGATCGCCAGCTTGACCCGGTCTTCGTCTACTCGCGGGGTGTCGATGGTGGATCGGCCGTCTGAGTCGGAGCCGGCCTTGAGGCGCTGGGCGTAGAGGGAGACGGACTCGGGCTCGACCTCTCGCATCTGGATGAAGCGGACCAGGCGGCCCAGGTCGGAGCGGCCGGCGAGGAGGACGGCTCGGGCGGGGAGGCCGTCGCGGCCCGCGCGGCCGGCCTCCTGGTAGTAGGCCTCGACGCTCGTCGGGATCGCCCAGTGCCAGACCGAGCGGACGTTGGCCTTGTCGACTCCCATGCCGAAGGCGTTGGTGGCGGTGATCACCTCGGCGTCGCCGGTCATGAAGCGGTGCTGGGCGGAGGCGCGCTCGTCGGGGTCCATGCCCGCGTGGTAGCCGGCGGCGCTCAGGCCGGCCTCGCGCAGGGACTGGGCGACCTCCTCGGTGTCCTTGCGGGTCCCGCAGTAGACGATCGCCGGGCGGTTGGCCTCGTCGCGGAGGCCGTGGAGCAGATCGCCAGCTTGCGCGCCTTCGATCCCTTGCCCTCGAACTGGACGATGTCGAAGCTCAGGTTGGGGCGATCGAAGCCCGCGCGGATCATCAGCGGGTCGCGGAGGCCGAGGCGCTGGGCGATCTCGGCGGAGACGTCCTCGGTCGCGGTCGCGGTGCAGGCCATCACCGTCGGGCGGCCGAGCCGCTCGAGCACCCGCGGCAGGCGCAGGTAGTCGGGGCGGAAGTCGTGGCCCCACTCCGAGATGCAGTGGGCCTCGTCGACGGCGAGCAGGTCGACCTCGCGCTGGCCGACCGCGTTCATGAAGCCGGGCTGGGCGAAGCGCTCCGGCGAGCAGTAGACGATCCGGGCCCGGCCGTCGCGGATCTGCGCCATCGCGTCGCGCGCCACCTCCTCAGGGAGGCCCGAGGCGATCATCACCGCCGGGTGGCCGTCGGCGGAGAGCCGCCGCCACTGGTCGGCCATCAGCGCGATCAGCGGGCTGACCACGATCGTGAGCTTGTCCGAGGCGAGGCCGGGGAGCTGGTAGCAGAGGCTCTTGCCGCCGCCGGTGGGCATCACGACGAGCGAGTCGCGGCCGGCGAGGGCGGCCTCGACCGGCTCGCGCTGCCCGGGCCGGAAGCCCTCGTAGCCGAGGTGGGCGAGGAGCGCGTCGGGATCGCGCGGGCCGTCGTAGGTGCGGACGGCCTGAGTGGGCTCGGCTTCGACTCCCTCGAGCCCGTGCAGCGCCGCCTTTGCCTCCTCCATCTCTGGAAAAGACGCCTGCGCCAGATTCTCGCCCCGCTGGGTCACCCGCTCACCATGGCGCAGGGCGCGGTCGGATCGTGCCTGGCCGGACCGGTTTCCGTAGTTATCCACGCGTCTTGCACCGATAAGTACCGATGTGCCGGCTTGTTCAGCTGCGTAGGTTGAGCGCATCGTGGAATCCGGGCTCTCGAGGGGGGCGCTCAGGGGGATCGCGGCTGGTCTGCGCCGTGGGCGACTCGTCCTCGCCCTCGGAGCATTGGCGCTGATCGGCTCGGCCACCATGGCGGCGCCGTCCGCATTCGCGAACACCGCGCCCACCTGCGCCGATCTGGGTCCCTTCTCCGCCTCGGCCGGTGAGGCCATCCCGGTCGCGGCCGACTGCTCCGATGCGGATGGGCCCAGCGCGCTCACCTACTCCATCGTCAGCTACCCGTCGGCGGGCAGCCTGTCGACGTCGGGGAATCCCAGCATCGGGACGGCCACCTACACGTCCTACCTCGGCTTCAGCGGGACGGACACCTTCACCTACAGGCGTTCGACGGTGTCGATTACTCCAACACGGCGACCGTCACCCTGGACATCACCGGGCCGTCAACCACGAACCAGCCGCCGTCGTGTCCCGATGCGAGCGCGTTCGTGCCGAGTGACGGCTCCGTCGACATCTTCGCCAACTGCACCGACCCCGAGAACGACCCGATCTCCTATGGCTGCTGCAACCCGGGCGTAACTGGCGGCACCCTGCAGTTCCTCTCTGCCACCAGCGTCCGCTACACGCCGAATCTCGGCACAACCACGGACAGCTTCGGTTACTCCGCCCACGACAGCGCCCACCCGTTCAGCAACGTCCCCGCCACAGTCCACATCACCGTTACGAGCCCGGGCGCCGGCACTTTCAACTCCGCCCCCGACGCGACGCCAACCGACCCATACGTCGCCTCCCTGACCACCACCCAGCCGGGGCCGGTCACGATCGACACGCGATCGGTGACCGCCACGCCGCCCACCGGGTTCTTCCTGCTCAACCAGGAGTTCGACATCAAGGCCCCGAATGCTCTCGACGCTGACCACCCGCTCCGGCTGGTCTTCACGATTGACGGATCGAGCGCGCCGGCCGGACCGGTGACCGTCTTCCGCGACGGAGTCCCGATCGCCGATTGCGCCGACCAGAGCGGCGTCGCGAATCCTGACCCGTGCGTCGAGGGAGCGGTCACCGACGGGAACGGCGATCTCCAGATCACCGCGCTCAGCACGCACGCCAGCGTCTGGAGGTTCGGCGTGCCTTCCGTGGTCCCCTACGACTTCGGCGGCTTCTTCCCCCCGGTCGACAACCTGCCTGTGCTGAACGGCGTAAAGGCCGGGCAGGCCGTGCCCGTCAAGTTCTCACTGCACGGGGATCAGGGCCTGAACGTCCTGGCGAGCGGATATCCCAAGTCCCAGACGATCGCCTGCGGCTCCGATCAGCAGGTCGACGGGATCGAGTCCACCGTCACGGCGCCGTCGAGCGGACTCTCCTACGACCCGGCGAGCGACCAGTACACCTACGCCTGGAAGACGGACAAGAGCTGGGCGAAGTCCTGCCGCCAGCTGGTCGTGAAGCTCGACGACGGCACCACCCACCGGGCCGACTTCAGCTTCAAGTGAGACCAGCAGGACAGCGCACGGTCGGATAACCCGCTGGGCGCGTTGTCGAACTCATCCTTCGGGTGCGCCATCGAGGGCCGTCAGGGAGGGGGGCCCTGGCCCTCGATGCGCTCCGCGATCAGACCTTGGTCTCGACCTTGTCGCGCGCCTCCTCGACGCTCTCCTTGACGTCCTCGGCGCGATCCCCGACCTGCGACCGGACATCGTCCAGCGCTTCACGTGCGCGGCTGATCGCAGAGTCGATCTTGGCCCGAAGCTCCTCCTGTGCCTGCTGACTGGCCTTCTTGAGCTCGTCGAGCGCGGTTTCGAGGTGCTCGGTTGCCGTCTTCTCGACCTCTTCGATCTTCTCGTGCTTCTCGTGGTTGCGTCCTAGCATCTGTGGTTCCTTTCGTTGAAGGGCAAAGTCTTCTGATTGCGGGTGCGTGAGCCGGAGCAGCTCCGGCTCACGCTTCCCTTGAGGCGCGGCGGTGAGGCCGCGTCCAGCTAGGCGAGTGCCTTGACCGCCGTGGCGGTGTCGCCGTAGAACTCCGCGTGCTCGATCTTGCCGTCGTCGACCTTGTAGAGCCAGATCGAGTCGCCGGTGAGCTCGTTGCCGCTCTTCGTCGTGCCCACGCCCTTGACCGTGACGAGCACGTGGCCGCCATCGGCCTCGAGGAACTCCTGCGGCTCCGGCTTGATCTCGTCGAAGTTGGAGACGAACTTGCCGATCATCTCCTTGAAGCCCTCCGGGCCCGTGTAGGTGCCACCCCAGGGAAGGCTCTCGGGGATGACGATCTCGGCCGAGTCGCTCGTCGTCGCCGTCGCGGCGTCCATGTCGCCCTTTGCGAAGGCGTCCCAACCATTCTTGACTGTGTCTGCATTTGCGCCCATCGTTGTCTCCTTGCGGATATAGGCGCATCCACCGTGCCGGTGAGGTAACGCCCTTAGAGAGTGATCACCGGCCCCGCAGTCAAATCAGTAGTCCCCATCTCGCGCCTCGTGGCGCAGAACGCGCCGTCGGTGGCAATCCGGTGGGGGTTGAGCTTTCGGCCGCAGGGCCAGCCTCTATCGACAGTACTCCTATTAGGCGCCGCGAACGAGAATCGCGGCGAGGACGCTGATGACCGCGGAAGCGTGAGCCGGAGCAGCTCCGGCTCACGCCTCACCGGCTAGCCGAGTGCCTCGACCGCCGTTGCCGTGTCGCCGTAGAACTCCGCCCGCGTGATCTCGCCGTCATCGATCGTGTACAGCCAGATCGAATCGCCGCTGAGCTCGTTGCCGCTCTTCGTCTTGCCCACGCCCGAGACCGTGACGACGACGTGGCCGCCGTCGGCCTCGAGGAACTCCTTTGGCTGAGGATTGACCTCGTCGAAGTTCGACAAGAACTTGCCGATCATCTCCTTGAAGCCGTCCGGGCCGGTGTAGGTACCGCCCCAGGGGAGGCTGTCGGGGATGACGATCTCGGCTGAGTCGCTCGTCGTCGCGACGGCGGTGTCGAGGTCGCCCTTTGCGAAGGCGTCCCAACCGCTCTTCACTGCGTCTGCATTTGCGCCCATTGCTCTCTCCTTCGGGTCGTGCCCCCTTGTAGGAGCACCAGCCCCGCAGTCAAATCAGTGGCCCCCATCTCGCGCCTCGTGGCAATCGCGCCGTTGGTGGCTTTCCGGTGGGGAGTGAGCTGCCTGGCCGCAGGGCCAGCCTCTATCGACAGTACTCCTATTAGGCGCCGCGGGCGAGGATCGCGGCGAGGACGCTTATGAAGCCGAGCATGCCGCCCACCGATGCGGATCATCGTTGGTCGAAGGCTCCATCTGCGGTCATGGTCAGTGCGGAGCTCGCGAATTCCCGGTCGACTCGATCGAATCCGCTGCCGCATCGCATCGGCGAGATCATCGAGTCGCTCGTCGGTCCACGGTTGCGCGTTCCATCGCAGATCCAGAATAGACCGCGCGGAGGCTCCTCAGCCACGGCTTGCTCGGACGCGCTCCACGATCGTCTGCGCCCGCCGCGAGATGCCGGCCGGCGTGTAGCGGAACGGGCGCCGCTGGCCGCGGTGGTACGGGAACTTCGAGGCCTCTCGCGGGCCCAGGACGTAGGTCGATGACCCGGCCGTCAGGGTCGAGCAGCCACCAGTGGCTCTTGCCGCGGTGCTTCAGCTGCATCGGCTGCAGGCGGGCGTCGTAGCCGCCGGCGAGGTGGAAGTAGGCCTCCGCGGCGACGTAGGCGAAGCCGTCGTAGCGGCCGAATCCGCTCCGGTACTGGTCCTGGGCGAGCTCGTCGGTGAGCACGGCCTGGACCTCGCGCTTGAGCTTGTCCGCGGGCGCCAGGCGGACCTTGGACCGCCCGGCGCCCGCGGAGGGCTTGCGCTTCGCACTGGAGGGACTCACTGCCGCCCTAAGGGAGCGGCGCGGGAACTTCTCCCCTCAGATCAGCGGGCCTGGGCGGAGAGCGGGTGCCCGTTCAACGGGCCCGTGTGCTGCTCGACCATCACCCGGAACGCGTCCGTCGCCTGGGGACCCCAGAGGGCCGAGTAGCAGGGTTCGCAGAGGAGCTCGCCGGCGGGGGTCTGCCGGCCGCTGGTGATGAAGACCTCGGTCAGGCATTGGGCGCAGTGCTGTCTCACCCAATCCCTATCGGCAGGAATGCCCTGCATCCTGAGCGCTTTCTGGACCTGCCCGATTGCCGACGAGGCGCTTGGGTAGGGTGGACCGCGTGAACTTCCGCAAGCTCGGCGACTCGGACATCGAGGTCTCGGAGATCTCGCTCGGCTCCTGGCTCACCTACGGGGGCGGGCTGGAGCAGGAGCACACCGAGGCCTGCACCAAGGCGGCCTTCGAGGCCGGGATCAACTTCTTCGACACCGCCAACGTCTACGGCGGCGGCGCGGCCGAGACGGCCTGGGGGGAGGTCCTCAAGGACTTCGACCGCGACACCTACATCCTCGCCACCAAGGTCTTCTTCCCGATGTCGGAGACCGACCGCGGCCTCTCGCGCGAGCAGATCCTCAAGCAGATCGACGCCTCGCTCGAGCGCCTGCAGACCGACTACGTCGACCTCTACCAGTGCCACCGCCCCGATCCCGAGACGCCGATCGAGGAGACGATGGAGGCGCTCACCGAGGTCGTCGAGGCCGGCAAGGCGCGCGAGATCGGCTTCAGCGAGTGGACCATCGAGCAGATCCAGGCCGGGCTCGACGTCCCCGGCGCGCGCAAGTTCGTCTCCTCCCAGCCGCAGTACAACATGATCTGGCGCGCCCCCGAGGCCGAGCTGATCCCCTTCTGCGAGGAGCACGGGATCTCGCAGATCGTCTGGTCGCCGATAGCCCAGGGAGTGCTGACCGGCAAGTACGTGCCCGGCGAGCCGCCGCCGGAGGACTCACGCGCCGCCGCGGACTCCATGAACTGGGCGATGGACCGCTACCGCTCGGACGAGCTGCTCGAGGCGGTGCAGAAGCTGTTGCCGGTCGCCGAGCAGGCGGGGCTCGAGATGGCGCACATGGCCCTCGCCTGGTGCCTGCGCCAGAAGAACCTCGCCTCGGTGATCATCGGCGCCTCGCGCCCCGAGCAGGTCTTCTCGAACGTCAAGGCCTCGGGGGTGGAGCTCTCCCAGGACACCCTCGACGCGATCGACGAGGCGCTCGAGGGCGTCACCGTCACGGGCCGCGGCTGGCGAACTTCGTCGCCGAGGGCGTCACCCACCGCTAGGCGAGGCGATCGAGAAGCTCGGCGAGGGCCTCGGGGTCCTCGGCCATCGGGAAGTGCCCGCCGGGGATCTCGATCGGCTCGACACCGAGCAGCTCGCGCGCCATGAACCGCTCCCAGTCCGGCTCGAAGAGCTCGTCGTCGGCGGCGTAGATGAGGATGGTTCGATTGCCGGGAGGGGCTTCGAGCGGATACTCCTCCTCCGGCATGGCCATCGGCCGCAGTCGCCCCGCCAGCATGTCGGCCCGCGGCGCGGGCACGCGCCCGTACAGCGCCTCAATCGCGACCTCGTGATCCCAGACGCTGAGGCCGTCGGGGCGAGTCTCGGGAAACGGGATCCCCTGCCGGAACATCTCCGGCGCTCCCGGCGGCGGCTCGAATCCGCCAAGCCTGGGGCAGAGGTGAACGAGCAGGGCGTCCGGCCTCGCGGCCGCGACCAGCGTCGAGTAGGCGGTGCCCTGGGAGTGGCCGACGATGACCAGCGGTTCGTCGACGTCGTCGAGCGCGTCGAGAGCCGGCCGGACGCGCTGATCGAATCCTGCCTCCGGATCCTGCAACGGCAGGTCGGGCACCACGACCCGATGACCGCGCTCCGTCAGCTGCGGCGTCAGCTCATCCCAGCAGGAGGGCTCGTGCCAGGCGCCGTGGATCAGCAGGAAGGTGGCCACCTGAGGGCATTCCTACCACGCCCCGGCTGCCAAAGAAAAGGGCCCGCCGGAGCGGGCCCTTTCCAAGGTTCAGAAGCTTGGGGCTCCCTTACGCGACCTGCTTGACGCCGGTCGCTGCCGGGCCCTTGGGGCCGGCCTCGGTCTCGTACTCGACCTTCGCGCCCTCTTCGAGCGAACGGTAGCCGTCGCCCTCGATCGAGCTGAAGTGAACGAAGACATCGTTCGAGCCATCGTCGGGTGTGATGAACCCATAGCCCTTGTCATTGCTGAACCACTTGACGGTTCCGGTAGGCATCTCGCCTCCTCTTAACTGTGCTGCGAACGCGAGGAAGCTGAGAGCAACAACGCGAGCGCTACGCACACCTTTGCCGGTATCACCGGCCTAACGCGCGGGACGGTAGCACCCCAGGGGACGGAATAACCACCGCTCGCCCGGCGGCGCTCTCGCAGAAGTGCTAGCTCTCGCCTCGCCGGCAGAGGACCTGGTAGACCGAGGTGAAGTCGATCTCGAAGCCGTTGCGGGCGGCGCGCAGGTAGAGGCGCCAGACGCGGAGCCGCTCCGGGCCCGCCAGCTCCTCCGCCCGCTCGATGTTGTCGTCGAGATTCCGGATCCAGTGGCGCAGCGTCTCCGCGTAGTCGGAGCCGAACTCCTCGACGTGCTGGGCGATGAAGCCCGCCCGCTCCAGCGCCAGGATCACGCGGGAGACGTGGAGCGTCTCGCCGTCGGGGAAGACGTAGCGCTCGGAGAACGCGCCGCCCTCGACGCTGCCGTGGCGCAGTCGCGAGATCCCGTGGTTGAGCAGCCGCCCGCCCGGAGCCAGCATCGAGGCGAGCTGCTCGGCGTAGCGGTCGATCTGCGCCTCGCCGACGTGCTCCACCATGCCGATCGAGGCGACCGCGTCGAAGTTCTCCCCGGCCAGCTCGCGATAGTCCTGGACGCGGATCTCGACCTTGTCGGCCAGCCCGGCATCGGCGACCCGACGACGGGCGAGCTCGGCCTGGTTCTGGGACAGGGTGATGCCGACGGCCTCAACGCCGTGGCGCTGTGCCGCGTGCATCACGAAGCTGCCCCAGCCGCAACCGACGTCGAGCACGCGCTGGCCGGGCTGGAGACCGAGCTTGCTGCAGACCAGCTCGAGCTTCGCCTCCTGAGCCTGCTCGAGGGTGGCCGGCTCGTCACGGGCGAGGATCCCCTTGCGTTTCGGCACGCGCGAGAAGAAGGCGCAGGAGTAGGTCATCGAGGGATCGAGGAAGAGCGAGAAGAACTCGTTGCCGACGTCGTAGTGGTGGCGGACGGCCTCGCGGTCGCGCTCGGTGGTGTGCTTGCGGCCGCGGAGGTGGAGCTCGGCCCTGGGCGCCGGCGGCGGGCGGTGGACGCCGGCGGCTCGCAGGGCGGCGGCGATCAGGCGGGCCTTGGTAGCGGTGCCGACGGGCGGCGGCTTCCAGTCGTTGAGCAGCCCGATGACGGCCTCCATGTCGTCGATCTCGATCTCGCCGGAGACGTAGGCGCGCCCGAGGCCGAGCTGGCCCGGCGCCGCGACCGCGTAGGCGAGGGCGTCCTTGGAGCGCGCCTTGAAGGTCGGACCGCCGCCGTTGGTGGAGGGGAGGCGCGAACCGTCCCAGAGCTCGATCGTGAACGGCCGCTCCGGGAAGGCGCGCTCGATCTCCTTGACGAGTGGCTCAGTCGACATATCCCGACCCTAGCGCTGCGCGAGATTCAGGTCCTGTTAGGGATACCGAATTACTCACCACAGCGTTATGAAATGCCGCTAGGGTCCGTTGCCCCGGGACTCGAGTCGCGACGGCGAGAGTCGGATTGACTCGGTCAGGACCCAAGCAAAGGAGAACCTCATGTCGGACGTTGCCGCTGGAGTGACAGCGCCCCCCACCGGCGCGTCCACAACGGCGGTGCCCTCCGCTCCCGCACCCGCCCGTCCGCGGGTGCCCCGTGCGGACGACGTCCAGCCCGTCGCGCACGAAACGCGCGACCGGATCATCACCGGCTTCCTCACCGTGGTCCCGTTCCTGATGCTCGGCTTCGTCGTCTGGCAGCTCGCGGGCAGCTGGCTGCACTGGAGCGACCTCGTCGTCTTCGCCCTGATCTACATCCCGACCGGACTCGGCATCACGGTTGGCTTCCACCGTCTCTTCACCCACCGGAGCTTCAAGACCGGCCCGATCCTGCGCGGCGTGATCGGCGCGCTCGGCTCGGCCGCCATCGAGGGCCCGATGATCTCC
Organism: uncultured Solirubrobacterales bacterium; assembly: GCA_963817275.1. GTDB lineage: Bacteria > Actinomycetota > Thermoleophilia > Solirubrobacterales > 70-9 > DASUPK01. Next base: position 15,157 of record CAWFOA010000016.1, on the reverse strand, counting down.
TGGGTCGCCGACCACCGCAAGCACCACGCCTTCTCGGACCAGGAGGGCGACCCCCACAGCCCGCACGTCGGGCACGGCGAGGGCGTCTGGGCCCAGTTCAAGGGCTTCTTCCACGCGCACCTGGGCTGGCTCTTCATCCACACACAGCGCGGCTCCAAGACGCGCTTCGCGCCGGACCTCCTGAAGGACCCGGTAGCGCGCTTCATCGACCGCACCTTCATCTTCTGGGCCCTGGTCGGGCTGGCGATCCCGTTCGGCCTAGGCGTCGCCATCGGCGGCACCGTGCTCGCCGGACTCACCGGTCTGCTCTGGGGAGGCGCCGTGCGGATCTTCGTCCTGCACCACGTCACCTACTCGATCAACTCGCTCTGCCACATGTTCGGCAAGCGTGACTTCGAGACGACCGACGAGTCGCGGAACCTCGCCTGGCTCGCGATACCGACGTTCGGCGAGGCCTGGCACAACAGCCATCACGCCTTCCCGACCTCGGCGGTGCACGGGATGAAGAAGCGGCAGATCGATCCGTCCGCCGGAGTGATCTGGACGCTGGAGAAGCTCGGTCTCGCCTGGGACGTCGTGCGGATCGCGCCGGATCGCCAGGCCGCCAAAGCCGCCTGAACCAATAGGGTCCCGCTTCGTGTCTCGTCGCCTTGCCTTGGGGCTCGTCGCCTTGGCCGCCATCTCGGGCGGGCTTGTGCTGGTCGCCTGCGGCGGCGGTGATGACAACAATCTGGGCGACGTCCAGGGGATCAGTGCCGACTGCGGCGATGTCGAGTACCACGGCAGCGGGACCGCACAGAAGCTGATCGTCTCCGACCTGCCGCTGAAGGGCGACTCCGCCGAGCGCTCGAAGCAGCAGAACGACGCGATCATCCAGGAGATGGCCCGCAAGGGCTGGCAGGCGGGCAACATCCAGGTCGCGTTCCAATCCTGCGACGACTCGATCGCCTCGACCGGCGAGTGGGACGAGAATCTCTGCCGCACGAATGCCCAGAAGTACGGCGCCGACCCCGACGTGATCGGTGTGATCGGGACCTACAACTCCGGCTGCGCCGCGATCGAGATGCCGGTGCTGAACAAGGCGCCCGGCGGCGCAGTTCCGATGGTCTCGCCCGGCAACACGTTCGTCTGCCTGACCGAGCCGAGTCCCACCCTGTGCAAGAAGGACGAGCCGGGCGTCTACTTCCCCTCCGGCAAGCGCAACTACATCCGCGTCGTGCCGAATGACGCGGTCCAAAGTGCCGGCCTCGCGACCTTCGCCAACGAGTCGGGGATCAAGAACCCCTTCATCCTCTACGCCGCCGACGACCCGACCAGCACCGGCCAGGCCCAGACCTTCCAGGGTGCCGCCAGGTCCCTCGGCATGCAGATCGCCGGCTTCGAGAAGTGGAATCCAGACGCGAAGAGCTACACCGACCTGATGGACAAGGTGAAGGCATCGGGCGCCGACGCGGTGCTGCTCGCCGGGCTGCTCGAGGAGAACGGCGCGCAGATCATCAAGGACAAGGTCTCGGTGCTCGGCCCCAACGACGGCGCGGTCAAGCTGCTCGCCCCGGACGGGTTCGCGCAGCAGAGCACGATCGACCAGGCCGGCCCGGCCTCCGCCGGGATGCTCGTCAGCCTCCCGGGCAAGGTGCCCGGCAGCCTCACCGGCGAGGGCTCGGCCTTCGTCAAGGAACTCAAGGCGCAGGTCGGCGACGAGCCGATCGAGGTCTTCGCCCCGTACGCGGGCGAGGCCGCCGAGGTGCTGCTCAACGCGATCAAGGTGGGCAAGACGCGCTCCGGCACGATCGACACGCTCTTCAAGACCCACGTCACCGACGGCATCACCGGCACCTTCTCGATCACGCCCAGCGGGGATCCGAGTCCCGCTCCGATCAGCGTGCAGAAGGCGGCGAGCACCTTCGAGCTCGAGAAGACGATCGTGCCGCTGCCGCAGCTGATCTCCGCCGCCCGCGGCGGCTGACATTTCGTCTCACAGCCCTGGGGTCGCTGACGTTCAGTCAGTGATGAGCGACCAGCGAAGGCTTCGGCTGACCAAGGCTGTGATGGTGCCCGTCTGGAGCAGCGGCTTCATCGTGGGGACGCTGGCGGTCCGGCACGCGTCGGGGCTGTCGATCCTCTTCTGGCGAATGAGCGTCGCGGCCCTGGTGATGGCAGCGATCGCGATGTTGCTGCGAGCCCCATGGCCCCGCGAGCGGCGAGCGCTCGCGCAGATGGTCCTGGTCGGCCTGCTGCTGCAGGCGGCGCAGTTCGTCGGGATCTTCCTCGCCCTCCAGTACGGAGTGGCTGCCGGCCTGACCGCGTTGCTCGCCGGATCAAGCCCGCTGCTGGTGGCGGTGCTCGCCACGGTCCTACTCGACGAGCATCTCGAGCCGGCGCAGTGGGTCGGGTCCGTGATCGGGGTCGGCGGCGTGATCCTGGCGGTCGTCGAGGAGCTCCACGGGGGCGGATCGCCTCTCGGCTTCCTGTTCGCGGTGGTCGGCCTGGCGGGGCTCGTCGGAGGGACCCTGGTCCAGCGCGCCCACGGTTCGAACGTGGATCCCCGCGCGGCGAACGCGATCCAGCTCGCGACCGCGGCCGCGGTGATCGCTCCCCTGACCGCATTGACACAGGGATTCAGCCTGAGCGCGGGCGCCCTCGCTCCGCTCGCCTGGCTGATCTTCGGGCTCTCCATCGGCGCCGTGATGCTCTTCTTCTGGCTGTTGCGGCATGAAAAGAGCGGGGAGGCGACCAGTTTCCTCTACCTGGTCCCGGCCACCACCGCGATCGCCGGCGTCCCGATCCTCGGTCAGCCGCTCAGCGTCGGCGCGGTTGTGGGGTTGGTGTTCGCGCTGATCGGCGTCCGGATGGTGAGCGCCCCAGCGGAGTCGCTCAGCAGCGTTGGATGGGTGCGGCGCTTTGCACCACCTGGAAGGCTGAGCCGGGGATCGACTTGAGCTGGTCGAGGTTCTCGTCGGGCCAGCGGCGGTCCGAGGTGCCCGAGATGAACCAGTTGGAGCCGTTGTCGGCGACGATCACGCCGTACTGCTTCATCGCCGCCGCGACCGCATGCGCCGGCCCGGTGATGCCCGAGATGTCGTACCCCGCGCCCAGGCGGAGCCGCAGTCCCATCGGCGGGGCGCTCGCGTTGGAGGTGTCGCCGGCGCAGTGCGAGGCGGGGTGGACCCAGGCGTTCTGCGTGGAGTCGACGGTCACCCGGATCGCGTGGTTGATGTGGCCGGCGGCGGCCTCGTCGTAGCGGACGAGCCCGGGGAAGATCGGCAGGCCGGCGGCGTCCGCCGAGGTGAAGCCCTCCGGCCGGAGGGCGGCGGAGCGGAGGTCCCAGATCACGCCGACGTCGGCGTTCCAATGGGCCTTCGGGTGCTTCCGCGCGAAGGCCCGGCCGAGCTCGTAGAGCTTGCAGCGAGCCGCGTCGACGGTGAGCACGTGGCGGTCTCCGTCCGAGGCCTGGCCGCCCTCCACCAGGGACTTGAACGGGACGCGGTAGGCGCCGTGGTCCGACTCGTCGCCGTAGGCGGTGAAGTTGAGCTTGGTGCGCTTCTGCTTCTTGCCGACGACCGAGTAGGGGAAGCCGTACTGGCGCGGCGAGCCGAAGTCCGGGTGCACGAGGTCACCCCCGTGGGCGTCGATGTAGGCGATGTAGCCGGCTGAGTTGGGGTCGAGCGGCGCCGATGAGATGTCCTGGTTCCAGGCCGACTCGTCCGCGGCCGATGGTGCGTTGGCGGGCGTGTTGGAGGCTGGGAAGACCGGGCAGCTCCCCAGGCTCGGATATGGGCCCCGCGGAAGGCTGCGGTGATGGTGGTGCTTCTTCTTGGCGACCGCGGCGCCGGCCGCGATCAGCATGAGACCGAGCGCAGCGACGAGCACGACCTTCCCTGGCGAGCGGCGCACGCCGCTCAGGGTAGGGCTAGACGGGCTCGGTCTGCGTCTGGAGTGACGGCGGGGCGTCGGCGCGAACGGCGGGCTGCTCGCCCTTCTGGACGCGGCGGCGCACCTTGACGTGCTCGGCGAGCACGTAGGAGCCGACGACCAGGATGCCGGCGAGCAGCTGAGCGCCGATCGTCTCCCAGTAGGAATAGATCTCGAACCAGGTGCCCATCCAGGTGGGGACCGTGAACGGCGTCGGGTGGCTGGGGATCCAGCCGAGGTCCATGAAGGAGAGCGCGGTGCCGCCGATCATCACCATCAACACGACGGCCACAAGGGCGCCGGTGGCGATCAGCATGCGGCGGTACGGCAGCTTGTGGTGCAGCCAGAAGGTGAGCACCCCGACCACGGCCGTGCAGGCCAGCCCGATCGCCACGCCCTCGAGCACCGTCGAGGTGCCGCTCTGGAGCTGCAGGTTCTGGAGGAAGAGAACGACCTCGAAGCCCTCCCGGTAGACGGTGGTGAAGCCGAGCGCGATCAGGCCGATCACGACCCACGGGCCGGTCTGCGTCAACAGCTTCTGCCGTCGCTTGTGGTGGCGGCCGATCCAGTCGGTCCAGTAGACGCGGTGGACGAACCAGTTGAGGACGACCAGCAGGACGACGACCGCGAGGAAGCCGGTGATCGCCTCGAGCTTCGGGCCGAGCGGGGAGGCCACGTCGAGCACCGCCTGGACGACGAACCAGGTGACGACCGTCGCCCCGAAGGCCACGATCGCGCCGCCCACCACGGGGCGCCGCTTCGACTCGTTGGCGCCCACGAAGCTGGCGGTGACGGCGGCGAAGATCAGGATCGCCTCGAGGCCCTCCCGGAACACGATCATTCCCGAGTTGAAGACGGCGGTGCCGTGGCTCATGTGCTGCTCGGTCGGGTCGGCCGGCCCGGTGTTCGCCGTCGCCATCAGGTAGACGAGGCCGGTCACCACGGCGAGGCCGCTGAGCCACCAGGCCAGGCGGGTGTAGGAACTCCGAGTGCTTTGGTCGGGCTTCAAGGTTCGGGCACCCTAACACATTTGAAATTAGGGAGCCCTAATCAAATCGGGCCATACGGGGCTTAGGGTGATAGACCTGACCGACCGACGAGAGGAGAAGGACATGTCAGAGGAGAACGTGGAGCTCATTCGCGGCTCCTACGCGGACTTCAATAGCGGCAACATCCCCGGGGTGCTTGGGAGGCTTGCCGACAACGTGGAGTGGATCGAGCCCGGCGGCGGGAGCGCGCCCTCCGGGACGTTCAATGGGCCGGGCGCGGTCGGGAGCGAGGTGTTCTCGGCGGTCCCCGAGAAGTTCGACGAGTTCGCGGCAGAGCCGGCGGATTTCAAGGACGAGGGGGACCAGGTGATCGTCACGGGCCGGTTCGAGGGCAAGGCCAAGAGCGGCGCCGAGCTCGACGCAGCCTTCGAGCACGACTACGAGATCAAGGACGGCAAGGTCACCCGCATGGAGAACAAGCCGGACATGGACGCCTGGGTGGCCGCCTGGAGTTGAGGTAAAGAAGGTGATTCGCTAAGCTAATTAGCGAGGCGAATCACTTTGAGCCAAAGAACAGCAGCCACAACAGACGCACCGCAGACCGAGGAGGAGCTCGCCCCCAGGCTGAGGTGGGCGATCACGCGGATGGCGAGACGCCTCCGCCAGGAGGCGGGGGTCGACCTCGGCCCGTCCCAGGTCGCGGCGCTCGCCACGATCGAGCGCCACGGGCCGCTCTCGCCGAGCGAGCTCGCGCGAGCGCGAGCGCATCAAGCGGCCGACGGTGACTCGCATCGTCGGCCACCTCGAGGCCGCCGGGCTGGTGGAGAGGGTCAAGGACCCGGAGGACGGCCGCGCGTCGATCCTGAGCGCCACGTCCGAGGCCCGGGACACTGCTGAAGCATCTCCGCGCCCGCAAGACCGCCTACGTCGCCAGTCGCCTCGCCGTGACTGGACGCCGAGGATCGCCGCACGCTCGAGCGCGCCGCCGAGCTGCTGGAGGGGATGCTCGAGTGACGGAGGCACTCGGACGCTCCTTCGCCAGCCTCAGCATCCCGAACTTCCGCCGCTACTTCACCGGCCAGCTCGTCTCGCTGTCCGGCAACTGGATGCAGATGATCGCCGAGATGTGGCTGGTGCTCTCCCTGACGGGTAGCGGACTGGCGGTCGGCGTGACCACCGCTCTCCAGTTCCTGCCGATGCTGGTCTTCGGCGCTTGGGGCGGCCTGATCGCCGACCGGGTACCGAAGAGGCAGCTGCTGCTCCTCACCCAGGGACTCCACATGATCGCCCCACTGACGATGCTGGCTCTCGCCGCCGAGGGCGTCCTCGTGCCCTGGATGTTGTTCAGCCTGGTCTTCCTCCGCGGTTGCGTGAACGCCGTCGACTACCCGACGCGGCAGGCGTTCGTGATGGAGATGGTGGGCAGCGACCGGGTGGTCAACGCCGTCAGCCTGAACAGCGTCCTCGTCCACAGTGCGCGCGTGATCGGCCCGGCCTTCGCCGGAATTCTGATCGCGACGGTCGGCGTCGAGCCCTGCTTCGCGATCAACGCCGCGAGCTTCGCCTTCATGATCTGGGTGCTCGCCGGGATGGACACCGAGCGGCTGCAGCCCGCGGAGGTGGCGAGGCGGGAGCCCGGGGCGGTGCGTGCCGGCCTGCGCTACGTCCGCCGCGAGCCCGAGCTCTGGATCCCGCTGGGACTGATGGCCATCGTGGGAACCCTCGGCTACAACTTCCAGGCCGTCCTGCCGCTGCTCGCCCGGTTCACCTTTGACGGCGGCGCCTCCACCTACGCCGTCCTCGTCGCCGCGATGGGGCTCGGCGCGATCGTCGGCGCGCTGATCAATGGTGCGCGCGGCTCGGTCACCCCGATGCTGCTCGTCGGCGCCGCGCTCGTCTTCGGGGTCCTGTCCCTGCTCGCCGCCGGCGCGCCCACGCTGGCGCTCGAGATCGCGGCGCTCGCACCGCTGGGCGCGGCCACCGTCACGCTCGCCGCGAGCGTCAACTCCTCGCTGCAGCTCGCCTCGGAGCCCAGCATGCGCGGCCGGGTGATGGCCCTCTACTCGATCGTCTTCCTCGGCTCGACGCCGATCGGGGGCCCGCTCTCGGGATGGCTCTCCGAGGCGGTCGATCCGCGGGCCGCGCTGGTGATGGGCGGGGTCGCCGCGATCGCCGGAGCCCTGTTCGCCAGGATCGCCTTCGACCGGGTCGCTCGCATTCCGCTCGACGCCACGCCGCATCCCGCGTAGGGCCGGCTAGGGGCTGCCGCCGAGCGCGGCCACGATCTCTCCCGCCGCTCGCTCGCCGCTCTTCACGGCGCCCTCCATGTAGCCCTGGAAGGTGTAGGAGGTCTGCTCTCCGGCGAAGTGGCAGTTCCCGCTGGGCTTCCCCTCGACTCCGGCGAAGGAGGTCATCTGCCCGACGCGGTAGTAGGCGTAGGAGCCGCGGGTGAACGGTTGCCCTGGCCAGTAGTCGAGCACCGCCCGGCCGTTGAACGTCTCCGGGACGCCGGGCAGCACCGACCCCAGCTGTCCGAGGAATCGATTGGCGCGCTCGGCGGCGGTGGCGCCCCCGAAGGCCTCTCCGATAGTGCCGCCCGTGTAGTCGACCAGGATCCCGGCGCGGCCCGGCTGAGCGCGGCTCGCCTCCCAGCTGGACTGGTAGCCCGTGTCCGTATAGGTGCTGCCGTTGGCGTCGAGAGCGCGCCAGCCGCGATCGGAGAACTGAACGTTCAGCTTCGAGTTCGTCCCCATGCCCTGTTGCTCGATGGCCATGGTCTTCACCGGATCGAAGCCCGCGCCGGAGTAGTCAACCGACTCCCGCATCACCGCGAACGGCAGCGCGAGGACCACCTGCGAGGCCTTCACTCTGCTCGTGCCCCCGTCGCCGTCGAAAGTGAGCTGGTAGGTGCCGCCATCGAGCCGCTTGATCTCGACCAGCTCCGATCTGAGCCTGACCTGGCCGTCCAGCTCATCCTCCAGCCGTCGGACGACGAGGTCGCTGCCTCCCTGCACGTGGAACTTCTCGTTCGACGCGCCAAACAGCCGCAGTCGCCCGCCGCCGGAGTAGCCGAGCAGGTAGAGGAGGTTGAGGGAGGTCTGGTCTGAGATGTCCGCGCCGAACTCGGTGTTGTAGGCGACGTCGAGTAGCCGCCCCAGATTCGACTCGAGGCCGCCCGGCACGTTCTCCCGTATCCAGTCGGCGATCGACATGTGATCGAGCTCGACGCCGCGTGGCTTGTGGCGGTTGTGGAGCGTGGGGTAGCCGGCCTCCCGGATGTCGGCCTTCAGCTTCGGGTAGACGGACTGGAAATCGGCGACCGCCTGGGTCACGGGATAGTGGACGCCGCCGAAATGGAAGACCTCGCCGGTTCCCGGCTTCTCCGCCGCGATCACGTTGTCGAGCGTCAGGCCAAGCTCGGCGACCAGGCTCCGCATGGCGAAGTGGCCGCTGTCGATCAGCTCGCCGCCGTGTTCCGCGATCTGGCCGTCCGCGAACACGCCCCGGATCGTCCAGACGCGCCCACCGAGGCGATCGCTGGCCTCGTGCACCACGGCGCGGTGCCCCGCCTGCTTCAGCCTGTGGGCGCAGACGAGGCCCGCCAGCCCGCCGCCGACGATCACCAGATCCTCGGTGCGCTCGGGGCCCGGCGAGCTGCCGCATCCGAACGCGGACCACGCCGTGCCCGCCGCCATCGCCGCGGCCGCGCCCTGCAGCACCTCCCGCCGGCTTCGCGGCCGCTCGAACCACCCGTCCCCGCGTTGCTCGGAGCCCTCGCCGGCCTCGGCGAGCGCTCGCTGCAGGCTTGCCAGAAGCAGTGTGCGCGACACGACTCTCCCCGCTCTCCTGCCCTCGATCCTATGCCTTGGCAAGAGGGCATCGGCTCGCATAGAGTGCGCCCCCGATGGCCGATCTCTCGCAGCTGTCAATCAGGGGGCGGGTGGCCACTCCGAGCGACTCGGACTGGGACGAAGCGCGCCAGGCCTGGAACCTGGCGGCCGACCAGCAGCCGTCCGCGGTGGCATTCGTGGAGAGCGCTGATGACGTCGCGAAGGTGATCGCCTTCGCCCGGGAGAACGGCCAGCGGGTGGCCGGCCAGGGGACCGGTCACGGTGCCGTGTCTCTCGGCGCGCTCGACGACGTGATCCTGATCAAGACCGAGCGCATGCGCGGCGTCGACATCGAGGGGGACAAGGCGCGCGTGGAGGCCGGTGCGCTGGCAGAGGAAGTCGGCGAGGCCGCCATCAAGGAGGGACAGTGCTCCATGCCCGGCACCTCTCCCAACGTCGGGGTTGTCGGGTACACGCTCGGCGGGGGCCTCAGCTGGCTCGGCCGCAAGTACGGGTGGGCGTGCAACAGGGTGAGCGCGATCGAGCTGGTGACAGCCGACGGTGAGGCCCGCACGGTCGATGCCGGGGGCGACCCGGATCTGTTCTGGGCCCTGCGCGGGGGCGGAGGCGGATACGCCATCGTCACGGCTCTCCACCTCGAGCTGCTGCCGGTCTCCGAGGCTTACGCGGGAGTCCTGCTCTTCCCGGCCGACGTTGGGGCCGACGGGGTGCGCAGCTATCGCGATTGGACTGCGACCCTCCCGGATGAGGTCGGGAGCATGTTGCGCTTCCTCAACCTTCCACCGATCCCCGACGTCCCTGAGCCGCTCCGCGGCAAGAACCTCCTCGCGATCTTCGCGACCTGCATCGGCACCCAGGAGGAGGGAGAAGCGGCGATCGCACCGCTGCGCGAGATCGGCGAGCCGGTGATGGACACCTTCGGGCAGGTCCCCACGCCGGACCTCACGCGGATAGCCATGGATCCCGAGCCGCCGGTGCCAGGCCTCGGCCATCACGCGGTCCTGAACGAGCTGCCCGACGACGCGATCGACGCGTTCGTCGGGGCGAGTGGGCCCGACTCGGGTTCGCCCCTTCTGGTGGCGGAGCTCCGCCATCTGGGCGGGGCGCTCGCGCGGCCGGCCGAGAACGGTGGCGCGATGGACAAACTCGACGGCGAGTACCTGCTGCTCGGGATCGGGATGCTGATGGACCCTGCGATGCGCGAGCCGATCACAGGCGCGCTCGACGGCCTCACCGATGCGATGAAATCCTGGGCGGCGCCGGGCGGCTACTTCAACTACGCCGAGCGGCCCTGCGACATCGACGCGATCATGCCTCCGGAGACGTGCAAGCGCCTCGCTCACGTGAAGCACAGCTGGGACCCCCACGACCTGATCCTGGCGAACCACGCGGTCGCGTTGTCGCCGGCCTAGCTAGACGCCGAGCCGCTGCCGCCGCGGCGAGCGCGCGCCGACGATCTGACCCCACTCGGAGTCCTCGATCAGGCCAGGCTCGGTCGAGTCGAGCCAATCGAGCAGGGCGTCGGCCAATCCCTCGGGATCCTCGATGTTCGGGAAGTGAGCCGCGTTCGGCAGGGTGACGAAGCGGCTGTTGGGAATGCGCTCGTGGGCGGCGAGCCCGTGTTGGATCGGGATCGTGTTGTCGCGCTCGCCCCAGACGATCAGCGTGGGCAGCTCCCCGAGCAGGTAGAGGCGGTCCATGGCGCTGACGTGCTGGCCGCGCACGTCGATCACTGCGCGCAGCGTCTGCAGGAAGGCCCGACGGGCGGCGGCCTCCTGGAGGGGCCGCATGGCGCGAGCGACGGCCTGCAGATAGACGCCCCTGCGGCTGCCTCGCGCTCGCATGCGCTCGCCCGCTCCCTCGACCGCCGCGCGAACGCGGCGGTTTGCGACCAGCCAGAGCCCGGCGGCAGCTCCGGGCAGGGCGGCCCCGCGCAGCAACGGCCCCACCTCATGGCCCAGGCCGCCGCTGGAGATCAGGGCGAGGCGCTCGACGCGCTGGGGGAATTGGTAGAAGAACTGCATCGCGATCCCGCCGCCGAGCGAGTGGCCCACGACGGTGGCGCGCTCGATCCCGATGGTGGTCAGCAGGTCCCTGATGCTGCAGGCGTGGGCGCCGAGGGAGTAATCGCCTCGGACCGCGGCGGAGTCGCCATGGCCGAGCAGGTCCGGGGCCACGACCGTGTAGCGGTCGGCGAGCCGCAGCGCCACCGTCTCCCAGTGCCGGGAGGAGTTGACCATCCCGTGGATCAGGACGACGGGCGGGCCGTCGCCGGCGATCCGGTAGATGACGCGGTGGCCGTGGAGCTCGATCTCCCACTCGTCGAAGATCACTGTGTGGGTGACAGTACGGCTTCGCCATAAGTCAGGGGCAGCTGCGGCCGCCCTCCACAAGTCGCTACGGGCTTCGCCCTCCGCTCCGAAGGAGAGCGGCCTTGTGCCCCTTAACAAAGACCGACCGCCATCCATGGCGGCCGGTCTTTTCAAACAGGCCCCATCAGGACGGGCAGGGGTACGTCTCAGGGGCCTTACTTGGGGGGTATGTAGTGGATCCAGGCGACGGGAGGCGCCTTGCGGCAAACGCCTGGATCCTATGAGTCGAGAGGCGGTGTTGGGCGTCCTGCCCAGCACCAATTCTCCCGACCGAGCCAGTATCGAGCCCACCAAGAATTAAGGCAATACCCAAAACTGGGTCGATTGCCGCGATTGCTACCGAGTGGCCAAACTGCCGCTCAGACGGGCGCCATTGCGGCTGAGAGCGCCGATCCGTGCAGGATGTCGAGCTCGGAAACCTCGATCTCCTGCAGGCCGAAGGCACGCATGACCTGCACCAGGATCACCGTGCCGGCGACGATGGTGGGCGCCCTGCCGGGCTGGAGGCCGGGCACCCTGAGGCGCTCGGCGAGAGGAAGCGAGGAGAGCCGGCTGAGCATGCGCTGAACCCGCTGCATCCCCAGGTGGTACCCATGAACGCGGCCCGGGTCATAAGGCTCGAGCGCCTGGTCGATTGCCGCCAGAGAGGTCGGTGTTCCCGCGACGGCGATCGCCCGAACGGGCTTGCCCCCGGGCTGCGCGGCGATCGCCCGGTCGATCAGGTTGCGGATGTCAGCGGCGAGGTCCTCGAGCTCATGCGGATCCGGCGGGTCCGATGTCAGGTGGCGCTCGGACTGCCGGATGGTGCCGGCCTGGAGCGAGGTGTGAAAGCCGACCTCGGTGCCGGAGCCGACGATCAGCTCGGTGGAGCCTCCGCCGATGTCGAAGACCAGCGTGGCGTCCTGATCGGAGCGGTGGGCGGTGGCGCCCAGGTAGGTGAGGTGAGCCTCCTCCTCGCCGGTCAGCAGGCGGGCGTCGAGCTCGAAGCGCTCGCGCAGCTCGGCGATAAAGGCATCGCCGTTGACGGCATCGCGGACGGCGCTGGTCGCGAACGCCATCGTCCGCTCCGCACCCATCTCCTCGTAACAAGCCTTGTAGTCCGCGATGACGCCGCAGACGTCCTCCACGGCGTCGGAGCAGATCAGGCCCGAATGGTCGACCCCGCGGCCCATGTTGGTGACGGTGGTCCGCCGCTCGACCTCGTGGACGCCCGTGCCCTCGACGTCGGCGATCAGCAACCGGGTGGAGTTGGTGCCGATGTCGACTACGGCAACGCGCATTCCGACATCCATGTCGTCCGATCCCCGTTCAACGCGTGGCATCCTAACGATGAGGGTCTGGTCGCGCGAAGCCCACACCCCGGACGAGGCTCAGCCCAACCCTTCTAGCCCCCCTTGCGGAAGCCGAACAGCGCGGTGAACGTCTCCGCGCCCGGGTCATCGCCTGCCATCGGCGAGCCGGCAGTCACGCCGACGCCAACCTGGCGGAACCGGCTCGTCAGCAAGATCCCGCGATGCTCCGGGCTATGCATCCATCCGCGGACGATGGCCCGCGGCGTGGCGCCCTTCTGGACCCCCCACTCGAGTGCCTCGCCGACGCCCCATGCGGTGGCGCCGGCTACATACCCGGCGCTGGAGGCGCGGGAGGCCGGTGTGCCGTCTCCCTCATGGGAGAAGAAATTCTGAGAGACCATCGCGTTGGTGTGTGTCTGGGCGGCGGCCAAGAGCTGAACGCTGCCTCGCACCCCCTTGCGATGGTGGCGCGCTCGCTGGCGGTTGATCAGGCAGGTCACCGCCTGCCGGGTCTGGTCGGTCGATTGCCTCGCCGGCTTCAGGTTCGCTCCGTTGCAGGCACTCGCCTGCGAGGCAAGTACGGAGAGCAGTGCCGTTGTTGCCAGAAAAACAGCTGTCGCTGTCTTGCGCATTCGGACCTCTCTGTCTTTTTGCGCTTCCGGGGTTAGCTGTCGGGCTAGCGCGGAAAGAGTCGCGCTGTACCTGGTATTCGGCACTTCGCCCCTGGGACCTTGGGTCCCCCGGTCGTCAGTTGCATGGCTACTGACGATTAAGCAGGTCTATGAAGCGCGAAAACTTAGCAGGCCCACCGGTCGGACGAGCCGTTTGCGGATCGAGAATCGCGCGGTAAACTCGCTACTACCGACGCGGGGTGGAGCAGTCTGGTAGCTCGTCGGGCTCATAACCCGAAGGTCGCGGGTTCGAATCCCGCCCCCGCTACTCCAGAAAGGGCCGCAAACGCGGCCCTTTCTCTTTGTGTGGGTCGGGATCGGGATGGATCCGGGGGCCCAATTGGGGCCCAATATATTTCGCGATCGCTAATCGTGGGCGTCGCAGCTTCCGCCACGGCGGCTGCCGTTATCCGGACTGAGCCTTGGGGCAAGCCTCGTCGGGTGCGCCGCCACCGATCAGCACCTGACCGACTCCGGTTACGGGCAGCGATGCGATTCGGCGCTGGCCCTCGGGATCGCGGCCCTCGCCGATGTACACGCGCTCCCCGGTCTCGCCGATGAAGTCCCCGACGGCAGTAGCGTCACCCGCAGGGGAGCAGACCTTGGCTGGGAACGGGTCCTTCCAAATGTAGTAGCAGGCGGATGCAACTGCGGCGATCGCGGCGAGAATGATCGCGTTGTGTGCCACTCTGGCTCCGCTTAACTTCGTGGCCACCCTGTCATTGCCTCGCTTGCGAGCCAGCTCCACAGAAACGTAATTGCGAGCCAGCGCTGCTGCGACGTAGACGGTCACCACTGCTGCCGGGAACGGGAGCATTACGTTGAGGCCCATCGAGAGCAGGAACTCGCGTGGAAGCTGGGCGACCACTGCAGTAGACGGCAGATCTCTTATGCCGAGGCGCACGCCGATGACAACCGCGCCGACGACATAGAGCACCGCGACGATCGCCGCCAGCCCCGCCGCCACCCTCCCGAGGTTCTCGAGGTTGGCCATCAGCGCACCCCAGCTCCAGCGCGGCGATACGACGTCTTGTTGAGGCTCCCCGGACATGACGGCTCGACGGTACTGTCGGGTTCGGCCGGATACCTGCCTTCGCCCCCCGCAACGGCCCCCAGGCCCGCGCAGCCGCTTTGCGCGAAACCGAGCACTGAGGGGCGGGAGTGCTCCTCGTCGCGCGAAGGAGCAGCCTTTGGGCTGGGGGCCGAAAGGTCGCTGGTTCAAATCCAGTCGCCCCGACTATGCGAAACCCCCGCTAACGCGGGGGTTTCATGCGTCAAGGCTGCTTCTTGCGATCGGACACGGGGTCCAATTGGGGTCCAATTTATTTTGAAACCTGCAATTCAAGGGTTGGCCGAGCGTGGGTAGTAGTGACGCGGATTATGATGACGGCGAGGAGGGGTCAGCTAAGGCCGAATAGGCATGGCTCGGATTCATCAGGTGCCCTCAGTTCGGGTCGAAGTCGGGAGTTGGACGCACAGTTCGACGCACAGGTCTGCGCCCGATTGGCGGGCTGAAGCAGGTGAGGAGACCGTCGGACGCTTGCGCTGCGTCAGTGCCTCCCAGGCCGCGTCGTTGCGGCTCACGCGGCGTCCCCCGCGTCCGCAGCGGCAACACGCCGCCCTTCTGCTGGAAGTGAGGACCTCCCCCGCGATGATCTGCAGCGCGGCCGCGGTCGGCACGCCGATGATCGCCCAGTTACCACGCCGAACAGTGAGCCGAAGACCAGGACGCTGACGATCACGGTGAAGCCGGAGACGCGCGCCGCCCTGCCGATGATCGTTCGTTGCAACGCAGTTCTCGATCTGCTGGTAGACGACGATCACGATCACGAAGGCAATCAGCGCCCCGAGGCTGACCGAGAGCGCGACGATGCCGATGATGATCCCCGAGCAGTGCTCCGATGCTCGGGATGAGGTCGAGGATCCCGGCGATCACCGCCAGGGCGAGCGCATGCGGAAGCCCGAGGATCACGGCGGTGATGCCGTAGACCGTCCCGCAGATCAGCGAGATCGCAAGGTTGCCGAGCATGTAGCGCGAGGTGGTCTTGCATGTAGTCCGGTCAGCGAGCC
>CAWFOA010000015.1:0-128602 GCA_963817275.1 uncultured Solirubrobacterales bacterium | reverse complement strand
TGGTCGAAGCCATAGCGGGGATCGTCGTAGCCGATCTTACGGATCGTCTCCCGGGCGATCGATGGGATGTCCACGTAGGTCTCCGTCGTGAGTCGCCGGAGACGACCACGAGGCCGGTGTTGACCAGGCACTCGCAGGCGACCCTGCCGGTGGGGTCCTCGGCCATCACGGCGTCGAGGACGCCGTCGGAGATCTGGTCGCAGACCTTGTCGGGATGGCCCTCGGTGACGGACTCGGACGTGAACAGAAACTCGTTCTCTGAAAGCTGTTGCATGGTGCCTTTTCTCAGTGGTGGATGGCCAGGAAGAGCTCTGAGCGAAGCTCCTCGTCGCTCCCTCTACGGCGAGGCCGAGAGACTGAACGTGAGAGATGTCTTCGCTGAGCGAGGCATACAGTGGGTCCTCTGCCAGGCCGGCCTGCTGGGCCAACCCCAACACCTCATTGAGGTTGAGGAAGACTAGCGCTGAGACGTCATTGGGGAGGTGATCCGTGGCAGCCTCGTATGCGCCCGTGCCGGCCAGGCTGTCGCCGCTCGAGCGAACCTGGGTGATGCCCTCGGGCTGCGTCGAGATCACCAGCTTGCCGTCGAATACCGCGTAGGAGAGGTCCACGCTGGGCGAGACCTGCACCGAGTGCACCGCGACGCCGTCCACCTCCTTGGTCTGGAAGGCCGGAACCTGCGGGCCTCCCTTGCCAGGGAGCGCACCAGCGGCGCCTGCAGCGACGCGAGGGCCTCGTTTGCCTTGTCCTCGTCAACGCCATCGACGATCAGGCTGGCGTAGGGGGCGCTGCCGGTCGGCTCCGCGACCAGTGCGGCCTGGCCGCCGAGCGCAGGGAGCAGGTCCTTGAGCGGATCGACACCCGCCTGCTGCTGGAGGCTCTGAGCAAGCGCCCGCAGCGACCCCGCCAGTCCCTGGGCCCCTGAGCCCGCCGTCGCCAGCGCCTTGTTGAGCGCCGGGCCCAGGTCTCCCACTCCGATATATCCGAGCGCCCTGGACCCGGCCTCATCCGCGAGCGCGGGCTCGAACCGCGGCAGGCTGGCGAACACCGTGGGGCTCGTGGCCTCCAGCTTGGGGTCGAGGTCGCTGACCAGGTTGATCTCGACCCCGTCGTCCCGGGCTGCGCGCGGAGACGGCCATCCCGGTGCTTGCGCCGTAGTCGACAAATGTGTCGAGCTGCGTCGCGCTCCCCTGGCGCCCGATGAGGAAGCGGCGCATGCCCGCCTGGGAGAGATACACCTCGGCGAGCCGGACGTCCGGCAGCGCGGCGCGGGCGGCGTCCTGGTCGGAGCCCTGCAGGCCGGGGGCGCCTCCGGACTTCGTGTCGAGGGCGGCTCGCACGGCCGCCACGCTGCCGAACAACGCCTGGGCGCCCGAGCGAGCGGTGGCGAGGCCGGTGGCATAGACGCTCAGCGTCGCGTCGCCCACCTTCACCTGCTTGGACTTGCCGCCGGGCCCCAGAGCGGCGAGGAACTGATTCGCCTTGGAGTCATCCCCGACGCCCGCGATGTACGCCTCGGGCGTCGTCTTCTTCGGGCCGGGGACACCGACCAGGGCGATGTCGTCCTTCGCCCACGGCAGGACCTCGTGCGAGAGATCCACCGGCCGGCCGGACGGGATGGCGAGGGCGCTGGTGTCGCTCTGCAGCAGGGCGGTGATGTTCGGAAGCTCGTCGTTGAGGTCGCCGGCGAGATCCGATTGGTGGCTGTCGCCGTTGACCGTGACGTGCGCGTAGATGACCGCGTCCCTGGGCACGTAGGCGATCGTGTCGTTCGACGGCGCGCACTCCTTTGCCGCCGAGATCTCGCAGGGAACCCCCGGCACCGGCAGGAACTTGATGACCAGATACAGGACGATCACTCCGGCGACGGCGAAGATCCGCCGGCGCGTCAGCTCGGGAGCGCTTGGACCACCAGTAGGTGAGCGCGCTTCCGACCTGCTTCAACCAGCGCCAGACGATCTGCGCCTTCTCCCTGAGCCAGTAGCCGATCGCCCGCAGGCGGGTGTGCAACCGGAACCAGAGATCGCCCTCGGTCTTCGGCTTGGGCAGCTCCACCTTCGGCAGCTTCGGGCGCTCCAGCTTGGGGGCCCTCGGCCTCGGCAGGATCAACCGCCGGAAGCGTGCGCGGCGGCGCTTCTTACCCTCCTCGCTCTTGTCGCCGGTCTCGCCGGGGGCCTTCTTGCCCCAGGGGTCACCGGGTTGAGGCGTACTCACTGACCGCCGTTATACCCGGCCCGCCCGCTCGACGCTCCGGTTCCGCCGACCCTTCCGCGGCACGTAGTCGATCACGAGCGGGACGCCCTCGAGCGAGTAGGCGTCGCGCAGCCGGTTCTCGAGATGGAACGCCCAGTCGCGGGTGATCAGCCTGCGGTCGTTGACCTGGATCGCGAAGCGCGGCGGGCGTCTCCCCACCTGCGCCGCGTAGTAGAGGCGAAGCCGCCTGCCATGCCGCTGCGGCGGCGGTCGATCCGCGACGACCCGAGCCAGGAACTTGTTGAGCTCCGGCGTCGGTATGCGATCGGCCGCCCGCTCGGCGAGCCGTATCGCCTGAGTCAACACCGCCCCCACGCCGCGACCCGTGATCGCCGAGCAGGTGAGCACCGGCGGGCGCAGCCGGTTCTTCTGCAGCACGCGGGCGCGGGCGTCTTCGAGATCGGTGCTCGAGACGTCCCACTTGTTGAAAGCCAGGACAGTGGCGCAGCCGGAGCGCATCGCGAGCTCGGCGACCCGGAGGTCCTCGGAGGTGACGCCCTCGGTTGCATCGCAGACGACGATCGCGGCGTCGGCGCGCTCCGCGGCCCGCTCCGAGCGGAGCTGGGCGTAGTAGCCAACCGACCCGGCGACCTTCGACCGCCTGCGGAGCCCGGCCGTATCGACCAGGACGATCCGCTTGCCCTCGACCTCGGCCTCGGTGTCCACCGGATCGCGTGTGGTGCCCGCCTGCTCGCTGACGATCACCCGCTCCGAGCCGAGCAGTGCATTGAGCAGCGATGACTTGCCGACGTTCGGCCGCCCCAGGATCGCGATGCGCGGGACCCCTTCCTCAGCGCCCTCGGCCATGTCTCCCTGCTGGGCCCTGAGCAGCTCGACCAGGCGATCGAGCAGGTCGCCGGTACCGAGCCCATGGTTGGCTGACACCGGCAGGGGCTCTCCCAGGCCGAGGCCGTGGAGCTCGGCGGCGAGGGCCTCGTCCTCTGGGCGGTCGATCTTGTTCGCGGCGACAACCACCGGGCGCCCGGAGCGGCGGAGCAGGTCCGCGAGCTCGGCGTCACCGGGGCCGAGGCCGCTACGCGCATCGACCACGATCAGGATCACGTCCGCCTCCTCGATCGCCGCCTGCGCCTGGGACTGCACGGCGCGGGCAAGCTCGTCGGAGTCGGCCAGGTCCACGCCGCCCGTGTCGATCAGGTCGAAGCTGAGACCGTTCCACTCGCACTCCAGCGCGCGCCGATCGCGGGTCACTCCCGGCTCGGCATCGGTGACCGCCTCGCGCCCCCCGGCCAGCCGGTTGATCAGGGTGCTCTTGCCGGCATTGGGAAAGCCGACGACAGCCACCGCCGGGCGACGGCGCAGCGCTCGCGCCGGGGCGTTCGAGCCGGTGCCCTCGGCCATCAGCCGATCCCCCTCTCGCGCGCCAGCTCGGCGATTCGCTCCACCACCTGCTCGGGCGAGAGATCCGTGGTGTCGACTGAGACGGAGTCGTCGGCCGCGCGCAGCGGGCTATCGGCCCGGTCCTGATCACGCCTGTCGCGGTCCCTCATGTCCTCTTGCACCTTGGCAACCGACTCGCCGCTGTCGGCCGCCCGGCGTCGAGCTCGCTCCTCCTCGTCGGCCGTCAGGAAGATCTTCAGGGGGGAATCGGGGCTGACCACGGTCCCTATGTCGCGCCCCTCCGCCACGTAATCGCCCGACGCGATCAGCTCCCGCTGGCGCTTCACCATCGCCCGCCTGACCTGGGGATGGATCGAGACGTGCGAGGCGGCGATCGTAACCTCGGGCGATCGGATCTTGCCCTCGACGGGGGCCCCGTCGAGTTGGATCGTGCCCCCATCGAAGGCGATGTCGAGGCTCCACGCCAGCTCGCCCAGCCGTTCTCCGTCCTCGACGTCTACACCGTGCTCGAGGGCGGCGAGTGCCACGCAGCGGTACATGGCCCCGGAGTCGAGATAGGTGAAGCCGAGCGCCTTGGCGACGCCGTGGGCCACGGTTGACTTGCCGGCCCCGGCGGGACCGTCGATCGCGATCACCATCGTTGTGAGCGTACGGTTCCGGGATCCCGGGCGTGGATATAGAGTCCCGCGTGCCGATGGAGAGCTGGAACCTCAACGAGCTGGAGATCGAGCCGCACGCGCCCCAGGTGCTCGACTCGGAGTCCGAGGGCCGCGCGATCGTCATCAACCTGCCCAAGGGCGAGCAGCTGCAGGAACATCAGGTCCACGAGCGCGCCTGGGTGCTGGTTGTCGATGGCAATGTCGAGATCAACACGCCCGACGGCAAGTGGGCGGCCGGCGGCCCCGGCTTGCTGGCCATCTTCGACCCGAAGGAGCGCCACGAGGTGCAGGCGGTCGAGGACTCGAGGCTGCTGCTGGTGCTCTCCCCGTGGCCCGGGGACGGGCACCCCTCCCAGCGCGACTAGGTCGTGAGGGCGCGCAGGTCGCGCTCGAAGCCCGGGTAGCTGACCGCGACCGAGTCGAAACCCTCGACCTCGACCCCATCCTTCGAAACGAGCCCGGCGACGGCGCCAACCATCGCCAGCCGGTGGTCGCCGCGCGCATCGAGCGTCCCGCCCCGAAGACCGCCGGTGCCTCGAACCACGAAGCCATCCGGGTGGCCCTCGATGTCCGCGCCGAGATCGGTCAGGCCCTCGACCACTCCCGCGATCCGGTCGGACTCCTTCGCCCGCAGCTCAGCCGCTCCGCCGACCACCGTCTCGCCTTCGGCGAAGCAGGCCAGCAGCGCGACCAGCGGCAGCTCGTCGATCGCGGCCGGCACGTCCTCGGCCGTGACGGCGGCCCCGGCCAATGGAGCGCTGCGCACCTGCAGGGTCGCGATCGGCTCGGGACCGGGCTCCCGGATCTCGTGCACGGTCATGGCTCGCCCTCCCTCGTGCGCCCCGCCCATCTCCACGCCCATTCTCGAGAGGATTGACAGCAGGCCGATCCGGTTGCGGTTGATCCCGACCTCGCGGAGCGCGATCTCGCTGCCTGGCACCAGCAGCGCAGCCGCGATGAAGAACGCCGCGGATGAGAAGTCACCCGGCACCGGCACGTCGCCCGCCTCCAACCGCTCGGCGGGGGTGACGATAAGCCGCTCATCCTCGCGGCGGATCGAGGCGCCCATCGCCGCCAGCATTCGCTCCGTGTGGTCGCGGGTCCAGAGCGGCTCGTAAATCGAGGTCTCCCCCTCCGCCAGCAGGCCCGCGAGCAGCAGGCAGGACTTCACCTGCGCGCTGGCCACCGGCATCTCGTAGTCGATCCCGCGCAGCTGAGAGCCGCGCACCCGGAGCGGCGGCAGGCGGCCGTCGCGACAGTCGACCTCTGCTCCCATCAGCCGCAGCGGCTCGGCGATCCGATCCACCGGGCGGCGCCTGATCGACTCGTCCCCGTCGAAGGTCCACTCCCCGCCGGGCTGCCCGGCCAGCCATCCCGGCATGATCCGAAGCAGCGTCCCGGCGTTGCCGACGTCGATCTCCGCCGGGCGCGGGCCGCGAAGGCCGACTCCCTCGATCTCAACGGAGAGTCCGCCGTGATCGTCGACATCGCCCTCCCGGACGCCGGCGCCGACCGAGGCGACCGCCCGCAGGGTGGCCCGGGTGTCCTCGGAGTCCAGGTAGCCGGTGATCCTGGTGGGGCCGTCGGCCATCGCGCCGATCAGCGCCGCTCGGTGAGTGACGGACTTGTCGGGCGGCGGGCGCAACTCACCCCGCAAGGGCCCGCTTGGCTCGAATCTCATTCGGCGGTGGCGACGTCGTGCCCGAGATCGCGCACCAGGCGCTCGGCGCGCTTCGCCTCCTCGTCGCCCGCGATGTACAGGGAGATCGCTCCGGAGGTCATGTCGGCGGCCGGATAGAGCGCCATGTCCTCGATGTTGACGCCGGCGCGCCCGAGCTCGAGTGCGACTTCGGCGACGATCCCCGGGCGGTTCGGCACCCGCACGCGAAGCTCGTGGAGCGGCCCGCCGGCGATCTCGGTCTCGATCAGCTCCCGGCGCCGCTCCCCGGCCTGCTCATGCCAGGCGGTGACGGCATCCGGCTCACCGGAGCGGAGCAGCTCGGCGGCATCCGTGAGGCGCGCGATCGCCGCATCGATCTCGGCGGCGACGGCCTCGCGGTTCCCGGTGAAGATGTCGCCCCAGATCGCGGGGTTCGCCCCGGCGACCCGCGTGGCGTCCCGAAAGCTGGGACCCACCTCCGGCAGGTGCTCGGCCTCCTCGCTGAGCGCCGTCGCCGCCTGCGTCACCAGGACGTTGGCGACCACGTGCGGGAGGTGGCTGATCGTCGCCATCAGCCGGTCGTGCGTCTCGGCCTCGATTGCCTGCGGCCGCGCCCCGATGTCGGCGATTGCACGCTGCACGCGGTCGTAGAGCAGCCCTCCGGTGTTCGCGGTCGGGGTCAGGTACCAGCGGGCTCCCTCGAACAGGTCGGCGTGCGCGTTCTCCACCCCCGATGTCTCGGCTCCCGCGAGCGGATGCCCCCCGATGAAGCGGCTGTCCGAGCCGACGGCCGCGATCATGTCCCGCTTCACCGAGCCGACGTCGGTGACCGCGCAATCCTCGGAAGCCGCCGCAAGCGCCTCGGCCGCGAGGCCGGGCAGCGCCATCACCGGGGCCGCGCAGAAGACCAGCTCCGCGCCGTCGACCGCGGCGGCAACCGTGTCATGCGCCGAGTCGATCGCCCCGAGCTCGGTGGCGCGGTCGAGCAGGTCGCGGTCGGGATCGAACCCCGCGACCTCGGCATCGAGTCTGGCGCGAGCGGCGAGCCCGATCGATCCTCCGATCAGGCCGACGCCGAGGACCGCGATCTTCATTGCGTCAGGCGGCTTCGCGCCGCTTGCGCACCGCCGAGGCGAGCCGGTCCAGGGTGAGCACGGTCGTGTCCCAGTCCATGCACGCGTCGGTGATCGACTGGCCGTAGATCAGGTCGCCGTCGGACTCCAGGTCCTGGCGGCCGGCGACCAGGAACGACTCCATCATCACGCCGACGATCGCCCCGTTCCCGCCGGCGATCTGGTCGGCGATCTCGCTGACGACCTGCGGCTGGCGCTCGTGGTCCTTGCCGCTGTTGTCGTGGGAGGCGTCGATGATGATCCGCTCGCGCAGACCGGCGTCGCCCAGCTGCTCCAGGGTCCCCGCGACGCTGTCGGCGTCGTAGTTCGGGGCTCCCTTGCCGCCGCGCAGGATCACGTGGCAGTCTGGATTGCCCTCCGTGTAGAGGATCGCCGGGGTGCCGCTGACGTCAACGCCGGCGAAGGCGTGCGGGCCGGCGGCCGCTCGGACGGCGTCGACGGCCAGCTTGACGCTGCCGGCGGTGCCGTTCTTGAAGCCGACCGGCATCGACAGGCCCGAGGCGAGCTGCCGGTGGATCTGGCTCTCGGTGGTGCGGGCGCCGATCGCCCCCCAGGCGACCACGTCGGAGATGTACTGCGGCGTGATCGGGTCGAGGAACTCACAGCCGATTGCGAGTCCCAGATCCGTCACCTCGAGCAGCAACCGGCGGGCGGTGTGAAGCCCCACGTTCACGTCCCGCGACCCGTCCAGGTGCGGGTCATTGATCAGGCCCTTCCAGCCCGTCGTCGTGCGCGGCTTCTCGAAGTAAGTGCGCATGGCGATGCAGAGGTCTCCTTGCAGATCCTTGGCGCGCGCGCTGAGGCGCTGCGCGTAGTCCATGGCCGCCTCTGGGTCATGGACGCTGCACGGTCCGACCACGACGAGCAAGCGGTCGTCGTCGCGGTCCAACACCGACTTGACCTCGGCTCGATGGCCGAGGACGGCATCCTCTCGCTTCGGCCCCAGTGACAGGTCCTCGAGGATCTCCGCCGGTGAGACCAGCTCGACGACCCGCTCGATCCGCTGGTCGCGGACCCGGTCCGACTGCTGTCGCGGTAGCTCCTTCATCTCGAAATTCATCCTGACGTCTCTTCTTTCTACTGATCGGCGATTGTCCTTGGATCACGGCAAGGGAACCGTGGGAGGCGGCGCCCGGCGGTGAAGCTTCTGCGTCGGCGGCTGTGGCAGCCGCGGGCCGGACGCCTAGCTAAATCGCCAAAAGTAGAAATAGGCACGCGTGCGAGCCGTGTACCGGCTCGAGGGAGAAGCGATGTGCGTGCCGTGCTGCATGTGCGGACATTGAAGCAGACGCCACGTGCGATGTCGAAGGATTCAGCCCGCGCTCTCGGCGAGCGCCCTCAGGAAGCGCTCGTTCTCGGCGCGGGTGCCGTAGGTCACGCGCAGGCACCCCGGCCCACCCAGGGGCGTGCCGGGCCGGACGGCGACACCGGCCCTGGAGAGTGACTCCACCACCTCGGCCTCGTCTAGGTCGCCCAGCTCGAGCCAGGCGAAGTTGGTCTGCGACTCGGCGGTGGTGAAGCCCAGATCGTGGAGCGCCTCCTCGACGAAGATCCTCTCCACGAGGTTCTTCTCGACGCGGTCGGCGACATCGTCCTGATGGCGGATCGCCTCCGCCGCTGCCGCCTGCGCCAGCGTGTTGACGCTGAAGGGCTGGCGGACCGCATCGATGGCGGCACGGAACTGGGGCGAGCAGAGCGCGTAGCCGACCCGCATGCCGGCGAGCCCATGGCATTTGCTGAAGGTCCGGAGCAGGACGACGTTCGGGTGCTTGGCGAGCAGGTCCAGGGTCGCGTCCGGGTCGTCGTTGGTCTGGTATTCGATGTACGCCTCGTCCAGGATGATCGTCGTCCTGTCGGGGACGCTCTCCACGAACGCCGCGATCGTCTCGGCGGGCAGGTGCGTGCCGGTCGGGTTGTTCGGGTTGCAGACGATGAGGAGCTGGGTGGCGGCCGTGACCTCCTCGAGCATTGCGTCCAGGTCGTGGATGTAGCCCTCGCCCAGGGGGACCCGGATCTCGCGCGCCCCCGAGAGCGCCGGCAGGTGCGGATAGATCGAGAAGGAGGGCCAGGCGTAGAGGATCTCGTCGCCCGGCTCGCAGAGCGCCAGGGCCGCGGCAAGGAGGACCTCGCAGGAGCCGTTGGAGACCGCGATCCGGGCTGGATCGGTCTCGTGATGGTCCGCGATGGCGCGTCGCAGCGCCTGCGCCTCGGGGTCCGGATAGCGATTGACGTCCGCAGCGGCGCGCGCGATCGCCTCGACCACCGCGGGGTGCGGCGGGAAGGGCGACTCGTTCGAGGCCAGCTTGACGGCGTCGGGGGTCTCGGCGCGGGCCTTGGCATCGTCGAGCGAGGTGCCCGGCTCGTAGTGAGGGATCCGGGCCAGCTTGTCGGCGAAGGTGACGGTCATTCGGGCCCCATTGTTGCGGGTCGCCTGTAGCGGACCGCAGGTTCACCGGTTCGCGGGTGGATCTTCTCCGAGCCGTCGGGGCGCCATCCCTGCTTCTCATAGAAGGTGATCGCGCGCGCGTTTTCCTTGAAGGTCCAAAGGACCACCTCCGTGTAGGGGAGTTCAGAGAGACGCTCCATCGCCGCACGCATGAGGGCCTCCCCCGCCCCCTTGCGCCAGTGCTCCGGCTCGACGTACATCGCGACCAGCTCGGCCACATCGGGGCCGACATCGGATTCGCGGCATGGCGCGGCGACGTAGCAGTAGCCCGCGAATGACCCGTCGATCTCGGCCACGTAGGTGAACGCGTCCCCGACCGGCCGTTTCAGCCCGACGCCGACCTCGTGCCGCCAGCGCTCGACCGGCAGCTGCGCGAGCTTCTCCGGGGCGACGATCTCGCGGTATCCCGCCCGCCAGCCCGCCGCCGTCACCGAGACGATCGCCTCGGTGTCGTCGGGGGTCGCCTCGCGGACTCGAGGGGCTACTGCGCCGCCTTCAGGTCGGAGCGCAGGTCCTGGGCCTCCCCCAGGTAGGCGTGCGCCGGGGTGTGGTCCGGGGGCGCGTAGTAGTGCAACAACACGCGGATCACCGATCGCATCGCGTTTGGGACGTCGATCTCCCGGGCGCAGAGGAGCGGCACCATGTCGAGCCCGAGGTTGCGCGCCGCGACGGCCGGGAACTCGGCGTTCAGGTCGGCGGTCGAGGTGAAGATGCAGCTCACCATCCGCTCGGGCTCGAGCTCGTTGCGGCCGATCAGCTCCCGCATCAGCTCCTCGGCCGCCTCGACGATCACGGCTGGGTCGTTTCGGCCCACCTTGGTGGCGCCCCGCACCGCCCACAGTCGTAGGTCCTCGCTCATGGCGCGGAATCTTCCCAGAGCGCGGCGATCTCGCTCGGCCCGACCGCTCGGGCCTCGCCCTTGCGGAGGTCGCCAAGCTCGAGCGAGCCGATCCGGATCCGTGTCAGGCCCGCGACCTCGTTGCCGACAGCCTCCGCCATCCGGCGCACCTGTCGCTTGCGCCCCTCGCGGATCGTGATGTCGATCTCGCTCTGCCCATGGCGCTCGACCTCCGCCGGCGCGGTCGGGCCGTCCTCGAGCCGGACACCGCTCCGCAGCCGGTCGAGGTCCCCGTCGGAGGGCGGCCGGGCCAGCCTGACGCGGTAGGTCTTCGGCACTCCATAGCGGGGGTGCGTCAGGCGGTTCGCCAGCTCCCCGTCGTTGGTGAGCAGGATCAGTCCGGTCGAATCGGCGTCGAGCCGCCCCACCGGATAGAGCCGCCGCTCCGAGTCGACCAGCTCGGTCACCGCCGGGCGGTTACCGGGCTCGTGGGCGGTCGAGACCACCCCGGCGGGCTTGTTGAGAGCCCAGACCTCCCGCGGCTCCGGCGCGACCGGCCTGCCGTCGACCTCCACCCCCGACCCCTCGCCGACGTCTCGAGCCGGGTCGGTGACGACCTCGCCGCCGACGCGGACCTTCCCCGCGGCGATCAGCCCCTCGGCGGCGCGACGCGATGCGACCCCGGCATGGGCGAGGTACTTGGCGAGCCTCACCCCAGCATTGTCGCTGCGGCGCTCAGCAGTCGCCGAGCTTGGCCAGGTCGGAGCGGTAGATCTGCATGTCGGCGTGATTCCAGTCGCCGTGGGTCTGGCCCTGGAAACGCGGGTCGAGCTCCTTGTAGTACGGCGAGGAGAGGCTCTCGTTGTGGCCGATCACGCCCGCGACAGGGATGCCGAAGCGGCAGCGGAGCCACTGCACGAAATGGAGCGAGCCGTTGAGCTGAGCCGGGCGGTTGAGGATGTCCGAGTCGCTGAACCCCACGTGCTCGATCCCGATCGCGACGTGGTTGAGGCCGACGACGTGCCGGCAACGGATCGTCGGCGGGACGAACTTGTAGACGCCGCCCGAGGCCGAGACCGCGTAGTGCGAGCAGACGTTGGGCAGCTCGTGGAACTCGACATCGGGCTGGTCGGTCCTGAAGGTGTTGAAGATCGAGCTGATGCTGCCCGCTACGGCGTAGTGGATCACGATCAGCTTCGGGTTGTTCAGGCGCCACTTGTACTGGCCGTAGTGGCGCTTGGAGTAGGCGGCCATCTCCCGCTTGCGCTTCTTCGGGTACGGGATCAGCATCTTGTGGATCGGTGGCTTGGCGACCGCGCTGGTTGCGGTAGGCGCCGCCCCGGCGCCGGAACCGGCGCTGGCGCCGAGCACGGCGGCGATCGCGATCAACCCGATGACCACACGGCTCACCTCAGCCGCCCTCCGCCACCGTTAGGGCTGCCCTCGCCTGGCGCTCGGCCGAGCCGCCGCGGATCCTGCCGGGCGGCATCTCGACGACGAACGCCGCGCTGCCCGGGAACGCGTGCATCTCCCAGGTGATCGCCGTCCCGTGCAGCCCCTTGCCTCTGCAGCTCGTTCCCATCCCGACCAGCTTTGCGTACTCCGCGGCGATCGGCGGTCTCCCGCCACAGGCCAGCACCGCGCCCCACGGCTGGTGGTACCAGATCGAGAGATCGGGCCGGATCCGCCGGGCGAACGCCATCACGGCCCGCGTCTCCGGCTCGGAGGAGGGCCGGGGGCCCGGGTAGTAGCCGTTGGAATGTGGGACGTCGTCTCGCCATCGGTACGGGAAGTTGCGGTTCAGGTCCACCCCATGCGCGTTCTTGCGCAGGTGTGCCCTCAGCCCATCCGGATTAACCGTCTGGATCGCCCAGAGTTGCGTCCCCTGGAGGGAGCTCGCCTCCGCCGACGCCCGCCGCTTGATCGCGGCGATGATGCGCAGGCCGGCGCGCTCATCGCCATGGGTCACACCTACAACCAGCGCCACCCGCGCCCCGGCCGGGTCACCGATCTGGACGGCCGTGATCGGCCGCTTTTGGACGGATCCCCCGATCACGATCCGCTCGGTTGCCTGACCCGCCGAGGGATTCGCCCCCGCCTGCCCCGCCAGTCCCACAGCCACCGCCGCCAGAGCCAACCCGGCAGCGATCCAGCCCCTCACTCGACCCTCTGCTCACCCGCCTTCAGCAGGCGCTCGCGCAGCTCGCGCTCGTCCTCGGGCGTCGGGTCGAATTGGGCGACATCGGGCAGGGCGTCGAGGCCCGAGAGCCCGAAGAGCTTCTCGAACAACGGCGTGGTGCCGTAGGTGACGGCGCCGAACTGGGTGCGTCCGCGCTCCTCGATCATCCCCCGCTCGGTCAGGCTGGCCACGGCGGAGTCCGAAGAGACACCGCGAATGCGGGCGACCTCGGGCCGGGAGACCGGCTGCAGGTAGGCGACGATGGCGAGCACCTCGGCCTGGGCCTGGGTGAGCGGCGGGGTGCGGGGCTTGGCGAGCAGGCGCCGGGCGGCGTCCTCGGCCTCCGGGACCGCCGCGAGCGCGTAGCCGCCTGCGACCCGTCGGAGCCGGATCCCTCGCCCGTCAGACTCGAGTGCCTTCTCCATCTCCTCCAGTGCCTCCGCGATCGCCTCCTCCTCGACCTCGATCGCCTCGGCGAGCTCGGCGGCCGACACCGGATCGGGCGCCAGGAAGAGCAGCGCCTCGAGGGTCTGCCCCAGGCCGTTGGCGCTCATTGGACGTGCACCTCGATCCGGCCGAAGGTCTCCTTCTGGGTCCAGGTCGCCTCGCCGCGGCGGTAGAGCTCGAGCAGCGCGAACAACGTGACCGCCTGCGTGAAGCGATCCTCGCCGCCGAACGCCTCGTCGAAGTCGAGCGACTTCCGGGACCGCAGCAGCTCCCGCACGACCGACAGGCGGCGCTGGAGGGTGACCGTGGTGCGGATGTGCCTCGTGTCCGGCTCGGGCGGGACCGTCAGCAGGTCGCCGAGGGCCACGCCGACACGGTCGGGCTCATAGACCTTGGTCGCGGCGTCAAGGGCTGCGCGTCGCAGCTCGGCTGGCAGCGGCGCCGACCGGTACATGACCCCGCCCTCCCGCTCGAGTCGATCCGAGAGCATCGTGGCCGCCTCGCTGTAGCGGCGGTACTCGAGCATCCGGGCGAGCAGCTCGTCGGCGGCCTCCTGCGGGCCGAGCTCGTCGTCGCCCTCCTCGCCGGGCAGCAGCAGCCGCGACTTGAGCTCGCAGAGCGCCGCGATCAAGACCAGGAACTCGGTGACCGCCTCGAGGTCCAGGCCCTCGTCCTCGGCGGCGCCCATGTGATCGACGTAGGCGATCACGATCTCGCCAAGCGGGACCTCCGACAGGGAGATCTCCTCGCGCAGCAACACCGCGAGCAACAGGTCGAACGGCCCCTGGAAGACGTCGAGGTTGAGGTCGAGCTCGGAGACCGAGGTCACGGGCGGAACAGTAAAGGCCGCGAAGGCGGCTTTCGGCAGTCCGCTTAGGAGGAACCGACGCCGATCGCGGATCGGACCTCGGCCAGGGTCTCCGAGGCGATCACCCGGGCCTTCTCGGCGCCGGCGCTCAGGGTCTCCTCCAGCGTCGGCTCGTCCGGTCGCAGCTCCTCGTAACGCTCGCGAACGGGGGCGAGGAAGTCAACCACCGCCTCCGCCACCGCGGCCTTGAAGTCGCCGTAGCCCGAGCCGTCGAACTCGCGCTCGATCTCGTCCTCGGTGCTGCCGCGCACCACCGCCAGGATCTCGATCAGGTTCGCAATCCCCTCCTTGCCGTCGCCGCGCCTCACCTCGGAGCCGGAGTCGGTCACCGCACTCTTGATCTTCTTGGTGACCGTCTTCGGGTCATCGAGCACCAGGACCGTCCCGGCCTCGGTGCCCCCCGTCGTCGACATCTTGCTCGTCGGCTCCTGGAGGTCCATGATTCGTGCGCCCACCTCAGGGATCCGGTACTCGGGCACCACCAGGATCTCTCCGAAGCGCTCGTTGAACCGGCGCGCGATCTCCCGCATCAGCTCGACGTGCTGGCGCTGGTCGTCTCCGACCGGCACCTCCTGGGCCTTGTAGGCGAGCACGTCGGCCGCCATCAGGACCGGATAGAAGAAGAGGCCCGCCGAGACGAGCTCGCGCTGCTTGGCCGACTTGTCCTTGAACTGCGTCATCCGGTTGAGGTCGCCGTGGGCGGTCAGGGCCGACAGGTACCAGGTGAGCTCGGTGTGCTCGCGGACGTCGGACTGGCGGAAGAGGATGCAGCGCTCGGGGTCGAGGCCGGCGGCGAGCAGGATCGCGGTGGTGTCATAGACGCTCTCCCGCAGGGTCGCAGGGTCCCAGGGCACCGTGAGCGCGTGCAGGTCGACGATGCAGTAGATCGCCGGATCGCCCCGGTCCTGGCCCTCGACGTACTGACGGATCGCTCCGATGTAGTTGCCGAGGTGCTTTGAGCCGGTTGGCTGGATGCCGCTGAAGATGCGCACGGGCGCGGACTATAGGAAGGGCGCGTGCCGGTCCGGTCATGACGGCCTTGCCGGTCCAGGGCCGATGCCGCCAATCTTCTCCGGCGTCGTCCGGATCACGTAGCCGGGCGGCGGGTCGTCCATTGGGGGAAATTTCACGTCAGGCCCGAGATAGACGTGGGCGAGCCGCTGGAGAAGCTCGGGCGCGCCTCCCTCCTCGACACGAGCCGTTCCCCGGACGACGAGGTACTCGACGAGCCCAATGTCGCCGACGGTGTCCGTCTCGATCGAGATTGCGACTCGCCCGTCCCGCTCGACGTTCTTCACCTTCTGGTTGCGAGGCAGATGCCCGCTGACGATGTCTTCCCCATCCATCCCTACCCAGACGCAGCTCACCTGCGGGCCGCCGTCGGGATTGAGGGTGACCATGTGGGCGAGCCGGTCGGACTCGATCAGCTTGCGCGCCTCGGGATGGAGATCGGCCATCGCCCTCAGCCTATGCGGGCTCCGCGACGGGCTCGGCCTCGTGCTCGCCCGCCCCGTCGAGATGGTCGGGGCAATGGGCGCACTCGCCGGCCGGTGCGGCACCGGGAGCCTCGTACTCGGTCTCCCGGCGCGGATTGCGCAGGCCGATCCCGGCGATGATGCCGCCGAC
The DNA here is from genome assembly GCA_963817275.1 of uncultured Solirubrobacterales bacterium. Lineage (GTDB taxonomy): Bacteria > Actinomycetota > Thermoleophilia > Solirubrobacterales > 70-9 > DASUPK01. The sequence goes on along the minus strand of CAWFOA010000015.1, from coordinate 113,134 downwards.
GATCATCAGCATCCCTCCGGCCGCGATCCCCTCGTGAAAGGCCTGTGTCGAGGCGTCGGTGACGGCACCGTCGACCCTGCTCGCCTCGCTCGCGGGCAGGCCGGCCGTGTCCGCGGCTCCGAGCGGCTTGTCCTTTGCCTCACGCACGGACTTCTGCGCCTGCGCGGACAGTGTCGCGCCCGAGAGGTTGTCGTCGACCGTCGATTTGAAGCTCCCTGAGATCAGCGCGCCGAGCACCGCGATCGCCAGCAGCCCGGCCACGCGCGAGACGCCGTTGTTGATCCCCGAAGCGACCCCGACCTGGTGCTCCGGAACCGAGTTGAGGGCCGTTGCCGTCAGCGGGGCGACCGTGGCCGAGAGGCCCAGCCCGAAGACGAGGACGGCGGGCAGCACCTCGGTGACGTAGTTGGGATCGGAGCCGACTCGCATCATCAGCAGCAGGCCGACCCCGCCCACGATCGGGCCGATCGACATCGGCAGGCGGGGACCGATGCCGGTGGCCATCTTGCCGAAGCGCGGCGAGAGCACGAAGAGGACCAGCGAGATCGGCGTCGTCGCGAGACCGGCCTCGATCGCCGTGTACCCGGCGGTCTGCTGGAGGAAGAGGGTGATGAAGAAGAAGGCCCCGATCAGCCCCGAGTAGACGACCAGCGTCTCGATGTTCGTGATCGAGAAGTTCCGGACCTTGAACAGGCTGAGGTCGAGCATCGCGTGGCGGTAGCGGGATTCCCAGAAGAGAAAGAAGGCGAAGACGGCGATCCCGCCGATCAGCGCGCCGTAGACCATCGGGTTCCCCCAGCCGTGGGTCGGCTGCTGGATCAGAGCGAAGACGGGCGCGCCAAGGCCGACCGCCGAAAAGAGGATCCCGAGCCAGTCGATGTGACGGTCGGCGTCCGGGTTGACGCTCTCGCGCACGCTGCGATGGGCAAGCAGCATCGTGACCGCGATCAGCGGCACGTTCACCCAGAAGATCGCGCGCCAGGAAATTGCCTCGACCAGCGCGCCGCCCCCCGCCGGGCCGATCACTGTGGCGATTCCGGTCCAGGCGGTCCAGGTGCCGACGGCCCGGCCACGTTCCGCGCCCTCGAAGGTGGCGGCGAGTATGGCCAGCGATCCCGGCACGAGCAGGGCGCCCGCCAGGCCCTGGAGGGCGCGAGCACCGATCAGGACCCCGGTCGAAGGGGCGATCGCGCAGAGAATGGAGGTGACCCCGAAGAGGCCCAGGCCGAGGATGAAGATACGGCGGCGCCCGAACTGGTCGCCGAGCGAGCCGCCGACCAGCAGCAACGAGACGAGAGCGAGCAGGTAGGCCTCCACCACCCACTGCTGGTCGGCGAGCCCAACTCCCAGATCGTCGCTGAGCGCGGGGAGCGCGACGTTGACCACGGTCGCGTCCAGGAAGACGACCGTCGAGCCCAGGATCGTCGCGATGACGGTCCACCGATTCCGGGTGGCCTCAGACAAGACTCGACCGAGTCTACGGAGGCGGCACCTTTGCCTCGCTTCGTTGCAGCGGCGGCCCCGAAGCGCGAGACTGGCGACAGGTCATGCGGGCACGGGTCATCTTCATTGCGCTGGCTGCTGCGACGCTTGCCGCGATTCCCGGCGGCAGCACCGCCGCGGGGCGCCTCGCTGGACCTCGGACTCGTCTGGGCGCCAAGGCGCCGCTGCCGACAGGCTGCACCCACGGCGGCTCCCCCTTCGTCACACATGGGCCCCGGGGCCGCAAGAGAATCGCGATCGGCTTCGACGACGGCCCGAGCGACTACACGCCGCAGATCCTGAGAGTGCTGCGGCGATTCGACTCTCACGCCACCTTCTTCGAGATCGGCCAGGAGACCTCGGGCCGCGCGCAGATCATGAAGAAGGTCCTCCGCCAGGGAAACGAGATCGGCAACCACTCGCTCCATCACGAGCTGGACCCGTCGTCCGCCTCGATCCATGAGACGGATCGCCTGATCCGCAACGCCACCGGATTCCGGCCCTGCGACTTCCGCCCGCCGGACGGCGTCGTGAACAGCTCGCTGATCTCACGAGCCCATGCCCAGCACCTGGTCACGGTCAACTGGGAAGTCGACCCCCGAGACTGGGCCGACCCGGGCGTCGGGGCGATCGCGTCCAACGTGATCGGCAACGCCCACAACGGGTCGATCGTGGTGATGCACGACGGCGGGGGCAACCGCAGTGAGACCGTCGCGGCCCTCCCCTCGATCCTCTCCCACTTTCGCCACCGCGGCTACAAGTTCGTCACCGTGGCCGAGCTCCTCGGCCACAAGTTCATCTATCCCGAGACCCCTACGGCTCCGGCGGCTCCCGAAGCTGGTGCGCCGGGGTGAAGAAGTTCCGGCGGGCCAGGGTGATCGACATCAGGGCAGCGATCGAGACCGCGCCAAGCAGCACGTAGAGCAGGATCAGCTGCAGGCGCACGGCGTCGGTCGGGTTCGCCCCCGCGAGCAGCATCCCGACCATCGTCCCGGGGAAGAAGATCAGCCCCGTCGTCTTGGTCGAGTCGATGAGGGTGATCATCCCCGAGCGAAGGCTGCGCTGGGCCAGAGGCGTGACCGCCTGGGAGGAGGTGGCACCGAGGGCCAGCGTCGCCTCGATCTTCCGCGCCTGCTCCTGCACGTCCTCGCCGAGCCGGTTGAGGGCGACCGCCGCCGCCGTCATCGAGTTGCCGATCACCATGCCGCCGACGGGGACCAGGTAGCGCGGCGTGGCCGGAAAGATGCCGAGAGCGACCACGAGGCCGAGCGTGGTCGGCCGCCGCGACGGCAAGCGATACGAGAAGCGGCCAGAAGGCATTCGGGGACCAGGCTCGCCCGATGGCGAGCGGTGAACGCCCCGAAGACGACCATCACCGTGATCAGCGCAAGGACGAGCGAGAGCGGAATCCTGGTCGAAGATCAGGGTGATCACGTAGCCGATCGCCGTCAGCTGGATCAGGGACCGCACGACGGCGATCCCGATGTCCTCTTCGAGACCGGCGTGCCAGGCGCGCGAGGCGATCACGGCGATCGCGACCAGCGCGAGCGCGGCTGCGACCTCGCCGACGGTGACATGGATCGACGAGGCGGCGAGCGGCACCATCAAGAGGCGTCCTCTGCCGCCGCGATGGCAGTCTCGACAGGTTCCGCCAGCATCTTCTCGGCGGTCCCCTGGGCGGTCACCCCGCCGTCCTCGACGCGGACGACGTAGTCGGCAAGCCGCCGCGCCTGCGCCATATCGTGGGTGACCACGACGGTTGAGATCGCCGGTTCGCACGCGCAGGCCTTGCAGGGTCGTCTCGACGGCGTCTCGGGCCGACTGATCGAGCGCCGAGGTCGGCTCGTCCAGAAGCAGGACCCGCGGGTCGAGCGCCAGGGCACGCGCCAGCATCACCCGCTGCTGCTCGCCGACCGAGAGCTTGGAGGCATCGCGATCTTCGAACGCCGGATCGAGACCGGCCAGCTCGAGGCAGATGTGGGCGTCGAAGCTATGTCCGGCCAGCCGCGGCCCGTAGGCGATGTTGTCGTGGACGGTCCCATCTATCAGCGCCGGAAGCTGTGGCACCAGGCTGACCTCGCGGCGCAGCTCGAGGGGATCACGCTCCCGCACGTCCTCGCCCTCGTAGACGACTCGCCCGGAGTCCGGATCGGCGAGCCGGTTGAGCAGCCGCAGCAGCGTCGACTTGCCGCTGCCCGACGGTCCCACCACGGAGCTGGCGCCCACCGGCAGGCGGGCGCTGAGGTCGCGAAGCACCAGCTTCCCTCCGCGCGAATAGCTGACGTCCTCCAGCTCGAAGAGCACGGATCGATTATCCGACTCGCCCCTAAACCGACCCGCATAATCGGTGGCGTGCCGAAGGCAAGGGCCAAATCGCCGCTGGAGAGCGCCCCCAGGGAAAAGATCCCGCGCAAGCTCGAGCCGATGCTCGCCAAGCCCGGCGAGGTCCCCGAGTCGGAGTCCGACGAGTGGGCCTACGAGATCAAGTGGGACGGCATCAGGGCGCTCGGATACGCCGATCACGGCGCCTGGTCGATGCTGAGCCGCCGGCTGGAGGACGTCAGCGCTCGATACCCCGAGCTGGCGGCGATCGCAGAGGCCCTGGGCGACCACTCGGCGATCCTCGACGGCGAGGTGGTGGCGCTCGACGCGGAGGGCAGGCCGCGCTTTCAGCTGATCCAGAGCCGGATGGGCCTGAGCTCTCCCGCGGCGGTCCAGGCTCGAATGAGGAACAACCCGTCGACTACGTGATCTTCGACCTGCTCCATCTCGACGGGCGCCGCGTCCGAGACCTGCCCTACCTGCAGCGTCGGGAGCTGCTCGAGGGCCTCGGCCTCGACGGGCCGCGCTGGCGCACGCCCCGCTTTCGGCAGGACGGAGGGTCCGACCTGCTCGAGGCCGCCCGCAGGCAGGGCCTCGAGGGGATCGTCGCCAAGCGCAGCGACAGCCCCTACCGGCCCGGCAAGCGCACCGGCGAGTGGATCAAGACACGCGTCTGGCGCCGTCAGGAGTTCGTGATCGGCGGCTACATCCCGGGCGAGGGCCGGCGCTCGAAGCGGGTCGGCTCGCTCCTGGTCGGCTACTACGACAAGCGCCGCCGCCCAGGCGACCGACGCTCCACTTCGCGGGCGGCGTGGGCTCAGGGCTGAACGAGAAGCAGATCGACTTCTTGACGAAGGAGCTCCACGCCCGCGAGCGCCCGGACAGCCCGTTCGACGTGGGCGCGCCGACCGGGCCGAAGGCGCGTTTCGCGGTCTGGTGCGACCCCGAGCTGGTCTGCGAGGTCTCCTGGACGGAGTGGACCAACGACGGCACCCTGCGCCAGCCGGCATTCAAGGGAATGCGAGACGACAAGGACCCGCGCGAAGTGGTCAAGGAGCTCTAGGCGCCCCAGCCCTACACTCGGCGGCCGTGACCGAGACGGTGGATGCGAACCTCGCGATCACGCGCCGCTGGTATGAGGAGTGGAACAGCGAGGGCCTGCCGGGATTCGAAAGGGTCTGGGCGCCCGACATCGTCCTGTATCAGGCGCCGGAGTTCCCGGAGACCGGCGTCTTCCGGGGCGCCGAGGCGCTGGCCGACCACGTCCGCGACCTCCTGGAGGACGGCGGCCACTTCAAGATGTTGCCGCGCTCGCTCGAGGGACGCGGTGACCACGTGCTCGCCGTCGTGGACGTGACCGTCAAGGGCCCCACGAGCGGAGCGGCCGTGACGACTCCCTTCTTCCAGCTGATGCGCTACGAGGACGGGCGATTGAAGGAATTGCGCGACTTTCTCGATGGAGACCAGGCCCGAAGCGAGTACGAGCGCCTGAGCGCGCCCGAGCGATGAGTTTCCACCGCCGGTCGGGTCTATGTAGGCATGAGACGCAAGCTTGCGCCCGGTTGCGGGTGCATGCCCAGGGGTAATCTCCGCTATGTCGAAGGATTCGGATCGAGGTGATTGAGCATGGCTAGGGCGATATGGAGCGGTTCGATCAGTTTCGGGCTGCTCAACGTGCCCGTGAAGCTGTACAGCGCGGTCTCCAAGCAGACCGTGCGCTTCCGGGAGCTGCGGGAGGGCGACGGCTCACGTGTCAAGCACAAGCGCGTGGCGGAGTCCGATGGCAAGGAGGTCCCCTACGAGAAGATCGTCAAGGGATACGAATACGCGCCGGACCAGTATGTGGTCCTGAGCCGCGACGAGCTCTCCGAGCTCGAGCCGCAGCGGTCACGCGCGATCGAAATCCAGGACTTCGTCGACCTGGACGACATCGACCCGATCTACTTCGAGCAGCCCTACTATCTCGGTCCCGACAAGGGAGCGGCCCGCGCCTATGCGCTGCTGGTGCAGGCGATGAAGGACGCGCGCAAGGTCGCGGTCGCCCGGTTCGTGCTTCGCAACAAGGAGCATCTCGCCGCGATCCGCCCCATGGATGACGTCCTCACCCTGACGACGATGCGCTTCCACGACGAGGTCACCTCCCCCGGGGACCTCGACGAGGTCTTCGAGGAGGAGAAGCCGAAGAAGCCCGAGAAACGCGAGCTCGAGATGGCCAAGCAGCTGATCGAATCGCTTACCAGCGACTTCAAGCCCAACGGCTACCGCGACGAGTACCGCGAGGAGCTGCTCGACCTGCTGGAGCGCAAGGCCGCCGGCAAGGACGTCGTGAGCGCGCCGACCGAGGAGCCCAAGCCGACCAAGGCGCCGGACCTGATGGCCGCGCTCGAGGAGAGCCTCGCCGCCGTCAAGGGTGAGGAGGCGGCCACCGACGGCAAGGCAAAGGCGAAGCCGAAGGCCAAGGCCAAATCGCCTTCGAAGGCGAAGTCGAAGAGCGCCAACGGTCGCGGCAAGACCACGCGCAAGAAGGCAAAGGCATAGCCAAGGCGCAGGAAGTCACGATTGGTCGGCGCAAGGTCAAGCTGACCAACCTCGACAAGGTCCTCTACCCGAAGACCAAGACCACCAAGGCCGAGGTGATCGACTACTACGCGCGGGTCGCGGACGCGATCCTGCCTCACCTCAAGGGCCGGCCGCTGACGCTGCGCCGATTTCCCGAGGGTGTCGGCAAACCACAGACCTCCTTCTTCGAGAAGAACTGCCCGAAGCACCGCCCCGAGTGGGTCAAGACGACTCCCATCTACGTCGACCGGCGGGCCGGCGAGATCGACTTCTGCATGTGCCAGGACCTCCCCACGCTCACCTGGATGGCGCAACTCGCCGCCCTCGAGCTGCACCCGTCGCTTTCCAAGGCGACCCGCATGGAGCAGCCGACGGTGCTGGCCTTCGACCTCGATCCGGGCGCTCCGGCCGGCCTGGTCGAATGCTGCCGCGTGGCGCTGCGCGTCCGCGAGCTCTTCTCCGCCTTCGGCCTCGACTGCTTCCCCAAGGTCTCCGGCGGCAAGGGGCTACAGGTCTACGTCCCGCTGAACACCAGGGTGACCTACGAGCAGACCAGCCCCTTCGCGAAGTCGGTCGCCCAGCTGCTCGAGAAGCAGACCCCGAAGGAGGTCGTCTCGAAGATGGCCAAGGCCAGCCGGCGAGGGAAGGTCTTCGTCGACTGGAGCCAGAACCACCAGAAGAAGACGACGATCGGCGTCTACTCGCTGCGGGCACGTGAGCGCCCGACCACCTCGATGCCGCTGCACTGGCGCGAGGTGGAGCGCGCGGCAAAGCGCGGCGACGCGGAGAGGCTCCGCTTCGAGATCCCTGCGGCGGTCAAGCGCGTCGAGAAGGAGGGCGACCTGTTCGAGCCGGTCCTCTCCATCAAGCAGAAACTTCCCGATATAGGCGAGCTCGAAGCCGAATAAACAACAGAGGAGGAGTAGATGTCATTCCTGAAGACAGGGGCCGGGCGCTGGATCGTGCCCGCAGCCCTCGCAGCGGTGCTGGCGACAGCCCTGCTGATCACCCCGGTCATCGCGGGGACCAAGGGCGTCAGCGCCAAGAAGGTCAACAAGACGATCGCCAAGAAGACGAACGTCACCCAGCTGGCGATCTCGGGCGTGAAGAACCTGGGCACTTCCCCGACGACGATCGGCACGCTCAGCCTGAGCCAGGGCAGCTACGACGTCCGCTCCACGTTCGACGTGCGTCAGAACGCAGCGGGAGCCAACGTCAGTTGCCTCCTCCAGCTGGCCGGCGTCGGACAGGATCAATCCGACACGTTCACGGGCACCGGCACGATCACGGCCCAGAACAGTGTGGCGATGGAGGTTTCCGGTCAGGCCAGGGCGGCGACCTCGGCGACGTTGAGCTGCTCGTCGACCGCCGCGGCGGATGTGAACCACGCCGAGATCACGGCGCTGAAGGTCCCCGGGGTGAAGACCGTCAGGGGTTAACGAGCGACACGGGGCCGCCTTCGGGCGGCCCCGTAGCTCAACCCAAGGGCTGGCGGACGACCGGGTTGCGGTTCGCGGCAACCTCATCGAGGCGCCGCACCGGAGTCGTGTACGGCGCGCCCTGCGCGATCTCCGGGTCCTCCGCGGCCTCGTCGAGGATCGCGTCGATCGCCTCGGCGAACGCGTCCAGCGTCTCCCGGGTCTCGGTCTCAGTGGGCTCGACCATCAGCGCCTCGTCGACCAGCAGCGGGAAGTAGACGGTCGGCGGGTGCATGCCGAAGTCGAGCAGCCGCTTGGCGATGTCGAGGGTCTTGATGCCGAGCTCCTTCTTCGCCGGAGCGCCGGAGAGGACGAACTCATGCATGGGCCGCTGGCCGAAGGCCACCGGCGCATATTTGCCCGCGCTTCCCTCGCTGAGCCTGGCGAGCAGGTAGTTGGCGTTCAGCACAGCGATCTCCGAGGCCTCCTGGAGGCCGTCGCCGCCGAGGCTGAGGATGTACGCGTAGGAGCGGACGAAGACGCCGAAGTTGCCCTGGAAGCCGCGCAGCCGGCCGATCGACTTGGGACGCTCGAAGTCGAGGTCAAAGGAGGGCTCTCCCCCGTTCTGGGGCTCCCGGCGAACCACCTGTGGCCGCGGCAGATAGGGCTCGATCCGCTCGCTCGCCGCGATCGGCCCGGCTCCGGGCCCTCCACCGCCGTGCGGCTGCGAGAACGACTTGTGCAGGTTGACGTGGACGATGTCGAAGCCCATGTCGCCCGGGCGTGAGTGGCCCATGATCGCGTTCAGGTTCGCCCCGTCGTAGTAGAGGGTCCCGCCGGCCTCGTGGACGATCGAGGCGATCTCCTCGATGTTCTCGTCGAACAGCCCGAGCGTGTTGGGGTTGGTGAGCATCAGGCAAGCGGTGTCGTCGCCCGCCTTCGAGCGCAGGTCGTCGAGGTCGATGCCGCCCCGCTCGTTGGAGGCGAGCTTCACCACCTCGTAGCCGGCCATCGTCACGGTCGCGGGGTTGGTGCCGTGCGCCGTGTCGGGCGTGAGCACCTTGGTACGGCTCTCGCCGCGATCCGCGTGATAGGCGCGCGTGAGGAGCAGCCCCGCCAGCTCGCCGTGCGATCCGGCCGAGGGCTGAAGGCTGACGTGTGGCAGCCCGCAGATCTCCGAGAGCGACTGCTGGAGCAGCCACATCAGCTCCAGGGCGCCCTGGGCCCGCTTGGGGTCTTGCGCCGGATGCAGCCGCGCGTGGCCCGGTAGCGCCGCCACCCGCTCGTTGAGGCGGGGGTTGTGCTTCATGGTGCAGGAGCCCAGCGGGTAGAAGCCCGTGTCGAGATCGAAGTTCCGCCGCGAGATCCGGTTGTAGTGGCGGACGATCTCGGGCTCGGAGACCTCGGGCAGCTCCGCGGGCTTGGCGCGCAGGAGGTTCTTGGGGATCAGCTCGTCGATCGGGCGCTCGTCGACTCCAGCCTCCGGCAGGGTCGCGGCGCGCCGGCCCTCGACCGAGCGCTCATAGATCGTCGTCGCCCGGTCCCGCTGCATAGGGGTCTCGGTCAGCTCGGGGCCCGCTGCCGTGATCTTCTCGGTCACGACACCACCCCCTCCGCGACCTTGGAGCCGCGCCCCTCGGCAACGGCCCGGCCGAGCACGTCCGCCAGGCGGTCGATGTCCTGCCTGCTGCGCCGCTCGGTGATCGCGATCAGGAGGCCGTTCTCGTGCTCCGGGTAATCGCGGCCGAGCGGATAGCCGGCGCCGATGCCCTCGGCGGCGCAGCGGTCCAGAACCTCGGAGACGGGCGCTTCCAGCGCGACCGCGAATTCCCTGACCACAGGAGCCTCGTGCAGCAGCTCGACGCCGTCGACGGCCGCGAGGCGCTCGCGCGCGTATGCGGTGCGCCGGACGAGCAGCTCGCCGAGCTCCGAGAACCCGCGCTTGCCGAGCCAGGCGAGGTGGACCATCCCCCCGAGCGCGTTCAGCGCCTGCGCGGTGCAGATGTTGTGCGTCGCCTTCTCGCGGCGGATGTGCTGCTCGCGGGTCTGGAGCGTGAGCACGAAGCCGCGCCGGCCGTCGACGTCGGTTGTCTCGCCGGCGATGCGGCCCGGCATGCGCCGGATGTGCTCATCGGTAACGCAGAAGAAGCCGAACGACGGCCCGCCGTAGTCGAGCCGATTGCCGAGCGGCTGCCCCTCGCCGACGGCGACGTCCGCGCCGCACTCACCCGGCGACCGGAGAATCGAGAGGGCGATCGGATCGCAGGCGACCACGACCACCGCCCCGTGCTCCTTCGCCTTGGCCCCGAGCGCCTCGATGTCCTCGACGGCCCCCAGGAAGTTCGGCTGCTGCAGGAAGACGGCGGCGGTCTCGTCGTCGATCGCATCGGCAAGGGCCTTGGCATCGGTGACGCCGGCGTCCAACGCCACCTCGACCAGCTCAGTCCCGTAGCCCTCGCCATAGGTGAGCATCGATTCGCGGCTGTGGGGATGGACACCGCGCGATGCCACCAGCCTCTTCCGCCCCGTCGCCCCGATCGCCAGATAGGCGGCGGAGGCGACCGCGGACGGCCCCTCGTACAGCGCCGCGTTGGAGACCGGAAGCCCGGTGAGCTCCGACATCGCGGTCTGGAACTCGAACATCACCTGGAGCCCGCCCTGCGAGATCTCGGGCTGGTACGGCGTGTAGGGCGTCAGGAACTCGGAGCGGCTGGTGATCGCGTCGACGATCGCCGGGACGTAGTGGTCGTACATCCCCGCGCCGAGAAAGCTCGTCTCGGCCTCCGCGTGGGCGTTGCGCGAAGCCAGCGCCGAGAGCCGGTCGTAGACCTCGGTCTCGGGCTTGCCGTCGGGCAGCTCGAGAGGACGGCCGAGGCGAACGGCCTCGGGGATGTGATCGAAGAGCTCGTCGATCGAGGACACGCCGACGGCCTCGAGCATCTCACGGCGGTCCCGATCTGTTGCGGACGTGTACCGGCTCACGGACGACTCATCGTAGTGAGGCCCACCGATGGGGCCGGGTCGCCGGCCGGCTAGTCGCCCTTCTCCTGGGCGCGGTAGGTGACGACCTCGACCCGCTCGAGCGTCACCAGCCCATCGCTTACCATCTCGTCGATCCTGGGCATGATCGCCTCGATCCGCTCCGCCGTGTCCGCGACCTCGATCACGATCGGCAGATCCTCCGAGAGGCGCAGGATGCGGGCCGTATGCAGGTGAGACTTGGCCCCAAAGCCCTCGATCCCCCGCAGGACGGTCGCCCCTGCCATTCCCTCCTCGCGGAGCATCTCGACGATCGCCTGGTAGAGCGGCTTGCGGCCGTGCTTGTCGGACTCCCCGATGAAGATGCGGAGCAGCTTGCCCTCCCCCTCGAGCTTCACAGCGTCCTCCCGATCGCGAGCCCGGTGAACGCGGCGAGCATTCCGATGGCGACCATGCCGACGGAGTTCACCAGAGCGAGGCCGACGGCGCCGTCCTCGGCGAGCTTGACGCTCTCGTACGCGTACGTCGAGAAGGTGGTGAACGAGCCGAGATAGCCGATGCCGAGCGCGACGCGCCAGTTCGGGTGCGGCAGGAGCCGTTCCGTGGTGAGCGCGACCAGCAGTCCGAGGGCGAAGGCGCCGGCCACGTTGATGACAAACGTCCCCCAGGGGAACTGACCGTGGGTCAGATCGCTGATCCGGCCATCCACCCAGTAGCGGCTGACCGCTCCCACGGCGCCGAAGACGGCGACCAACGCGTATGTCACTGAGGACCTCCTGGAGTCTTTGACAACGACGTAGAGGCCATCAGCGGCGTCAACCGCGGTTAGGAGCGAGCCTCATCGCTCGGCCCGGCAGGATAGCCAAGGATCTCAGCCGTGGCGGCTACGCCTCGCCTCCCGCCAGATCGAGATCGCGAGCAGGATCCCGACGACGGGAGGCATGACGAACCAGGCCGAGCTGGCCGCGCTCACCGCCGCGGTCAGCCCCAGTGCCATGACTACGCCCGCGGCCGTCACCCAGTCGTCTCCGGCTATGAACTCCCACACCCCCACGGCGGCGTCGCCGATTCGCCTCACGCCTCCACCACCTGACCGCCGGCGACGGGAACGCGGAAGAGCCGGACCAGCAGGAGCGAGAAGGCCAGCACGGTCGGGATCGAGGACGAGCAGCGCTGCGTCGCCGCCGGGCCAACGCGCTCCGGCGCCCTCAGCGCCCCAGAAGATCCCGAACGAGGTGAGCATCACCCCGACGCTGAACTTCATTGCGTTCTCCGGCGCGTTGGCGAGCGGGTGGCGAGCAGCGACTCCGAGCGCGGCCACGATCAGCACGGCCGCAGCCGCGGCGGCGGCGGCCAGCCCGAGGCGGTGCTGGTTCGCGCCGAAAGTGAGGGCGATGAAGACGACCTCCAGGCCCTCGAGCAGAACTCCCTTGAACGCGATCGTGAACGAGTAGCCGTCGAACCCCGCGATGGCGGGCGCCCGCCGCTCTGGCCGCCGCGGCTTCCTCGAGGTAGATCTCCTCCTCGTCGTGCAGGGCCTTGAGGCCTGCTGCGCGCAGGATCGCCTTGCGCAGCCATTGCAGTCCGAAGACGAGGAGCAGGCCGCCGACGACAAGGCGCAGCGTGTCGATGGGAAGCGAGGTCAGGCCAGGTCCGAGGACCGCCGTCGTCAGCGCCAGCGCGAGCACGGCCACTCGCCGCCCCGCTCAGAGCTGAGCGCCAGCTGCGCGTCGTTCCCACCGCGAGGACGATCGTCAAGCGCCTCGACCGCCTCGACAGCGCAGGCGAGGAATACCGAGAGGGCGAGCCCAAGCTCCTGGCCGCTCACGACGACGGCCTCATGGCTCCCAGCCTAGTCGGAGTCTTCGAGGAGCTTCCTGTACGCGGCCGCGTCCATCAGGGCGTCGGCCTCCGAGGGGTCCGAGAGCTTCACCTTGACCATCCAGCCGTCCCCATAGGGATCCTGGTTGATCTTCTCGGGGTTCTCGGAGAGGTCGGGGTTGACCTCGGTCACCTCGCCCGAGAGCGGCGCGTAGACGTCGGAGACCGCCTTCACCGACTCGACCTCGGCGTAGGCCTCGTCCTTCTTTACTTCCTTGCCCACCTCGGGCGGCTCGTAGAAGACGACCTCGCCGAGCGCGTCCTGCGCGTACCAGGTGACACCGAAGGCGGCGGTGTCGCCCTCGACGCGCGCCCAGTCGTGCTCGGGGTGGTAGCGAAGGTCGTCGGGATAGCTCTCGTCAGCCACGCCGGAAACTTATCCGTCCTTGGAGTAGAGCGGCCGCTTGCGTATCTCGGCCGCGCGCCGCTTGCCCCGGACGTCGATCTCGATCTCGGTCCCGGGCTCCGCGAGGTCGCTGCGCACATAGCCCATCCCGATCCCGACCTCGAGGGACGGCGACATCGTGCCGCTGGTGACCTCGCCGACCTCTTCGTCGCCGACGACGATGGCGTTGTCCTGTCTCGGGATCCCCGCCCCGGTGATCACGAACGGCTCGAGGACCTCCGCGGGACCCTCCTCGCGCACCCGCCGGCAGGCCCCTGAGCCGATGAAGCCCGTGTCCTCCTTGACGCACCAGCCGAGCCCGGCCTCGATCGGCGTGCGCTCCTCGGTCAGGTCGTTGCCGTAGAGGCAGTAGTTGACCTCGAGGCGCAGGGTGTCCCGCGCGCCCAGCCCCGCGGGGCCGGCGCCGCCCCCGATCAGCGTGTCCCAGACCGTCTTGGCGTCATCCGGCGAAACCAGCAGCTCGACCCCGTCCTCGCCCGTGTATCCGGTGCCGCAGACCAGCGCGGGGGCCCCGGCGACCGGCAGCTCGGCGGTCTTGAAGCGCGGCGGCAACTCACCGTCGGCGACGCGCTCGACGATCTGCCGCGCCTGCGGGCCCTGGACGGCCAGCATCGCGTAGGCGTCGATCCGGTCGTGGACCTCCGTCTCGAACTCGACCGCGTGCGCCTCGAACCACTCGAGATCGCGCTCGTGGTTGGCGGCGTTGGTGACGGTCAGGTAGCGGTCCTCGCCGAGCCGGTAGGTGAAGAGGTCGTCGAGGACCCCTCCGTCCTCACGGCAAAGACACGAGTACTGCGCGCCGCCCACCTGGATCTTCGAGACGTCGTTGGAGAGCAGCCGCTGGAGCAGCTCGACCGCCTGAGGCCCTTCGGTCTCGATCTCGCCCATGTGGGAGACGTCGAAGACGCCGCACGCGTTGCGCACACGCAGGTGCTCGGCCTTGATCCCGTCGTACTCAACGGGCATCTCCCACCCCGCGAACGACACCAGCTTCGCGTCGGCGGCGACATGAGCCTCGTAGAGCGGAGTCCTCTTCAGCGTCCCTGCTTCCACGGCTGGGGACGATACTGCTGGGCATGGGCAACACCGAGAAGGAGCTCGTCGAGAGGCTGCGAGAGGCCTACGCGGCCTTCAACCGGGGCGACTTCGATGCGGCCATGGAATTCGCCCATCCGGACATCGTCTTCGTCCGCGCCGCCGGGCAGTCGGACCTCGAAGGGGCTGATGCGATTCGCGCCTGGATGGAGCCGGACGCATTCGAGTCACAGGTGATCGAGCCCGAAGAGTTCGAGGTGGCCGGGAGCAGGGTCCTCGTTCGTCAGCACGCAACCGCCCTTGGCTCCGGCAGCGGAATCGAGATCGAGGTCGACGCCTGGTCGCTGTGGACGTTCGACGGAGAGGGAAGGGCTACGCGGGTGGAGTTCTACCTCCACCATCAGGAGGACGAGGCGCGCCGCGCTCTGCGCGCTACTTGAGGAAATCCGGGACGTCGATCTCGGATTCTGAGATCCGCAGATCGCTGAGCGACTCACTGCTCCTGCCGACGCCTGCCGGGCGTCGCTCAGCCGCCCGCGCGGTGAACTCCGGTGCCCGGGCGATCATCTCGAAGCCCTCGAAGCCGGTGGCGATCACGGTGACGCGCACCTCCTCGTGCATCGAGGAGTCGACCACGGCACCGAAGACGATGTTGGCGTTCGCGTCGGCAGCCTGGATGCACATCCGAGCCGCCTCGTTCACCTCGAAGAGGCCAAGGTCCTCGCCGCCGGTGACGTTCAGCAGCATTCCCTTGGCGCCGTCGATCTGCTCCTCGATCAGAGGGGAGGTGATGGCCGCCTTGGCGGCCTCGACAGCGCGGTTCTCGCCGGTCCCGGTGCCGACGCCCATCAGAGCCGAGCCGGCCTGGTGCATGACCAGGCGGACGTCGGCGAAGTCGAGGTTGATCAGGCCGGGGATCGTGATCAGGTCGGTGATGCCCTGGACGCCCTGGCGCAGGATGTCATCGGCCTCACGGAAGGCCTCGAGGATGGTGGTCCGCCGCTCGACGATCTGGAGGAGCTTCTCGTTCGGGACGGTGATCAGGGTGTCGACCTCCTTGCGAAGGCGGTCGATCCCCTCCTCGGCCTGGGCCATGCGCTTCTTGCCCTCGAACTCGAACGGCTTGGTGACCGCGCCGACCGTGAGGGCGCCGATCTCCTGCTTGGCGATCTCGGCGATCACGGGGGCCGCGCCGGTACCGGTGCCGCCACCCTCGCCGCAGGTGATGAAGATCATGTCCGCGCCCTTCAGCGCGTCCTTGATCTCGTCGCGAGATTCGGCCGCCGCGCCGGCGCCGACCTCGGGGTTCGCGCCCGCGCCGAGGCCCTTGGTCAGGTTGTGGCCGATGCCGATCTTGACGTCGGCGTCGCAGGCCTGGAGGGCCTGGGCATCGGTGTTGACGGCGACGAACTCGACGCCGCGCAGCCCCGCATCCACCATGCGGCTGACGGCGTTGGAGCCACCGCCACCGACGCCGACGACCTTGATTACGGCCAGATATGAGGTTTCCATTTGGTTGGTCCTGCTCCGAGCCCGCCGCTTATCCGGCTGTGGGCCTTGTCGAAAGTAGGGCAAAGGGTACGCACTGTCAACGCCCGGTTAGGCCCAAAGTCTCAAGTCTCGCTTGAGAGTTCGCACGGGGTGACTCTAGTGTCGAGGTCGAGGTGCAGGGTTGGTTGAGCCCCCTGAAAAGCCCTGCAAATCAGCACTATTCCGCGGGCGGCGGCCAGTTCGATCCGGCGGGCCGCCCGAGCTGCGAAAAGCCCAAAATTGGCGTGAATGTGGCGTTGCAGCCCGCCGCAGGGCGGGACTCAGCCGCCGGAGACGGGGCGGTCCGGGACGCTCACGTCCAGGTATGAGGGGGAGCCCCGCTCGTCGCTCGAGAGGACCGCAACCGCCGCTTTCCACTTGTCCCGGGCGCGGGATCCGTCCCCGAAGCGGACCTCGGGGCCGTTCCTCAGGTCCAGCACGACCCCACCCCGCTCGTCGTCCCAGCTCGAGGCGGTCACCCGGTTGCGGAGCGGCTCCGGGGTCGCCCCCAGGATCGCCGCCTGTGCCGCCGCGTCCTCATCGAGGCGGGCGCCGTGGGCGGCCGCCCCCTCGATCCGGGGCAGTTGCTTTTCGTCGAAGCTCGCCCCGGTGAGCAGGTAGCCATCGGCGGATACGGCGGTGCTGTGTCCCGCGGCCCGCACGTACGCGACGGGGAGCCGCTCGGTGATCGTCACCTCCAGGCCGTGCGGGAAGCTCGTCGTGGCCTTCACCGATGCCACGGTTGGGAAATGGGCGACCGCGTCCCGGAGCTCGCCGTCCTTGATGTGCAGGGTCGTCATGTCGCCGGCGACCCCATCGACCGCGGAGCGGATCGCCCGCTCGTTGGTGGTGGCCCCCTTGACTGTCACGTCATGGATCGCGAACCACGACAGGTCCCGGAACCAGAGCATGTAGCCGGCGTACAACACCACCAGCACGACGGCGGCCGCGATCAACCGACGGCGAACCACGGCGCCGCGCGCGGCCTGGCGAGGCCGGCTGCTGGCGCGCCCGGCGGGACGTGTCCGGCCTACCGCTCGAGTTGCCATTGCTCCGGCCAGCTCACTTCGCCCAAGACCTGCACCTCCGGCTCGAGGGTCACCCCGAAGCGCTCGTGGACCTTCCGCCTCGCCTCCCCCATCACCTCGAGGATGTCCGCGGTGGTCGCGCCGCCGGTGTTCTCGACGAAGTTGGCGTGCTTGGGCGACAGCCGCGCCCCACCGATCTGCAGCCCGCCGCAGCCCGCCGCGTCGAGCAGCTGCCCGGCCGAGCGATTCTCCGCCCGCGGGTCGTCTGGGTTGACGAAGGTCGAGCCGAAGGTCTTGATCCCCGACGGCTGCGCCTCCTTTCGCCTGCGCCGCATGTCCGCCATGGTGGCCTTTACGTCGGCCGGATTCGCCTCGGAGAGAGCGAAGGTCGCAACCGCCACGACGTCTCGCTCGCCGAGGTTCGACCCCCGGTATCGGAAGCCGAGGTCCTCCGAGCGGCGCTGCTCGGCTCCCGCCGGGGTGCACACGGTGACCAGCTCCAGGACGCGTCCCAGCTCCCCGCCGTAGGCGTTGGCGTTCATCCGCACCGCGCCACCGACCGTCCCGGGGATGTTCACCCCGAACTCCAATCCCTTCAGGCCCCAGCCGGCCGCCTTGGCCGCCGCCGACGGCAGCCTCGCTCCTCCCCCGCAGACGATCCGCGTCGCGTCGCGCTCCATCCGGGTCAGCTCTCCCGCGAGCTTGATGACCAGGCCGCGAAACCCATCGTCCGAGACGAGCAGGTTCGATCCCGAGCCCACGACCCCGACCGGCAGTCCGTCTCGCTCCGCCCAGGAGAGCAGGTCGACCACGTCCCGCTCGGACTCCGGGCGAGCGAAGTAGTCCGCGGACCCTCCGGCCCGCACCGTGGTCAGCCGCGCGAGCGAGTAATCCCGCTTGACGCCAGCCGGGGCGCTCATGCAGCACCAGCCCCGTCCACCAGCGCCTCGGCGAGTTTGTAGATGTCCCCGGCCCCGATGGTGATCAGCACGTCCCCGTCGCCCAGGCGCGGCCCCAGGGCCTGAGCGGCCAGCTCCGCGTCGGGAAGCCACCAGACGGGCCGCCCGCCCCCGTGGTCCGCAGCGGCGCTCGCGACCATCAGGCCACTCACCCCGGCGAGGGGCCCGACGGGCTCCTCCCGGGCCGGGTACACATCGAGAACCGCGACCTCGTCGGCGGCGGCCAGAGCCGAGCCGAGCTCGGTGGCGAGGGCCTTGGTGCGCGAGTAGAGGTGGGGCTGAAAGGCGGCGATCAGACGCCCGGGCTCGAGCTCGCGGGCGGCCTGCAGCGTGGCCGCCACCTCGGTCGGATGGTGGGCGTAGTCGTCATAGATGCGGGCGCCGTGGCTCTCGCCCTTGAGCTCGAGGCGGCGAGCAACACCCGGGAAGTCGCCAAGAGCCGCGGCGCACCCTTCGACGTCGGCCCCCGCCCGCGACAGGCCACCCAGCGCCGCAAGGGCGTTGGCGACGTTGTGGCGTCCGGGGACTCGCAGGGAGACGTCGGTGTCGATCCCGGCGCCGCCGGCGCGGAAGCGACTGCCGCCGCCCGGCTCTGTCTCGATGCCCGTCGCGAGCAGATCCGCCGTGACGGCGCGCTCCCCGGGCGCGGGCTCGAGGGCGAAGCGGACGACACGCTGTGCCTCCTGCCCCGGCAGCCGGACGTCCGCGCCCGTCACCAGCCCGGATGCGGACGAGGAAAACGCTGCGAAGGCCTCGGAGAGCTCCGCCAGTGAGCTCCAGCGAGAGTGGTGGTCGAGCTCGAGGTTGGTGATCACGGCGGTCTCGGGCTGCAGCTTGAGGAAGCTCGCATCGCTCTCGTCCGCCTCGGCGACGACCCACTCCCCCTCGCCCCAGCCAGCGTTGGTCGCCTCGCCATCCGGCCCGGCGCCCGCCAGCTCGCCACCGAGGAAGAAGGAGGGGTCGGCCCCGGTGGCGCGAAGCGCCCAGATGCACATCGCCGCAGTCGTGGTCTTGCCGTGCGTCCCCGCGATCGCCAGCAGGCGACGCTGTGAGCAGAGCTCGGCGAGGAGCTCCCCGCGGTGGATCACGCGCTGGTCACGTTCTCGTGCGCGCACCAGCTCGGGGTTGTCCTCCGGGACGGCGGTGGAGACGACCACCTCCGCGTCCACCGGCACCTGATCGCCGTCATGGCCCACGGCGGGCTCGATGCCCGCAGCCCGCAGGCGCTCCATATATGAGGACTCGGACCTGTCCGAGCCGCTCACCTCGGCGCCGAGCCGCCGGCAGACCAGCGCCAGGCCGCTCATGCCCGCTCCCCCGATCGCGATGAAGTGGAGCCTCCGGCCCTTCATCGGCTCAGGCACCAACAGCCCCCAGGACCTCGCTCGCGATCCGCTCCGCGGCGTTGGGCTTCGCCAGCCGCCGAGCGGCGATCCCCATCTCCCTGAGCCGATCCTCACTGGCCAGCAACGCCGCAATCTCCCCGCTGAGCCGCTCCGCGGTCAACTCGCTGTCGGGGATCACGACCGCGGCGCCGCCTTCGGCCATCCAGCGGGCATTGGTCGTCTGGTGATCGGCTGTGGCATGGGGATAGGGGATCAGAATCGCGGGCCGGCCCGCGGCCGCGATCTCCATCACCGAGCCGCCGGCTCGAGCGACCACGAGGTCCGCGGCGGCCAGGACGTCCCCCAGGTCGGGCTCGTACTGGATCAGGGTGTATCTCTCCGGCCGACCCTCTTCATCCCAGCGCCGCCGCAGCTCCGGGTAGTCACGGCGGCCGGCGACGTGGACGATCCAGGGCTGACCGACGTGGTCGTGAACCCCTCGCTCGAGCCGGGTGAACGCATCGAATGCCGCGATGTTGATCGACAGGGCCCCGAGGCTGCCGCCGACCACGGTCACACAGTCCGCGGGCCCGGGAATCCCGAAGCGCCGGCGGGCGACCGTTGGATCGGCCTCCAGGACCGCACGGGGAACCGGCCTTCCCGTCACCACGTAGGGGCCCCCATCGCGACCGGGGATCGGAAAGGAGAGGCAGATGCGCCGGGCGCGGCGGGCCAGCAGGCGGTTGGCGAGGCCCAGATGGCTGTCCGCCTCGGTGAGCACCAGCGGCAGGCCCATCCTGACCGCTGCCAGGCCAACCGGGCCGGCCACATAGCCACCGCCGCCGAGCACGACCTCGGCCCGGCGCCGCTCGAGCACGCGGCGGGCAGCGCCCACCGCCCGGCCGGCGCGCCAGGCCGCCCTCGCGGCCTTCAGCGGATTGCGGCGATCCAGCCCGCTGACCCGCAGGTAATCGATCTCGTAGCCGGCGGCTGGAACGAGGTCCGCCTCGGCGCGCTCGCGAGTGCCGAGGAAGCTGACCTCGGCGCCCTCAGCGCGAAGCGCGTCGGCGACGGCGATCGCCGGCACGACGTGCCCCGCCGTGCCGCCGGCCGCTATCACGACTCGTGCCACTGGCTGCGCGCTTTCTTCTCGTGTGTGTTCCGCCCTCGACCACGCGCAGTCTCGCAGGGCCCGCGGCCGTGGCGCGGCCTCCGCGCCTGGAGCCGCGTGCCGCCGCTTGCGCGGGCCGGCGGGCGACGTTCAGGATCAGTCCGGTGGCGGCGAGCGTGAGTATCAGGCTCGTGCCGCCGTAGGAGACGAATGGCAGGGGTACCCCTGTGAGCGGGGCTAAGCCGAGGACCGCGAACAGGTTGAGGGCGGCCTGGGCCATGATCAGTGAGGTGAGGCCCGCAGCGACCAGTTTGCTGAAGCGATCGCGCGCCCTGTGGGCCGCGCGTAGGCCCGCGTAGCCGAACATCCCGAAGAGCCCAACCAGAACGAACATCCCGGCCAGGCCGAGCTCCTCGCCGATCACCGCCGCGATCATGTCGGTGTGCGCCTCGGGCAGGTACGAGGCCTTCTGCACGCTCTCGCCGAGCCCGACGCCGAGGATCCCGCCCGAGCCGACCGCAATCGTGGCCTGCTTCGCCTGGAAGCCCGATCCGCTCGTGTCCGTGCCCGGATGGAGGAATCCCGTCAGGCGGGCCTCCTGGTAAGGGTGGGTGGCGATCATCCCGATGCCCACCACAGCGATCACGGCGCCGACGGGCGCCAGAGTCCGCGGGCGCACGCCCCCCAGGAAGAGCACGCAGCAGACGGCGAACGACGCGACGATCGCCGTGCCCAGGTCGGGCTCTTTGGCAATCAGCAACACCGAGAGCCCTACGACCAGCAGGTAGGGGCCGAGCCCGCTCAGGGACCGGGCGCGTCGAGGCTCGGCCGAGAGCAGGTAGGCGCCGTAGAGGACAAGGGCGATCTTGGCCAGCTCGGACGGCTGGAACTGGACGAGGCCTCCTCCCACCCAGCGCTGCGACCCGTTCACCGTGGTCCCGATACCCGGCAGGAGAACGGCGAAGAGCAGGAACAGCGACAAGAGCAGGATGAGCGGCGTGAGGACGCGGGCCGCGGCGACGCCGCGCACGGAGGCGACCCGCATCGCCACCAGCCCGATCGCCCCGAAGATCAGGGTTCGCTCGAGGTAGTAGAAGCCGTTGCCGCCCGTGTTGAGCAGCGAGCGCGCCGAGCTCGCGCTGAAGACCATCACCGCCCCGAAGGCGAGCAGGCAGAGCGTTGCCGTCAACAGCAGGGAGTACTCGATCGGCGGAGCCGCGGGCTTCTTCGTTCGCGCCGACCCGCTCACTTCAGGGCCTCCACCAGCTCGCGGAAGCGGTCGCCGCGCTGCTCGAAGTCCTTGAACGCGTCGAAGCTCGCACAGGCCGGCGAGAGCAGGACGACCTCGCCGGGCTTGGCGTCGGCCGCCGCGGCCTCCACAGCGTTCTCAAGAGAGCCGACCTCGGAGACCGCCACCCCCGCCTCTGCCGCCGGGGAAAGCTCGGCACCCATCCGCTCGGCGCCCTCCCCGATCAGATAGCAGGCGACGCAGCGCTCCTTCACGACGTCGGCGAGAGGCGCAAAGCTCTCCCGCTTGGGACGGCCGCCGGCGATCAGGCGAACACCGCCGTCGAAGGCCTGTATCCCCGCCAGAGCCGAGGCGACGTTGGTCGCCTTGGAGTCGTTCACGTAGAGCACCTCGTTCAGCTCCCTGACCCGCTCGAGCCGGTGGCGCACCCCCTGGAAGGTCCGCAGGCCCTCCGCGACGGTTTCACGCGGCAGGCCGGACGCGAGCGCCGCGGCGGCGGCAGCCATCGCGTTCTCGACGTTGTGGGCGCCGAGGAGCCGCAGCTCGTCTGCGCGGAGCAGCGGCTCGTCCGCGGCGAAGATGACGCCGTCCCGCATGCTGAGCTCGCAGTCGGGGTCGGCAGAGCTCTCCTCCGCCGGGCAGAAGCGAATGCGTCGCGCGCAGCCCCCGAGGTCCCGCCCCTGGAGCTCCGGCGTCTGGCCGTTGTAGACGGCGGAGTCGTCGTTGCCCTGGTTGGCGAAGATCTTGAGCTTCGCCGCCAGGTACTCCTCGAGGGTGCCGTGGCGGTCGAGGTGGTCAGGGGCGAGGTTGATGAAGACCGCGCACTCGGGCGAGAAGTAGTTCGTGTCCTCGAGCTGGAAGCTGGAGCACTCGCAGACCACCGTCGCGTCGGAATCGACGGCGCCTGCCAGTGAGGCGAGCGGCGTGCCGACGTTGCCGGCGACGGCGACCGAGCGGCCGGCGGTCCGGTGCAGGTGGCCGATCAGCTCGGTCGTGGTGGTCTTGCCGTTGGTGCCGGTGACGGCGCAGAAGGCGTTCGGGATCAGCCGCCAGGCGAGCTCGAGCTCGCCGGTGACCTCGGTCCCGCGCTCCCGGGCTGCCAGCACCACCGGGGCGTCCTGGGGCACGCCGGGGCTCTTGACCAGCGTTCGGGCACGATCGAGTTGCCGTGTTCCTTCCACGCCCAAACTGACTTCGACGCCTGAGGCCTCCAGCCCTGCCGCCTCCTCAGGCGTGCCCGAATCCACCCCCAGCACCGTCTCTCCACGCTCGGCGAGCGCGCTCGCGATCGCCGCCCCCGAGCGCGCCAGCCCCACCACGAGGAAGGGGCCCTCGGGCAGGGGCGGACGCGGCTTCTCGCCTGAGTTCACATAATCACCTGACCTTGGTTCGGGGCCTCTGAGGAAACCCCTTGTAGAGCCAAATACCGCTCTGCTACGCGGAAACCTGCCCCTGGTCCCTCTGCCCGTTAGAACGCTCAAGGGGGCTAGAGAGGGTTGTAGAGAGGGGCCGACGGTATTCGCGCTGGTACTCACTGGCGGGGACCCCAGTCGGGCGCTTGCCTCGCTCAGTGACGCCTTCCGCGCGCTTTCTCTGCCCGCCAGTCGTTGAGGTACTTGTCCAGCAACTCGGCTGCCTCATCGCCAGCACCGGGGAGCAAATGCCCGTAGCGGTCCAGCGTGATCGCAATGTCGGAATGTCCCATGAACTCGGACAGCGCCTTGAAGTCGACGCCGGCCGCGATCATCAGGCTTGCGTAGGTGTGGCGGCACTCATGGAGCGTGATGGGCGCATGGCCCTTCTTGATCCATAGCCGCTTAGACCGTCCGCTCAACGAGCCTGCTTGCAACGGTTCCTCTGGAGCTTCACCGAACACAAACCCCTCCGTCCAGGTGCCCGCCCGATGCTCCCGCAGGTAGTCGCTGAGAGCTGCCGGGATCGGGACTGTCCGCTTGCCCTTCTTGAGACTTCGCTGCGATTGGTCCCTCAACTGGGTCCCAACCGCGTTCAACGCGAATCTCTGACCCCGCTAGATCAACGTCCGACCAACGCAGAGCGATTAGCTCGCCACGGCGTAGGCCCGCATAGAACGCGGTCGCCCAAACGACTCGCTCCCCGGCTGGCAGGACTGCCAACAGCCTCTCTGCTTCGTCGGGGGTTGCGATCCTGTCGCGCTTCCCCTCGGGCATCGGCAGTTGGAGCCCGGTCGTTGGGTTGATGCTGACTTCGCCGCGATGAATGGCGCGGTTGTAGATCGCCCGTAGAGGCATGATCGTGTTCCGCACCTTCGACGGGCTAGACCCGTTGGAAAGCAAGTCGTCCGCGAGGTCTTGGAGGTCGTTCCGCGTCAGCTCCGAGAGCCTGACGTTTCCGAGTTTCGGGAGTACATGCTTCCGTAGGGCAATCGCGTAGGACCGGACAACGCTCGGCTTGTATGGAGCCATTTTCCGGTTCCTGATCGCGCCGCCCTTGGCACCTTCTAGGAACGCCTCTGCAACCTCTGAGAGCGTTTCCTTCGTTGCCGATTTGAGCTGACCCTTCTTCAACGCGGCCAGCGCGTCAACGCGCCATGCCTTCGCCTCGGCCTTGACCGTCGCGGTCGGCCCATTGATGTACCGCTTCTCTCGCGGGCTCCAAACGCGGGGCTGAAAGGTCGGGCTACATGAACACTTGCCGCCCTCTCTGCTCCCGCAGGTTCGGCTATGTCGGGTAATGATTCCCTCAGCCATTTCTCTCTCCTTGTTCGGCTTGAAGGTGCGCCGTCGCACTCATGGTCCGTTCCTCCTCGTGTTGAGGGGCAATGGGCGGAACGATACGCTCCCGGGGCGTCGGGCCTTTCTATCCCGATGCCACGGGGGCGGCGACTCCACTCGCGCGCCCCCACTTATGTTGGGGCGACCCTACGCCGCTAGTCGGTCGGGGTCAAGCTCCCAATGGTTGGGGCGCCCCATTCCTCGCTGGGAGGTGTGTTTTGCAACTACTGCTTTGCATGGAAAGCAGTACTCCGTCGAGAGATACTGCGTGGACCATGTCGGAGGAGAACGTGAACATCGTGAAGGCTTTTCTCGACGCCTCCATGCGACGGGACTGGACGCGAGTCGCGGAGCTGACCGATCCCGATGTCGAGTTGCATGGGACCGTCAGTGGCGTTGGGGAGGGCCAGGTCTACCGCGGACTTGCTGAGGTCATCCATGAATACGAGGAGGTGGACGGCGAGGCGTGGGAGGAGCGCCGAATCGAGCCGGAGAAGTTCCTCGACGCCGACGACCACGTAGTCGTGTTGCTCCACGAATACAGGCGTGGCAGAGGCAGCGGAGTCGAGTTGGAGAACGACACGGCGGCTGTCATCACAGTGCGCGACGGACTTGTGGTGCGCATGCAGGGATTCATGGATCGCGCAGCAGCCCAGAAGGCGGCCGGGCTATTGGAATAGCCGCTTTGGACGAGACAGCGGTTTTGCGAACGCGAAATTTCCCGGTCTTCTTTTTGCGCTGAGCCACCCGGCGGTTTGCTGATCTCCCCGTTCTGAGCTCACACCCTCCCCCTTCCCCGCGAGATACTGCGTGGGCGATGTCGGAGGAGAACGTCGAGCTTGTGCGTCAAGCAGAGGAAGCCCTTTTGCGGCGCGACCGGGACGCCTGGTTCGCGATCCACGATGAGGACTTCGAAATCGTGCCCGTCCGCGATTGGCCCGAGGGTGGCGTGCGCGGTCGCGAGGCTGGCTGGGACTTCCACATGAGGATCCTCGACAGCTTCGAGTGGGAAGCGATCGAGGTCGAGCGCGTTGATGCCGGGGCCGACAAAGTCTTGGTCCATCCGCGATCCGACGTGCGCGGAGTGGGGAGCGGCGCCGAGGTCGAGCTCGATCAGTGGTTCGTCGCCACGGTCCGGGAGGGGAAGATCCTTCGCTTGCAGTGGTTCACGGACGGAGTCGAGGCCCGTGAGGCCGCCGGGCTGTCGGAGTAGGCGATGTCGGAGGAGAACGTCGAAATCTTCAAGCGCCGCGTGGAGGCTTGGAACCGTGACGACTTTGACGCGTGGATCGACCAGTTCGATCCTGAGGTCGAATGGTTCGCACTCATGGAGGTGTATCGCGGGCATGCCGGAGCCCGGCAGGCTTGGGAGAGCTTCAAGGGCGACCATGCACATCAGGGTTCGATTTGACGACATTCGTGACCTCGGGGAATCCGTGCTCGCCCTGGGAGAAATGGAGGGCACGGGACAGACAACCCGGTTGGACTTCACTGGTGAGCTCGCGCGAGCTGGTCACGTATCGCGGCGGCAAGATCGTCAGTACCCGCGATTTCCGCAGCCATGCTGAGGCCCTCGAAGCCGCCGGGCTGTCGGAGTAGGCGATGTCGGAGGCGAACATCTGGCACCTCAACATCAGCTACATCGGCACCGGTGAAGACGGAGAACGCGCCAACGAGATCATCGTTACGGCGCGTAAGCAGGGGAAGCCGGTCTACGGCGAAGGCCCTTGGTGGAACATTGCTTACGAGAACGTCGAGACCCGCGAAGCGGCGCTGATCGCCCTCAGCATTGATCTGGACCAGATCGACCCGGGCTGGCGCGACGTACTCGAGGTCAGATAGGCGATGTCGGAGGAGAACGTCGAGATCCTCCGGCGCGGTTACGAGGCATACGAGCGAGGGGAACTCGACGCGGTTGTCGCGGACTTTGCCCCCGACTGTGAGTACGTCGCAGCGGGAATCATTCCGGGACGTATCGGCATCTACCGTGGGCCTGAGGGATACAAAGACTTCATCGCCTGGCTGGACGAGGAGTTCATCGACTCCCACTCGCAGATCGAGGCCTTGATCGACGCTGGTGATTCGGTAGTGGCGGGCGTGACGATTGGCGGGCAGGGACGTCGGAGCGGTATCCCTGGGACCTTCACCTTCTGGCAGGTGTGGAGATTGTCGAACGGCAAGATCGTTCACGGTCAAGGGTTTGTCGATAAGGCCGAGGCCCTCGAAGCCGCCGGGCTGTCGGAGTAGCCAAAGGACCCAATCGACGATCAGGGAGGACGCCTACATCGAGACCGACCAGCAAGAGCCGACGCAGGGACAGCACGTCATGGAGTTTGACCCGGATGCGCCCGGTCTCCTGGACCTACTGCGCGGGGAGGGCGCGCCTTTCATGCGGGCGCTGGCGTGGGCCGGGGTCCTGGTGCTCCTGCCCCTCCTGATCGCGGGGACCATCACCTGTTGGGGGGCTGTCCTGTGACCGGGCTGTCGGAGTAGGCGATGTCGGAGGAGAACGTCGAGACGCTCACGCGGATCGCGGCGGCTTGGAACCGGCGCGACCTGGACGCATGGCTCGGGTTCATGCACCCCGAGATTGACCGGCAGGGGGGCTTCACCCGGCTGGAAGGCACGGCATTTCGCGGTCGCGAGGGAATGAGGCTGTATTGGTCGGAGACCAATGCCGCTCTCGAACTCGTGGTGAGCTTCAATGAGGTGCGCGATCTTGGGGACACCGTGTTGGGACTGGGCCACCTGCGCGGGCGCTCGGAGGGAGGCATCCCAATCGATACGCAGTACGGGATCGTCATGGGCTTTCGGGACGGTCTTGCCGTCCTTGGCAGCGACTGGGGCAGTCACGCGGAAGCCCTCGAAGCGGCCGGGCTGTCGGAGTAGTGCTTTGGACGAGAAGCGGGGCTTTGCATGGGTCGCAGGGGCGGCGTGGATAGGGTGAAAACCTTGAGCACCGGAGCCGCAATCGGGATCGGCGCAGTCATCGGGCTCGCGCTCGGCATTCTCGTCAGCGCGACTACCGACCTCCCCCTTGCGCCCGAGGTGGGACTTCTCCTTGGCGTCCTCGCCGGATGGCTCTCCCATCGAGAAGCCTCCTGAGCGAAGCAATGAGTGGATGAGCGAAACCATCACCGGTGCGGCGCTCGGTCAAGCTCACGTCTACAAAGCGAGGAGGGTTAGGGCGTTCTCCTTGTGTCGGTGGGGCTCAGCGAGAGGGGCTTCCCTCCCACGGTTAGGCGGAGCCGTGAGAAGAAAGTGCCCCCCTCGCTCAACCCCCCTTACCGATGGGGGATAGCTGCTCAAACTGCCTATCTAGCCGACGAAATCCGACTCAAACGGGCTGTCTTTGGAGGTTCGCCGCTGCCGCCTGGCGCTGCTCGGCCGAGAGCTGGCGGCGTCCTTTGCGGAAGGTGATTAGGTCCGCGGGGATCTCAAAGACCGCGCCGGCCGTCCCGCCGAAGGAAATGTCTTCGATCAGCTCGGCGGCGGGGTTGTTCTTGAGCTTGGTGATGATCTTCCGCTGGTGAGTGTGGACCTGCGCGGTGTCATCAGCGTCGGAGAAGGTGATGACGGTTTCCCGCTCGGGTGCGGTGAGGCTCATTGACTCTTTCCTTGTTCGAGGGTTGGGTTAGCCCGCGCGAACTCAGCGGGAAGCCGGGACCCGGCAGAGCCCAAGGGCTCCAGGCCGATGAGGCGAAGGCATCGGCGGTGAGTCTCAGCCCCCCGCTCAGCTCGGCGCGGTAGTGGCAGCTTTGTCGGGGGGCCTGACTCGCCTTAGCCGGCGGCAGTTGCGCCCGGTACGGAGAGGCCCCGTGATGGGATCGGTGGTAAGCACGGACGAATTCCCTGTCGGGCGGGCCTAGCGTTCAACCTGCCCGCCTAAGCCAGACCCCCCTGACAGGCCTAGAGGCGGGGGCATTACGGAGAAGCCCCCACCCTACCCCCGGGGGCTTCTTCGACCACTAGGTCGAGAACAACCCGCGCTTGTCGAGTCGGCACACCGCTGCGATGCGAGATAGCCGCTTCGCATGGAAAGCGCCGGTTGTCCTCTCTGCGCGGCTTCTCCAACCAGGACCTCTACCAAGGGGTCAATCTGCGCACGCGGGCTGTGGCGCTCGTCGGCGCCAGCGCATCCGGTGACTGGAACAATTCACCCCCACGGTGATGCTGCCGAGTACCGCCGTTCGCCAGCCTGGGTCTGGAAGATCGGCGAAAGACTCAGAGAGACCTCCGCAGGCCGAGCGCCGCCGCGCCCGCAACTCCGACCAGTTGGAGCAAGAGATGGACGAGAGCAGACGTCGGAAGCGCATTGAGAAGTTCATCGCACCGTTTCGCGTCAAGCCCGGCACCACGGTGACGCTCGCCAAGGACTTCGACCCGGCGTCCAAGGCCGGCATCAAGAAGAAGGAAGGGCGCAAGCTGCTCGACGACGAGAAAGAGCTGCTTGCCGAGTACCAGGCCCGGTTGGCCGCTCAGGACACCTGGGGGGTCCTCGTCGTCATCCAGGGCCTCGATTCCGCGGGCAAGGACGGGACGATCCGGCACGCGATGAGCGGCGTCAATCCACAGGGCGTGGCCGTGCGCAGCTTCAAGGTCCCCTCTGCCGAGGAGCTCCACCATGATTTCCTCTGGCGCTACCCGCGCGGCCTACCCCGCCGCGGTGAGATCGGGATCTTCTAACGACTCCTCCATTACGAGGAGGTGCTGGTCGTTCGCGTCCATCCCGAGATCCTCGAGCCCCAGAAGCTTCCGAAAGCGGCGACGAAGGTGGACATCTGGAAGCGCCGTTATCGCGAGATCAACGACTGGGAGCGCCACCTCACCGATAACGGCTTTCGCATCGTCAAGCTGTTTCTCAATCTCTCGAGGGAGGAGCAGCGCACGCGCCTCTGCGCCGGATCGACCTCCCGGACTACAACTGGAAGTTCCCCGCCGCGGATATCGCCGAAAGGGAGCTATGGGATGACTACCAGAAGGCGTTCTCAACGCTCTCGCACACCAGTACCGAGTGGGCACCATGGCACGTGATCCCGGCCGATCGCAAGTGGTTCGCCGGATCGCCAGCGGGGCGGTGCTCGCGCACACGTCGATGGATATTGATCCCCGTTATACGGAGGTCAGCAAGGCACGGCGGCAGGTGATCGGCTCGAGTTCAAGGGGCGTCCTCGAGGACAGTCGCCGAAGGGCGCCGCGCTGGACCCGTTCGAGGCAGAGCGCGGCTGAAGGCCGCCCCCTTCACCGCTCAGAGGTGGATTCC
Organism: uncultured Solirubrobacterales bacterium; assembly: GCA_963817275.1. Taxonomy (GTDB): domain Bacteria; phylum Actinomycetota; class Thermoleophilia; order Solirubrobacterales; family 70-9; genus DASUPK01. The sequence continues at coordinate 83,834 of CAWFOA010000015.1, read as the reverse complement.
AAACCGCCGCTTTGCATGGAAAGCAGCGGTTTTCAAGCTCGGCGTCCCATTCCACGTACTTGTTGGCAGAGCGGCTGGAGAGTACGTTGCCTTAGCCCGGTAGGGCTCTGTGAGCCACTTGTTTCCATCGCTGAGGAATTACCAGCGCGACTGGGCTCGCGGGGACGTGGTTGCGGGGCTGACGGTCTGGGCCGTGCTCGTGCCCTCGGCGCTGGCTTACGCGACGATTGCGGGGGTCCCACCCGTCGTCGGCCTCTATGCCGCGCCGGCGGCGTTGGTCCTCTACGCGGCTCTCGGCAGTTCCCAGCAACTGATCACCGGGCCATCCGCCGCCGCCGCGGCGCTGTCGGCTGCGGTTGTTGGGAACGCCGTTGCGGGCAACGGGGAGCAGTTCGTTACGACAACCGCTGCGCTCGCAATCTGCGTCGGACTGGCCGCGTTGATCGCCGGCGTCTTGCGCCTCGGGTTTCTGGCGGTTTTGTTTCCGAACCCGTGCTCAAGGGGTTCATCGTCGGCTTGGCGCTGACAGTCATGGTCGGCCAGATCCCGAAGCTGTTCGGAGTCGAAACCGGCACCGGTCACTTCTTCGAGAGGGCCTGGGACTTCTGAGCAACATCGATGAGACCGACGGCACCACGCCACTCGTCCGGAATCGGATCGCTCGCCGTGCTGTTCGGGGTTCCTCGAGTGGCACCGGTGATCCCGGGGCCGCTGGCGGCCGTGGTCCTGGGAGTCGGCGCCGTTCGAACTCTTCGACCTCGACGCCCACGGGGTGGCGATCGTGGGCTCCATCGACCCCCGCCTGCCTTCGCTGTCAGTCCCGGACGTCAGTCTCGACCGCTTCGGGGGGCTGACGGCCGCCGCTCTGGGGGTGATGCTGATCGGTTTTGCGGAGAGCCTGGGGACCGCCCGCCCTACTGCCCAGCGGGACAACCGGCAGATCGACCCGACCGTGAGCTGATCGGCCTCGGCGTGGCCAACCTCGGCGCTGGGATATCCGGGGGGTTCCCCGGTCAACGGAAACCTGGTCGAAGACGGCGGTGAACAGCACCGCCGGTGGCGGACCCAACTCGTCGGGCTGATCGCCGCCGGTCTACGATGCTCACCCTGCTCTTTCTCACAGGCTTTTTCGAAAGCCTGCCAGTGGCGACTCCTGGCCGCCATTGTGATCGTCGCCCTGATCGACTTGATCGACTTCTCGGCGCTACGCGATTTCTATCGGGTCTACAGCGTCCGGCTCGGCCGAGCCTACGGATTTGCGGCTCGGGCGGACTTCATCGCAGCGGTCGCCGCGATGCTTGGGGTGATGATCTTCGGAACCCTGGCCGGCCTGTTCATCGGAGTGCTGATCTCGCTCCTCCTGCTCCTCTACCGTGCCTCGCGGCCGCCGGTGACAGAGCTGGAAGTCCCCGGCCCAAGTGGTCACTTCTCCGGATCTCGATCGGCATCCGGACAACCAGCGTGTCGAAGGAATCGCGGTGCTGACGATCGAGGGCGGGCTGTTCTTCGCCAATGCCGAGCCAGTTGCGCGTGAGATCCGCGGCACGGCGAGGCGCGCCGACGTTCACACCATCGTCATCGACGCGGAGACGGTCCCGTTCATCGATGTGACGGCGGCGCAGGTCCTCGACCAGGTGGCGCGAGAACTGGGGGCCGACGGCGTCCGGGTCGTGATCGCCCGAAACGTCGGTCAGGTTCGGGATGTCATCCACGCCGCTCCGGGCGATTCGATTCTTGATGCCGCGTATCCCACTGTCGACCAGGCTGTGAAGCAGGTCGTCGCGGAGGGATAACGGGGCTCACCGTGGTCCCCGCTCGATCCGGTCATCCATCGCGCGGCGGATTGCCGCTTTGCATGGAAAGGGGCACCCTCAGTCCGTCGCGGGATACTCCGTGGGCGATGTCGGAGCAGAACGTCGAGGCTTTCAAGCGCGCGGTTGCGGCGACCAACCGCGGCGACGTCGAAGCCGTGCCGAGGGAACTGCACCCAGAGGTCGAGTTCCACGCATTCATGGAGGAGCTGCTCGGCGGTGAGGGCAGGGTCTATTCGGGGCACGCGGGTGTCCGCGAGTTCTTTCGTGATTTCAATGAGTCGTTTGACCAACTCAACTGGGAGTACCCAGACATCCGCGACCTTGGCAACCGTGTCCTCGCGATCGGCACGTTCCGCGCCCGTGGACGAGGGAGTGGTGCCAAGGCCGAAACGCCGCTGGGTGTACTGGTCGACTTCAAGGACGGCGTTGGCACTGTGGTGTTGAGCACTGCCGACCCCCGCGATACCCTCGAGGCCGCCGGGCTGCGGAATAGGCGATGTCGGAGGAGAACGTCGAAGCCCTCAGACGCGGCACCGAGGCGTTTAACCGGCGAGACATCGAAGCGATGCTGAAGGAAGTCAACGACGAGGTGGAGTGGCATGCGGTCCTTCCGGTAACGCTGGGAGGGGAAGCAATGGTGTCGCGGGGACACGAGGGTGTCCGCGAGATGTTCCGAGATCTCTTCGACGTTCTCGACGAGATCCACGTCGAGTACGTGGAGATCCGAGATCTTGGTGGCCGACTGTTCGCAACCGGCCGCCTCCGTACGCGTGGCAAGGGCAGCGGAGCCGAAATCGAGTCGCCTTACTTCGCGGTGGTGGACTTGAAGAACGGCAAGGTGCTTCGATTCTCGACCTACCTCGACCTCGACGAGGCCCTCGAAGCCGCCGGGCTGTCGGAGTAGGCGATGTTCGTGGACTACTGACCCTCCCAGTCGTCTGGGCGGTTTCCAGGGACGCGACCTGTTGCGATCACCCCCCCTGGTCGAGCTCGGCCCTGTTCTCTGCGGGGCCTAGGTTCGCGCAGCCACCAGCTCGGGCTCGAGCATCGCGCCCAGCGGGGCCGGCTCGAGATGCGAGACCAGGATGTAGGAGTCGGCGACCTCGTCGAGGCGGAGGCGGGCCACCTTCCCGCTTGGGGAAACGGCCTGCACCACCCCTGCGATCGCGGTCCCGTGCGCCCGATAAAGGTGCCGCCACTCTTCCCTTACCTGCGCCCCGGTGCCTGGTGTCACCGCTCTTGCCCTCCTGGGCTGTGGTCGATGGTCCGTCCCTTCTTGATTAACGGGGCAAACACCCGAATTCGCTCGGTGGAAAACCAACGTTGCAACTATCGGGTAAGGCTCTGCGCCTGATGCGGTTACGTCGCCCGCCGCCCGAGCAGCCAGGCACGTCCAGAGCGCGATACTCGAGATGCGCTGGGTGCCCCGGTGAGGGTCTCGTGGCTGGGGAAATCGTCGAAAATCGGTAATTCTTAAGGGTGGCGGTGGTTACCGCTTTGGACGAGAAGCAGCGGCCTGGCCTGGAGCCCTTTAGGCGGCTCGCGGCAGTGGCGGTAGGCTCGGCTGGATGCGCCGGCGCCTTATTCCCGCGCTTCTGATCCCGGCGTTGCTGAGCGTCGCCCTGCTTCCCAGGAGCGCCGCGCAGCCGCCTAGCGCCCAGGTCGCCGCTGCTTGTGGTGTAGAACGGTGGCCCGTCAAGACGCTCTCGGACCCGCGGGAGAAGCTGGTCAATTACAAGCCGCATGACAGCTCGATCGGCCGGCTTCGGAAGAAGCCCCATCCCCACGTCGGACCAGACACCAAGCGGATCAAGGGAGTGGAGACAACCAACTACCGGGTGGCTGCCCGACTGGTAGAGATGAAACTCGAGGACGACCACGACATTCACCTGGTGATCGCGGTCCCTAGCGCCCCGGCCAAGACGATGATCGTCGAGTTCCCCGACACGACCTGCAACGGCGCGGCGAACTCACCGAAGAAGGCGAAGATGGCGAGCGCCCGCTCCGCGATCATCTCCGCCTGCGGTCAGCCCTCCTCCAGTCACTTCACGAACCTCAGTGGCAGGGCGACGGTCACAGGCGTCGGCTTCTTCGACATGCCTGCACGCGCGAACGGGACAGACCGCTCGACGAACAGCGAATGCATGCTGTCGTAGCGCCGTCAGCAGCGGCCCCGCTCGCCGTGTTAGGGACGCGGCGTCCGGCGGTCTTCGCCGCCGCCCTGGCCCGGCACCTGGCCCCGGACTCTCCGCGCCACCGGCATAAGCTTTCGGCCCCGGCCTCGGCTCCCGCGGGCATGGGAGTCCCACTCCAACTCCGGCGTCGGGCCGGGGTTCCTTCTGCGTCACATCCCCGAGCGAGCGCGAGACACTCCGTGGGCCCATGTCGGAGGAGCCCGTCTGAGATCGTCCGTGCCGCGTTCGAACCGTTCTCTCGCGGGGAGATCAGCGCTTGAGGCCGATCTGCCTGACAACTTGGAGCTCATCCGCGCCCCTGGGATGCCGGCCGCGTGGCACCGGCCGAGGCGCCGAAGCCCGCCAGTGGATGCTGTCGTGGGCTGGAGTCGGTCGGCCGCCTGGCCCAGAGCGTTGGCGCAGCTCCCCGACGTTCGCCGAAGTGGCCTGCGCAGCCGGCCGAGCTCATCCAGCGTGGCTGGCGCGCCGCGAGCGACAGCTTGAGCCGCTCGGAGCTCCCGAGCCTGGTCGCTCATGACGCTCCGAGACGGTGGAGCGCACTCGGAGCGGCTGCTGTTGCATGGAATAGGCACGCCGCCCTCGAAGCCGTCGCGGGCTACTCGGCGTGGGCGATGTCCGAGGAGAACGTAGCGCTGGCACGGAAGGCCATCGACGCTCTCAACCGCGGCGACCTCGACGCCTTGCTGGCCTTCCTCAGCCCTGATGTCGTATGGGAGGCCCTGGAAGGTGTCGCTGGGATTGGTGAGCTGTACCGCGGGCGGGCAGGGGTGCGAGAGTGGATCGAGCTGATGTGGGAAAACGCGGAGGAGGGCGTCCACATCGAGATCGAGCAGATAACGGACTTGGGTGATGACCGGGTCTTCATCGCCGTGGTTCTCACAGCACGCCGTAGGGGCAGCGGCGTGCCGTTTGAATACCGCACCTGGCAGATCGTCTGGTTCGCGGACGGCCTGATTACGAGACGTCAAGTCTTCTGGACCCGTGCCGAAGCCCTCAAAACCGCCGGGCTGCGGGAGTAGGCGATGTCGGAGGAGAACGTGGAGATCGTGCGAGCGCTGTTTGACGACGTTCGCCCGCCGCGATCACGAGGCAGCGTTCGACTGCTACGACGCCGAGATCGAGTGGGACGCTTCGCGCGCCGGTGAGGGCGCTGGGATCGCGGCGGTCTACCACGGCCACGAGGGCGTTCGGGCCTATTGGCGACGCTGGCTGTCGGCATGGGAGGACGTCGAAGCAACGGAGGTTGAGTTCGTCGATGCCGGGCAGACGGTCGTCGCGTTGATTCATCAGCAACGCCTGCGTGGACGCGGCAGCGGGATTGAGGTGGACGCTCCGCCGTACGCCCTGAGCTTTACGTTCCGGAACGGAAAGGTCGTGCGGTGGGTCCTGTGTCTGGCCCGTCCGGCCCGTCTGGCCCGTCTGGCCCGTCTGCCTCATTTGGCTCGTCAGTCTCGTCAATCTTGGTGGCCGGCGAAAGCAGGTTGCCGAGCCCGGCAGCCGCGATGGCCGTACCTAGCAAGGCGACGCCGCTGCCCACATGATCCGCACCCCACCCCGGCGATGCCGTGTAAACACCCCACGTACCTCCAAAGACAGCGGCGATCGCGACGACCGTAGTCGCCCAGAAACCAAAGACGTCCTCAAGTGGTTTCTTGAACGCTCCGCTTTTGCTTTGCGTACTCTCGGGGCGCTGACCTTGCGCGTTCCACTCAGCCTGTGCCGCTGAAAAAAGGAGAAGTAGGAAGGCAACAACAATCGCCAGATAGAAGACCTTGGTGAACCAGTCTGAATCCTTGACGTTCACGGGTACGGTCACGGTTCCCGATTCATAACCAGGCAGCGTTGTAACAACCTGGCCGGCATACGTTCCTCCAGCCACGCTGCCATTGGCGAGGTTGATACAGAACTGGAATGCGAGGACCTTTCGATTTTCAATGAGATCCGGCCGGCTGTGTTTTCCATTTGGCAGGAACTGAGTCGAGCTCTTTTCGTCGACTCGGCGGAATCTCTGTGGCACCTGGATCCTGGATCGGGTGATGTTCAGGCCCTTCGGTACGGCAGGTGAGGCAGCCAGGAGAATGTCCGTCATCGCGAGGCCCTCGGTTCCCGTAACGTTGATCGGTCGGATGGGTCCAGCAGCCTCAAGTGATGGGGACCTGCCCGCCTGAACTGCTAGGCGCCGAAGGCTGCGAGCTGCGGCCTTTGCTTTCGCAATTTGCGTTTTCGAAGGCGGCGATTGAGCATTTGAAGGCGACGACCTACCGCCCGCGATCGTTCTATATGGCGGACAGTTCGGACCGGCGGGTTGAGACGTGAAGTGATCGACGACTGCGAAGTAGCCCGCGACGATGAGGATGCCGGCCAGGGTCGTGCCGAGCTTCCACCGTTCCTTCTTGACCCAAGCCCTCACTGTTCGACACTAACCGTCGGCGGTTACTTCGGTCAACCTCAATCGGCAAGTATCTCGACGGCAGAGATTGATGAGGGAGACGCACCCAGTCTTAGGAGCGTGGTCCACCTGCACCGAGAGCCGACGGAATCGGTGTGGCCAGGGTCAGGAGTTCGAATATTTCCTGAACTCGACTGGGCCGGGAAGCAGATCGAATCAACCCATGTCCACCGGTGCTGAGCCGTGCCCGATTGTCTGCTCGGTGCCGTCACCGATCGCGGCCTCTACATGGTGGAAGGGAGCCGAACCGAACAGCACCGCCGCCATCGGCGTGTGCTTCGCCTCCTCGCGGGTGATCTTCCTTCCATGGCTGGCAAGCGTGCCGGTGAACCCGCCCGTGTAGCCGGTCCCGTTCGGATCGGGCAGCCCGCACGACCAGTAGACAGACGTAAACCAGGAGGAGCAGTCGTCCCGATGATCACGGGACGGACCGGTGATGCTGTGCTGGACGTCGAAGGCGCCGACCTGGCTATAGAAGTTCGCGCGCTTGCCGGTCTTGCACTGCGCGGGCTGAGCCGAGCATGCACACTTGCAGTCGCTTCTCGGGGGTGCCGCCGACCACCTTGTTGCCCTTGATCTTCGGACCCTTCTGCTCCCGGAGCTTTTCGAGCCGAGCGCGCAGCATTTCCTCGGTGTCCTCAAGACCTTCTTGGCTCTGCTTTAGCTGCTTGACCTTCGAGATCCATTCAGCGCTTTGGTATGCGCGTTCATGGATTGCGCTTCGAGTTTCATCCCCTCCTGGTCGAGCTCTGCCGCCTTCTCGGGCTGATTCTGGCGGACCTTGTCGGCCTTTTCTTGCGCCTTTTGGGACTGCGCATACGTCTTGACGGCGAGGTCGTGGTAGTGCTTCCAACGCTTTTGAGCGTTGGTCAACGACGCGCTGACCGTGCCGGTATTGGCGTCGACCTTGGTGATCTTCTCCTTGGTGGTGCCGAATGCTGCCTTGAGCGGCTTCTTCTTCTTCATCTCCCCCTCCTTCTAGGTGGAGTCGAGATCGCGGAGGCAATTCGCCCGCGCGGGGCTAGTTGCATCGGTATGCATCACCAGGCCCCACATCGAGCGAATCGAGACAGCCTGGCCATGTCAGACCTCCACTAAGAGACTTCGCTTACGAGACTACTCCGATGGCGGGGACTAAAGAGTGATGTTCGTCCAAGCGCGATGAAGCCCCGGTAAGACGGGGCGTAGTCGCTTTCGGGTTGAAAGCGGCTACCCCGACAGCCCGGCGGCTTCGAGGGCCTCGCGCCGGTCGGTCATCTCCCATCGAGTGACCCTTCCCGTCCCGAAGCGTGAAGACGGCGCCGACATCGGCCTCGACATCCGCGCTGTGGACTGTCCTCGGCCGCGAAGCCGACTAGTGCAGCAACTTGCTGACCCGCATCAACGATCCGTCGACCCCGACCGCGAACTGTCAAAGGCGTCGGTGAAGGCGATCCAGGCAGCAAGCGCTTCGCGCCCGACCTGATAGGTGCCCGCGTCCGGAAACCAAGATGTGCTGAAAACGACCTCACACCGATCTTCGTAGAGCTCTCGGCCGCTACGCCCACTCGCCACGCTCCCAATAGTCGAAAAGCTTCCGCACGACCTCCACGTTCTCCTGCGACATCGCCTACGCAGTATCCCCCGGCGGAGGGGAGGGTGCGAGCGCAGAACTGCCCGCTCAGCGGACCGCCGGGTACTTAATCAAGAGTCCCTACACGTCTTGATCTTCCTCGATCCCAAGCTTCTTCTTGTCGACGCCCAACAAAAGGAGAACCCATGCCACGCCAACGCCGAGGGCGCCCCAGAGAAACAAGCCCAACATGTCCCCCTCGAATACTTCCTTGTCGAAGACTTTCGGACAAGGGAGGCTTTGGACTGTTTGGTGGGCACAGCTCGGCGCGTCAACCATGAACGGATTTGCGATCCATATGACAACCGCTCCGATGATCAGCGCGGCAATCGGGATGTAGCCAAATTTGGTCTCCTCGAACATCTCTTTGACCAAATGCATGTGGCCCCCTTCGGCACTCCCCCCGGTGACAGTGACCGTCTCATGACTAGTCCGTGCCGCGAATCCGTAAAAAACCCGGCTTGTGACATCCCGTGCTGTGGAAAAGGGGGAGGGTCGCCACACAGGGGCGGCAAGACTGCAGACCGCCGGGTGAGCGGCTGGGAAAAGAGAGGAAGTTCACGCATGGCGAATGACGACGAGCCGAAGATCCTGACCCGCGACGAAGTCCTCGCGATGCTGAGCAAGAAGGCCGCGGCCGAATCGGTGACCGCGATGGTCTGTTGGAGCGGGCGCTACGTCTTCACGGTGACGACGAAGACGATCCGCTTGCTGACGAGCTTGATCGACTTCTCAACGACAAGCGGCAGTGAACTAGCTGCTTCTCGTCCAAACGCGACCCCCCCGCGCGCGCCCCGACCCGCCCCCATTTCTGAATCGGCCCAGTGCGTCCGTGCCCCTGACCGATTCACGACGAGTCGGGGCAGCGCGAAGCAAACCTAACCTGCGACCGAAGCCAATTCGTCACGACTTTTGGCATGGTCCAAGGCAGCTACTCCGACAGCCGGGCTACACGATCAGTTGACAGGGGCCCGGGCGACCGGAGAACATGGCACTTGTGCGGGGTAAGTTCGCAGCGGGGCTGGCAGTCGGCGCGGTGATCCTCTTGGCTGCGCTGGGCCTGAGTAGTTCCCTCGCTGCTAGCAAAGGCCCGGGCGCCAGGACGGCTGTCAAGTGCGGGGAGGAACGGTGGCCGGTCAAGACGCTCTCGGACTCGAAGGTGGGCGACGTGAAGTTCACGCCGCATGACACCTCAATCGGTCGGCTGCGGAACAAGCCGGACCCACACACGAAGCCGAGCACGCCGCGGCTCGACGGAGTCGAGACCACCACCTATCAAGTGAAGGCTCGCTTGATCGAGTTCAAACGCGAGGACGATCACGACATACACCTAGTGATCGGGGTACCGAGCGCGCCCGCCAAGACGATGATCGTGGAGTTCCCCGACACCACTTGCAACGGCGCCTCGAGCCACCGAAGAAAGCTCAGATGGGCGCCGCTCGGACGGCTCTGACCAAGGCGTGCGGCCAGGCGCCTGGTCCATCGAGCGACTTTGCCGATCTAAAGGGGACCGCGACGGTGACCGGCGTCGGATTCTTCGACGTGAAGCACGCAACGCCTCAGACCGGAGTCGCCCCGAACAACATCGAGCTTCACCCGGTGCTGCGCCTCTCCGGCGCCAGTTGCTCGCGCTAGCTCAGCGGCGGATACTGCGTGGGCGATGTCGGAGGAGAACGTGGAGATCGTGCGGCGGTGGTTGGAGGGGTTGCCCGAAGACCCGGAAGACATCCCGGGCCTTCGTCGCCGAATTGTGGGAGTCCGATGGCGACTACTACCAGTTCGCAGCTTCCCGGAGGCGAGGCCCTGCCACGGACGCGAGGAGATCGTGCGCTTTGGTGTCGAGCTCATTCCGGCTTGGAGCGAATACCGATACGTGGTCAAGGACGCGAGGGCGATTCGGCGATGATCGCGTCTTTGCGCAGGCAAAGCTTCATGCCGCGGGAAGCGCGAGCGGCGTGGCGCTTGAAGGCGAGACCTACCATTGCTGCTGGCTCCGGCATGGACGATTCATCAGGGTCGAGGATCACCTGACCAGAAAGGTGCGCTTCACGCGCTCGGATTCACGGGCGAAACCCTCGAAGCCGCCGGGCTGCGGGAGTAGGCAGATGCCTGTCGGAGCCGCAATCGCGGTCGGTGCGGTGATTGGGTTAGCCCTCGGCATCGTCGTCAGCGTGACCATCGACGTTCCCTTCGCGCCCGAGTTCGGGGCGGTGCTTGGTGGGCTGATTGGCTGGCTCTCACGCCGGGATCGTGCCTAACGCCCTCGAAGCCGGGCTGTCGGAAGTAGGGCGGTCACGCCTGCGCCCCCGCACCCCAGCTTCGCACTCGCCATGCTGACCCCGGATAGAGTCCTTTTTGCAGACCAGCCAGCGACAAAGGAGGTTCCGATGCACGCTGTCGTAGTCACGGTCACGATCAACGACCGAGAGGCCGCCACGAGCCACCTGCGTGAGCAGGTAGTGCCCGGGGTATCGCAGGCCCCGGGATTCGTAGCTGGCTACTGGACACGAGGGGACGACTCGGGAGTGAGCATGGTCGTCTTCGAGTCGGAGGACGCCGCCAAGACTATGAGCGAGAGGGTCCCGTCGATGGTTACTGACGCGGTCACGATCAAGGACATCGAGGTGTGCGAGGTCGTAGCGCACGCCTGATTCGTTTGACTGGCGAAATGGCCTGGAAGCCGCCGGGCTGTCGGAGTAGCAACAGGTTCACGGCAGGCGCGGTTGAAATCGTGGATCTCTGTGTGTCAGGTATATGAGTAGGACGGGTGGCCGCTCCGTCGCACCACTCCCCCCCCCCCCCCCCCCCCCGCCCCCGTGGCCGTCTAGGTGAGGGTCCCGGCTTCGGGTCCTGGCTCAACTCATGGGGAGCGAAGCAATGCACTCAATGACTCAGCGAAGAAGAAGGGAAGGAATGCGCTGGTCTACCTAACCGCGCACGCTCTATAGATAGGCACGGATCGTGGGGTGAGTACCGCCGGAATACCACGGGCCTAGACGCGAGGGGCCGCGCGTGAGAGGGTCGGCATCGTGGAGTCGCCAACCGATCCCCGCGTCTGGATCGCGGTCTGCGCCGTGGTTGGCCTGATCGCTGCCGGCGTCGGCGTCGGAGGGACGCTGCTATTCGTAGATCGCGGACCAACGGGAGCAACCGGCCCCCCCGGAAAGGTTGGCGCAGTCGGACCACCGGGACCAAGCGGAGCCGCTGCGGTGACGGACCTTCAATCCGCGACGGACGACCCTCAACAACCGAGTGAGCGACTTAGAGACAAGCGCCGATGATCCCGGCGAGACCTTGGGCGATCTGGACAGTCGTGTTTCGGACCTCGAAACTCAGCTCTCCGATCTCAGCAATCAGATCTCCTCATTCTGCATCCAGAGCGGTGCCGGCTGCTAGCTGGTTGGCAGTCAGGCCAACGATGAGGCCCATGAAGGCAGGCAAGACGTAGGGCTCTTTCTCGTGCTGCTCCGTCTGGAACCCGGGCTGGCTCAGCAGCGCCTCCAACTCCCGCCAGAACGCTGGGGCCGCTTCGTCGCTGATACCAACCGAGAGTCGGAGGTCGCAGGCGCCTGGCGACCAGCAGCGCGGGCCTGCTGCTCGGGGTCGGTGAGACGTTCTTGGGTGATCTCCAACATCCGTTCGACGCCAATCTCGGGATCGGCTGAGTACTGGACGTTGGCGAAGTCCTCAAAGCGCTGAAACGCCTGCTCGATGTGCTTTGCCTCGATCACAAGCCTGGTCTCCTCTCGCGTGCGTCTTAGGGCGCTGTCCCGTTTGTATCTCTGGTGTCAGTGGGCGATGTGGTTCGCTCTGTCGCCTCGCCGTCGATGGCATCTTCTCGCGGGTCTGGTGTCTCCTCCACTTCAACTGTCTGCGTCAGCCTGAGCTTCCTTGGGTCAATCCCTTTGGCTTGAAGCGCGCGGAGTATTTCGCTGAGGCTGCGAGTGGGCGTCGGGGTGTCGGTGTTCTCCCCCCGCAACATCGCAGCCTTGTCCCGGTTCACGGCCGCGCCAACGTCGAGGTTCCTGACAGCTCCGGGTAGGTCCCGTGCGGGAATCTCGTGGTACTGAGCCATCAGGCGGCCTAGGAGCAATCGCCCCGCTTCGCCCTCTAGCTGCGCCAGTTCGGAATGCTGCTCAGCGGCCAGCTCGCGGATCTGAGGCATGAGGTTCCTCTTGACCTTGGCGTAGGTGTCGGGAGCGCGCTGCTGCCAGTCCTGGAGGGTGCTCGCCGGCACGGGAAATCCCTGGTCGGCCAATGCCTTACTTGCCCGCCTCCGGTTGCCGCTGTACAACGCCAATGCGACCATCCCACGCTCAATCTCTTGGTCCGTATACGGGGAGCGGGCTAGCGCGCGTTTCTCGGGACGACTCTGGCCGGGTTGCGTGTCTCCGGGCGTGACTGAGGCTTGCTCGCTTGACGCGCTTGGCTTGTCCGTAGGCGCGCTCATTCGCCTTCTCTAGGTGGGTAGACGCACTCCCCTGTGATCTTCATGTCATGGAGCGGCATGGCAGGTGTCCTTTTCTTCGGGTTGCGGTGAGGAGGGCAGCCGAGCGAGGCGGCCCGCCTTTTCTTCGGTTAGAGGTGTTGATGCAACCGCTGCTTTGCATGGAGAGCAGTACTACTCGTTGAGCAGTTCCCGCTTCTCGCGCAAAGCGGCACCCAGCGCCGAACCCGGACTAGGACACGTAGGCCTTGCGCACCATGGCGGCCGTCCACTGCTTCGTGCCGTGAGCCGGGGGGACTCCCTGCGGTTCAGCGTGTCGGCGATGTCTTCGAGGGACTTGCGTTTCGCAAGCAGCGCCCCGATTTGCTTCCGCCGGGTGTAATCCCGCTGATTGCACTCCGTGTGGGACAGTCGAACGTTTCGGGGAACCAGCGTCCCGCCGGCCGACTTGAGGATCGGGTAGTGGTCGCGCGAGGGCGCCCACTTGGTGCGCGCCTTCGTGACCGGATCGAACGCGCCGCGTCCCTTGTGGTGGTGGCACTGCGGCATCTCGCACTTCAGCTCGAGGAGTTGGCCGCGCTCGGCCATCCGCACAAGGACGTCTCCATCCTTTACGCCGAGCTCGCGCAGTTGGTCCGCGACCGACATATCCGCCACGCGCTGATCCTGACACAAGACCCGGAGCGCCCGGCGCCCGGCCGCGGTGGTTTCCAACGATGCGCCAGCCGCCTCTCCCTTTTCATGCAACCCAGTCTCCGGCGCGGCTCTGCTCTCGCGTGGATGCGGGAGTCCTGGCGGTCGCTGGCGACACCCTCGGATAGCCGCTTTGGACGAGAAGCGGTACTAACGCGCAGCGCCTAACGGCCCGAAGCTCCAACACCAGAGGTGGCAGCGGCTAGCCCTGAGGAACAAGGACCAAACACCTGGAAGGCCGGGCAGTACTGCTTTGCATGGAAAGCAGTACCAGGCCCCGGCGCCGACTCGCACCACGCGATTCCGCGGCACCCCCTTGCACGGGTGCGGCATGTTCTTGAGCTTCTTGTTCGGAAGCTTGTGCATGACGACCCGCCTGGCGCCGCGGGTAGTGGTCGTTCGGGCCGCACGGCGTCCCGAACAGCATCGCGTTGCACTCCACCTGCGTGACCAGATCGAGGTTCTGGTTGGCCGGCGCGGTGGGCCCGCAGGTGCCTTGGGTCTGCTCGAGGTCGGAGGGTGCGCTGCCGTCGGGGAAGCTGTTGCCGGCGAAGCAGTTCTCGGGCTTGCCGCCGTGAGCATGATCTGGCCGAAGTCGCCGTTGGTCGGGTTGCCGAAGAACCCGTTGTGCGAGAACGTGTTGTGCGACAGCGCGTTGCCCCTCGTCGAGCACGCAGCCGAAACCCGCGTCTCAGTGCCGCCCTCGCAGAGCACGTCTGGCGGAGGGGTCCGTGTCGGGGAACGGTACGAACAGCACGCCCCACGCGCCGTTGTTCGAGAACCTGTTGTCCATGACCGTGTCGTTGCGCCCACCCGAGACCGTCATGCCCGTGCCGGTCGGGCCCTCGCTCGCGTTCCCGGCCTTCGGCACGTTCGGGTTGTTGTTGTCGTGCACGTTGTTGTGCATGAAGACCCAGCACGAATGCGTGTGCGTGATGGGGCTGATCGCGTTGCCGGGGCATGCACCGTTCTGCGGTGCGGGCGGGTCGCCGGCGATCTGGGTGTTGGTGTCGAAGCCGTCCTGGTTGTGGTCGAACTCGGAGTTCTTGACCACGATCGCGCCGCCCGAGTTGGTGCCCGAATAGCCGAGGGCGCTGTACTCCATCCAGGCCTTGTCGATCGTGATGTCGCAGACCTGCAGACACGCACCGACGTACATGCCCGAGTCGTTGAAATTGCTCGCGTACGTGGTCGTCCAGGTCGCGGGTCCGGCGGCGTTCGACGAGAAGATGCCGTACTGCGCGGCGGTGTCCTCGTTCACGAACGCCGTCGATGTCGCGGTGAGGTAGCTGCCCTCGTAGCCGGTCAAGCCGATCTTGCCGCTGCCGTCGCCGCCGTTCCACCAGATCTCGTTGCCCGACGGTGCTGCCCGCCAGGAAGTTGCACACCGTGAGGTTGTCGATCCGACGACCCGTCGGCCTTCCAGACGACGATGCCGTTGCGTCCGTTGTGCTTGCCGCCCGCGGCCGCGGTCGCCGAAGTCCTGGTCGCTGGCTGTCGCGCTGCACGGGCTCGCGCCGCGGCTTGCGTGCCGTCGACGATGACCGAGTTGCGGTCCATACCGCGCAGGTGCACGTTCGGCTTGGTGATCAGCACACCGCCGGGCCGCCCTCCGACACGCTCTGCGGGCCCGACCCGTCGTCGCGCTCGTGGTAGTCGCCGGGCGCGACGAGAATCCAGTCGCCGGGCTGCGCGGCGTTCACCGCGGCTTGGATCGTCTTGTACTTGCCCTTGATCCCCTTGTAGGTGCCCACCCGGAGGACGCGCCGACCCTTGTGGGCCGCGGCCGGCGTCGAGGCGACCACGGCGAGCGATAGAGAGAGCAGGAGAAGCGCTTGAAATAGACGCAGCGCCCGGTGTCCAGCCATGTCGGTTTTCCCTTCAGCCCGCCGGTCGGTTCGCGGACCACGATCCCAAACGCGAGCTGTTGTTGCCCCACCGGCACCCTACTACGGGGTAGCCGCTTTGGACGAGAAGCGGCGCTTTGCATGGAAAGCGGTGGCCCTCGGCGAGATACTGCGTGAGCGATGTCGCAGGAGAACGTCGAAAGCTTCAAGCGCTTAGTGGAGGCCTGGAACCGTGACGACTTTGACGCGTGGATCGACCAGTTCGATCCCGAGGTCGAATGGTTCACGCTCGTGGAGGTTTATCGCGGGCATGCCGGAGCCCGGGAGGCTTGGGAAAGCCTCAAGGGCACCATGCAAATCAGGGCTCGATTTGACGATATTCGTGACCTCGGGGAATCCGTGCTCGCCCTGGGAGAAATGGAGGGCACGGGAGAGACAACCCGGTTGGACTTCACTGGTGAGCTCGCGGAGCTGGGTCACATATCGTGCCGGCAAGATCGTCAATACCCGGGATTTCCGCAGCCATGCTGAGGGCCTCCAAGCTGCCGGGCTGTCGGAGTAGGCGAGAAGTGCTGCTTTGGACGAGAAGCGGCCCTTTCGCTAAGCCGCGGGATACTGCGTGGGCGATGTCGGAGGAGAACGTCGACCGGATGCGTCAGTCGCAGGCCGCCTTCGAACGCGGCGACAAGGACGCCTGGTGCGCCCTCGTTCACCCCGACGCCGAGGTCGTGCCCATAGGCGACTGGCCGGAAGGGCCTATCCAGGGACGTGAGCAGGTCTGGGACTTCTTCGTGGCCGCCAACGAGCCATGGGAGCACGGCACCTACGAGTTTGATGAGGTGAGTGATGGCGGCGACCGAATAGCTGCTCGCATGCGACGAGAACTGCGTGGCAAATCGAGCGCCGTCGAGGTCGAATACGACTACTGGGTTGTCTTCACGTTCCGCGACGGGTTGCTCGCTCGCGCTGAGTGGTTCGAGGGTCGTCAAGAAGCCCTCGAAGCCGCCGGGCTGTCGGAGTAGGCGATGTCGGAGGAGAACGTGGAGATCGTGCGGCGGATCTATGACGAATACGTCGGCCGCCCCGAGGCAGTGCGGGAGCTGTACCACCCGGACTATGAGACGGACGTGACGGAGGTCGCGCCCGATTTCGACGTCATCCGAGGGTTCGACGCCGCTCTCGAAGCTCTGCGCTCTTACATGGAGACCTTCGACGACTTCTACATCGAGCTCGAAGAGGTGATCCATGCCGACGAGAAGCACGTGGTGGTCGAGGTGCGCGACGGCGGGCGCATGCCGGGGAGCGATTCCGAGGTCCGGAACCATCGCTTCCACGTCTATGCCTTCCGTGACGGCAAGGTCGTTCGCTTCTCCTCTCACCTCGACAAGAACCGCGCCCTCGAAGCCGCCGGGCTTCAGGAGTAGGCGATGTCGGAGGAGAACGTCGAACTTGTCCGGCGGGGATTTGAGGCGTTCGCGCGCGACGATCTGGACGGGGTCATGGAGTTCATGGATCCCGATGTGGTGTGGGCTCCGGTGATCGCTCCGATCCTCGGTGTCGAACCGGTCAGAGGAAAGGAGGCGCTGAGGCGCTTTTTCACGCGGGACCTGGTCGAAAGCTTCGACGATTTTGAGGCGAAGCCACTGTCCATTGAGGATCTTGGCGGCGACAACGTCCTGGTCAACATCGGCTATTTCGCACACGGCAGCGCCAGCCGCGTACCTGTCTCTTTGGAGACGTTCGCCCTGATAGTGCTTCGCGGTGAAAAGCTGACGTCGCTTCGGGATTACGACACGAAGGCCGAAGCCCTCGAAGCCGCCGGGCTGTCGGAGTAGCGCTTTGGACGAGAAGCGGTGCTTTCAAGATCACACTTCTAGGCGTTGAATCGATTAGGGGGCTACTCGGCGGACTGCTCTGTCGGGCGGAAGGGCGTACGTCGCCGCCTCATCTAGCCAGCGGTCCAGCTCAGCGGTTGGGACTAGCTTTCGCCGGCCGCGTCTGACGATCCGCAAGTCAGGGGCGATGTGGGCCTTGAAGTAATCGACGCTGACGCCGAGAGACTGCGCGGCCTCTTGGATCCCAAGTGCCTTCCGCTCTGGCGGCAGGGCCTTGGCTACTTCCTGGGCGAGCTTGGCAACGTCGATGGTGGGGGCGGGAGGTCGCGCCGGGAGATAGTCGGTGCGGGGCGCGGAGCCGTTGCTGCCGCTCATGCCGCTTCACTCGCTTCGTCTGCGGGGATCGGCGGGGTTGGTGCAGGCTGCGTGGACGACCGCAGTTGACTCACGGGACCACCGCCTAGTTGTCTGGACTTGCGCCGTTCGTCCCGGTGCGGGACACAAAAGATCCAGCCGCGAACAGCCGGATCAGTTGAACATCTGTAGGCGCGGTGGTCGCTCCACTCAGACGCTCGCCGCTCTCTTGGCAGCATCGTCCGGGGTGCGTAGGTCCGCAAATCCCTTGCTGTCAACTGGGGCGGGCGTATCCCGCGCCCTCTTGCCAAAAGGCAAGTCTTCATCCACTGAGGGGAGGGCTCCACAAACTCGCGTCGGGCGTTGGTGGCGAGCCGACCGCACAAAGCGCACCAAAGGGTCAGCCCGTCGCCGTCGAAGTCGGGGAGCGGTGAGAGTCCGTCTGGGCGACGTGATGAGCAAAGGCAGCCAGCGGCTCCGTGCGCCGTCCCTACAAATCGCTGTCGGACCGACTGGGACTCGGCCTCTTCCCTGCGGCGCTGGCGGCGCTCCCAGCGGGAGCATCGCGCGGAGCCGCATGTCCGCTTATGACTCGGGGTCTTGCGGCCCGTGACCGGATCAAATTCAAGAATCAGCTCTGGACAATCCGGGTGCGGACACTCACGCGCACCGGCTAGGTCGCGGGCCTCTAGCTCAGTAGGTCCCCCTCCAGGGGGTTCAGATTCGCCGGGGTCGTCTGAGCTGCTAGACGATGTGCGCTTGGCGCTGCTGGCCCGCCGTGAAGGGCGGGACTCGGCCTGTCGGCGCTGGGCCTGCGGTCGGGACGGGAGCAATGAGGGTTGAGGCTTAGAGGGCTGGCAGGACTGACGCCGGTGTTCCAGCCTGTCCATTGCTCGGAGAAGTCTCGCTAGGGACTCCTGCGGATCGCAACCCGTCAAACGCTCGTGGCTCCTGCGGGAGGCGGCGGCATCAAGTCCGCCAGCAAGCTCGCGCACAAGGTGAGCGTCGTCCATGAGGTCCGCGCGGGTGGTCGGAAGGTTTGTGAAAGGTCGGTGCTTAGATGAGGCGGGCGAGCTGTCGGCGCTCGCCAGTCGAGTCGTAGGCATCTGGATTCCTTATTTGAGATGGCGTACTGGACTGGCATCGGTACGGCGGGGCGGGGAGTCGGAGGGTTGCTGTCTTGCCGGATGCGGCAGCGCCAGAACCCCGAAGGGTCCTAGCGCGCCGCTGTCCAGCGTCCAGTACAACTGCCTCAAGGACTCCCCCGCGCGCCACACGCGGGCGATACCTGCTCGGGGAACTTGCGCTCCCCAAGATTGGTTCCCGCACGGCGAAGGTGCGGGCGAAGTTTTCGTGGCGAGAATCGAGGATCAATCCAAGCTAGCAGCGGCGACAGATCAAAAGGACCCGTCAATCTCGCATGGCGCGGTGTAGTTGCGTTACGGCTGGGTTGGCTCTGCCCTCTCGGCTCGGTTCTCTCTCCCCACACCCAACATATCGCGGGGTGTCCGACTTCTTGCGGCGCTCAACCTGGACGCCTCAGAAGCTCGGCGGAATGCGGTGAGGGTTGAGGCGGTGTTCTTGCCGTCCTCTCTGCGCTGTTGCTCTGCTCGACGTTGGAATCGCTTGCGCTTACGTGTTCGATAGGACAACTTGCGCTCCCAGTCTGCGGGCGTACTACCCCCACCCCAACAACAATCGACAACAACTCGCCTCCGCTTGTCTCGGCTTCTCAGTTCCCCGCAACCCGGTCACGGCTTGGCGCTTCTTCCCACGGCTCGACCCGTTCCGGTAGCTATCCCGTTCCGCTTTCCCTTTGGCTGGCGGTCTTCAGGTCAGGGCTTTCGCCCCGCCACGTTGTGCCCGCGACTCCCCGCGCTGCTATGCCCGTTGGTTGGGAGTCCCGACCGTCTGCTTTGACAGTGGTAGAGGTTCAATGCCCCGATGGCCGGGGCGGCGTCGATTGCTCCGAGTAGGAGGTCGCCTTTCGGTAGGTGGTTTGTGTTCGCACCCCCAGCATCGCGCGACGTGTCCGGTTTCTACTTCGACGGCTTCTCTGCGGCACTAGGGGCGTCGAGATCGGTCAAGCGAATCAGCCGGATCAGGTTGTCCTCTCGTGCCAAGACGACTGGCCGGCCTCTGACGCTCCGCGTCGTGATCGTCGCGTTCGGGTACATCGACTCGGCGTGGGCCTTGGCCTTATCGACAGGATCGGTTGTTGCGGTCAGGGGAATGCCCTCTCGTGGTCAGTGTCTGCAATGGGTCCGGGGCTCAGCGAGGGGAAACGGCACTCGGGGAAAGGGTGAGAAACCCCAAGCGCCGCACCCCCTCGCTCAGCCTCGGAAATCGGGCTCACGGTATTCACCGTGGTATTCAGGGGCCAAACGGACCCCTTCAAGGTGTCGTTTTCGGCTCTGGCATGCGAAACCCCCGCCGCTAAGACGAGGGTTCACATAACCATCTTCGCCCTCGGCCCCTCACTCCCTGCGTGCCTGACGCGTGCCTAAGGGCAAATCCGCCGCTTCTCGTCCAAAGCGGCTACTCCGACAGCCCGGCGGCTTCGAGGGCCTCTTGGGGATCGAGGTAGGTCCAGATCCGAATCCCCTTGCCGTTCTTCATGTCGGTGACGGTGCCGAAGGCCATCTCGGTCACCGCCCCGCTGTGCTTGCCCCGTGTGCGGATGCGGCCGATTCCGACGATTCGATCACCCAGGTCCCGGATCTCCGAGTAGTCGAGGTGGATGTCGGCGAGAGCCTCATACACCTCACCCAGCACTTCACGGACGCCATCGTGTCCCCGACTTACGGTCGCCTCCCCCCCGAATGGAATCAGAAGCGCCGAATGCCACTCCACCTCGGGGTCAAGCTCGTTCAACAGCGCATCGACGTCGCGGCGGTTATACGCCTCAGTCCCGCGCTTGAAGGACTCCACATTCGCCTGCGACATCGCCTACTCCGACAGCCCGACGGCCTGCAGCGCTTGGTCACGGTCAAGGTAGTAGTCGGCCTCGACGATGAGGCCATCTTGCAGGCGGTGAACGACGGCAAAGGATTGCGTGTATGGCGCGTTCTCGCCCTGCCCGACCATGCGCGTGCAGGCGACGAAGCGGCCATCGCCGACGTCGATCAGATCGTCGAGGCGCACCTCGAGTGGCCCGGCCAGATCGATCAGGCTCTGCATCCGTGCGAGCGCAGCGGCACGCCCCCTGTACACGCCGGCATTGGGCCAGCCTGGTCCCTCGCGGTACACGGCATCTTCGGCCCAGAACTGATCCGTCACGGCCGCTGGACCCGACTCATTCCAGACGTCATAGGCCCGACGGATGCTGTCTGCGTCCTTCTCCGACATCGCCTACTCCGACAGCCTGGCGGCTTCGAGGGCGCTGGCGTGATCCCCGTAGTTGCGGCACCTGATTACGCGGCCATCCTCCAGCTCGTAGACAAGCCCCTGGTGGAGTTCGACCGGGGCACCACTCGCCTTCCCGACTGCTGTGTGATGGAACAACCCCACGACGCGATCATCACCGGCATCGACAAGCCGTTCAAGCCGAAGCTCGAACTGGTCGAAGTCCTCGGTCCAGAGGCGCATGAACTCGGCAAACCCCTCCTGGCCCAGGTACGACCGAGGCCCCGGGAACTCCGTAGGCGGCAGCCATTCGCAATCGCGGGCGAAGGCTCCGGACTCATAGGCGCCCCCAGAAGGGTCACCTCGCGCCAAGCCCGTCGTGAACCCCTCCCAACCTCGCCGCACCACCTCGACGTTCTCCTCCGACATCGGCTACTCCGACAGCCCGGCGGCTTCGAGACCCTCAGCATGACTGGCGAAATCGCGGACCCTGATGGTCCTGCCGTCGCGATATGTCACCAGCTGGGCGAGCTCACCCTTGAAGTTCAACCCGGTTGTGTGTCCCGTGCTCTTCATCTCCCCCAGGGCGAGCACGGATTCCCCGAGGTCACGGATGTCGCCGAACCGAACGGTGATTTGCATGTCGCCCTTGAAGCTCTCCCAGGCCTGCCGGACTCCGGCACGCCCGCGATAGACCTCCATGAGCGCGAACCATTCGACCTCGGGGTCGTACTGCTCGATCCACGCGTCGAAGTCGTCGCGGTTCCAGGCCACGGCGCCCCGTTTGAAGACCTCGACGTTTTCCTGCGACATCGCCCGCAGTATCTCTCGACGGAGTGCTGCTTTCCATGCAAAGCGCCGATTCTCGTCCAAAGCGGTGGTTCTGACTACTCCGAACAGCCCGGCGTGGCTGGGCGGCAGCGCCGCATCGGATCGCGAATAGGATGGCTCTCAGGTGGCGCGGGATGGATGCTCGCGCCGGACAAGGAGTGGTCATGGAGAGACTAAGGGGAAGGAAGCCATCGCCCGCGATGGTCGTTTCAATCTTTGCGCTGGTCTTTGCGCTGGCCGGGAGCGCTGCGGCCGGTGTTGCGACGATCAGCGCGCTCAGCAAGAAGGAGAAGAAGCAGACGAGGAATATCGCCGACAGCGAGGTCAACAAGCTCGCTCCGGGCCTATTGGTGGGGAACGCGGTCAATGCCCAGACCGCCAACTCGGCGCAGTCGGCGGGTGCGCTCGCCGGCGGCGGCTTGAAGCAATCAGCGTTCAAACTGAGCGTCGTTGTCACGCTCAATTACCCGAGCATCCCGGCCCAGAGCTGCGACACGTTGGACAGCGACACCGGCCCGGGGCTGGGTGGGCTGGCAGGCGTTCCGGGGACGGATGCGATCATCGCGACTCCGGATCAGCTCAAAATGCCACAAATCACTTTGGTCGCGGGCAACCTGCACCCGGGTGTCTATTTCGATGCCTGTAACCCGACGATCGGAGCGATCAACCCACAACCGTTTACGGTGAGGGTGAACACCATCGGGGCGTAGAGATCTGCCGCTGCAACCAGCGCATGAGCGCCGCCCGCCCAGTCGGGTAGTGCGTCGAACGCCACTGCTTTCCATGCGAAGCGACAACGCGCTGGGGTCCTGCTTTCACGTGACCGGGAGCAGCGTCGACTCGATCCGGACACCGGCCCAGGGGCGCGCCCTCAGCCCCCTAGCTCGAGCAGCTCGATCCTGTAGTCGTCGGGGTCCTTGACGAAACAGAGCCGCGACCCGCCCTCGTGGATTCGATAAGGCGGCTTCTCCGGCTCGATCCCCATCTTCTTAAGACGCGCAAGGGTGACGTCAAGGTCGTCCACTGCAAGCGCAATGTGACCGTAGGCAGTGCCCAGCTCGTAGTCGTCGACGCCGTAGTTATGGGTCAGCTCGAGCTCGGGGAGCTCCTCACCCGGCACGCCCATGAAGATGTTGACTGCCTCGTCGCGGATCGGCATCTCGCGGCGCTTCTCGAGCCCCAGGGCCTCGTAGAAGCTGACCGAGCGCTGGGGGTCGGTGACTCGATAGCACGTGTGGATCAGCCGCACGGATCGGACTCTACGAAAAGCGGCGCTTCGCATGGAAAGCAGCCGTTTGTCGCGCGGCTGCTACGGCCGACCAACCACCAGCTGCGATTGAGGCTCGTTGACGGGGCGCACCGAGACCCGTGACTCGACCTGGATCGCGAAGGACCCAGCCCCCAGGCCACCAGGTTCGCGGCTGATCGCGACACGGAACAAAGCGGATTGCCGCGTATGGGCCCGCTCCAAACGGAACGCCAGCGACCAGACCGGCTCGGGCGCGATCTGCCGGAGAGATCACTACCTCTATCGGCTCTCTGCCTTCCACGATGAATGGTGTCTTGGTCACCAGGATCGGGCCATGGACGTGCCGCTGCTGGAGTCCAGAGAAATCTGCAACTGGGGTCTTCTGAGCCGTTCGGAAGTCACGCCCAGTTCCATAGACGCCGAACCGCTCCACCGCAGTCGCGCCCGGACGCCAGTCGCCTGAGCCGGCCCCGCCCATCGCGCCCCGGCAGCCTGTAGACACGCTGCCTTGGGCGATGGTTGGCGTGTCGATCGACTGATTGTCTGATCCGCCGCCGCACCCAGCAAGGCTGAAACACAGGAGCACCGCAATGCCTAAGCGCCCACGCGTCACAGCACGAGTCTATGTAGCTGCTTTGGACGAGAAGCAGCTCACGCAAGAGCGCAGCCGCAGCGGGGATCACTGGCGATCGACGAGCGCGGGACGGCGATGAGCCCTCGCATTCGACACCCGAACGGCCCGCTTCGCGCATCACACCGATTGTCTCCTCGATTCGCGGCGGGTCCGCCGGGTAGCGCCGGCCCTTGTTTGCGGGCCTGCGCCGCATCGGTTGACGGAGTTGAAAAGCGTCGTGGGAGCCTTGCTTTTCAGTTGACGACCAGCGGCCGCCTTGCATCTCCCTTCACACGAAAGCGGCAAGCGCGCGCCGAAGCTCTTTACCGAGTCTGCCCAGCGTCACGACGGTCATCCGCCCGCGACGAACTCGCGCAGCGCGACCCTGCCGCCGCCGACCAGCGGCTCGCCGTGCGCGAACAAGAGATTGTCGAAATCGAGGTCGAGCAGCCGGCGAAGCGACTCGCGCAGCCCAGCCCGCACCGCCGAGGGGTCATCGCCCATCAGGAATCCGGGCACGAACGTAAGCCCGCCGCCGCGCGGGCGCGTGAGGCCGTCGGCGAACGCGAGCGCGCCGCCGCCGGCGGTCCGGATGTGTAGCGCGGTGTCGTCCGGGCAGATGGCTCCCAGCTGGTGCGCGGTGATCCCCGGCGCCAGCTCCTCCCCGAACGCGAAGCCCTCGACCTTCGGGCCGCGCTCGAACTCGTGCAAGCCGGCGTCGCTGCAACGAATCGGGCAGCCGAAGGCCTCCGCGTAGCGCTCGCTGTGGCGGAGATGGTGGCGGTTGGTGAGGACAATCTGGCTTGGGGTCTCTCGCCGCTCGAACCACTCGAGGCCCTCGCGCGGCACCATCGGGTCGAGGACGACCCGGGCGGGCTCGATGTAGTACGAGTCCACGGGCAGCCTGATCTCTCGGGTGGATCGCTGTCCAGTGGTGGACGCCGGGGAGCACCTCGCGGATCGGCCGGTGCGATGCGAGCTCGAGCACGAGCGGACGGAGGAACTGCGGCCACGCCGCGCCGGCGAGCTCGACGCCGTAGCGAGCCTGGCGGGTGAGAGCGATCGAGTAGCGCCATCGTCAGGACGTTATACGTGTGCCCAATGCACGACGACAGGTGTTCAAAGCCTTCGGGCTGCGCCCATTTCACGGGGAGCGAGCAAGAACTCCTGCTTCTCGTCCAAAGCAGCGGTCGCCTAGGCGCTCAGAGGCGACCGCGCCACGGACTACAAACGCGGAGTAGAGCGCGACCGCACCGAAGACGACCAACCCGATCCCATAGGGCGGGCCAAAGCTTTCCGGTGGGTCAGCTAGCCACGCGACACCCCAAACAACGGTTAGCGCCCCAACCAGAAGTCCGAATGCTGCTATTGCCCGGACCATGAGTTCCGAGCCTATCCCGCTTCTCGTCCAAAGCGGCGCCAGGAGATCCCGGCCGGTCGCGCTGCTACTCGGGGAGCGCCTCGCCCGAGCCGCCCAGTTCTTCGGGGAAGTCCTTGAGCTTGGGGAGGCCATCCTTCATGGGCAGCACTGTCGACTCGTAATTGACGTGCACCCCGGGTTCAAACGGAAATTCGGGGATCGTCGCCGCGTAGACGTCGACCAGGCCCCACTGCGGGTGTCGTGTCAGCAGATGGCCTCCACAGGACTTGCACCACTGCCGATAGCTCCGCTCATTTGCGTTGTACTCACCGATCTGGTCTTCTCCCTGGGTCACCTTGACCGCCTCGGGCTTCCAGAGCGTGAATGCGTTGACCGGGCCGGCGGACCAGCTCCTGCATGCCTTGCAATGGCAGTAGCCGGCGCCCTCCGGATCCCCCGTGACTTCAATCGTCACGGCGCCGCAGTAACACTGCCCTTTGAACATCTTTTCAGCCTGGCTCATGAGTTCTCCCCTCGCTCGAGGTCTGGTCGTGACATCGCCCAGGCAGTATCCCGGGTAAAGCGCCGCTTTCCATGCCCAGGAGTAGGTCGGATCAGGACTTGTCGTGACGCCTTTTCGCGTGAAAGCGGAAGTGCGACGCGTTCCACCGAACCGTGCGTTGCTACCGCTTTGGACGAGAAGCGGCGCTTTGCACAGAAAGCGGCCCCTTCGGCCAGGTCGCGGGATACTGCGTGGCGATGTCGGAGGAGAACGTCGAAACTGTCCGGCGCCATACCGAAGCCTGGAACCGACGAGACCTGACGACCTGGCTGGCCTTGTTTCACCGCGACGGGGAACTTGACTGGTCGCGTTCCCGAGGGCCGCTCAAGGGTGTCTATCGCGGTGAGGGCGAGTTCGAGGTCTTCTGGGATGCGTTCTGGTCGACCTTTGATGACATCCAGGTTGAGATGCACGGCTTCACGGAGGTGGGCTCCAAAGTCGTGGTCCCTAACACCGCCCACCTGCGGGGCCGCCAGGGGATCGAGGTGATCGCGAGGAGCACGTTCGTGTTCACCGTCGAGAACGGGCTGATCACGCGCCAGCGAATGTTCCAGGAGCGAGCCGAGGCCCTCGAAGCCGCCGGGCTGCGGGAGTAGGCAAACCGCCGCTTTGACGAAAAGCGGCTATCCGCTATGCATGGAAAGCGGTGGTGACCGCCTGGGCTCCGCCCGGTTGAGGACCCGAATCAGTGGAGAGCACCGATGTCGCCGGGTCTCGGGGCAGCGACCCTTGCTGCGAGCAGATGAAGCGTGCAGTTTCCATCGCACTTGCCGCGCTGATTGGGGCCGCCCTGGTCGCTCCCACTGCGCAGGCCGCCACTCGCAGATACGACTTCCAGGTGGACTTGAGCCGGGGGGGCCTGCTTTCCGTCGCTGTGAGCAACCGCCTCCGCGCCGCGTGGTGCAGCGCTCTACGAGATCATCGAGCGCCTGCTGCCGCTTCGACCCGCTGCCCTACGACCCTGCGCTTGACACCTAGCCCTCAGGCAGGCGCCTTCGCCGAGGCGATCATCTCGCGGACGTCAGCCGCCGGCTCCGAATAGGCGTCGCCGAGAGCGGACTCGACCGCGCTCATGTACTCCTCGGTCCAGGCCGGGAAGTCGTAGTCGATCGTGCGCAGGAACTCAAGAGACGCAGCGAGGCGGATGTCGGCGATCGAGGGCGAATCGCCGCCGATGAACTTGCGATCGTCCAGGAAGTGAGTGTGAATCGCCTCGAGCGGCCGCGCGATCGCGTCGGCCGCGTCCTGCGCCGACTTCGCCTTCACCCGTCGTCGGCCTCCGACGTCGCCGTCTCGCCCGGGTACTGCGGAAAGCCAAGAGTCGGATACGTCGCGCGAAGGATCAGGGGGTAGAGCGTGCCGACCACGTAGAACATCGCGCTGTCCTGCATCGCACGCTCGGCCGGGTCCGTCGGATAGAACTGATCGAGCCCATCGCGGTTACAGAGGTACTGCATGATCGCGCAGCTCTCCCAGAGAGACTCCTTGGGCAGCCCCTCGTACTCGAGCGTAGGGGTGAGGTCGGCCGGGGACTTGGCGAGGAACTCGGGCGTGCCCTTGTTCCCCCACATCTCGACTTCTTCGAAGTCGTGCCCGCCCGCCCTCATCAGCACACGTACGGGCAGGTTGTTGACGCTCACGGACAGGATGCTCAGCGTGTGATCAGCCATGTGATCTCTCCTTGACCTTGTGGGGCTGCTCTGGCGACCGGCCCTCGGAGGCGAGTCTCTCAGAATCCGCCGGCACCAGCCACTTTGAGCTGCTGCCGAGGGGTCAATCAGCCCAGAGCTTCGAATAGCGCTCTTTCGATGCAAACCGTCGCTTCTCGTCCAAAGCGGCTATTTCGCTTTGCATGGAAAGCAGCGAAACCGGACCCTCACGCATGCTGATCAGAGCAGAAGTCGGCAACGAGACCCGCGAAGGGTTCGGGGGCGAAGACGTGGGCGAAGTGGCGCTGGTCTGGGATCAGCTCGCTGTGGCGGTTGGGAAACCGGGCCTGCAGGTCGTCCAGCCCTTCGAGATAGATCGGACTCTTGGTGTCGGCACCCCCCAAGAACAGCGCGGGAACGTCAATCGGTCCTCGCGGGTGTCGCCATCCAGCACAGGCGTGCAACTCCCGGGGTAGTGCGGGCACTGCGTCGAGCAGAGCAGGCCACGCCGGTGAGGAGCGAATCGCATCGAACTGCTCGCCCGGCGCGCCTGCGCTCCGAAGGAAGCCCTCGAGGGCCGCGTCGAGATCACCTCTGGCGACGAGCTCGTCCATGCCCTTGAGCCAATCCCCTCCTCTTACGGCGATTGGCGGCTCATAGAGGACCAGCCGGCGGAGACGGTCGGTCCGCTCGGCCGCGAGGATTGAGCACAGCGCTCCGTAGGAATGGCCGACGAGCAGGGTCCCGTCGACCGCATCGAGCACGGTGAGCACGTCCTCGGCCTCGCGCTCCATCGCGTAGTCGGGTCCGTCGCCGCTATCGCCCCTGCCGCGCCGGTCCATCGTCACGACCGTGAACCGCTCTCGCAGGAGTGGGAGCACGAACAACCAGTCTGCGCCCGACGTCGCGCTGCCGTGCACGAGCAGAACAGGGTCGCCACTACCCGATACCCGATACGCGATAGGCGTGCCGTCGGTGGACGCTACGTGCTCGACCAGGGTCACCGGCGGCACTCTGTCAGGAGCGCGTGCTTCCTGGAACGTTCCGGCCAACTGCTTCCATGCACAGGCGCCGCTTCTCGTCCAAAGCGATACCTAGCCGCTACTCCGACAGCCCGGCGGCTTCGAGGGTTTCGCCAGTGAACCCGAGCGCATGAAGCGCACCTTTCGCGGTCAGGTGGTCCTCGACCCTGATGAATCGTCCATGCCGGAGCCAGCAGCAATGGTAGGTCTCGCCTTCAAGCGCCACGCCGCTCGCGCTTCCCGCGGCATGAAGCTCTGCATGCGCAAAGACGCGATCATCGCCAATCGCCCTTGCGTCCTTGACCACGTATCGGTACTCGCTCCAAGCCGGAATGAGCTCGACACCAAAGCGCACGATCTCCTCGCGTCCGTGGCAGGGCCTCGCCTCCGGGAAGCTGCGAACCGGGTAGTAGTCGCCATCGGACTCCCACAATTCGGCGACGTAGGCCTGGATGTCTTCCGGGTCTTCGGGCAACCCCTCCAACCACCGCCGCACGATCTCGACGTTCTCCTCCGACATCGCCTACTCCGACAGCCCGGCGGCTTCGAGGGCTTCCGAGCGGTCGCGGAAGAACTCCACCAATACTGGTCTTCCGTCACGGAGCGTCAACACTTGGTAGAGGACGTCCTCGGTTGCGACGCCGCTTGTGATTCCGGTGCCCCGAAGACGGTTACGGGTGAACAACTTATCCCCGCCATCAATGATCTCCTCGGGGTCGGTCCGGAACTCGCCCCAGACGTCGCGGAGCATGCGCCAGAAGGCCTTTACGCCCTCGTAGCCGCGATACCTCTCCATCTCGGGCATGACGCGCGACAGGTCGAACTCCACATTCGGATCCATCATGGCGAGGGCAGCGTCCCAGTCGCCGTCGTTATAGGCCGCTGTACCTCGCCGGAAGCGGTCGACGTTCTCCTTCGACATCGCCCGCGCAGTATCCCGCTACCGAACGAAAGTGCTGCTTTCCATGCAAAGCGGCGCTCTTGCCCGCTTCCGCTTTCACGCGTAGGGGCAGGCTGCGGAGCTAGCTCCGCTTGGCGTACTCGCCGAACTCGCCAAAGTCGAGCATCACACAGGCTTCGTCGCCGACGACCTCGGCATCGTGACCGGGAGGAATGGCCACGACGTCGCCCGGCCTTATCTCGCTCTCGCTGCCGTCGTCCATGAAGACCTTCATGCGCCCTGACATGACGTAGCCAAGGTGAGAGACCTGACAGGAGTCGGTCTTGGCGATGGGCTTGACGTTCTCCGACCATTTCCAGCCGGGCTCGAAGGTGCCATGTCCGACGGTGTGGCCTGCGAGCTCCACAACTTCCGCCTGCCCGTTTCCCTCGAACGGTCGGGTCTCATCGGGTGAATCGAAGTTCTTGATCTCTACTCCAGCCATCGGCAATCCTTTCGTTGGGAGGTCTGATGGCCAAGAGGGCGACACGCATCGACGCCGAGTCGGCATGGTCACTCTACGCCGATCCCGCAGCTAAGCCTCAGGGTGCCGCTTTCCATGCAAAGGAGCACCTACTCGGGTGACGCTCGGCCGAGAACTTGTCCCGCCGCCGTAGACTCACCTCGTTCCCGAGGTAAGGAGCGTCCATGCCAGCAGCAAAGAAGACGCCTGAGCGCATGCGTGCGTCGGCAGATGCGACTAAGAGGCGGGCGGAGGCCGCGCTGAAACGTGCAGGCGGTTCGCTCGACGAGGCCCAGAAGGCGCTTGCCGACCTACAGAAGGACCTGGGACGGGGTAGGCACGACATGGTCCGCAACGTGCAGCAGCTCCTGAAGAATCAACGCCGGGATGTGGGCAAGCTGAATCGTGCGCTCTCGGCCGATATGCGAAGGCTGCAGAAGGCGCTGACCGAGGAGGCGCCCGCCCCGACGAAGGGCACTACCCCCGGCACAAGGGGCAAGACCGCTCGCGCAAAGGCTCGGCCGACCCGCGCAAAGACCACCAGGACCCGAGCAAAGAGCGGCTCGTCCCGCGCGAAGGGCACGACCAAACGGCGCTAGCAATCGACGAGGGGCACGTACGCCCTCGTCTTCCGCGCGTCTCCCTTGCTAGACCGCGGCAGCGGCGCAGCCCTCGGCTGGTGTCATGCCGGACCGCTGCTTTGCATGGAAAGCAGCACCTTTAGCGAGATACTGCGTGGGCGATGTCGGAGGAGAACGTCGAGGGATTCAAGCGATCGTTTGAGGCGGGCAATCGCCACGACTTTGACGCGATGTTGGAGGAGCTCGACCCGGCGGTGGAATGGCATCCGGCGGTGGGGGTGGGGTTGGCAGGGGAGGCGACGGTGTTACGGGGACGGGAGGAGGTTCGGAAGTGGTTTCAGGACCTGTTCGAAGCTTTCGACGATCTTCGTTTCGAGCTCTCGGAATCCCGGGACCTCGGAGATGAACTGCTCGCATTCGGTCGCGTGCATGCGCACGGCACCCAAAGTGGTGTCGAGATCGATTCGCCCTTGGCCTGGCTCGTCCGAGCTAAGAACGGGAAGGCGATTTGGGTTCGGAGCTACCTTGATCCCAAGGAGGCCCTCGAAGCCGCCGGGCTGTCGGAATAGTCGCTTTGGACGAGAAGCGGTCGAGCGTTAACACACAGGCGGGCCTAAAGCATTTGCCGCGCGGTCCGGCGAGGGATAGGATCGATCGCAGGGTGGCCCAAGAGACTTAGGGGACGCGGAATTCGGAGGAGGTGGTTATGTCAGTCGTGGTCGTGAACGAGATCGAAGGCGGGAGCCAGGAGATGTACGACGATGTGAACCCGAAGGTGATGGAAGGCGGAAGCCTCCCTGACGGCTGTCAACTGCATATCGCCAGCCCGATCGAGAACGGCTGGCGCGTCATCACGGTCTGGGAGTCGGAGGATCGGTTCCAGCAGTTCCGAGACGAGAAGCTGATTCCGGCCCTTCGGGAAGCCGGCGAGGGAGACAGGATTGAGCCGCACATCACGGCGCAACCTGTGTACAAGCTGATCACTTCGTAGGCACTGCGGCAAAGGTGGGCTGGGGCGCAACGGCACGGCCCTCTAGCTGAACTCGTCGCTTTCCCACTGTCGCCAGCCGTGGTACGGCATTGCCGATGACCGCTGCTTTGGACGAGAAGCGGTGCTTTGCATGGAATGCGGGTATCCCAGCCGCAGGTTCGCGAGCACCGCGTGTGCGGCGATCGCTCAGGCAAGCCGGGATGCATCTCTGTCAGGCTGGCAGCGATGTCGCCACTATCGGAGCTTGGCGGGAAGCGACTTCCGTTCCTACGCTGGTCGATCGTGCGTATGTTGTTTGGGAGCCGGCGCCTGACGACCGAGTGGCAGGTGGGCGACGGGCGGGAGCTGGCGCTTGCCCGGCACGTCGAGGCCGAGGCTCGTCGGGGCGACCTCGACGATGTGATCCACGTCGTCGATAACTTCGCGTATCACCGCAGCTTTCTGATCAACGTCGGCGACGAGAAGGGCGAGATCCTGGATGTGGCGATCCGGCGGACCGAGCCGCGTCAACTGCTCGAGCTGGGGACCTACTGCGGCTACAGCGCCCTGCGTACCGCGCGGGTGATACCCGAAGGGGCGCGGCTCGTGTCGATCGAGTTCAACGCCGACAACGCGGCGATCGCACGCCGCATCTGGGACCACGCCGGCATCGGCGAGGAGCTCACGGTGATCGTCGGGACGCTCGGCGACGGGGGTGCCACGATCGCAAGGCTCGAGTCTGAGCACGGCTTCGCCAGCGGATCGCTGGACTTCCTCTTCATCGACCACGACAAGTCTGCCTATCTGCCCGACCTTGGGCGGATCCTGGACCGGGGCTGGCTGCATCCCGGCTCGGTGGTAGTCGCCGACAACATCA
Source organism: uncultured Solirubrobacterales bacterium (assembly GCA_963817275.1). GTDB lineage: Bacteria > Actinomycetota > Thermoleophilia > Solirubrobacterales > 70-9 > DASUPK01. The sequence continues at coordinate 52,126 of CAWFOA010000015.1, read as the reverse complement.
GGCGGCCTGGAGTGCCCGACTACCGCGAGTTCATGCAGGCAGAGGAGGGCCGGACCTGGCGGACGATCGAGCACGAAACCCACGTCGAGTACCAGTCGCTGCTCAAGGACCTGGTGCTCGAATCGGAGCACCTGGGACGCCAGCGAGGGACATAGCTCGTTAGCCCAGGATGGCGCCGATTCGCTCCTGCTTTTCGTCCAAAGCGGTGGTGCGGTGATCGAGCAGTAGCCGCTCCCTTGCTCCGCCGTCCGTGCTGTGTTTGGATTGGTTGACCGTCAACGACGAGGGGTGAGCAATGGTTCGTGACAACCCGGTCTCCGCGGTCCTGATCTCGGCTGACCTCGACGCGTGCCGGGACTTCTACGAGAACAAGCTCGGTCTCGAGCTCTCGCCGCGCACGATCAAGAACCATCTGCTCTTTGAGTGTGGCGACGGCACGACCCTGCTGATCTACTTTCGGCCCGGCGACAACAACGCCGATCACACTCAGGTTCGCTTCTGGACGCAAGACATCGAGGCCGATGTCGCCGAGCTCGTGGGACGTGGCGTTGTATTTGAGGAGTACGACACCGAGTACATCAAGACGGTCGATCACATCGCAACGAGCCCGGGCATCGGTCGCTCCGCCTGGTTCAAGGACCCTGCCGGGAACACGATCGCGTTGTTTCAGCCGGAGTAGGACCCGCGGGACCGCCGCTTTTCGTCCAACGGGCACCTTGTTGCGACGCCCTCGGGCCCAGACCTGCGGCGACTACCCGAGGAGTCCTACCTCTTGTGGCAGTCCCCCTTGACGTTCTCGCACGGCTTTGGACCGGCCCTCCACAGCTCGTTGCCATGCCTCACGTCCGAGGCGGTGAAGAAGAGCGTCTTACCTACTGCGGTGAGGTTCTGGGGCTCGCTGCTGGCGATGCCGCGGCGGATGTTCCTAACCATCCTCGTCCCCTTGCGGGTTCCATCGCTTCGCCACAGCTCCATGCCGTGCCTTCTGTCGAGACCCGCGAAGTAGAGCTTCCACTTGGTGGCGGTCAGCGAGAGGGGGGAGAACTTGCCCCTGATGAGTTTCGTTCCTCGCCGAGTGCCGTCGCTTCGCCAAAGGGCTCGCCTGCCGCTGAGGTAGAGATTCCCCTTGAAAGCGGTGAGTTCGGAAAAGCCGCCGTCGGGGCGCTTGACGAGGCTCGTGCCGGCCTCGGTGCCGTCGCTTCGCCATAGGGCGGGCCTGTGGAGGCCGTCGTCGCCGAGGAAGTAGAGGGTGCGGCGGAAGTCGGTGAAGTCCAAGATGCCGACGAACCCTTGCTTGATCACGCCCGTCCCCGCCTCGGTGCCGTCGCTTCGCCAGAGGTCTGTACGAGAACCGTCGAAGACGCCGAAGTAGAGGGTGCCTCGGAGGTCGGTGAAGTCCAAGTTGCTGGCCGGCAATTGCTTGATCAGGCCCGTCCCCGCCTCGGTGCCGTCGCTTCGCCAGAGCTCTGTATGAGAAGCGTCGGAGACGCCGAAATAGAGGGTGCCGCTGACGTCGATGAGGGGGAAGATGCCGACGAACGGTCCGAACCGTTTGACCAAGCTCGTCCCTGCCTCGGTGCCGTCGCTTCGCCAGAGCCCGTAGCCGGTGCCGTCAGAGGCCGAGAAGTAGAGGGTGCCGTTGACGTTGGTAAAGCCGCCGGGATAACTGCTGCCAGCAGGGTTGATGTCCTTGACCATCCTCGTTCCCCGCGCCGTGCCGTCGCTTCGCCAGAGCTCGGCTCCGTGGGTGCCATCGTCGGCCCTGAAGTAGAGGACGCGGTTGACGGCGGTGATCCAGTCGATGTTGCTCGAGCCGGCCCCAGGGTTGATGTCCTTGACCATCCTCGTTCCCCGCGCCGTGCCGTCGCTTCGCCACAGCTCGAAGCCGTGGGTGCCGTCATCGGCGCTGAAGTAGAGGGTCCCGCGGACGTTGGTGAGGTCGCCCCCGGCATAGGAGGTCTCCCCACAACTGCAGTCGGGTTCGGTGATGCTGGACGAGCCACCCGGGTTGATGTCCTTGACCAGCACGGCCCCGCGGCGCGCGGCTGCCTGGGCGCCCGATGCCGACAGGAGCATCCCGCTCGCGGCGAGCAGCAGCGCGAGCCACGCGAGCCTCCGTGGCCGACAAATTGAGAGTTTCAACACAGCACCCTCCATGGCCTCATCGCTAACCCGCCGAATAGCCCCTCGGATCGGTGTTTGCCCGCTGACCCTCCTCGGTGGGAAATACTGAGTGTGGGCTTGCCTCCGGAGCGGCCCAGCGCCTGAACCGCTCCTTTCCATGCAAAGCGACGGTTTCTCGCCGCTAGGTCCCGATCGACTGCTGGTAGAGCGTGAACCCGATACCCGAGCAGACCGCGGCGATGATCCAGAAGCGGAGCATGATCTTGGTCTCCGACCAGGCCATCAGCTCGAAGTGGTGATGGACCGGGGCCATCAGCAGGACGCGGCGGCGGAGCATCTTGAAGGTGGCGACCTGCAGGGCTACGGAGAGCGCCTCGATCACGAAGATGCCGCCGGTGATGATCAGCAGGATCTCGGTCTGCGTCATCACCGCGAGGGCGCCGATCGCGCCGCCTAAGCCAAGGGATCCCGTGTCCCCCATGAAGATCGATGCAGGGAATGCGTTGAACCACAGGAATCCGATGCAGCCGCCGACCAGGCAGGCGGAGAGCAGCGAGAGGCTGTGCTCGCCCGTGGTGATGAAGGTGATCGCCGTGTAGGCGAGCAGGACGATCGCGCAGCAGCCGGCGGCCAGTCCGTCGAGGCCGTCCGTGAGGTTGACCGCGTTGCTCGACCCCGCGATCACCAGGAAGATCACCAGCGGGTAGAGGCCGTCCGGGATGTCGAGAGAGGCGTGTGAGATCCGCAGCTCGAGGCTCGAGTCGAGCCCGACCGAGTGTCGGGCCACGTACCAGAGCCCGACCGCTAGGCCGAGCTGCAGCAGCAGCTTGTAGCGAGCGGACAGGCCCAGCGAGCGGCGCCGAGTGATCTTCAGGTAATCGTCGATGAAGCCGATCGCGGCGCAGCCGATCGCGACGCCGAAGACCGCCAGGCTCTGCGTATCGCGGTCGGAGAGCACCAGATATGGGACCGCGACGGCGGTGAAGATCAGCAGGCCGCCCATGGTCGGGGTGCCGGCTTTCTCGTGATGCTCCTCGGGCCCCTCCTCGCGGATCTGCTGGCCGAACTCCCGCAGACGCAGGTATTCGATGAACTTCGGGCCCAGGAAGATGCAGAGCAGCATCGTGGCCATGCCCGCGATGAGGATCTCTCCGAGCATCTAGCGCCGCCCCAGCTTCTCGGCGACGCGCTCCAGCCCGACAGCCCTCGAGCCCTTAACCAGGACCGCGTCCCCAGGGCCGAGCGCCGCCGCGAGCGCATCCGCGGCCGCCTCCGCGTCGTCGACCTGCTCGTCGGGCCCGTACTCCGACGCCAGCTCCCCCACTCCGATGATCAGCTCGACGCCCCGCTCGCGCGCGTGCGCTCCGATCTCGCGGTGGTAGGCCGCCGCGCCGGGGCCGAGCTCGCGCATTTCGCCGAGCACCGCGAGCCGCCGGCCCCCCGCCCTGAGCGTGGCGAGATAGTCCAGCGCCGCCCGCATCGAGATCGGGTTGGCGTTGTAGGAGTCGTTGATCAGGATGGCGTTCTCCGGGAGCTCCACCAGCTCCCCACGAAGGCGCGAGAAGACTATCCCGGGCGCCCGATCGGCCATTTCGGCGGGCGGAAAGCCCAGCGCCACCCCCGCGGCGATCGCCGCCAGGGCGTTATCGAGGTTGTGGGCCTCGACGAAGGGCAGCTTGAAGGCCTGCTCGCCGGCGGGGGTGCGCACCAGGGCGTCGGTCTCGCCCTCTTCCGCCAGGACCCAGGTCGCCTCGACATCGCCCCCGGCCCCGAACCGGAGCAGCTTCGGCGCCCGATCCAGATGCGGCTCGAGCGGTCCGGCCTCTGCCGGCACCACAGCGGTCCCTGCCGAGCGGAGGCCGTCGATGATCTCCGCCTTGGCGGCGGCGATCGCCTCGACGGAGCCGAGGAGCTCGACGTGCACCGGGCCGATATTGGTGATCACGGCCACATCGGGTGCCGCGATCGCACAGAGCTCCGCGATCTGGCCGGCGCCCCGCATGGCCATCTCCAGCACGAGCACCTCGGTGCCCGCGGGCGCCGCGAGCACGGCAAGCGGCAGGCCGATCTCGGTATTGAAGTTCTCCGGGCTGGCCCGGACCTCCGCGGGGAGGATCGCGCGGCAGACGTCCTTGACCGACGTCTTGCCGGTCGAACCGGTGATCCCGACCACGCGTGCGTCCAGCTCCTCTCGCCAGGCCCGGGCCAGCGACTGGAGCGCCGCCAGGGGATCGGCCGCGCCGAGGATCCAGCTCTCACCCTCAGCCGCGCCGACCCGGCGCTGCGCGGCAAGCTCGCGCCCCCATTGCGCCCCCACCAGGATCCCCCAGGCTCCCGCCTGCAGGGCGGCGGCGCCGAACTCGCCGCCATCCGCGCGCTCCCCCGGCAGACCCACGAACAGATCACCCTTCCGGACCTCCCGCGAGTCGATCACGACTCGCTCCGGCCCATCAGCGCCGCCGCTCGCGAGAACCTCCGCCCCGGCCGCCGAGGCGAGACGTTCACCGTCGAAGGCGATCAACTTGCAGAGCCTGTCTTGAGCTTGCGGAGCTCATCCCGCGCCACGTCGCGGTCATCGAACGGGATCTTCCGCCCGTCCTCGAACTCCTGGCCCTGCTCGTGCCCCTTGCCGGCGATCACGACCGAGTCGCCCTCGCCCGCGCGGCCGAGCGCCAGCGCGATCGCGGCGCGGCGGTCGGCCTTCACGAGCACCTCGGCGTGCGGATCGGCGGGGATTCCGCTCCGGATCTGGTCGATGATCGCGTCCGGGTCCTCGGAGCGCGGGTTGTCCGAGGTGACCACGGCGACGTCGGAGAGCTCCGCCCCGGCCCTGCCCATCAGCGGCCGCTTCTCGGTGTCGCGGTCACCACCGCAGCCGAAGACCGAGATCAGCTGGCTGCCGGTCAGCCGCCGCGCCGCGCCCAGAACGTTCTCCAGCGAGTCCGGCGTGTGGGCGTAGTCAACGATCACCCCGAACGGCTGACCCTCGTCGATCGACTCGAACCGGCCCGGGACCTGCTCTGCCGTTGCAAGCGCCCGGGCCGAGTCCTGAAGGTCCAGCCCCAGGGCATGCGCCACCGAGAGGGCCGCGAGCGCGTTGGAGACGTTGAAATCACCCGGAAGAGGGATCTCGACGTCGAGCTCGCCCTCCGGGGAGATGCAGAGAAAGCGGGAGACGCTCGGATCGAAGGTGACGCCGCGCGCGCTCAGATCGGCCGCGCCGCCCGCCGCGGAGTAGGTGATGCAGTCGCCGCCCTCCCCGGTTGCGAGCTCCGAGGCCAGCCGCTGGCCGTAGGGGTCGTCGAGGTTGATCACGGAGATGCCGCCCTCGAGCTCGATCATCGGGACGCCCCCCTCCCCCGAGAAGAGCAGCCGTTTGGCGGCGAAGTAATCCTCCATGTCGGCATGGAAGTCGAGGTGGTCCTGGCTCAGGTTGGTGAAGACCTTGACGGCGAAGTCGATCGAGTCGGCGCGGTGCAGGACGAGCGCATGCGAGGAGACCTCCATCGCGCAGGCGCTGTCACCCGCCTTGAGCATCCGGTTGAACGTCCGCTGCAGGTCGATCGCCTCAGGCGTGGTCCGCTCGACCTCCTCGATCTCGCCGCCGACGACCTGCCGGACGGTCCCCAGCAGGCCGCAGCGCCGTCCCGCGGCCTCGAGCAGGTGTCTCACCAGGAACGCCGTGGTGGTCTTGCCGTTGGTGCCGGTGATCCCGATCACCGCCAGCTCCGAGGTGGGGTCGCCGTTGAAGGTCGCTGCGATCGGCGCCATCGCCGCCCTGGCGTCCTCGACCTGCGCCTGCGGCACGTCCAGCTCGAGCGGACGCTCGACGACCAGTCCGGAGGCGCCCGCCTCGATGGCCCTGGAGGCGAAATCGTGCCCATCCGTCTTCTCCCCTGCGAAGCAGAAGAACAGGGTCCCGTCGCTCACCCGGCGGCTGTCGTAGGCCAGGTCGCGAATCTCCACGGAGGAGTCGCCGCGCACCTGCGCAGCGACGCCCGACGCTCTCAGCAGCTCGCCCAGCTCCATCCCGACGCGATTCTAGGAGTAGGGATCGAGGCCTAGCGCGGCGAGATGCCCAGGTAGGGGAGCGCGAACTCGGCGATCTGCCCGAAGACGGGCGCTGCCACCATGCCGCCGACGTGCACGTACTGGGGCTCGTCGACGACCACCGCGACCAGCAGCTTCGGATGCTGGGCCGGCGCGAAGCCGACGAACGAGGCGACGTAGCGGCTGTCGGAGTAGGTGCCGTTCTCGACCTTCTGAGCCGTACCTGTCTTGCCCGCCAGCGTGTAGCCGGGGACGCTCACCTCGGACGCTGTGCCTCCCGGCGCCAGCACCCCCTCCAGCATCTGGCGCAGCTGGGCCGCTGTTCTCGAGGTGATCACCCGATGCGGGTCGGTGTTCTGGTCTGAAGGCTGTCCACCGACGCTCTCTACCAGGGTCGGGCGGCGCAGGATCCCACCGTCGGCAATCGCCGAATAGGCGGTCGCCATCTGCATCGGGGTGACGGAGAGGCCCTGCCCGATCGGCAGGTTGCCCATCGTGGAGCCCGAGTAGTTGTCCCGGGCCGGGACAATCCCGCGCTCCTCACCCGGATAGCCCACGTCGGTCGGCCGCCCGAAGCCGAAGCGGTTGATCCATTGTGAGAAGCGGTCGGCGCCCTCCTTCAGGCCGATCGTCACCGCACCGACGTTGGAGGACTGGGCGAGGATCTGGGCGGTTGTCAGCGTCACCGGCGGGCGCGCCTCGGCCTCGCCGATCGTCCGGTCATACACGTGAATCTCCGACGGCAGGTAGAAGCTCGAGCTCTGGCGTGACAACGTGGTCCTGGAGCGCCGACGCGACGGTGAAGGCCTTGAAGGTCGAGCCCGGCTCGTAGGTGAAGCCGGTGGCACGGTTCTCGAGCTCCTCCGATGTCGCGTTGGAGAGGTCCGCGGGATCAAAGCCGGGAGTGTTCGCCATCGCCAGCACCTCCCCCGTATTCGGGTTCATGACGATCGCGGTCCCACCCTTCGCGCCGTAGTGGTCCACGGCCTCGTTGAGTGCATCCTCGGTCTTGCCCTGGATCGCGGCGTCGAGGGTGGTCTGGACATCCTCACCCACGCTGGCCGGAGTGACCGTCTCCATCCGCAGCGGCCGTCCGACGGCGTCATGGACGATGTCCTCCTCGCCGTTCTCGCCGCCGAGCACGTCGTTCTCGGAGTGCTCGAGGCCGGTCAGGCCCTGGTTGTCGGTGCCCACCGCCCCGATCACCTGCGAGGCGAGCTCGCCCTGCGGATAGAGGCGCTTGCTGGTCGGGACCGTGGAGATGCCGGTGATGTCGAGCTTCTTGACCTCGGCGGCCGTGTCGGGATCCACCTTCCTGGCGAGGTAGGCGAAGCCGGAGGTGCGATCGGAGAGCGCGTTGAGCAGGTCCGCGGTGGGCACATCGAGGACGTCATGCAGGCGCAAGGCGGTCTGGCCGGGGTTCTTGACCTGGTACGGCGTGGCGACCACGTCCGCGGCGTCCTCGGATGCCGCCAGCACCTTGCCGTTGCGGTCGAGGACCCGCCCGCGTTCGCCCGGAATGGTGACCCTGGTCACCTGCTGGCTGCGGGCCTCCGCCCGCAGGCTGCCGCCCTTCACGCCCTGAAGCCAGAACGAGCGGACGATCGCGAAGGAGAAGATCAGACAGAAGACGCAGAAGAGAAGCCCGAGCCGGCGATCTATCAGTCGCATCGCCGGATGCCCCTAGAGGCCGACGCCTCCGGTCGAGCCGCCCGAGGATCCGGTCGAGCTTCCACTGCCGGCCGACGCCCCGCTCGACGATCCGCTGCTTGAGATAGGTGCCGTGCCGGTCGAGGTCGCGCTGGTGGTCGGGCTCGGCGAGGCGGTCGCCGTCGTGGTGGGAGTCGAGGACGTCGGCACCGGCGCGTAGGACTCGCCGTTCGCCGGATAGCTCGAGGGCAGGCTCGGCGCCATCAGGAAGCTGTCCGTGCCCAACAGGTGAGCGAGGCGCTCGGCGCTGCCGTTGCTCGCGCTCAGATAGGTGATCGCCTTGGGATCGGGCACCGCGAGGCCAAGGCGGGATGCCTCGGCCTCGACCCTGCTGGCGGAGAGGCGCTCATCGATCTGGGCGTTCAGGGAGGAGATCTGGGTCTTGAGCTCGTCGATCCTGAGCGACGTCGCCCCCGCGCCCGCGTTCAGGCTGAGGCTGGCCACGTTGAGGGCGACGATCCCGCCGAGCAGCGCGCAGAGGACGGCGATCCAGCCGCGGCCGCGGGTGAGCCGCATGATCAGGCTCGAATCGGAGAAGTCCCGGACCGCGCCGACGCTGCGGACGGCTGCCTGCGGGAGCAGAGCCGCACCCGCCACGGCGGGTCGCATCACACGCGCCGGGGCCTGGCGCGACACCCGGGCCGGGGCCCGGCGCGCCCGCGGCTTGCGGCGAGGCGCAGGTCGGGCAGCGGGCGCCGAAGCACGGCGGGCGGTCGCGGCGGCGGCCATCAGCCGGCGTCCTCCGCCTCGCGGATCTTGAGCGCCGCGCGCAGATGCGCGGACGAGGCGCGGGGGTTCCGCTCCAGCTCATCGGCGCCGGGAGCAATTGCCCTCTTGGTCAGAAGGTCGGCCTCGGGCTCGCGCCCGCAGACGCAGACCGGCAGCTCGGGCGGGCAGACGCAGCCGCGGGCGCGGTCGGCGAGGAAGCGCTTGACGCGGCGGTCCTCCAGCGAGTGAAAGGAGATCGCGCCGAGGCGCCCGCCTGTCGGCAGGATCGCCCAGGCGAGCGGCAGGGCATGGTCGAGCGCGTCGAGCTCGCCGTTGACGGCGATGCGAATCGCCTGGAAGGTGCGCTTGGCCGGATGCCCCCTGCCGAAGCGCTCAGAGGGCGGAATCGCGGCCTTGATCGCCGTGACCAGCTGTGAGGTCGTCTCGATCGGGCGGCGCTTGACGATCTCGCGCGCGATCGAGCCGGCGCGGCGCTCCTCGCCGAGCTCGCGAATCGCCTTCGCCAGGCGGTCCTGGGGCCACTCGTTGACGACGGTCGCGGCCGAGAGGCTCTGGGTCGGGTCCATCCGCATGTCGAGCGGCGCGTCATAGGAGTAGGAGAAGCCGCGCTCCCACGCGTCGACCTGCATCGAGGACATGCCGAGGTCGAAGACGATGCCGTCCGGACGGACGCCCTCGCCGCGCAGTCCCTCCAGCGCGGCGACGAAGTCGGCGCGCAGGAAGCGGGACCGCGAGGGCACGACCGTGGCGAACTCGCTCCAGCGCTCCTCGGAGGCGGGATCGCGGTCCACCGCGATCAGCTCGCCCTTCGGTCCGATGCGCTCGGCGATCAGGCGGGCATGGCCGCCGCCGCCGAACGTGCAGTCGACGAAGGTCTCGCCCGGTCGGGGGTCGAGGACGTCGATCAGCTCTGTCGCCAGTACGGGCTCGTGTTCCTGGGGCACGTACGTAAGGTTCGCTGACGCGGCCGTTTGTCCGGCCGCGGTGTTTGTGGCGGCCGTAGTACGTGGGCCCACTATGCGGTGAGTTGCTGTTGCCATCAGGCTCCCTCGCTCTCGGAGAGGTTCTCCGCGACATCCGAGACCTCTGCATCCATTTCCTTCTCGTAGGCGGCCCAGCGCTCGGCGCTCCAGATCTCGAACCAGTCGTCGGAGCCCACGATCATGCATGGGCCCTCGCCGAGACCGGCGTGCTCGATCAGCTTCTTCGGCAGGCGGATCCGGCCCGCGGAGTCCAGGGAGTCGTCGAAGGCGCCACCGTGGAAGTGGCGGCGCAGCATCCGGCCTCGCTTGCCCAGCGGGTTGGTCTCGCCGAGGAAGGACTTCGTGAAGTTCTCGTAGCCGCCGGGCGCGAACACCCAGACGGAGGGGTCGAGCCCTTTGGCGAGAACGACTCCATCAGCCAGCGCCGCGCGGAACCTCGACGGGACCGTGAGGCGGTCCTTAGCGTCGAGATTGTGCTCGTACTGACCGAGAAACGACAAAGTGGGGTCCCTGAAGTTCGGAGCGGGCCGGGGTGGTGAGGTGGGAGGAGCCTCATCACCCCGGCCCTATTGACCAACTCTGTTCGCCACGCTAACCCACTCTGCCCCACTTTGCAACACATCCTGGGCGGACGCATTGGACCGATCCGTCGGACGGAATTGCTACCCGGGTCCGGACACCGCTGAATTCCGCATTCCCATGCGGTTTGCGACGGTCACCGACCCGAGCCGATGGCGGCGCCCTCAGGGCCCCGATCCTGCAACTCTGGTTGCAGCGAAGAGGACCGTTCGGAGCCCTCCCCCACTTTGACCCCCGCCGATCTTCTCAACCTGACCAGCTTCGGCCTGACCGCTCTGGGCCTGGTCGTCCTGCTCGTCGTGGTCAGCGTTCTCTACCGAGGGCCGACGCGCCCCTGTCATCGCTGCGGTCGTCGTGTCCCGCTGGCCAAGCGGGTCTGCGGGCACTGCGGCTACGAGTTCGAGCCGATCCGCTTCACCCGCTAGCCGCGCTGCCAGACGCCGAGCACGTTGCCGGCCGGATCGCGAAAGACCGCAACCGTCAGGTCGCCCTCCGGATAGGGCGGAGTGACCACGGCGCCGCCGTTCGAGGTGATCCTCTTCGAGTGCCTCCTCGACGCTCTCGACGTAGACGTAGGGGCGGATCCCAGCCTCCCCCGCCACCTCCATGTCGCCGTGGATGTGGCCGATCACGTGTCCGGTGCCGTCCTCGAAGCTCGGGTCCTCGCGGTCGGCGTCGACCTTCCAGCCGAAGACCGCCTCGTAGAAGGCCGCGCTCGCCTGCGGGTCGGTCGACGGAATCCGCAGGTACGAGATGCCCGCCGGCCGGAAGATGTCCGAGTCGGGTCCGTCAGCAGCCATGCCCGCATTGTCGCGCCTCACCTCACGGGCGCCTAAGCCAGCGCGTTCAAGCAGCGGACCAGGAACGAAGAGGAGGGCCAGATGGATTTCGAGCAGCGCTACCGAGCGATGGAGACGAGGGAAGAGAGCCGCGCGGGCGAGTTCTTCGCCGCGGTCACCTCAACCGGGATCTACTGCCGGCCGGGATGCCCGGCCAGGACCCCGAAGCGAGAGAACGTCCGCTTCTACTTGACGGCCGCAGCGGCAAGGAGCAACGGCTTCAGAGCGTGTCTGAGGTGCAAGCCAGACGACTACGTCTGATCAGAACCCGGCCATGAAGCGGTCGATGTTGGCCAGGAGGCCGGCCGCAATCATCAGCAACACCGAGGGGACCAGCAGCAGGGCAACGGCCAGCTGGATCTTCGGGGCGGCGCGGGCGGCCTGTTCCTCGATACGGCGCCGCTGGACTCCACGTAGCGCTGTCGCCTGCTCCCGCAGCTGGTCGGCGAGCGGCGAGCCGTACCGGCGGGAGCGCTCGATCACACCGCACATCGCCGAGACCTCTCGGACCGGGGCACGACGCCGCAGTGAGTCAAGCGCCTCGCTCTGGGGGAGGCCACAGGAGCTCTCAGCCGAGAGTATTGCCAGCTCCCGGGCGATCGGCCCCTCCCCTGCGCCGAGCTCGCTCAGGCCCGCGAGCGGGCTGCGGCCGGCGGCGGTCCCGACGGCGACCAAGTCGAGCGCGTCGGGAAGCCCGGCCCGTAGAGCCCGCAGGCGCTGGCGGCCGCGCCGCTCGAGCCAGGCGTCGGGCCCCAGGAATCCCGCCGCGGGGAGCCCAATCGCCACGATCCAACCGAGTCTGCTCGGCGCCGCGGGCGCCACGATCATCGCCCAGAGCGTCCCCGCCAGCGCACCGCCGAGCTTGGCGGCGATCAGCGCCTGCAGGGAGATTCGATCGGCAAGCCCAGCCCTCGTGAGCCTGGCGGCGAGACCGAGCCGGGCGTCGATGGCGGCGAGCGCGCTCCACGCCGGCGAGCGTGCCGGGGCATCAGGGCGATCGTGGTGGGCTGACCGGCCGCCCCCGGGAAGCAACTCCGCGGCAGCGGCGAGGCCGAGGACGAAGGCGCCGGCGACGAGCAGGAGGACGGCCGTCATTCGGCGGGCCTGCCGAGACGGCGAATCACAGCGAACCCGATCATCTGCAGGCCGGCGGCTGCGACCAACATCGCCGCCGAGGCGGGCTCCGAGACGACCCTGGAGACGAATCCGGGCTGAAGGAGCTCGGCGAAGAGCGCCGCACCGGCCGGCAGGGCGACAACCAGCAGCCCTGTGAAGCGTGCCTGGGTCGTCGCTGCGCGAGCCTCGTCGTCGACCCGATCGCGTTCGGCCGCCGCCGTGGCCAGCCGGCGCATCAGCGCCGCCACGTCTCCGCCCGTGACCTGTTGGCTGAGCAGTGCCGTCGCCAGGGAGTCGACGCGCTCAGAGCGCAGCCGGCCACGCATTGCCGCCAGGGCGTCGCCGGTGGACGAGCCGAGCTCCAGGTCGGCGGCGACCCTGGCGAGCTCGGCCGAGGACGGCCCCTCGAGGGATCCGGCGGCTGCGGCCAGCGCGCCGCGCACGGAGTGACCGCCCGAGATCGCGTCCGCGATCGCCCCCGCGACGTCGGGCACCGAGCGCTCGACCGCGCGGCGATATCGCTCCCTGCGCCGCGCGACCAGCGCACCCACGCACCACGGTCCCGCCGCCGCGGCCACCGCCAGCGGGCCCGGGCCCGCGATCAGGAGCGTTGCCGCGGCGATCCCGCCGCTGCCGAGTATTGCGAGGCGCCGCTGCTCCTCGGCGCTGGGCGCGTAGCCCTCGCGACCGGCGCGGCCCAGCGGCGCGACGGACATCCGCAGCCAGGTCGCGACCCGCGGCGCCGAGATCAGCGCTTCGCGGACCGCGACCGCCACCAGCCCTCCCGCCAGCGCCGCCAGGGCGATCAGCGCCTGCTGGCCCATGGGCGCACCTCCTTGTCGCTGCCAAGCCTGAAGAGCTCGCGCACGCCAACGGAGCCGGCCGTCCGCACCACCTCCGCGATCTCCACGACCCGCCGCGACCCGTCGCTGAGCCGCGCCAGGTGGATGACGAGGTCGAGGCCGCGCCCGAGCTGCTCGCGGATCGCGTCGTGCGGGAGCCCGACTCCGGCCATCAGCGCCAGCGTTTCGATCCGGCGCAGGGCGTCCTCAGGCGAGTTGGCGTGCACCGTCGACAGCGCCCCCTCGTGGCCCGTGTTGAGGGCCATCAGCAGATCGAATGCCTCCCCGCCCCGCACCTCCCCGATCACGATCCTGTCGGGACGCATCCGCAGGGCCCCGCGCAGCAGGTCGCGAATCTCGACGCGCCCGCGGCCCTCGACGTTCGCGGGCCGGCTCTCGAGCCGGACGACGTGCGGCTGGCGCAGGCGGAGCTCGGCCGCGTCCTCGATTGTGATCACCCGCTCGGTTTGGTCGATGAAGGCGGAGAGGGCGTTGAGAAGCGTGGTCTTGCCCGAGCCGGTCCCGCCGCTCACCAGGATGCTTCGCCGGGCCCCGACGGCCGCGGCCAGCTCGTCGTGCAGCTCCGTCGTCAGCGTGCCCAGCTCCACCAGCTCCCGCGGGCCCGGCCGGATGGCCGAGAAGCGGCGAATCGACATCGACGGGCCGTCGACCGACAGCGGCGGGATCACGACATGGACGCGCGAGCCGTCCTCGAGGCGGGCGTCCACCATCGGGCTGAGCTCGTCGACGCGGCGTCCCAGCGGCGTCAGGATCCTTTCGATCGCGTCGCGCAGCGACTGCTCCGTCGGGAATCGGACCTCCGCCCGCTCGATCCGGCCGGCGCGCTCGACGTAGACGCAGTCGTGTCCGTTCACCATCACCTCCTCCACCGAAGGGTCGGCGAGCAGCTCCTCCAGCGGACCGAGGCCGGTGGCCTCACGGAGGATCAGCTCGCGCAGGCGGGCGCGAGTGGCGGGCCCGAGGATCGCGGCGTCCTCCTCCACGAGCTCCTCGACCGCTTCGGGCAGCGGGCCCATGGCGGCCCCACCGGAAGCAGCCTGCGCCCGGCGGCGCTCGACGAGGCGCCGCCGCAACTCGGCGGCCAGCTCGTCCAGGTGCCCGCGGCGGACGCGTTCGTCCACCTTGGGCTAAGCGCTCGGGCGGGCTTACTCGCCCCCGGCCGGGGGGCCTTCGCCCTCCGGCGAGGGAAAGAGGACCTCGGTGAAACCGCCCAACTCGTGGTACATGCGGTTCTCGATCCGCATCAGGCGGGCGAGCGAGACGATCGCGACCACGCCCCCGATTCCCGTGCAGATCCCCAGCTGTGCGCTCGTGAATGTCCCAATCGCGATCGCCACCGCGGCTCCCCCGACGACGCTGTTGATCACGGCGATCATGCTCCCGGTGGTGAAGTACTGCTGGCGGCGCTGCAGGCTGACCCCCATGTTGCGCATCACCCCCACCGCGTCATCGTGGCCGGAGAGCATGAAGTACCGCGCCTCCTGCCCGGCGACCTCGAGGTAGTAGTTGCGGATCCGGTTGATCGCCCGCCCCATCATCAGGTCCTCGACGCCGTTCTCGACCACCCGGACGAAGGTGAAGAGGCCGAGCACATAGAGCGTGGGCAGCGCGGTGAGGGCGAAGACCTTGAAGGTGTCGCCGACCTCGGTGATCTGCCCGATGAACCCAAGGGCGACCAGGGTGCTCGAGACGGCGCTGATGTAAAGCGAGGCGCGCGCGGAGCTCTCGCCCGTCGCCTGGGCCCGCGCCCGGCGAGGCCGAAGTGCTCGGTGGTCAGGGCGGTGAGGAGCTGCTGGCGATCAGGCTCATCGGCCATTTCTCGACGGTAGCCTTCGATGCGGACGTGGCCGAGATCGAGGTCCAGCAGGCGGACATCACCAAGCTCGAGGTCGACGCGATCGCCAACGCGGCCAACACCGAGCTGCGCCACGGCGGCGGGGTCGCGGGCGCGATCTCCAGGGCCGGCGGCCCGGCGGTTCAGGCCGAGAGCGACGAGCGCGCGCCCATCGGGCTCGGCGAGGCCGTGGAGACGACCGCCGGCGAGATGCCCGCCCGCTGGGTGATCCACGCCGCGACGATGGAGCTCGGTGGCCCGACCTCCCCGGAGATCATCCGCAGCGCCACCGCCAGCACCCTCGCCAAGGCGGACGAGCTCGGCGCGAAGAGCCTCGCCCTGGTCGCGTTCGGCACGGGCGTCGGTGGCTTCCCAGTCGACGAGGCCGCCCGGATCGAGGTCGAGGAGGTCCGGCGGCACCTCGCCTCCGGCAGCGGCCTCGAGCGCATCGTCTTCGCAGTCCATGGCGACGAGGCCGAGACCGCGTTCAACTCCGCGATTAGTTAGGCGGGCCGAAGGAGTCTCAGATGTCAACGATGGCCTATCCCCCACCGGCACGGCACCTGCTGCGCGCCAAGGACCTCGCCGACGCCCGCTACTCCGAGCAGCTCGACGTCGATGACATGGCCGGCGCAGCGGGTCTCTCGAAGGCTCACTTCAGCCGCGAGTTCCGCCGCACCTTCGGCGAGTCGCCCCACCACTACCTGCTGACGAGGCGCCTCGAGCGCGCCGCCGCCCTGCTGCGGATGACCGACTGGAGCGTTGCCGAGGTCTGCCTCGAGGTCGGGCTGCAGAGCATCGGCTCCTTCACCACCAGCTTCAAACGCGCCTACGGGCAGACCCCGACCGAGTACCGGACAAGCCAGCCACCCGCGACCGCCTTCGCCAAGGTGCCGAGTTGCGTCCTCCGGACCTACCTCCGGCCCGAGACAGCACGTTTCAAGAAGACAGGGGAATGAGCCGCAACTAGCTTGGCCCGGACGACGCAATCCCCCCGAAAGGAGACGAGATGATCACCGTGTCGAATGGACAGGTCTGGGTGCACGACCAGGACGAGGCCCTCGAGTTCTGGACCAAGAAGGTCGGCTGGGAGGTCCGCTCCGACATCACGATGCCCGAGCTCGGCGGCTTCCGCTGGCTCACCGTCGGTGCGCCCGGCCAGGACTTCTCCCTCGCCCTGATGGCGATCCCGGGCCCGCCGGTGATGGACGCGGAGACGAAGAAGCAGGTCGAGGACCTGATGTCGAAGGGCGTCGCCGGAACGGTCTTCCTGACCGCCGACGACGTCCAGGCCAGCTACGAGGAGCTCAAGGATCGAGGCGTCGAGTTCACCGAGGCACCGGCCGAGCAGCCCTACGGGCTCGACTCCGAGTTCCGGGACCCGTCCGGGAACAAGTACCGGCTCGGCAAGCCGACGGTTGGCTGATCAGTCCCTGGGCAGCAGGCGAATCTCGCGCCCGGCGCTCTGCGCGCCGATCAGCGAGAGCGCCTGCTGTTCGGTGACCGCGACGGTCGCGGACCAGCCCTCGCCCGGCCCGGCGGGGCTGCGCAGGGCAAGCAGCTTGACCCCGGTCGCGGCGATGCGGGCCTGAGCCGACCGCCCGAGCCCCGCCTGCCGCGCGACCACCACGTCGACGCGGCTTCCCTCGGGCGAGCCGTCCCCGACGGTGAGGGCCTCGGCCCCGGCCACCGCGACCTCGACCGGGTGCAGCCCGTCGGCGACCCCCGGCGCGCGCGGCGCGTCCACGTGCGGCACGGCGAGCTGGGCGCCGAGCACGTAGGACCCGGCGGGGATCGTGGCGCCCGGTGCGCGGCCGAGCGCGTCGGCCGGGCGCACCAACGCCCCGGGCGGGACGAAGCTCGCGGGGACCCGCCGCACGGCCAGCGCGGCCCCCGCCCGATCCACCCCGATCGGCTTGCCTGCCGGCAGCTCGGCGGTGGCCACCACCACCGAGCGCAGCGGCCCGTAGCGAGCCTCGACGCGCGAGCGATAGCGGCCCGCGATCGTCGCGGCGAGAGCCGCGCAGACGAGCGCGGCGACGAGGAAGACGAGCGCGCGGGTACGGCGGCTCACGCCGCCAGCGCATAGCCGGGCTCGGCCAGCGGGAGCTCGAGCGCCGCCACGCAGCCACTTCCCGTCCGGCAGAGGGCAAACCGTCCGCGGTGAGCGCTGGCCACCTCCGTCACGACCTTCGTGCCGTGGCCGCGTCGCGGGCCGGCGCCTCGACGTGGGCTTCTCACCGAGACCGTTCGCGATCGTGATCCGGACGCGGCCCGCCACCCGGGCCCCGGTGACGACCACCGGCGGCCCGCCGTGCTCGAGCGCGTTCGCGACGAGATTGTCGAGCGCCTGCGCCAGCCGCACCGAGTCGCCCTCGATCGGCGCCGGGCCCGCGTCCCAGTAGACGCGGATCCCGCCCGCACGAGCCGCCGCCGAGCGCCACCGCTCGAGGCGGCGAGCACCGCCTCCCGGCACGAGAAGCGCCGCGCCGGCCGAGACGTCGGGTCGCCGTTGAGCGTCCCGTCCAGGTCATCGAGGGCGCTGGCCGCCACCTCGAGGAGGCCACGGCGGCTGGCGGTCGGGGGTGCGGCCGCCGGCCGGCCGAACCCTCCTCCAGGAGAACGAGGGCCTGGAGCGGGCGCCGGAGCTCGTGCAGCGCCCTGTTGAGCGCGCGCCTGTGCCCCGGCGTAGATCACCAGTCCAGCAGCCTGTAGCCGACGCCCCAGCAGTTGAAGACGTATCGGGCCCCATCCGGATCGAGCTTGCGCCGCAGCCGGCTGGCGTGCGAGTCGAGCGTCCGGGTCCGCCCCTTCGACCGGAAGCCCCAGACGTCGCGCAGCAGCTCGTCCTTGGTGAAGACTCGCCGTGGTTCGGAGGCCAGGGCCCGCAGCAGGGCGAACTCCTTGTTCGCCAGCTGGACTTGCCGCTCGCCGACCGTCACGCGACGGGTGACCGGATCGACGCTCAGGTCACCGACCCGGATCGGCCCGCGGCGAGCGCCGGCCCGCCTTCGCAGCACGGCGGCCACTCGCGCCAGCAGCTCCGGATAGTGGAACGGCTTCGGCAGGTAGTCATCCGCCCCAGCCTCGAAGCCACGAAGCCGGTCGGCCTCGCTGGCCCGGCCCGAGAGCACCAGCACCGGCAGCTCTGGATCGATGCGCTCGCCTGACCCGCGGATCTCCCGCAGCACGTCGATCCCCGGGGCGTCCGGCAGCCCAAGATCCAGCAGGATCAGGTCCGGGTGGTTGTAGCCGCATAGCCGAAGCGCATCGGAGGCGCTCGGCGCCGGGAGGGCGCGGTAGCGGTCGGCGGTCAGGTGATCGCAGAGGAGTTCTCGAGTGGGATCGTCGTCCTCGCAGACCACCACCGTGGCGAGCTCTTCGACGTTCGGCAGCACGCCCCCTTAAGGGCGAGGGCCGCGAGGACTCTCCCCCGGCCTCAGACCACGGAGCTAGAGGTGGAGCCGGTGACGCTCGCGCTTGTGCTCGGGGTGCTCCTCCGGCGCCGGCTCGTCTCCCCCGGTGCGCCGCACCAGGGCCCAGGTGAGGACTGCCCCCACCGAGACGAGGCCGACGAGGACCCAGGTCGAGTCGCCCAGCGCCGTGGCGAAGGCACCGGCGGCGTCGCCGGGATGCTGTTCGAGCCGATCGTCCTCGATGCTCTGGAAGACCGCCGTGACGACCGCGAGCGCGACCGCGCCCGCAGTCACCCGGATCATCGCCAGCACGCCCGCGGCGATCCCCGCCTTGGCGCGCGGCATCGCCAGCATCGCCGCGGTCGACATCGGCGCGTAGACGAGCCCGAGCGAGATGCCGAAGAGCAGATAGCCGGGCAGCAGGGCGCCGTAGGAGCTCGAGGCGTCGATCCGGGTGAGCAGTGCGAGCCCGACCGCGCCACAGAGCATGCCCAGGGTCATCAGCCCCCGAGGCCCGAAGCGGTCGATCAGGGGGCCGCAGAACGGCGAGATGAAGACCATCGGCGCCGTGATCGGCAGCACGAGCACCCCGGCCGCGACCGGTCCGTGGTCGAGGATCTGCTGCAGGTACTGGGGCTGGAAGAAGATCACGACCCAGTAGGCGCCGACGAGGGCGAACGCTGCCGCCGAGGCGCCCAGATAGGGGCCGTTTCGGAAGAGATCGAAATCGACGATCGGGGACTCCACCCGATGCTCGACCATCCAGAACGAGGCAAGAAGCAGTAGGCCCGCCGCCAGCAAGCCGACGGTCTTGGCGGACCCCCAGCCCCACTCGTCCGAGCGGACCAGCGCGAAGACGACCGCGAACAGCCCCGGCGTGAAGGTCGCGAGGCCAGGGAGGTCGAGCTTGGGAGGCGAGGTCTCGTCGCGCGACTCGTGAGCCGCCCAGCGGGTGATCGCTATGCCCGCGGCGCAGATCGGCAGGTTGATCCAGAAGATCAGTCGCCAATCGACGTCGATCAGCACGCCCCCGACGAGCGGCCCGATCGCGAGCGCGAGCGCCGAGACCGCCGCCCAGATGCCGAGGGCCTTGCCCTGCTGCTCGACCGGGAACGCGTGGCTGACGATCGCCAGGGAGAGCGACAGCATCGCCGCGCCGCCCGCCCCCTGGATCACGCGCGCCGCGACCAGCACCAGGTCGTCCACCGGCCACGGCCGCAAGCACCGAACCGGCCGCGAAGACCGCCATCCCGATCAGGAAGACCAGGCGCCGGCCGTAGATGTCGCCGAGCCTCCCCGCCGTCACCACCAGGACGCTGATCACCAGCAGGTAGCCGTTCAGCACCCACTGCACGTTGTCGCGGGAGGCGTGCAGCTCCCTCTCGATGGTCGGCAGCGCGAGAGCGACCACGGTGGAGTCGAGCATCAGGATGAACAGCCCCAGGCACGTGCCGACGAGCACCCACCAGCGCCGCCTGGATTCGGTGGCCGAGGTCACTCCGGGGATGGCAGCTCGAGCACGGCCATCGCGCCCGGGCAGCGTATGACCCGGCCCGGCGGCACAGCGCGCCGGAGCTCCACCACCCGCCCATCGGCGTCGAGGAAGATGCAGATCGAGCGGGAACCGCATGCCGAAGGTGTGAACGCTGCGGCAGCGCGGGATCAGCAGGCCGGCGCCGGCCCGTCCGCGGCAGGAACAGCCGAGTCCGAGCAGCCTGCTGAGCGGACTTGTCGCCACAGGGACCTGCAGGCCGAGCAACGTCGGTGCGCTCGAGCCGGCGGAAGCGCAGAGGCGTCTCCACCCTCCCATAAGCTCTCGGCCGCATGGAGTACGCGGCACAGCCAGTCGAGGTCGCCCGCCCCGAATCGACCTTCCTGCAGCGGGTCTTCCTCTGGATGTTCGTCGGCCTCGCGGTCACCGGCGGCGTGGCGGCGGCGATCGGCTCGTCCGACAAGCTGCTCACGGACATCACCGAGAGCCCGGGGATCGTCATCGGCGTGGTGATCGCCCAGCTGGCGCTCGTTCTGCTGCTGGTCTTCATGCTGCCGCGGATGTCGGTCGGGCTGGCGACCTTCCTCTTCCTGCTCTACTCGGCGACGGTCGGCGTCACCTTCGCCTTCCTCTTCGAGCTCTACACGACGCAGTCGATCTTCACCGCGTTCCTGATCACCGCCGGCATGTTCGGCGCGCTCGCCGTCTGGGGCGCGGTCACCCACATCGACCTCTCCAAGGTCGGCTCGATCGCCTTCATGGCGCTGATCGGGCTGATCCTGGCGACGGTCGTCAACGTCTTCTGGGCCAACTCGACGCTCTACTGGATCACCACGTACGCCGGGGTCGCGATCTTCGCCGCCCTGACCGCGTACGACATGCAGAAGCTCAAGCAGATCAACCAGCAGGGGCTCACCGGCGAGGCCGAGGGACGCGCGGCGATCATGGGCGCGCTCGCCCTCTACCTCGACTTCATCAACCTCTTCCTCTTCCTGCTGCGGATCTTCGGCCAGCAGCGCTAGCCGTGGAACGGAACCCTTCGTGGTAGCGTCAGCTGCGGGCCGATGCTGGGCCCTCAGCTGGGGGAGAAAAGGAGAAGGAGCTATGCCGATGCTGGATAGCGACGCCGAGGCGCTTTGCGCCGATCGTCGCTGTCGTGGTCGCCTTGTCCGAGGCGGCAGTGGCATCGCGCACGGCGAGCTGGCAGCCCGTCAGGCTGTGATGCCCGTCGACCGCAAAGGCGACAAGGTCACAGCATCACGAACCACGAGCTCAGCGCGGATCTACGCCAGGCCGCCGCGACTGTAACGCGATCATCGACTCCGGATGCCGACGGCGCCGAACACCGTGGAGTTCTCCGACGTGCCAAGCTTGAGGGCAGGCCGCTTCGGGAACGGCTCGAAGGCGCACCGCTGGACGAGGATTCTGTGTTGACGTACAACCAAGCCAGCAACGGCAGCCCCAGGACGGACTACAGCGGCAGCTACCACGTCACCTTCAAGGCTGTCTTCTACAGCGACCTGGCGACGCTCGTTCAGGGGACTTCTGATGAGCTACTCGATCGACTCGAATCGGCGACCCATCGAGTGCCATAACCGACGAAGATCCACCGGCGGCCGCGGCACGTGTCAACGGGCGCCAGAGCGGCACGCTTCGGCAGGTCCGATCGGACTTCGAATGCCGTTCCACCCCGAGGCCACGCAGTATCAGGCGGGCACTGGCAGCGGCTGTCCGATCCGCTACTAGGACGAGAAGCAGTGGTCTGTAGCTTCAGTCCATGGCCGAAGCGGGGAATCCACCGACGCTGTACGAGTGGGCCGGCGGACGCGAGGCCTTCGAGCGGCTGATCGGCGCCTTCTACGACCGGGTCGAGGGCGACGAGCTGATCTCGCCGCTCTTTCCCGGGCGGCGTCAGCGAGGAGCATCGCCACAACGTCACGCTCTGGTGGTGCGAGGTCTTCGGCGGCCCGGCCGACTACACGAAGGAGCTCGGCGGCTACCACCGCATGGTCGGCAAGCACCACGACCTCGGCGATCACCCCGGAGCAGCGGCTTCGCTTCGCGACCCTGATGAGCATGGCCGCCGACGACGCCGGCCTGCCGGCCGACCCGGAGTTCCGCTCCGCGTTCATGGCCTACGTCGAGTGGGGAACGCGGCTCGCCCTCCACAACTCGCAGCCCGGCGCCGACGACGTCCCCCAGGAGGCGCCGACGCCGCGCTGGGGCTGGGGCGTGGCCCCGCCCTATCGGCCGTGAACGGCGTCGAGAAGGGACCCGACGGCAAGCCGCGCTGCCCGTGGGCCCTGGGGACGCCCGACTACGTCGACTACCACGACTCCGAATGGGGCCGGCCGCTCCACGGCGAGACCGAGCTCTACGAGCGGCTCACCCTCGAGGCGTTCCAGTCCGGCCTCTCCTGGCTGACGATCCTGCGCAAGCGGGAGAACTTCCGGCGGGCGTTCGACGGCTTCGACATCGAGAAGGTGGCCGCGTACGGCAAGCGAGACGTCGCGCGCCTGCTCTCCGACGCGGGCATCGTCCGCAACCGCAAGAAGATCGATGCCGCGATCGCCAACGCACGAGCCGCCCGCGAGCTCCACGCCGCCGGAGAGACCCTCGACGAGCTGATCTGGAGCTTCGCGCCGGACCCCGACGCGCGGCCGGCGCCGAAGATCGGCTCCGAGATTCCGGCGATCACCCCCGAGTCGACCGCGCTGGCCAAGGAGCTGAAGCGCCATGGCTTCGTCTTCGTCGGACCGACGACCGCCTACGCCACGATGCAGGCCGCCGGCCTGGTCAACGACCACCTCGAGGGGTGCGCTTTTCGCTAGCAAACCGTCGACGCCAACCCTGGGTTCCCTTTTGCTGCAACCGGCCGTTCAGGACCCCCCAAAGACTGGCGACGACGACCCTCATCCGCAAAGATGCACCAACCCCGTGGACGAGACCGCACGCAGAGGAAATTACGAATCGGGCGCCGACTACGTGCTCGAGTACGGAGAGCTCCGCTTCTCCTTCAACGAGCGGGACTTCGCCCAGCGCGTCGAGCAGGCGGCGGTCAAGCTCGACTTCGTTCGCCAGGGCCTCGACGAGCACGAGCTGGAGGACCTGCTCGAACTCGCGGTCAACGGGGAGATCCGGGAGCCCTGCTCCCCCCTCGGCGGCCACGTCAACGAGAACTGGGACGAGCTCGTCGGCCCCTCGAACAAGAGCCTCGTCCACTGGCTTCGCCGCCTCGTCTTCCGGGGCGCCTGGCTCGACCAGCGGGTCAAGGAGGGCGAGCTCGACATCGTCTTCGACGAGTCGACGCAGACCTTCGGGTACGTCCAGCCGGACCGCGACTCAGAGCTGATCGAGCTCTCCGCGGAGCCGTCCTGGGGCGCGATCGCCTACGGCGGCCGCGACCGCGCCTAGCGGCCACCCCCGCCATCGCTTCTCAGTGGGCTGTGCCCGACTGAAGCTGCCGCTTCTCGTCGTCTGGGCGTTTCCAGGGACGCGACCTGTTGCGATCACCCCCTGGTCCAATCGGCGGATACTGCGTAGGCGATGTCGCAGGAGAATGTCGAGGCACTACGACGCTCCAATAAGGCCTTCAACGACGGTGACCTGGATGGAGCACTCGAGATCTACGATCCGCAGGTCGTCTATCACGAGCAGCCGGGGACCCCACTTGACACCGCCGAGGTGCTCCGGGGTCTCGATCAGGTCCGGGCCTCGGTGACGTCCTACATCGCAGAGTTCCCTGACTTCCACTCGGAGATAGACGAGCTGTTGGACGCCGGCGACAAGGTCGTCTGCGTGCAGCGCTGGACTGGCACAGGGCGGAGCAGCGGCCTATCGGTTGACTTGGAAGAGGTCATCGTCTTCACCTTCGAGAACGGCAAGATCACCGAGGGAAAGGTCTGCCCGGATCGCGCAAGCGCCCTCGAAGCCGTCGGGCTGTCGGAGTAGACGATGTCGGACGAGAACGTCGAGATCGTGCGCCACCTGATCGAGGCGTGGAACGAACATGACGAGGTCCTGGCCGGCAGCTACCTGGCTGATGACATCGAATGGGCACCCGCTGGCCCTGCCGCCGTGGATCGCGTCGTCTACCGCGGCCGCGAGGAGTGTGTCCGGGGGTTTGCTGCGGTCTGGGAGACCTGGGACGAGTTCCGCTTCCAGGAGGCGGAGGTCCGCGACCTAGACGACTCGACTCTATGGCTGGGGCGCGTTCATATGCGTGGACGCGCCAGCCACGTTGAACTCGACCAAGAGTTCGCAAACCGTTTCGACCTGCGGGACGGGTTGATCACCAGAGTGCATGCGTTCCTCAGCTGGCACGATGCCCTCGACGCCGCCGGGCTGTCGGAGTAGGTGATGTCGCAGGAGAACGTCGAGATCGTGCGGCGACTCTTCGAGGAATTCCAAGCCGGATTGGAGCGTGGCGATCCGGGCGCTTGGCTCGATTCGGAAGCGGTCACTGACGATTTCGAGTGGATCGTGCCGACTCCGCTTGATGGAAGGTCGGTCTGGCGCGGCCGCGAGGGGTTCGTCGAGTTCATGCGCACCTGGACGGAGCAATTTGAGGACTGGTCGATTCGGGTCGAGCGGTTTATCGATGCTGGCGAGAATCGAGTCGTTGGGCTGACGGACCAATCGGCAACCGGGAAAGGGAGCGGTGTGCCCGTTGAGTTGAAGCTCGGCTGGGTCTGGGAGTTGGAAGATGGACGCGTGGCGCGGATGAGGAATTACTTCACCCACGCCGAAGCACTCGAAGCCGCCGGGCTGCGGGAGTAGGCGTCACCTGGGCTACTGACCCTCTCAGTCCAGAGAGGGGTATCCGGTTAGCTGTCCCTATTCGCGCAAGGGAGGAGCGCGGAGGGGACGCGGTTGCGCTCGTCAATACGGACAGCAGAGCAGGAGCCCGATGGCTACCTCTTAGGCTCATACCGCATCGCCACCGCCCCCGAGCCGAACTCCAGCCGGCTCACGAGCTTCAAGTCGACACGCTTCGATAGCCCCGCGAACAACGTCGGCCCGTGGCCCGCCAGCCTGGGCTGCACCACGAACTCGTACTCATCGATCAATCCCAGCTCCGCCAACGCCAGCGGGAGCTTCACGCCTCCCACGAACAGTCCCTTACCCGACTCCCGCTTCAGCTGCTGAACGGCCTCCCCCAGATGATCCCCGCGCACGAGCTCCGCGTTCCAATCGACCCGGTCCAGGGTGCTCGACACGACGTACTTCTTTGCCGCGTCGATCGTCCGGGCGAAGGGTTCCATCCAATCGGCCATCCAATCGGGCCTCACTCCCGTCTGCGCCGGCGGCCGCCACGCTGCCTCCATCATTTCGTAGGTCACCCGGCCAAAGAGGAGGGCATCGGCCTGCGCGAGGTTCTCGGCCGCGTGACGATGCAAGTCTTCGTCCGTGGACATTTCACGATGATCACAGCACCCGTCCAATGTGACGTTGATGGAATACCGAAGGGGTCGCACTGCCTAATGAGTACCACCGATCGGGCTCCTCGCTTCGCGTTAAAGCAGGCGTACCCGCGAGCCCGCTCGTGGTCGCGGTCTGATGGCGAAGCCGTCAGCCAGTCAACCAGCTCGGCGCTGAGGTCTTCGGGACCTCGCTCGCGATTCGCTGCATCACGCCGTAGAAGCGCGGCAGCTCGGGATAGACGATGGCCTTTCCGGTCGTGATCAGGCCAACAGAGATCGCCCGCTCGGGGTCTGCCCAGCCCATGATGTTGATCAGGCCGAGGTGCCCGAAAGCCAGGTCGGTGTCCCGGCCGTAGAGGCTGACGTAGTCCGCGCCGAGCATCAGGCCGTAGGAGAAGCGCGTCGGGAAGATGAGGGAGAAGTCGATCTCCAGATGGGACTGCTCGTTGAGGGCGCGCCGGATCGTCCGCTCCGACATCACGCGGACGCCGTCCATCTCCCCGCCCGCCCGGAAGATCTCGAAGAACCGCGAGAGCTCGTTGGCGCTCGTGACCGTGCTGGCCGAGGGGATCAGCGCGGTCAGGAAGCGCGGGTCGTTCGAGTTCTCGACCACCTCGTCGAGCGGCGCGCCGAGCACCCGTGTGGCCAGGGTCGAGAGCGGCGGCAGAAGCGGCGGCCCGGTCACGTAGCTGAGCGCGACCTCGTCGACGTCGTCCGGCCGCACGCCGTAGTTCATCCACCTGAAGCCGAGCGGGTCGAGGATCTCCTCCGCCAGCACGTCGCGAACGGTCTTCCCCGTGACCCGCCGGACGATCTCGCCGAGGATGTACCCGCCCGAGACCGCGTGGTAGGCCAGCAGCCGCCCGGGGCGGACGGTCGGCTTCGACTCGCAGATCAGCCTGACGATCCGATCCCAGTCGTTGAGCGAGTCGAGGTCGAGAGCACCCTTGGGCATGGAGGCGACGCCGGCGCGATGCGCCAGGACATGGGCGATGGTCGTCCCCTCCTTGCCCTTCTGGGCGTACTCGGGGATGTACTCGCTGACCCGGTCGCCGATGTGAAGCAGCCGGCGCTCGTCGAGCAGGTGGATGACCATGGCGGTGACCGCCTTCGAGGCCGAGAAGATGCACGCCGGCGTTTCGGTCGTCATCGGGACCTTGGGCGTGTCCTCGGAATCGGCCGGCCCGTTGCCGCGAGCGTGCCCGACCGCTCGGTCCAGGACCACCCTCCCCTCGCGGCGCAGGCAGAGCTGGAGGCCCGGGTGGACGCCGCTGCGGTAGAGGTCGAGCGCCCCATCCCAGATGTGCTCGACCGTCTCTGCGTCGAGCCCCACGGCGCCGGGCTGCTCCTCGGCCGCGACCGTGGTCACCGATCCGAGGTCCGACGGAACCCGGACTCGATGTAGGACATCCGGGACCCCGGGCAGCCGCGGCAGATGGAGGACGTCCGAGAGGTGTGGACGTCGCGGCGCCATGGCCGGCTAGAGCCGGGCGAGCAGCTCCGCGTTGCTCCCGGTCGCCACGATCTGATCCGAGAGCGCCTGGGCCGCTTCCTCGGCGTCCATCCCGCTCAGCTCTTCGCGCAGGCGGCGGACCTTGTCCATCTCCTCCGGATCGCGCAGCTCTTCCTCCCCGGACGCACGGCAGTCGGCCACGACCAGCGCGGGCACGATGCCCTTGGCGGCCAGACCGGCGTCGAGCCGCAGCAGGAGGTTCTCGGTCGTCTCCAGCGCCTCCCTCACCTCCGCTCCGCGATCGTCCGAGTCGAGCACGGTCGCAATCACGGTCAGGGAGCCGCTGCCGTCCTCCGCCAGCTCTCGGCCCGCGCCGAAGATCCGCTTGACGCGACTCGGGTCGCGGTAGCCGAGGGCGAGCCTGCTCAGGGAGTCGATCAGGACGACCACGTCCTCGCCGGCTTCGGCGAGTCGCTTGGCATGGCCCATCGCCAGCTCGGCGGCGCGAACCTGGTCCCGCGGCTCCTGGTCGGCGGTGGCCGCGAAGATCTCGGCCTGCGGGAGGGCCTTCTCCCACTGCGGCACCTCCTCCGGCCGCTCGTCCGCGAGCAGCACGCAGAGATGCGCGCCCCCGTCCGCGATCGCCGATCCCAGGGCGCGCAGGAGCGTGGTCCGGCCCGAGCGCGGCTGGGCCAGGACCAGCACCCGCTGGCCAAGCGCCAGGGGCCCGAGCAGGTCGACCGCGCGGACCAGTGGGTCGCCGGAGGCGTCGGGCGGGAGCAGGCGCCGGTGGGGCGGCGCGGCGGTCAGGTCCTCGAAGTGCCCGCGCTCCTCCTCCGGGGGCTGCCCGTTGACGGCCTCGATCCGGACGAGGGCGCGATGGCGCTCCCCGCGGCGCGGCGCCCGGGCGGGTCCGCTCACCTGGTCGCCGGGACGCAGCTCGCAGCGGCGGATCTGCGAGGCGGAGACGTACACGTCACCCTCCGCCTCACTCAGGCCGCTCAGGCGGAGAAACCCATAGCCCTGCGGCATCCGGTCGAGGACGCCGGAGACCTCCTCGGTCTCCGTCTCGGCCTCGGGCTCGGCCTCGGGCTTGGCCTCGGCCTCGGGCTCCGGAACCGGCTCCCCTTCCTCCTCCGATCTCTCCGAGATCGCCTCGATCAGGTCATCGCGAGGCAGCATTCGATATCGCTGCACGCCGAGCTCGCGCGCGCGGCGATGAAGCTCCGCGAGGTGTTCGTCGGCAAGGGCCATCAAGGCGCGCATCCTAGAGGCACGGATCCAGGGACCGCCCCGCTACCGTGCGAGCGCCCTGCCCGGGTCAAGGCCCTCGGCCTCGCTGACGCCTCTCCACGCCTCGGTCTCGGCCGCGACGCGAGAACCGCTCCAATCCAGCTCCCTCCCGAGCGCGGCGGCGACCGCCTCGACCGGCTCGCCGTCGCGAAGCTCGAGCGCCGCCACCAGCCCGAGGCGGGTGCGCCGCAGGAGGACGTCGGCGACCGAGCGCGCCTGCTCACGCCCGGCGGCGATCACCACCTCGGCCATCAGGTCCGGATGCCCGGGGACGATCGGCTCAGCCAGCTCGGGGCGCCGATCGCACAGGTCGAGCACGTCCCGGGCGGCGTGCCCGTAGCGGAAGGCCAGCTGATCGGCGGCGCCGTCGGGGAGCTCGAGGCCCGTCTCGAGATCCTCGGGGCGGGCCGGCATCCCCAGGGGGATGTCGTCGGTGCGGCATTCGGCCTCACGCCCGTCCCGCTGGACGATGCGATCGACGACCTGGGCGGCCATCCGCCTGAAGGTGGTCAGCTTGCCGCCGGTGATCGTCAGCATTCCCGATGAGGTCTCGTAGAGCTCAGCCCGGCGGGAGATGTCCACGGACTTCTTCGGATCGCCGGTCGAGATCAGTGGGCGCACGCCCGCATAGGCGCCAGTCAGGTCGCCCGAGCCGAGATCGGTCCCGAAGTATGAGTTGAGGGCATCGAGCAGATACTCGACGTCGTCCCCGCTCGGAGGCACGTGATCGATGTCGCCCTCGTAGTCGAAGTCGGTCGTCCCGGCGAGCACCCGCCCGTACCAGGGCAGCGCGAAGATCGTGCGGTCGCCGGCCGCCGGGACGATGCAGGCGGCGGTGCCGATGTCGAGATCCTTGGCCGACAGGGTGATGTGGGTCCCGCGGCTGGGCCGGATGTTCGGGATCTCCTCCTCGGTGAGCAGCTCCTCCGGCCGAATCCGGTCGGCCCAGACGCCGGTGGCGTTGACGACGTTGTCGGCTTGGACCTCGATTCGCTCCCCGGACTCCGCCTCGGTGAACGCGACGCCCGCGGCCTGTCCGTCGCGCTCCAGCACCTCCGTCACCTCGGCCCCGTTGACGATCACAGCGCCGAACCGCTCCGCCTCCCCCAGCACCGTGAGCACGAGGCGCACGTCGTCGGTCTGGCAGTCGTAGAAGAGGTAAGCCGAGCTCGGCTCCATCGGCTCCAGCGCCGGGATCAGCTCCGCCGCCTCCTCGCCTGAGATCGTGCGGTGCCGGTCCGGCGACCAGTACTCGGCCTCCTCACGGTGCTCGTTGCGCTGGCTCCGACCTCGCCCGATGCGCGAGGTCGCCATCACGTCGTACATGTTGAGGCCTATCCCGATCGCACGGTTCTTGCGGTCGCCGCCCAGCGCCGGAACCAGGAACGGCGTCGGGTAGACGAGGTGGGGAGCGAGGCGGACGAGCAGCTGGCGCTCGAGCAACGCCTCGCGCACCAGCCCGAGGTCGAAGTTCTGCAGATAGCGGAGGCCGCCGTGGACCATCTTCGAGGAGCGGCTCGAGGTGCCCTGGCCGAAGTCGCCGCGCTCCACCAGCGCGACGGAGTAGCCCCGCGAGGCGGCGTCGAGCGCCACCCCCGCGCCGGTGATCCCGCCGCCGACGACGACCACATCGAAGCGGTCCTCCTGCATCGCGGCCAGCGCATGGTCGCGGGAGATCATTCGAGGAACTCGATCACCTGGTCGGCGGGCAACCGCTCCGGCGCCCGCTGCTCCTGCACCGGCTTGCCGAGATGGAGGAGCCCGACGAAGCGCTCGTCCTCGGGCATCCCGACCGCCGCCTGTCCCTCCGGCGTGCGGAGGACCTCCGGGGTCCGCCAGTAGGCGGCCAGTCCCCGGCCGTGCGCGGCGAGCAGGACGATGTAGGCCGCGCAGGCGGTGGCGTGCAGGTCCTCCTCGTCCTGGATCGGATCGCCCGTCAGGGCGCACGAGCAGACCACCAGCGTCGGGGCGCGATCGAGCTTCGAGGCCGACTCCGGGCCGGCGGCCTCCTTGAGGCGCTCGAGCGCCTCGGGGCCGATCACGCGCAGGCGCCAGGGATTCGTCAGGTTGTGGTTTGGCGCCCACCGCGCCAGGTCGAGGACCTCCTCGAGCAGCGCGCGGTCCACCGGCTCGGGCCGGTAGGCCTTGTGGGTGCGGCGAGTGCGGATCGCCTCCTCGACTTCCATTGCAGGAAACCTAGGGCAGGCGACGCCGGTACATCACCCAGCCGCCCCAGACGGCGGCGGCGATCAGCGCGGCGGCTGCGGCCGCGACGAGCCAGCCCGGGATTCCGCCACCTCCGTCCCCCTGGCTGGAGGAGGCAGGCGCAATCGGAACGGGATCGCCCGGCTCGGCGGGCTGGGTCTCCGTCGGGGACTTTGCCGGCGACTTGCCGGAGGACTGGGCCTTTCCGCCGCTGCCACCGCCGGCCGAGGCTCCCTCTGTCGCGCCTGCGCCCCCACCGCCGCCGGGCGCCGCGCGCGACGCCATCCTGGGCACCGGGTTGAGCGGGAAGGCGGCGCCGTTGACGGCCAGCAGCGCCTGGCCGGTCACCCAGACCGGCGTCTGATCGCTCGATGACGAGTAGCGGTAGTGACCGTCAGCCGCCTGAGCCGAGGCCAGATAGGCGAGCGATGAGCCGCCGCGGCGCACCGACGACGGCGAGACGCCGGCCGCGAGCAGCCCCTGCGCGGCCCAGGCGGTTGACTGCGCGTTGACGGGGCCGCCCGTCAGAGCGAACCCCCCGCCCGCGCGCTGCACGTCGCGCAGGTAGGAGACGCCCGCTCGGATCCCAGCGCTGCCGCCGGCCGCTGCGAGGGCCTGCAGGACGGCCCCGGTGCTGTCCGCGTCGCTGGCGGCCTTGGCCGCGAAGCCCCAGCCGCCGTCCTGGTTCTGGTTCTCGCGCAGCCACGCCGCGGAGCGGGAATTGCCCCCGCTCACCCCGGCCGCGCGCAGGGCGAGGATGCCGAACGCGGTGGGATTGACCTGGCCGCCC
The DNA here is from genome assembly GCA_963817275.1 of uncultured Solirubrobacterales bacterium. Taxonomy (GTDB): domain Bacteria; phylum Actinomycetota; class Thermoleophilia; order Solirubrobacterales; family 70-9; genus DASUPK01. Next base: position 21,227 of record CAWFOA010000015.1, on the reverse strand, counting down.
CACGAGCCGTCGCCGCCGCGCCGGGCCAGCAGCCGCCTGACCAGGTCATGGCCCTGAAAACTGCGCGGGTCGAGTCCGGCACCGTGCAACAGCAGGATCGTCCGCTCGATGTCGCCGGTGGTGCTGATCTCCCCGACCGTGCCCGCCAGGTACGAGATGGGAGTGGCGTCGCCGTGGTCGACGTCGAGGGGATTGACCCCGGCAGCCTCGAGGCCAAGCACCGCCCAGCCGGTCATCGCGGGGCTCGATTCCTCGCCCGGGGCGAAGCCGAATCCCCCGTCGCCGTTCTCCGCGGAACGGAGCCAGCCGACGGCGGCCCCCGAGCCGCTCCCGGAGGCATCGGCCCGCTGGCCACCGAGGAGGGCTGGAGTTGCGATCAGCAGAGCGACGATCAGGGAGGCGGCTGCGGTCGCCCCCTTCGCTCGTGCGGCCGTGACGGACACGGGCTTCCAGGCGAACTCGAAGCGGGTGCGGTAGCGGAGCAGCATCCGCGCCATCGCGGGCCCCGCCACCAGCGCCAGCGCGGCGTTGCCGGCGGCGTGGGCGATGTTGAAGGGAAGGCCGCGGGCCGAGAGCGCCAGGAACCGGTGCAGCGACTGCTCTCCGCCGTAGGTGACCATCAGGGAGAAGTCGAGCAGCGCCCCGTAGGCGAAGCCGGCCAGGGCGCAGACCGCGGCCAGCCCGAAGCGCCCGACCCTTCGCCCGGTCGCCGCTGCGAGGCCCGCGCCGAGCACACCGGTGAGGCCCCAGCCGGCCATCTGCCAGGGCGTCCACGGGCCCTGGCCGAGCCAGAAGTTCGAGACGAGGCCGGTGAGCGCCCCAACGGCGAAACCCGGCGCGCCGCCGAGCGCATAGCCGGCGATCAGGGCGATGTCGGTGCTGGGCACCACGTTGGGGATCGGCGAGAACGCGACCCGCCCCGCCACCGAGATCGCCGCGAGGGCCGCGACCAGGGCGACGATCTGGGACGGCGGGCGCGAGCGCTCGTACCAGGCGAAGCCGCCGAGCAGCGTCAGCGCGAGCATCGCCAGCACGCCCGCCTGCCAGCTCACGCCCCACCTCCGCGCGCCGGGGTCGCGGCCTCACCCGCGCTCGCGGTCACACCGCGGATGGCCGAGATGCCCTCCTCCACGGTGATCGCGCCGCCATCGAGGATGCGTGCGACCTCGCTCGAGAAGTACCAGCCGCCCGAGAGGAGCTCGCGTGCGGTGCCGTCGGCGGCCACCTCGCCGCGGGCCAGCAGGACGACGCGGTCTGCGAAGGTCGCCGCGAACTCGACGTCGTGGGTGGCGATCATCACGGCCGCTCCGCGGGACGAGAGCTCCCGCCCCAGCTCGGCCAGCTCGCCCTTGCGCGCCCGATCCATTCCGCGCGTGGGCTCGTCGAGGAGCAGCGCACCTGGCAGCTCACCGTCTCTCGTGTCGCGCCCGGCGACCACGATCGCCAGTGCCAGGCGCTGGCGCTCACCCCCTGAGAGATCGCGAGGATCCGCCTCCGTCAGGCCGTCCAGGCCGAAGCGGCGGAGCGAGGCGGCCCCGTCGGCGCCGCGAAGCTCGTCGCCGACCCGCTCGTGGACGAAGAGGTCACCCGGCCTCTGGGGCAGGAGCGCCACGCCGCCCGGCGATTCGCTGCGCCCGCGCTGGGGCTCGATCAACCCCGCCGCGGCTCTCAGCAGGGTGCTCTTGCCGGCGCCGTTGCTCCCCATCAGCGCAACACGCTCGCCCGGCTCGAGGTCGAGGTCCACGCCCCGCAGCGCCTCCGTCCGCTCCTCCCCCTGCCCCAGCTCGACCCAGAGGTCGCGGAAGGACAGGGCGAGGGGCGCACCCCGCGCGGGGCGTCGCCGGCCGGGACGTCCGGCGCGGGGTCACCGCCGCTGATCCCGCGGCCCGCGAGCGTGCGGCGCGCCTCGCGCACGCTCGCCGGTGCCGGCAGGCCGAGGCCATGAAGCAGCCGGGCACCCGGAGTCGTCAGAGCGCGGTCGCGCTCGAGCGCCCAGCTCAGGAAGTCCGAGGGGCCGCCGTCGAAGGCGATCGCGCCGTCCTCCAGGGCGAGCGCCCTGTCGGCCGCCGAGAGGCAGCGCTCAAGCCGGTGCTCGCCGAGCATCACCGCAACCCCCCACTCCTCGTTCAGGCGACGCAGCAGCGAGATCAGCTCGTCGCCCGCCACAGGGTCGAGCTGCGAGGTGGGCTCGTCGAGCAGGACCAGCCTGGGGCGCGTGGCGAGAGCCGCCGCGAGAGCCACTCGTTGGAGCTCTCCGCCCGAGAGGGTGTCGGTCGTCCGCTCGAGCAGCCCGTCGATCGCGAGGGCGAGCGCAACCTCCTCGACCGCCCTCGACCGGGCACCCGGGGACACCCCGCGGAGCTCCAGCGGGAGCTCGATCTCGGCTCGGACGGTGGTGCTCACCACCTGCGTCTCCGGCTCCTGTGCGACCAGGCCCACCGCCTCGGCGAGCTCCGCCGGCCCATGCGAGCGCACGTCCATGCCGGCCACTTCGAGCTCGCCCTCGATCTGACCGCCGTGGAAGTGCGGCACCAGGCCACAGCAAGCCTGCAGCAACGTCGACTTTCCCGAGCCCGAGCGCCCGGCGATCACCACGAACTCGCCGGGATCCACCCGAAGGTCGACGCCTCGGAGCGCATCGGCACGGCCGCCCGGGTAGGCGTAGGTGAGACCGCTCGCTCGAAGGACCGCCTCAGCCACGCGAGCGCCACCTCCGCAGCACAAAGGGAATGGCTGCCAGCGCGATCACGCCGGCGCAGAGCGCCAGGGTGAGCGCGCCCACCCCCAGCTCGATCCGCGGGTAGGTCTCGAAGGCGCCCGCCCCCGCGACCCGGGCGGCGACGGCGGCCAGCACGATCGCGACACCCGCCGCGTACAGCGGCAGATCGTCTCGGGAGCGCTCGCGCCGGCGCTGCGGGCGCACGGCCAGCGAGTGGCCGCGCAGCTCGAGGGTGGCGGCGACGTCGACGGCCCGATCGAGCGAGCCCTCGACCAGCCGCCGGGCCATGGCGGCGCGGCCGACCGGCTCGGCGCCGGGACCGCGAAGGGCGGCCGCCTCACGCAGCCGGGCACCGTCAGCGGCGGCGAGCGGCACCATCCGCGTCACGAGCCCAGCGGTCATCGCCGAGCGGCGCGCGACCGGTCGCAGCGCGCGCAGGACGCGGTCCGGATCCACGCAGGCTGAGTAGACCGCGAACGCGAGGACCACGGCGACGACGCGCAGTCCGATCGCTGCACCCGCCGCAAGCGACTCGAGGGTCACATCCGTGTTGCCGAGCACCGGCATCTCCCAGCCGCGGATCAGGACGGTGTCGCCCCTGTGGGTGACCAGGGCATTGACGGCGATCATGAAGAGCAGCAGGGGCAGGGCGAGCCGCAACGAGGCTCGGCACGGCCCGACCGGCTCCGGCAGCGACGCCCGCGAGCGCCGTCGCCGCCCCGGCGGCGATCAGTACGAGCGGGCTCGAGTAGATGAAGCCCACGACCGCCAGGGCGCCCAGATAGGTCACCGCGGCGCCCGGCGAGGCACGATGCAACGGGCTCCGGCCGGGTGTATAGGCAAGAGCCGATCTCACTGTACGGGCACCCCGATCGCACCCGCCCCGGGCTGTGTGGCGACCGCGTAGTGGTTGCGAAGCGCATCGCCAACGAGGTTCGCCGCCGCCGAGACACCCTTCTCGTCGGTGCCGGTCACGACCCAGGTTGGGGGCCCATCACCAGGGCGAAGCGCCGCAATCAGCCCGCCGCCCTTGCCGATGCTTCCGGCGGGCTGACCCTGCTGGTTTAGCAGTTCGAGCAGGGGCTTCCTGCTTCCCACGAAGTGGGCGAAGACTCCACTGCGATCGGGTCCGGCGGACAGCAGCCCGGCGTCTCGGTCGTCGCGTATTTCCTCCCAGGTCCCGACGTCGAGCTCGATTGCGCCCGCTGGCGACCCGGTCTGCCGAATGCCCGCGGCCGACAGGCGCCGTGACACCGCCGCGCAGACCTGTTTGCCCGCCCGGCAATTCATCGAAGTCGGCCAGTGATTCCCATGAAAACCGTGCGCGAACGGCTCCGGCCACGAGCCCACCACCGCGGGAACCCGCATCGCCGCAGTCCAGTCGCGGTAGTCCCACCAGATCCGGTCGCCGCCGGAGAGGTCGTACTGGGCGGCGCCGATCGGCGATTCGATCCCGTTCACGTAGAAGAACCAGTCGCTGCTGCGGCCCCCGCTCTGAGCGCCCGCGAGGCCGTCGATCGACTGGACGAAGCCGCCGCCGTACCGCGTTGTGATGTCGGCGTTCCGGTCGAGCACGCGGAGGACGGTGTCCGACTCGTTGATCGAGTCCGTCTTCTGGGCCAGGACCTTGTCCCCGTAGTCGCGGGTGACCGTCAGATTGACATCACCCTCGTCCTTGCCGGGCCCGAGCCCGCAGCCGGCGGCCGCCGTGACGCAGAGCGCCACGGCGGCCGCCAGGGTGCGGGCGGGGATCACTTCTTGCTCTTCCCCTTGTGCTTGCCGCGCTTGTGCTTCTTCGCTGCGCGGCTGCGCTGCTCGCAGTTCTTGCCGAGCTTGTCGCGCTTGTCGCCCTTGACGCTGTCGGTGCCGCCGCCGCAGTTGACGCGGTCCTTGCCGCCTCCACGAACGTCGATCTTGTCGTTGCCGGCCAGCGCGCGAATGGCGTCGTTCCCCGCACGGGGCTTGATCTGGTCGTTCCCGAGCGTGCCGGCGATGTCGTCGACGGCATCCGAGCCGACGATCAGCCGCCCCCGTGCTGCGGGACACGCGGTGGAGGCGTCAGACGTGCAGACCTGCTCCATCTCGCTCGGAATGTCCGCACCGAGCGAGGCCTGGAGCTGATGGAAACCGGCTCCGCTGACACTGACCGCGGCGTTTCCGGCGCCGTCCGCCGTGACCGGGGAATCGCCGCCGGAGATGACGGCGCCGGCCGCGGGCGCCGCGGTCCCGTCGTCCGCATAGGCGAGCACCTGAACGGGGAACGGGGTCCCCGCCGGCTCGCGCACCGGCGCGTTCAGGACGAGCTCGGGCGGAGCCGGGAAATTCGGCGCCAGGTACCAGAGCACCTCCTGTCCGGCGTGGATGGGGAACTGCGAGCCGCCCACCTGGAGCCCGGTGTGGTCCACCTTCGTGTACCAGAAGGCCGAGCCCGCGGCGACCTGCCCGCCGATGCCGCAGACGCCCAGTCCGAACCCATCGGGCACGAACTTGTCGGTGAGCTGCAGCGGATTCAGCCGCTGCCGGCTCTCGGCGGCCTCGACGACAACGCCGAGCGCGTTCGCGCCCGGGACGCGTGACGCCCTGACCGGTGCCCCCGCTGCCTGGCCCGAAGCACTCGGCCTGGGGACTGGTGGGCATGGTGGTCGTGTCGCTGTACTGGGTGATGTCGTCGAGCTGGCCGCTTGAGCCAACCACGCGCAGATCGACGCCGACGCTGGCACTCGCACTGGCCGAGCCGAGCACGGCAACGCGCGATCAGCGACGCCAGCGCCGCAATCGAGACAGTGATTCTCATCTGTGAGCCACCCCTTCCTCGAGGGTCGTATTGGCTGGCCGGGGACAGGTCTCCTGGCTTCCGGGCTCGACTGCCGCGCCTTCCCAGGGAGTCGAGGACTCCCCAGTGGTCGTTGCGTCAGCTCATCACCCGGTCACAGTGGCGGGACCGCGCCGGCTTCTCACCGGACTTCCCTTGACCACCGGCCCTTGTGAATGGTTCATCGTAAAAGAAAGGGGCGGCCCGAAGGCCGCCCCTTTCGCAACTTCAGCTGGAAGGAGTCCGTACTACTTCTTCTTGGACTTCTTCTGCTTGCACTTCTGGGTCGTCGACGCCGTAATCGGGGGAGCACCGTTGAACGTGGTGGTCTCCGTGTTGGTCCACTTCTTCTTCTTGCAGCGGGCCATGACGTAGAACGTCTTCTTACCCGACTTGATCTTGTTGATCGTGGTCGCGAAATGCGTGATCGCCGTGCCCGTGGGCGGGATCGAAACGGTCAGCGTGTTCGTGCCGGTGTTCAGAACACCGGTCAGCGTCGTGCTGAACGAATAGGCCCCGGACGGGAGGGACACGTCGGTGTGCAGTCCGATTGTCGGGCTGCCACCGCTCGGGGTGCCGTTATACGCGGCAACCGTCCCGAGGAGAGCACCACCGTTGATCGTGGCGGCGCCACTACCAACCTTGCTGGCGGCACACTGCGCGTCCGCCGTCGACTGCGGCACCGTGTTGATCGCCGCCAAGTTGCACTGCGGGATGTTCCCCGGCGTGAACTTGATGTCCTTGCTGAAGGTAAGGACGGTCTGGGTCGCTGTCGGGCTGAACCCACCGGAATACAGGGTGTCAACCACGTTTGTGAACGCGCCAACCGGCCCAAACACCTTCTTCTGCTGCTTGGGCGGCGACGTCGTCACCGAATAGGTCTGGCCGGTGACCGCCGCCGATGCGGTGCTCGAGACAACCAACGCCCCGATTACGCTCAGCAGCGCACCAATCAGATACTTGCGCTTGCGCATACCACTCCTTTTCCGTTGGGCAATTTCCCTGACGGCTACCCCAAAACGCAGTGCCGCCAGCCCTTGGATTTGCCTTCTCTCGCTGAACCTAACACAGCGAAAAGCCCGTAGTTGTGCGGTTTTCGCTCTGAAACCCCGCGACCACGAAAATCGGTATCAGGGATTCGCGTAGACGTGTGTGTAGTTGGACTGCTCTGAGATCCGCCCGATCGACTGCTGCGGCCCCTGCGCCGTGCACGCCGGCGACGGGAACGAGCCCCCGGTGGTGTCCTGCCCGACGAAGGCGAACTGCTTGATGCTGTCGAGGATGTCCTGTGGGGTGTCGAAGGTCGCGCGGTTGCTGAAGAAGGGGTTGCTCGTGTAGAAGCTGTCGAGCGGGTTGAGGTTGGCGACCAGACCCACGCTGCCCGAGCATGCCCTGGTATCGAAGGTCTCGAGCCCGTTGGCGACCTTGAGCGCGCTGCCGGGCGCCGGGTACGGGTTCGCTCGCGAGTAGGACAGGCGGTGCGAGGTGAAGGCCCCCAGGGAGTCGGGATAGATCGGGGCCGAGCTGCGGATGTAGTGGATGTTCGCCCCGGTTTCGGTTGTGCCCGTCGCATTCAGCGACGAGGCGACGTTGCCCAGGAAGCCGGTGACATCGCTCTGGTAGCGGCCGATTCCCGCGATGATCGGCGTGAGCTGCTGCGTGAACGGGTGCAGCTCCGTGAGCAGTGGCGGCAGGTCGTTGTTCAGCAGCCGCTGGAGAGCCGGGAGCCCGGTGTTCGCCCGCTTCTCGGTCTTGCGCAGGCCGACGAAGAAGCCCTTGAAGTCCGGAGCCACCTTGGCGATCGGCTTCAGGTCCGAGCTCAGGGCCTTCGCCGAGGGGTGAAGCTGGGTGATCACGGGATTCGCGTTGCGGGAGAAGCTCGCCAGGCGGTTCAGGGTCAGCCTCGACTCATCCTCGAACGTGGGCAGGGCCCTGAAGGCGGCCTCGAGGTCCTTGTTGCGGACGGCGGTCGTGTGGAAGACGATTGCCGAGTTGCGGATCAGGCCCTGGAGCTGGCCCTGCCGCTCGCTCAGCGCTCCGAAGACCTCCCCCGCGTTGCGCACGAGCTGCTGCACGGCGCCCTGCTGGGTGTCCAGAACGCGAAGAACCTTGTTGGCGTCCTCCGCGAACGGCTCGAGGTTGGCGATCGCGGCCGAGAGGTCGGCACCTCGCCCTGTGCTGGCTATAGCGAGCTGCTGCATCCAGGTCTGGAAGGCCGCCCGGGTCTTGGCGTCGAAGGTCCGGAAGATCTCGTCGAGCTGGACCGACGGCTGGACCTGTGCCTTGGGCAAGGTTCCGCCCTCCGGCAGCTTCGGCCCGCTCCGATCTCCCTGCGTCAGCTCGACGTAGGTCTCGCCCAGCAGCGTCTTCTGCCTCAGCATTGCGCGGGTGTCCGAGGGGATCGGGGCGTACGGCGTGTCGATCTCCAACGTGGCCACCGCCAGGTCCCGGTTCGGCCCGGAGTCCTCCAGCGAGATGGACTTCACCTTGCCCACCGAGACGTTGTGGATCCGCACGTCGGACTCCTGCGCGAGCTGGGTCGCCTCGCTGAACGGGACCTTGATCCGGTAGCCCTCCGGCTTCAGCGGCACGGGCCCTCCGAAGGTGGCCCAGAGGAAGAGCAGCAGCCCGAAGCACGAGAAGGCAAAGGCGACCGCAACGGCGATCTGGCCGACTGTCGGCGCGCGCTGGCCCATCAGCTACACCCTGGGATGTTGGCCGAGCGCGGCTGCCCGGTGAGCTGGTAGAGCAGCCGCAGGTACGGCTCCGCGAGCAGGGTCTGCTCCGCCGTCTGGGCCGTGCCGCAGCTCTCCTGCACCAGGCCGCGGCGGATCGGTCCGTAGGCGTCCTGGAACGAGTAGTTCAGCGTCAGGTCGTGATTCAGCCAGGGGACGAAGAAGAGGTACCCCTCCTGGTCATTCCCCGGCGGGTTGTAGGCGAGAGCGTTGAGCCCGTTGTTCAGGCTCGTGAACCCGGTTTTCAGGCCAGGCGTCGCGACCCCCAGGCCCTGCGAGATCTGGGCCACGTGAGTGACCGGGCTCGCGACCTGGGTGGTGAACGGCCGGATCTGGTTCTCGATCGGGCCTGCGGTCTGCTGGAAGAGCGGCCGCAGCGCGCGCAGGGCCGGGGCCGTGGCCTTCGCCCCCGGAATCAGCTTCTTGAGCGCCGGGCCGGACTGGAGCGCGAGGTTGTTCGCGCTGGTCAGGGCACCCTTCGTCTCCTTGAGGGTCGCCGGCAGCTCGCGCACCGCGCTTCGGATCGAGGCCTGCTCCTTCGCGAAGGACGCCAGCACGGCGTTGGAGGAGTCGACGAAATTGACGAGGTCCTGATCGCGATTGCCGAGCTCCGTGGAGAGGAGCTGGAAGTTGTGGATCGCGTTGGCGATGTTCGTACGGCGGCTCACAAGAGCCCCCGAGATCCTCGAGATATCCCGCGCGAACGGTTCGAGGCGGCGCAGCGCGTTGGAGAGCTCGACGTCCCGGCCCTTTGCGGGATCGAGCGCCTCTGCCCCGTTGGCCAGCAAGAGCTTGAGGAACTGCTGGGTGTCGGCGTCGAGCGAGGCGAGGATCTCGTCCGGGTTGACCTGAGGCTCGGTCGAGGCCAGCGGGACGGTGGTGCCCTCCTCAACCTCCGGGGCGGATTGGGTACCCGGATCGACCTCCACCACCATGTCATTGAGGCCCGTCTTCGGCCGGAGCAGCAGCGAGGCGTTGGTATGGATCAGCGGCGCGTACTTGTTGTCGACCTCCATCGTCACAACGGCGTGCCCGTTCTCGAGGGTCACCGCCGAGACCTCGCCGACCTTGATGCCGGAGATGTCCACGGACTGACCCTGCCCGGGCGTGACCGCCTGCGCGGTGGAGAAATCTGCCTTGAGCTCGAACCGGTCGGTCCCGATCAGCGGCACCCAGCTCGGCAGGACGGCCCGCTGGTTCACCAGGATCACGGTCACGGCGAACAGGCCGGCCACGATCAGGCCGATGATGGCCAGGACGTCGCGGAGGTGTGCTCTCAGGGCGCGTCTCATGGGTAAGGAGCCGGGTCCGGCGGGCCCTGTGCGGCCGCAGGCCCGTTCAGGTCGGGGACGGGGTTGTTCTGGCAAGCGACATCGGTGCGGAAGGGGGGCGTCGACGAAGCCACCGGTCGCGTCCCGATCATCGGCGGCGAGGCGGCGTTGCCCGCCCAGAAGGCGTCCCTCCCCGGGGCGCCGCCGGGGATGCTCGCCCTCAGGTTCGGCACCGGGCCGCCGCTGGGAACGGCCCCACCTGCGGAGAAGAACCTGAGATAGGGGCCGTTGCCGTCGAAGGAGGCGCTCTCACCGGCGAGGTCGGCAGCCGCGTAGCCGAACTCCTTGAAGTTCGGCACGTTCGTGTTGAAGTTGTATCCGGTGCCCGAGTCGCTGAGGACCACGTTGCTGGCGGGCAGCAGGACGTTGTCCACACATCCGCTCGTCAGGCCTATCTGGGAGAACAGCCCGCGGCCGTCGGCCGCCGCCTTGCCCGCTCCCGGCCCGGCGGCGCGGAGCTGACTCGCGACGTACCCGAGCTCATTCTTGCCGAGCAGTGCCGCCGTCTGGTTGATCCAGGGCTGCGACGCGGCGATGGTGGCCGGCAGCTCGCGGATGCCCGGCGTCAGGTCGCGGGCGAAGGTCCGCAGGAACGGCAGCGTCGAGTTCGTATGGCGAAGTGACGGCTCGGCGATCTGCAGGGTCGGCCCGAGCAGCTTGATCGAACGCCGCAGGTTGGCGGACTCGGAGGCGAGGGCTCCGGTGACCGTGTTGAAGTTGCTGACCAGGCCCTGGAGCTGAGACTCGTGGCCGGTGAGCGACCCGAATACCCTCGCCTGCGCCGCGATCAGGTTGGCGAGGTCGTGTGGCGCGGTCCCCAGGAGCGCCTCGTTGACGATCGCCGAGTCGCGCGCGGCGGTTTGTCCATAGTCGAAGGACTTGGCGACCGCCTGCGCCGCCGTCAGGCCCTGGACCTCTGGGTCCTGGGTGGCGTCGTCAGCGGCGGTCGGCTTGTGGGTCAGCGCCGTGCCGTATCCCTCGAGCAGCTTCTGCAGGTTGGCGCGGTCGGGCGCCTGGAGCGAGGTGAGGATCTGGTCCAGCTGGACGGCCGTGGAGGTCTGGGTGATCGGGATCGTGTCGCCGCTGGAGAGCGAATGGGCGCTCGGGCTGCCGGGATGCACGTCGAGGAAGAAGTTGCCCTCCAGGAAGATGCGCGGGCGAATCTCGACCTGCGCGTCGCTGTGGATCGGCTGGCCGTCGGTGTTGACGGTGAAGGTGACGTCGGAGTAGTTGCTTGCGCAGTTGCCCGTCAGGCCGTTGTCGCAGACGCTCTTCACGTCCTCGACCTTGCCCACGTTGACGCCGGCGATCCGGACCGGCGAGTCCTTGCGGATGTTGGCTGCGTTCTTGAAGACGGCGTGGAGCTCGTAGGGATTCTGGAAGGGCAGGGTCTTCGTCCAGGCCAGGTAGGTGCCGACGACGGCGAGCACGATCAGGATCAGCGCGTTTCGAACCCGGTGCGGCGGGTGTCCCTTGCGGTAGATCCGCTCGTCGTAGTCCTTGGCCTTGGGCGCCTCGGGCGGCTTGTTCGCGCGCTCGTCGGTCACTTCTTGCCCTTCTTCTTCTTCTTGGTCGTCTTCGTCTTCTGGATCTGCTGGAGGATCTGCCCGGATGTGTGTATGCCCTGGTTGCCGGGGACGTTCCCGATCGCGACCCCGGACGGGAAGCCCTCGTTGCCGGCCTCGCACTCCCGCGTCTGCCCCGGCGCGGCCGTGTTCGGGTAGGGGTTGTAATGGAGGAAATTGGTGCTCTGGCCGCCACCGTTCGCCGGGACCGCGCTGGGCCCGCTCGTGCTGCCGGGACCGATCGGCGGCTGGAGCACGATGAACCTCTGCCCGTTGCCGACCCCGTCGTTGTAACTCGCCAGGTTCGCCGCGTTGCTGAACAGAATCGAGGCGTAGTTGCAGACCGACTGCGCCGGCGTGATGAATGACAGCGGTGGCCCCAGGGTGTTGTTGAAGACGGTCAGGTCGTTGATGCCCTGGCGGGCACCCGCGTTGTTCGAGAGGTTGAGCACAGCCTGTGCGGTCGGGTCGAGCTGTGCGTTGAAGGCCGGGGCGAGAGCCAGTGCCTTGACGCCCTCGACGACGGACTGACCCAGCGCCTTCTGACGCGGCGCCAGAGCGTGGAATCCCGGGCGGAGCTCGCCGAAGAGCTTTGCGGTGTTGGCGAGGAACGGGCGAATCGTCGGCAGCGTGTCGATCGCCGTCTGCTCGGTCTCCGGACCCTTGGAGATGGCGTCCTGGATGAACGGGCGCGAGACGCGCGCGAATGCCGCGAAGGTGGTGTCGAGGTCAACGAAGAGCTGGCCCTGGATCTCGGCGACCGGAGCGACCTCCGCGGCCGTTGCCGACAGCGAAGAGACGAAGTTCGAGAGGCCGGTGTTCGAATCCGCCAGGTTCTTCATGACGGGGGTGAGCACCTGGACCAGCGGCTTCAGCTGGCCGATCGCCTCGTTCAGGTCAACCCCGCGTCCCGCGAGCGCGTTGCCGAACTCGAGCAGGTTCGTCTGAATCGCCGTCCTGGTCGGGTCGTCGAACATGTTGAAGACCTGGTCGATCTCCACCGGCTCGGGCCTGGCGGCCGTCAGCGGCATCGTCGAACCGGGGCTGAAGCCCTGGCTGGAGTTGCCGCGGTCGATCTCCAGGTACTTCAGTCCGAGCGCCGACTTCGAGCGGACGACCACGGTCGAGTTCTCGGGCAGCGGGTCGAGGTCCTGGTTGAGCTCCATGTTCACCTTGGCGACCTGGGTCGTGCACTGGCGCGTCGGGTCGTTCGGGCAGGGTGCGTTGTCGACCGTCTCGGGTTCGACCGTCTTGATCTGGCCGACGCGGATGCCCCCGATCCGCACCTCGTTGCCGGGCACCAGCGTGTCCGCGTTGGGCAACTCGGCGGAGAGCTTGTATGTGGGGACGAACGGAAGGCCCTGATTGGCCTGGTAGGAGAGGAAGACGGCAACTACGACCACCAGCACGGTCACGGCCCCGACCAGCGTCGGGCTCGCGGCCAGGCTGCCGACGCGCCCGCCCCTCATGCTCCGCCTCCGAGCAGGAACTGGAGGAACATCGACGCCTCGTTCATCGAGACGGCTCGCCCATCGGGCGTTTGCTTGTTCCTCTGATCCTCCTGTGGCGTCGTGGTCGAGTCGGAACCGGAACCGGAGCCGGAGCTGTCAGGCGTTGTCTGCCCCGAATCCGGGCTGAGCTGCGGAATCAGGTCCTGGATGTTCGGAACGTTGACCTGCGGCAGCGGCGAGGCGGAACGCAGCCGCCCCTTGGCCTTGGAGACCTTGGCCTTCTTCCCCTTCTTCTTCTTCTTCTTCGTCTTCGGGGGAGCGGTGGCGCCCTGCGAGAAGAAGGCCTCACAGCCGCCGGCCGGCGTGGCGACGACCTCGACGCAGGTGCTGAGCTGGAGGTTGGAGCGCTGGAAGTGCCCGAACTGGTCGAAGCCGTTCAGGGAGCCGGTCGTGTTGTAGATGAAGCTCATCAGGGACTGGAAGCCCTGGGTCTTCTCAAACGTGCTGAGGAGGGCGGCGAAGTTGTTGCCGACCGGGACCGAGGAGCTCGCCGTCGCCGCCAGATCGGACAGCATGCCGTCGGAGGCGGCGAGCTTCGGGCCCGCCGTCTCCGCGGCGGTCCCGAGGGTCTGCAGGGCGGGAATGCCCTCCTGGGCGAACTTCGGCAGGTTGATCGTCGCCTTGCTGAGGCCGGGCGCCGCTCTGTTGAGGTCGGCAAAGAGCGGCGTCCCCTGATCGGCGAAGTCCTTCAGCTTCGCCGAGGTCAGCCTGATCTGGTGGAGCGTGGCCGGGAGCTTCCGGAGACCCTCCTCGAGGTCCGCGCTGCGTTCGGCCGTCGCCTGGCCCGCGATCGCGGCGTTGTGGAAGAAGCTCGTGATGTGAGCGCGGTTGCGCGCGAGCGGCGCGAGGTCGGCGTCGCCGTTGCTGGCCAGGCTGGCGAGCTCCTGATTCTGCTGGGCGAGGATGGCGAGGACCCGGTCGGTCTGGCGCAACGCCGGGTTGGCCCGGTCGATCACCTCGCCCAGGTCCTGGCCGCGGCCTGCGAGGCCGGCGCCCAGGTCGTTGAGGATGATCCGGAAGCGGTCGCGGAACGGCAGCCGCTGGATGTTCTGGACCAGATCGAGGTCGACCGTCTTGCCGTTGTTCTCCAGCGGCAGCAGATACTCCCCGGAGCCCGTCTGGCCGTCGGGGATCTTCTCGAGCGGGGACGGAGGCTGGGTCCCCGGGGCCCGCGGCTGGGTCGGCGTGCAGTCGATGTACTTCTCGCCGATCAGGGACTGCGGGCGGATCAGGCAGCTCGCGTCCTGGCGGAAGTCCTTGAAGCCCGAGTCGGTGATCTCCATCACGACCACGGCCTTGCCCGGCACGGCGTGGGGCCCGTTCTCGAGGCTGGCGATCTCCTCGTCGTTGGAGACGTCGACCGACTTGACGGTGCCGACCGTCGCGCCCGCGACCCGCACCTGCTCACCCGACACCACGAAGGAGCCGTTGTCGAAGTAGCCCCTGACTAGATAGGTGCCGCTGGTCCCGTTCGAGCCGATGGCGGGCAGCGCGATCAGCATCGCGGCGAGCAGCACGCCGGCGACTATGAGGGCGATTCGCCTCATGGCCCCGGCACCGTCTGGGTCGCGTTACAGGAGGTGGGACTGGCGGGGGCGCCGTTGGGGGGCCCGAGGAAGAGCCCGGCGGCAGAGGGCACGGAGAACGGGTTGCTGCCGGAGAGGACCGAGGCCGATCCGCCGGGGCACCGCTTGAACACGGCGAAGTTCGTGCCGGGCGTGTAGTCGTTGTAGACGTTGGCGGAATTCTGGGGCGCGAATGTGCACGTGCTCCCCGGCACCGTCTTGCAAATGGCGGGGGTCGGGGAGAAGACGCCGATGCCGACCGGCGCCACGCGGAGGTAGTGGGCATCGGCGTCGTAGTAGCCGGCCACCTGATTGAGGTGGGCGATCGCCGCGGTCAGGTCCGGCGTGTAGGGGCGCAGGAACTGCAGATTCGGCTGGGAGTCCTGCATCGCCTTGACGGTGATCGGGACCGCCTCGGCTGCACGGTTCTCGAGCGCCGCAAAATCGCCGGTCGCGTCCGCCAGGTCATTTGACTTGCCCTTCAGGTTCACGGCGCGGTTCAGGTCCCGGAAGACGGGGACCGAGCGGGTCAGAACGGGATGGAGCTGGCGCAGGAATGGCGCGAGGTTCTTGGTGGAGGTCCTGGTCGCGTTGATCAGCGGGTCCAGGTCGTCGAGCGTCGGCCGGAGGTTGTGGAACGTGGTGTTCGCCTGGCGAAGGGCGGGAGGCAGGGCGACCAGCGCCTGATCGAACGACCGGTTCTCGCTCGCGATCGCGCCAAGCGCCGTGTTCGCGTTCTGGGTCAGTGCGGAGAGGTCGGCCCGTCGCTCCGCCACTGCCGAGACGACACTGGCCCCATTGACGATGAAGTTGGTGAGGGTGCCCTCGTCGCTGTCGAGCTCCTTGAGCAGCCGGTCCGTCGCGACGAGCGACGGGCTCAGGTACTTGTAGGTCTGATTCGCCTGCGGCCCCTTGCCGGCGTAGACGGTTGCCGAGCCCTGGATGATGTTCCGCAGCGCCTGTCGCTCCGGCCCGCGCAGGGTGTTGAAGAGCTGATCGAGATCGACCGGGCTGGTGGTGTCGACCTCGGAGATGATCTCGTCGTTCTTGAGCTCGGGGTTGTTGTCCGGACCCGGTTGGAGCGAGACGTAGCGGTTGGCGATCCCCGACAGTGAGGTCGCGCGGATGATCGCCGAGGTTCCCTCGTGCAGCGGCCGGTTGACGGAGATGTCGACCTGCGCCTGCCCACTGTCAGTCAGCTTGACGTCGTCGACGCTGCCGACGGGGGCGCCGCCGATCAGGACCTGGTTGCCCTTGACGAGCTGCCCGCCGGTCTCGAACAGCAGGCGGTAATGGTTGGAGGAACCGCCCCCGGAGAGCAGGAGGACGAGGATCGCGATCACGACCAGGGCCAGGGCGCCGATTGCGGCCAGGCGGGTGAATCCGCCGCCCCCCCGTACGCGCGCGCTCCGCGGTGAGACCGCCTCTTCGCCCGGGCTCACGTCCGCCCTGCCCAGGGGCAGACCGATCGCCAGCCACGAGCTTCCGTTCGGGTCCCTATGACGGTCCCATCATCCAGCAGCTCCTCAGCTCCTCACCTGCTTCCCAGCAGCATTTCTCTCCTGCCGCAGTCCTGCAGCTCCAAGCGCGATCCTACCTTGGACCCCAGGCGCAGAATCGGTAATTGGCCGTACTTTCCGGGCGTTAACGGGTGCTTAATCGCCTCGATTTCGACCCGTTTTGGCGCTTCCCTCCCCCTCCAGGGCGAAGGGGCTGCCCTCGGAGTCGCGGCAGATCGCCCAGCGCTCACCTGGATGGATCACTGAGCCGCCCAGCTCCGCGACTCGGCGGAGAGCGTCGGGGAGATCGGTCACGGTGATGTATGGCAGCGCCGCGGTGTCGCCGGGACCCGGTCCCCGCTTGTGAACGCCGACGCGCAGGCCGTCGCTGTCCAGCTCCCAGCCCTCCCCGTCCCCGCTCTCCCGCGGCGCGAGCTCAGCGCCGAGCACGCCATTCCAGAAACGACGGGCGCGCTCGGGGTCGTCGGCCGGGAACTCGATCAGCGGGGCGGGCATCGACCGGAGTATCCGCCATCCGGCCGGCATCGGAGAGGTAGCTGATGTTCGCATAGGATCTCGGGCATGGACGAGCGAGAGCGGCACAGACTGGAGCGGCAGGAGAAAGGCGACCGCAGGTTCATGGTCGTGCTGTTCGGTTTCATCGCCGGCGTCTTCGTCCTAGGTTTGGTCGCCATCGCGTACGTGGTCGGCTACGGCAACGGAAAGGACGAGGGGCGAAAGGTGCAGCCGGCCGCCGCACAGGCCTCAACGACCGAGACCCAGCCCGGGACGACCGCCGTCGGCAAGGCACTGACGATCACGATGGGCGATTACTCGTTCACCCCGAGTGCCGTCACCACTAGTGCGGGGCCAGTCACGATCACCACCCCGAACGGCGGGCAGGTCGAGCACGAATTGGTGCTGCTGAAGACCGATCGGAGCCCGGCGTCCCTGCCCGTGAAGGGCAACGAGGTCGACGAGGAGGGCCTGGAGGCCAAGGGCGTCGAGACGCCCGGAGAGATCGAGGAGGTCGGACCCGGCCAGACGAAGAGCGGCAGCTTCAAGCTCACCCCCGGCAGCTACGTGATGATCTGCAACCTTCCCGGGCACTTCCAGAAGGGCATGTACGGCAGCGTCTCGGTCAAGTAGCGCTTCTGTTGAGGCACCGCTACCGGGATTCGAACCCGGGTTTCCGGACTGAGAATCCGGCGTCCTAGTCCCCTAGACGATAGCGGCGGGTTTGTGACGGCCGTGAGTGTAGCCAGGCTCAGGGGCCCCAGGCTAAGCTTCGACGGCCCGCGGCTGTGGCGGAACTGGTAGACGCGCAGGCTTCAGGTGCCTGTGTCCTTCGGGACGTGGAGGTTCGACTCCTCTCAGCCGCATCTCACGCTGTCCGCGTCAGGCGGCTATGCCGCGGCGCCCATCAGCGACTCGAGAGATTCCGGCGGGCCGAGCGCGTTGCCCTGGGCCTCGTCGACGCCCAGGCCCTCGAGCAGCTCGAGGGTGACGAGGCTCTCGACGCCCTGGGCTATCACCCTCTGGCCGTTCTGGTGGGCCTTGAGGACGGCGTCGCTGACCGAGCGGCGCCTCTCTCTGTCAACCGCCAGGTCTTCGACGAAGGGAGGTCCAAGCTTGATGTAGCCGATCGGGAACTGCTTGAGCAGAAAGGAGCCTCGCCCGCCCTTCTTGAAGGCGTCGAGAGCGACCTGGCATCCAATCTCCGCGACGGCATGCACGAACTCGCTGCGCGTCTTCGCCGCGGCCGCCAGCTGGTCCTCGCTCAGCTCGAGCACGATGTCGCCGGGCTCCGCGCCGGTCTCCGCCAACCGGTCGCGGATCAGCTCCAGCATCGCCTCGTCCGTGGACCTCAAGCTGAGGTTTAGATCCACGGGCCTGCCGGTCGCCGCGACCTCGATCGCCCGCCCGACGACCCAGCGATCGATCTCCCGAATCGACCCGAACTCCTCGGCCGCCATCACGAACTCGCCGGCGGGGATCAACCGGCGGCGATCGACCATCCGAAGGAAGAGCTCATGGCGCATCGTCTCACCGCTTCGAACGTCGACGATGCGCTGGCCGTGCAATACGAAGAGGTCCCTCTCCAACGCCTCGGCGATCCGGTGCGACCAGTCGAGCGGGCGCAGGAGTCCTCCTCCCGGCGACCCTGATTCCGTTCCAGCAGCCATGGAGAATGATCACCGCAGGCACGGGTCACGCACAACCGTGCGAGGTACTGGACGAACGTCGGGGGGAACTACCGACGCGATCGCTATGAACCAAGGGCGTGCAGCGCCGATCGGGCCGCGTTGTAGCCGTTCATCCCGTGCGCGCCCGCACCGGGCGGCGTCGCAGCCGAGCAGATGTAGACGCCGTGGACGCCGGTCTTGTAGGGGTCGAGCGCAAGGCGCGGCCTGAACAGGACCTGCAGCGGCGTATTGGCGCCGGTGATGATGTCCCCTCCACGTAGTTGGAGTTGTAGGCGACGAGATCGGCGGGAGCGCGCGTCGAGGTCGCGGCGATCCGCTCCCGGAAGCCCGGTGCGAATCGCTCGATCTGGCCCAGCACCGCCTCGCTCGCGTCGCCGGCGTAGCCGCTGGGCACGTGCGCGTAGACCCAGACCGGATGCAGGTCGCCCTTCGACCGGCTCGGATCGGCGAGATACTGCTGCCCAACCAGCACGAAAGGGCGCTCGGGCATCGACCCGCGGTTGACCGCCCGCTCGGCGAGCGCGATCTCCTCGAACGACCCGACCGCGTGGACCGTCCCCGCGTTCCTGCAGGCCTCGTTCGTCCACGGCACCCCTCCCTCGACCGCGAGGTCGAGCTTGAACGCGCCCGGCCCATGGCGGTAGCGGCGGTAGGCGCGTGCGACCCGCGAGGGGAGCCGGTTCCCAACGATCTCGGCGACCGCCCCGGGCGCGAGATCGAAGACGACGACGTCCGCGCCCAGCTCCCCGAATGACGAAACGCGCCGTCCCGTCTCGATCTTTCCTCCGTTCTCCCGCAGGACCGACGCGAGCGCGTCGGTGATCGAGCGCGACCCGCCCCGGGCGACGGGCCACCCGAAGGCGTGGCAGGCGTCGATCAGCGCGCAGCCGACGGAGGAGCTCATCGGCCGGCTGAGTGGGCTGAAGGCGTGGGCGGCAACACCGCCGAACAGCGCCCTGGCCTGCGGCGTCTTCCAGGAGCGGGCCAGCAGCGTCGCCGGCGCCGCGGCCGGGATGCCGAAGCGCGCGAGGCGAACCGGATGCCTCGGCAGATGCACGATCGGGGCCAGGATGTCATCGAGCAGCGCGTCGAAGTGCGCGGAGGACGACCCGAACGCCCGCAACCAGGCTGTGCCGTCCTCCCCCAGGCCGCGCGCCGTTCGCTCGATCGAGCGCACCATCACCCCGGCGCTCCCGTCGTCCAGCGGATGTGCCAGGTCGATCTCGGGCCACAGCCACTCGAGCCCGTGCTCTCCCAGGTCAAGCGAATTGAGAAAGGGCGAGCCGGCCGCCATCGGGTGCGTGGCAGAGCAGTCGTCGTGCAGCAACCCGGGCACCGTCAGCTCGCTGGTCCGGGTGCCGCCGCCGATCGTCGACTCCGCCTCGAGGACCGTGACCTCCACCCCGCTCCGGGCCAGCTCCACGGCACAGGCGAGCCCGTTGGGGCCCGAGCCGACGACGATCGCGTCGCTCAAGCGACCGGAACGGGCTGTTCGATGCGGGCGGAGCCCCGCTCGACGGCGACCGGGACGTCGTAGTGCTCGTCGAGCCACGGCTGGCGGGTGACCATGTCCATGACCGCCACGGACCCCTGCTCGATCAGGCCGTCCACCGGATCCCAGACCTGGTAGCGCTGGCGGCCGCGGCCCCAGCCCGTGGGCTCGGACTCGAGCGCAATCACCCGCACGTCCCCGGGCGCGAAGCCGCAGCGCTCTTGAACGGCCTCGAGCAACTGCCTGCCGTGGAAGTGCGCGTCGCCGAAGTTCCAGCCGTTGACGATGTTCGAGATCAGCTCGCCCTCCCGTACGTCGTAGTCCTCGACGTCGTCGACGGCGTGCGGCAGCAGACCGTTCAGCGCCCTCCCGTGCGAGTGCATCGCGCGGAACGAGAGCCCCTTGTTGAGCAGGAACTCCGCGGTCTCGGGGTCGTAGATCTCCCCGACCTGCTTGACGATGATCCGCGCCGGCTTCTTGACCAGCGTGTCGAGCTTCTCCTCCGCCCCGCTCCCCTTGCGGAAGAGCCACTGGGTGGTGGCCCAGTTGCCGGCGTAGTAGCGCATCGATGGCAGAAAGGAGATCTTGTCCGGCCGCAGGCCTCCGATCACCGGCAAGAGGACGAGGGCGATCGCGAGGAAGGCGATCAGCAGCGGGTCGCCGATCGTCGACAGCGGTGTGTCCCCGTAGTGACCGAAGAGGAACAGCAGCCCGTAGATCATGAAGAGGTTCCACTCCAGCGGTACGGCCAGCGGGAACATCGAGGTGATGTTCAGGTGGAACAGGATCATCCCGATGATCGCGATCGTCCCGGACCGTGTCGTTGTCGACGGTGATCAGCAGCAGCAGCCAGAGGAACTCCTGGACGGTGCCGAAGTGGGCGATGCCCGCGACCATCCTCGACGGCCTCATGTCCTCGGGGTAGTCGCGCCACAGCCTGCGCTTGAAGGCGCGCGACTGGATCAGCGGAGCGTTGCTTCATCATCGTCGAGACGACGAACGGGAAGTGCTGGTTGAGCTTCGAAGACGCGGCCCCCACCAGATGAAGAGGAGGCAGAACTGCCAGGCGACGATCCAGTGCTCGACCGGGAAGAGCCCGACCGCGAGGATCGTGCCGTAGATCTCCGGCCTCGCCACCGAGGAAGGAGACCTTGTCGCGCAGGCCGAGCAGGCACAGCAGGCCGAGCAGCACGGCGATGCCCGCCGGCGCGAGCTTCCCGGCCGAGCCGCCACCGGCGTCGACGCCGGTCGAGGCGAGCAGGAACACCCCCGCAGCCAGCACCCCGGCATACAGACCAACGTCGAGTGCCGTTCTGGTCGACCCCTTCGTGAACGGCACCCTGTCCGGCCAGGGCGGCAGCCGGACGGTGCCGGGGCGCAGCCAGTCGAGCACGCCACCGATCGGTGGCACGAACCGAAAGCTCAGCGGCATCGACCCGGCCCCGAGCCCGAGGATCTCCCAGAGCAGCAGCCAGACGGCGAGCTTCTGGAAGACGATCGGCTCGCGTCGACCGATCGCCGAGGTTGCCGAGCGTGCCGAGCCCCGGCGTCAGCGAGATCACGAACAACGCCCCGACGCTGAAGACGATCAGCTTGAAGACGTAGATGAAGTAGACGAACGTGGGCGAGCCGAACCCGTTGAGGCCCCAGTCCTGCACCAGTGGCTTCAACCGCGTCAGGTGCGGCTTGGCCTTCCACTCCTCAAGGTCGAACGGGGGCGGTCAGGCTCGAGGAATCCCATCGCGGGTCGCCCGAACCCTATCCGCAACTTCACGCCCCCGCCCTCGTTAT
>CAWFOA010000014.1:0-285313 GCA_963817275.1 uncultured Solirubrobacterales bacterium | reverse complement strand
TCCGTGCGCCGCGCCCTGGGAGCTCCAGCCGGCAGATATCGACCTTGGCCCAGGCATCGCCGGTCCCCATGGCCGTCGCGGGAACTGGTGCCCTCCGAGCCCGGGAAACACGTAGAGCCTCGGCGTTCCCTCGGCCGGCACGCTTCGCGGAGCACTCTGCTTCCTGCGCTGCTCAGCGGCTCCGAGCCGAAGAGGAGCTCTCCTCACCGATGACCGACAGGAGGCGCCGCTCCTCGGGCACGATGAAGTAGTGCTCCCCGGGCACGACGAGCTTCCGGAACCACGAAGTCGTACAACCTTGCCAGGCGTCCACCGCTCCGGGCGTCGCAAAGGGGTCGTCCTGGCCCGCGAAGGCGAGAATCGGCGCATCGAGCTGACGCCCGCCTCGATCGCGATAGCGTGCAGCCGCCTCGAAGTCCGCGTTCACCGCGGGCATCAGGTGACGAGTCGCGTCGGTGTCCTCGATGACACCTTCCTTCGCGAAGCCAATGACCCGCAGGAGCTCCTTTCGCTCTTCGCTCGAACGCGCGGACAAGCTGGCGACGAGATACTTCCTCGGTCCCGGCGCCCCGGAGGCGAAGACCTGGAGCGGCGCGTGTCCGTGGCGTTCGCGGAGCGCCTCAGCACCTCGAACATCACAATCGCACCCAGGGCGGTCGCCGAGATGGCGAAGGGCCGGTCAAGATAGGGCAAGAGCGCCGGCACGAGGCTCTCCACCATCTCTTCGACGCTGCCGAGGAGTGGCTCGTGGATCCGCTCGTGCCGCCCGGGCGGCTCGAATCCCGCAGACCTCCACCTCAGGCGGCAACCCGCTGGGCCACGACGAGAACACGGGGGCTCCACCTCCCGCATAGGGGAAGCAGAAGAGGCGCGCCGTCGCGTCGGGCACGGGCCGGGGCACCACGGAATCCAGCTCCCGAGCGGTCAGCTTCATCACGCTCCTGCCTTCCGTCGCAGGTGCGAGGCGCTGGAGGAGGTCTCCGAGCCGATCCAGGCGAGGGGAGCCGACAATGTCCGGCCACCGAGACCGGGACGTCCAGCGAGCGCTGGAGGCGATTCCGAAGCTCGAGGCCCATCAACGAGTCGAACCCGTACGCGTGGAAGGGGACGTCGCGCTCGAAGCGTTCGGGCTCGAGGCGCATCACCTGCCCGAGCTCGGCGCGGAGCATGCGCTCGACAAGGCCAACCCGCTCGGTGGCAGGCGCGGCGCAAGACACTTCGCCCATTGGTTTCGGTTGGCTCTCGCTCTGCTTGCGTCTGAGCTCCGAGAAGTACGGTGCCTCCGTGGCGCGTGGAATAGCCGCCAAGGCACTCGACGTCCACGGACACCACCCCAACCTGGGCCGGCGCACCCGCAAGCAGTGCGCCAAGGACCTCGTTGCCCTCGCGAGGCGTCATGAACGCGAGGCCAAGGGAAGCAATCCGCTCGCCCCGGTGAGCCTCAGACACGGCCAGGCCCACGTCCGAGAAGGGGCCCCAGTCGATGGCGAGCGCCGGACGCCCCTCGATGCGGCGCTGATGGGCGAGGGCGTCAAGGAACACGTTCGCGGTGGTGTAGGCAGCCTGGCCGGGAGAGCCGATCGCGGCCGACGAGCCATACAGGACAAAATGCTCGAGTGGCAGGTGGCGCGTGGCCTCGTGGAGGTTCCGAGCCCAGCGCCTTCGGCGCCGCGGCGACGTGGAGCGCCTCAGGGAAGCATCGTCAGGAGCGTCCCATCACGCAGGTCCGCCGCTGCATGCAGCACGCCGACGAGGCGTGGCAGCTCACGCTCGATGCGTGCGACGAGTGCGTCGACCTCCGCGCGACGGCTCACATCCACCAAGAAAACCCGCACGTTGGCGCCCGCCGCCTCCATGGTGTGATCGCGGCCAGCGCCGCGTCCGACGGTGCCCTCCGTCCCACGAGCACGAGGTGGCGAGCTCCACGCTCGACCATCCACTCGGCCACCAAGAACCCCCGAGCCCTCCCAGTCCGCCCGTCAGCAGGTAGCTCCCGCGGTCCGACAGCCCGAGCAGCAGGTCTTCGGCAGCACGAGTGTGGTCGCCGCGAGGCGTGCCACGAAGCGGCCCTCGCTCCGGAACGCGACCTGATCTTCGCCATCCGTCGCCGAGAGCTCCGCGACCAGCGCCCGGACCTCGCGCTCGGCTTAGCAGATCCGCAAGCACACACCGGAGCTCAGGATGCTCCGCCTGCACCGACCGCCCAAAGCCCCACAGCGGCGCCTGCAGGAGCGAGAGCTCGCGCTCGCCGCCACCATGGGCCATCGCGTCGCACGTGACGAGCCACAGGCGCGGTGGGCGGCGCTGGGCGAGGAGCGCCTGCACGAGGGAGAGCGCGCCCGCGAGCGGCTGCGCGTGGAACCTGGTCGCTCTCCAGGGTGTCGGCGGGCGGGACATCGAGCGCACGAAGGTCGATCACGCCACTGCAGGGGCTCTCTTCCGAGAATGCGTCGTGAAGCAGCCTTCGGTAGCCCGCGGAATCGTGGGGAGCGAGGGTCCACAGACCAGGCTCGAGTTCGCACGTGTGCTCAGCTATCACGGCCCGAATACACCGAGCCCCTTGTCCGCGCAGCTCCTGCTGGAGCGCCTCACCCGTGCCGCTCCAATCGCCCAGGACGAGCCACGGCCCGGCCGAAAGCGGGCTCACAGTCACCGCGCGCTGGCGCCAGACGACTCCGCAGAGCTCCCGGCTCGCCGCGCGCGCTTCGACTCTCCGAGCCTTGGTCTCGTGCCAGAAGCGCTCGCGCTGCCAGGGATAGGTGGGAAGAACGACCGTGCGTCCCCCGCCCGGGAACTGGCGCGTCCAATCCACGACGGCTCCGCGAGTAGAGCACGCCAAGCGCCTCGAGCATCGTGCGCCGTTCGTCCACTCCCCGGCGGAGCGACGCGATGGCAACCCCATCCGTGAGATGCTCTTCGACCGAGGGCAGGAGGACTGGGTGCGGGCTCAGCTCGAGGAAGGTCGTGTACCCGTCGTGAAGGAGCTCCGTCATCGCCGCTGAGAACTGCACCACTTCGCGGAGGTTCTTCACCCAGTAGCCGCCATCGAGCTCGTGTCCCGCGGCGACACGTCCAATCACCGTGGAGTAGAACGGCACCTTCGCGTCTCTCGGGGTCACCTCTGCGAGCAGCGTCCGGAGCTCTGCGAGGAGCGGGATTCCATCTGGGGGCTGTGGGAGGCCACGTCGACCTTCACGCGCCGGGCGAAGACCCCGTTGCGCTCGAGCTGCGCGAGCACCTGGTCGAGAGCCGCGGGGTCGCCTGAGAGCACGGTGGAGCGCGGGCCGTTCGTGACGGCCACACCAAGCATGGTCTCATGCCCCGCGATCGCCTGCTCGGCCGCCTCTCGCGTGAGCTCGACGAGGGCCATCGCCCCGAGGCCCCGCACACGCAACAGGAGCTTGCTCCGGCGGCAGATGATCCTCGCAGCGTCCTCCAGGTCGAGGATGCCCGCCACGGCCGCTGCCGCGACCTCACCCATGCTGTGACCGACAACGGCGTCGGGAGCCACACCGAAGGCTTGCCAGAGCGATGCGAGCGCCCACTGAATCGCAAACAGGGTGGGCTGTACGACGTCAATCTCTTGGAGCCGTGAGTGCTTCTCGTCGGCGGCAAGCTCCGCGAGGATCGAGAACCCGCCGTGCCGCTGGATGACTGCGTCGGCCGAGGCCAGCGCCTCGGCAAACGCGGGCTCCTCGGCCAGGAGCTGCCTGCCCATGCCGAGCCACTGCGAGCCCTGCCCCGGAAACACGAAGACGATCCTCGGTCGCCCGCGGCTCGACTGGTCGGACGTCTCGCGGCGTGCGAAGGCGCAGACTGCGTCGCCACCTCGAGCTTCGTCGCCCCCACAATCGCGAGGCGATACTGGTGGTACGTCCGGCGAAGGCTCGCCGTGAACGCGACGTCATGAAGCGATGGTCCCTCGGGCGATGCGGATCCCCTCGGCGAACGTGTTCGCGAGCGCGCGGAGCATGCCTCGGGCGTCTTGGCCGAGACCGGGACGAGCTTGCACACGTGCGGCTCGGATGCTCAGGGCCAGCTTGCCTTGGGGCTTCCTCGAGGACGACGTGTGCGTTGGTCCCGCTGAGGCCGAAGGAACTCACACCCGCGCGCCTTGGCACCTCGCCCCGCGGGCCGGGGATGGCGGTGGTGGGGACGACGAAGCGTGTGCCCGCGAGCGAGATGCGTGGGTTAAGGCGCTCGAAGTGGAGGTTGCCGGGGATAGTCTCTCTTTCGCGAGCGCCAGTGCGGTCTTGATGAGGCTCGCTGCGCCCGCGGCAGCCTCCGTGTGGCCCAGGTTCGACTTGACGGCGCCGAGCACGCACGGAATGCCCGTCGAGTCGCCGTCTTTCGGCCGGGCGGGCAAGCGCGACCCGGAGCGCCTCGACTCGATGGGGTCGCCAAGGGAGGTGCCGGTGCCGTGCGTCTCGACGTAGCCGATTGTATTCGGGACCGACGCATGCGCTTGCGAGGGCCTGGCGGATCATGCGCTCCTGCGCGAGCACGTTCGGGGCGGTAAGGCCGGTGGAACGGCCGTCCTGGTTCACGGCGGACCCGCGGATGGTGGCGATGAGCGCATCACCGTCGCGCTCGGCGTCGGAGAGGCGCTTGAGCACGAGGATGCCCCCCCGCCTTCACTCCTCCACCTAGCCGTTCGCGCGCGCGTCGAAGGTCTTGCACCTGCCGTCCGGAGACAATGCGCCGGTCTTCGCGGTCATCGTGCTGACCGGGGAGAGCATGAGGTTGACGCCGCCGACCACCGCGAGGTCGCTCTCCTCGCTGCGCAGGCTCTGGCACGCGAGGTGGGCTGCGACCAGGGACGAGGAGCAGGCAGTGTCGACAACGAGCGCGGGTCCCTCGAAGCCGAAGGTGTAGGCAAGACGTCCTGCGGGAAAGCAGTGACCATTCCCGGTGACGGTGTACGGGATTCCAGTCGCTGACCTCTGCACCCGCGGCCATCCAGAGGTAGTCGGTCATCATCAGACCGAGAAAGACACCGGTCTTGCTGCCGGTGCAAGGGACGGCGCGGGAAGTCCTGCGCGCTCGAGGGCCTCCCCAGGTGAGCTCGAGCAAGAGGCGCTGCTGCGGGTCGAGGCGCTCGGCCTCACGCGGCGAGATGCCGAAGAAGGAGGGGTCGAAGCAATCGACCTCACCAAGGAAGCCGCCCGGCAGGCCCTGAGGCTCTCGGCTTCTTCCCCTTCGAGGGACCAACGCTCCTCCGGGACCGCGCTGAATCGCGTCGCCCCCGTCGTGGAGGAAGCGGAAGAACGACTCCGGGGTATCGCACCCGCCCGGGAAGCGACACGACACGCCGATGATCGCAATCGGCTCGGTCCGCCGGCGCTCCTCGGCGTCGAGCTTTGCCTTCATGCGATCGATCGCCTGCGCTGCCCGCAGGAGGGCACTCGCGTTTCGGTCTGGCGCGGTCATCTCAGGTACTCCTCGACACCGAGCAGCTTCTCGTTGAGCAGCGCCGCAGCCTCGGCCTCCGACAGCTCGCCGCCAGGCTCGGCCTGCCAGTGTGTTCTCGAGTGTCGGTGCTGGTTCCTCCGATGCGAGCTCGCGAAGGAGGTGCTCGGCCAGGCAATCGGCCGTCGGATGCACGTAGACAAGCGTCGCGGGGAGGCGGAGGCCGAGGACTGAGGCGGTTCTTCACCTCGAGCCCCATCAGTGAGTCCAGGCCGAGGCTCACGAAGGGCGTGTGGCTGTCAATCTTCGACGGCTCGAGCCCGAGCGTTCGCCCGACGAGGTCCTCTCTGACCCGAGCGACGAGGGCGTCGCGCTTCTCGAGGGGCGGGAGCTGGGTGAGCAGCTCGCGGAGCTTGCTCGAAGACGCGGGCGCAGAGTCGCCGAGCCCATCGAAGAAGGGAAGCGCCGCGAGTCGCGGATATACGTCGACTCGGTCGCCGTCGCGATCCCTCTGGCGCTGCTGGGCGGCCGCAAGCCGTCATCTCGCTAGTCTCGCGCGCCCGTGGCGACCCGACCTCCGCAGCGACTCTCCGGATCGGACATGTCGAACCTGCACGCGGAGCGCGGGCCGATCCACGTGCACGTCGGCGCCACGATCATCGTCGAGGGAGCGGCGCCGGGCTACGACGAGCTGGTCGCGCACGTCGAGAAGCGGCTGCTGCTCGTCCCGCGCTTCCGCCAGCGGATCGTGAAGATCCCGCTCGGCATCGAGAACCCGTCTGGGGGGACGATCCGCAGTTCGACGTGCGTCGGCACGTGCGCCATGTCTCCGTGCCGCGACCGGGCCGCCTCGACCAGCTCCGCGACATCGTCGGCCGGGTGATGTCGGAGCCACTCGACATGGAGCGCCCCCTCTGGCAGCTCTACCTGGTCGGGGGCCTGAGCGGGCGCCACGCCTTCATCTCCAAGACCCACCACGCCCTGGTCGACGGTGTGGCCGCGATCGACGTCGGCACGATCCTGCTCGACACGAGCAAGCGGGGTACTCCGGATGACTGTTACGGAGAAGCCCTGGGACCCCGACGAGCCCAGCCCGACGATGCTCCTCACCCAGGCCGCATCCGAGCGAGTGCGGAAACCGCTGAGGGCGGCGGGCCGGGCGGCGCGCACGGCGGTCACCATGCCCGCCCAGACGGCCGCCCGGGTGCTGCGGACCGCCGAGGCGTTCACCGGCCTCGCCTCCGGCGGCCCGAAGGTGCCGAGGAGCCCGCTCAACGTCAGGATCGGCCGGGACCGGCGAATCGCCTGGGCGCGCACCGACCTCGACCGCCTGAAGCGGGCGCGCGACATTTGCGAAGGGTCGACCGTGAACGACGTCGTCCTGTCGGTCGCCGCGGGAGCGTTGCGCCGCTATCTCGAGCGCCGCGGCGACAAGGTCCCCGCCTACCTGGTGGCGCTGGTTCCGGTCAGCATCCGGCGTCCCAACGAGAAGGGTGAGCTCGGCAACAGGATCTCGACGATCATGGTCCGGCTGCCGCTCTCCGAGCCGGACCCGCGCAAGCGGCTGGAGCAGCTCCGCGACGAGACCCGGCGGCTGAAGGAGTCCGACAACGCGCGCGCCGCCTCCCTGCTGATCGAGGCGACCGGATGGGCGCCCCCCACGATCAACCGGCTGCTCTCCCGCGGAATGGCCCGGCCGCTGATCTTCAACCTCGTCGTCTCCAACGTCCCCGGCCCTCAGCAGCCCCTCTATCTGCTCGGGCGGCAGATCAAGGAGATCTATCCGTTCGTCCCCCTCTCCCCGCAGAACCACGCCCTCTCGATCGGAATGATCAGCTACGACGGCCGCATCTACTTCGGCCTGGCCGGCGACCGCGACGTGGTCCCCGACCTGGACGACCTCGCGTCGGCGCTCAGGGAGTCGCTCCGCGAGCAGCCAGTGCCCCGGGCGAAGCCGAAGCGCAAGAAGCCGGCCGCCAGGAAGGCTCAGCCGAAGCGGCGGCGGATTCGGCGCCCTAGGCGCGGATGAAGACGGGCGTGCCGAGCGGGACGCGCGCGAACAAAGAGATCATGTCGGGGTCTGAGGCGCGCAGGCAGCCGTGCGAGTCGGCGCCGCCGACGGTGCCCGGCGTCCCGTGGATGGCGATGCGGTTGCCGCCGATCCATCCCGACGGCAGGTGGGACTGATGGCCGGAGAGGGCAAGGACGCAGCATCCGTACCAGGGGCCCACCCCGCGACCGACGAGCCCATCCGTCACCGAGTAGTTGCCGAGCGGGGTCGGCGAAGTGTTCGAACCGACGGTCACGCGCATTCGCTGCAGGACACGGTTCGCGTAGTGGAGCTCGAGGTGGCGGTGTGAGATGTCCGCCGTGATCCAGAAGCGAGTCTGTGAGACGTCGATGGCGAGGCGGTCGTCCCGAATCCAAGCGAGCGCCCCATTCGGCAGGTCGGGCGTCGGCACGCCAAACCACGCGCCCCTGACCTGCTCGATCCAGAAGACGCTGACCGAGCCGAACTCAGTGCGGTGACCGACCTGCCCCAGCACCCTCCCGCCGGGCGATGCGTGCAGCGCGACCCGCTGACCCGCCCTGACGGTGGCCAGCGCGAAGCGCGCGCCCCTGTGGGCGGACGCCGGGGGATTGACGTGTACGTCGGGCACCGGGACGCTAGCTCGAAGCGCGTCAACCGCGGAGTTCCCGGTGGAAGGGGGGGCGGTGATGGTGGGCGCAGTCGACGCCGGCTGCTGGATCGGAGCGGCCGAGGCCGCGGGCGCAGCCTCGTCCTTGGAGCTGTCGATGATCAGGAACCCGATCAGGGCAATGACAACCGCGCCCGCTGCGATCCAAGCAAGAGACCTCATCAGCGGAGAGGGAGGGATTCGAACCCTCGAGAGAGCTATTAGCCCCCTACTCGCTTAGCAGGCGAGTGCCTTCAGCCGCTCGGCCACCTCTCCGGGGCGGCGGTCGCCGGCGGCGACCACGCGGCTCGATTGTAGGCTGGATCGGGATGCCAACAACCGAAGAGAAGCCGACACCGGCGCCTCCGGTCGATGAGGAGACGCGCCCGGTCTCCGCGATCGACACCCCGACGCCGCTGCCGTTGCCGACGCCGGTGGAGGCCTACGAGCGCTTCGAGTCCGTCTTCGGCGGCGTGCAGGCGCCGTTCGCCTTCGTCGACCTGGACGCCGTCTGGGCGAACGCCGCCGACATGCTCCGCCGCTCGCGCGGCAAGCCGATCCGGATCGCCAGCAAGTCGATTCGCTCGCGCCCGATGCTCGAGCGCCTGCTGGACCTCGATCCGGGATTCCAGGGCGCCCTCACCTTCACTCTCCCCGAGACGATCTGGCTCTGGGAGCGCGGCCTGCGCGATCTCGTGGTCGCGTACCCGACGGCGGACCGCGCGGCCCTCACGCGGCTCGCCCGGATCACCTCGGAGGACCCCGAAGGGGCTCCCGTCGTGATGGTCGACTGCCCCGAGCACCTGGACCTGATCGAGGAGGCGGCGAGCTCGTTCGTGGCGCCGATCCGCATCGCGATCGACATCGACCTCTCCTGGTGGCCGCTGGGCCGCCTGGTCAAGATCGGCCCGAAGCGATCGCCGATCAGGACGGCGGACGCTGCCGTCTCCCTCGCCCAGGAGATCGATCGCCGCGAGCGCACCAAGCTCGTCGGGGTGATGGCGTACGAGGGCCAGATCGCCGGGGTCGGTGACAACGTGCCGCGCAAGGCGATCAACAACCTGCTGGTGCGGGCGATGCAGTCGGTGTCGGCGAAGGACGTCGCCGAGCGGCGGGCCGAGATCGTCACCGCGCTCTCGGAGATCGCGCAGCTCGAGTTCGTGAACGGCGGCGGCACCGGATCGATCGAGCTCACCGCCTCCGAATGGGCAGTCACCGAGGTCGCCGCGGGGTCGGGCTTCTACGCGCCGATCCGCTTCGATCACTACCGCGCCTTCCGGCCCCGCCCGGCCGCCATGTTCGCCCTGCCGGTGACCCGGGCGTCCGAGGTCCACTCGATCGAGATCGCGGAAGCGCAGCGGACGCTGCCCGGCGCCCGCGCGGGTCGGCTCGAGATCGGAGACCACGTCTATTTCCGTGACCTCGAGGCCGGGGAGCTGTGCGAGCGCTTCGACCGCCTCTTCCTCGTCACCGGGACGACGATCCGCGACGAGGTCCCCACCTACCGCGGCGAGGGGAAGAGCTTCATCTAGGCCAGCCGCTCTAGAACAAACGTCCACTCCGCGCCAGTACCGAATAGCGGTCTTTCCGGGCGTTCGGGGCCTATAACGTCGTCCGGTTCCCGCCGGGAAGGACTTCCGAGGGGCTCGAAGGGGGATTCGAGAGAGGACGGTCGAAAGTGAGTCACCGTTCCGCCGCCACGTCCGGTCGTGAGGGCGACCGGGGCTGGTCGCGGGCCATTGGCCTCGACTTCGAGCCCGGCCGATTCTTCGAGGGTGCCAACGTAGCCTGGCGCGTTGCTCCGTTCGTAGTAGCGGGGATCCTGCCCTTCGCGCTCGTACCGATCGCGGGGCTCTCGTTCGCTGACCCGCGGTCGCGATCGCGGCCGCGATGGTGCCGATCATCGTGGCGTCGGCCCTGTTGGTGCCGTGGCAGCGCCTGCCGGCCTGGCCACAGGCGATCCTCCCGCTCTCCTACTTCGTCGTCTCGCCCTGCTCCCGACGCCGGCGCACCACGCCAAGCGTCTTCGACCGGCTCCCCTCCATCCTGCCGCTCGCCTCGTTTGCGATCTACGGGACCAGCGCGGAGCTCGCCGGGCGTCGATCGTCGCCTTCGAGCTGACGCTGACTGCTCCCCGGCCGTGCTCGGGACGGGTCGGCCGCACGACGGCAGCTGCTGGTGCGCATCGCTGGTGGTCCCGGAGCTCACCTCACCTCGGTGCCCGCGTGCCGCCCTCGATCCTCGGCCTGCGGCGAAACAGTGACGACCTCAGCGAGGCCAAGGAGCGCTTTCGCAGGGCGTTCGACGACAGCCAGGTCGGGATGGCGCTGCGTCTCACCCGTCGGCCGATTCCAGCGCGTCAATGGCGCCCTCTGCGAGATCACCGGCTACCGAGAGGACGAGCTCCTCGGAAAGACCTTCGGCGAGATCACTCATCCCGACGACGTGGACGCCGACCTGGAGGCGCTGCGCGACTGGTCGAGGGCGAGCGCTACGGCTACAGGACCGAGAAGCGCTACATCCATGCGGGGGGTCACTCGGTCTGGATCTCGCTCAACGTGCTCCCCGTATACGAGCCCGACGGCGGTCTGAGCTATTTGATCGCCCAGGTCGAGGACATCTCCGACCGCAAGGAGTCCGAGGAGCGGCTCACCCGGCAGGCCCTCCACGATTCCCTCACCGGCCTGCCGAACCGGACACTGTTCTCGGACCGGGTGCGGATGGCCTCGAACCGGCGGGCCGCTCGCGGCTACGCGATCATCTACCTCGACCTCGACGGCTTCAAGCTCGTCAACGACACCCTCGGTCATGCCGCCGGGCGACCAGGTGCTGATCGAGGTCGCCCGCCGCCTCGAGCCCCTACTCCGGGCGGGCGACACCCTGGCGCGCCTCGGCGGCGACGAGTTCGCGCTCCTCTGCGAGGAGGTCGGAGACGAAGAGGTCAGGGCGATCGCCGACCGGGTGATCGACGAGCTGGACGAGCCGATCGAGGTTCAGGGCAGGGCGATCACGCAGGCGGCCAGCATCGGCATCGCCCTGTACTCGGCGGATGGAACCCCCACCGAGCCCGACCAGATGCTCGGCGACGCCGACCTCGCGATGTACCGGGCCAAGGCCGCCGGAAAGTCCCGCTACACCCTCTTCGAATCCTGGATGCGCACCGGCGACACGGACCAGACCGAGCTGGAGCGCGAGCTGCGGGCGGGAATCGCGGGTGACGAGATCACCGTTCACTACCAGCCCGAGGTGGACCTGAAGAGCGGCGAGATCACCGGCGCGGAGGCGCTCGTTCGCTGGCAGCACCCGGTCCGCGGGCTGCTCGAGCCCGCTCAGTTCCTCTTCATCGCAGAGTCGAGCGACCTGATCGCGGAGCTCGACGACCTGGTCATGCGCGAGGCCTGCTTCCAGGCGGCTCGCTGGCGGGAGGAGCTGCCCGACGGGGAGCGATTCACGGTCTCGGTCAACATCAGCGAGCGCCGGCTGGCGGACCCCGGGCTGAGCGGCAAGATCGCCCAGGCGATCGCCGATGCTCGGGTCCCCGCCTCGTCGATGTGCCTGGAGATCGCCGAGCGGGCGGTGATGGATCGCCGGGCGGCCGCGCTCATCGCCATCCCCGACCTCGAACAGCTCGGCATCCGGCTGCTGATCGACGACTTCGGCATCGCGATCTCCTCGTTCGGAAGCCTGAAGCGCCTGCCGAGGCTGAACGCGATCAAGATCGACGCCTCATTCATCGCAGGGCTCGGGCGCTCGCGGGAGGACTCGGCGGGCGTCGCCGCGATCATCGGTCTGGCCCACGGCCTGGGCCTGACCGCGACGGCGGAGGGGCTCGAGCGTGAGGAGCAGCTCCGCGAGCTGCAGGCTCTCCACTGCGATCGGGGCCAGGGCTACTACTTCGCGCGCCCGCAGCCGCCCGCCGCGCTGGGCGAGCTCCTCACCTCCGCCCGCCATGGAGAGCTCATCTCCTAGCGGCCGCTTGTGGCCGCGACCTGATGGCGAAGCCGGGGAGCCTCTGGCACGATGCCGCCATCGGAAAGGTTCCCTCATACGACCCGATGGAGCCCAAGGGCCCGTGGATGAGCGCGCTCTCCTGGTCGGCGCGGCAGCGCCCGGTCACCTGGTTCCTGGTCAACATCGGGAATAAGGTCGACCCCTACCTGATGAGGGCCACCGGCGGCCGCGTGAGGACCACCCTCAACGCCCCGACGGTCCTGCTCACGCACACGGGCGCGAAGAGCGGCAAGAAGCGATCCACCCCGCTCGCCTATTTCACGGACGGGGACAACGTGATCCTGATCGCCTCGCGCGGTGGCCACCGCGACAACCCGGCCTGGTACCACAACGTCGTCGCGAACCCGGAGGTCGAGCTCTGGACCAAGGGCGGCGGCGGCCGCTACCGGGCGAGGGAGGCCCAGGGCGAGCTTCGCCAGCGGCTCTGGGACCTGGCCACCCGCTTCTACCCCGGCTTCGCCAAGTACCAGGAGCGGGCGGGAGACCGGCGGATCCCGGTGATCCTCTGCATCCCGCAGGACGACTAGCCGCCGGGCGTCTTAGCCTTGGTCCCACCCGGAGGGGTGGCAGAGTCTGGTTGATTGCGGCAGCCTTGAAAGCTGTTGACCGGGTTTCCCGGTCCGGGGGTTCGAATCCCTCCCCCTCCGCTGTCTAGCGAAGCTTCACGCCGGTGAGGTCGATCGTGCCGATCGCGTCGCCGGCGACGAAGTCGTCGCTGGCGTTGCCCGACTCGGTGGGGAAGAACTGATTGAGCGAAAGGGCAGCCGGGAAGCTGAGGGTCACCGACGCCCCGGTGACGGTGAGCTTCTTGGTGTTCGGATCGATCGAGCGAGTGCCCGTCGAGAAGTCGATGTTGCCGAGCGGGGCCCGGAGGCTCGCCCCGGTCGGCAGGGCGGCGGTGGAATTGAGGCTGTTCTGAGCGAAGTTGACACCGATGTCCGTGCTGACCAGCTTGGTGCCGACGGGAGGATCGGCGGAATCGCAGGCGCTCGGGATTGAGCGGATTGCTGCTGTGGTTCTTGGTGATCGTCTGGCCGCCACCGGTGATCACCTCGCCGGCACTGAAGTCAGGCGCAGCGGATCCGCCGCTAACCGGGAAGGTGTACGTCGTTCCCAGGAGGTTCGCTGTGGCCGGCGCGACCGGCGAGACGCCCGCCGGCGAACCGGTTGGAAGCGGATCGATGCAGTGGGCGGGCAACTTGGAGACGAAAGCTCCCATGGCGTTGGTGTTGAGCGTCATCGTCCCGGTACCCGGCACGACCTCGACCGCCAGCGGGACGGTGGTCACCGAGACGATGCGTCCCGAGCGGCTGGCCGGCCTTCACCTTGCCGCCCCCAGATTTCTTGGCGCCCTTGTGCTTGCGCCCCGAAAAGGCTCGGTTGAGCGCCTTGGCACCCTTACCGGCGAGCGAGGCGCTGACGTTCTCGATCCTCGCGCCCCAGCCGTCCCGGGTCACCGTGCCGCCCGCCAGGGTGCCGAACGAACCAACCTTCCTCTTGCCGACCTTGGCCGCGATATTGCCGGGCCCGCCGTTGGCGCCGAAGGTGAAGCTCGTGATCGTGACCTTGGCCTTGCGCTTGCCGCGCTTGGCCTTGAAGCCGCCCGAGACCTGCACGGTCCCGGAGCCGTCGATGGGATCGATAGCCCCGCCGGTGATCGCCAGGTTGAGGGTGGTCGGCTTCAGCTTGAGGGCGCGCGAGCCCTGCAACTGGAGGACGACGGATCCGCCCTTGAGCTGATCCTGGCCCGCCATCGCGGAGCCGGCGATCGCGACCAGGGCAAGCGTCGCGAGGACGGCCGCGGTCAGGCCGCGCAGGCTCGCGTTCTTGTGCTTGTCCCTGAGGCTCGGCATCGAGTCCTGCGGATCGGTTCCCGCCAGTGCGCCGCTCAGTGTCCCACGGGCTTGCAAAGAATGCGCCGGTTCCCGCCTACCCAATAAAACCCTCCAGGAATTTCCCCCGTGGACGATGAATAGATGAATAAGTACAGGGGGGCCCTGAAAAAGGTCCAAATCCGTGCCTGTAGCTTCGCGACAGCCTCGCTCAATCATCCGGGTCTCGAGAGGGGCCCTCGCTGCGATCGTCGTCATCGCCCTCCTGGCGGTGCTCGCCCACGTCACGGTTCACTTCGGCTCACCCCGCTACAGCTACTTCATCGAGGAGTGGGTCTACGACTTCATCACGATGACGGCCGCGCTGGTGACCCTCGCGCGGGCGGCCGTGCGCAAAGAGGAACGGCTGCCCTGGGCGCTCCTCGGCTTGGGCCTGCTGAGCTGGGCGCTTGGGGACCTGTACTGGACCGTGGTGCTGCGGAACGTCTCGAGTCCGCCCTTCCCGTCGATCGACGACGTCCTCTACCTCGCGGGATATGCCCTGATCCTCGCGGGGATGCTCGCCTATGTGCGGGCGCGAGTCGGCCGCATGACCGCGGTCGTCTGGACGGACGTGACGATGGGAGCCCTGTGCGTCGCGGCGATCGGCGCCAGCCTGTTGATGGACTTCGTCCTCGCCAACACCAGCGGCACGCCGCCCGAGGTCGCGGTCGCGGTCGCCTATCCGGCGCTCGACCTCGTCATCCTGGCCGTCGCCGCCGGCGCGGTGGCGTTGACGGGCTGGCGCCCGGGCCGGGGCCTCGCGCTGATCGCGGCCGGGGTCGCCTGCGCCGCGGCGGGAGACGCCGCCTACACCTACCAGTCGCTCGCCGGCACCTACACCTCCGCCAGCTGGAACAACTTCCTCTGGCCGCTCGCGACGGTCCTCGTCGCCGCCGGCGCGCTGCAGCCCTCACCGCGCCAACGCGAGACCGAGCCCGCGGAGGGCTGGCGCGCGTTCGCCTCCCCCACGATCTTCGCCCTGGCCGTTCTCGCCCTGCTGATGCTCGCGCGCCAGGACATGAAGGAGCCCGCCGTTGCGGCCCTGACCGTGGCGACTCTGGTCGCCGTGGTCGTCAGACTCGCCCTCACCTTCGCCCAGAACCACCGCCTCGTCGTAGAGCTGGAGACCGACTCCCTGACCGGGCTCTTCAACCGAGGCAAGCTCGTCTACGACCTCGATCGCCTGCTCAGCTCCGACCAGCCGCCACCGCACGTCCTGGCGATCCTCGACCTGGACGGCTTCAAGTCCTACAACGATGCCTTTGGACACCCCGCTGGGGACGCGCTGCTCGTGCGGCTCGGGCATCAGCTCGCCGAGGCGGTCAGCGGCCGAGGCCGGGCCTATCGCATGGGCGGCGACGAGTTCGCGATGCTGCTCACCGGGGATGCCGCAACCGCGGGAGACGCCGTCGCCGCGGGAGCCGCGGCTCTCAGCGAGCGCGGGGAGGGCTTCACGGTCACCTGCTCGTCCGGCTCGGCCGAGCTGCCGGCCGATGCGGCCAAGCGCAACACCGCGCTTCAGCTCGCGGACCAGCGGATGTACGACGACAAGGACTCTCGCCGTCCGTCCGTGGGAGGCGAGGTCGAGGCGGTGCTGGTCAGGATCCTCAACCAGCGCGCCCCAGAGCTGAGTGAGCATTCCGACGCCGTCAAGAGCCTGGCCGTCGCGGTCGGCGAGAAGCTCAAGCTGCCGCCCGGCGAGCTCGCCACGCTTGCACGCGCCTCGGAGCTCCACGACATCGGCAAGATCGCGATACCCGAGGCGATCCTGACCAAGCCGGGCCCGCTCGACGAGGGCGAGTGGGAGTTCATGCGTCAGCACACGACACTTGGCGAGCGCATCGTCGCCGCCGCCCCATCGCTCGCCACCGTCGGCAGGCTGATCCGATCCTCGCACGAGCGCTGGGACGGCCAGGGATATCCGGATGCCCTCGCGGGCGAGGAAATCCCGCTCGCGGCTCGCATCATCTTCGCCTGCGACGCCTACGACGCGATCACCGCGGACCGTTTGTATTCGCCCGCACGCGACCCCGAGGCCGCCCTCGCCGAGCTCCGCGCGTGTGCGGGCACGCAGTTCGATCCCCAGGTGGTCCAGGTTCTCGACGAGGTCGTTCGGTCATCGACGGCCGAAAGCCTGCCCGTACCGTTGCCGGTCGCCTGATCAGAGGGTGCGCGAAAGCGCAACCCGATTAGTGCTGGAAAAGGAACCGGGCGCCCACGTGGGCGCCCGGCTTACCTCGGGGAGATTCGAAATCCCAGAGGACTACTTGACCAGCTCGACCTTCTCGAACGTGGTGCCCTGGAGCTCCGCCTCGTGGACTGCGGTGCCCGGGGTCAGATCGGCGGTGGTGCAGACGCTGCCACCTTCGCCGGGACCCGAGTTGTCATCGGGGCCTTCGTTGGCGCCGCCGTTGTCATCGCCCGGCTCGGGCTCGCCGGACTGATCGCTGCCGCCATCGCTCGATGAGGACGCATTGCCGGGGCCGGAGTTGTCACCGGGGCCGGAGTTGTCATCGCCCTCGTGCTCGTCTTCGGTCTCGCATTTGATCATGGTGGTCGAATCCACCATGCCGGAGACCTGTCCGCCACCGGCGAGATTGATCGTCAGGGTGGTGCCGTCGAAGCTGGCGATCATGCCCGCGTTCTCCTCGCCGTCCTCTACACCGTCGTTGTCGGTGTCCTGGTCGTCGGGGAGGTTTGCGGACTGGTCCTCACCCATGTTGTTGAGCCCGTCGTGATCCGAGTCCTCCTTGCCGTCGGGACGACCGTTGTGATTGGTGTCCTTGACGCGAGGGTTGGTCCCTTCCTGGAACTCGTTCAGGTTGTCGACGCGGTCCTTGTCCTGATCCTTGTTGGACTGGTCGACCTTGAGCGCGAGATGGAACTTCTTCTCCCACTTGTCCGAGATGTGATCGTGGTTCCTGTCCTTGGCAGCCGCAGTGCCGCCGAACGCGACAACCGTGAGCGCGAGCGCTCCGGCGGCGGCCACCGAGAAGGTCCTCAGCTTTCCTCTCATTTGGTTCCTCCTTTGGTGGCGGCCGTCCTCTGAAGATGGTGTGCGCCGGCCGCCGTTTGACTTGACGTGGCCACTATCGACGGCGCCGGTCAGGTACCGGTTAGCCACGAGTTAGGGGTTGGTAAAGGGTGGACGGCCGTTCAGGAACGCTCGGCGATCAGCAGCGTCTGAACCGCCCGGCCAACCGCGCCGCGCTCGTCGAACAGGCGGGAATCGGCCATTCCGACGCCGTTCGGCTCCGGCAGGGTCACCGCGTCCAGGCAGATCCACTCCCCCTCCGGCATCCGGTGCAGGTGCACGCTCAGGTCCACGTTGATGAACAGGTACTTGGACCAGTCAAGCGCGGCGCTCACCCCGTTTCCGGAGTCGGCGGCCGCCAGCACCCGCTGTAGCGGGGTCGGCTGCTCGCCCGGGATCAGCGGCAGCCCCATTCGCATCCAGACGGTCGCGGGGCCCTGCTCGATGAACGCTCCTTTCGTGAATCGATACTCCATCGCGGTGTGGTAGCCGACGTCGTATCCGGTATCGAAGAACTGGCCCGGCTCAGCCAGGTCGAGACCCGGGGGCGGCTCTGGAAACCCGGCCGGCTTCTCAAAGCCCACGGACTCGGTGCGCAGGCGCCAGCCCTGCGCGCGGACCAGCAACTCGCCAGCGTCGTCGGTGAGGGTCGCCTGCACCATCTCCACCCGGCGACCCGGGCGCACCACCTCGGCCTGGACATGGAGCCGGCCGATCGGGACTGAGCGCACTATCTCGTAGGTGATCCGGCCGACCTGTGCCGGGGCACCCTCCCCCTCGGCGATCCTGCCGCCGCCGAGCCGCTCGATCTCACGGGCGATCAGAGCCGAGGGTGGCCCGGCGTGCTGTGCATCCGGGTCCCAGGGCCCGCGAGTCGCCTCCGTCGCGACGTAGGCGTCGCCATCGGGCTCGTAGAAGGAGTCGGGCACGGGCGGGCATCCTAGTAACGAGATACGTGCTCAAGAGACTGATATTCGACCGGGTTAACCTGGTCACACCCCCACCGAAGAGAGGTACGAATCTTGGAGAAGGTCAAGAAGAGCGAGCAGGAGTGGCGCCAGGAGCTGACGCCCGAGCAGTACGAGGTCGTGCGCGAGAAGGGCACGGAGGCTCCGTTCACGAGCGAGCTCAACGACGTCAAGGACCCAGGCAAGTTCGCCTGCGTGGCCTGCGGACAGCCGCTGTTCGACTCGGAGAACAAGTTCGACTCCGGCACCGGCTGGCCGAGCTTCGACCGGCCCATGGACGATGAGAACGTCGAGACGGAGGCGGACAACAGCCTGCTGATGCGGCGGACCGAGGTCCTCTGCTCACGCTGCGACGCGCACCTGGGGCATGTCTTCGACGACGGCCCACAGGACACCACGGGCCAGCGCTACTGCATCAACGGCTGCGCCCTGGAGTTCAAGCCAGAAGAGTCGTAATTCAGACCTTGCCGCCGGCGCCCAGGTAGCTGAAGCGCACGGCGAGCGCCACCGCCTCGGTCCGCGTGTCGACCTCCATCCGGGCGATTGCGTTCCGGACGTGGGTGTGGACCGTGGCGGGGCTGAGCGAGAGCCGGTCGGCGATCTGCTTGACGCGCAGGCCCTCCGCGAGCAGCTCCAGGATCTCACGCTCGCGGGGGGTCAGCTCGAGCAGCTTCTCGACCTCGCCCGCGCCCTGGCCGAGCTCGGTGCCGACGAAGGTGCCTCCACCCGCGACGACCTCGATCGCCCGGGCGATGTCCTCGCTGGGCGCGGACTTGAGCACGTAGCCGGAGGCGCCGGCGCGCAGCGCCAGCGTCAGCAGGTCGGGCTGAGCGTGGGCGGTGAAGATGATGACCCTGGTCTCGGGCCGGGCCTTGAGGATGTCCTTGGTGGCGTCGATGCCGTCCTTGCCGGGCAGCTCGACGTCGACGATGCAGACGTCGGGCTCGAGCTCCTTGACCCTGTCGACGACCTCCTCGCCGGTCTCCGCCTCACCGACGATCTCGACGCCCTCGACCGCGGCCATCCGGGCCTTGATGGCCTCGCGGACGATCTCGTGGTCATCGCAGAGGACAACTCGCTTGGGAGACGACGCGCTCATTTATGTGGGAATCCTCTCTGGAACGCCAAATTCCTGCAAAGCGACCGGAACTTCCACTGTTCCGTTCTCCGTCTGTCCGTTCTCCAGCAGCGCGATCAACGTTCGACCCACAGCCACCGCAGTTCCGTTCAGAGTGTGTACGGGTTCGGGGGATTCTTCTGGAGCGGGACGGTACCGGCTCGACAGGCGTCTTGCCTGAAAGTCGGTGGTATTCGAGCAGCTTGTCAGTTCCCGGTAGCGCCCCTGACTGGGAATCCACGCCTCGCAATCGAACTTGCGAGCGGCCGGGGCGCCCAGATCGCCGACGGCCACGTCGACCACGCGGTACGGGATCTCGAGCGCTGCGAGGATGCGCTCCTGAATCGCCAGGATCCGCTCGTGCTCCTCGCGGGATGACCCGGGCTCGACGAAGCTGAACATCTCGACCTTGTCGAACTGATGGACCCGGAAGATCCCGCGCGTGTCCCGTCCCGCCGCGCCCGCTTCGCGGCGAAAGCAGGTCGACAGGCCCGCGTAGCGCTTCGGCAGGTCCGACGCCTCCATGATCTGGTCGGCTTGCAGCGAGGCGAGGGAGACCTCGGAGGTCCCCACCAGGAAGAGCTCGTCCCGGGGGATCTCGTAGATCATCTCCCGCTCCCCCGGGAAATAGCCCGTGCCGTAGAGCGCCTGCTCGCGAACCAGCACCGGCGGAACCGTGGGCTCGAAGCCCTCGGCTCGGACCAGCTCCATCGCGAACCGCACCAGGGCGAGCTCCACCATCACCAGGTCGCCGAGCAGGTAGGCGAACCGCGAGCCCGAGGCGCTCGCCGCCGCCTCAATCTCGATCCAGCCATGGCGCTGGCCGAGGTCCAGGTGGTCCTGGGGCTCGAAGTCGAACTCCGGGCGGTCCCCCACCTCGCGCAGAGTGACGTTGTCCTCCTCCGTCGCCCCGTCGGGGGCATCCGGATCGGGGAGGTTCGGCAGCGAGAGCATCAGCTCGTCGCGCTGATCGCCCAGCTCGGCGAGCTGCGGCTCGAGCTCCTTGAGCTCGGACTTCAGCGCGCTGGATGACTCGCGGGCCTGCTTGACCTTCGGCTCGTCGGCCTTTCCGGCGCGGGCCGCCTCCTCGATCTCGCCTGAGAGTTTGTTCTGGTCCGCTCGGATCGCGTCGATCCGGGTGTTCAGCTCACGCCGCCGCTCATCTAGGCCGAGGAGCTCGTCGAGCTGCTCGGCCGCGCCCCGCCTGGCCAGCGCACTGCGCGCGGGCTCGGGGTCGCTGCGGATCTGCTTGAGGTCGAGCGTGGCTCGGCTCCCCCGGCTTGTCAGGGGGCCGCGGTCGTCGTCGTCGCCTGCGGCGCCGGCGGGTTGACGACGTCCTGTCCCGCGTATTTCGCAACGAAGGCCGCGACCTTTTGGGTGTCGGCGCCGACGACGATGTTCTGGGGCATGATCGCCCCCGAGAAGCCGCCGTTGCGGATCGCGTAGATCACGTCGGCCATCGTCTCGTTCCGCTGATCGAGGTTGGGGCCCTGCACACGCTCCGAGCGGTTGGCGGTCCCCTCGGTGCCCGCGGGGGTCAGCGTGTGGCAGCCCGAGCAGCGCTCGGAGAAGATCTGGGCGCCCTCGTGGTTCGGATCGTTGTCCGGAACCTG
Organism: uncultured Solirubrobacterales bacterium; assembly: GCA_963817275.1. Taxonomy (GTDB): domain Bacteria; phylum Actinomycetota; class Thermoleophilia; order Solirubrobacterales; family 70-9; genus DASUPK01. The sequence goes on along the minus strand of CAWFOA010000014.1, from coordinate 264,609 downwards.
GACGCCCTGGGTCCCGCAACCGGCGGCGGTCGCGACCACGGCGACTGCGATCAGTAGGAATGCCCCTCGCACGCGGCGGGATCATATGCGAGAGATACGAGAGGTCGCGTAGCGTTCAGGCATGGCCGCGGGCGGCGTAACCCCCGATGAATTCCGTGCCGCGCTCGGCGCCCACGCCACGGGCGTGACCGTTGTGACGGCCATCGGCCCCAACGGTCCCTCGGGGGCGACCGCGAACGCCGTCACCTCGCTGTCGCTCGACCCGCCGATGATGCTGGCCTGCCTCGACCGCGGCTCGCGGACGCTCACCTCGGTCCGCGCCCAGGGGCGCTTCGGCGTCAACGCTCTGGCCGCGGGACAGGAGGAGCTGGCGCGCCGGTTCGCCGGCAAGAACCCGGAGGCGGAGAAGTGGGAGGCCGTCCAGTGGTCGGAGAGCGAGGAGCTGCCGCGACTGGAGGGCGCGTTGATGTGGGTGGCTTGCGAACTGCGGGACCTGATCGACGGCGGCGACCATCTGATCCTGACCGGCAACGTGCTCTCCGTCGAATCGCGCGACGGGATGCCGCTGATCTTCCACCGCGGCGCGTACCGGGATCTCCTGGCGGAGTCTTAGCCTGGAACCCGCCAATCCCTAGGCCAAGGTGCGGAACAGCGCGTTAACGGCGCGGCGGCTCCCGTCGATCCGGACGTCTCCGGCCTCCACCGCCTTCCCCAGCCGGTTTCCGCCGAAGACGATCCCTGCGATCGTGTTCGGGGCGGCGTTGATGGTCGCGACAGCATCCTCGGCACCGCCATGCTCGGCCTCGAGGTTGCCATCGCGGACCGCGACGCGGAACGGGATGTCCCCGAGCCGCAGCTCATAGGTCGCCTCGAGCCCAGCCGCCTTCGCCGGATTGAAGGTCGACTTCAACGCCAGCACGAGCGAGTCCGGCCCCATCTCGGCGTCGCGGGGAAAGGACGGCGAGCCGCTGGCCCAGCGACCGAGCGCGAGCACCGCCGGCTCGAGCTCGCGGCCCCACTCGGTCAGCTCATAGACCTGAGCCGCTGCCGGCGGGGCGAGCCTGCGGCGCGCCACGATGCCCGTCTCCTCCAGCTCGCGGAGCCGCTGGCCCAGGACGTTGGGGCTGATGTCGGGGATGCCGGTTCGGAGGTCCGTGAAGCGTTTCGGGCCGAGCAACAGCTCCCGGACCACGAGCAGCGCCCAGCGCTGGCCGAGCAGGTCGGAGGCGTGGGCGATCCCGCAACCGTCGAGTTTTCCCCGGGTGCGCGCCATGCCGGGAGTGTACCGAAGGGTGATCCTGGAATACAACTATCTAGTTGTCTTTTAGGACTTTATGGTACGGTGCGACCGATGTATAGGACCGGTGAGCGAGCAATTGAGAGAGAGGACGGACGATGAGTGAGCGAGACGGATTTGCGCCCGGCGTCCCGTGCTGGGTCGACACCTGGCAGCCCGATGCGGACGCCGCGATGAGCTTCTACACGCAGCTCTTCGGCTGGGAGGCCGAGGACACGATGCCCGACGGTGTCGAGGGCACGCACTACATGTGCCGGCTGCGCGGCCGCGACGTCGCCGCGATCGCATCTCGTCCCGAGGGCGCGCCTCCAGTCACGGCCTGGACGACCTACGTCTGGGTGGATGACGTCGACGGGACCGTCGCCAAGGCGCTCGCGGCCGGCGGCAGCGTCCTCAAAGACCCGTTCGACAGCCTCGACGGTGGGCGGATCGCGGTCATCGCCGACCCGGCGGGCGCCGCGCTCGGGATCTGGTCACCGGGCACGCACCAGGGGGCTCAGCTCGTCAATGAGCCGAGTGCGTATGCGATGAGTGCCCTGATGACCAACGACACCGAGCGGTCGAAGCGCTTTTACACCGACGTCTTCGGCTGGAGCATCGATACGTTCGACATGGGCGACGGCGAGATGGTGATGTGGCTCGTGCCGGGCTATGTCGGCGGAGAGCCACAGCAGCCCGTCCGGCGCGACGTCGTCGCCGCGATGCTGCCGCCCAGCGCCAACGGCGACGCGCCACCCCCACATTGGAACGTTGACTTCTGGATCGCTGACGTCGATGACGCCGCGGCCAAGGTCGAGGAGCTGGGGGGCCGGATCCTCACTCCTCCCTATGACATTCCCGGCACCGGCCTCCGCCAGGGGGTCTTCATGGACCCGCAGGGCGCGACCTTCTCGCTGACCCAGCCGCCCGGCTACTAGAAGGCCGAGCTCGTCCCGGCCGCCCGCAGCGCGAGCAGGAAGATCACCAGACAGGCCGTCGCCATGATCCCGGTCTCCCGCCGGACGATCGCGGAGGCGATCTGCGTCTGTCGCTCCTCCGAGAGCGACCGGAACTCGAGGTCCCCGAGCTCCTGGGCGGCCGAACCCGCTCGGATCACCTCCGCCAGCAGCGAGATCACCAGCGGCAGCCCCCCATAGAGGTAGTGCAGCTCGTCGGCGTGATGCCCGCTGAAGGCGAGCGCAAGGCCGAGCAGGGCCTGCAGCGCGACAGTCACCTGCGCGATCCGGAGCGCGTACCAGAACCCAACGGTGGGGCGATTCTGGAGCCAGGCGATTCCTCCCCAGACCCCCGCCACCAGATTGGCGGCGATCAAGCAGACCCCGACTACGAGATGGACTTCCGCCACGGCCGCGGGAGCTTAGGTGGTCGGGGACGGCAAAGCCGCCAGAAAGGGTCGGGATTCGGCTTGCTGATGCGGAAAAGCACTATGTAACACCTTGCTACAAAGTCGCCGACGCGGTGGTATAACGCCCAGCGGACCGTGCTTCAGAGCTACCTCCCAGTTCTCGTGTTCGCAGGCCTCGGGATCATCGTGGGAGGCGCCTTCGCACTGTTGAACTCGGTGATCGGGCCGAAGCGCCCGAACCCGATCAAGGGGCAGCCGTACGAGTGCGGGCTCCCTTCCCACATCACCCGCACGTTCCGCTTCGGGGTCAGCTTCTACATGATCGCGATGCTCTTCATCCTGTTCGACATCGAGGTCGTCTTCCTGTATCCGGTCGGAGTCCTCGTGCACGCGACCAAGAGCGTCTTCGTCCTGGTCGAGATCCTCGTCTTCGTCGTGCTGTTGCTCGTCGCCCTGGTCTTCGTCTGGCGTCGAGGAGCGCTCGATTGGAAGTAGAGCGGCGAGAGCCTCCGAGCCCGCCAGCTGCGCGCCCGCGACCTGCTGCGCGGGGACCTGGAGGGCCGCGACCTCGAGGAGTACGTCGAGGAGCGCCTGCTCACCACCACCCTCGAGGACGTCCTGAATTGGGGACGCTCCAACGCCCTCTTCCCGATGACCTTCGGCCTGGCCTGCTGCGCGATCGAGATGATGTCGATGGTCACCTCGCGGTACGACATCGCGCGTTTCGGTGCCGAGGCCTTCCGCGCCTCCCCGCGACAGGCCGACATGCTGATCCTCTCGGGTCGGGTCTCGGTGAAGATGGCGCCGGTCGTCCGGCGCGTCTACGACCAGATGCTCGAGCCCAAGTGGGTGATCGCGATGGGCGCCTGCTCCTCGTCGGGCGGGATGTTCGCCAACTACGCCGTCGTCCAGGGCGCCGACAAGTTCATGCCGGTGGACATCCACGTCCCCGGCTGCCCGCCACGGCCCGAGGCGCTGCTGCATGGCTTCAACAAGCTGCAGCGACTGGTCCGAGGCGACCCCGATCTCGGCTGGCGCGAGCGCTACAACGCCGTGGGGACCGAGGAGTGGGCGCGCTTCGAGAGTGGCCAGCCGACGGCGGAGGCGCTCGAACGGGCGGCCAAGGCAGTCGAGGAGCCGACGGATGCCTGACGCCCCCGGGCTGGAGCTGATCGCACAGGGGATCGAGAAGGGGCGGCAGGGAACGGTGATCGAGACGTCCATGGAGCACGACGTCGCGACGCTGATCGTCAATCCCGAGGGAGTTCTGCACGCGCTGGGCTGGCTACGCGACACCGAGGGTCAGGGCTACCGCTTCCTCTCCAGCCTGCACGCCGCCGACTATCTCCCCGCGACCCCACGGTTCGCGGTCCACTACGAGCTGCTCTGCCGGGAGCGGATGGAGCGGATCCACCTGAAGGCGCTGCTGGCGGATCCGGCTGCCGGCGACGAATCGAACGGCGCTGCCGCCGTCGAGAAGCTTCCCGAGTTGGACTCCTGCGTCGATCTCTTCCCGACAGCTGATTTCCAGGAGCGGGAGGCCTACGACTTCTTCGGGATCCTCTTCCGCGGTCACCCAGACCTGCGGCGGATCCTGATGCCCGAGGACTACGTCGGCTGGCCGCAGCGCCGCGACTTCCCGATCGGCGGCGAGCCGGTGCTGTTCACGCACAACGAGATCGAAACCCCGCGCTGGTTCGAGTGATGGCCGACGAGCTGCTCAGAGATGAGGCGGACGTCACCGAGCGCGGGTACTCGCGTGCGGCGGAGGACCCGTCCTCGGCGATGGTGGACGCCGCCGAGATCGCGCATCAGGACCTCGGGGGGCCCGGCCTCGAGCCGGAGCAGGAGATCCTGACGATCAACATGGGGCCGCACCATCCGGCGACCCACGGCGTGCTTCGCCTGATCGTGACGCTGCAGGGCGAGCGGGTCCTCGAGGTCAAGCCGATCATGGGCTACCTCCACACCGGGATCGAGAAGTCCTGCGAGGACAAGAGCTATTGGAAGGTCATCCCGTTCGTCGAGCGGATGGATTACCTCTCCTACTTCTTCCAGATGGAGGCGTTCTGCGGCTGCGTCGAGCGCCTGATCGAGCTGGAGATCCCGGACCGAGCGAAGTACCTGCGAGTGCTCCACATGGAGCTCAACCGGATCCACTCACACCTGGTCTGGCTCGGCACCTCGGCCCTGGATCTCGGCGCGATCTCGATGTTCTGGTACTGCTTCCGCGAGCGCGACACGATCCTCGACCTGTTCGAGATGTCATCGGGCCAGCGGATGCACACCCGCTACTTCCAGGTCGGCGGGGTCTTCGAGGACATCCCCGTCGGCTTCGAGCAGAAGGTCCGGGACTTCTGCGACCTGATGCCGGGCCGCATCGACCAGTACGAGGCGCTGCTCGACCGCAACGAGATCTTCCTGCACCGCACCCGCGACGTCGGGATCGTCTCGCGCGAGCGGCTGCTGGAGCTGGGCGTCACAGGGCCGCTGCTGCGGGCAGCCGGCGAGCCCTGGGACCTCCGCAAGAGCCCCGGGTACCTCTGCTACGGCGACTTCGACTTCAAGATCCCGGTGGGGACGGTCGGCGACGGCTACGACCGCTACCGAGTCCGTCTCCAGGAGATGCGGGAGTCCGTGAGGATCGTCGAGCAGGCGCTCGACGGCATGCCCGAGGGCCCATTCATCTCGGACGACCGCAAGTACGTGCTCCCTCCGCGGGAGGAGCTGCCCACCTCGATGGAGGCGCTGATCCACCACTTCAAGCTGGTGACCGAGGGCTACCGGGTGCCGCCGGGCGAGCTCTACTACTCGATCGAGTCCCCTCGCGGCGAGCTCGGCTGCTTCGTGCTCGCCGACGGGTCGTCGAAGCCCGCCCGCGTCCATTTCCGCGACCCGTCCTTCGTCAACCTGCAGGCGTTCCGCGACATGTCCGTCGGCGGGCTGATCGCGGACCTTATTCAGAACCTGGCGATGCTCGACCCGATCATCGGAGGCGTGGACAGATGAGCCCTCTGATTCCGAAGGGCGACCGGCCCTGGACCGCCGACCCCGGCCACATCCACGACGCTCCGAAGCCCACGCCGATGCCCGACGAGCAGGAGCGGGTCGGCGTCGAGATCCCGCCCGAGGAGATCGAGGCCAAGCAGGCTGCCGAGGAGGCGCGCGAGCCGCACGGCGAGCCCGCCCCGGTGCCCGACCCCTCGGAGGTCGACGTGCCGCGCGCGCTCGCGCAGGAGATCCGTCGGGCGATGAAGCGCTACCCGCAGAAGCGCTCGGCGGCGATCCCCGCGCTCTGGGCGGTCCAGCGGCGCTATGGCTGGTGCACCCCGGAGGGCATCACGCAGGCCGCGGCGGTGATGGGCGTCACCCCCGGCTACCTGCAGTCGGTGGCGAGCTTCTACGACCTCTTCCGCCTGGAGCCCGAGGGCGAGCACCAGGTGATGGTGTGCACCAACATCAGCTGCTGGCTGCGAGGGGCCGACCGGCTGCTCGAGGCGTTCGGCGAGGCGGCCGGCGTGGACGGGCAGGGCTCATCCGAGGACGGCAAGGTCTCCCTCAGGGGGTTCGAGTGCCTCGGCGCCTGCGACCTCGCTCCGATGGCCTCGATCGACGAGCGCTACTACGGGCCGCTCACCGAGGATGACGCTGAGACGGCCGTCGAGCAGCTGCGGAGGAACAGCAAGGACGTTCTGCCCGAGAAGCGGCTCGAGGACCGCGGCGCCGCGGGCGGCCCGCGCGGAGGCGGCGACAAGCGAATCGCGCGCCACCCGGTCAACAAGGGAACGCGCCCCAAGCCGAAGCCCAAGAAGGGGAAGAGCTGATGGCCTCCCAGGAGACGCGCCTGCTCTTCCGCAACATCGACGAGCCGAATCTGGCCTCGATCAAGACGTATCGCAGACTCGGCGGGTACCAGTCGATCGGCAAGGCCTACAAGGAGATGACGCCCGAGGAGGTGCTGAAGGAACTCGAGGACTCGGGCCTGCGCGGCCGAGGCGGCGCCGGCTTCTCGATGGGCAAGAAGGCCTCGTTCCTGCCCCGGGGCGACATGGACAAGTACCTCTGCTGCAACGCGGACGAGTCCGAGCCGGGCGCGTTCAAGGACCGCGAGCTGCTTCAGAAGAACCCCCACCAGCTGATCGAGGGGATCATCATCGCCGCACGGGCCGCCGGCGCCAACCGCTGCTTCATCTACATCCGCGGCGAGTACGACCTGCAGGCCGACATCCTCGACCGCGCGGTCGAGGAGGCATACGAGGCCGGCTTCCTCGGCGAGAACGTGGTCGGCACCGGCGAGCAGGTCGAGCTGGTGGTCCACCGCGGGGCGGGCGCATACATCTGCGGCGAGGAGACCGCCCTGCTCGACTCGCTCGAGGGCAAGCGCGGCAACCCGCGGCTCAAGCCCCCATTCCCCGCCGTCCAGGGCCTTTACGACGGGCCGACGCTGATCAACAACGTCGAGACCCTCTCCAACGCGCCGCACATCGTCGCCTCGGGTGCCGACTGGTTCAAGAGCTTCGGCACCGAGCAGTCGCCTGGGACCAAGGTCACTTCCGTCTCGGGCGACGTGAGGCGGCCGGGCAACTACGAGATCGAGCTCGGAATCCCAACCAAGGCCCTGATCAACGACCTCGCCGGAGGCCCTCTCGAGGGGCGCAAGATCAAGGGCTTCTTCCCCGGCGGGTCCTCGTCGCCGGTGCTGCTACCCGATGAGGGCCTCGACCTCCCCTACAGCTTCGAGGCGATGCAGGAGGCCGGGTCGATGCTCGGCTCAGGCTCGATCATCGTCTTCGACGACACCACCAGCGTCGTCGAGCTGGCGCTGCGGACCGCGCGCTTCTACCACCACGAGTCCTGCGGCAAGTGCACGCCCTGCCGCGAGGGCACCAACTGGACCGTGAAGATGCTTGAGCGGATGATCAGCGGTCAGGCGACGCCGATCGACCTCGAGACCGTTTCGTCGGTTCAGGACAACATCATCGGCAACTGCCTCTGCGTGCTCGGCGACTCGATGGCGATGCCGATCGGCGCGATGGTGAAGAAGTACCGCGACGAGTTCCTCGAGGCGATCCAGCACGGCGTCCCCGGAGGCTCACTCGGGCCCGCCAGCGGCGGACACGCGATCTCGCCGCCGGGCGCGCGCTCGGAGCCGATGCCGGCCAGAGCGGGAGCGGTGGCGTGACCCGGCAGATCCGCAACCACGTCTCGCTGGTGGTCGACGGCCGCGAGGTGACGGCGCCCGAGGGGACGATGCTCCATGACGCGGCCAAGATGGGCGACGTCGAGATCCCGGTCTTCTGTTACGAGCCCAAGCTCGGCGAACCGGTCGGCGCCTGCCGGATGTGTCTGGTCGAGATCGAGGGGATGCCCAAGCTGCAGACCTCCTGCTCCACTCCGGTCCGCGACGGGATGGTCGTCTACACGCAGACCGACCGGGTGAAGGAGGCGCAGAACGCCGTCGTCGAGTTCCTGCTGGTCAACCACCCGCTCGACTGCCCGGTCTGCGACAAGGGCGGGGAGTGCCCGCTACAGGACATCGCGATGGGTTGGGGCCCGGGCAAGAGCCGGTTCACCGATCCGAAGCGCCACTTCCAGAAGCCGCTCGAGCTCTCGCCGCTCGTTGCGATCGACCGCGAGCGCTGCATCCTCTGCTACCGCTGCGTGCGCTTCAGCCAGGAGGTCGCCGAGGACGAGCAGCTGCAGCTGCTGGAGCGCGGCGACAAGAGCTTCGTGGGCACCTTCGACGAGCGGCCCTACATCGCGCCGTTCCACGGCAACATCACCGAGCTCTGCCCCGTCGGTGCGCTGACCTCCTACACCTACCGCTTCCGCGCCCGGCCCTGGGACATCGAGGACGCGGGGTCGGTCTGCACCCTCTGCCCAAGCCAGTGCAACGTCAAGTTCACGGTCCGCGACGAGCGGGTGCTGCGGGTCCTGGCCCGCGACAACGTCGAGGTCGACGACGGCTGGCTCTGCGACAAGGGCCGCTTCGGCTTTCAGATGTTCAATTCGGAGGACCGGATCACCCGCCCGATGGTCCGCGCCGGGGACGGCAGCCTCAGCCCGATCAGCTGGGAGGAGGCGGTCACCAAGGTCGCCGGTGCTCTGCGGGATGCCGGAGAGAACGCGGCAGCTCTGGTCGGCGGTGGCACCTCCAACGAGGAGGGCTGGCTGGTCCAGCGGATCCTCCGCCACGGCGGCTCCTCGAACGTCGACAGCTCCGCAAGCCCGGTGGACCCGGGACTGCTCGGGAAACTCTCGCGCCCCGAGCTCGGCTCCAGCATCGCCGATCTCGACCACGCCGACGCGATCCTGGTCATCGGCGTCGACCCGCTGCACGAGATGCCGATCCTCGACCTCCGGATCCGCAAGGCGGTCCGCCGCGCCCGCGCCAAGCTGATGGTCGCCTCGGAGCGCCCGACGGCCCTCGACGGAGGCGCCGCCGAGACCGTCCGCTACGCGCCCGGCGATGCTGCCTCCTTCGTCCGCGCCCTGGCAGGCGCGCTCGGTGCCGAGGGCTTCGACACCGACGGCCCCTTCAAGCAGGAGGCCACGGCGATCGCGGAGGTCCTGAGCGACGCTCCGGACCAGACGATCATCTGGGGCGAGCGACTCTGGCGCAACCCGGGAGCCGTCGAGGCGCTCCACGCCTGCGCCCGGGCCCTGGAGATGCACCAGCGGATCGGCCCGGGCCTGCTCGAGGTCCCGGAGGAGTCAAACGGCCGCGGCCTGCGCGAGATCGGCTGCCTGCCGGGAGCCAAGCCCGGCCTGGAGCCCACCCCCGCCGGCAGGGGCAGCGCCGCGATCAAGGACGGCCTGGCCAACCACGAGCTCGGAGCGATGCTGCTCGTCAACGCGGACCCGGTCCGCACCCACCCGGACACCGAGGGCTGGCGCAAGGCGCTGTCGGGGTCGTTCGTCGTCTCGATCGCCTCCCACGAGGACGACTCGACCCGGCTGGCCAACATCGTGATCCCAGCGGAGAACTGGGCCGAGAAGGAGGGCACGGTCACCCACCCGGACGGCCGCCTGCAGCGAGTGCGCCGGAACGTCCCGCTCCCCGAGGGCATGATCCCCGGCTGGCGCTTCCTCGACGCCGTCGCGACGGAGCTCGGCGCCGGCGTCAGCGCGGAGTCCCCGGCCGACGATCTTCGACGCGCTCTCGAGCGAGGTCCCCTTCTACGACACGCTGACCTACGAGGAAATCGGAGGCACGGGCCTGCGCTGGGGAGACAGGGACCCAGGCCAATCGTGGACCCCTGCCGGCGGGCCGGCGGCGGGGGCGGCCGCGGGAACTCCGACTGAGCCGCGGGACGAATCTCGGACGGCCTCCCCGCCGATCGGCGACAGGTCGCCCGCGGACGCCCCCGCCGGCGGACCGCTCGTCCTGGGCACGTACCGAGACCTCTGGGCCACCGACATCACCAAGCGCAATCCCGCTCTGCGCTTCCTGATGCCCAAGCAGAAGCTCGAGCTCGCCGCAAAGGACGCCAAGGACCTCGATCTGGCGAACGGAGACGAGGTCACCGTCTCCGTCAACGGCTCGAGCGTCGAGGCGACGGTCGCGATCCGCGAGCGCATGCGGGAGGGCGCCGCGTTCCTGATCGAGGGCACCGATGAGGCCAACGGCAACGTGCTCACCAACGGCGTCCCGCAGCGGATCAAGGTGAGCAAGCGGTGAGCCTGCCATTCCACCTCCCCCTCGCCGAGGTCAACTACGTCGAGGCGACCTGGGTGATGGTCGTCAAGAGCCTGATCATCTTCATCGGCGTGTTCGCGATCGTCCCGATCCTGACGGTCGCCGAGCGCAAGCTGATCGGCCGCTTCCAGAATCGCTACGGCCCCAACCGAGTCGGGCCGGTGGGCCTGGTCCAGCCTCTGGCGGACATCGTCAAGCTCGCAGGCAAGGAGATGTTCCGGCCGAACGCGGCGGTCCCCCTCCTCTTCGCGATCGCTCCGGCGATCGTGATCTTCTCCGGCATCGTCACGCTGGCGATCCTGCCGTTCGGGAACGTCCAGGACGGGATCGGGCTCTACGGGATCGACGTCTCGATCGGCATCCTCTACTTCTTCGCCTTCGGCTCGCTCTCGTTCTACGGCCTGCTCCTTGCCGGCTGGTCGTCGGGCTCGAAGTACAGCTTCCTCGGCGCGATGCGCTCGGCCGCCCAGCTGATCTCCTACGAGGTCTCGATGGGCCTGGCGCTGCTCGGGGTCGTGATGATGACCGGCTCGCTATCTCTCACCAGCGTGGTCGACGGCCAGGGCGAGATCTGGAACATCGTCCCCCAGATCGTCGGCTTCCTGATCTTCATGCTCGCCGGCTTCGCCGAGACCAACCGGGCGCCGTTCGACCTGCCGGAGGCGGACGCGGAGCTGGTCCAGGGCTATATGACGGAGTACGGCGGGATGCGCTTCGGCTCCTACCTGCTCGCCGAGTACCTGGAGATGTTCGTCGTCTCGGGCATCGCTGTCACCTTCTTCCTCGGCGGCTGGATGGGACCGGGCCCCGGCTGGCTCGATCCCGTCTGGATGGTGGCCAAGACGCTCACCCTGGTCTGCTTCTTCATCTGGATCCGCGCCACCCTGCCGCGCCTTCGCTACGACCAGCTGATGGCGCTCGGCTGGAAGGTGATGCTGCCACTGGCCACGCTCAACGTGCTCGCCACCGCCGTGATCGTGACCGTGTCCTGATGGAGGCGAAGCTCAACAAGGACAAGACGGACTGGTCGGAGTTCCCCTACCTGGAGGGCGAGAGCGACGTGATCTCGGTCCAGCGCGGGCCCAAGCCCGGTGGCGTCGGGGGCGCCTACCGCGCCTTCGGCGAGACGCTCCGCGGGCTGCGCACCACCTTCGGCCGCGTCCTCGAGGGGCCGGTGACGATCCAGTACCCGGAGGAGAAGACTCCCGTCTACCAGCGCTTCCGCGGGCGCCACAAGCTGCATCGCTTCGAGGACACCGGCTTGGAGAAGTGCGTCGGCTGCTCGCTCTGCGCCGCCGCCTGCCCCGCCGACTGCATTCGCGTGGTCGCCCATGAGAACGACCCGGACCACCGCATCTCCGCCGGCGAGCGCTACGCCGAGGTCTACGAGATCAACCTCTCCCGCTGCATCTTCTGCGGCTACTGCGAGGTCGCCTGCCCCTTCGACGCAATCACGATGGGCCACGACTACGAGATGTCCGACTACAACCGCTCGGATCTGATCTTCACGAAGGAGATGCTGCTCGCGGAGCCGATCGACCGTACCCCGCTCCGGAGCGAAGGCGAGTGATCCAGGTCTGCTTCTTCCTCGGCGCGATCGGCACCTTGGGCGGCGCGATCGCCGTGATCGCGCTCCGCAATCCCTTCTACAGCGTCCTCGCCCTGATCGTTCACCTGATCTCGCTGGCCGGGCTCTTCCTGCTCCTGCAGGGCGAGTTCCTGGCCGCCGCCCAGATCGTGGTCTACGCCGGGGCGGTGATGGTCCTCTACGTCTTCGTGGCCGCGTACGTCGGCAACGTGGACGAGCCGCTCTGGGAGCCGATCCCCGGCCAGCGCTTCATCGCGCCGGTGCTCGGGCTCGCGCTCTTCATCGAGCTGGCGATCGCAATCACCGGATCCGGGCTGCAGGCGATCGACACCCACGGACCGACGGTCGAGCTCGGCTTCGGCTCTCCCTCGGCGATCGGCAAGCTGCTCCTGGAGCGCTTCCTGATCGCGTTCGAGGCGGCGTCCCTGCTTCTGCTTGTGGCCGCTGTGGGCGCGGTCGTTCTCGCCGGCCGCCACCGCGCGGGTGAGGCCGATGCCCCTCAGGAGCCGGCCTGATGGACATCACCTGGTATCTGGTCCTCTCCGCCCTGCTCTTCGCCGTCGGCGTCTCGGGGGTGCTGCTCCGCCGCAGCCCGCTGGTGATCCTGCTCTGCCTCGAGCTGATGCTGAATGCCGGCAATCTGGCGCTGCTCGCCTTCTCGCGCTCGCTGGGCAACCAGGACGGGCAGGTCTTCGCCCTGATCGTGATGGTGATTGCGGCCTGCGAGGTGGTGGTGGGGCTCGGGATCATCGTCGCCGCCTACCGGCGCCGGATCCCCCTCAACGTCGACGACCTGCGCAGTCTGCGGGGCTGACCTGGTGAGCGCGACCGCGTACGGCTGGCTGGTGCTCGCCTTCCCGCTCGCGGGGACGCTGATCATCAGCCTCGCCTGGAAGAAGCTCCCGGGCCGGAGCGCGGGCTGGATCGCGACCGCGATGATCGGCCTCGCCTTCGCGGCGTCGATCGGCGCGCTGATCCAGCTTCTCGGCGACCCCGTCGACGCTCGCCAGCACACCTCGTCGCTCTACGACTACGCCAGCGCCGCCGGGCTCAACATCCAGCTCAACGTTCTGGTCGACCCGCTGTCGGTCTACATGTGCCTGATCGTCAGCGGGGTCTCGATGCTGATCCACCTCTACTCGATCAGCTACCTGACCTCGGACCGCGGCTTCAACCGCTTCTTCGCCTACCTCAACTTCTTCGTCTTCTCGATGCTGCTGCTGGTCCTGGCGGGCAACCTGATCCTGCTGATCGTCGGCTGGGCCTTCGTCGGCTTCGCCTCCTACGCGCTGATCAGCTTCTGGTACCGGCGCGGCACCGCGACAACGGCCGGGATGAAGGCCTTCGTCATCAACGTGATCGGCGACATCGGCATGGTGCTGGCGGCGCTGTTCATCTTCCGCGACCTCGGCACCTTCGACCTGCTCTCGATCTTCAGCAAGGCGCCCGAGACGTTCCACACCAACCAGGGAGTCGTGGTCGCGATCTGCTGCCTGCTGCTGGTCGGCGCGTTCGCCAAGTCGGCTCAGATCCCATTCCACACCTGGCTCCCCGATGCGATGGAGGGCCCGACGCCCGTCTCGGCCCTGATCCACGCCGCGACGATGGTGACCGCCGGCGTCTACCTGATCGCCCGCTTCCATCCGCTGTTCGAGATCGGCCTGACGGCCGCCGACATCGCCGCCTTCGTCGGCCTGGCAACACTGCTGATCGCGGCGACGATCGCCCTGGTCGTCACGGACCTGAAGCGGATCATCGCCTACTCGACCATGAGCCAGATCGGCTACATGATCATGGGGGTCGGCATCGGCGCGTACTCGGAGGGGCTCTTCCACCTGATGACGCACGCCTTCTTCAAGGCCCTCCTCTTCATGGCGGCCGGCTCGGTGATCGGGGCGATGGCGAACCGCCAGAACATCGACCTGATGGGCGGCTTCCGCAAGTCATTGCCCTTCACCTCGGCGATGCTGATCATCGGGGCCCTCGCGCTGGCGGCCTTCCCGCTCACCTCCGGCTGGTTCTCGAAGGACGAGATCCTCGACTTCGCCGCGTATCGGGGCGGGTTCTACGTGATCTTCACGATCGGCGGCTACATCGGCGCTCTGCTGACCGCCTTCTATGCCTTCCGGATCGGCTTCAGGGTGGCCTTCGGCCCGCCGTGCGAGGTCGCGCGCGACCTGGAGCAGGGAGTACACCAACACCTGGAGCCTCAGAACCCGGCGACCGGCGAGCCAGAGGACACCGACGTCGGCTTCCCGGGCGAGAAGCACACGGTCGCCGAGGACGCCTGGCCGATGAAGATCGCGATGACCATCCTGGGCTTTGGGGCGCTGTTCGCCGGCTTCATCCAGATCCCGGGCGTCGATGACGTCGTCCACCGCTTCCTGCACGGCTCGTTCCTCGACTCGAGCCTCTACGAGCAGGGCCCGTCCACCACGGCCGCCTACCACGGCCTGGTGATCGGCGGCCTGATCTCGGTGCTGGGGATCGCGATCGCCTACTACGCCTATCTGCGCAGACCGGGCACGACCGCGGCGCTGACCAAGCGCTTTCCGTGGCTGCACGACTTCCTCGAGAAGAAGTGGTATTTCGACGAGGCGATCGACATCCTCGTCGTCCGGCCCGCCCTCGCCGTCGGGCGCTGGGCCAACTCCACCTTCGAGCGCTACGTCGTGCAGGGGATCGTGGTGGGCGTGAGCGACGTGGTGCGCGGGGTCGGCGCCGGGGTGCGCGGCGCCCAGTCCGGCTACCTGCGCTCCTACGCCCTGCTCCTGGTCACGGGCTTCGCCGGCCTCGGCCTCTACTTCCTCCTGCAGAGCTCATGAGGGAACCAGCGTGATTCAGATCCTGCTCTGGGCGCCCCTCGCAGCCGGGCTTCTCGCCTGCGCGAACCCGCAGCGCCTCGTGGGCTGGGTCGCCACGCTCGGGTCCCTGGCGACGCTGGTCCTGACGATCGTGGTCGTGGCACGCTTCGATCCCTCGGCGGGTCTTCAGCACACCGTCGACGAGAGCTGGATCCCGTCGCTGGGTGTGCGCTACCAGCTTGGCGTCGACGGCATCAGCCTCTTCCTGGTCCTGCTCACCGCCGTCCTCTGGTTCGCCGCCACGCTCTGGTCGGCCGTCAACCTCCCCGAGCGGCCTCGCACCTACTTCCTGATGTTCGGCCTGGCCGAGACGGCGGTGCTCGGAGCCTTCCTCGCCCAGGACCTGATCCTCTTCGTCCTCTTCTTCGACCTGATGCTGATCCCGTTCTACTTCCTGTTCGGAAGCTGGGGGACAGAGCATCCGGGGCGCCCCGAGGAGGACGAGGAACCGATCCGGCCGCAGCCGGCCGTGATCAAGATGATCGTCTACACACTGGTTGGGTCGCTGCTCATGCTGGTCGGCGCGATCGCGGCGGGGATCCTGACGGCGAACGGCGGGCCGATCGACTTCAACATCCAACACCTTGCCGCCAACCCGCTCGGCAGCGGCAGCCAGTATTGGATCTTCTGGTTCTTCGCCGCCGCTTTCCTGGTGAAGATGCCGGCCTTCCCGCTTCATGCCTGGATGCCGGATGCCTACCGGGTGGCTCCGCTGCCGGCGCTGGCGATCTTCTCGGGAGTGCTCTCCAAGGTCGGCGCATACGGGTTCCTGCGGATCGTCCTGCCGGTCTTCCCGGCGGCCACAAATCACTTCCAGGAGGTGATCCTGGTGATCGCGGTCGCCTCGATCCTCTACGGCTCGGTGATGGCCTTCACCCAGACGAGCGCCAGGCTGATCCTCGGCTACTCGTCGGTCGCGCAGCTCGGCTTCATCACGCTCGGCATCTTCAGCCTGCGCCCCGACGGCGCCGACGGCGCTGTTCTCCAGATGGTCAACCACGGCCTGGTGGTCGCGCCCCTGATGCTGATCGCCGTGCTGCTGGTCGCCCGGGCCGGGACCGACGACATCACCAAGATGGGCGGCCTGGCGATGCGGGCGCCGGTGCTCGCCGCGCTCTTCCTGATCGCGACGATGGCGCTCCTCGCCATGCCCGGCTCCTCCAACTTCATCGGCGAGTTCTACATCCTCAACGGGATCTTCCAGGAGAAGATCGTCTACGCCTTCGTCGCCGCGATCGGGATCGCGCTGTCGGCCTATTACGCGCTGCGCCTCTACCAGCACGCGATGCACAACCGGAAACCCGACGGGATCGAGTCGCGTGAGATCGGCTTGCTTGACGGCGCCGTGGTCGCGGGCCTCGTGGCGTGCATCGTCGCGCTCGCCCTCTGGCCGGGACTGATCCTCCATCGGGCTGAGGGTTCGACCGCGGCATCGGTTGCCGCCTCGCAACAGGGCACGCCGACCCAGGTGGCCGAGCGATGAACTTCAACGCCCCTCACATCGACTACGCCGGGCTCTCGCCCGTCATCGCGCTGACAGCCGGGCTTTGCGTCGTCCTGCTGGTCGGCCTGATCCCGCGCATCGGCCGCTTCACGACGGCGGGTCTGACGATCGCCGTCCTGGCGGCCACGGCCGGGCTCTCGATCTGGCAGTGGGGCTCGGAGACCGATCTTGTCGCTGGCGCCCTGCGGCTCGACGCCTTCGGGCTCGCCGGCACGCTGATCGCCTGCACGGCCGCCGCAATTGTTGTCCTGCTGGCGATCCGGGAGCCCGCCGCGGAGGAGGCAAACCACGGCGCCTTCTACTCCCTGCTGCTCGGCTCGGTGCTCGGGATGACCCTGATCGCCCAGGCCCAGAACCTGGTCGCCTTCTTCGTCGCGCTGGAGCTGCTCTCGATCCCGCTCTACGTGCTGAGCGCCTCCGCACGGCGTGAGGAGCGCTCGCTCGAGTCGGGCCTCAAGTACCTGATCATCGGCTCAATCGGCTCGGCGACCGTCCTCTACGGATTCGCGCTGCTCTACGGCGCCTCCGGGTCGACCGACTTCTCCGGGATTGCCCACGCGGTCGGCCCCGGCGGGCATGGCAACGACACCCTCGTCCTGATCGGCACCGCGATGGTCGCCACCGGACTCGCCTTCAAGACCTCACTGGCGCCCTTCCACCAGTGGACCCCGGACGTCTACGAGGGCGCCCCCACGCCGGTCACCGCCTTCATGGCCGTCGCCACCAAGGCCGCCGCCTTCATCGCGCTGGCCCGCCTCTTCGAGGTCGCCCTCGGCCCGATCGCCCACGACTGGAAGCCCGCCCTGGCCGCGATCGCCGTCGCCTCGATCGCGATCGGCAACATCGGCGCGCTCGGCCAGGACTCGCTGAAGAGGCTGATGGGCTACTCGGGGGTCGCTCAGGCCGGCTACATGCTGGCCGGGGTCGTGGTGGCGACAGAGAAGGGGCTCGAGGCGCTCGTCTTCTACCTGGCCGCGTACACGCTGATGAACCTGGCGGTCTTCGCGGTGATCGTCGCCCGCGAGCGGGAGACCGCCCACGGCGATGACATCGAGTCCGTCGCTGGCCTCGGCCGCTCCCGCCCGCTGCTGGCCTGGCCCCTGACGATCGGGATGCTCGCGCTGGCGGGCCTCCCCGGCACCTCGGGGTTCATGGGCAAGCTCTTCCTGATCGAGGCGACGGTCGATGGCGACTACACCTGGCTCGGAGTGATCATCGTGATCGGCTCGATGGTGTCTCTCGCCTACTACCTGCGGGTGGTGGCCGCGGTCTGGATGAGACCCGAGCCAACCGCAGCCCCGGCCCAGGCGATGCCCGCGATCGCCGGCGGATCGCCGGAGGCCGATGCGGCAACGAAGGGCACGGGCCGTTGCGCGCTCATCTTCGGCTCGGCCCTGGTCTGCGCCGCGGCCACTGTCGCCTTCGGCATCGCCCCCTCGCCGCTGATCGACTGGGCCTCGCACGCGGCCTCGTCGCTGGCGACCACGATCTAGCCCCCGAGCCCGTTGAACGGCCGATGAAATCGGTCGCCGGCGCGGGTCACTACTTTCAGTGGATATGCCGACGCCGCGCTCCATCCAGCGCACATACCTGCTGCTCATGCTCGGCAACACGCTGGCGACGTCCCTGATCTGGGGGATCAACACGATCTTCCTGCTGGACGCCGGGCTCTCGAACCTGGAGGCGTTCGCCGCCAACGCGTTCTTCACGGCGGGGATGGTGATCTTCGAGGTGCCGACCGGAATCGTCGCCGACACGATCGGGCGCCGGACCTCCTACCTGCTCGGCACCCTGACCCTCTCGGGGGCGACTCTCCTCTACGTTCTGCTCTGGCAGATCGAGGCGCCGTTCTGGGAGTGGGCGGTCGTCTCGCTGCTGCTCGGCCTCGGCTTCACGTTCTTCTCGGGCGCGGTCGAGGCATGGCTGGTCGATGCGCTGACCGCGACGGGCTACACCGGCGACCTGGAGACGGTCTTCGGGCGCGGCCAGATCGTCACGGGCATCGGGATGCTCACCGGCTCGGTGGCGGGAGGGGTACTCGCCCAGCAGGTCAGCCTTGGCGTTCCCTTCGTGCTGCGCGGAGTGATCCTGATCGTGATGTTCGGGGTGGCGTTCCGGCTCATGCACGACGTCGGCTTCACGCCCGAGAGAGGCGGGCGCCCGCTGGCGGAGATGAAGAAGATCGCATCGAACTCGATCGAGTACGGCTGGCGGGTTCCGGCCGTCAAGTGGCTGATGGTCGAGGCCCTCTTCACCGGCGGTGTCGGGATCTACGCCTTTT
This sequence comes from uncultured Solirubrobacterales bacterium, assembly GCA_963817275.1. GTDB lineage: Bacteria > Actinomycetota > Thermoleophilia > Solirubrobacterales > 70-9 > DASUPK01. The sequence continues at coordinate 246,031 of CAWFOA010000014.1, read as the reverse complement.
ACGCGCTTCAGCCATACCTGCTCGAGCTCTATGGTGACCCGCACGCCTACCAGATCGCCGGCCTGGTGGCCGCGATAGTCGCCGGCGCCCAGATCCTCGGTGGGATCGCGGCGCCGCGGATCAGGGGGCTGTTCGTGCGACGGACCTCTGCGCTGCTCGTGATGGCGGCGGCGAGCGTGGTCACCCTGGTCATGATCGGAGCTGTCCAGAGCTTCTGGGCCGTGATCGGATTCACCACCATCTGGGGACTTCTGTTCGCGGCGACGATGCCGATCAGGCAGACCTACATCAACGGGATGATCCCATCGCGGCAGCGGGCGACGATCCTCTCCTTCGACTCGATGATGTCGTCCACCGGCGGGGTCTGGACGCAGCCGGTGCTCGGCAAGGCCGCGGATGCGTACGGGTACGCGACCTCGTACCTGTTCTCGGCCGGGATCGCCGCCTTCGCCATTCCCTTCCTCGCCCTTTCGAGGCGCCAGAACTCGCCGGCTGACACCCAGGACGTCGCCGAGGCGGAGCCCGTCCCGCAGCCCGCCTGAGCTCCCTATGGGCCGTTCCCCCCGACGAACTGGACGAGCTCCGGAACGATCCGCTCGTGAGCGTCCTCCTGAAGGTAGTGACCCGCGTCCTCGAGGCGAGTCACCGACGCGTCGGGGAAGGTGTCGAGCCACAGGCCCTCGAGCACCTCTGGGGTGAACGCGACGTCCTTCATCGCCCAGCAGATGTGGACGGGCTTCGAGCGGAAATCGCGCTTCAGGCCGGCCTCGATTGCTGCGTTCATCTCGACCACCGGTCCCGTGCCGTCAACCGGGATCTCCCGCGGGAAGACGAGGATCGCGGTGCGCTCGGACCAGCCCTGGTGGACATCGCGGTAGGCCCGCTTGACGATCGGCGTCAGGCGATCCTTGTGCACCACGCCCTGGCCGAAGAGGAACCCGCGTTTGAAGGCGTCCATCCCCTTGACCATGACCTCGCCTATTCCCGGCGTCCTGAAGAGACGCAGCGGCACCGGCAGCGGGATCTTCTCCTTCCCCGGCGGCAGGATCTCCGGATGCCAGCCGTGGGCGAAGGTGTTGAGGATGAAGAGACCGTCGACGCGTTCCGGGTGCTGGGTGGCCCAGTAGTACCCGGTCGGCCCTCCCCAATCCTGCCCGACCACCGTCGCGCCTCGCAGGTCGAGTGACTCAAGCAGCGAGTCGAGCCTCGCCGCGTGTCGCGGGACGCGGTAGAGCTCCGGCTCATCCGGCTTCTCGGAGCGGCCAAAGCCGAGATGGTCGGGCACGATCGCCCGGTGTCCGGCCTCGACCAGCCGCGGGATGAAATGCCGATAGAGGTAGCCCCAGGTGGGATTGCCGTGCACCATGACCACCGGGCGGCCCTCGCGCGGGCCCTCATCGACGTAGTGCATGCGACCGTCGCCGGAGTCGAACCACTTCGGCTCGTAGGGCCAGGTCCCCTGGAACGTCCAGTCGATCTCGGCCATCGAACCGTCACGCTATCGCGCGACGCTGGGAGGATGGCGCCCCTTGGGAGTCCTCCTCACCGTCGCCGCGATCGCAATCTCCGGTTCGGCCGGCGTCGTCGCCGAGCGCCGCTGGCCGGCGAGCGCGGTCGGCTGGGCTCGGCGGTTGCTGGTGATCTCGCTTTACACGCTCGTCCCGTTCGTCGTCTTCTTCAACCTGGCGCGGGTCCACATCGACGCCGACCTCGGCGGCGGGCTGGTGATCGGCTGGGTCGCGATCCTCTGCGCGGCCGGCCTGGCTTGGCTCGCCGGTTCCAAGGTCCTGCGGCTGAGCCGGCCCTCGACCGGATCGCTGATCGTGGGAACGCTGGTACCCAACTCGGGCTACCTCGGCTATCCGCTGGTCGCGTCGCTGCTCGGCTTCCACGCTCTCGGCGAGGCGGTGGTGTACGACATCGCGATCCCGGCGCCCTCGCTGCTGCTGCTCGGCTTCGGGACCGGCGCCGCTTTCGGAACCAGGGCCGGCGAGGGGCTTCGAGACCGGGTCGTCGCGTTCTTCACCCGCAACCCGCCGCTCTACGCCGCGGCGGCTGCGCTGCTCGTCCCCGACTCGCTGGCGCCCGACGTGCTTGTCAACGTATCCCGCGGGGTGGTGATCTCGCTGCTGCCGATCGGGTTCTTCGCCGTTGGGGCGGTGCTCGCGGAGGAGGTCGAAGAGAAGCACGTCGAGATCGGCTCGCCGTTCGATCCGCCGGTTGCGGCCGCGATCATGCTGCGGCTGCTGATCGCGCCGGGCCTGCTCCTCCTCCTTTCGCTGCCCTTCATCGACCTTCCCGGTCCGTATCTGCTGATCGCGGCAATGCCATGCGGCGTCAACACCCTGCTCGTCGCCCACGTCTACGGCCTCGACTCGAGACTCGCCGCGAAGGCCATCGCCTGGACGACGGGGATCGCGGTCGTTGCGGTCTTGGCCGCCCAATCGATCTGGGGATGAAGCTACGCTGGCTCGCCCGTGCGCTACCCGGTCGAGTCATTCACAGACGAGGAACGGAAGCTCCTCTCCCCCCACGTCACCAACCTCGACCGCCCCGTCTTCGCCCTCGTCAACCTTCCCGAGACCATCAAGGGGGCGCTCTTCGCCCGCTACTCCCGCTACCCGGGAACGCTGCGGCGGCTCTACCTCGACGAGTTCGCCGCTGACGTACCCGAGGGCGGCCGGCCCTTCGAGGGCGAGGAGGGTGAGCGCGCCGCCGGGCTCTACGAGCGCGTCTTCATGGGCTACGGCGACGACTCGATCGCGCAGGTCGGCGGGGCGCACGTCGCCTGCGAGTGGGTCTCCAACGTGCTCACGAAGGTCCTCCAGCGCGGCCGGCTGGCGGCCTACCTCGAGCAGTCCACCCGCTACATCCCCTACGACCAGCCGCTACCCGAGTCCGCCGGGGGCGGCTACCGCTTCTATCGGGACGACGAGCTGGGCCCCGAGTACGGCGCGGCGATGGAGGAGCTGTTCACGATCTACTCGCGCTCGCTCGCTCAGGTCAGGGAGTGGGCCGCGGCGCGGTGGCCCCGTGGCGACGAGCCCGAGGCGGCCTGGGAGCGATCGATCAAGGCCAAGGCCCTCGATCTGTTGCGCGGGTTGCTGCCCGCCGCGACCCTGAGCCATGTCGGCATCTTCGCCTCGGGCCAGGCCTACGAGCAGATGCTGCTGCGGATGCTCGCCTCGCCCCTGCCGGAGGCGCGCCACTTCGCGACGATGATCCTGGAGGAGCTGAAGAAGGTGATGCCGAGCTTCGTCGCCCGGGTGGAGCGACCGGAGCGGGGCGGCGAGTGGATCTCCTACCTCGAGCGCAGGCGGGACGCGGCCGAGCGCTGGGTCGCCCGGATGGGCCTGGATCGGGCCGAGGAACCTGGGGCCCCGTCGGTCGAGCTGATCGAGGTCGAGGGCTCCGAGGACGACCTGATCGCCGCGTCGCTGTTCGAGTCGGCGGGGACCCCGGAGCGAGCCATCCTCGACCGAGTGCGGTCGCTGCCCCCGGACGAGCAGGCCGAGATCATCGCGGACCTCGTCGGCGAGCGGCCCAACCGCCGCCACCGCCCAGGCCGGGGATGGGAGGCGGTCCGCTACCGCTTCGAGATCGTCTCCGACTACGGCGGCTTCCGCGATCTCCAACGCCACCGGATGCTGACCTGCCAATGGCAGAGCCTCAGCCCGGACCTCGGCGCCGGAATCCCCGACGAGGTGCGCGAGGCCGGCGCCGGCTCCGAGTACGAGCGCGCCCTGGAGATCTCCCGCGCCGAGTACGAGCGTCTGGCGGCGGCGGGGATGGCGGATGCCGCGCCGTACGCCCTCTGCCTCGGCTACAGGATTCGCTACCTGCTCGACCTGAACGCCCGCGAGGCGATGCACCTGATCGAGCTGCGCTCCGGCCGCGAGGGCCACCCGACCTACCGCGCCGTCGCCCAGGCGATGTACGAGCGCATCGCCTCGGTCCATCCTGCGATCGCGGCGGCGATGACCCACGTGGACGCCTCCACTGAGCCCCGCCTCGAGCGCATCATGAGCGAGATCCGAACCCATCGGAAGCGGATCGACGCCGAGCGGGAGCCGGAGGCTTCGGACGCCCCACCAGGCGTCAGCGCCTTGGGCTAAATCCGCCGTCGCGAGAATTCCGTACCCACCTATGACGTGGTGGGGCCTAGGATGAGAGCGATGAAGGGAGCGAGAGCCCTGGCGAGCGGGATGCTCGTCCTGGCGGCGATCTGCGCCGTCCCCGCCGTGTCGGCCGCGCAGGACACCGGCACCACGACGGCTACGACCACCACCACAACCACGACGACCACCCCTCCCGATCCCGTCCTCCCACCCGTCGATCCGGGCACGGTCGCGGACGTGGGCCACAAGAATCCCGCCGACTCCGGGCAGAGTGCGCCGCCGGCCGACCCCGTGCCGGCCACGCCAGAGCCCGCGCCAGTCACAGTCGCGAGCCCGACCGGCAAGGCCCACACCTCGGCCTCGGCGAGCGTGACAATGGTCGACTTCTCCTTCTCCCCGGCGTCGGTGACGGTCGCAGCCGGCGACACGGTCACCTGGCACAACACCGGGCAGGCCCCGCACAACGCCACGGCAAACGATGGAAGCTTCAAGACTCCGGACCTCAACAACGGTCAGAGCGCCTCGCACACCTTCAGCTCGGCCGGGACCTTCAGCTACATCTGCACGATCCACCCGAACATGCACGGCACGGTCCGGGTGCTGAGCTCGAGCGGGGGCAGTGGCGGCTCCGCCGGCTCGACCTCGAGCGGCTCATCGAACTCGGAGTCGTCAGCGGTCGCCTCACCGAACGCCGCGGGCACCTCCACCACCCTGCCGATGACCGGCATGGCCGTCGGCTCGCTGGCGCTGGTCGGCCTGGCCCTTCTGGCATCGGGCCTGATCGCGCGCCGCGCGGGCGATGACTCTGGCCGCCGCCGGTGGCTCTCTATCTTCTAGCCGCGTGCTGCATCACGTCTCGCTAGAGGTCCCGCCCGAAGAGGCCGATCGCTCAATCGAGTTCTGGGGCCTGCTCGGCTTCGAGGAGGTCCCGGCCGCGGAGGTGCTCGGCGATTCCGTTCGCTGGCTCGAGCGGGACGGCACCCAGATCCACCTGATCCTCACGGAGGGGCACACCGCGCCCGCCCTCGGTCACGCCGCCGTGGTAGCGCCTGATCACGCCGAGGCCAAGGAGCGGCTCCGCGCTGCGGGCTTCCAGGTCGAGGACACCCGTCAGCTATGGGGCGCAGACCGCGCCTTCGCGATCGCTCCCGGCGGCCACCGGGTCGAGCTGATGGCGGCGCCGCCACCGCCGAGGGACTAGCGCCGACGCTTGCGCTTCTTGCGCCGCTGCCCCTGCGTCTCGCCGTAGGGCGGCTCCGGCGGCTGATCCGCTTCGCCGTTCCGGGTGCCCTCTGGCAGCGGCTCCTCCGAGATCTCGCGCCCGCTTCCCTCGACCGTGCCCGGCTCCGCCTGCTCTGACGGCGGGGGCCCGAGGTCGTCTCCCGGCCTCTGCCAGGGAACCGCCTCGCCGGCCGCCCAGGCCGGCGGCAGTGGCCGTGGCCAGAGCCCGAGGAACATCAGCCCGAGGACGGCGAACCAGAGGACAAGTCCGGGAACCGGTGGGAAGAGCGGGATGATCAGGAAGAGGCCGAACGCCATCCCGAGCGCCCCCCAGAAGCGGGTGACGAGCCCGAGCCGCATGGCCCAGAGGTTCGTGTAGATCATCCCGAACACCAGGGCGAGCACGCCGGCCGTCGAGATCAGCCCTCCGACGATGAGCAGGGTGGTGTGCTTGTTGAGGTGGTCGGCGAGCCCCTCTCGCGCATCGCTCGCGGCCTGGTCAGGCGTCTTCGGCTTCGCCGCCGCCGCGGTCGTCGTCGTCCCGGTGGTCGTGGACCCGGTCGGAGTCGTCGTCGAGCCGGTCCCGGTTGCACCTCCGTTCTTGGGAGCTGCCGGAGCGGGGGCCTTCGCGGCCTGCTCCGCATGCTGGCGGGCCTGCTGTACGACCGCCGGCTCCTGGGTCTTGAACTTGTCGGCGGCCTTCGTGCTGCCGACCGAGGAGACGGCCACGCCGAGGCCAAAGGCAAGCGGCCCGAGGATGACCAGCGCGGTGGCGAAGCTTCGGACCCGCACCGAGCGGCTCCGAGCGGCGCGGAAGAGGAAGAGCAGCGGGCCCAGGAACAGCGCAATACCGATGCCCTGGAGAACGGAGGAGTAGATGAGGCGGCTGCTGTGCGCATGTTCGAAGACGAGCTGGTCCGCATCGGAGTTCCCGCCGGGGACATGGAGCCCGATCCGTTGCAGGACGATTGCGGCGGCCACCACGAAGGCACCGAACACCCCGGCCGCGCCGGCGCGCCGGATCCAGCGAGCCTGGAAGGCGAGCACCTCCTGCTTGCTCGGCAGCGAGCTATCGGGGGTCGAGGCCTCCAACTGGCAGGACTGTATCTTGGCCGCGATGCCGCTTCTCTCCCGCCAGACCGGGCCCATCGCCGTCTACGGGGCCACCGGATACACGGGCCGGCTCGTGGTCGCCGAGCTCGCCAAGGCCGAGGCGGACTTCGTCGTCTCCGGCCGCAACGCCAAGAAGCTCGACACGCTGAGAGCGGAGCTCGAGCTGGACGCTCCGGCCAGGGCCGCCCAAGTGGACAACCCCGCTTCCCTCCGCGAACTGCTCTCCGATTGCGCGGTCGTGATCGACTGCGCCGGGCCGTTCGTGCGCTTCGGCGAGCCGGTGCTGGCGGCGGCGGTGGAGACCGGGACCCACTACCTCGACACCACCGGCGAGCAGCCCTACATGAAGATGGCCTTCGAGCGGTACGGGCCGGGCGCCGCCCGCGCCGGCGTGGCCGTGATCCCCGCGATGGGCTTCGACTACGTCCCCGGCGACATGATCGCCTCGCTCACGGCCCACCGGATGGGCGAGCTGGACGAACTGTCGATGCACTACAGCTGGTCGAACTTCACCCCCAGCCAGGGGACCGCGCGGACGACGCTGGAGATGATCAGCGGCGGCGACCTCGAGTGGCGGAACATGGAGTGGATCGAGACCAGCGGCGGCGTCTCGCGGGGGACATACGAGTTCCCCGCCCCTGTAGGGAGGCAGCGGATGATGCGCTACCCCTCGGGCGAGCAGATCACGGTCCCGCGCCACGTCCCCACCCGCAACGTCCGCGCGACCATGAACGCCGCCGCTTTCTCCAGCGAGCGACTGGCGCCCATCTTCGCCGCCACCGTGCGGCCGGCGGGCCTGGCGATGAGGACGCCGCTGAAGCGCCTCGCCAACGCCGTGATCTCGCGGCTGCCGGAGGGTCCCACGCCGGAGGAGCGAGAGAAGATGCGGTGGATGATCGTCTGCGAGGCCAAGCGGGGAGAGGTCGAGCGCAAGGGCGTGATCAGCGGAAGGGACGTCTACGGGCTCACTGCGGCAGCGATCACCCGAGGCGCGATCCTCGCCTCGAAGCGCGGCTTCGATGGGCGAGGCGGGCTGGCGCCCTCGCAGGCGTTCGACCCGAAGAGCTTCCTCACCGGGCTCGAGAGGTTCGACGTGCGCCGGCAGATCTTCGAGAACCGCGTTCCGACCCCGGTCGAGGCCTGAGCCGGATGGCAATCGGGCTGGGCACCCGGCGGCGGCGCGCCGTCAGCCTCGATCAGGGGGCGAAGGCCGACGCGACACGCTGCCCGGCATGCGGCGAGCCGCTCTTCGTCTGGGTCGAAACCGCGGGTTACGGCGCGCGAGAGGACCAGGTGATCGACCGCTGCGAGAACTGCGGGCTGGTCGCCGTCCGGGATGCCGTGCCGTCCCCCGATCACGCGACCGAGGCGCTCCTCCTCGGCCGGGAGGAGCGAGGCTCAGGGGTCGCGATCCGGGTCGACAACGCGGCGAGCCTGCAGGCCTGGCTCGGGGCGGAGAACTGGGCCGCGCTCCGTCCCGGCGGCCGTGCCATCAAGCCGACCCCTCGCGCCGCCTCGCTGCTCCTCGCCCGGCGAGGACTCGATGTGCGCCGCGTCCGGCATCTCGCCCGCGCCGGGATGGCATCGATGTGGCAGACGCTCCTCAACCTGCTCACCTTCCACCGCGACTTCGCCTCCGAGGCCGTCTCCGGCCGGCTGCGTCCCGGCACGGGCCGGGGACGCGGGGCGTTCTGGATCGACGTCTTGGTCACCGTACTGGCCGCGATCCCCACTGCGATCATCGCTGTGGTGCTCGAAGGCGGCGCCGTGCTCGCTCGTCACGGGGGCGTGATCGAGGTGGAGGCGGATCGGCTGCCGCCTACGGAGTGAGCTCGAGCACGATCGACGCGACCTCTTCGGGCGCGCCGAGCTGCGGCGACTCCTCGCCCGCGCCGACTTCACGCGCCGTGGCCTGAGCCAGCCGGGCGGCCAGCGCCGCGGAGGCCTCGCGGAGCAGGGGCGACGTTGAGCCTGACGTGACGATCGCCGACGGGCTCCCGGCGCTCGCGAGGCGGGACAGCGGCATCCTCCAGTCGGCGGCGATACCCAACTCGGCGACCACGCTCGCCGGGCGCTCCCGCGCCGCCGCCGCGAGTGCGTCGGGTATCCGGTCGACGCCAGGCCCGAGGGCCGGCAGCGCACCTGAGAGGTAGAGCTCGATCACGTCCTCGCCGGTTCCCGCGGCGATCTCGAGCCGGTGGCGGTCCTGAGAGAGCGCCTCGGTGGCTGCCGGGAGGAGCTGGAACAGCGGCGGCTCGATCATTACGGTCGCCGAGACCAGGTCCGTGCGCCGCAGCAGAAGGTCCAGCGCGACCACGGCGCCGACACCGGCCCCGCAGACGGCGGCGGGAGCATCCGCGACCGCCTCGATCAGGGCGGCGGCGTCCTCGCTCTGCTCCTCGACCGTCGTGCGGCGGTATTCCTCCGGCGCGCTCGAAGCGCCCCACCCGCGACGGTCGTAGGAGATCGCGCGGGAGCGTTCGGACAGCGCCTTGGCGACGGGCTCCCAGGCCGTGCTTGTGGCGGCCGTCTCGTGGATCAGCAGGACGGGCTGCCCCTCGCCGTGCTCGCTCCAAGCGATCTCGATGCCGCGGGCCTCGAGGGCGGGCATCGCCTCAGACGTTGCGCCAGAACCGATTGAGGAGAGGCAGCGCGAAGGCCCGCGGGCTGTGCTGGCCGGCGAGCGCCCCGGCGCGATTGAGCGCTCCCGGTACGACGACCCGGCGGTCGTGCTGCGCGCCATCCACGGCGTGGCGGGCCAGGTCCTCCGGCGACATCCAGACGGCGCCGGGGGTCCGGTCCTCCACGCCGGGGAATCCTGCGACCTCGGTGAACTCGGTCCGCACCGGTCCCGGGCACACGGCGGTCACCGTGACTCCTGAGCCGCGCAGCTCGGTGCGAATGGCTTCGCTGAAGGAGAGGACGAACGACTTGCTGGCCGCGTAGACGGCGGAGCCTGGCAGCGGCTGGAAGGCGGCTGTCGAGGCGATGTTGATCACCGTGCCCCGCCCCCGCTCGACCATCGGGCCGACGAACCGGCTGGTCAGGTCGACGACCGCCTCGACGTTCAGCCGGACCATCTCCACCATGCGCTCCCGGGGACTGGTCGCGAAGTCGGCCTGGTGCCCGAAGCCCGCGTTGTTGACCAGCAACTCAACGGCGCGGCCACGGTCCCGGAGCTCACCGGAAAGGCGCTCGCGCTCGGCCGGATCCCCAAGGTCGCAGGCGATCGCCTCGGCCACCACGCCGTGCTCCGCTGTGAGATCGGTGGCCAGGCTGCGAAGCCGCTCCTCCCGCCGCGCGGTCAGCGCGATCGAGTATCCCCGCGAGGCGAGCTCACTCGCGATCGCCGCGCCGATCCCGGAGGACGCGCCTGTGACCAGCGCCGTGCTGCTGACCGAGGGCTCGGGCAGGCCCACCGGATCAGGCGATATAGGGGCGGGGGCGCATCAGTCCTGCAGGCCCTCGCGGGCCTCCCTCACCAGGGTCACTGCCTCGGGGAACACGATCCTGATCGCGTCTCGGACCTGGACGGCCTGCTCGTCGCTCGAGCCGGTCAGCTCCAGCGAGCTGATCGCCGCCACCGTCATCTCCACGGCGAGCTTGATTGCGTTGTCGGCCCAGGCGACCTTCTGAGCACCCTGCATCTGCTCCTGGAGCTCCTCCATGCGCCTGCGCATTTCCTCCGGGTCGCCGAAAAGTCCGCCGAAACCTTCCATGGCTCGATTCTAGACCGCGACACTCCCCGGTCACCGATTCGGCACGGATGCGCGCCCCGCGGAGCACTGGCCGCGAGAGCGTGCGCCGGTGGCGGGCACACGGACAGCGCATCGCAGGGGACACGCATCGATCGAGTACGTCGCGCTCGCGGGCGTCATCAGCGCCCTGATCCTGGTCGCGATCGCGGCCCTGGTGGCCTCCCCTCCACGCCGGGCCGATCGCGAGCTCGGTGAGATGCTGGCGAGGCGCATCGCCTGCACGCCGCGTTATCCGGTGCCCTGCGGGCGGAACCCGCTCGCGCTTGCTTACGGTTTCCCCCTCGGCAAGCTCGTCCGTAGCCTCGCGCCCCTCCCGACCGCCGAGGCCGGAGAGCTGCCCGTCGACTTCCGCTACTGCCGGCGCCCGAGCTGCGCGGTGCCCGGCCCCGATCCGGGCCTCACCTCATCGAGGCGGAGGGTGACCGAGCTCACCTCCGTCGAGGACCTGCGCCGCTCAGTGGGCCAGGTGCACATCACCTACTGGCTCTACAGGCCGGGCCAGCCCTGGGAGCGAATCGATCGCATCGCCGGACCCGGCGAGATCACCGCCGCGTCCAGCCTTCGGCTCAGCCTCGAGGATGATCCGGTACTGGTCCCCCTCGAGATGCTCGCCGGCCGGGACCACTACCTGTTCCCGCCGGGCGAGGAACCTCCCTGGCGCTGGTCGATCCTCTCACGACCGAGCGGTCGCCCCTTCGGTTAGAGCTGCGATGCGAGATAGCTGCTTTGCATGGAAAGCAGGAGCCGAGCCGGGGGCTTCTCTCTTGACGCCCACTCAGCTGGGAATAGAGTCAGGTGATCGAGCTTCAATCGGAGAGGAGCGCGCCATGTATGCACGGATAGCGACGTTCGAGGGCGAGCCAGATGGCGTTGAACAGGCGATCGAGGCGGCACGCGGCCAGGCCGAGGCCAATTGGGAATCGCCGCCCGAAGGGCTGGAGGTCGTGAAAGAGCTGTGGATGCTTGTCGACCGCGAGGGACGAAAGGGTCTCGGCATCACGATCTATGAGACGGAGGAGGATCTACGCCGGGCCGACGACGCACTTAACGCGATGTCGCCTCCGGATGCCGGTGGGCGCCGAACGGGCGTGAGCGTCTACGAGGTGGAATTGCATAAGGAGCGCAGCTAGCTCGAGGTTTGGCTCGTGCGGTACCGGTACCGCTTTGGACGAGAAACAGCGGCTTGCGGGCGCGAAATCTCCAGTTCTTTTCGCGCTGAGCCAATCGGCGGTCTGCGAGACCCGCTCCCGCCGTTGACGACCCTCCCCCCGATACATTGACCGCAGTGGAGGAATCCCACGCAGTGGTGCGATCTATGAAGCCCGAGGCGGCGTGGGGCGCGGTCCAGCTCGGCTTCGCGGAGATTCTCGATCTGAGGACCGGGATCGAGCGTCGCCGCCACGGAGCCCCGCCTGGGGCGAGACCGGTATCGCTCGCCAAGCACATAGCAAGTCCGGAGGGGCCCGGCGCCATCTACCTCTGCCAACACGCCATCCGCTCGAAGGCGACCTTGCGCCGGGGGGCTGCCGAGGTCGCGGGCGGCTTCGCCGCGTGGAAGGAAGCTGGCCTTCCAGTCGAAGAGGTCGACTAGCGTGGCTGCGGGAGTAGGCTCGCCGCATCCCCTAGAACGGAGGCAACAATGGCCACACCGGAACGTCGCGGCGGCGGCATTGGCGGTATCTCCCTCGGAGGCATCCTCGTCATCATCGGGATCGTGGTGGCGCTGTTATGGAGCCTCGTGATCGGGCTGATCATCGTGCTGATCGGACTGATCGCCTTCGGAGGCTTCGCCCGGGGCAAGTGGTACTGAGACATCCTCGAACCGCCGGACTACGGGAGTAGGCGATGTCGCAGGAGCTGTCGAAGTAGCCGCTTTGGACGAGAAGCGGCGCTTCGCATCGAAAGCGGCGGGGGCAAGGTCCCTCCTTGATCTCCCGCTTAGGACTTCCCTCCATACTGGGCCACACGATGGAATCTCTCGAGATCACTGTGCTGCCGGTCGTTCTCATCGGCGCCCTCCTCCTCGGTGCCATCTGGACCAACGTGCTGGCCCACTGGCTCAGGAGCACCAGGCCGCTCCGGTAAGTGCATCTCTCGTCCCGGCGCTCTCGAAAAGGCTGCTTTGGACGAGGCGCGGCGGCTTCAGGACGACGCGAGCCGATCTCCTCCGTCACGTCCGCCCACGACCTTGGGTTATTAAGTGTTTCTAGCTGGCCAACTTCAGACCGGAAGCCACACCCGGCCGAGGAGCGGGCGCATGTCTACTTCGTCGGTGCGGAGGAACCCCTACGAGCCGGACTACGTGGTTACCCCCGATGTAGACCGTGACCCTGCCTCTACCCTCGAATCATCCTAACCCGTTGCGGGCAAGGGAGAAGTAGATGAAGGATGAAGGGCAGTTCAAGGTCGTGATCGCCGGAGGGGGCGTCGCGGCGGTGGAGGCCATATTGGCGCTCTCCGAGCTGGCGCACCGGCGCATCGAGCTCGAGCTCATTGCCCCGAACGACGAGCTCATCCTGCCCGCGCTCGCCGTCGCGGAACCCTTCGGGATCTCCCCGCCCCCGGCGATCCCGCTTGACGACGTCTGCCGTGACGTCCATGCCTCGCATCGAATGGATGCCCTTCGCGGTATCGATGCCGGCGCCCGGATCGCCTATACGGAGTCGGGCACGGAGGTCCCCTTCGACGCCCTGCTGCTCGCAATCGGTGCGTCGGCCCACCCGGCGCTGCCGGGGGCGCTGACCTACCGCGGAATTCGCGATAACGCAGAGATCCAAGAGCTGCTGCTCGCCGCCGAGTCAGGCGAGGTGGGCCGTATCGTCTTCGCCGTCCCCACCTCGATCCAGTGGCCGCTGCCGATCTATGAGTTGGCGCTGCTCACCGCCACCGAGCTGCAGACTCGGGAAGCGGACACCAGCCTGACCCTCGCCACACACGAGAGCTCCCCGCTGTCGCTGTTCGGGAGGCGCGCGAGCGATGCGGTGGGCGAGCTTCTAAAAGGGGCAGGGGTGGAGTTGGTCACCAACGCCCGCGCTGCGGCCGTCCAGGCCGGGGGGCTTGTCCTCCATGACGGACGCGTCCTCCCTGCCGCCCGCGTCGTCGCCTCACCGCGTCTCACTGTTGCGCCGATCGAGGGCCTGCCGCAGGGGACCGATGGGTTCATCGGTACCGACTCCGCGATGCGGGTCGAGGGAACGCCTCGGGTGTACGCGGCGGGCGACTCGACCTGGTTCCCGATCAAGCAGGGGGGAGTGGCAGCCCAGCAGGCAGACACGGCCGCGACGGCGATCGCCTCCCTGGTCGATCCGGACATCGACGTGGGGCGGTTCCACCCCATCCTGCGGGGCGTCCTCTTCACTGGCGGAGCACCGCGGTACCTGCGCGCGGAGGTCGGCCGGCGGGCGGCCTCGTCGGCGGACAGCGTCACGCCCCTGTGGTGGCCTCCCGCCAAGGTGGCGGGGAAGCATCTCGCTCCCTACCTTGCCAAGCGCGGGCTCGGGGTGCCGCTTGAGGACCTGGAGCCCCTCCACGGAGAGGGCCGCGAGGGGGCCGAGCAGGATCAGCGCGAGGCCCTCGACCTGGCCCTCGCCGGAGCGGACGCGGACGCGCGCGGACGGGACTATCAGGCCGCGCTTCGCTGGCTCGATGTCGCCGAGGAGCTCAACCTCGCCCTGCCTGAGGAGTACGCCGAGAAGCGCCGCGACTGGCGGGCCCGCGCCGGCCGGCCCTGATCACTCGAGCGCACTTCTCTGCGAGAGCCTCGTAAGCCGATCTCCCCGACGCTTCCCGGCCGGGGATGAGCCGCCCTGGCGCTAATCGCTCACCTCTCGTCCGGCGACCTAGGCGCGCGTCAGGCCCGGAACGAGAACAGGACCCGCTTCTGGTCCAGCACGCAGCTGGCGCTGATCCGCCCACCGCTCCGCTTCGACTTGCAGGTGAAGCCCTGAAGGGAGCGGTTCCTGGTCTTGGCGTACTCATTGGCGATGCGCTTGGCCTTCGGGCATGAGACGACCGCGGCGCGGACCGAGCCGCCGCAGCTTTGGAGGACCTTGTCCGAAGCACCCGATTGAGCCGGAATTGCGGCCAGCGCGGCCGCGGCGGCGATCACGGTCAATGCAATTCCCAGTCTCGGCATGGCTAGATACGCATCGACATCTCAGCTCCTTACTTGAGCCCCGACGCCCGGCTGCGCCTAGGCCTCGGCGTGCTGCTCCGCCTCCTTGCTCGCGCTGCGGATCAGCCGGCGCCAGTCGGTCGTGCGGAAGACGAAGATCAGCGCGAGGGCTCCGAGGACGACCGTCCAGGCCGCGACCGCGATTTGCTGGCCCACCGAGTAGGTCAGGACCGCGATCGGACCCGGGCCGACCAGGGTGGCGACGAGCAGCGCCTGCTGGGCGCCGGCGCCGCCGGGGGTCAGCGGTAGGATCGTCGCGACCGTCTGCACGCTCATCACGAGCAGCACGTTCTGGAAGGAGCCCCCGATGTGGAACGCCTCGAGGAAGAACCAGAACGAGAAGAAGCGGAGCAGCCAGCCGAGCCCCTGCCAGGAGGCCACCGTCCGCAGGTAGAGGCTCGGCGTCGCCAGCACGATAGCGCCCTGCTTGACCCGGTCCCAGAACGCCTCGACACGGCGGGCGAGGAGGGCAAACGTGACGACGGTCGCGATCCCGAGCGCCGTCAGGGTGAAGAGCAGGAAGCCCGGGTGCTGCGCCCAGAAGGCGATGTCGAAGGCCGGCAGGTCGGGCAGCTCCGGGGGGTTGGGCAGCAGGCCCTGGGTGAGGGCATAGATGAAGACGAGGATCCCGGCGGAGGTGTCAAAGACCGAGCCGACGAAGAAGGACGAGACCACCGTCGGATAGGTCGAGCGCCGGATCGAGCGCTTCGCGAGGAAGATCTTGACGGCGTCCCCGATCCGGGCCGGGATCACGCTGTTCATGCCGGCGCCGATCAGATAGGCGGCGGCGATCCGCGGGTAGGGCACCTTTCGGTCCGGGTACGCCGCCCTCAGGGTGTTCTGCCAGGCGCGGCTGCGGGCGAGCAGGTGGGCGAGGTAGAAGCCCAGGGCGATCGCCATCGCCGGCCAGCCGATCTCGGACAGCCGGTGAAAGAACTCCTGGGCGCCGTGCTGAAAGCTGTCGTAGCTCCTGCCCAGGTCCACCCCGAGCGGAGCGGTCATCCGCCCCCGCCCGAGATCCTGTGGGACTCGGCGTTGAACAGGGCGCCCAGAAGAAACGCCAGGTTGCCGAGCCAGAGCCAGATCAGCAGCGAGATCAAGGCGCCGAGGGTGCCATAGGTCTTGTCGTAGGAGCCGAAGTGCGAGACGTAGGCGGTGAAGATCGAGGGAAACGGCGAACCAGAGGCCGGTGCCGACGACCGCGCCCGGCAACACCGACCGCAGGGATCGGTCATCCCGCCGAGGGGTCCGCCTCGGGCCGAGGGCGTAGACGAGAGCGAAGGCGGTGAGGAGCGCCAGGGCGCCGATCGGCCAGCGCAGATAGCCGACCAGGCCCTTGACGACGTCGGGGAATCCGGCCGCATCCGCGATCGCGCCGAAGAGGGGCCCGGCAATCACCACCGCCAGGAAGGCGATCAGCACCAGCAGCGTCACCAGGGCGGTCAGCCCGACCCGCACCCCGAGGTTCGGCAGGAAGCTACGCCCCGTCTTCGCGCGGTTGATCGCTTCGAGCGATCGCATCGCGGCTCCCATCGCGCCGGACGCCGAGTAGAGGGCGAGCGCGAGACCGACGACCAGGAGCACGCCGGCGTTGCCGCGATTCGAGAGCGCGTCGCGAAGCGCGCTGTTGATCGTGTCGATGGCGGTACCCGGCGCGGCGTCACGCAGGGTGTTGACGATGCTCTCGTAGGTCTGTGGATAGTTCCCGAGCAGCGCCAGCAGGGAGACGACGACGAGCAGGGCCGGGAACAGCGAGAGGATGGAGTAATAGGTCAGCGCCGCCGCGCGATCCGTGACCTGCACCTCCCCGAAGCGGCTGTAGATCGCCTTTGCAATGGCGATCCACTCGGATCTACCAGACGGCATCGTGCGCCTCCATCACACCCAGAGCCGATTCGACCGGCAGCCCGTAGAGCGATCCGCTGAAGGTGCCGAGTGGTGCCTCGTAGTCCGAGCGAGCGAGCAGCGGGATTCCCTCGTGGTGCGACCGCTGGGTCTCGGCGGTGAAGTTGAGCCGGGACTCGTCCTCGAAATGGATCGTGTCCAGGCCCTGGAACTTGACCGGGCCGGCCTCGGTCGGCTGGCCCGCGACCCAGATCGTCCGCTCGCTGGAGCTCGGCGGATCGTTGATGCCGCTGACCAGGTTCCAGGCGAAGGAATGGCCGTCACGGGCCGTCCCGACGCCCGCCGACCACTTCCATGACGTGTAGCGCGGGTGGTACCCGGCCGAATCATCCTCGACCCCGAGTCCGTTGATCGCGTTGGTCCTGCGCCCTATCCGGACCTCGCCGGTCACCGGCATCCCCGCGGCCTTTCTCGTCCAGGTGTACCCACCCTCGCCGTTCGGGCACATGCATTCGATGGGCGTCCCCTCGCCGAGCTCGAGGTCGAACTCGATGCTGCCGGCGCGCACGTGGACCTCCCGCCCGCGCATCGCCACCTCGCGTCGCCGGCCGGGCAAGCCACGGCGGGTTTGCTCCCAGAGGCGGCGCCGCTCCCGATCCCACACGCCCCAGAACGTCGTCGACGCCGGGCCGACCTGCGCGGTCGCCGCGAACACCATCAGGTTGTCGGCGAAGGCGCCGACCCAGCGCCACCGCTTCCGGAACCGGCGCCCGAGCAGCAACGGCATCGGCGCCGGAGGCACCGCCAGGCGGGGCCGCTCGTCGGCGCGCCCTCGCCAGGGCAATCGTGCTACCTCGGCGTTCCTTTCTTCCTTGTTCACGGCGCGGCGCGCCGCCTCGTCACGCCGAATCCAGGAAGCGCAGCATCTCGCCGGCGATCTGCTCGCCCCGGTCCTCCTGCAGGAAGTGCGCGGCTCCCTCGATCTTGACCTGGTCGGCGACCGTCGGGATCCAATCGACGAACCGCTCCCCCGAGCGCGGATAGGGGAAGACGGGGTCGCTGTCGGAGAACGCGACCAGCGCAGGCTTCTCCCAGCGGCCGAGCGCGTCCACCACCTCGCGCATCTCCTTTGCGCCGGTGGCGTCCTCCTCGATCGGGACCAGCAGCGGGAACTGGGCGGCGCCGGCCTTGGACTCAGCAGTCGGGAAGGGCGCGTCGTACCCGGCGACCACGTCGTCCGGGAGCTCCGTCGTGGTCGCCCCTTGGATCACGAAGCCGACCGGCAGGTCCGGGTTCTTCTCCGCGAAGTCCCGCCACGCCATGAAGCCCTTCGAGACCCGCCCGGTGAAGATCCCGGTGTTGAGGATGACCAGGCCGCCGACCCGGTCCGCGTTCTCCATCGCCCAGCGCAGCCCGATCGGGCCGCCCCAGTCCTGGACCACCGCGACCGCGTCCTTCAGGTCGAGGCCCTCGAGCAGCTCGGTGACCAGCTCGACGTGCCGGTCGTAGGTGTACCAACCGCGATCGGTGGGCTTGTCCGAGCGCCCGAAGCCCGCGTAGTCGGGGCAGATCACCCGGTGCCCGCCCTCGACCAGCCGCCCGAGCATCTTGCGGTAGAGGAAGGCCCAGGTCGGTTCGCCGTGGAAGCAGACGATCGGGGCCTTCCCGTTCTCCGCTCCTTCGTCCACGTAGTGCAGCCTCAGGCCGTCGACCTCCGCGTAATGCGGCTCGAAGTCGAAGCCCGGGAGGCCCTCGAAGCGCTCGTCAGGGGTGCGAAAGACGTCCATTCAGCGCGGAGGATATGCGGCTTCGCCCTGAGGCGGGGCCGCTAACATGCCCGCCTCCATGGCTGCCGTTGCAACCCCGGCCATGCCTCCCCCCACGCACGATCCGGCCGATGAGGCGATGTGCCTGCGGGCGCGAGAGCGCTATGCCGCCGACCGGAAGCGGGGCGGCCGCGTGCCCAGAAGGCGTGGCCGCCACGCCGCCATGCCGAACCTGATCATCATCGGCGGCCTCAAGTGCGGCACCACGAGCATCCACCACTACCTGGGGCTCCATCCCGAGATCAACATGTCAAAGCCCAAGGAGCTCAACTTCTTCGTCGAGGAGCTCAACTGGGACCTCGGCCTCGACTGGTACCGCGGCCGCTTCGACGGCCGCTTCGCGGTGCGGGGGGAATCCTCTCCGCACTACACGAACCTTCCCTACTTCAAGGGCGTCCCGGAGCGGATCGGCGAGCACATCCCCGACGTGAAGCTGCTCTACATGGTGCGCGACCCGATCTCCCGGATCCTCTCCCACTGGTGCCACGCGGTCGGCGCCGGGTACGAGACGCGGACGATGGAGGAGGCGCTCGCCCGTAGCGACCAGACCTACGTGACGCGGTCGCGCTACTGGATGCAGCTGCAGCCCTACCTCGAGCGCTTCGACCGTTCCCAGATCGAGATCATCACCCAGGAGGAGCTGCAGTCGGACCGCCAGGCGACCATGCGCAAGGCATTCGCCTTCGCCGGCGTCGACGAGAGCTTCTACTCGGAGCAGTTCACGCGCGAGTGGGAGAAGTCCTCGGCAAAGGAGACCGAGAAGTATCAGTTCATGGAGAAGCTGATCAAGCTGCCGGGCTTCCGCTCCTTCGACCGCAACTTCGACCGCCTCCCCGAGCGCATGCGCTGGATGGTCGAGAAGATCGTCCACGACCCGGAGGCGCCCCCGGCGCCCAAGCCGGAGATCCCCGAGTCGCTGATGGAGACCCTGAAGCCGCAGTTCACCGAGGACGTCGCCGCCCTGCAGGAGTTCGCCGGGCGCGAGTTCGCCGGCTGGAACCAGTACTAATCCCTCCATGAAGATCGCCGTCGCCGCCGACGAGCGCGTGGGCGTTGCCGAGGCCGTCATCGATCAGCTCCGCAAGCGGGGACACGAGCCGATCGCGCACGGCGTCCTCGCCGAGGGGGAGCGAGAAGACTGGGCCTGGGCCAGCGAGGCGGCCGCCCGCGACGTCGCCGACGGCCGCGCCGAGCAGGCGATCGTCTGCTGCTGGACCGGCACCGGCGCTTCGATCGCGGCGAACAAGGTTGATGGGGTGCGCGCCGCCCTCTGCCTCGACGCGCAGACCGCCGAGGGCGCGCGGCGCTGGAACGACGCAAACGCGCTGGCCATCAGCCTCCGGGCGACCTCCGAGGCCGAGCTGGGGGAGATCCTCGACGCCTGGTTCGGCGGCGAGCCCAGCGGAGAGGCCGAGGACGCCGCCAACGTCGAGCACCTCTCCGAGATCGAGGGCGCATGAGTACCGCGATTCCGGGCGACACCCACACAGTCCGGCGGCTGCTCCCCGACGAGGGCGAGACGACCGTCGCCGAGCAGCTTCAAGGCCTCGACCTGAAGCCTCTGGCGCACGCCGACCGCCCGTATCTGATCCTCAACTTCGCCACCACCCTCGACGGCCGCGCCGCGATCTCCGGAAAGTCCGGCGCGATCGGCAGCGACACCGATACGGAGATGCTGCAGCGGCTCCGCACCCGGGTCGACGCGGTGATGATCGGCGCGGGAACGATGCGGGCCGAGCGCTACGGCCGGATCGTCTCCGACCCGCAGCTCCGGGCGTACCGTGAGCGCACCGGGCTCGCCCATGACCCGCTCGCCGTGATCGTCTCCAACCGGCTCGAGCTTCCCTGGGACGGCCGGCCTCTTCACGGACGGGGGCGGGCGGGTCGTCGTCTTCACGGCCTCGGAGGAGGAGCCGCCCGAGACCGCCACACCGGTGACGATCGTCCGCCACCCCGACGGCGTCGAGCTCGCCCGGGCGCTCGAGTGGCTGCTCAGCGAGCGCGGCATCCGCTCGGTCCTCTGCGAGGGGGGCCCCACGCTGCACGGCCGGCTGCGCGAGGGCGGGCTCGCGGATGAGCTCTTTCTGACGATCGCGCCGAAGATCGCGGGCGGCGAGGGCCCCCGGATCCTCGAGGGAGCGCTGCCCGACATCGATCTGGTCGAGCTCGCCTGGCTGCTGGAGTCCGAGGGCGAGCTCTTCGCGCGGTATCGCGGGATCGCGTAGTTTTCAAGCGTGGACTTCAAGCCCTCTCCCGAGGTCGAGTCCCTTCAGGAGCGCATCGAGGCGTTCATGGAGGAGCACTGCTATCCGGTCGAGGCCGAGGCGATCCGGGCGATCGACGAGGAGGTCAAGCCCGGCGTCCCCTACCCGCAGATCCTGGTCGAGATCCGGGCGAAGGCAAAGGAGCAGGGGCTCTGGAACCTCTTCCTGCCCGGCGACGAGTTCGGCGCCGGCCTCACCAACTGGGAGTACGGGATGCTCTGTGAGCTCATGGGACGCAGCCCGATCGTCGCGCCCATGGCCTTCAACTGCTCCGCGCCCGACACGGGCAACATGGAGATCCTCGCCGACCACGGCACGCCCGAGCAGAAGGAGAACTTCCTACAGCGCCTGCTCGACGGTGAGATCCGCAGCTGCTTCTCGATGACCGAGCCCGAGGTCTCCGGATCCGACCCGACCACCCTCCAGACCCGAGCCGAGCTGCAGGACGGGGAGTGGGTGATCAACGGGCACAAGTGGTTCACCTCGGGCGCCAACGGAGCTGAGTTCGCGATCGCGATGGTGGTGACCGATCCCGACGCCGCCCCGTATACGAGGGCGAGCATGATCCTGGTGCCCATCGACAACCCAGGCTTCGAGCTCCTCCGCAACGTCTCGGTGATGGGCCACGACGAGGGCCCGGGCCACTGCGAGGTCCGCTACACGGACTGCCGCGTCCCCGAGTCAAACCTGCTCGGCGAGCGCGGCGCGCGGCTTCGTGATCGCCCAGGACCGCCTCGGCCCGGGGCGAATCCACCACTGCATGCGCGCCATCGGCACCGCCGAGCGCGCGATCGAGATGATGTGCGAGCGCGCCAACACGCGCGAGTCCTTCGGCGGCCCGCTCGCCGACAAGCAGTTCGTCCAGGACTTCATCGCCAAGTCGCGGATGGAGGTCGATCAGGCCCGGTTGCTGACCCTCTACGCCGCCTGGCAGATGGACACAGAGGGCAAGCGCCGCGCCCGCCAGGCGATCTCGATGATCAAGGTCGTCGCTGCCAACGTCGTGATGGACGTGCTGGATCGCGCGATCCAGGTCCACGGGTCGCTGGGCATGTCCGACGACACACCCCTCGCCGGGATGTGGCGCTTCAGCCGCATGCTGCGGGTCGCCGACGGGCCCGACGAGGTCCACAAGATGGTGATCGCCCGCCGGGAGCTCAACCGCGCGGCGAAGCAGGCCGAGGCAACCCCCGCAGAGCCCGAGAAGGCTCCCGCCTAGGGAAGGCGGTTGGCCGCCTCGTCGGCGGCGCCCGCCAGGCGCTCCACGATCTTGGCGAACTCCTGGAAGCCCTCGTCGGTCTTGCCGTACTGGCCGGAGGCATAGCGGGCGTATACGCCCTCCAGGATGATCGCCAGCTTCCAGAAGCCGAGGGCGATGAAGAAGTCGATTTGGCTCAGGTCCCGCCCGGACTGCTGCGCATAGCGCTCCCTGACGTCGTCGCGCTTCGGGAATCCCGGCGCGATCGTCGCGGGCGCGAAGAGGGGCATGAAGTCGTCCCCCTCTTCGGACCAGTAGACGAGCAGCATCCCGACGTCGGCGAGGGGATCGCCCAGGGTGCAGAGCTCCCAGTCGACTACCGCCGCGACCTCCCCGGAGGGGGAAAGGATCATGTTGTCGAGGCGGTAGTCGCCGTGGACGATGGTCGCCGGACCCTGGTCGGGGATCCGCGCGGAGAGGCGCTCGTGAACGTCGTCCACGGCGGCTAGCTCGCGGGTCTTCGACTTCTCCCATTGGCCCTGCCAGCGCTTCAATTGTCGCTCGACGTAGGCCTCCTTGCGGCCCAGGTCCCCGAGCCCCACCTGGTCCGGATCGACCTCGTGGATCGCGACCAGTGTGTCCACGACGCGGTCGCCGATCGCGCGGCGCTCGTCCTCGTCGAATTGGTTCGCCTCCTCCGCCGAGCGCAGGATCGGCCCCTCGACGAAGCCCATGACGTAGAAGGGCGCCCCGTTGACCGAATCGTCCTCGCACAGCCCGATCACGGGCGGCACGGGAACCGGGGTGTCCTGGAGGGCGGCGATCGCCCGGTGCTCGCGGCCCATGTCGTGGGCGGAGCCCAGCCGCTTGCCCAGCGGGGGCCGGCGGAGCGCCCAGGCATGTCCGGCCGCGTCCCGGACGCCGAAGGTCATGTTCGAGCGGCCGCCGGAGATCCGGTCGAAGCTCAGCGGCAGCTCAACGTCCGGGACGTTGGCCTCGAACCAGCCCTCGACGCCGGCGCGGTCGATCCCCTCGGGGGCCTCCGCCGTGACCGCGTCGTTAGCCTGCTCCTCCATGGCGGGAGCATATGTGGCTGCGCTTTTCGATTTCGGCGGGGTGCTGACCACCTCGGTGTGGGACAGCTTCGCGGCCTTCTGCCGGAGCGAGGGCCTCGACCCGGACGCGATCAAGAACCTCTTCCGCACCGACCCCGAGGCGCTCGCCGACCTTCGGGGCCTGGAGACCGGCACGCTCAGCGAGCCGGAATTCGAGGCGACCTTCGGAAAACGGCTGGGCTTGAGCAACCCCGAGGGCCTGATCGACAGCATGTTCGTGGGGATGAAGCCGTTCGAGCCGATGGTCGACGCCGTCAGGGAGATTCGCGCGGGCGGCCTGCTCACCGGCCTGGTCTCGAACTCGTGGAGCACCGCCCACTACGACCGCGATCTCCTAGCCGAGCTCTTCAACGCGGTCGTGATCTCCGCCGAGGTCGGGCTCCACAAGCCGCAACCCGAGATCTACCTCCTCGCCGCCGAGCGACTCGAGGTCGAGCCTGCCGAGTGCCTCTTCGTCGACGACCTCAAGGAGAACTGCGACGGAGCTGAGGCGGTCGGGATGACTTCGATCCGCTACCGCGACGCCCCCGAGACGATCGCCAAGCTGATCGAGCTGACCGGCCTCGCCCTAACGCCCGCCTAGCTCCCGGCCGCGATTAAGGCCACCCCGACCAGGGCCAGCGCCACGCCCGCCCATTGGATCCGGGCCAGCCGCTCGCCGAGCACTCCGTGCGCGAGCGCGATGGTGAATGCCGGATACATCGAGCCGCCCACCGCAACCACCGGGAGGACACCCTTGGTGGAGGCCACGGCGAACAGCGCGTTGGCGAGGACGTCGAAGAAGCCGATCGTGAGCAGGACCGCAATCGAGCCGGACACCGCGGCAAGTCGTGGCCGCGAGATGAGTAGAGCGACCGCGACAGTGGCCACGCCGCCGACACGGACCGCGAGTACCGCCCACCCGGGCCGGTCCGCGGCCGCCAGGTCCAGCCCGGTGAAGAAGATCCCGAACCCCAAGCCCGCGAGGATCGCCAGCACGATCGAGCGGCGGGCGACGCTGGAGTGCTCGGTGTTCTCCTCGTAGCTGAGGATCACCACCCCGGCGATCGCAGGGACCAGACCCACCAGCTGGATCGCGGCCGGCGCATCGCCCCTGGTGAGCCCAACCGCGACCGGCACCACGACCCCGAGGGAGGCGATCGGAGCGACCACGCTGACCGTGCCCATCGCCATGGCCGCGTAGAACGCCCACAGCCCACCTAGCGACGCCGCCCCGGCCAGCGCCGCGATGGCGAGCTTGTCGGCCGAGATCGGATCCGCGCCAAAGATCAGGATCACGATCCCGATCAGGATCAGGCCGGCCGGCTGGGAGACGGCCAGCACACCAAGGACCGGCAGGCGCCGGCTCGTCAGGCCGCCGAGGAAGTCCGAGACTCCCCAGGAGAAAGCCGAAGCGAGGCTGATCGCAAAGGCCAGCAAGACCGATCAAACGGGTTGCGCTTTCGCGCACCCTCGCATCATTCCCGGGACTACTTGCCGAGCAGGCCGTCGACGGTGTCGTTGACGCCGCCGAGCACGTTGTTGACGGTGCCGTTGATGGCATCCGTGGCGTCGCTCGTGCTGCCGCCGCCGGGCAGCGGCACGCTGGGCGCGCTGGGCGTGCTGATCGTCGGGGTCTGCGGGATGCCCGTTCCGGTGCTGGTTCCGGTGCCGGCGCCGGTGCCGGTGTCGGTGCCGCTCGACCCGCCGCCAGTCGACCCGGTCGAGGTGCCGTTCGACCCTCCCCCACCGCCGCCGTCACCGCCGGTCGAGGAGGGGCTCGGCGAGCTGACCCGCTTGTTGGCGAGCGCGACCACCGCCTGATTCAGCTTGCTCGGGGCCGACTGCGCCGAGGCGGGGACGGCGTCCGGGCCGCTGGTGACCGCGGAGAGACCTCCCGCGACGCCGGATAGGCTGGTGCCGAAGCCGATCAGGGCGGCGACGGCCACAGGCACGGCGAACAGAGCCGCTCCGGCCAATCCTCGCGCCACAATCCGTCGGCGCCACCACGCAAGCAATCCTTTACCCATGAATTCCCCTGCAACGTAGTGTACGGGATGTACGGGGATCCCCAAAAACGATGAGTTTTAACCCCTCACTAACCGCGCGACTGCGAATCGGCTTCCTCGTGCTTTTCGCGTTGCTGATGGTCGTCTCCCTCCTGGGCGTCGGCCGGCTCTTCCAGATCCGGGTCAACTACGAGAACGACATCACCCGGTATTTCCAGCTGGAGCTGGAGACCGAGCACCTGCGCTCGGCGTTCATCCTCGAGCAGGCGGCGGCCCGTCCGGCGACCGCCCACCAGAAGCCGAGCCAGGCTGAGCTCAACCAGGCGGCCGCCAGCTTCTCGGACGCAGCGGGCCGCGCCCGAGATCTGACCGACAACGACACCACCTTGACGGCGAAGCTCGGGCGGCTGGTCGCGAGCGAGGCCTCCTGGCGAAAGGCGGTCGCGGAGCCCCTGGTTCAGGAGCGCGTTCCCCCTCCGGGGGTGGAGCGCCGGCTGACATCCGCCGTCACCAACAGCGGCGAGTCCCTCGCCGTCCAGACCCGCGGCGCTCGAGACTCCGCGCGCGAGCACGCGCGGACCGAGACGCGCAACACCACGATTCTGGTCGCTGCCGGGCTCGCCGGCGCCCTGCTTGCGGCTCTGATCCTCTTCTCCGGCCTGATCAACTCGATGCGCGCGCCCCTGGGCCGCCTCGTCGAGGGCGCCCGGCGCCTCGCGGGAGGAGACCTGAGGACTCGGGTCGAGGTCGGTGGGCCGGTCGAGATCGCCGCCCTGGGCCGAGCGTTCAACGAGATGGCGAACTCGCTCGAGCGGGACGCCCGGGAGCGCGACCGGGTCGAGCAGATGAAGAACGACTTCGTGCTGACCGTCTCTCACGAGCTGCGTACGCCCGTGACTGTCGTCAAGGGCTTCGCCGAGATGCTCACCGCCCAGCGCAAGGGACTCAACTCACGTCAATTCGAGGCGGCCGAGGTGATCGCCGAGAGCGCCGGGCAGCTGCAGAAGATGATCAACGACCTCCTCGATCTGGCGCGCAGCGATGCCGGCAAGCTCCGGATCGAGCCCGAGCCGACCGAAGTCCGGCCGCTGGCACAGCGCATCGGCAGGCAGATGCGGCCCCACTTCGACGGAAAGGACCAGAGCTTCACGGTCACCGTCGAGAAGGACCTTCCCGAGGTCGACGCCGACGCCGGCAGGATCGCCCAGGTGCTGGCCAACCTGCTCACCAACGCGAACAAGTACGCCCCCGAGGGTGCGCAGGTGCGACTCGCTGCCTCACGGGTGGGCGAGGAAGTCGAGTTCGCGGTCTCGGACGACGGACCCGGCCTCGATGAGGAGCAGCTCGAGCACGTCTTCGAGCGCTTCTGGCGAGCCGATAGCACCGAGACCCAGTCGGTCGGCGGGACCGGCCTGGGCCTGGCGATCGCCAAATCGCTGGTGGAGCTGCACGGCGGCGCCATCTCCGCGAACTCCGCCCCGGGCAAGGGCGCTACCTTTCGATTCGTGCTGCCGATCTCCAAGGATGGACGGCCTACCGAAACGGCACCCGCGCCCAGGACGAAGGCGGGGGCTGCCGGGTGACGCGACTGCTGGTCGCGGACGACTCCGAGACCGTCCTGCTCATGCTTCAGCGCCGCCTGGAGATGGAGGGCTACGAGGTCGTCACGGCGACCGACGGCGTCGAGGCTCTCGATCGCCTCCGAGAGGCCGGATCCAATGAGCCGGACGTGATCCTGCTCGACGCGATGATGCCCAACAAGTCCGGGACCGAGGTCCTCGAGGAGATCCGCGGCGCGGGCTCCACCATCCCCGTGCTGATGATCTCCGCCCACCTCGACGCGCAGGAGCCCGATCGGATGATCTCCCTGGGCGCCAACGACTGCATCCCGAAGCCGTTCGAGTGGGAGGACCTGATCGGCAAGATCGAGGAGCTCACGAACTAAGAGCGGGCGATCTCCATCCGGATCTGCTTGCCCTTCAGCTTCGTCCCGTCCAGGTACTCAACCGCCCGCTCCGCCTGATCGGCGGCAACCTCGACGAAGGAGAAGCGATCCAGGACGCGGATCGAGCGGATCGCGTCCTCCGGGATCACCGCGCCCTCGATCAGCGCCCAGCTCAGATCCTCCTCGCTGATCCCGCCTTGCTTGCCGCGGTTGACGAACAGCTTCACCGTCCCGTTGGTGGCCTCCGGGGGCGGTCCCTCCCGGTGGCGCGGGCGCGGGGCGTGCTCCAGCCGCTCCTCGGGCGGCTCCCACTCGCCGATCGGCGCCTTGACGGTCCGCTCGATCTCCTTCAGGTCGCCGGCCTGCTTGGCCGTGGCGAAGGTGATCGCTCTCCCCGTGCGGCCGACCCGGCCGGTCCGCCCGATGCGGTGGACGTAGATCTCCGGGTTGTTGGGCAGGTCGTAGTTGATGACGTGGGTGACGTGCTCGATGTCGAGGCCCCGCGCGGCGATGTCGGTGGCGACCAGGAGCGGGGTCTTGTGCTCCTTGAACGAGATCATCACTCCGTCGCGCTGGCCCTGGCTGAGGTCGCCGTGCAGCGCCTTCACCCGCAGCCCCTTGTCTCCCAGGTCCCTCCCGAGCCGGGCGGCGCCGATCTTGGTGCGGACGAAGATGATCGCCTGCTCGGGCTCCTCCGCCTTCAGCACCTGGGCGAGACGCTCGAGCTTCTGGCGCGGCTCGACCATCACGTACGCCTGCTCGACCGAGTCCACGGTCAGCTTCTTCGGCGTCACCCGGATCGTCACCGGGTCGTACATGTACTGCTCGGCGAGCCGGGCGACCGGCTCCGGCATGGTCGCCGAGAAGAGGAGCGTCTGGCGGCCGCTTGGGCACATCCGCAGGATTCGCTCGACATCCTCGATGAAGCCGAGGTCGAGCATCTCGTCGGCCTCGTCGAGGACCACGTAGCGGGCCGCCGTCAGCACGAGGGACTGCCGCGAGATCAGGTCCATCATCCGGCCGACGGTCGCGACCACGACCTGTGCCCCGTGCCGCAGCCGGGACTGCTGCTCCTTGATCGGGGCCCCGCCGAAGATCGCCACCACGTTGACGCCCTCCAGGTGCTCCGCGTATGCCCGCAGGGCCTGCGTCACCTGGATGCAGAGCTCCCTGGTCGGGGTGAGGACGATCGCCTGGGTCTCCTCGTTCTCCGGATCGAGCTGCTCGAGCATCGGCAGCCCGAACGCGGCGGTCTTGCCGCTGCCGGTCTGCGCCTGGCCGATCACGTCGTGGCCGTCGAGGAGCTCGGGGATGGCCTGCGCCTGGATCGGCGTCGGCTCGGCGTAGCCAAGCTCCTCGAGGGTCTGCAGCAGCCCCTCGGACAGGCCCAGCTCCTTGAAGGAGGTTGCGGTCTTTGTCTCTGGCATCTACTTCGAGGGATCGAGGAGCAGCTTGCCGCTCGTTCCGCGCTCCTGCATGGCCTCGTGAGCGCGGGCGGCCTCGCTCAGCGGATAGGTGGCCCCGATGGTCACCTCGAGCTCGCCCGCCGCGACGGCGCCGAGCAGGTCCGCGATCATCGAGGCGACCAGATCCTGGCGCTGGGCGATCAGCGCCACCAGCCAGAAGCCCATCACCGACTTCGAGGTCTGAAGCAGATAGTTCGTAGCCACCTCATTGGGGTGGCGGGCGGCGTTGCCGAAGGCGACGATCCTGCCGAGCATATTGAGCGAGCTGAGCTCGGCCTCGAACCCGGTGCCGCTCATGTGGAGGACGACGTCCACCTTCTCCCCGCCGTTGGCCTCGAGGATCGCCGCCTTGAGATCGTCGGCCCGGGAGTCCGCCGTGGCGTCGGCACCGAGCCGCTCCGCCAAGGCCCGCTTCTCCTCACTCGAGGCCAGCCCGATCACCTTGGCGCCCGCCCGCTTCGCCAGCTGAACCGCGAGGGAGCCGGTACCGCCCGCGGCGGCCTCGATCACCACCGTCTCGCCCTTCTCGACATGGGCGCAGTAGTGGAGCAGCGCATGTGCCGTCATTCCCTGAAGCAACAGGCCCGCCGCCTGCTCGTCGGAGACCTCGTCGGGTAGCGGGACCAGGAAGGCCTCGGGGACCGCAGCCTTCTGGGCGTATCCGCCGTTGTTCATCAACGCCGCCACGCGTTTCCCATCGGCGGTTGTCCCGGCGACCTCGGCGCCGGGAATCAGTGGCAGCTCCTGCTCGGCGAGATAGTCGTTGCGGATGGCGTGCGTGTCCGCCCAGTTGATCCCGGAGCGCGTGACGTCCACCACGACCATCCCGTCGGACGGCTCGGGGTCCGGCAGATCGACCAGCTTGAGCTGCTCGGGCCCGCCGAATTCCGCGATCTGAATAGCCTTCATGCCATCAGGATATGTCGCTAACAGTCGTAGGGTCGATTGCCTTCGATTCCGTGCGCACTCCATTCGGAGAACGCGAGCGGATGCTGGGCGGCTCAGCCGTCCATTTCTCGCTGGCCGCGAGCTTCTTCACCGACGTCCGGGTGGTGGGGCCGGTGGGTGATGACTTCGGCGCCGAGCAGCTCGGGATCCTCGAGGACCACGGGATCGTCACGGATGACATCGAGCGGGTTGCCGGCGGCCAGACCTTCTTCTGGCAGGGCCACTACGACTTCGACCTGAACGTCGCCCACACGGACGACACGCAGCTCAATGTCTTCGCGGACTTCGATCCGAAGCTCTCCGAGGATTCGAAGCGAGCCCAGATGCTCTTCCTGGGGAACATCCAGCCCGATCTCCAGCGAAAGGTACGGGCCGGCTGCAGGGAGGCCGAGTTCGCCGCGCTGGACTCGATGAACCTCTGGATCGAAACAACGCGGGACTCGCTGAAGGCGGCGATCGCGGAAGTCGACTGCGTGATGCTCAACGACGCCGAGGTTCGCGAGCTGACCGGACAGCCGAATCTCGCCCGTGCGGCGAGGGCGCTGATCGAGATGGGCCCGCGCGTGGTGGTGGCCAAGCGGGGCGAGTATGGCGCCGCCCTGTTCAGCGGTGACGAGTTCTTTGCGATTCCCGGCTACCTGCTCGAGGATGTCCGCGATCCGACTGGCGCGGGCGACAGCTTTGCGGGCGGGTTCCTCGGCTACCTCGACAGTCGCCGGGCCGCCGGGGATTCCGTGCTCGACCACGGCGTCCTCCGCCAGGCAATGGCCTATGGCTCGGTGCTCGCCTCGTTCAACGTCGAGGACTTCGGCACGGAGCGGGTCCGGTCACTCACCCGCGAGGAGATCGACGAGCGGCTGCGCGACTTCCGCCGGATCACTCACTTCGAGGTCGAGCCGACTACGGCGACTTAGGTCCCGAGACGCGCCTCGTCCAGGTCGATGTCGCGCTGGATGCGGCGGTAGAGGTCCTGCTTGATGCGACCGTCATTGCGCATGTCGAGCAGCGTGTCGCGCTCGGCATGGATGAGATCCTCGCGCAGCCTCCGGTACCCGCTCAGCGGATCCTCGATGGGGAGATCGCTGTCCTTTCCCTGTAGGGCGGCGACGCAGCGCGCGAAGCGCGCCTGGTAGAGCTGGCGCAGCCGGTCCAGGGCGGCCTCCGAGATAGGTGTACCTTCGGATTCCAGCTCGTCGAGCCGGTCGAGCGCCGCCTGCGCGGCGGCCAGCCGCGCGACCGCCTCATCCGGCGCCCAGGCCTCTGTTGCGCTCAAGCCCAGCCATCGCACCAGTGAGGGAAGCGTCAATCCCTGGGCGACCAGGGTCACGAAGATCACCGCAACCGTCAGGTAGACGATCAGGTCACGCGAATCGAAGGCAGCGCCCGAGTCGAGCGTGAATGGCAGCGCGAGCGCGGCGGCCAGCGACACCGCTCCTCGCATGCCGCTCCAGCCGATCAGCAACCGCTCCCGCCAATCCTCTCCGCCCCCGGTGTCCCCAATCTTGGGCAGGAGCCGTCCCAGGGAGACGGGGAGGAACTGCCAGGCGATGCGGACCGCGATCACGACGCCCGAAATCATCAGGCCATACCCGACGATTTCCCCGGGCGAGAAGGTCTCTCCGACGTTGCGCAGGATCTCCGGGAACTGCTCTCCGACCAGGACGAAGAGGATCGCGTTGAGCGCGAAGACGAGCACCCGCCAGAACGACTGCGCGTTCAGGCGCAGGTCGGCATCGAAGATGATGTGGGAGCGCCACCCGGAGAAGAGGCCGCTGCTGACCGCTGCGAGCACCCCCGACGCCCCGACGCCGTCGGCCAGCGCGAACGAGGCATAGGCGGTGAACACCGTGAGCAGGATCGCCAGCGGCGCATCGTCGAGGCGGCGAAGCGCCATTTGGGCCACACCTGAGACGGCCAGCCCTATCGCAACGCCGCCGATCACGCCGACCACCAGGTCATCGATCGCCTCACCTGCTGTGAGCGTGCCGCTGACCACGGCGACCACCGCGACCTTGTAGGAGACCAGGGCGACGGCATCGTTGATCATGCTCTCGCCCTCCACCAGCGTCGCGACCCGGTCGGTGATGCCGACGCGCTGGAAGGTGGCGATCGCGGACACCGGATCGGTGGGAGCCACAATCGCCCCCAGCACGAACCCCTCCGCCCAGTTGATGCTGGGGATCACGGCCTGTGCGATGGCGGCGACCGCGACCATCGTGGCAAGGGAGAGCCCGATTACGAGCCAGGTGAGCGGGACCAGCTCTGCGCGCAGCTCCTTCGGCGAGGCCCAGTAGCCGGCGGACTGCAGCAGCGGCGGCAGGAAGACCAGGAAGACCACGTCAGGCTGCAGCTCGAGCGTGGGCCCCCCGGGGATGAAGCCGATCCCCAACCCGCCCAGCACCAGGACGATCGGGTACGGGATCGAGATCGCGTCGGCGAGGCGAACCAGGACGATCGCCGCGGCCACCAGCGCAATCAGGATCTCGATGTCGTTCACGCCGCGAGTCTACGATCGCGCATCCATGAGTCAGCTCACCCCGCCCCTTTCCGCGGAGGACCACGTCGACGGCCTCGACCGCGCCGAGCTCGAGCTGGTCATGTACGGCGACTTCCAGTGCCCGTACTGCACGGCGGCGTACCCGATCGTCCGCCGGATCCGTGACCAGCTCGCCGGGCGGCTGTTGTTCGGCTTCCGCCACTTCCCGCTGCGGAACGTCCACCCCGACGCCCAGCGCGCGGCCGAGGCGGCCGAGGCGGCGGCGGCGCAGGGGGCGTTCTGGGAGATGCACGACCGCATGTACGAGTCACGCGGGGCGCTCAGCCGCGAGGACCTGATCCACCATGCCGCCGAGCTGGGCCTCGACGTCGAGCGGTTCACGGCGGAGCTCGACTCCTCGGTCCACGCGCCTCGCGTGCAGCGAGACGTCGACAGCGGGCTCGCCAGCGGCGTCACCGGAACGCCCGGGTTCTTCGTCGGCGGCAGGCTGCACGGCGGGTCCTTCGACGCGGCCTCCCTGACAGCCGCCCTGGAGACCTCGGCCGGCTCCTAGGCTCCGCTCAGAAGCGGACCACTACCAGGCCGATCGCCAGGACCACCACGGCCCAGGAGAGGCCGCGCAGCGACCAGTCGAGCGGCGCCGCAATCTCCGCGACGGTCAGGGGGATGACCGTGCCGTCCTCGAGGCGCTGCTCTCCGGTCACGGAGACCGTCTTGCGCCTCAGGCGACGGACGGGCGTCGAGAGGCGCCTCTGCACGCTGACCAGGCCGAAGCACCCCGCGGCCACCAGCACCCCCGCCACCACGGTCCTGGGAGACGCGAACGAGAGCGTGTTGACCCACCAGGAGGTCAGAGCCGGAAACGCCGCCCAGGCGAATGCCAGCCAGAAGTCTGTGTGGAAGCGCCCACCGAACAGCTCCAGGTTGTAGGCGACGACGAAGAAGCCGCCCGCCACCACGAAGGGCGCAAGGCTCGCGGAGACGATGAAGCAGCCGGCGATCCCGATTCCGATCGCGCCGGCGAGGGAGACGGCCGCGAGGCCGATCAGGGTGCGATCTGAGAGCTCGGTCTTGAGCGGCCGACCGTTGAGCTCGTCGAGGGCGTGAGCGCTGATCCCGACGGCGAGGAAGAAGGCCGCCAGCGTCGCGATGAAGCGGTCGGTGTGGATCTGAGTCGCAGCCACCGCGCCGAAGCCGACGTTGGCCAGATTCCACGCCGTGTAGGGCGGATGGAGGATCGTGACGAGATCCCGCCATCCCCCGGGTCGCAGCGCGTAGAAGGCGGGGCGGGTGCCCCCGTCAGTCACGGGTCCCCCAGATCACGACACCGCCGCCGAAGCTCATCACCCGGGCCTGAACGTCGCCGACGCCGGCCTCCCTCCACAGCTGCAGCTGCCGCTCGAGCGGCAGCCGGCGGTAGAGCTCCGTGATGCTCGGGCCCAGGAAGCGCCCGACCTCGTACCAGTCGCGCGAGATCACGCGACCGACCACCGGCATCACGGCGCGGGTATGGAGGTACCAGAGCGAGCGGGCCACGGGATTCGGGGGAAGCATGAACTCCAGCGAGGCGATGCGGCCGCCCGGCCTCACCACGCGGGCGAGCTCGCCCAGGGTGTCCCCCGGATCCTTCACATAGCGGAGCAGGTAGGTGAAGGTGAGGTGGTCGAACTCGCCGTCGGGAAAGCGGAGGGATTCCGCGTCCCCTCGGACCAGCTCGATCCGTGCCGCGAGCTCCGGATTCGCCTCGAGCTTCGCCCGGGCGCCGGAGAGCATCTCCGGGCTCTGGTCGAGTCCGACCACGGAACAGCCGTAGCGGCGTACGAGGGCCTCCGCAACCATGCCCGTGCCCGTGGCTACGTCGAGGACCCTGTCGCCTGGCCGGGCGTCGATTTTGCGGACCATCGCCCGGCGCCAGCGCGGGTCCTGGCCGAAGCTGAGCAGGGCGCCGGCGAGGTCATAGCGTCGCGGCAGCCCGGCAAAGAGGCGCAGCGTCTCCTCCTTGTTCAGCCGGTTTGCCGACATTGCCACCGTGAGATACTGGCGTACGGCGGCAATCCCCGAGCAAGGAGCGAGGAGGTCCTATGGCGACCAAGCAGGAGTCAAAGGCAGAGCCGCAAGCGGACGCGTCACAGGACGGCGCCTCCGGCGGCGACACGCTCAGCATCACCGACAACAGGACCGGGAAGTCCTACGACGTCGAGATCACCGACGGGACGATCCGGACCATGGACCTGCGGCAGATCAAGGTCTCCGACGACGACTTCGGCATGATGGGCTACGACCCCGCCTTCACCAACACCGCCTCCTGCAGGTCGGCGATCACCTACATCGACGGCGAGGCCGGGATCCTCCAGCACCGCGGCATCCCGATCGAGCAGCTCTGCGAGCACTCGACCTACCTCGAGGTCGCCTACCTCCTGATCTTCGGCGAGCTGCCGACCACGCCCCAGCTCGAGCGCTGGACTTACGACGTCACCCACCACACCTTCGCCCACGAGGACATCAAGAAGCTCAACGAGGCATTCCGCCACGACGCCCACCCGATGGGGATGCTGCTCGCCAACGTCGGGGCCCTGTCGACCTTCTACCCGGACGCGAAGCACATCGACGATCCGGAGGAGCGCTACATGGCGGCGATCAGGCTGATCGCCAAGATCCCGACGCTCGCCGCCTGGGCCTACCGCCACAGCATGGGCCTGCCCTACGTCTATCCCGACAACGAGCTCAGCTACTCCGAGAACTTCCTCTCGATGCTCTTCAAGATGGAGGACACCTTCAAGCCGGACCCGCGCTTGGCGAAGGCCCTGGACATCCTCTTCATCCTGCACGCCGACCACGAGCAGAACTGCTCCACCAATGCCGTTCGCTCCGTGGGCTCCTCGGGTGTCGATCCCTACTCGGCCGTGGCCGCCGGGGTCGCCGCCCTCTACGGGCCGCTGCACGGCGGCGCCAACGAGGCCGTGCTGCGCATGTTGCGGAGGATCGAGACGATGGAGAACATCCCCGACTTCCTCGAGGGCGTCAAGAACCGCGAGGAGAAGCTGATGGGCTTCGGCCACCGGGTCTACAAGAACTACGACCCCCGCGCGCGGATCATCAAGAAGCACGTCGAGGAAGTGCTCGAGGCGACCGGAGACAACCCCCTGCTCGAGATCGCCACGGAGCTCGAGAAGCGAGCCCTGGACGACGAGTACTTCACCTCGCGAAAGCTCTACCCCAACGTCGACTTCTACTCCGGGCTGATCTACGAGGCGATGGGCGTCCCCAACGACATGTTCACCGTGATCTTCGCCATCCCCCGCACCTCCGGCTGGGTCGCGCAGTGGATGGAGCAGAACGAGGACCCGGAGCTGAAGATCGCGCGGCCGCGGCAGATCTACACCGGGCGTCGCGACGTCGACTTCACGCCCGCCGACAAGCGGGATGGGCCCGAGAAGATCACCGGGCCGCCGGCGAAGCGGCCCAAGAAGCCGCGGCGCGGCGCCTAGTAGTAACGGCGCACGGGTCCTGTCGCGGAATCTCACCGCGGATCGAGGCATCTCACCGCGGATGAGATTCCGCGCCACCCGTGCGAGTTACGAATACGGCTCCCTCCGCGGTGAGCTGGAAGGTCACCGTCAGACATGGGAGTGATGTGGGGCGCGAGAAGTTCGCGACGCTCGACGAGGCGATTGATGAGGCTCGGCGGCGGGTGGATGAGGTGCGGCGAGAGGGCGGCCTTCCCACGATCAGCGCGTTTCGCGAGCACACCCCCGGGCAGCGGGTGCAGGCTCGGATCGAGATTTCGGGGCCCGGTTTGATTCGGTCTCGCGAGGGCGGGATCGACGTGATGGGGGATGGGACCGCGATCGCCTACACGGGCGCGATCCGCAAGGAGACGATCGAGGCGGACTCCCTTGGACAGGCGTTCGAGCGCCTGCGGACGATCCTGCAGGGGTAGCCGCGTTTCCGGCTACGGTCGGCTGCAATGAGCCTACGGGGAGTGGCAAGGATCGCCGCTCTGGTGGCGATCCTCGTGCCGGTGCTGCTTGGCGCAGCGTCGGCGGAAGCCAAGAAGAAGCACAAGAAGCCGAAGTCGCCGCCGGTGTCGACGGTCAGCGCCACCAAGACGACGTCGGCGGACAACCAGCAGTTGACCGTGACCGCAACCTGCCCCTCCGGCCTGATCGCTGTCGGAGGAGGCTTTCAATCGCCGGCTGTCCTGGACGCCGGAACCCCGACGGACCTGAACCTCGTCTATGAGTCCCGCCGGGCCGGCGACAACGCCTGGCAGGTCTCCGCGGTTCGCGAGGACTCTGGCGGACTGGGCCCGAACCTTCCCGTCACCGCGGTCGTCGACTGCCGCAGCACCAAACTCGCCAAAAAGAAGCCCGCCGGGAAGAAGGCAGTCGCCGCGAAGACGAAGAAAAAGAAGAAGTTGAAGATCACCGAGGCCACCGGCACCGCGGTGGCGGCCGGTGCCGACGAGGCTCAGGCACAGGCCACCGCCACCTGCCCCGGCAAGACGACGGCCCTCGGAGGCGGGTTCTCCACTTCGCCGCCGCCGGTCGCCGTTGAACCGGAGTCCTTCGCCTATGTCTGGTCGAATCACCGAACCAGCCCGACCACGTGGTTCGCCGCGATCAGCAATGGCGGGACGGTGCAACGCACCCTGACCAGCTACGCCTATTGCGCCGCCGGTCTCAAGATCGCCGAGACAACCGCGAGCGTCCCCGTGCCCGCATCACCCACACCGGACGTCGTGACCAGCGCGGCCGCAGTGACGCCCCTCTGCCCCAAGCGCAAGTCTCTGCTGGGAGGCGGCTTCGACAACACGCCGGCGACCAAGCACACGGCGCTTACGCTGCTGACGGAGTTCGACCCGGCGAATGGCGGCTGGCGACTCGGCACGCTCAACTTCCAAGTAGTGGTACCCGCGGCGATCAGCACCAGCGCCTACTGCGCCTAGCGCCGGTTCGCCCCCTGCTCGCCTGGGGATAATCTGCTCGCCGATGAGCGAGAGCTATGAAGCGGGCCGGCGAATTCGGCTCCCCAGCGGGGCCGAGCGGCCCATCCAGGTCTTCATCAACGGCGCGGTGCAGTCCGAGGGCGCCGACTACTCGGTCCACGGGCGCGAGATCGTCTTCTCGCGGCCGCTGGTGAAAGAGAAGGTGAGCCGCAGCCGCTGGCTGGCGATGAGCCTGGGGCTATTCGGGAGCTACGGCAAGAACGAGACGGTCGACGTCCACTTCCGCCGCGCCGGGAAGGTCCAGGTGGTCACCGACGCGGAGATCGTGGGCGACTGATGCGCATCTGCCTGATGATCGAGGGTCAGGAGTCCGTCTCCTGGGAGGAGTGGGTCGCGCTGGCCAAGGCCTGCGAGGAGGGCCCGATCGAGGCGCTGTTCCGCTCGGACCACTACCAGTCGGTGATGGGAGCGACCGAGCGCAGCTCGCTCGACGCATGGAGCACGATCAACGCGCTCGCGGCGATCACCTCGACGCTCCGGCTCGGGACCATGGTCTCGCCGGTGACCTTCCGCCACCCGTCCGTCCTCGCCAAGAGCGTGGTCACGGCCGATCACGTCGCCGGGGGCGGCCGAATCGAGCTCGGGATGGGTTCCGGCTGGCTCGAGGCCGAGCACGAGGCCTACGGCTTTCCGTTTCCGAGCACCGGGGAGCGCGTCGGGATGTTCGAGGAGCAGATCGAGATCGTCAGACGCCAGTGGGAGGAGGGAACGCTCGACTTCGAGGGCGAGCACTACCGGATCAAGGGGCTGGATGCCCAGCCGAAGCCGATCTCGCCTCCCAACCTGATCGTCGGCGGCAGCGCCAGACCCCGGACGCTCGCGGCCGCAGCCCGCTGGGCCGACGAATACAACCTGGTGATGATGAGCGCCGAGCGGTGCCGGGAGGCCGTGCCCATCGTCAGGAAGGCGTGGGAGGACGCCGGGCGACCGGCGCCGGTCATCTCGGTGATGACCGCCGGCATCATCGGCTCAGACCGGGTCGACCTTCTCGAGCGGGCCCACGCGGTCGCGGAAATCCGGGGCGAGGACGCGTCGGACCCGGAGGCGTACATCGAGGGCCTATCCGACAACACCTTGGTCGGCACGGTCGCCGAGATCCGGGAGCAGCTTGCCGAGCTCGAGGAAGCCGGCGTCGAGCGGGTCATGTTCCAGTACCTGACGCACGGCGACCTCGACGGCGTGGACCTGGTCGGCGAGCTCGCCGCGAGTTAGGCGACCGCGGGCTCGCCGGCGCCGAGGCCGGAGAGATCGGCGACCCGCTCGCGATGGTCGCGGGGGGTGCCGAGCATGCGGCCCGCGACGCGGCCGCGCTTGAGCCAGAACTGGAGGTCGTGCTCCCAGGTGAAGCCGATGCCCCCGAAGACCTGGAGGGCGGAGGCCGGCACCTGCCAGCCTGCGTCGGCCGCGCGCGCCCCGGCCATCGCCGCCGCCATCGGCAGCGACTCCGGCTCGGCGTCGGCGGTCCAGGCGGCGTAGTAGGTCAATGAGCGCGACTCCTCGGTGGCGAGGAGCATGGCCGCGCAGCGATGTCCCACGCCCTGGTAGGCGCCGATCGGGCGGCCGAACTGCTGCCGCTCGCGTGCGTACTCGACGGCCATCTCCATGGTTCGCTGCGCGATGCCGGTGAGCTCGGCGGCGATTGCGACCGCGAGCCGGTTGCGTCCCCCGTCGACGTCGCCCGGCAGCGGATCGCCGGCTGGCTCGGAGATCAGCCCGTAGGCGCGGGTCGCATCGATCGCCTCGAAGGTCTCGAAGCTCACATCGGCGGCGGGCGCGAGGAAGGCACCGCCCGCATGGAAGATCACCGCGACGTCCGCGGTGGGCAGGTCGCAGAACAAGGTGCTCTCCGCATCGCCGTTCGCTCCATGGTCGAACCCGCCAAAGGCCCCGGTCGCCTCGCCGGAGGCGAGCTTGGGCAGCCACTCGGCGCGCTGCTCGTCGGAGCCGGCGGCCGAGATCACCAGCGCGGCGCCGGAGGTGCCGAGGAGGGGGCTGGGCGCGCAGGCGTAGCCGGACTCCTCGAGGAGGACAGCGAGCTCGACCATGCCCAGGCCCTGGCCGCCGTCGTCCTCAGAGATGGCGATGCCGGGCCAGCCGAGCTCGGAGATCTGCTTCCAGAGCGCGTCGTCGTACGAGCGCGCCTCCGCCAGCTCCCTGACCTTCGCGGGCGCAAAACGGGAGGCGAGGAACTCGTTCGCGGTTCGCTTGATCTCCTGCTGCTCGTCGTCCAGATCGAAGTTCATGACTACCTCAGTCTTGGGAGGCCGAGCACGCGCTCGGCGATGATGTTCTTGAGGACCTCGGTCGTGCCGCCCTCGATCGAGTTCGCCCGGGAGCGCAGGAATCGGTAGCTCCAGTCGGTCCCGAGGCGCATTCCCTCAGGGCCGAGGACCTCGTTGCCCAGCTCGGTCAGGGCCTGGTTGTAGTCGGCCCACTGCCACTTGCTGAGCGAGCCCTCGGGGCCCGGGATTCCGGTCTTCATGGTCTGGGTGAGGGCACGCAGAGCGCCGAGGCGCATCGCCTCGATCCCGATCTGCAGCTCGGCGATCCGCTGCCGGATCACCGGGTCCTCGTCGAGCCCGCGCTCGCGGATCACCGCCAGTAGGTCCTCCATCGAGCGCTTCAGGCCCATCACCGCGGCGGCGCCCAATCCGGCGCGCTCGAACATCAGCGTGGTGATCGCGACTCCCCAGCCGCCACCGACCGTCCCGATGATGTTCTCGTCGGGAACCTCGGCCTCCTCGAGGAAGATCTCGTTGAACTCTGCCTCGCCGGTGATCTGGCGAAGCGGCCGGACGTCGACCCCGGGCTGGTCCATGTCGAGGATGAAGTAGGTGATGCCCTTGTGCTTCGGGGCGTCCTGATCGGTGCGGGCGAGGAGCATGCAGTACTTCGCCTCGTGCGCGTAGGTGGTCCAGACCTTCTGCCCGGTCACCTTCCAGTTGCCGTTCGCCTTCACCGCGCGCGTCTTCAGCGAGGCGAGGTCCGATCCCGACTCCGGCTCGGAGAAGCCCTGGCACCAGATCTCCTCGCCCGAGAGGATTGGCTCGAGGTAGCGCTCCTTCTGGTCCTCGTTGCCGTGGGCGATCACCACCGGTCCGCCCATCACGAGCCCCAGCACGTTCGCCGGCAACGGCACCCGCTGCCGGGCCAGCTCCTCGTTGAAGATCGACTGCTCGATCAGCGTGGCGCCCTTGCCGCCGTACTCCTCGGGCCAGGACAGACCCGCCCAGCCGGCGTCGTGCATCCTCTTCTGCCAGGCGCGGCGGAACTCGAACTCGGCCTGGTCGTCGCCCTCGGGGGAGGGACCGGGATGGTTCTCCTCGAGCCAGCCCCGTACCTCGTCGCGGAAGGCCGCTTCCGAGTCGGTCAGGGTCAGGTCCACGCGCGGGACACTACCGAACTGGCCGACTGGCCAGTCAGGGCCTCGAAGGGGCTCAGCCCTTCTTCTTGACCTTCAGGTTCCCGATTACACCGATGCGGAAGCCGAGCCAGGGATAGGTCAGCTCGTAGAACTTGTTGTCCTGCGGCTGGAGCCCAACCGCCGAGATCCAGAGCTGGTAGGCGGGCGCGTTCGAGATGCCGCCGTGCAGCCGCCGCCAGACTCGCCCCTTTGACTTCTTCCCCGCCGGAGGCGGCGTGATCGTGTCGGTCCACTCGACCGCGTTGCCACCCTGGTCGAGCGTGCCCCACGGCGAGAGAGTCTTGGCCTGCCCGACCGTGCCGAGGCTGCCGGCGTAGGCCTTGGAGTAGGCCGATGCGCTCAGATGGAGCGGGTTGACGCTCGAGCAGGTGTTGGCGGACACCTGCGGCGGGCACCAGCTGGGCGCCGGGTCGGAGCCGTGGAAGATCGACAGGGGCTGGGTGGCGGCGTTGGTGACGTCGCCGTTCGACGGGTTGAGTGTTGCCTGCGCTGGGGCATCCGTCTCCCCGGCGCCGACGGTGCCGGGGTTGGTCGGGTACTTCCAGTAGGAGAAGGTGCCGCCGCCGGAGGGGTCGAAGTAGGCCGCCTTGATCCACTCGTTCTGGCTCGGGACCACGAAGCCCGAGCGGCTCGTGCGGGTCGTCTTGGGATTGCGCATGTCGTACATGCCGCGCTCTGTGTTCCGCGAGAGGCGCACCTTGTAGATCACATACCTGAAGGCACCGGAGGTCAGGGTCCGCTTCGAGATCAGACGCCCGTTGAAGAGGGAGTTCGCGAACCGAGCCGAGCGCAGGAAGTTGGCGAAGCCGTAAGGCTTGTCGGCCCACTGGGGATAGGCGAGCGAGTAATGGCGGCCATCGGGCGCGCGAGCCCTCAGGTTGATCTGCCCGTACTTGGGCCATGCGCTGCCGCTCTCATCGGAGCTGAAGAGGTGACGCCGGTTGCGGCCCATTGGGTCAACGGTGTTGAGGAAGGCCACGTACTGCTTGGCGGTCACCTCGAGCTGACCGATCCCGTAGGGGTAGGAGACGCCGCCCACCGTCAGACAGGGTGGCGACGCGTTCGGATCGCTGGCGCAGGATTGGTAGATCCCGTCGAAGAATGGAGTGATGCCCACCGAGGGATTGCCCGGTGACCCGACCTGGGCCATGGACAGCGTCACGACCGCCGGCTTGGCGGCGCCCGAGGTCGCCGGCAGCGACAACGCGGCGAACGCCATGAGTGCAGCGGAGAGCGTCAGGACCCGGATGTGGCGGAACATGCTCCTTGCTTCGGCGCGAACCGCCGATCACTTGAACCGGGCGTCCCCTTGCGCCTGGGGAATTGAACAACGCGGCTCTAGTGGTAAATAGCGAGCAGGATGCCCACGCTTGCGACCCAGGTGACCGCCGCGCCGATCATGCCGTAGTCCTCGAGCAGGATCGCGTCGGTTGAGCGGGTGTCCTTGCGGTCGTAGATCAGGTAGAGGTAGCGGAAGATCCCGTAGAGCACGGGCGGGAGCGTGGCGAGCATCTTCGAGCCGATCAGCGGCGAGTTGACGGCGTAGATCGCATAGCTCATCACCGTCGAGGCAGTGACCATTGCGACCATCTGGTCGAGGAAGGGGATCGAGTAGTGCTCGAGCACCGGCCTCGACTGTGTGCCCGAGTGAAGCTCGGAGGTCGCCTCCTGGCGGCGCTTGGTGAAGCCGAGGAAGAGGGCGACCATCCCGGTGCAGAGGAGCAGGAAGGCCGACGCGTCCGCGCTGACGGCGACGGCACCCGCGAGAACGCGCAAGACGAAGAGACCCGCGATCGTCATAACGTCCAGGATCACCTCGTGCTTGAGCACGTAGGAGTAGAGGGTCGTGCCGACTCCATAGGCGAGCACCAGGCCACCAACCTCGAGCCCCTCGAACACCGCGGACCCGGCGAGGGCCACGACCGCCAGCACTACTGCCAACGTGATGGCGGTCGGAATGCTGAGCTCGCCCGCCGCGATCGGGCGAAAGCGCTTCGTCGGATGCTGGCGGTCCTCGGCAACATCGTGAGCGTCGTTGACCAGATAGCCGGCCGAGGCGACCATGCAGAAGGCCGCGAAGGTGACGGTGGCGTCAACGACCGCGTCGAACTCCTTGAACTTGGCCGAGAACAGGAGGCCCGCGAAGACGAGAAGGTTCTTGACCCACTCCTGCGGGCGCAGGGCCTTGATCACCGCGCGGACGGGCCCGCGGCGGGGCTTCGAGGACTCGGCGTCGGTGGCCTGCTCGGCCACCGCCGGCTCGGCCCGCTCCTGCGTCAGGGGCCCTTCCATGAACCGGGAAGGGTAGTGACCCACATCAGGTCGCGGCCGCAAGCGCCCGCCCATCACAAGTCGCTTCGGGCTTCGCCCTTCGCTCCTGCGGAGAGCGGGCTGGCGGCCGCTAGGGGTCGATCAGCACGCCGGGGTTCAGCACGGCTTTCGGGTCGAGCTCGCGTTTGGCAGCGCGCAGCGCATCCGCAAAGGGGTCCGGGCGCTGCCGGTCGTACCAGGGCCGGTGGTCGCGGCCGACCGCGTGATGGTGGGTGATCGTGCCGCCGGCGTCGACGACCGTCTCCGAGACCGCCGCCTTGATCGCGTCCCACTGCGCCACCTCGTCCCCTCGCCTCGCCGGTGCCAGCACCGTGTAGTACGGCGCCGGCCCATCGGGGTAGACGTGCGTGAAGCGGCAGCTGATCCGGGGAGACCCGCGGCCTTCGGCCACACCGCCGCTCGCCTCGGCCACCGCGCGCCCAGCCGTCTCCATCAGGTCGGCGTGGAAGTCCGGGAAGCGATCCCAGGTGATCGCCGTCTCGAAGGTGTCCGAGAGGATTCCGCAGGCGACCAGCGAGTCCCGCAGGTAGGGCGCATGCAGAAAGGCGTGGCGCCAGGCGTTGACCGGGTCATCCCCCGGCTCAGACGGCGCGGGCGATTCCCGCCTGGCAGCGGGCCCAGGCGGCTCGGCTCCGCTCCGCTTCATCTCGCCCGGATCGCCGCCGTGGTTGCGGCAGATGTCGAGGGCCAGGGACATCGGCTCATCGACGGGATGGTGGGCAGACTCGAAGCCGAGGACCAGCAGGGCCTTGCCGGGCGGCCCTGCTGAGGTGGTATCGGACTCCACCGCGTCGAGCAGGCGGCAATTCGAAGGGTTGAGGCCCGATTGGGAGATCTCCCGCACGGCCTCGGCGCCGGCCATGAAATCGTCATAGGCGACCCCACAGGACACCTTCTCGGTCGGGCGCTCGCGGACCCGGACCCAGGCGTCGACGATCACCCCGAGGATCCCCTCGGAGCCGACCAGCATCCGGTCGGGGCTCGGACCGGCGCCCGAGCCCGGCAGCCGGCGGCTCTGCCAGTCGCCGTCGAGCGTCACGGCCCGGACGGACTCGACCAGGTCATCGATGTGGGTGTACAGAGTCGCGAAGTGCCCGCCGGCGCGGGTGGCGATCCAGCCGCCCAGGGTCGAGTACTCGAATGACTGCGGGAAGTGGCGCAGGGTGAGGCCGTGCTCGCGGAGCTGCTCCTC
Organism: uncultured Solirubrobacterales bacterium; assembly: GCA_963817275.1. Taxonomy (GTDB): domain Bacteria; phylum Actinomycetota; class Thermoleophilia; order Solirubrobacterales; family 70-9; genus DASUPK01. The sequence goes on along the minus strand of CAWFOA010000014.1, from coordinate 202,600 downwards.
CAGCCCGGGCCCGGTTGCCCCGGCCTGGATCCGCGCCGCCTTGGAGATCGGATCGACGTCTAGCACCCGGTCCATCCTCTTCAGGTCGATCGTGACGACGGCCGGGTACTCCTCTCTCATCCGCGGCTCGATCCCGCCGACCACGCTGGTGCCGCCGCCGTAAGGAATCGCCGCCGCGCCCTCGTCCGAGCACCAGTTGAGCGCCGCATCGACGTCCTCGGGGGACTCGGGGTAAGCGACCAGGTCGGGTGGGTTCGCGAACTCGCCGCGGAAACCGCGGACCACGTCGCGATAGGCCTTGCCGAGCGTGTGCGTGACCCGGTCGTAGCGCTCGGCCGAGAACATCTCGGCGAGCTCCTTCGGGGGCTTCAGGCGCGGCTCCGGCAGCTCGATCGATTCGAGTGGAACCGGCTCCTCGACCTCGTCGACCTCGAATCCGAGTCGTTCCGTGATCGCACGCGCGATCCCCTCGAGCTGGTCGCGGTGAGGTTGCTGGTCCTCGTACCCCCAGCCCCAATGCTTGAGCCGCCGCGTCGCCGTAGGCACGCGCCGACCCTACTGGCTCAACCCCTTGACAAGCCCTCGCAGCCCGTGAAAGGGTCACGTGGGCAAGAACCACACACAGGCCCAGGGAGGACCTCCCCGGGCTGGGACTAATGACGGGGAGAAGACTATGAGTTCAGTTCTGCGTTCGCTCCGCTCGCCGGCGATCATCATCTCGATCCTGGCGCTCGTGGCGGGCATCACCGGGGCAGCTGTCGCCGGTCCGATAGCCAGCACGAGCAAGCTGAGCAAGAAGGATAAGAAGAAGGTCAGGAACATCGCCGACAGCGAGATCACGAAGCTGGCGCCGACATTGGCGGTGGCCTCGGCGAATTCGGCGAATTCGGCGAATTCGGTCGGCGGCGGCGGCGTCAGCCAGAAGTCGTTCAAGCAGGCCATTGCGGTCAGCATCGATATCCCCAACACGGCGCAATTCGCTTGCGGCAGCCTGTCGCCGGCGGGCCTTAACGGCGTGCCCTCGGGCAGCACGGTGATCATGACCCCGCCGTCCGGAAAGCCGATCGCCTTCACAACCCTGGCGGGTGTGCTCAACGGCGGTGGCGTGTATTTCGATTACTGCCACATCCAGGGAGCCACAGCCGTAAATCCCCCTCCAGCCACATACCTGTTCAACGTGATCGCTCCCTAGCCGTTCGGCGAGTGACGCGAGCCTTGACGGCGCCCCTCCGGCCACTGGCCGGAGGGGCGCCGTTTCTTTGCCGATGGAGAGCCAACCGCAGACATCACCACCGCTCAGGATCTGTCCTCGCTGCGCCGCCGCGACGCGCACCGACGCCGCCACCTGTCCCAACTGCGGCCGGCGCTATAGGCGCCGGTACTGGATCGGAGCGCTGGGAGTCGTGATCGTCATGCTCGCCTTCGGGGCGGGGTTGGGCATCCGTGCGCTGACCAGCGGGGACGGCTCCGGGGTCGATTCGATCACCAACGAGCAGGGAAACTCCGTAGCAGCCGGCAGCTCCCGTGAGGAGCTCAACCAGCGCCTGGGGGGTGCCCAGCCCAGCTCCACACAGCAGGTCTCCAAGGGCGGGACATGCTTCACCTATCCGTCCAAGGAAGCCCCCGACTACAACTGGATCTTCTGCTTCCGCCACGACCAGCTATACCTGAAGACGCAGGTCAAGGACTCCTCATGAATTTGGCCGGATCGATCAAGGGCGGGGCGCTCGGCGGGCTAGTCGCCGTCGCGCTCGCGAGTTGCGGAGGCGGAGGTGACTCTCCCAGCCAGACCGTGAGCCAGCTGCCCACGGTGACGGCGCCGCCCCTCACCACGTCGACCCAGCCACAGAAGGGCGCCCCCGCCACTTCGGCCACCCAGCCTGAGACGACCGCCGCGGCGCCGAGCGGGAGCTCCGGCGGGGCGAGCTCGCAGGATCAGGGATCGAGGCCCGAAGGGAGCGGCAAGCCGACGAAGCAGACGAAGGCCGAGCGCCGCAAGCAGAGGAGCTGCGAGAAGCAGGTGGCGCACCTGCCCTCCGACCAGCAGCGCGAGGCGCTCGCTCAATGCCTCAACCCCACTCCGCCGACTCCCGAAGCGCCCGAGACTCAGGTGCAGCGCTAGCAGGCCACGAACGCGGGAGCGCCTACCAATGCACCCCTCTCATCAGGTACGCGAAGGCGACGCCCTCGGTTGAGAGCTCCTGCTCCTTCTCGGCCGGCTTCCCGTCATCCTTCCCCTTGCCCTTGGCGGCGCTCGACTCCGGGAAGAGCTTGTACGCCGTGTTGAGGATCGCGTCCGAGGCCTTCGGGGCGACGTTGTAGAGCAGCTCGCCGAAGTTGCCGAGGCGGGTAGCCACCTTCTTCGGCTTCGTGATCATCGCGGTGGTGATCATCTCGGCGGCCTGATCGGGCGTGATCGTAGGGAAGGCGTCATACATCTTGGTCGGGGCGATCATCGGCGTCCGCACGAGCGGCATGTGGATGGTGGTGATGCTGACCCCATCATCGACCACCTCCGATGCGACGCAGCGCGACCAGGCGTCGAGCGCAGCCTTGGAGGCGACGTAGGCCGAGAACCGGGGCGTGTTGGTCTGCACGCCGATCGAGCTGACGTTGATGATGTGCCCGCCCTTGCGACCCTTGCTTCGCTTGCGCATGCTGGGCAGGATGCTGAGGATCAGCCGAAGCGCGCCGAAGTAGTTGAGCTGCATGGTCCGCTCGAAGTCGTGGAAGCGGTCATAGGAGTTCTCGATCGAGCGCCGGATCGAGCGGCCGGCGTTGTTGACGAGGATGTCGACCCGCTCGTGCTTCTCGAGCACCTCCTTAGCCATACGCTCGACGTCGTCGAGGTCCGATAGGTCGCACTGATGGATGTAGGCGCTGCCGCCTCCTTCCTCTATCTCGGCCCTGGTCTCCTCGAGCTTCTCCGGCGTGCGGGCGACCAGGAGGACCTCGGCGCCGGCCTCCCCGCACCTGATTGCCGCCGCCTTGCCGATGCCCGATGAGGCCCCGGTGATGAGGACGACCTTGCCGCCGATTGCGCCGGACAGGGAGCGGTCCTTGAAGAGGTCCGGGTCGAGGTTGCGCTCCCAGTAGTCCCAGAGCTTGTCCGCATAGCTCGGGAGCGGCGGGACCGAGATCCCCGAGCCCTCCAGCGCCTCCTGCGTCTTGGTCGAGTCGAAGTCGGTCGGGTAGTTGATGTAGACGAGGACCGAGCGCGGGATGCCAAGGTCCGCAAGCACCTGGTCGGTGATGCGCTTCACCGGCGGCAGCATGGTGAGCCCTCCGCGGACCTGCTTGGGAATGAAGTCGAACATCCGCGAGTCGATCCGCATCACCGCCTCGGGCGCGTGGGCCGCCTTGGCGAAGGCGTTGATCACCTGTCCGGCGCTCAGCGGATTCGGGTCGGTGAGGTGGAAGGCCTGTCCGTCGAGCCCCTCGATGTGGGCGATGTGGTCCATCGCCTTCGCAACGAAGTCGACCGGCACGATGTTGATCTTGCGTCCCTCGATCCCCACCCCCGGGAACCACTGCGGCACCGCGTTGCGGGCTCGCTGCAGCAACTTGAAGAAGTAGTAGGGCCCGTCGATCTTGTCCATCTCGCCGGTCTCGGAGTGGCCGACGACGATCCCCGGCCTGTAGACCCGCCAAGGCACCTCGCATTCCTCGCGCACCACCGCCTCGGACTCGTGCTTGGTCTGGAAGTACGGGTGGTTGTCGACCTTCTCGGCCTCGTCGAACATGTCCTCGGTGAAGGTGCCCTTGTAGAGACCGGCCGCCGCGATCGAGCTGACCATGTGGAAGTGCTTCGCGTCGAGCTCCTTGGCGAGCTTGACCGCCTCCCGCGTGCCCTCGACGTTGGCGATGCGCTGGCTCTCCGCATCGGCGGTCATGTCGTAGATCGCCGCCAGGTGGAAGAAGTGGTCGACCTTCCCCTCCAGCTCGGAGATCTGATCGCCGCAGCCCAGGTGCTCCTGGGAGAGATCGCCGATCACCGGCACGATCCGGTCCTCGTCGGCGCCCCAGCGGCTACGGAGCTCCTCCAGGCGACCGCGTGACCCCTCACGAACCAGCACGTAGATCGTCCCCTCGCGCTCGAGCAGCTGCTCGACCAGGTTGCGGCCAATGAAGCCGGTCGCGCCGGTGACGAAATAGCTCATCTCACCCCTCCTCCTTCACAACTGCAGGGAACTTACACCGAGGACGTACGCGGCCGCTTAGCCCGCACGCGGCAGCGCAATAATCAAGCCGTGGGGCTTTTCTACGACCCAGCGTCAACACCTGGTCCGGAGCGCGACGAGCGCCTCGGCGCGGCCGCGGGTCGGGTCGAGCTGCGACCCGCCGAGCGGGCGGCCTGGCTGGGAGTGAGATCCCTCGCCTGTCCGGAGTGCGGGGTGCCGATCGCGATCTCAGGCCCGGTCGGCTTCTCGGACGTGATCGCCTGCGCCTTCTGCGAGACGGCGGCCCCAACCCGCGAGTTCATCCGCGACCAAGGTTGGCCGGCGGTGGACCTGATCGCGCGGATCGCCTAGTGCAAAGCAGCTTTAGGGAACGTCATACAGTTAGTAAGGGGAATGGCAACTAGGCAGAAGGTCCAGCTCTTGATGCCCGAGATGGGCGAGTCGGTGACCGAAGGCACCGTGCTCGAGTGGCATGTCTCGGAGGGGGATCCGGTCGAGGAGGGCCAGACGATGGTCGAGGTCTCGACCGACAAGGTCGACGCCGAGGTTCCCGCCCCTGCCTCCGGAACCGTCACGAAGCTTCTGGTCGACGTCGACGAGACCATCGATGTCGGCAAGCCCCTGGCTGAGATCGATCCGAACGGCGGCGCGCCCCCTGCTGAGCGGGCGGGCGAGGGGGATGAGCCGGAGACCCAGTCCGCGACCGACGGATCGAATGGGGCGGGTGCGGCGACCGCGGAGGAGCCACCCGCCGAAACCCAGGAAAAGGCGACGACGGACGATGCCTCCGTGTCCGCCGGCAAGTCGCTGGAGGGCGGCGGCCTCGAGATCGTGATGCCCGAGATGGGCGAGTCGGTCACGGAGGGGACGGTGCTCGAGTGGCACGTCGCCGAGGGCGACTCGGTCGCGGAGGGCGACACCGTCGTCGAGGTCTCCACCGACAAGGTCGACGCGGAAGTCCCCGCGCCCGCATCGGGAACGATCACCAAGATCCTGGTCGGCCCCGACGAAACGATTGAGGTCGGCAAGCCAATGGCCGAGATGACCAAGGGTGACGCGCCGAGCGGGGACGGCGCCGCCGCGGCGGCTCCCGCGAAGGAAGTCGAGGAGCCCGCTCCGGCCTCCACGACGGCCGAAGCCGACGACGGAGCACGCGCCACTCCGGTCGCACGCCGGGCGGCCCAGGCAAACGGCGTCGACCTCGCGGGCGTCAAGGGCAGCGGGCCCGGCGGCAAGATCACCAAGTCGGACGTCCTCTCCGGCGAGAGCGATGGCGCCGCACCCGCAACCGCGGCGGCCGGCGAGGCAAAGCCGCTGCGCGGACCCGCGGCGATGCTCGCCAAGGCGATGAACGAGAGCCGGTCGGTGCCAACGGCCACCTCCTTCCGCGAGCTCGCGGTCGACACGCTCGACGCCAAGCGCAAGGCGCTCAACGAGGTGCTCAAGGAACGCGGCATGAAGGTCAGCTTCACGCACCTGATCGCGTGGGCGATCGTCAAGGCCGCCCAGGAGTGGCCGGTGATGGGGCGCTCCTTCGAGGAGCGGGACGGCAAGCCCACAGTGATCGAGCCGGGCGGCGTCAACCTCGGCATCGCCGTCGACGTCGAGCGCAAGGGTCAGCGCTCCCTGCTGGTTCCCTGCATCAAGGGAGCCGACGGACTCGACTTCAAGGGCTTCCACTCCTACTACGAGGAGCTGATCACCAAGACGCGGGAGAACAGCCTCACCGCCGACGACTTCCAGGGCACCAACATCAGCCTCACCAACCCGGGCGGCCTCGGGACCGTCGCCTCTGTCCCGCGCCTGATGTCTGGACAGGGCACGATCGTCGCCTGCGGATCGCTCGCCTATCCGGTCGAGTGGAGGCACGCTCCGCCCGAGAAGATCAGGGCGCTCGGGGTCTCGAAGGTCATGACCATGACCTCGACCTACGACCACCGCGTCATCCAGGGCGCGGAATCCGGATCGTTCCTGCGCCGGATCGAGGAGCTGCTGCAGGGCGAGGACGAGTTCTACGAGTCAGTGGCCGTGGATCTCGGGCTCGACCCCTCGGGCGTCACCAGCGCTCATGCCGCCTCCGCCTCCGCGCCGCCGCTGCCGGCTTCGGGTGCGCCCGGCGAACCGGCGCCGTCCATCGCCGCCAAGCCCAACATGGAGCTGCTCCAGGCCGTCCAGGCCGCGACCTCGCTGCTCAAGGGCTACCGGACCCACGGCCACCTCGCCGCCAGGCTCGACCCCCTGGGCTCCGAGCCCAAGGGCGACCCGGCGATCCAGCCCGAGAACCTCAACCTCACTCCCGAGCTGATGGCCCAGATCCCGGCGGAGATCCTCCGCATCGGCGTGGAGGGCGAGACCCTGCTCGAGGTTCTGCCGCGGATGCGCGAGGCCTATTGCGGCACGATCGCCTACCAGTTCGAGCACCTCTCCTCGCACCAGCAGCGGATGTGGCTGCGGGACATGATCGAGACCGGCTGGCACCGCAAGCCCCTGGACCCTGAGGAGAAGGGGATGCTGCTCGACCGCCTGATTCAGGTCTTCGGCTTCGAGCGCTACCTCGAGAAGGCCTATCTCGGCCAGAAGATGTTCTCGGTCGAGGGCCTCGACACAGTCGTGCCGATGCTCGACGAGGTGTTCGAGATGGCGCACACGGAGGGCGCGCACGACGTGGTGATCGGCATGGCCCACCGCGGGCGGCTCAGCGTCCTGGCGCACAACATCGCCCGGCCCGTGGAGGCGATCCTGGCCGAGTTCGAGGGCGCCAAGGCGATCGAGGCGGTCAAGTCGCTGGCGGCGATCCCCACCGGCGGCACCGGCGACGTCAAGTACCACTACGGCCACGGCGGTGTCTACAAGACGCGGGACGACTCCGAGATCGGCGTTCGGCTCTACCCGAACCCGAGCCACCTGGAGTACGTGGACCCCGTCGTCACGGGCGCCGCGCGCGCCTCGCAGACGAACCGGCAGAACGGCCGCCTCGAGCACGACCCGATGGCCGCCGTGCCAGTGCTCCTTCACGGCGACGCCGCGTTCCCGGCGCAGGGAGTGGTCGCCGAGACGCTCAACCTCCAGTCGCTGAAGGGCTACGCGACCGGAGGCACGATCCACATCATCCAGAACAACCAGATCGGGTTCACGACGGACCCGGAGGAGGGTCGCTCCACCCCCTACGCGGCCGACATGGCGAAGGGCTTCAACGTCCCGATCATCCACGTGAACGCCGACGACCCGGAGGCTTGCCTCGGCTCCGTCCGGCTGGCGATGGCCTACCGCGAGCGGTGGGGACGCGACGTCGTCATCGACCTGATCGGCTACCGCCGCTTCGGCCACAACGAAACCGACGAGCCCGCCTACACCCAGCCGGTGATGGCGGCCAAGATCAAGGAGCACCCGCCGGTCAGCCAGATCTACGCCCAGGAGCTGGTCAAGGAGGGAATCGTCACTCCCGACGAGGTCGAGGAGCGCAACAACGAGCGCCAGCGATCCCTCAAGGCTGCCCATGACGAGCTCCGCCAGAAGATCGAGTCCGGCGACTACGCGGACCCGACCGCCACCGGCACCGGCGAGCTCGACCGCACCCGCAGCCCGAGCGTCGAGACGGCCGTCCCGGAGGACAAGCTCCGCACGCTGAACGAGGAGCTCCTCAGGGTGCCGGACAGCTTCACCATCCACCGCAAGCTCCGCAAGCCCCTTTCCAAGCGACTCGAGGCGATGGACGAGGGCGGGATCGAGTTCGGCCACGCCGAGGCGCTCGCTCTGGCGTCGATGCTGACCGAGGAGGTCCACGTGCGCTTCACGGGACAGGACACCGAGCGAGGCACGTTCTCCAACCGCCACCTCGTCCTCCACGACGAGAAGACCGGGCTTCGCTATGCCCCCATCCAGAATCTGCCCGAGGCCAACGCACCCCTCGAGCTTCACAACAGCCCGCTCTCGGAGAGCGCCTGCCTCGGCTTCGAGTACGGCTATTCGGCGGCCTCCCCGGACAGCCTCATCCTCTGGGAGGCCCAGTTCGGCGACTTCGGCAACGCGGCGCAGGTGATCATCGACAGCTTCATCGCCTCGGCCGAGGCGAAGTGGGGCCAGACCTCGCGCCTGACGCTGCTCCTCCCCCACGGCTACGAGGGCGCCGGCCCCGAGCACTCGAGCGCGCGGATCGAGCGCTTCATCCAGCTCGCCGCCGAGGGCAACATCCGGCTCGCCAACCCGTCGACGGCGGCGCAGTACTTCCACCTGCTGCGGCGCCAGGCCCACATCCAGAAGGCCAGGCCGATGGTTGTCTTCACGCCCAAGGGGCTCCTGCGCCTGCCGCGCGCGACGTCCACGCTGGAGGACCTGACATCAGGCTCGTTCGAGTTCGTGCTCGACGACCCGCGCGCTCAGGACCGCAAGGAGAAGGTCGAGCGGCTTGCCCTCTGCAGCGGCAAGATCTACTACGACATCGACGCCGCTCCCAAGCGCGAGGAGGTCGAGAAGGTCGCGATCGCCCGCGCCGAGCTCCTCTATCCGTTCGCCAAGGAGCAGCTCACCGAGCTGATCGCGGGCTATCCGAACCTGACGGAGATCGTCTGGGTCCAGGAGGAGCCACGGAACATGGGAGCCTGGTCGGTGATGCAGCGCCGCATGCCGGAGCTGCTACCCGAGGGCGTGGAGCTGGGCTACATCGGCCGCCCGCCGCGGGCCAGCCCGGGTGAGGGCTACGCGGTGGCGCACACCAAGGAGCAGGAGCGGATCGTCCTCACGGCCCTGATGGGGCGGTCGGACCCAGCCTAGGGTCCGGCCGGTGAGCCGTCCGAGCGGGCCATCGCCCCCGCCCGAACGGCCCACGCTGGCGGTCAGGCCGACCCCGTGAGCGCAGCACGCCTGATCACGGCCACCGAGAGGGAGCGGCCGCAGTCGGGGCATGAGCTGAGTCGTGCCCAGGAGTGGTGTTCCGCGGCGCAGCTCGGGCACCGATACGAGCGCTGCAGCCGCACGAGCCTCCTCATGCTCACGTTGGAACTCTGATCTCCGTGGAATCGCTCCATGGCGGGCATCTTGCCTCTCCCGGGTCAAGAAAACTATGGACCGCCGGTATGAAGATCGCCCCGTGACACTCCGACCAGGTGTCGAGGCCGGCCAGCCGTTAGCTTCAACGGCATGGCGGACCAGGCAAATCCCTTGCCCAGACCCGTGCCCGGCCGCCTATTCAGGTGGGTGAAGATCGCCTCCTGGTTCGAGCTGGGCCTGTTCACGACACTCCTGGTCTTCTGGATCGTGCCGGGATACGCGTCGGAGACGGCGCTCTTCGGATTGCTGCACGGAATCGGCTATCTGGGGCTGTGCGCGCTGATCCTCTGGGCGATCGTGCGCAGGGAGGCACCCTGGCCGCTGCTTGCTGCCACGCTCACACCGTTCGGGCCGCTCGGCGCGGTGATCGGAATCGAGCTGATCGAGCGCCGCGGTTGGGGAATCGAGCCTCGGGTGTTGACACCGCACGACCAAACGGGGAATAATCAGGTGAGGCGGGAGGACGTACTAACTTGACAAGACTCGTTCCCGGGCCAGTCCCGCCTCCGGGAGCGATCGCGTCGGAAATCCCTCCCTGGCTACCGACGCGCAGGCGTGGCGCGGGCCGTGTGGACCCCCTGCCTCCCGCGGCCCCGCCACGCCGCTTCTTTACGTGCCCGGCTTCAAATAGGGGAAATGGAGGCCACCGCCTCGGGCGGCACGCCTCGAGGGACGCCTAGGCGCGGGCGCGGAGGTCGCGCAGCACGCGGTGCAGGATGCCGCCGTTCTGGAAGTAGCTGACCTCGTTCGGAGTGTCGATCCGCACGGTGGCCTCGAAAGTGACGTCGTCCGAGCCGTCGCGGTGGGCGGTGACCTCGACCTTCTTGGCTTCGCCGTTCTGGAGGTCCCCGACGTCGAAGGTCTCCTCACCGGTCAGGCCCAGGGAGTCGATCGAATCGCCTTCGGGGAACTGCAGGGGGATCACGCCCATCCCGATCAGGTTGGAGCGGTGGATGCGCTCGAAGCTCTCGGCGATCACCGCGCGGACGCCGAGCAGGTTGGTGCCCTTCGCGGCCCAGTCGCGCGACGAGCCGGAGCCGTACTCCTTGCCGGCCAGCACCACGAGGGGGACGCCCTCGTCGGCGTAGCTCATCGCGGCCTCGTAGATCGTGGTCTCCTCCCCATCCGGGAAGTGACGGGTGAAGCCGCCCTCCCTCTCGACCAGCGCGTTGCGGAGGCGGACGTTCGCGAAGGTCCCGCGGATCATCACCTCGTGGTTGCCCCGCCGCGAGCCGTAGGAGTTGAAGTCGCGGACGTCGACTCCCTGATCGATCAGCCACTTGCCCGCGGGGCTGTCCTTCTTGATCGCGCCGGCCGGTGAGATGTGGTCCGTCGTGACGGAGTCGCCGAGCACCGCCAGCACCCTGGCGCCCTGGATCGGCTCCACCGGCTTGGGCTCGGCCGGCATTCCCTCGAAGAAGCTCGGCTTGCGGACGTAGGTGGAGTCAGGCCAGGTGTAGCGGTCGCCCTCGGGGATCTGGATGCCCTTCCAGCGCTTGTCGCCGGTGAACACGTCCGCGTAGGACTTGGTGAACATGTCGGCCCGGACGGCCTCGCCGACGACCTCCTTGATCTCCTCGGTGCTCGGCCAGACCTCCGAGAGATAGACGGGCTCGCCGTCCGAGTCCCGGCCGAGCGGCTCGCTGGTCAGGTCGATGTCCATCCGGCCGGCGAGCGCGTAGGCGACGACCAGCGGGGGCGAGGCCAGGTAGTTGGCCCTCGTGTCCGGGTTGATCCGGCCCTCGAAGTTTCGGTTGCCAGAGAGGACCGAGCAGACGACCAGGTCCTTGTCGTTGACCGCCTTGGAGATCGACTCCGGCAGCGGCCCGGAGTTCCCGATGCAGGTGGTGCAGCCGTACCCGACCAGGTTGAACTGGAGCTTGTCGAGGAACTTGTCGAGGCCCGACTTCTCCAGGTACTCGGTCACGACAGTGGAGCCGGGGGCAAGGGAGGTCTTGACCCAAGGCTTGCGGGCCAGTCCGCGCTCCACAGCCTTCTTCGCGAGGAGGCCGGCGCCCAGCATCACCGACGGGTTCGAGGTGTTGGTGCAGCTCGTGATCGCGGCGATCACGACCATGCCGTGGTCGAGCTGGACCGTCTGGCCGTCCTCGAGCTGGACCGGGACGGCGTCGCTGGTCCTGTGCTCCTCCGCGACGGCCGTCAGCCCTGCGCGCCGCGGCTTGCCGCCGTCGCCGTCGTGGTCCTCGGCGGGCGGATCGGAGGCGGGAAAGGACTCGTCGCTCGCGACGTCGACGCCATTGCCGAGCTCCGCGCCAGCCTCGGGGTCCCACTCCTGCATCGCCTCCAGGAACGCCGGCTTGGCGTTGGTCAGCGCGATGCGGTCCTGCGGGCGCTTCGGCCCGGCGATGCTCGGCTCGACGTCGCCGAGATCGAGCTCGAGGGTGTCGCTGTATGTCGGCTCCTCGGCATCGGGCTCGTGGAAGAGGCCCTGCTCGCGGGTGTAGGCGTCGACGAGCTCGATCTGCTCCGTCGGGCGACCCGTGAACTCGAGGTAGCGAAGGGTCTCGGCGTCGATCGGGAAGATCGCGCAGGTCGAGCCGAACTCCGGCGACATGTTGCCGATCGTCGCCCGGTCGGCCAGGCCGAGGCCCGCGATGCCCGGGCCGAAGAACTCGACGAACTTGGAGACGACGCCCTTCTCCCTGAGCATCTCCGTGACGGTCAGGACGAGGTCGGTCGCGGTCGCGCCCTCACGCAGCTCGCCGGTCAGTCTGAAGCCGATCACCTGCGGGAGCAGCATCGAGATCGGCTGGCCGAGCATCGCCGCCTCCGCCTCGATCCCGCCCACGCCCCAGCCAAGCACGCCGAGGCCGTTGATCATCGTCGTGTGGGAGTCGGTGCCCACGAGGGTGTCGGGATACGCCTGCGTCGTCCCATCGACGTCGCGCGAGTAGACGCACTGCCCCAGGTACTCGAGGTTGACCTGGTGGCAGATGCCGGTGGCGGGCGGCACCACCCTGAAGTTGTCGAAGGCCGTCTGCCCCCAGCGCAGGAAGGCGTAGCGCTCGCCGTTTCGCTCGTAGTCGCGCTCCTCGTTGATCCCGAAGGCCTTCTGGTTGCCGAAGGCGTCTACCTGGACCGAGTGGTCGATGATCAGGTCGACGTCAACCTGCGGGTTGATCGCACTGGGACTGCCGCCCAGGTCCTCCATCGCGTCCCTCATCGCCGCAAGGTCGACGACGGCGGGGACGCCGGTGAAGTCCTGCATCAGCACGCGGGCGGGCTGGAAGGGGATCTCGGCCGAGGGCTCGGCGTTCGCGTCCCAGGTCGCGATCGCCTCGACGTCCTCGGCGGTGACGGAGGTGCCGTCCTCGAGGCGGAGCGCGTTCTCGAGCAGGACCTTGAGGGAGTAGGGCAGCCTCGCCGTGTCGAACTTCTGCTGAAGGGCGTCGAGGCGGTGGATCTCGAACCGGCGGCCAGAGACCTCGAGCTCAGCACGGGCTCCGAAGGTGTCGCTGCTCACAGGGTCAGTATGACCAGTGAGGCACAGCGGCTAACGGCAGCGAAGCGAAGGCGAGGCTCTACTTGTGCTTCTTGTGCTTGCCGTGCTTCTTCTTCTTGAAGTGGACCTTGGCGGTCTGGACGGTGTTGCCGGCGGCGTCGACCGTGGTCACCTGGACCCTGATCCCGCGGCCTCGCCTGACGGCGGCGCGGCCATGCTTGCTGAGCTTCAGCCTGACGGTCGCGCTCTGGCCGCCGGGAATCGTCGCGCTGCCGCGACCGAGGACCTTCTTCTTCTTCTTCTTGTGCTTCCCGGCGGAGCGGCCCTTCTTCTTCTTGCCCTTGCCCGAGCCGAGCAGCCTCACCTGGACCAGGCAGGCGTTCGGGCCCGGCGCCGAGTCCACCGGGACCTTGCCCTTCCTGCCCTTGAACTTCAGCTTGCCCTCGCCGAGCGAGGCGCGCAGATAGAAACTGGACGAGAACTCCGGGGCGATCGCCATGCCGCAGGGAAGCGGCAGCGCCGAGATCGTCTGGACCTGGCCGGCGGCGGCCCCCGGGCCGTCGAGAGTGGGCAACCGCAACGAGAGGCCGGAGACGGTCACCTGGCCCTGTCCGTTGGCGGCTCGCCCGTAGCCACCGACGGGCAGGCTCCCGTGCGAGTCGCTCGGGAGGAGCTCCAGCTTGGCGACGTGGCCCGGTGCGAAGAAATGGCCGGTCGGGTGGAGCTGGAACACCTGCCTGGCGGTGCCGATGGCCGGCCTCAGGAGCTGGCGGTCCACCAGGGTCTCGGTCCCGGCCGGGTCCACGTCGAGCAGCCTCGCGGCGACCTCCGAGTTAGCAGTCGGCGAGCTGATCTTCGCGACCACCCTGGGCGACCCCATCAGCGTGAAGCCGCTGCCGGAGGTCGCGGGCAACCTGTAGGTCGCAACGCCGGGAAGGTCGGCGGCCGGCGCCGTGTGGCATGGATTCTGGCCGGAGCTGACCGGGTCGAACGCCGTGTCGACGGCGCTGGAGCCGCCGTCGGGCGCAATCGTCTGGGACGGGGCCGAGTCGAGCCGGACCTCTCCCTTCTCCAGGCCGGCCCAGCTGCCCGCCTGGAAGGGCCCGCCGGACGGGGCGGTGGTCGGGCAGGTCATCGCGTAGGCGGTCACGCCCTGGAACGGCGTTGAGCCCGTGCCCTTGACGTAGAAATCGAACCAGGCGTTGACGTCATCGGTGAGCGCCGCGTTCTCCGCAGCCTTGTCCGGCGCTGCGCGCGGGTGGCCGAAGTCACCGAAGAACAGGGAGATCGGGGCGCCCGGGTACAGCGACCTGATCTTGTTGTAGAAGCGGATTGCCTCGTCCGCCGGGAAGAGGTCGTCCGTGAAGCCGTTTGCGATCAGCAGCGGCGCCGGCTGCTCGGAGTGATCGATGTAGTAGGAGGAATGGTGCGCCGATATCTCGCCGAAGATCGCGTTGACCTCCGGATCGCCGTCGTAGGGCTCACCCGCATTGAGCCGCGCATTCCAGGCCGTCACATCCGAGTCGAAATCCGTGCACGGCGGGTAGGGCGAGGCCCCGCAGTACTTCCCGGCGGTGTTCCCGGTGAAGTAGAGCCCACCGACGAGCGACTCCTTCTCGATTCCGATCCTGCCCGAATAGGGCGAATCCGCGACGTAGTCGAGCGTTCCGCCGTTGGGGTCCAGGGAGTAGGAGAGGTCGGTCCACGGCACGATCGGGGTGGCGGCAGCAATGCGCATGGGGATCCCGTTGGCGGGACTCGTCCAGGGGACGAGCTGCCCGTTCAGCATCATCACCCGGTCCTTCAGGGAGGCGAGCGCCATGGACAGGCCCCCTCCGTAGGAGCCGCCGGTGGCCCCGATCTTCTGGCCGTCGATCAGGCCTTGGTCGGCCAACTTGCCCATCAGGAACTGAGCGTCGCGGACCTCGAAGCGGTCGTCCATCAGATGTATCCAGCCGGCCGCGTTGCAGGCGCCCGCCGCGGCGGTGATGGCGGCGTTGGTTCCGCAGGACTCGTCGAAGCCGCGGTCGGTCATGCTGAAGACGGCGTATCCCCGGCTCGTGAACTGACGCATGTCGGAGGTCGAGTTCGGCGCGCCGAACGGGATCTTCGAGCCGCCGTATCCGTGGCCGATGATGACCAGGGGATACGGGCCATCGGGTCCGCTCGCGGGTGCGGGTGGGAAGGCCACGTTGACGTCGATCGGCGTCCCGTCGAAGCTGGCCGCCGTGCTGCGCGGGGCCGTGTTGCCGCATTCGCGAACACCGTCGGTCGGGTTCGGGGTGCAGGTGATCCCCAGGGCGCTCGGGATCGCTGCCTGGGCGCTCGACGAGGCGAGCAGCGAGCCGAAGATGACCGACACCAGCACGAGCTTCCGCATACCTCTCCTGTTCTCTCTGAGCAATCAGGCGCGTCCCTCGGCGCGCCCCGGAAGAATACCCATGGGGTCGCGGCGAGAGCCTGCCGCCGATCGAAGATCGTCAAGATTGCGCCATGGATGCCGCCACGCTCAAGGCGATGCTCGAGCAGCACTTCGAGTACGCCGGCAGCGATCCGAATCGCGCTCATGCGATGTACACCGAGGACGCAGTTCTGGAGTTCCCGCAGTCCGGGGAGCGCTTCGCCGGAGTGGAGAACCTGCGCGAGTGGCGCAGCAACTATCCGGCGAACACGTCGTTCGAGTTTCGGGAGGTCAGGGGCCGAGACGATCTCTGGGTCGCGGAGCTCTCGGTCAGCTACGACGGCGGTGCGCCCAATTACGGGGTCAGCATCCTCGAGCTCCGCGGGGACAAGGTCGCTCGTGAGACGATCTACGTAGCCGAGGGCCTTGAATCGCCGGCATGGCGGGCCCAGTGGAGGGAAACACCGTAAGGACGAGGTCGAGGCGGCTGGCCGCTAGTGCTTGCCGGCGTGACCGGCGACCAGGTCCTCGGCGATCTTCGCGGCGCCCCCGCGACGCCCGACCCTGGCCGCCAGCTCGGGATGCCGGTACGCGATCGCGCTCACCAGCCGGAGGCGCAGGGTTGCGGGCTCGACCTCGTTGCGATCCCGGGTGATTGCCGTGACCACCGCCTTGGCGACCTTCCCCGGCGAGGTGGTGCCCAGTCCGGGCGGTGACTTGACCCCGGAGTCGTGGAACATGCCGGCCTCCCGGATGAACCCGGGCAGCACGGTCGAGACGCCGATCCCCCTCGGGTGCAGGTCCTCGCGCAGCGCCAGGGCGAAGCCGCGCATGCCGAACTTGGTCGCGCAGTAGATCGCGGTTCGCGGCGTTCCGACCTTCCCGTTGAGGGAGGAGATGAAGACGATGTGACCCTCGCCCTTCCGGGTCAGCGCCGGGATCAGTTCTTGCGCCATCAGCATCGGCGCTTCGAGGTTGACGCGAAGTGTCCTGGTGAGCTCCTCCGCCCCGACCTTCTCGATCGACCCCACACCGGGGAGGGCCGCGTTGGCTATCAGGCCATCGAGGTCGCCGGCCTCGCGGACGACCTGCTGGGCCGCTCCCTCTTTGGCCAGGTCGGAGACGAGAACCTCGTGGCGCTCCAGCCCGCCCGGCAGCGTGCGGGCCAGTTCCTCGAGCTCGGACGGCTTCCGAGAGCTCAGCACCAGCCTGGTGCCGTGCCCGGCGAGCTCCTCGGCGATCGCTCGGCCGAGTCCCCCGGTGGCGCCGCTGAGCAGCAGCCGCTTCCCCTCGAGTTCCACGGCGGCAAACCTAGCGAGCCGGGGCGCTCAGGCGCAGGACGCCGATCATTTGTGAGCGCGCGCTCACAGATGGGCCGAGCTTTGCTACGGTCGTTTGCAGGAGAAACGGGTTCCGGCCATTGGAGGGACGGAACCGGAGGAGGGATAGTCGCTTGCTGTCTCGCTCGGCCCGCCCACGGCGGAGGCTTGGATTGGCAGGACTGGTGCTCGCCGCCGCGCTCGCGGCCGCGGCGCCCGCCGCTGCCCAGACCGACGGCAGCACCACGACGACGACCACCACCACCGCGGTGCCAGGCGCTCCGGTTGGCACCACGGGCCCGTTCACGGCCGCAACCATCCTTCCGAACGGGAAGGCGAGCCGCCCGCCGGGCGCTCCGTACGCGGTCACGCGCGCAATTCAGGCTGCGAATCGCATCCACAAGAGGACCTACATCTGGGGGGGCGGCCACCGGCGCTTCAAGGCGAAGGGCTACGACTGCTCCGGGGCAGTCAGCTACGTGCTGCACGCCGCCGGGGTCCTCAGCGCTCCGCTGGTATCGGGCCAGCTGGCCCTGTGGGGGAGTCCGGGTCCGGGCACCTGGATCACCGTCTACGCGAACAAGACCCACACCTACATGGTGATCGCCGGCCTGCGCTACGACACCTCCCCGCTCGGCGAATCGCTCGACCAGGGGCGCGGGCCTCGCTGGCGCTACACCCTGCGGACCGGGACCGGCTTCGCGGTCCGGCACTACACGGGTCTCTAGGGTTCGACCCAACAGTCTGTGAGTACCTGCTCACAGAGCCGCTCGTCCTGCTAGGGTTCCGCCCGCAACAAACGCCGAATCTTGTCCCCGCCAGGGCGGGACAGGAGCGGGGGAACCAAGCAGTTGGGGCGAATCCACCGAGAGGGTGGAGCCGCGAGCTCCTTTAGCGGCAGCCCGTCAGCTAACCCCGTAGGCCGACGAAGGAGAACGGTTTGCGGTCACATACGAGCAGCGGAAGTAGAAAGCTGGCATTGGCAGGGCTGCTGCTGGTCGCCTCGCTCGCCGGTGCCGTGCCTGCCATGGCCCAGACTGGCGGGACGGGCTCACCCGGCAGCACCACCACAACCACCACGACGACGACGGCGCCGAGCGGAACCGCGCAGCTGCAGTCCGACGGCACCGCCATCGCCCCGGCCAACGCGCCGAGGCCCGTGCGAAAGGCCATCGCGGCGGCCAACCGGATCCACACCAGGCCCTACGTCTGGGGCGGCGGGCACCGCAGGTTCAAGTCAAAGGGCTACGACTGCTCGGGCGCGGTCAGCTACGTGCTGCACGCGGCCGGGCTGCTGAGGAGCCCGATGGCCTCCGGACCGCTGACGCGGTGGGGCGCCCCGGGCATCGGCTCGTGGATCACGGTCTACGCCAACGCGGGTCACGCCTGGATGACGATCGCCGGGCTGCGGTACGACACCTCCGCCGCCGGCGAGTCCCTCAACCAGGGCTCCGGTCCGCGCTGGCGAGCCAACATGCGCAGCGGAGCCGGCTACATCTCACGCTTCTCCCCCGGTCTCTAGCGAGGCCACCTCTCCTCCCGTGGTGCCGCGTCGCCGGGTTTCCGGCGGCGCGGCACCTCGCATTCTTGGCGACCGCTCATCAAGGAGGAGCCGGCCTCATGGGCGTCGAATCGAGAGATTGTGCGTGTCGTAACGAATATTCGGTTGTCGATTGCAAGGGGACTTTCACGTTTGGTAAGGTCCCGCGCGAGTTACGCCGAGTCCCATCCCCAAGAGGCGATGGGAGCGGGGGAACCAGATTCAGGGGCGAACCCACCGGAATCGAGGGTGGGGGCGCAGGCTCCTTTAGCGCTAGCCCGACAGCTAACCCCGCAGGCCTGCAAAGGAGAACTGATTGATGCGAGACACACTTAGCTCTAAGCGTCGCCTCGCAGTGGCGGGGATAACAACGATTTGCGTGTTGGCCGTGGCAATGCCCGCGGCCGCCCAGACGGGCGGGTCAGGCCCGCCCGGTGGCACGACCACCACCACCACGACCACCACCACGGCGCCCGTCGGCCCTCCCGGCCGCGCGAAGCTCCGCAAGGACGGCACGGCCGTGGCGCCCGCTGATGCGCCCGCCAACATCCAGGCGGCCATCGCAGCCGGCAACGCGATCCACACCTTCCCCTATCACTGGGGCGGTGGCCACAGGTCCTTCACGGACACCGGTTATGACTGCTCCGGTGCCGTCAGCTACGTGCTGCATGCCGCGGGACTGCTGACGAGCCCGATGACTTCCGGCGGCTTCGCTTCCAGTTGGGGCGCGCCGGGCAAGGGACGCTGGATCACGGTCTACGGCAACGCAGGCCACGTGTACATGATCGTGGCCGGCCTCCGCTACGACACCTCGTCCGGCGGCGACAGGTGGAACCAGGGCACCGGACCGCGCTGGCGCAAGAAGAAGCGCAAGCCGGTGGGCTACACCGCCAAGTACTCCCCCGGCTACTAGGTCACCCGCCAAAACCGCAGTCGTCCCGAACGTCGAAGTCGGGATGTCCAAGGCATGCCGCAAAGATTGTCCACCCCGTCCTCGCGACGCGGGGCGAAGCTCGGATATACCTATGGCCTCACCGGGGCGCGTTGTACGGTGCGCACATCCGACCCGGTGATGGAAACCTGCGAAGGAGACCGCTGTAGCCTCGACCCCGGCAACTGCCAGTGAGGAAGCATCCGGCGCACAGAACAGCGCCGAGGACGTCGACGTCCGCCTGGTCGGGGTGAGCAAGCACTACGGGGAGGTCGCGGCGGTGGAGTCGCTCGACCTCGAGGTCAAGCGCGGCGAGTTCTTCACGCTGCTCGGCCCGTCGGGATCGGGGAAGACGACGACCCTTCGTATGATCGCCGGCTTCGAGGAGCCCGACACGGGCCGGGTCGAGCTGGGCGGCAAGGACGTCACCGGCCTGCCCCCCTACGACCGCTCGGTCAACACCGTCTTTCAGGACTACGCGCTGTTCCCGCACATGTCCGTAGGGGACAACGTCGCCTACGGGCTGCGCGTCAAGGGAGTCGACAAGGAGGAGCGCCGCCGCCGCGCATCCGAGGCGCTCGCGACCGTGCGGCTCGCCGGATATGAGGCGCGCAAACCGAACCAGCTCTCGGGCGGCCAGCAGCAGCGCGTGGCGCTCGCGCGGGCGATCGTCAACCAGCCCAGGGTGCTGCTGCTCGACGAGCCGCTGGGCGCACTCGACCTGAAGCTGCGCGAGCAGATGCAGGTGGAGCTGAAGGGAATCCAGGGCCAGGTCGGGATCACGTTCATCTACGTGACCCACGACCAGGAGGAGGCCCTGACGATGTCGGACCGAATCGCCGTCTTCAACGAGGGCGGAATCGAGCAGATCGGCGCCCCCACGGAGATCTACGAGCGCCCGGACAACGCCTTCGTCGCCGGGTTCGTCGGCGTCTCGAACCTGCTCGAGCGGGACGGAAAGCGCTTCACCGTGCGCCCCGAGAAGATCACGATCTTCGAGAACGGTCAGGGGCCACAGGGACTTCACGTCGAGGAGGGGACGATCAAGGACGTCTCCTACGCCGGGATGATCACTCGCTATCTCGTCGACCTCGAAGCAGGGGGAGAGCTCCAAATCGTCCGCCAGAACCTGGAGACATCCTCCGCGGAGGCCCAGGCGCAGCGCGGCCGGAAAGTGAAAATTGGATGGCGAGCGGATCAGACCGTCGCCGTGAAGGGAGAGGAGGAAGGAAAGTGAGCAGACTCAAAGCTCGCTCCGCCTGGCTGCCCGCCGGCATCGTCGGAGGGCTCGCCGCCACCATGCTGGTGATCGCCGGATGTGGTGGAGGGGGCGGAAGTAGTGACAACGGCAGTGCCCAGAAGAGCGTGGGTGCAGGCGAGGGGCAGCTGAACCTCGTGGCCTGGCCCGGATACGTCGCCGACCCGTGGAAGTCCGCCTTCGAACAGCAGACGGGCTGCCAGATCAAGCTGAAGGAGGCCGGCACATCGGATGAGATGGTCGACCTGATGCGCACCGGCCAGTGGGACGGCGTCTCGGCCTCGGGCAACGCAACCGCCAAGCTCGTCTCGGGCGGTGACGTCGCGCCGGTCAACACCGATCTGGTGCCGAACTACGCGACGATCTTCGACGACCTCAAGAACCAGCCCTACAACACGTTCGATGGGAAGCCCTACGGGATACCCCACGGGCGCGGGGCGAACCTCTTGATGTCGAACTCGAACGACGTCAAGCCGAACCCGACCTCGTGGTCGGTGATGCTCGATCCTGCTCAGGCGGCCAAGTACAAAGGCAAGATCAGCGTGTACGACGATCCGATCTACATCGCGGATGCCGCCGTGTACCTGAAGGCCCACCAACCCGACCTGGGGATCACCGATCCCTACGAGCTCGACGACGACCAATTCAACGCGGCCGTCGACCTGCTCAAGCAGCAGCACCCGAACGTCGGCGAATACTGGTCCGACGCGCTCAAGCAGATCAACTCGTTCTCGAACGGGGACGTGGTGGTCGGCACGACGTGGCAGTACCAGTACTTCGCACTGCTGGCCGACAACCAGCCGATGCAGGCGCCGGGGCCCGACACCGGGTTCCAGCCGACCGAAGGTGCAACGGGTTGGTCCGACACCTGGATGATCGCGAAGGACGCGGCTCATCCGAACTGCATGTACAAGTGGATGAATTTCATCGTCTCGCCCGATGCGAACGCCGAGGTCGCTCAGTACTTCGGTGAGGCACCCGCACAGAGCAAGTCGTGCGATTCAGCCACGTTGACCGCTGCCGCCAAGGCCGATGACCTTCCGGCGGATCCGAAGTTCTGCGACGAGTACCACGCAGCGGATCCGAGCTTCTGGAAGAACACGTACTACTGGAAGGTTCCGGTTGCGGACTGCGGCGATGACCGCGGCGACACATGCAAGGACTACAACGATTGGTCCGCTGCATGGACCCAGATCAAGGGTTGACGATTAGCGCGCTATGGAAGCGGCTGGCTTAGAAGCCGGCCGCGGGAGGTCGGCGGGCCGCAGGCTCGCCGACCTCTTCCATGGCCGTCCCCGCCTCCAGGTGGGCGCGCTGCTGAGCGGCCCGCTCGCCTGGCTGGTCATCCTCTACCTGGGGTCCCTGGTGGTCCTGCTGATCGCCTCCTTCTGGAGCGTCGACGCCCTCAGCGGCGAGCTGATCAAGGGCTTCACGTGGGACAACTACAAGGAGCTCTGGAACACAGACGTCTACCGCACGGTCGCGTTCCGGACGATCGGCATCGCCTCTGCGGTGACCGTCACGGACGCGCTGCTCGCCTTCCCGATCGCCTTCTACATGGCGAAGCTGGCCTCGCCGAGGGTGAAGGGCCTCCTCGTCGTCGCGGTGCTGATGCCGCTCTGGTCCTTCTACCTGGTCAAGGTCTACGCCTGGCAGACGATGCTCTCGGCGCACGGGATCATCAACTGGGCGCTGGATCCCATTGGCCTCAACGGGCCCGGGTTCGGCGCCACGGCGGTCTGGATCGTGGAGAGCTACCTCTGGCTTCCGTACATGATCCTGCCGATCTACGCGGGCCTCGAGCGCATCCCGGACAGCCTGCTCTCCGCGTCCGAGGACCTCGGCGCCAAGCCCGGCCGGACCTTCCGGCGAGTGATCCTGCCGCTCGCCTTTCCCGCGGTCGTCGCCGGGTCGATCTTCACGTTCTCGCTGACGATGGGCGACTACATCACCCCGTCGCTCGTCTCGCCCGACACCCAGTTCATCGGGAACGTCGTCTTCACCAGCCACACCAACAACCTGCCCCTGGCCTCAGCGTTCGCGACGGTGCCGATCGTCGTGATGGTCGCCTACCTGCTCATCGCCCGCCGTCTCGGGGCGTTCGAGCACCTGTGAGCCGATGACCCTCTCCCCCCGCTACAGAAACCTCCTCCGAGTCGGCGTCGGGATCACGCTCGCGTTCATCTACATCCCGCTGATCGTGATCGCGATCTATGCCTTCAACGGCGGCACCACGCTGAGGTGGCCGCTCGACAGCGTCACCACGAAATGGTTCAGCGAGGCGCTCCACGACTCCGACGCACGCAGCGCTTTCATCACGTCGATCAAGGTGGGCGTGGCGGCGACCGGCATCGCCCTGATCCTGGGCACGCTCGCCTCCTTCGCGGTCTCCCGGCACCGGTTCTTCGGGCGTGAGACGGTCTCGTTCCTCGTGGTGATCCCCATCGCGCTGCCCGGGATCGTCACCGGCCTGGCGCTGAGCGACACCTTCACGCAGGTGTTCGGCGTGACCCTCGGCCTCTTCACGGTGATCGTCGCCCACGCCACCTTCTGCATCGTCGTCGTCTACAACAACGTGATCGCGAGGCTGCGGCGGGTTTCCGAGAGCCTCGAGGAGGCCTCTGCGGACCTCGGGGCGCACACCTGGCAGACCTTCCGCCACATCACCCTGCCCAACATGCAGACGGCGCTCGTCGCCGGGGCGCTGCTCGCCTTCGCGCTCTCCTTCGACGAGATCATCGTCACCACGTTCACCCTCGGCGGTGGCGATCAGACGCTGCCGGTCTGGATCCTCCAGAACCTCTTCCGAGGCCAGCAGCTGCCGATCACCAACGTCGTCGCCGTGATCGTGGTGCTGCTCTCGATCATCCCCGTCTACCTCGCGCACCGGCTTACACGCGAGGAGGCGATCAGCGCTCGCGGCGGAGGTACGATCGCCGAGAGCACGGCGATTCCGTAGGCACGCAACTAGACTGGCCACACGATGAGGGTTCGCCAGGGAACCGTCGCCGTCGTTGCACTCTGCCTTTCGGTTGGGTTCGTGGCTGCCGCCCACGGGGCCGGCGAACCGGAATACGGCTGCAAGAAGATCCATCGCGGCGAGGCGCAGGTGGACCCGAATCCCAGCGGCAGGGCGCCGCTCACGATCGGGGACTCGACGATGATCCTGCCGATCCCGAACCTGGACGCGGTCGGCTTCTCCGTCAACGCCCGCGGCTGTCGCGGCTTCAAGGAGTCCATCAACATCGCCGCCAGGCAGAAGCGCAAGCATCAGCTCCCCCACCTGGTCTTGATCAACGCTTACGGCAACGGAGGCGTCAACCCCGGCCTGATCTCAAGGGCGCTCGACGTGCTCGGCCGCAAGCGCGTCCTTGGGCTGGTGACGGCCTACAACGCCGACACGGGCCATCCGCCGGCCCCGGACACTGACGTCCTCTTCAAGGCCGCGCGGCAGTACCCGCACCGGATCTTCGTCATCGATTGGGTCGCCTACAGCCGCTCGCACCACAAGGCCGAGCCCAAGAACGGCGCCTGGTTCCTTCCTGACCTCTTCCACCCCAACTACACGGGCGCCGCCGCCTACGCCCAGTACCTGGCTCAGGCGCTGCCGCTCGCGGCCGGCGGCCGCTTCCCGCCTTTGCCCTGATTCGCCGGCGCCGCCAGCGGAATCAGCTTCTTCAACAGCCGCGCGAACGCCTTGGCGCCGCTGAAGGTGAGATGCAGCCCGTCGGGCTGGAACCAGCTCGAGTGGCCGGCGCTGTAGTGGACCCAGTCGAGCACCTTGACCCGCTCGGGGTCGCGCTGGCCGGCGTTGCGGATCACCTTCGCGTCGTTCGACTCCCCGCCGCCGAGCTCGCGCGGCGTGACGAGGCCGAGCTTCCTCTTCGGTCCGAGGATCTTCTTCGCCTGCTGGATCTGACCACCGGTGATCGAGGCGTCGGCCCCGAGGGCCAGAACCGCCAGGTGAGGGAGCTGATGATGCCGGCGGGCGTCCCTGAGCAGCCGGAGGCCCTCTGAGAACTGACGGCAACCCCTCGCGTTCACCTTGTAGCCGACGCGAGCCAGGGCAGGCAGGGCGAGCAGCATCGAGGAGTCGCCGATGGCGAGCGGTGGACGGGGCGCGACCTTGTGCTGGGGGCTGGCCGTCTCGACGCCGCCGCAGCCGGCACGCGCGACCGGCGCCGAGAGCGCCGGCAAGACGACGGCGAGGGCGACGGCTAGCCCGATCCGTACTCTGACGCCCGTGCTTTTCCCCACAGTCGAATTCGCGATCTTCTTCCCGATCGTTCTCGCCCTCTCGTGGGCCCTGATGCCACGGCAGCAGGTCTGGAAGCCGTTCATCGTGGTTGCAAGCTATGTCTTCTACGCGGCGGCCGATCCGCGCTTCTGCCTGTTGCTCGCGTCGATCACCCTGGTCAGCCAGCTCGCGGTGGTGGCGATCCACCGCACCGACGATGAGCGGCTCCGCAAGTGGTTCACCGCCGGCGGGGTCGTCTTCGACCTCGGGATCCTGGCCGTGTTCAAGTACTACGGCTTCTTCGTCACCGACGTCTCGGACGTGCTCGACTCGATCGGGCTCGGGATGCCGCTGCCGCTGGTCACAATCGCCCTTCCCGTCGGAGTCAGCTTCTTCAGCTTCCAGGCCGTCACCTACGTGGTCGACGTCAAGCGC
This sequence comes from uncultured Solirubrobacterales bacterium, assembly GCA_963817275.1. Taxonomy (GTDB): domain Bacteria; phylum Actinomycetota; class Thermoleophilia; order Solirubrobacterales; family 70-9; genus DASUPK01. The sequence goes on along the minus strand of CAWFOA010000014.1, from coordinate 177,789 downwards.
CGTCAGACCGAGCCCGCCTCGCTGCTCGATGCGGCGATCTACCTGAGCTTCTTCCCCCACCTCGTGGCCGGGCCGATCGTCCGCGCCAGCGAGTTCCTGCCGCAGCTGCGTGAGCCGAGGGACCCGGATCGCGTTGCCGTCGGAGCCGGGCTCTCCCTGATCGCGCTGGGGCTGATCAAGAAGGTGATGATCGCCGACTACCTGGCCCGTGAGGTGGTCGACAAGGTCTTCGCCGTCCCGCAGGCGTACAGCGCCCCGGACGCGATCCTCGGCGCCTATGCCTACGCGGCCCAGATCTTCTGCGACTTCTCGGGCTACACCGACATGGCGATCGGCCTCGCCCTGCTGATGGGCTTCGTTTTCCCGCAGAACTTCAACAGCCCATACCGGGCGACCGGCTTCCGCGACTTCTGGCGCCGCTGGCACATGACCCTCTCTCGCTTCCTGCGCGACTACCTCTACATCCCGCTGGGCGGCAACCGGAAGGGCCGGGTGCGCACCTACATCAACCTGATGCTGACCATGGCCCTGGGCGGGCTCTGGCACGGCGCCGCGTGGAACTTCGTCTTCTGGGGCACCTACCAGGGCGCCGGGCTCTCGGCCGAGCACGCGATCAACGGCCGGCTGGGCCGGATCTTCCCCGGCTGGCTGCGCTGGTTCGTCACCTTCAACCTGATCGTCCTCGGCTGGATCCTCTTCCGCTCCACCGACCTGACCGTGTTCGGCGACTACATGTCGGCGCTGGTCCGATCGGGCCCGGCGACCCTCTACTCCGTCCCCGTCGTGGGCGCGATCGCCCTGGTGGTCGGCCTGCAGCTCCTGCCCGAGCGCCCGATGGAGGGCATCGAGCTCCGCATCGGGCGCCTGCAGCCGCTGCTGCTCGGCGTCGCCCTCGCCGTCGTGGTGCTGGTCGTGGGGGCGACGGTGCCGAGCCAGGGCGTCCCCCCCTTCATCTACTTCCGATTCTGATGCCAAAGACGCCTGAGAGATTCGAGACGATCGCCCGAGATGGAGGCCGAGGCCCGCGCGGGTCGGGAGGGCGAGCCGCACGGCGACGACAGCCTGATGGAGCGCTTCGACCGCTGGGGCCTGCGCCGCTTCAGCGGCTGGGACGCGGTCAAGGCGGTGGCGCTGATGACGTTCCTTCTGCTGATTTTTGCCGGCGGCTCGGTGCGGAAGGCGGCCGACGAGCTCAAGCCCGGCCTCGGGCGGGACATCGTCAAGGCGATCGGCGGCCCGGCCGGCTGGATCTCCGACCGGCTCCCCTTCGCCGATACCCGCCGCGACCTCACCTCCTGGCTCTCACCCGACCAGCAGCTCTCCGGCCACGGGTTCACGGCCGGCGGGGCAGACCGGGCGTCGCGCCTCCCGGCCGGGGTGCCGAGCACCCCCCAGCCCCTGCACAAGCTGCTGGTCACGGGCGACTCCCTGTCGACGCCGCTCGACATCGAGATCGCGCGCAAGCTCGCCGACCAGGGCGCGGGTGTCCAGGTCACGCGCGACCCGCACCTGGCGACCGGGATCTCCAACACCGGCCTGGTGGACTGGGGACAGCTCTCCTCGAGCCAGGCCTCCGAGGACGATCCCGACGCGGTCGTGCTCTTCATCGGCGCGAACGAGGGGTACCCGATGCCCGGGCCGAGCGGCGGCCAGGTGAGCTGTTGCGGCCCGGCCTGGGAGTCGGTCTTCGAGTCCCGGGTCGGCCAGATGATGGACAACTACCTCAATGGCGGCGTCGAGCGGATCTACTGGCTCACGGTTCCCACCCAGCGCGACCCGGCCCGCAAGCCGATCGCCGACGCCGTAAACCAGGCGATCCGCCAGGCGGCCGCGAGCCGCGGCGCCGCGGTGCGGGTGATCGACCTGATCCCGACCTTCACCCCCGGGGACACCTACCGGGACTCGATCGACATCGACGGCAAGCAGACCATCGTCCGGGAGTCAGACGGCATCCACCTGAACGAGGACGGCTCCTCCGTGGCCGCCGACCTGGTGCTACAGGCCGTCGACAGGGACTTCGATTACTAGTCGTTCTGCGTGTAGGAGCTCTTGACGCGCTTGGACGCGTTGGAGACCTTGTGGCACTTGGCCGTCGCGTTGTACTGCACGTTCGGCACGCCGGTGCGCTTGCCGTCCTTGCACTTGAAGCCGAGCAGCGTGGCGGTGCAGCTCCCAGCCGGGCCGCCAGCCTGGTGGCGGCACTGGTGGTAGGCCTTGATCACCTTCTCGCCCTTCGTGCAGCTGACGCCCTGGACCTTCAGCGAGGTGACGTAGGAGGCCCCGAGGTTCTGCTGCTTGCCGCTGATGTCGCACGCCGAGAAGGCGGCGGAGTGGGCCACCGGGGAGGCTTCGCCCGCCTGCGCGAGACCTCCCGCGATCAGGCCGACTGCCAGAAGAACCCCTGCGATGGACTTGGTCGGAAAGATCGCGGCGATCCTACCGCGAGCATCAGCGCCGTAAACGCAAATAGACTGGCGCGACCTTGAAACGAGCCGCCATCCTCATCGCACTCGGCGCCGCGCTGATCGCCGGCTGCGGCGGTGGGGGATCGTCCTCCAGCAGCACGAGCGCCACCCCCCTCACGTCCTGCGACATCAACGGCAAGCAGCAGAACCTCGGCGCCTCATATGTCACCTCGATCGAGGTGGCGACCGTGAGCTGCGGCCAGGCCGAGAAGGTCGTCGCCGCGTACCACCAATGTCGCCAGTCGAACGGCGGCGCAGGCGGTACCTGCGATTCGGCTGTGATGGGCTTCACCTGCACGGAGGGGAGCCGCCAATCGGTCCCGGGAGTGCAGTTCAACGCCACGGCCGACTGCCACAAGGGCGACGCCGAGATCAAGAGCACCTACACGCAGAACTTCTAGTGCCGGCGAGGTCAACTGCGGGACTGCTGGGAATGGCTCTCGCCCTGCTCGGGCTCTGGCAGGCGAGCGGCGCGTCCGCGGTCGGGGAGCCTGAGTTCGGCTGCGGGCACGTGCACACGGCGCAGGCAGAGCGCAACCCCTACGGCGCCGGCCACGGCCCGCCGCCGATCGCGATCGGCGACTCCACGATGCTCCTGCCGATCCCCGACCTGACCCGGGACGGGTTCGACGTCAACGCCAAGGGCTGTCGCGGCTTCAAGCAGAGCGTCTGGGTCGCGCGCGACCTGCGCAACCGGGGCGTGCTGCCGAAGCTCGTCCTGATCAACGCCTACGGCAACGGCGGTGTCAACGACGATCTGATCAAGTTCGCTCTCAAGGTCCTGGGCCCGAAGCGCACCCTCGTCCTGATCACCGCATACGACGCCGACACGGGCCATCCGCCGGCGCCGGACACCGATGTTTTCGTCAAAGCCGCCAAGGAGCACCCGGACCGGATCAAGCTGCTCGACTGGGTGCGCTACTCCCTGCCCCACCACCGGGTCGATCCAGCGCCGGGCGCATGGTTCCTGCCCGATCTGTTCCATCCGAACTTCCCGGGCGCACACGCGTACGGCAACTTTCTTGCCCAGGTCCTGCCGGGGGGCCCGCCCGCGGCGGAGACCAAGTCCTCGGACGGTGGCCTACCCTGGTGGCCCTTCGCCGTCGGCGGTGTGGTGGTGCTTGGGGGGCTGGCGCTCTTTCTCATCCGGCGGCGTGTTGGTAGCCCATCGTGACCGTCAAACGAGCACTTCTCCCTGCCGCCATCCTGATCGCGCTGCTCGCGTTGCTCGCCGGCACCGGCTTCGCGAAGCGGGGAGGCGCCGGCCACAACCCGCCGACCAGGAAGCTCGAGGCCGCATTCAAGTACGCGCTGCATGAGCGCTCGGTGAGCCTGAACGGCTGCTATCCGGCGCCGAGCCGGCTGGCCAAGGTGATCGCGCAGCAGTCGAACCTGAAGACGGGCGTCGCGAAGGGGCCGGGGTCGGTCCACCGCTCGGACGTCGTCTTCGTGCTCAAGAAGGGCAGCAGCTGCGGCCATGTCCGCATGGCGCTCCGGGCGAGCTCCGGGCTCTACATCCTCAACTCCGCCTCCGGGAATATCAGGGTGCAGGGCCAGAGGGGGCCACGGACGGATCCCGGGAAGAGCGGGCCTGCCAAGGGCCTGCTCCTGCGGCAGGCCACGTTCGGGATGAACAAGCCCGAGCAGCAGGACCGCTTCGAGGTCCTCTGCCCGGGCAAGACCTATCCGCTCGGGGGCGGCGTGATCAACCACAGCAACCCGGATCCGGACGGCGAGGGGATCTACCCGCACTCCTATGAGCGGCTCGGAGCCCAGCGAGGCTTCCACGTCAGCACGATCCTCTTCGACGGCTCGCCGCAGTCGACCATGCCGCGGCAGATCACGGTCCAGGCGGTCTGCGCACGCGGGCTGATCCCCGCCAACCCCTCGCCCCACAAGACCGTCTTCATCAAGCAAGGCGAGACCCGCTCAGCGACCGCGCGCTGCCCGAAGGGGCAGTACCTGATCACCGGCGGCTTCCAGCGCACCGACTTCGGGGCCGACGGCGGGAACTACATCACGGAGTCCCTCGCCGACGGCCCCAGGGCCTGGCGCGTCTCGGGAAGCGCCTTCCCGCTGGGCGGCGGCGAGCTGACCGCGATCGCCTACTGCGTCAGGCACAAGGGCCCGATCCTGACGGAGGTCTCGGGCAACGCAGACATCCCCGCGGGCGCCACCGCGACGGCGACGACTCCGTCCTGCCCGTCGGGCCTGCGGCTGACCAGCACGGGCTTCAGCACGAACGGCTCGTCGAACGCCTTCTTCGTCGGCAGCTCCCTGAACGGGGACGGCAGCTCCTCGACGACGGCCTTCGGCCACTTCGGCGCCGCCGCGCTGACGGCCTACGGCTACTGCCTGCGCGCCCGTTAGGCGATGTTCGCCATGACGTGCTTGACCTGGGTGTAGTCCTCCAGGCCGTACATCGACAGGTCCTTGCCGTAGCCGGACTGCTTGTAGCCGCCGTGCGGCATCTCGGAGACGATCGGGATGTGGTCGTTGATCCAGACACAGCCGAACTGGAGCGCCTTGGAGACTCGGAGCGCACGCCCGAGGTTCTGGGTCCAGACCGATGAGGCCAGCCCGTAGCGGGTTCCGTTCGCCCACTGGATCGCCTTCTCCTCGCTGGTGAACGGCTGCACGGTGATCACCGGCCCGAAGATCTCGTTCTGGATCATCTCGTCGTTCTGCTTCAGGCCCGCGACCACGGCCGGCTTCATGAAGAAGCCCGGCCGGCGTGACTTCTTGCCGCCGGTGACGATCTCGGCGTTGTCCGGCCGCCTCTCGAGGAATCCCTCGACCCGCTCCAGCTGGCGCTCCGAGTTGACCGGGCCCAGCGTCGTGTTGCCGTTCATCGTGTCGCCGATCTTCAGCCCGTCGGCCTGCTCGGCGAGGCCCGAGACGACCTTGTCGTAGACCTTCTTCGAGGCGAGCACCCGGGTCGCCGCGGTGCAGTCCTGGCCGGCGTTGTAGTAGCCGGTCCCGGCGATCGTCTCCATCGCGACGTCCATGTCGACGTCGTCGAAGACCACGACCGGCGCCTTGCCGCCCAGCTCGAGGTGGACGCGCTTCAGGTTGTCGGAGGCCTCGCGAGCGATCCACTTGCCGGTCTCCGGCGAGCCGGTCAGCGACACCATGCCGATGTCCGGGTGCCTGACGATCGCTGCCCCGGTTGGATCGCCGTGGCCGCCGACGAAGTTGGCCACACCGGGCGGGAGGATCTCTGCGCAGAGCTCGGCGAGGATGGTGAGGGTCGACACGGGAGTCGTCTCGGCCGGCTTCAGAACCAGCGTGTTGCCGGCTGCCAGCGCGGGGGCGATCTTCCAGATCGCCATCATCATCGGGTAGTTCCAGGGCGTGATCTGGCCGACGACGCCGATCGGCTCGCGGCGGACCCAGGACGTGTAGCCCTCGAGATACTCGCCCGTGGCGCGGCCCTCGAGGTTCCGGGCGGCGCCCGCGAAGTAGCGAAGGTTGTCGCACATGAAGGGGATCTCGTCCTCGTAGAAGGCCGAGCGCGGCTTGCCGGCGTCGGCGGACTCGAGGTCGGCGAGCTCATCGGCCCGCTCCTCGATCCGGTCGGCCATCTTGAGCAGCAGGGCCGAGCGGTCGGCCGGCGTGGTGACTCCCCAGCTCTCGAACGCCTGCTTGGCGGCCTTGACCGCGGCGTCGACGTCGCGCTTGCTGGACAGCGGCGCCTTGGCGATCACCTGGCCGGTGGCGGGATTGATGACGTCCTCGCGCTTTCCGTCTGCGGGGGCGACGAACTTGCCGTCGATCATGTTCTTGAGGGTGGTAGCCCTCGGCTTCGAGTTGCGGCTCGCTCGAGAGCGTCGCTTTGCGGTTGCGGTGGCCATCTACTCCTCCTTGGTCAGACTTTCTGTTTGCTGCCGAGCACGTCCTCGACCGGCGTGTGGTCCACCCCGACGGCTTCCGCGACGGCGGGATGAGTGACAGTACCGCCGGTGACGTTGATCCCCAGCCTCAGGCCGGGGTCTCGGCGGGCGGCCTCCGCCACGCCGTGGTCCGCCAGGGCCAGGACGTAGGGAAGCGTGGCGTTGGTCAGGGCATAGGTCGACGTGATCGGCACCGCGCCGGGCATGTTGGCGACGCAGTAGTGGGTGATCCCGTCGACCTCGAAGGTCGGGTCGCGGTGTGTCGTGGGGTGTGAGGTCTCGAAGCAGCCGCCCTGGTCGATCGCGACGTCGACCAGCACCGCGTTCTTCTTCATCAGCTTGAGCTGCTCGCGCCGCACGACCCTGGGCGCCTTGGCCCCGTGCACGAGCACGGCGCCGATCACCAGGTCCGCGCGGGGCAGCATCTCCTCGATCGCGAGGGTCGAGGAGAAGACGGTCGAGGCGCGGCCGCCGAAGGCGACGTCGAGCTCGCGGAGCTTGTCGATGGAGACGTCGAAGACGAAGACGTCGGCCTCCATCCCGATCGCGATGAAGGCGGCGTTCATCCCGACCGCGCCGCCGCCGATGACCATCACGGTCGCGGCCGCGACGCCGGGCACGCCGCCAAGCAGGATCCCACGGCCCCCGAGCGGCTTCTCGAGGAAGAAGGCACCCGCCTGGGTGGCGATCTTCCCCGCGACCTCGCTCATCGGGGCCAGCAGCGGAAGTCGCCCCTGGGAGTCCTCGACAGTTTCATATGCGACGCAGGTCGCGCCGCTCGCCTGCAGCCCCTTGGTCAGCTCCGGGGCCGGGGCGAGGTGCAGGTAGGTGAAGAGGGTGTGCTCCGGCCGGAGCATCTCGACCTCCTCGGGCTGAGGCTCCTTGACGCCGAGGATCATCTCGGCCTGCTCGAAGACGGCTGCTGCGTCCGGGAGGATCTGCGCGCCCTGGGAGGTGAACGCGTCGTCCGGAATCGCGCTGCCATCGCCGGCGCCAGCCTGGAGCAGCACCTCGTGGCCGCGATCGGTCAGCTCGCGCGCCCCTGCGGGCGTGAGAGCGACCCGGTACTCGTCGTCCTTGACCTCGGTGGGGACTCCGACTTTCACCTGGACGCCTTGCTTGCCAGAGCATCCCCCTTGTCGATCGGCGAGCTGCTCACGTCGAAGCGGACACCGCGGCTCTCGAGCTCGCCGAACATCTCATCGGGGTCGATGCAGCTCTCCGGAGGGAGCGCCCCTCGCTTGGTGATGTTGCCGCGGGCCAGGAGCCTGACGGCCGCGGCCGCCGGCGACGCGGTGGAGACGATCCCGCCGCCCAGGCCCCAGGCCTCGTTGGGGGGCGTCACGCTGCGAGCGCGGATCACCGTGTCCGCGCCGGCGACCTCGACGACGTGGATCGACAGCGTGGTTGCTGAAGGGGGCGATGCGGAACGGGCGACTTCCGCAATCCGCTCCTCGCTCGCCCCCTCCAGGTCCTTGAGACTCTCGAGCACCGTTGGTGACAGCGAGAGCGCAAAGGTCACGTTGGGCACCTGGAAACTGTCACCGAACGTGAGAACCTCGGAATGCAACGTGAAGATGGTGTCGGCCTCGCCGATCGGCTCCCCGAAGTCGGCGCGCGGGCCGTCCTGGAGCGGCCGCATCTCCTTCGGCCTGCCGTTGATCAGCGCCATCGGAGCCATCGTGATCTCGTCGAGCAGGGTGCGCAGGGCGTAGGGGAAGCTGAGCTCGCCCGGGGGATCGAGATCCCGCCCCGCGGCGAGGACCGAGATCGAGGCGGGCTTGCCCGGAAGCTCCGCGACCGCGCGGGCGGCCAGCAGGTTCGTCTTTCCCGGGGCGGACCCGATCCCCAGGAGGGCGAGCCGCCCCCGTTGCTCGAACTCGCGCGAGAGCTTGAGCTGCTCCGCGGTCACGTGGTAGAGCCCGCCGAGGTCCATGTAGTGGCAACCGGCCTCCAGGCAGGCGCGCATCGCCGCCAGGTTGATCCGATAAGCGGCCGAGTTGACGAGGACCTCCATCCCGGCGAGCTGCTCGGCCAGGTCTGCCGTGGCGTCGGCCTGGCGGGCCTGCGCCTTCCCCCCGCCGTGCTCCATGGCGACGGCCTCGGCTCGGCGCAGGTCGAGGTCGAGCAGGCGCATCGCCGTCACCTCCTCGGACTCCGCCAGGTCGCGGACGATCGCCGGCGCGATCGTCCCCCCGGCCCCGAGGACGGCGACCCTCACGAGATCAGCTCCTTCGCCCGGAGCGCCAGCCAGAGCTCCACGCGGTCATTCGCGCGGCTCAGGTCGCGCCCGGTGAGCTCCTCGATGCGCTTGATCCGGTAGCGGAGGGTGTGCCGGTGGCAGTAGCAGTCGCCGGCGGCGCGCTCCCAGTGGCCGTTGCGGTCGATGTAGGCCTCGAGGGAGCGGAGCAGCTCGCCGGCGTAGCGCTCGTCCGAGTCCTCGATCGGCCCGAGGACGCTCTCGCAATACAGCCGGAGCGCCTCGCCGTCCTGGACCGAGAGCAGCAGCGTGAAGGCGCCGAGGTCGCGGTGCGACGCCACGTCGGGCGCGGCGCCGTTGGCGAAGGCGGTCGCCTCCAGGGCGCAGCGCGCCTCGTGGAAGGAGTGCCGGACGCGCTCGGTCGGCAGCGAGCGGCTGGTCGCCGCCCGCGTCGGTCCGTGCACGCCCTCCAGCGCCACGCGGGCCTTGCTCGCCAGCTCGAGCGGGTCGCCCTTGGCGCCGTCGACCACGGCGCAGAGCAGCTCTCGCCGCCCGGCGGGATGAGGCGCCACCACGGCCGGGCGGCCCTCGCCGGCCAGGTATTCGGCGAGTGTCGACTCGGCCGCCGCCGCGTCGCCGAGCTGGAAGGCCAGCACCACCGCTCGCTCTCCGATCCCGAAGGGCGCGAGCCGATCTCGAATGTCGTCCGCGGCCAGCCGGCCCGAGAGGGTGGCCGCCAGGACCTCGCCCGACAACCGGCGCTCGGTCTCCCTCGCGACGCGCTCGCGCATCAGCTCCAGGGCCACCACGATCGCCGCCTGCTGCACGCAGAGGCGCTCGAAGTCCCCCAGCTCGCCGGAGCGACGGACGACCACCAGCCAGGCCTCGGCCGCGCCGGCCCGCGGGGAGACCGGATGGGCGAGGGCCCGCCCGCGCAGATCCGATTGATTGGGGACGAAGGGGGCGGCGGCGCTCCCGCGCGGCTGAACCTCGGCGCGGATCGCATCGAGCAGGTACTCGGGAAGCCGGCGGCCACCGCTGGCCAGGACCTCTCCGCGCGCGTCGAGCACGACCGAGCTGCCCCCGATGGCGGCGGCGATCTCGCGCGCGACCTCCTCGAGGCCCCCGCCCTGCAGCACGAGCCGCTCGAGCCGCTCGTTGACCGCGATCCCCCGTGAGAGCACGTCGTACTGCTCGTTGACCAGTCGGCTGAACGCGGCCTCGGTGATCGCGATGAAGGGCGTCTCGTAGGGGACCTCGAAGACGGGGAAGTCAGACGCCTCGGCCTCGGTGAGAATCGCCTTCGGCACCTTGGCGTGGTCGAACCCGGTTCCGAAGCCGAGCCCGGCGACCCCCGCGTCTGCCAGGAGGCGGATGAACTTCCGCTGCTTGTCGGCGTTCTCGAGCCGGATCCCGGTGGTCAGCAGGAGCTCGCCGCCGGAGAGCCAGGGCGTCGGGTCGAGCAGCTCGGTGATGTGCACCCAGCGGATCTCGTGCTCGGCCGCGGCGTCGCCCCCAGCGGCGACCTTCAGGCCGAGCTCGGAGGTGAGGCTCTCGACGGTGAGCATCAGTGTCCTACGCGGCGAGATGCCTCTTCGAGGACGGGACGAAGGACGTCCACGATCTCCTCGAACTGCTCCGTATCGGCGATCAGGGGCGGCGCGAGCTGAACGACTGGGTCTCCGCGGTCGTCGGCGCGGCAGATCAGCCCGCGCTTGTAGAGCTCGCGGGACAGATAGCCGCGCAGGAGCTTCTCGGACTCCTCGTCCTCCATGTGCTGCTTGGTGTCCTTGTCTTTGACGAGCTCGATGGCCAGGAAGTAGCCGTCGCCGCGCACGTCCCCGACGATCGGGATGTCGTAGAGGGACTCGAGGGCCGCCCGGAACTCGCCCTGCTTGGCCAGCACGTGGCCGCAGAGGTCCTCGCGCTCGAAGACGTCGAGGTTGGCCAGCGCGGTGGCCGCCGCAACCGGGTGCCCGGCGAAGGTCGAGCCGTGGGCAAACATCGAGGTGCCCTCCTCGAAGGGCTCGAAGACGCGATCCGAGACGATCATCCCTCCCATCGGGACGTAGGCCGAGGTCAGCGCCTTGGCGACGGTGACGATGTCGGGCTGGTAGCCGTACCGCTGGCAACCGAAGTAGTGGCCGAGCCGTCCCCAGGCGCAGATCACCTCGTCCGAGATCAACAGGACGTCGTAGCGGTCGCAGATCTCCCTGACCTTCTGGAAGTAGCCCTCCTGGGGCGGGATGCAGCCGCCGGCGTTCTGGAGCGGCTCGAGGATCACGGCTGAGACGGTCTCCGGCCCCTCGAACAGGATCCGCTCCTCGATCTGGTCGGCCGCCCAGAGCGGGTCGCGATCCTCGGGCCAGCGGTAGCTGTTCGTGTTCGGCACGTGGACTCCGCCAGGGGCGAGCGGCTCGAACTGGCTGCGAAGGGAGGGGATGCCTGTGGCGCTGAGGGCACCGAGGGTGGTGCCGTGGTACGCGATCTCACGGGCGACAAGCTTGATCTTCTGGCCATCCCCCTTGGACCGGTGATAGCTCCGCGCCAGCTTGATCGCAGACTCGACCGCCTCCGAGCCGCTGTTGCAGAAGAAGACCCGGTTCAGGTCGCCCGGTGTCAACGTCGAGATCCGCGTCGCCAGCTCGATCGCGCGCGGATGGGCGTAGCTCCAGACCGTGATGAAGTCGAGCTCGCGGACCTGCGCCGCCATCGCGTCGCCCAGCTCGCTGCGACCGTGACCGGAGTTGACGCAGAAGAGGGCCGAGAGGCCGTCGAGATAGCGGTTGCCGTGGTCGTCCCAGACGTAGCAACCCTCGCCCCGGACGATGATCGGGACCTCGTGGTCCGGGCCGAACGAGCCCATTTGCGTGAAGTGCATCCAGAGATGGCGTTGTGCCTGCTCCTGGAGCGCATTTGCCTCAGTTTTGGCGGTCTGCGTGGCGCTGCTGGCTGCCATCCCTCTCCTCCAGTCTCTCTAGCCTCACCGTACAACGCTACCCCCACCTGCTCGGCCCTACAAGCGGAATGATGTGAAATCAGCCTTAGCTGACTTGTACACGCTGTACAACGGTGGTATCTACTTTTAGGGCTTTCGCCCCTTGCGACGATTCGTCGCGGTTCTTAGGGTCGGGCATCCAGCTAGGCCAATCGCGGCCTACACGGGGAAGGAGACAAATTGGAGAGCGCGACGATCCCGATTCCGGCAGGCGACCCGGAGGGTGCGGCGGCGGGTGGCAAGGGCCTGAAGACGGGGGCTCTCGGATATCTCTCGAACCTGGTCATCGGAGTGGCGTCCACGGCACCCGGGTACAGCCTCGCCGCGACCCTTGGGTTCGTAGTCGCGGTCGGGGGGATGGGGTTCCACGCGCCCGCGGTGATGCTGGTCGCCTTCATCCCGATGCTGCTGATCGCCGCCGCCTACTACTACATGAACAGAGCCGACCCGGACTGCGGCACCAGCTTCACCTGGGTGACGAGAGCGATGGGGCCGCGGCTCGGCTGGCTGACGGGCTGGGCGATCGTCGTCACCGATGTCATCGTGATGGCGGCCCTCGCCTACATCGCCGGGGTCTACACGTTCCTGCTCTTCGGCCTCGATGCGGCCGCAACCAACCTTCTCGACGTCAGCATCGTCGCCGCGATCTGGATCATCGTGATGACCTGGATCTGTTGGGTCGGCATCGAGCTGTCGGCTCGCACCCAGTACTTCCTGCTCGCAGCCGAGATCGCGGCACTCGCTGTGTTCGCCGCGGTCGCGCTCGCCAAGGTCTACTTCGGCGACCCGGGCGGCTTCCATGTCCAGGCGGACTGGTTCAACCCGTTCACGCTCCATGGCGGCACAACGGCGCTGGTGGACGGCGTCCTCCTGGGAGTGTTCATCTATTGGGGCTGGGACAGCGGCGTCTGCGTCAATGAGGAATCCAGGGACAGCGCCAACGGGCCAGGGCGAGCCGCAGTCATGAGCACGATCCTGCTCGTCTTGATCTACGTGGTGGTGGCCACAGCGGCCCAGGCCTACGCCGGCACGACGTTCCTGAAGCACCACGGCGATGACGTCCTCAGCGCCCTCGGCGGACCCGTGCTCGGCTCCCCGCTCGACAAGATCCTGATCATTGCGGTGCTGACCTCGGCCTCGGCATCGACGCAGACGACCATCCTGCCGACCGCCAGGACGACGCTGTCGATGGCCCGCTTCGGCTCGATCCCCAAGATCTTCGGGCGGATCCACCCGCGGTATCTGACGCCCGACGTCTCGACGCTCGTGATGGGGGCGGTCTCCCTGGTCTGGACGCTGGTCATCATCAACGTCAGCCAGAACGTGCTCAACGATTCGATCACCGGGATCGGCTTCGGGATCGCCTTCTACTACGGGCTGACCGGCTTCGCCTGCGTGCGTCTACTACCGCAAGGAGCTCTTCAAGAGCCTGAAGAACTTCATCATGGTGGGAGTGGCGCCCTTCCTGGGCGGGGCGATGCTGATGTTCATCTTCATCAAGGCCTTCCTCGACTACAAAACCACGAGCACCGACGTCAACTACTCGGGCGGCTTTCTGGGAGTGGGAACTCCGGTCGCGATCGGTGTGGGAGGCCTCCTCATCGGCGTCGTCGTGCTGGTGTTCGCCAACTTCGCCTACCCGAAGTTCTTCAAGCGCAAGTGGGAGACGGCCGATCCGGGCGTCCTCGAGGGAACTGTTAAACCTGAAGCATCCGTGATGCCGGACTGACGGGAGGAGAGAGATGAGCGAGATAATCATTGGCTATGACGGGTCCGGTACCTCGAAGGCCGCCCTTGACAAGGCCTCGGAGCTGGCCAAAGGGCTGGGTGACTCCGTGGTGCTCGTCTTCGGCTATGCCCCCGGTGGATACGGTGGCGGAGAGGTCCGGGCTCAGCGAGAGGCCGTCAAGGAATTCGCTGAGAAGATGGTGGCCGAGGGCGTGGAGCAGGCCAAGGGTCAGGGTGCCGACGTGGAGGTCGAGTTGGTCAACGAGGACTCATACGAGGCTTTGATGAACGTCGCCGAGGCTCGGAAGGCACGGATGATCGTCGTCGGCAGCCACGGTGAGGGCGCGATCAAGGGAGCCATTCTGGGCTCCACCACCTACAAGCTCGTCCAACTCTCCAAGGTCCCGGTGTTGGTAGTGCGTCCGTGAGCGCGGAGGCGGGCAAGGAGGGCGGTAACTGCGTCGTCCTGAGCTCCGTCACGAAGCGGTTCGGAGAGCTGACGGCGGTCGACGCGATCGACCTGGAGATCGAGGAGGGCGAGTTCTTCACCATGCTCGGGCCGAGCGGCTGCGGCAAGACCACGACGCTGCGCATGATCGCCGGCTTCGAGGAGGTCACCGACGGGCAGCTGACGATCGACGACGTCGACATGCTGGGGATCCCGCCCCACAAGCGGCCGACCAACACCGTCTTTCAGAGCTACGCGCTCTTCCCTCACCTGAGCGTCAAGGAGAACGTCGCCTTCGGCCTGAAGCGCAAGGGCGCGGCGAAGGACGAGATCGAGCGACGCGTCCGCGAGGAGCTGGAGCGCGTCGGCCTGGCCGCGGAGGCGAATCGGCGGCCCGCGCAGCTCTCCGGCGGGATGCAGCAGCGGGTGGCTCTCGCGCGCGCCCTGGTCAATCTGCCGCGGGTCCTGCTGCTCGACGAGCCGCTCGGCGCCCTCGACCTCAAGCTTCGCAAGGGCCTGCAGGTGGAGCTCAAGAAGATCCAGCGAGAGGTCGGCATCACCTTCGTCTACGTGACGCACGACCAGGAGGAGGCCCTGACGATGTCGGACCGGATCGCGGTCATGAACCGGGGCCACATCGAGCAGATCGGCGATCCGGAGGAGGTCTACGACCGGCCCACTACGACCTTCGTCGCAGGCTTCATCGGCGTCTCCAACCTGATGCCGGGGGTGATCCGCAAGACGGGCGAGAAGGGTGAGATCGAGCTCGACAGCGGCGTCAAGGTGACCAGCGACGTCGATGGCTTCGCGGTGGGTGAGCGCTGCCACGCAGTCGTGCGGCCCGAGAAGCTCGCGATCGGCTCGGCCGACCGCGGCGAGCCGAGCGTCGAGGGGCTGGTGGAGAGCTCGCTGTACCTCGGCACCTCGACCCAGCTGATCGTCAAGCTGGCCGAGGACGTGCGAATGACCGTCATGATGCCGAACACTGACGAAGCGGAGCGGCAGCGCCTCCCGGGAGGCGGGGCCAAGGTAAAGCTTTCATGGACGCCTGACCACATGCACGTGGTCAAGGAATCGGCGGGGAACGGGGCAGCACCAACTGAGGTTGCGGAAGCGGCTTGAACAACCCGGACTGGAGGAACAAGTGACGAGCAAGAGGAGACTTCGCGCATTGATCGCGGCGGGTGGGGCACTCGCCGCCGCGGTCGTCCTCGCCGCCTGCGGCGGCGGCGGCGGCGAGGTCGGCGGTGGCAATTCTGGCGACATAACCGTCGCCAAGGGCGGGCCCGCGAGCGGCTCGGTTCTGATCTCGAACTGGCCCGGCTACGTCGACCCGGGCCCGGACGGGACCGTCGCCCAGTTCGACCAGCAGTCCGGCGTAAATACCACCTACAAGGAGGACGTCAACGACAACAACACCTTCTTCAACAAGCTGAAGCCCCAGCTGGATCAGGGCAGCTCGGGCGGTCGCAGCCTCTTCGTCGTCACCGATTGGATGGCGAAGCGGATGTGGGACCTCGGCTACCTGCAGCAGATCAACCACGCCGACCTGCCGACGGTGTTCCAGAACATCCTGCCGCAGTTCGAGAAATCAACGGAGGACCCTGGCCGCAAGTACTCGATTCCCTGGCAGGGCGGCCAGACCGGCATCTGGGTCGACACGTCCAAGGCACCGGAGATCCATTCTGTCGCCGACCTGTTCAACCCGAAGTACAAGGGCAAGGTCACGATGCTGACCGAGATGACGGACACGGTCCCACTCGTCCTCCAGAGCGAGGGGATCAATGTGAGTGACGCGACCAAGGACGACTGGCTCGCGGCGATCGACAAGCTCCGCCAGGCGCGGGATTCGGGACAGATCCGCCAGTTCACAGGCAACGAGTACACCGAGGACCTGACCAGCGGGAACATCGTCGCGGCGATCGGCTGGTCCGGGGACGGCTCCCTGATCGGGAACAAGAACGCCGAGTGGCGCAGGCCGACCGACGGCTGCGACCTGTTCTTCGACCAGGCGGTGATCCCGGTCGGGGCCCCGAATACACCGGCGGCGCTCGCGTTCCTGAATTTCGCGTACACGCCCCAGAACGCGGCCAAGATCACGGATTACGTCCAGTACGTGACGCCGGTCAACGGCGTCCGGCCAATTCTCCAAAAGGAGGATCCGGAGGTCGCGAACGACCCGAAGATCTTCCCGACCGAGCAGGAGATCGCCCCATGCTCCGCGGACCCACTCCCGCCGGGTAGTCCGGAGGACATCGCCGAGGTCGAGGCTGCCTTCCAGGAGGTGGTCTCCGGCTGATGACGAAGCGGGTCGCGCTGGCACGCGCCCTCGCATATGCGCCGGCGGAGGAACAACGAGATGAGCGATAAGGGACGCTCTGCCAAGACCCTCCGCCGGCGCCTGCTCCCCTACGGCCTGCTCGCGCCCGGGGTGATTTGGCTGGTCGTCTTCTTCATCGTCCCCATGTACTTCATGGGGGAGATGTCGCTGCGCTCCGGTGTCCCCAACACGCCGGAGGGCTTCACGTTCAGCTGGGCGTTCTCCAATTACTCGGAAGCGCTGGCGGGCCGCGGCGAGCAGATCGTGCGCACCTTCTTCTACGCGGGAACGGCGACGATCATCGCTCTCTTGATCGCCTACCCATTGGCGTACGCGATCGCGCTCAAAGTCAATCCGCGCTGGCGCCTTCCGCTGCTATTCGCAGTGATCGCGCCCTTCTTCACGACCTACCTGATCAGGACGGTCGCCTGGGAGACGATCCTCGCCGACGACAGCCCGATCGTGGGCGTGCTCAAGTCGCTCCATATCATCCCCGACGACGGCCGTCTGCTGGCCACCTCCGGCGCCGTCATCGCCGGCCTCACCTACAACTTCCTCCCCTTCATGATCCTGCCGATCTACGCCAGCCTGGAGCGGATCGACACGAGCCTGATCGAGGCGGGCAAGGACCTCTACGCCTCGGCGAGACAGGCCTTTCTTCGAGTCACCTTGCCCCTGACCATGCCCGGCGTCATCGCGGGTGTCTTGCTGACCTTCATTCCGGCGTCCGGCGACTACATCAACGCGGAGTTCCTGGGCGGCGCAAACAACACCATGATCGGCAACAAGATCCAGTCCACCTACTTGGAGCAGAGCGACTATCCCCATGCCGCGGCGCTCTCCTTCCTGATGATGGCGGCGGTCCTCACCATCGTGTTCATCTACATCCGGATGGCGGGGACCGAGGCGTTCACTGGCAGCGAGGAAGAGGCGAGATAGGATGGAGTCTGCGACGGCCACAGCGAGGCCGGCTATTTCCGCAGGCCCGATCCGGGCCATCCGGGCAGCTTGGGCGTGGGTGAGGCGGAACGGGTTCAAGATCTACACGGGCTTCGCGCTTGCCTACATGCTGATCCCGATCGCGGTGATCGCGGTCTTCTCGTTCGCCGACGCCTCCGAGAACAGGGACCATCTCGCCTTTGCGATCAACAACGGATTCACACTCAAGTACTGGGAGCACGCTTTCTCGATACCGGACCTGAACACCGCCCTCTTTACGTCCTTCCGGCTTGCGGCGCTGGCGACGCTCCTTTCAACGATCATCGGGACCCTGATGGCGATCGCGCTCGTCCGATATAGGTTCCATGGGCGAGGTGGAGCGAATCTGTTGCTCGTCCTCCCGATGGCCACGCCCGAGATCGTGATGGGCGCATCGCTGCTCTCGCTGTTCCTGATCTATGGCGTGGCGCTCGGCTTCACCAGCTTGCTGATCGCCCACATCATGTTCTGCATCAGCTTCGTGGTGGTCGTCGTTCGCTCGCGGCTGATCGGCTTCGACCGCAGCATTGAGGATGCCGCCGCGGACCTTGGGGCGACCCCTATCGAGACATTCAGGTACGTCACCCTGCCGCTGCTGCGCCCCGGAATTCTCGCGGCGGCACTACTCGCCTTCGCCCTCTCGGTGGACGACTTCATCGTCTCCGACTTCAACAAGGGCACAACCGAGACCTTTCCGATCTACGTCTTCGGGGCGCACTTGAGGGGCATCCCGGTCCAGGTCAACGTTCTCGCGACGATGCTGTTCGCGCTCGTGGTCACGGCAATCTGCTTCGTGCTCTGGCAACAGCGTCGGGCGGAGCGCCTTGCGGCCGTACGTCCTGAGCAGGAGGTTTGAGTGCCCTCCAATCAAGGTAGTTTCGCCGGTGTGCGGACCGGGGAGCTCGCGCTTGAGCGGAACGATGCAGGATTGGCGGTGCTGACCATCTCTGGCGAGCATGATCTGAGCACGGCGCCGAATCTCCGGCGCCGGCTCGACGCGTTGCTCGACGAGGGCACGGCCACCGTCGTCGATCTCTCTCCGGCAACGTTCATCGATTCGTCCATTCTGGGCGTGATCCTCGACGGGCGCAGACGCGCGGCCGAGGCGGACATTGGATTTGCGGTCGTCCACTCCAACGGCGGCGATGCCGTGGACCGGGTCCTCGAGGTGACCGGCCTGCGCGCCGAGCTGCCCGTGCACACCCGGCGGGAGGAAGCCATCAACGACGTCTCGGGCAACTCGGGAAAGCCATCGGCATGAACGGCAGCGAATTCGAGCTGACGGTGCCGGCGACGGCCGAGAACGTGATCGTCGTCCGCCAGGCCGTGGCCGGGTTGGGCGAGGCACTCGGGCTCTCCGGGTCGCGGATCGCGGACCTTAAGACGGTGATCACCGAGGCCTGCAACAACGTGGTCCTGCACGCGTACGACGAGGAGGCCGGGCCTCTTCAGGTGATCGCGATACCCGGCGATGAGCAGCTCGAGATCCAGGTCGCGGACGAGGGCCATGGCTTTCGCCCGCGCGCAAGCGAGGGGGACACCTCGCTCGGCCTCGGCCTCCCGCTGATCGCCGCGCTCTCCGACAACTTTGAGATCAGCGGCGGGCCGCAGGGCAGCAGGACGACCATCCGCTTCGGCTATGCACCTCCGGAGCTCAGCGCCAACGGGGGCCCCACCCGCGCGCCCAAGGAACTGGCGATGGCGCTCACCCCCGGCGCGATGGTGAAGCCGATCCTCGCCCGCGTGATGGGCGCGCTGGCCGCCAGGGCTGAGTTCTCCGTCGATCGCCTGGCGGACACGGTGCTGCTCGGCGATGCGGTCTCATCCTCTGGCGAGGATGACTTCTCGGACGGCCGCGTAGGGATCTCGATCAAGGACGGCGCCGGCTCGCTGGGCGTGCGTGTCGGCCCGCTGGTGGAAGGAGCCGGCGAGAAGCTGATGGCGGAGATGGATGTGCCGGGGGCCGGCTCGCTCCGCAGCCTGGCGAGCACCATGGAGATCGCCAAGGACGAGACGTCTCAGGGAGATGCGGTCGAGTTCCTCGTGTTCGAGGTAGAGCGCTAGCCGCTTTCTTCCGGGATCCGCTGCCGCAGCTTGTCGATGGTCGCGCGCAGGATGCGCGAGACGTGCATTTGCGAGACGCCGACCCGCTCGGCGATTTCGCTCTGCGTCATGTCCTCCACGAAGCGCAGGTGGAGGACCGTGCGGTCCCGTTCAGAGATCTCGTTGAGCACCGGCCCGATGGCCTCGCCGTACTCGACCGTATCGAAGGAGAGGTCCTCCGAGCCGATCCGGTCGCGGAGTGGACCCGGCTCGT
Organism: uncultured Solirubrobacterales bacterium; assembly: GCA_963817275.1. Lineage (GTDB taxonomy): Bacteria > Actinomycetota > Thermoleophilia > Solirubrobacterales > 70-9 > DASUPK01. The sequence continues at coordinate 158,442 of CAWFOA010000014.1, read as the reverse complement.
CACCCTCCCCGATCGTCGAGGTCGCGTCGAGGGACACGGCGTGGTGACCCTGGGCCGCATGCATGGCCTCGAGGACCTCCTCGTCGCTCGCCTCGATGCGCTGACCGATCTCCTGGATGGTTGGCGAGTGACCCAGCTTCGCGGGGAGCTCCGCCATCGCCCGCTCGACCTTGAGGATCCGCTCCTGTACGTCGCGCGGAACGTGCACGGACCAGCCGCGGTCGCGGAAGTGTCGCTTCAGCTCGCCCAGGATCGTGGGGACGGCGAAGGTCGAGAAGGCGGTGCCGCGCTCCGGGTCGAAGCGCTCGATGGCCTTGACCAACCCGACGCTGGCGACCTGGAGGAGATCGTCGAACGGCTCGGCGCCGCCGGCGTACCGAGCGGCCAGGCGCCTGGCGAGTGGCATGAACCTGTCGACCAGCTCCTCCCGCACCGTGGGGGAGTGATCCCTCGAATAACGCTCGAGCAGGCGTCGCTCGCCGGCGAGCTGCTCCCGGGGTCCCGGCGAGGGAATACCAGTCGCTTGGGTTTTTGCCGAGGCAATTTCGTCCATGGATCTCGGCTCCGCGCGGCAAGCGCCAAATCCCCCTGGCTTCCTACCTCCCAAGGGAGGCGGGGCGAGACCACAAGCCGCCCACCTAGCCTAGCTACCCAGCATTAAGGGGGTCGCAAACCGTCCGAACAAGCAGGCACAGAGCGGAGAAGAGGCCGCTGATACCCAGGTTTAGGGATGCGCATGAGGGGTAAGCCAGGCCTTGAGTCGAGGCAGCGGGCGGGCGTTCGGAGACCCCCTACTCCGGCGCCCGCCCACATATTCGTTTTGCCTCGCCTCCGCCGGGTTTTAAGCCTCGGCGCAGGCGGGCGGATAGGGCGGCCGGTTTCCTTCTCCCCCTGGCCGTCCTACCCCGCCTTGTCCGGATTCGTCTCGCCGGGACGATGGGCTGTCACCGGTGGCCGCCTACTGCTCGCAGTGAAACTGACTCGCACGGCGGCCACCGGCGCCAGCCCATAGCATCGCGACGTGGCGGATCTCGAGACTCGATTGCTGATTGATGGAGAGCTCGTCGCTGGAAACGGCGCTCCGCTCGAGGTCGAGAATCCTTATACGGAGGAGAGGGTTGCTTCGGTCGGGACCGCCGATCCGGAGCAGCTTGATGCAGCCTTCGCCGCCGCTCGCGAGGCCTCCCGAGAGTGGGGAAGGACGCCGGCGGTGGACCGAGGAGAGCTCCTCCGTGAGGTCGCCAACCGCCTTCGCTCCCACACCGACGAGCTCGCCGAGGTGATGACGCTCGAGGGTGGGAAGCCCCTGGTCGAGAATTCGGATGAGGTCGGTTGGACGGCGGCCTGCTTCGACTACTACGCCGAGATCGGGCGGGATTCCGCGGGACGGGTGATTCCCTCGATCGAGTCGAGCCAGCTCTCGCTGGTTGTCAAGGAGCCCCTGGGGGTGATCGGCTGCATCGTGCCCTGGAACTACCCGCTGCTGCTCCTGGCCTGGAAGATGGCGCCGGGACTGGCGGCGGGGAACACGCTGGTCGCCAAGCCCTCGGAGCTCACGCCGCTCTCGACCCTGATGCTTGCCCCCTGCCTCGACCACCTGCCGCCCGGCGTCGTCAACCTGCTGGCCGGCGGCCCGGAGGTCGGGGCCGCGATCGCGTCCGAGCCGCGAGTCGACGGAATCGCCTTCACCGGCTCCGTGGCGACCGGAAAGAAGGTCGCGCAGGCCTGCATCGACCGCATGGCGCGCGTCAACCTCGAGATGGGCGGGAAGGATCCCTTCATCGTCTGCTCAGACGTCGCCGATCGGATCGACGTGGCCGCCAAGGGCGGGGCCTGGGCGGCGTTCCTCAACTCGGGACAGGTGTGCACGTCCGCTGAGCGGTTCTACGTGCTGGACGACGTCTACGACGACTATCTGTCGGCGTTCGTCGACTACACGAAGGAACTGGTGATCGGCGATCCGATGCGGAGCGACACCGACATCGGGCCGATGGTCTCGGCGGGCCAGCGCCAGAAGGTCGCCACGCAGGTGGAGGCCGCCGTGGGCGCCGGCGCCGAGCTCGTCGTCGGGGGCGACTCTGGCGGTCAGGAGCGCGGGCACTTCTTCTCGCCGGCGGTGGTCACCGGCGCGCCCGCCGACACAGACCTGCTTCGGGAGGAGACCTTCGGCCCGGTGGCGCCCCTGGTTCGCGTCAAGAGCCTGGACGAGGCCATCGAGCTCGCCAACTCGACCCCGTACGGGCTCGGAGCCAACATCTACACCGAGGACTTCAAGACCATCCTGCGCTGCATGCGCGAGGTGAAGGCCGGGACCGTCTGGTTCAACGACCCGCTCACCGACAACGACGCCGGGCCGTTCGGCGGCTACAAGCAGTCGGGCCTGGGGCGCGAGCTGGGGCGCGAGGGCCTGGAGGCCTTCCAGGAGACCAAGCACGTCCACATCGAGAGCGAGGTGGCGCCCAAGGAGTGGTGGTACCCGTACTCGCGATACACGGGCGGCGAGCCGCCGCACGGAGCGTAGGCGGCCGGTGGCCGACCAGAACGAAGCTCCCTACCTCGACGCGGTCGTCTCCTATGTCGCGCGGAACCCGGGGCGGTTCCACATCCCGGGGCACAAGGGCGTCGGCGCGGATCAGGCGCTGATCGAGGCCCTTGGCGAGGCGGCCGTGCTCCACGACGTGCCCGCGGGGATCGAGGGCATCGACGTCGGGCCAGAGCCCACCCCGTTCCAGCGGGCACAGCGCCTCGCGGCGGATGCCTGGGGCGCACGGCGCAGCTGGTTCCTGCTCAACGGCGCGTCCGGGGGCAACCACGCGATCTGCATGACGCTGGCCCATGCCACCGGCGAGCTGAGGACCGGTCCGCCCCACCGCGGGCCGGTGGTCGTCCAGAGGAACGTCCACTCCTCGATCATCGACGGGCTCGTCCTCTCGGGCCTGCGCCCGACCTTCGTGGCCCCCGAGATCGATCCCGAGCTCGGCATCGCGCACTGCGTCACTCCGGAGGCGCTGGACGCGGCACTGGAGTCCGAGCCCGACGCCGAGGCGGCGATGCTGGTCTCGCCGACCTACTTCGGGGCGGTCGCGCGCGTGGCGGAGCTCGCCGAGGTCGCACACGATCGCGATGTCCCCCTGGTCGTTGACGAGGCCTGGGGCTCGCACCTGTACTTCCACCCTGACCTGCCGACCGGAGCCCTGCGGGGGGGCGCCGACATGGTGCTCTCCAGCACCCACAAGATCGTCGGCAGCTTCACCCAGTCGGCGATCCTCCATCTCGGCGAGAGCGACCGGGTGGACGAGGATGTGATCGACCGCTCCGTCACCCTGGTCGAGTCCACCAGCCCGAACGCGCTGCTCACCGCCTCGCTGGACGCGGCGAGGCGCGTCGCGGCCACCAAGGGGCAGGAGCTGCTCGATGAGACGCTCCAGACGCTCGCGCGGACCCGCGAGCGTGTCCGGCAGATCCCCGGCCTCGACGTGCTCGACGAGCGCCTCGCCGGGAGGACCAGCGTCGCGGCCTGGGATCCGCTCCGCCTCTCCGTCGACGTCCGGGGCACCGGTGCGACCGGCCACAGGATCGCCGAGCTGATGAGGGAGAGGGACGACGTGGTGCTGGAGCTCTTCTCCGAGAATGTGATCGTCGCCGTCTTCGGCCTCGGCGAGACCGCCACCGCCACGGCCGAGCAGCTGATCGAGGGGCTCGAGCATGCTGTCGAGCAGGTCGGGCCCGGCGATCGCGAGCTGCGCGGCGCCTTCGCCAAGCCACCTCCCTGGGGCCCGCTCGAGCTTGCCCCGCGGGATGCCTTCCTCGGGCCCCAGGAGGTCGTGCCCTTCGAGGCGGCGGAGGGCAGGATCGCGGCGGAGTCGCTCGCGGCCTATCCGCCGGGCGTGCCCAACGTTCTTCCGGGCGAGAGGCTGACGGCCCCGACGATGGCCTACATCGCCGACTCCCTTGCCCACGGGGGGCTCGTGCGCGGGGCGAGCGATCGGTCGCTGCGAACGATCCGGGTGGTCTCGGAGTGAGCGCCGCCGAGACGGCCTGGGGCGTGGACTCGGAATTCGGGCGCCTGCAGGACGTGCTCCTCTGCAGGCCGGAGAGCTTCCGCTGGCGCGAGACCAGCGCGATCACCCGCGCCACGCTCGAGGCCGGACATCGCTTCGATCCCGAGCTGGCCGCGTCCCAGCACGCCACCCTCGTGGCTGCCTACGAGGACGCGGGTGTCCGCTGCCACTTCCTCGAGACGGATCCGGCGCTGCCGTACGGAGTGTTCACCCGCGACTCGAGCACGATGGGCCCGAACGGCACGGTTATCACCCAGCCGGCGCAATGGTGGCGGCGCGGCGAGTACGCGCCAGTGATCCGGTTCCACCAGGAGGCCGGGATCCCGATCCGGGGGATGATCACCGCCGGGTCGCTGGAGGGCGGCGACGTGATGATCGTCGAGCCCGGCAGCGTGATGATCGGCGCCGGGGAGACGCGCACGCAGGAGGTCGCGGCGGAGCAGCTTGCCGGCTGGTTCCGCGAGGACGGCTGGGAAGCGCGCGTCCAGCCCTTCCCTGAGCGCTTTGTCCACATCGACGTGCTGGTCGCCGTGCTCGGCGAGAAGCTGGCGGCCGCCTGCACCGAGGTCCTGCCCTCGGCCGCCGTCGAGTGGCTGCGGGGCAAGGGCTTCGACCTGATCGAGGTGAGCGCGGAGCAGGCCTTCACGCTGGGCGTCAACGCGATCTCGCTCGGTGGCGACCGGGTGATCTCGGCGACCGGCGCCAAGGAGCTGAACGCCGCCCTCCGAGCGCGAGGCATCGAGGTCGTCGAGCTCGACCTGTCGATGTTCACGCTCGGCGGGGGCGGGCCGCACTGTCTGAGCCAGGCCCTTGGAAGGGAGCGGCTGGGGGGTTGAGTCCCGCCATCGACGCGGAGAGGGTGATCGCTGACCTGCGCGAGCTCCAGAAGCGGACCGGTGATCGCGACGGCGCGCAGCGGCTCTGCTGGAGCGACGGATGGCGCAGGGCGCGGGAGTTCTTCGGGGAGCTGCTCGCCGAGATCGGGCTGGAGCCCGAGGTCGACGAGGCGGGCAACGCCTGGACCTACCTGCCGGGGGAGGCCGAGCCGGCGCTCGCGATCGGCTCCCACCTCGACTCCGTTCCCGATGGCGGCTGGCTGGACGGCGCGCTGGGGGTGATGGGCGCGCTTGGGGTGCTGCGGGCCTGGGCGGGCGCTGAGACGAACCCGCCGCGGACGCTCGCACTGGTCGACTGGGCTGATGAGGAGGGCGCCCGGTTCGGTCGCAGCTTGTTCGGTAGCTCGGCCGCGGCGGGCACCTTCGATCCGGCCGAGCTGGCGGACGCACGAGACTCCGACGGGCTTCGAGCTCCGGGAGTGCTCGCCGAGAACGGGGTCGACCTCGAGCGGGTGGTTGAGTGCCGCACCCGACTCGAGAGGATTGGCTCCTACCTGGAGCTGCACATCGAGCAGGGGCCGGTCCTGGAGGCGAAGGGCGTAAGGGCGGCGGCGGTGAGCGGCTGCGCCGGCGTCGAGCGGCTGCGCTTCGTCATTCGCGGGCACGCCGCCCACGCCGGCACGACCCCGATGGATGCCCGCCACGACGCGGGCCTCGCCGCCGCGGGCGCGGCCCTGAGGATCGAGGAGATCGCGATTGGGGAGGGCGGTGTGGGCACCGTCGGCGAGGTCACCTACGAGCCGGGCATAGTGACCGCCGTGGCCGAGCTGGCGTCGATGCAAGTCGACCTCCGCCACCGCGAGGCGGGCGCACTGGCCCGGATGCTGACCGCCACACGGGAGGCGGTGGACGCCTGCGCCGCGGAGCGAGGCTGCGAGGCGGCCGAGGAGCCGATCTGGCGGATCGAGCCGATCGCGTTCGATCCCGACCTGGTCGCCCTTGCGGAAGAGGCCTGCGAGCAGGTCACCGGCACCCGCTTCGAGCTACCCAGCGGCGCGCTGCACGACGCCGCCTCGATGGCCCCTCACATGCCGGCGGCGATGATCTTCTCGCCGTCGATCGGCGGGGTCAGCCACGCACGGGACGAGGACACCTCCGAGGAGGACCTGCGCGCGGCGATTGAGGCCTTTGGACTCACCACCAATCGGGTCGCGCTGTCGCGCGCCCTCGGATAAGCCTCCGCACAACTGCAAGCTGACTCGCGTGTTGAAGGGGGAGCGCCGTTAGCTTTTTGTGCGAGGGCGCGCCGCCAGGCGCGACCCGTTTCGTTCTGGTCCCTATATGGCAGGAGTCGCCTCACACCAGCATGGGAGCGCGTCAGCGCGCACCCGCCGCGCGATCACGCTGATCGCCGCTGTTGGCCTGCTCGCGGCGCTGTTGCTCGCCGGGCGATCCGCCGTCCCGGACCCCGCCGCTGCCGCCAAGGCAGCGCAGGAGTGCCCGTCCCCTCCCTACGGCCTCGCCCCTGACGGACCGGCGGCCGCCCGCTTCACGATGATGATCCGGATCAACACCCAGGGCAACGTCAACTCCTGGACGCAGTTCAACACTGACCCGACCCACCAGGGCCTTGCCCCATTCGTCCGCCCGCAGGACATCTTCGTCCTCAACAGCCGGTTCACGGGAAGCGGCCAGTTTCCGGCGATGACCGATGCCGTGGCCACCGGCCTCTCGAGCACCCTGCGCGCAACCTTTCCCTGCAACCGGATCATCGACCTCAACGGGATGAGCTACGACCCGACTCAGGCCGGTTACGCATTCACCGGGGTGAACGACCCGAACGTGTTCGCCCTGCTCACCGATCTCGAGCAGGACGACTGGAACAGCGGCCGGGTGACTGACCCGGCGCGGGCGCCCTGGACCAACAACTTCGCGATGGCCTTCCCGAGGATCAAGGCGTGGAACTTCGGCCTGGCATCGACCGCCGCCGCAAATCCCGTCGGCGTCGCGAAGCGCACGGGCCTGGCCCCGCAGGACGTCGCCGGCTGGAACTACGGCCAGTTCGCGCAGGATCTCAACAAGAAGAACCTGCGACTCGGTTCCCGCAAGCTCGGTCCGCAGAGCGTGCAGACCCAGGACGCCTGCGCCGACGGAGGGGCCGCCGGCTTCGGTGCCCGCGCCAAGCAGCTGCGCCTCCAATACAACTTCAAGTTCATCACCAAGAAGGTGCGCGTCAAGGGCAAGAAGAAGAAGGTCAAGAAGACCATCCGGCTGCCCCTGAAGAAGAAGGCAAAGCCGCAGCTGAGCAACCTGGCGATGGAGATCTCCTTCACGGACAGCCCCCAGGCCAGCGCCAGCCAGGCGATCCTCAGCACCTCCGCCGCGCTGGCGGCGTCCTGCGTGCCGCCGGCGCTCAAGCAGGGGATCGGGGCGTTCTTCTTCTTCGCCGCCGAGGACGGCATGCGGCTGCTCTTCCAGCAGCCGCAGATCGCGCCCCTGCGGCCTCCGGTCGGCGCCAAGACCTCATCCGGCAGCACCGGCGGCGTCGTTCCCGGCGGCACCGGCTAGACGGGGCGCTCCACCACGGTCTTCGCGCGCAGGTCCGAGAGCGCCTCGGCCGCGTCATCCCAGGCGACCTTGTTGACCGTCATCGGGTCCGGGTCGAACTTGCCCTCGCGAACCAGCTCCAGCACGTCGGGCATCAGCGTCCGCACGTGGGGGCGCCCGGTGACGAACGTGATCCCCTGCGTGAACATGTCGAGCAGCGGCAGCGGTGTCGGCTCGAGGTAGATGCCGATGCTCGTCGAGTAGCCATCGGCATCGGTCGAACGCAGCACGCAGGCGATTCCGTCGGGGTCGGCGCTGGCATCGACCGTGATCGGATAGAAGCCCACCCGGTGCGGGAACTCCTCGTCGAGAACGTTCGCGCCCAGCTTCGCCGCCAGCTCGCGGTCGCGTGAGCTACCGCCTACGACGTCGACCCTCTCGGCTCCGAGAGCGAGCGCGATCGCGACCGAGTAGAGGGCGATCGAGCCGGCCCCCATTGCGATCAGCACCGGCGCGCCGGGTCGCTCCATGAGCGGAGGAGCCACGCACCGCCAGGCGTCCGGAATGTTGTCCGAGAGGCTGGCCACGGTCGTGGGGCTGATGCCATCGGGAATCGGGACCAACATCGCGTCCGGGTAGGGGACCCTCACCGAGTCGCTGGCGAACCCGCCGAAGTCGTCTCCGATCGGGAGCCCGTAGGTGGAGAGCCTCGGCACCGAATCGCAATTCCCGCTCCTGCCGGCTCGACAGGCGTCGCACTCCCCGCAGGAGATCTGGAAGGGCACGCTGACCAGGTCACCCGGCTTGACCGACCTGACGGAGTCGCCGACATCGGTCACCTCCGCGACGCACTCATGCCCGAACGAAAACGACTCTGCGGGGAAGCGTCCCTGCACGAAGGCCACATCGATGTCGCAGGTCGCGAGGGCGACCGGACGGACGAGCGCCTCGCCGTCGCCCTCGAGCTTCGGATCGGCCGCGTCGCGCCATTCGAGCTTGCCCTTCTCGAGGAACTCGAGCTGCCTCATGCCGGGACCTTCTCACTTCCGGAGCCTTCCTCCTCCCGCTCGGCCTTGGCCGCCTCGCGGAGCTGCTCGAAGCGGACGACCTGGCCCGCGGCGCCCCAGTTGCCGTCCGGCACCTCGTGGATCAGCGTCCAGACCCGGACGCCCGCGTCGGGGCCCCATCCGGTGGCGTCGAGGACCAGCTTTGTCGCGTCCTCGACCAGCCCCGCCTTGCGCCGCTCGCTGAGGGCGCCGCTCGGGACCGTGACGTCGATGACGGCGTGTGGCTCGGCGACGCCGTCGGGAGTCTGGATCTCGTCCGCCGCCAGCGCGTGCACGTGGGCCCAGGTGATGGAGCGGAAGAACTCCGTGTCAGGCGCTCCCTCCCAGCGCAACAGGGTGGCGCCGAGATCGCGGGCAAGCTCCTGCCTGGCGTCTTCGGTGAGGGACTCCGCGGGAATGGTCAGGTCGAGCTTCGGCATCAGATCCTCCTTCGGCGGAACCTTGGGTTCACAATTTGGACGCAGCCTATAGGGTTCGGATTCCGAACGCAGTCTCGCTATGCTGGCCCGGATGCGCGCCGCGGACATCGCAGAGGAGAGGTGCTCAATCGCCAGGCCGGCCGCCCTGCTGGGCGACCGCTGGACGCTGGTGATCCTCCGCCAGGCGTTCTCAGGGACCAAGCGCTTCGAGGACTTCCAGGCGACCCTCGACATCTCCCGCTCCCTTCTCTCCGAGCGGCTCGGCCGGCTGGTCGATGCCGGCGTCCTGCGCCGCGAGCCCTACAAGGACTCGGTTCGCACCCGCGACCGCTACCGGCTCACCGAGATGGGCCTCGATCTCTACCCCGTGCTGATGGCCCTACGCGAGTGGGGCGACCGCTACATGGCGGAGGAGGGCCCGCCCGTCGAGATCCGCCACAAGGGCTGCGGCGGGGAGCCGACCCTGGAGCTGCGCTGTTCTGAGTGCGGCGAGGAGGTCGGCGCCAAGGACGCAGAGGCCGTCCCGGGCCCGGGTCTCAAAGTCGCGTAGTGAAAGGAGCGTGATCCGAGTGAACATGAATCAGGAGGAGTCCGATGGCGCGACGCGGGTGGCCTACATCCTCGGCGTCCCGTTGGCAGAGGATGTCGTGCGCCAATGGCCGCAGATGGGTGAGGTTGTGCGGACCCGCAAGCTCGTCGCCGAAGTCGAGGGGAACTTCCCCGAGCTCACGCTGGAAGTAGGCAGGCGACTGCAACTCGACGACGTCGTGGTGGTCGAGTGGACCTGCGACTACGGCGACGGACGCCTCTACCGGAACGTGACCATCGGGGAGTTGAAGGACGGCGAGGCTGTGCGCGTCACCGACTACTGGGGCGAGCCCACGGTGACCCCCGACTGGCGCCAGCCTCTGACCGGTCGACTCGACATGCCCGGCGACGGAACCTGGCCTGACTCAGAGCACCTCAGCCACTACTGAGGAGGCCTAGGGCCCGAAGTTGCGGCACGGCTCGCCGCGGAGCCCGGGACATGGGGGTAGCGGCGTCGGCGCCGTCACCCCCGGCACCAGCGGCAGGATCAGCCGCGAGGGGTGCTTGTGCGAGAAGGCGACCGTGACGTTCGCGTTGCCGGCGGGGATGGTCTCGCCGAAGGCCCACACCGGCTGGTCGCCGACCGGGGCGCTCACGGTGACGCGGATCCGCGATCCGGCCCGGTAGACGTGGCCCTCGTAGTAGAGCGGGATGATCAGCTTCGTGAAGCGGCCCTTGGGCAGCTTGGCGGCGTCCTCGCGCCGCAGGCTGAGGACCGGCTCGAGCAGGGAGCTGTGCTTCGCGTCCAGCTTGCGGGCACTTGTGCGCAGATAGCCGCTCTGCACGTAGGTCTCCTTGCCGTCGGGGCGGACCTCCGAGACGGTGACCTGGAGATCCACGTTCGGCGTGGAGGCCCGGATCCAGGCGTGAACGGCGCCCGCTCCGATGATTCCGGCGTCGCGCGCCAGCGGCGGGGTGACGAAGGACGCGGCGTTCCCCGCAGGCGGCTGGCGCCAGTCGAAGTTGGGGTGAGCGGTCCAGAGATCGCCTCCGCCGGTGTTGGTGCCCGCGAAGTCGCTGGGGGGCCGCGCGGTCTTGTCCCAGATGAAGGTGTCGCTGCCCCCCTTGCGGCCCTTCTTCGGAGGCTTGCCCGTGAGCGCTCCATTGGCGCCGAAGAACCAGGAGCGGGGCTTCGTCTTGGGGATCGGGAAGCGATTGAAATCGCGCTCGAAGGCCGGGAATGGGGTACCCGTGGCGCCGCCCGCGCCGTTGTCGAAGAGGATCCGGATGGGCGGTATGGCCTGGAACGCGCTGAGGGCGGCCTGGTAGCTCGGCTGGTCCTGGATCGGGTCATGCGGCAGCGTCACGCCCGGGATGCCCATCGCCGTCTGGTAGATCGCCGGCGCGGAGGCCGCAGCCCCCGGTGGGTACTGCGGTTTTCGCTGGGCCACGTACAGCTCGAGGAAGTCGAACCAGCGGTTGAAGGTCTCGGGATCGAGGGAATCGATGTGGAAGCCGTTGGTGAAGGTGAACCACTTGTGGCGGGTCTGGGTGAACCGGTCCGCGAGGTTGGGACAGTGGGCGCCGGTCTGCTCGTCGTTGAACTGGCAGGCCATGAAGACGGGGACCCTGATGTTGTTGACGAAGGTCGCGGGAGACAGCGGGTTCGCGACCCTGGGCCGGAAGTAGCGGTTCTTCGAGATCTTGGCGATCAGGTCCGCGGCGGCGGTGTGCAGGGTCTGGTTGGCCTTGCAGATCTGATCCCCGGCCTGGATCTGCTTGTACGCCCAGCCCTGGCCCTCGGTCGGCGAGGCAGGCTTCGAGTCGTCGACCCGGTCCTGCGCCCACTGCACGGCGAAGCCGGTGTTGAGCAGGCCGCCCGGGTAGAGCGTGGTGGCGGTGTTGTCGATCACCGACAGCGGGGTGATCGCGGCGAGGTGCGGCGGCCGCGTGGCCCCGACGAAGAGCTGGCTGATCCCGCCGTAGGAGACGCCGACCATCCCGACCCTGTTGTGGAGGACCCAGGGCTGGCGGGCGGCCGTCTCCACGACGTCATAGCCGTCGAGGCTCTGCAGCTTCTCGAAGTAGTCGAAGGCGCCGCCTGAGCAGCCGGTGCCGCGCATGTTCACGTCGACGACGGCGTAGCCGAGCAGGTTCATGATCTGGCTGATGCCGCTCTCGGCGCCGGCGGGGTTGGCGTAGCCGTAGCCCGAGTACTCGACCAGCGTCGGGTACGGCCCCTTGTCAGCCGGGCCAGGCAGCCGGACGTCTACCGCGAGGCTGGTCCCGTCCCGCGTGGTCATGTACCCGTAGCCGCCCTGGGGGAGCGTCTGGTTGTAGATCGAGGCATCCTTGGGCGCGGGCCGGTCGCTCATCACGCCGACCTTCACGGAGAGGGATCCGTCCGCGGCGCGCACCCGGTAGCCCTTCCCCGCCGGGACCCCGCGGAAGACGACGCCGCCCAGCGTCCCTACGGGCTTGGTCCTGACGCGCTTTCCCTTGCGGTCGAGGAGACGCAGGCTCGTGCCAGGCTGGGCGCCGGTGACGTAGACCTGGTTGACGCTGCCGTGGACGCCGAGACTGTTGGCCGCCGAGGCCGCCGCGGGCGTCATCGCGGCGATCGCGAATGCCGCAGCAAATACCGGCACCGCCATTCCTCTCAGACGCCTCGCGCTCCCCGCGCAATTCATCCCGTCGCCCTCTCCTTGGCCCTGGTTAGGTCTGCAGCATATAAACGCGGATCGTTCCGCTTCGGTTTGCGCCCTACCCGGTGTGGACGGCGTCCCCGCCCATCTCCTCCAGCGTGTTGCCGATCGGCGGGATCGGGTTCTCGCGCATGATCCGCGCCATGTGGAGCAGGTTGTGGGCGCACCACGAGCTGGTCCGCTGCGTGTAGGGGTGATCCGGCCCGCCGGCGTCGAGGTACGAGGGCCCCGGCCCGGCGTCGCCCACCCAGTAGGTGTCGGCGTTGGGCGGCACCACGCAGCCGAGGTGGGTCATGTTGAAGAGGGTGGTCTCCGCGCTGGCGTGGGCGCCATCCTCGTTGCCGGTCACCACGACTCCCGCGACCTTGTTGTAGAGCGGATATTGCCCGACGTCGTTTCGCTCGTTGTAGGTCCCGTCGAGCCGCTCGATCACCATCTGGCAGACCGAGGAGCGCACCCCGAACCAGATCGACATGCCCATCAGCAGGATGTCGGCCGCCTTGAACTTCTCCAGGATCTGCGGCCATTCGTCGCCGTCACCCTCATCGGAGCTGACGCCGAACTTGATGTCGTAGTCGACGGGTCGCAGGATCTCGGTCTCCACACCGTGCTCCTCCAGGAGCCCGAGCACGCGGTTCATCAGCGCCTCCGTGTGAGACTTCTCCGGCGACTTCTTCAACGTGCAGTTGACTCCCAGTGCCTTGAGACCGGCGCCTGCGTCGGCGCCGAGTGACTCGGCCATTCCTTCTCCTCTCTTCGGGCTGCTTGCTGCCCATCGTCCCCCGGTGCGCCGCAACGTTACGCGACCCCGGAAGCCGAGATCGGCCGGTCGGTAAGGTCAGCCGCCGTGAGCACCTACGAGGCGATCAAGGACCTGCCGCTCGAGATCGAGGGCTACGAGCTCGAGGGGCGCGAGTTCCATCCGGAGAACGCGGACTTCGACCGGCTGACGACGACCATCCACCTGAAGGGCGGCGGGCACGAGGGGCTCGGGGAGGACGTCATCTACGACTCCCTCGACCACATCGCCTTCCAGGACGCCGGCCCGGTCCTGGACCTCGCCGGCGAGCACACGATCGAGTCATTCTCGGCGCTGCTCGACGGCGCCGACCTCTTCCCCAGCCCGCCCGAGCGCGAGGTCTCCGTCAACTACCGCCGATGGGCCTTCGAGAGCGCGGCGCTCGACCTGGCGCTCCGCCAGGCCGGCAAGTCCCTGCACGAGGTCGTGGGCCGAAAGGCGCGTCCCGTCACCTTTGTGGTCTCGATGCGGCTGACGCCGCCCGGATCCGAGGACGTCTCGACGATCGAGCCGGTCCGCAAGCGGCTCGAGATCTATCCGACCCTGCGGTTCAAGCTCGATCCGACCAATGACTGGACCGACGAGCTGATCGGGCAGCTGGTGGAGACCGGCGCCGTCGACTCGCTCGACCTGAAGGGCCAGTACAAGGGCACTCCGGTAGACGTCGAGACCGACCCGGAGCTCTACCGCAAGCTGATCGAGGCGTTCCCCGACGCCTGGCTGGAGGACCCGGACGTGAACGACGAGACCAGGCCGATCCTCGATCCGGTGGCCGACCGGGTTACCTGGGACGCCGTGATCCACTCGGTGGCCGACATCGAGGCTCAGCCCTGGCCACCGAAGATGGTCAACATCAAGCCGTCGCGCTTCGGTCCCTTGCACGAGCTCTTCGCCGCGTACGACTACTGCGACGAGAACGGCATCGGCGCCTACGGCGGCGGCCAGTGGGAGCTCGGCACGGGCCGGGGACACATCCAGTACCTGGCGTCCCTCTTCCACCCTGACACCCCGAACGACGTTGCGCCGTCGGGCTACAACACCGCCGGGACCGAGCCGGGGCAGCCCTCGAGCCCGCTCGAGCCGGAGCCCACGGAGACGGGTTTTCGTTGGGGCGAATAGGCTTCACCCATGGCTGAACAGAGCTTCGCCGACGCCCTCAACGAGCAGATCTCGAACGAGTTCGCCGCCCAGCAGCAGTACATCGGTGCGGCCGTCTACTACGACTCCGAGACCCTGCCGAGGCTCGCCGCCTTCTTCTACCGCCAGGCCGTGGAGGAGCGGAACCACGCGATGAGCATGGTCCAGTACCTGCTCGACACCGACGAGGAGGTGCGAATCCCCGACATCACCTCGCAGCAGACGCGCTACGACGACGTCGTGGGGCCGGTGAAGATGGCCCTGGAGCAGGAGAAGCGGGTCAGCGACGAGATCAACGCCCTCTTCAAGCTCGCCCGCGAGCAGAACGACTTCCGCGCCGAGCAGTTCCTCAACTGGTTCGTCAAGGAGCAGGTCGAGGAGGTCTCGTCGATGAACGACCTGCTGAACGTCTGCGAGCAGGCGAAGGAGAGCCCGCTGCTGATCGAAGACTTCCTGGCGCGCGAGCAGGTCGGCGACTCAGGGGACGACCCCAGCGCTCCACCTGCCGCCGGCGGCGCGCTTTAGTCCAGCCGGCCGGGGCGTCTGCGATGCGCACGCCGGCGGGAGGCGCGGGTCGCGAGGGTCTGGCGCAGCTCGAGGATGTCGGCGCGCATGTCGTTGATCGGCGGGCGGTTGTCCTCCAGGCGGCGGGAGTAGTAGCTCCTCCTCCCGCGCGCTCCCGCTCTCCGCGCTCACCTCCCAGACCGCGGCGCCGTCGCGAGCGCTGACCGTCTCGGCGAGGTGGGTGTCCTCGAAAAGGGCGCCGGTCTGATCCTCCAGGCCCAGCCCCGGCTCCAGCTCACCCGCGCTGATCGCGCGCAGGAAGCGGCGGCGGCGGACCGGCTCGGTGAGGTAGTGGACGCAGGCACTGCCGGGCAATAGGCCGAGCCCGTCCGCCACTGCGGGCTCGCCCTGCGAGCTGGTGATCCCTCCCTGGAACCAGATCATCGCGCCCGCGCTCTGGCCGACGATCAGGATTCCCTCCCGCCAGCACTCGCGCAGGATCTCGTCGAGACCGTGCGCCCGCCAGACCGCAATCAGGTTGATCATGCTCCCCCCGCCGGCGTAGATCACGTCCTGGCCGAGCAGCTCCTCCCGCAGGTCGATGGGGTCCTCTCCCAGCCGGAAGAGCGAGATCACCTGGGGGACGCAGTCCCGCTCGGCGAAGGTCCTCCGGAAGCGGACGATCTGGTCCTCGGGGTCGCCGCTCGCCGTCGGCAGCAGGCAGATCTTCGGCCTCGGCGACTCGGCGAGCTCGACGATCAGGTCGCAGATTGCATCGTTGCCCGTCCGGCGGTCGAAGTCGTGACCACCAAGGGCCAGGATGCGACGCCGGGAAGTCACTAACGAAGCCTAAGCCGCTGCCTGGCGCACAAGGGGGACGACGTTGTCCGGGGCCTCCGCGCCTAGGTACCGGGTGGCCAGCCTCGTCTCGAGGACCTGGCTCCCTCGCCGCTCCAGCTTGTAGGCCCGGGCCTCCGGCCGCGAGGCGACCACCTCGACCAGCTCGTCGCCGACGAAGCGCAGCGCCGCTCCGTCCTCGGCCGCAAAGCCCGCCGGCATCCCGTCCAGCAGGTGGCGGTGGAACGCCCCGCGACGATCGCCGTCGCAGTAGTGGACCGCGTTGCTGTGGCGCAGGAATCCCAGTGCGGGCACCCGGTGGACCTCGTCGTGGTATCCGCTGACGGCCTCCGCGAACCAGCAGAGCGATCCGGCGCTCAGCCCGCAGAGGATCACGCCGGCCTCATACGCCTCGCGCAGCATCGAATCGATCCCGTGCGCTCGCCAGACACCCAGCAGGCTGATCAGGCTGCCGCCGCCGACGTAGATCACGTCCTGGGCCAGCAGATGCGAGCGGATGTCCGGGACGCCCCGCTCCCGGCGGAAGAGGCTGACGTGGGAGGGCCGCGCGCGGTCCCGGAACGCGTTGTAGAAGCGAACGACGTAGTGGTCCGCGTCGCCGCTCGCGGTCGGCAGGAAGCAGATGCGCGGGTTCGCCGTCCCGGTGAGGCCGAGCACGTAGTCGTCGAGAAGCGGGTTCCCGGACTCCTGGGAGAACCCGCCGCCGCCAAACGCCACGACTTGTCTCATCGCTCCCGTCATGCACAAAATTGTCCGCTCGGTGCGTGGATCGATCCTTGGCCCGATGTCGAAAGATCGCCGGGGGCCGCTCGACCGGCTGTCGAAATTCGTGCCTAGCGGCGCTGGATCGCGGGTTCTGGGCCCCTGCGCTGCGTGAACACGGCGGCCAGGACCAGCGGAGCGAACCAGACCGCATAGGGGTAGAACCAGTGGTTCGCGGTCACCTGGACGGCGATCAGGAGAGCGGCCGCGAGGGCGGCGACCTGAACCGTCGAGCGTCGTTCGGGGACGAAGAAGAACAGGGCGGCGAGCCCCACCGCGAAGACCTTGCTCGCCGTCTGCAGCCAGTGCAGCGACGGTGCCTGCCCCCAGACGCTGAACGGCGAGCCGCGCGATGCCTGGTAGCCGAGAGAGCGGTCGTACAGGTCGCGGAAGCCGCCGTCGGGGAGGAGCGGGATCGTCACCACCGCCGCCATTGCCAGGAAGGCGAGCGCGAACAGGATCAGGGGCCGGGCCCGCCGCTCCCCGTGACCGACCGCGAACAGAGGCGCCAGCACCAGCGGCCCGAACTTGGTCAGACCCGCGAGCGCCGAGGCGGCCCCGCGAGCCGGCGGCGAGGAGAGCACCAGCAGGCAGCAGACCACGAGCAGCGCGACCAGCGAGTCGTTGAAGCTCGACCCGAGCGCGTACATCGTGAATGGGTAGGCGAGCCAGGCGTAGGCCAGGGCGATGCCGAGGGTCGTGCCCTCCGGACCGGCCCGGACTTGGCGACCGAGCCCGAACAGCGCCAGCGCGGTGAGCAGCTCGAAGCCGAGCGCGGCCGCCCGGGCCGCCGAGACCTCGTCCCAGTGCCCGCTCCACGGGAAGGCCTGCTCGAACGGCACGTACGCGAGGTAGTTGACGGGGCCGTAGACGTCGCCGCGGATCGGCATCCCCGAGGAGGCACCCGGCCCGTAGACCTCCTCTCCGTTGGTCAGGCGATCCGCTCCGATCACGCCCGCGAGGCCGACGTCGATCACCTTTCCCTCCGTCGCGACGTACGCGGTGTGGAAGGCGGCGAGCGCGATGATCCCTGCCACCAGCCAGCTCCGCGGAGCCAGCGGCAGCAGCCGGTCCCGGCTCTCGGCAGGCCTGAAGCCCGCGATCAGCATCCGCACGAAGACGTAGGCGAGCACTGGATAGACCAGTGCGACCGACGCCTCGATCTTGGCGTGGTTGAAGAAGGCGAGCGAGACACTGAAGCCGAGCAGAGCGAGCAGGTCCAGGTGGATCAGCCGCAGTGGCCGCCGCGGATCGACGAACGGCGCCAGGAACAGGACGCAGAGGGGCAGCCAGATCCAGAGGTGGTTGACCGCACCCGAAACGGCGCCGGAATAGCCCCGGGCGAGCTTGGTCTCGACCTGGGTCCCGGTCCACTTCTCGACGACGCACGCCCCGGCATCATCGATAACGGCCTGCCCGACGTCAGTGCCGTCGGAGTCGAAGAAGTCGACCTGCCATTGGTTGGGAAGGCCGGGCCCGGTTCGCGTGCGCGTCTCCCGCACTGACGGTGGGTTCTTGCCCGGCGCGAAGAGCGCCGCCGCGGCGAGGCGCGTCGCGCTGTTCGGCGCAAGCTTGAAGCCCGGGACGCTCACCCGAGACCCGAGCGGCACCGACAGCTTCGGCGTCTCGCCTCCAAACGGAGGCTGATCGGCGGGATCGAAGGAGCCAGGGTCGCAGGCGTGGGCCGCAGCGGGCGCCGCGAGTGCGGCGAGAGCGATCAGCGCGGTCAGTGGCAGCCGCATCCGGCGCGATTGCATTCGCAATGGCTATCGGATTGAGGCGCTGGGGGCTAGCCGCCAAGAAGTGCAAGAAGAAGTAACGGGAGCGACGGGACTCGAACCCGCGGCCTCCGGCGTGACAGGCCGGCGCTCTAACCAACTGAGCTACGCCCCCGAGGGCTCTAGGCAGGCTAGCCGCTCACCAATGAAACGTTGGTGGCGACGGGGCCCTTCGGGCCCTCCTCGGACTCGTAGCTGACGCGCGCGCCGTCATCGAGCGATCGGTACCCGTCTCCATCGATGCTCGAGAAATGCACGAAGAGGTCCTTGCTGCCGTCATCCGGCGTGATGAATCCGTACCCCTTCTCGTTGCTGAACCACTTGACCGTCCCTTCTGCCATACCGCCTCCGCTTCGTGGATCTTGGGGATTGACCCCCCTCTGATGGCGCGTGAACCTAGCGAACCCGCCAGCGCGATGCCCGCGTGACGGATTAGGGTGAGCCGCAATGCGGCTGGTGACATATAGGGCGGACGGGGAGGAGCGCGCCGGGGTGCAGACCGACGGCGGCGTGCTCGACGCGGCGGCGCTTCTCGGGGTCGATCGGATCGGCGTCAGAGAGCTGATCGCGGATCAGCGGCTCGACGATCTGCGCAAGGGCCTAGACGGTGGTGGCGACGAGGTCTCGGGCGTCGAGCTGCTCCCACCTCTCCCGGACCCGGACAAGATCGTCTGCATCGGGCTCAACTACCGCTCCCACGCCGCGGAGGCTGGGATCGACCCGCCCGACCACCCCACCTTCTTCGCCAAGTTCCGGAATGCGCTGGCGCCACCCGGCGCGGCCGTCTCACTGCCCGCGGCGAGCGAGAAGGTCGACTACGAGGCGGAGGTGGCGTTCGTCGTCGGACGGCGCTGCAAGGACGTCCCACCGGATGAGGCCCTCGACGCGGTCGCCGGCTACATGCTGCTCAACGACCTCTCCGCCCGCGATCTCCAGTTCGCGACACCGCAGTGGATGCCCGGGCAAGGTCTTCGACGGCTCGGCGCCGTGCGGCCCGGCGATCGTCACGCCCGACGAGGCGGGCCCGGCCGACGCGATCTCCTTCGCCCTGGACCTGAACGGCGAGCGCATGCAGGAGGCATCGACCTCCGACCTGATCTTCTCGGTCGCCGAGCTGGTGGCCAGGCTCTCGCGCTGGATGACGCTCGAGCCGGGCGACATCGTCTCGACCGGCACACCGTCCGGCGTGGGCAGCGTGCGGGAGCCGCGGGTCTGGCTCAAGCCGGGCGACGAGATCGTGATCACCTCGCCCACCCTGGGCGAGCTGCGCACGACGATCGCGTAGCCGTGCGCGAGGACCCGATCTTCTCCGGCGGCTGGGTCAAGGCGGCCCTCGTCATCCTGGTCGCGGGCGCGCTCGGGGTCGGCGCCTACCTCCTGGTCTCGGGGGTCGACATCAACCTGCCCGACCTCCCCGACGTGGGCACCAACAGCGCCGAGACGAACCTGTCGAACACGACGCTGGAGGACACCACGATCGGCCGGACGCAGACCGAGCCGCAGCCACAGCCCGCGACGACGGCCAACCCGTTCACGTCCGCCGCCTTCGGCTCGGCGATCGCCAAGGTGCGCGCGGCGGTGGGGCCGAACCGGCAGCTCACCAGGGTCAGCATCAACGACACCCAGACGCAGTTCAGTGTCCGCCGTGGAAACGGGATCGAGGCCTACTCGGTGCGGGCGGACAGCGGAGACCTGGTTCGCCAAAGAGCGACGATCACGATCTCCGGGAACGCCACCATCGCCGATTTCGCCTTCGCGCTCGATGGGCTAAAGCCCTCGGCGGTCGATCGGATGCTGGCCTCGGCTCGCAAGATGAGCGGCGCGGCCGACTTCAAGCCCACCGTGCTCAACCTCGAGCGGCGGATCCCCTTCGGCTCGAGGGAGCTCGCCTGGACGATCAACGCCGAGGGGAGCGGGCGAAACCTGACCTACCGGGCCGCAGCCGACGGAGGGCAGGTGCAGAGCATCGGGGGAGGCGGCACCCCGATCCCGCCCCAGGTCCAGCAGGCCCAGCAGCTGAATCAGTGCATCCAGGCCGCTAGCGGGGACATCGACGAGATCACGGCCTGCTTCGACCGCTTCAACAACCGCACCCCATAACCGGCCGCCACAAACACCGCGGCCGAATCTAGCTGCGCTCCTCGACCAGCTGCTCGATGCTGCGGTAGACGCCCGGCGCGTTCTTCTTCAGCCTCTTCACCTCGAAATGGCCGAGGCTGATCAGCTTCATCCTCGAGGTGGCGGTGACGGTGGCGGCGCGCATCGAGTCGTCGAGCATTCCCGCCTCGCCGAAGACGTCCCCGGGACCGAGGTCGGCGAGGTGCTCCCCCTCACGGGTGACCTCGGCCGTCCCATCCTCAATCGCGAGCAGCTCGCGGGAGAACCCGCCCTCCTCGACGACAACCTCTCCCTCAGGAACCTCCTTCGACTCCGCGAACGCCGCAACCTGTTTGAGCTCCTCGTCCGAGGCGTCGGAGAAAAGGGGGATTCGCTTCAGCTGAGTCGCGTCCACAGCTCGGCAACTTACCCCAGAGGACCTGGGTTAGAGTGCGGCCTCAACCACGGAACAAGGGGAGAGTGAGTTCAGATGGGATTGATGGACAACATCAAGAAGGCTCAGGACGCGGCCCAGCAGGCCATGCAGCAAGGGGGAGCCGGCGCGATGAGCCCCTCAGCCGGCGATGTCGAGTACGCCAACCTGGCGATGAAGCTGAACCAAAACGGTCTTCCGGGGGTCGCCACGATCAGCTCGATCACCGAGTCCGGGGAGGGGTCCGACCCGGTCAACAAGGCGTATGACATCGGCGTCAGCGTTGCGCTCGAGAACGGTGAGAGCTACGACACCACGGTGCACCAGTACCTGACCCAGGACGCCGTCAACGCGTACCAGCCCGGCGGCAAGTTCGAGATCAAGGCCGATCCGGACGACACCAGCAAGGTCATGCTCTACGGGCCGGCCTAGCGGTCCCAAGGCCGCAGCGGTAAATAGGGGTCCAGACCCGGGCGCCGGCTGCCGATAAAGGTATTGGCGTTCATATGCCCCTGCCCGCATCCATTACCGACTTCTTCTTCAACTGGTACCCGGTCTTCGGGGTCTTCTTCTCCGCCGGCATCCTGATCGTCTTCGTCTTCCTCCTCCGCGCGACGATGGGGACGACCCGGCCCGAGACGGTCAAGGCCAGCAAGACCGCGCCCATCCTCTGGGAGGACGTGCAGGGCGTGGACGCGGCAAAGGAGGAGCTCGTGGACGTCGCCGAGTGGCTCAAGGACCCGAAGCGGTTCGAGGTCCTCGGCGCACGAGCGCCGCGCGGCGTGCTGCTCTATGGACCGCCCGGCACGGGGAAGACGATGCTCGCCCGCGCGGTCGCTGCGCATGCCGGTGTGGACTTCTTCGCCGCCTCGGGGTCGAGCTTCGTGGAGATGTTCGTCGGGCGCGGCGCCGCTCGGATCAGGCGTCTCTTCAAGGAGGCGCGCCGCTCCGGTCGCGCCGTCGTCTTCATCGACGAACTCGACGCGGTCGGCGGGCATCGCGGCTCCGGAGCGGGCGACGGCGGCACCTCCGAGCGCGAGCAGGCCCTCAACCAGCTGCTGGTGGAGCTCGACGGCTTCGAGCGCGATCCCGGCACCGTGATCGTCCTGGCTGCCTCGAACCAGATCGAGAAGCTCGACAAGGCTCTGCTCCGCCCGGGCCGGTTCGACCGCCAGGTGCTGGTGGCGCCGCCCGACCGCGACGGGCGCGAGGCGATCCTCCGCTCGCACGCCCGCGAAAAGACGCTCTCCGACACAGTCGACCTCGTCGACGTGGCCCGCAAGACCACCGGGCTGACCGGCGCCCAGCTCGCCAACGCCCTGAACGAGGCCGCGATCATCGCCGGCCGGGCCGGGCGGATGGCGATCGCCCGCGAGGACCTGGACGAGGCTCTGCTGCGCCAGTCCGTCGGCTCGCAGCAGTCGCGGCGGCTGACGGACAAGGAACGCCAGATCGTCGCCTACCACGAAGGCGGGCACGCGCTCTGCAGGCGGCTCTGCGGGCTCGATCCCCCCGAGATCCTCAGCATCGTGCCGCGCGGGCCCGCGCTGGGCTTCGTCGCGCACTCGCCGAGCGAGGACCGCTACCTGCGCTCGCGCAAGGATCTGATGGACGAGATCGTGATCCTGCTCGGCGGCCGCGCCGCCGAGGAGGAGGTCTTCGACGAGGCTTACTCGGGCGCCGCCGACGACCTGGCCCGCGTCCAGAAGATCTGCGTCCAGATGGTCACGGAGTTCGGGATGACCGTCTCGCACGGCCCGCCCGACAGCGCGCCCCTGGCACAGCCCACCGGGGATTACGCGATGTCCGACCGGACGCGAAGGGACGTGGACGAGAACGCGCAGGAGCTCGCCCACATGGCCTACGCCCGCGCCCGGCAGCTGATGAAGGTGAACCGCCGCTGCCTCGACGACCTCGCCAGCAACGCCCTCGAGCGCGAGACGCTCACCCGCGAGGATCTCGACGAGATCTTCGACGCACACGACCTGCGCCGCTCGTTCCTGCCCGATGGCGAGGATTCCGAGGAGTCCGTCGCCCGCAAGCTGATCGCCAAGGACCGCGCCCGCTCGACCGGCGCGCTGATGCCGCAGCACAGCAAGCCGGACAGCCCGGACGAGACTGCCTGAGCCTCAGGCGCGGTTCAGCGCCGGGGAGCCGCGGCGCACCTCGAAGGCGGCCGCCATGCTCTCGCCCGGCAGCCGCTCGAGCACCCCGTCGACGAGCCACCACTCCGCCCTGAGCCGCTCGCGGTCGACGTCGCAGACGACGTAGCCGTGGCCCGAGAACTCGCACCACTCGACGTGGTCGAGCGCCTCGACGAAGGCCTTCTCGGAGGCGACTATGGTCTCGTCGCGCGGCTCGAGCTTGAGCTTCTCGTCGAGGTTCTGCGAGGTCAGGCTGGGCGCGGTGATCTCGGGCGCGACGGGCGAGCCATTCCGGGAGAGCTGCGCCGCCACGCTGACGTGGATGTCGGCGCTGAGCACGACTACGTCGTCGAGCTCCTCGAACTTCTGGAGCAGCGCGTCCTTCTCGGCCGGATAGCCATCCCACTGATCCTCGTCGGGCCCCTCGCCGTCCTCGTCCATCAGCTTCAGCTTGAGCAGCGCCGTCTGCAGGAGCTCGCTCGGGTCCTCACACCAGGTGCGGTGGATGATCGAGGGACTCCCGACCAGGCGCCACGCGGCGGTGGATGAATCGAGGGCGCCCATCAGCCAGTCGCGCTGCTCACGCCCGAGCATCGAGCGATGGGGTTCGCTCATTGTGGGCCCGAGCGCCGGCTGGTCGCGGCGTGACCGGATGTCGATCAGGAAGATGTCGGCAAGGTCGCCGACCCCGATCCGGCGGAATGCGCGGGTGGTGTCGCCGGGATCGGGCGGCCGCGCCGGGAGCCACTCCCAGCGCGCCTGGAATGCCGCGGCCTTGCGGTCGTCCCAGGGGCCGTGCAGCTTCGGGTCGTGGGCGTCCGAGCCGCCCGCCCAGGCGCCGTCGGCGAGCTCGTGGTCGTCGAGGGTCGGGACGATCGGGATCGCGAGATGGAGGGCCTGCACGTCCGGATCGCGGTGGTACTGGCGATACCGCGCCCGGTACTCGTCGAGCGTCCGGCACTCCCCCAGCGGGTCGAAGTCCCGGCCGATGTCGGCCCCCGGCGTCTGGCCCTTCGCGGGGATGTTGGACATCTCGTAGATGTAGTCGCCGAGGTGAAGCAGGAAGTCGAGGTCGTCGCGCTCGGCGATCCGACCGTAGGCGTTGAAGAAGCCCGCGTTGTGCTTGGCGCAGGAGCAGGTCGCGAATCGGAGGCGGTCCGCATCGGAGCGCAGGGTCCACGTGCGGCCGACGGGCGAGTGCTCGCCACCGGCGCTGAAGCCGTAGTGGTAGGTCACGCCGGGCTCGAGGCCGGTGACGTCCACGTGGACCGTGTGGTCGCTCTCGGCCACGGCGACGGTGTCGCCCGAAACCACCACGTCGGAGAGCTTCGGGTCGCGGGCGACCTTCCACGAGACCGGCACCGACTCGTCCTCCGAGCCGAGTTGGGTCCAGATCATTACCCGGTCCGTGAGGGGATCGCCGCTGGCGACGCCATACGCAAAGAGAGTCGAGTCGGGCAAGGGGCAACTTGTACTCCGTCCCAGGATTCCTTGCCCACGCACTGGCCCGCTGCCGGTAGGGAAGCTCGAGCCGGCAGCGAGCCTGGCGCGGGTACCGCACCAAATGCGAGGGTGCTTAGACGGTCAGACCGTGCGTCTACCGCCGCGCCCCATGAAGAAAACCAGCAGCGCGACAATCGCCAGCGCGAAGAGCACGGGGTGGACGATTGCCCCACCCGCGATGGCGATGATCAGCAGGACGATGCCTGCGATTAGCCACAGCATGAGCATTCCCTCCTTCCTTGGCCTGCCTTGCTCGGCGCTCGTATACCCGCACCGGTGTCGCCCAATCGGAACTGGCCGATTAAGGGAACGTTGCGATGGGCGGTGCCGGGCTCGAACCGGCGACCTCTTCCTTGTAAGGGAAGCGCTCTCCCAGCTGAGCTAACCGCCCTGGGCCCGCCCGATTATGACCGGCGCGGGAGCTCGCCGGTGGTGGTACCGTCGCGCGCCATGTGGAGGCGAGTCCTTGGGGGACTGTCCTTCGCCGCGGTCCTCGCGGCCACGCTCGCCTGCGCGCCGGCGGCGAGCGCCCAGGACGTGACGATCACCTCATTCGATGGGACCAAGATCGCCGCGCATTGGTTCGTCGGCCAGGGCGTCGGTCCCGGCCAGCGGGCGCCGACGATCCTGGAGGGGCCGGGCTGGAGCCAGGGCGGGGATACGAACAGCGGGGGTGGCGCCGCCGATGCCGGCGCGATCTTCGGCGTGCCGGGCATCAGCAACTTCGTCAGCCACGGATACAACGTCCTCACCTGGGACCCGCGCGGATTCGGCCAGTCGGGCGGAACCGTCGAGATCGACGATCCGAAGTACGAGGGCCGCGACGTCCAGGCGCTGATCGACTGGGTCTCGAAGCAGCCGCAAGCCCAGATGGACCAGAGCTGCTCGACAACCAAGAAGCGCGCGAAGAAGCGCAAGCGCCGCGCCAAGCGGCAGGTCACCTGTGCGACCAGTTCCGACGACCCGACGATCGGCATGGCAGGCGCCAGCTACGGCGGCGGGATCCAGCTGGTCGCGGCGGGGCTCGACAGGCGGATCGACGCGATCGCCCCGACCATCGCCTGGCACTCACTGCTCACCAGCCTCTTCCCGGAGGGCAACATCAAGCTCGGCTGGGGGTCGATCCTCGAAGCCATCGGCGTCGAGGGGACGCTGCCGGGCGGCCTGAGCGCGCCGGCGACCGCCGCCGGCCGCCAGGATCCGCACTTCTACTCCATCCTCACCAACGGGCTGGCGAGCGGAACGACGACCCAGGATGACCTCGACTGGATGGCGTCGCACGGGCCCGGCGAATTGTTGAACCGGATCCAGGTCCCGACGCTGATCATGCAGGGCACCGTCGACACGCTGTTCCCACTGGACGAGGGCGTCGCCAACTTCAACCAGATCGGCGCGAACCCGCTGAGGACGGCCGCGATCAAGGCCAAGGCAAAGAGGAAGCGCAAGCGCGGGCGCCGCTCCGCGTCGGACGTGCAGAGGGTCCCGGTGAAGATGATCTGGTTCTGCGGCGGGCACGGCGTCTGCCTCACCGGCGCCGGTCCAGGCAGCAACTACCTCGACCAGCGCCAGCTCGCCTGGTTCGACCGGTACCTGCGCGGCAAGCAGGGCACCGATACGGGCCCCAAGTTCGCCTGGATCGCCGACGACGCGCAGCTGCGCGGTAGCGATGCCTATCCGCTGAACCCCGCCGGTCAGTTGACGGGGTCCGGCTCAGGGACCTTGCCGATCCTGCCCGGCCAGGGCAGCGGCGGCCTGATCTTCGCCACCGCGGCGGCCAACGCCGTCAACGTGCCCGTTCCGGGACCGAGCGGCGACGCGAACATCGTCGGAGCGCCGCACCTGGACCTGACCTATCAGGGCACGGCGACTCCGCAGAGGACCTGGGTCTACGCCCAGTTCGTGAACCCGCGTAACGGCACGGTGCTGGGGAACATCGCGACGCCGATCCCGGTGACGCTCGACGGCCAGCCGCACTCGATCTCGCGAGACCTCGAGATGGTCGCCGGGCGCGCGCCGGCGGGCGGCGGGTACACGCTGCAGCTCACCCCGTCGTCGTCGCTGTATGACATCCAGCGCTCGGCCGGGCTCGTCACCTTCAACAGCATCGACGTGACCATGCCGCTCGGCGACCCGGTGAGTGGGACCTCCGACGTCAAGGCGAAGCACGGCAAGAAGAAGCACCGCAAGCGCAAGCACCGCGCCTAGCCCGACTGGCCATAGGGTTCCGCGGGTGAGAGTGCTGGTGACCAGCTCGCGGATGCCGTTTGCGCTGGACGTGATCCGCAAGCTGGGCGAGCGCGAGCACGAGGTGTTCGCCTGCGACAGCTACGCGGCCTCGCCGGGGAGCCACTCGCGCTATCTGGCCGGGCACTTCACCACGGCCTCCGCGTCGGAGGACCCCGAGCGGTTCGCCGCCGACGTTGAGCGCATCGCGCGCGAGAACGAGATCGAACTGGTGGTGCCGATGTTCGAGGAGGTCTTCTACCTCGCGGCGCAGCACGAGCAGCTCTCGGCGGCGACCAGGCTGTACGCGCCGCCGTTCCGCACGCTCGCGCAGGTCCACGACAAGGGGACCTTCCAGGAGCTCTGCGACCGGCTGGAGATCCGGACACCGCACACCGTGCTCGCCCACAGTCCCGAGGAGCTGAGCGAAGCGATTGAGCGCTTTCCGCGCTACTTCGCGCGTGCCGCCTTCTCCCGCGGAGGGGTCGGCCTGCTGACCAACACCGGGCCGCTGGCGGGACACCTCTCGCTGGGCGAGTGCCACCCCACCGAGGCGAACCCCTGGCTGGTCCAGGAGTTCGTCGACGGGCCGATGCACTGCACCTACTCCTGCCTTCATGACGGGAAGGTCGCCTCCCACATGTCGTACCGGGCGCCCCGGCAGTGGGAGCACTCCACCGGGATCCAGTTCCTCTCGGTCGACGCGGCGGACACGCTGCCGACCGTCGAGCGCCTCGGGACGGAGCTCGGCTGGGACGGTCAGATGTCGCTCGACTTCATCGAGACGGACGACGGGCTGGTGATGATCGAGTGCAACCCGCGGCCGACCGACGGCGTCCTGTTGATGACCGCAGAGGAGCTCGAGCGCGGGCTCCTGCAGCCACAGGACGAGACGCTCCTGGTGCCGGCCGGACGCGAGACGCAGCTCGACTTCGCGGTCCTCGCTCAGATCTTCAAAGAGCCCCTGAAGGAGGCGCCGAAGACGATCCACGACCTGTCGAAGATCCCGGGCACCGACAAGGGCTGGCGGGACGCGATGCCGAAGCTCTACTCGTTCCTGGCGCTGGCGCGCTTCGAGCGCCTCAGCCTGCGCCAGCGCGAGCAGCTCTTCGTCGCCATGGCGGACGGGATCACCTGGGACGGCCAGCCGATCCCGGGCCTGCCGCCCGGCGACGCTGCGTATCTCGCCAAACTAACCGGGTGATGGACCGCTCAGTTCTCTGGCGCGCGGCCGCGGTGCAGGTGGTGGCCGTTGCCGCGGTATCGCTGATCCTGGCCGTGACGCTGCCTCATTCGTTCTTCGAGGACTGGGGCTGGCTGACCGGGCCCGGGGCGTGGCTCGGCTGCGCGGCGCTGACGGCCTGGGCGCTGCACCTCGACGTTCGCGGCGTGATGCTCGGCGCGATCCTGGCCGGGCTCCCCAGCGCGATCGCGGTCCTCGCCGGCGTCCATTGGCTCGGCGTGATCATCGCCATCGCGGCGTTCGCCGCCTGGTGCGCCTGGCTGGCGCGGCGACCCGGAGGCGTGCTGTGGACCTAGGGATCGAGGGCCGCACCGCCCTGGTGATGGGCGCCAGCCGGGGAATCGGCCGGGGCATCGCCGGCGCCCTGGCGCGGGAGGGCGCCCGGGTCGCCATTTCAAGCCGCTCCGAGGAGGCGCTGCGCGACGCTGCCGATCAGATCGAGGGAGAGGTGCGGCCTTTTCCCGCGGACACCGGCGACCTCGAGCGACTGCGAACGCTGCCGGGCGAAGTGGACGAGGCCCTCGGTCCAGTCGAGATCCTGGTGGCCAACACCGGAGGGCCCCCCGGCGGCGGCACCCTCGACAACTCGCTCGACGAGTGGGATGACGCATTCCGCTCGCTCGTGCTCGCGACACGGGTCCTGGTCGAGGGCGTGCTGCCCGGGATGAGGGAGCGGAGCTGGGGCCGGATCGTGAACGTCTCTTCCAGCTCGATTCGCGAGCCGATCGCCGGGCTGGCGCTCTCGAACGCCAACCGGCTCGCGGCCCTGGGCCTGCTCGAGACCCTCGCCGACGAGGTGGCCGGCGAAGGAATCACTGTCAACACGGTCGCCACCGGCATGTTCGCGACGGATCGGCTCGCCGACGCTCAAGGTTCTCTGGAGGGTGCCAAGTCGGCGGCCGAGCAGATGGTGCCGGCGAGGAGGCTCGGCCAGCCCGACGAGTACGGCGACCTGGTCGCGTTCTTGTGCTCGGAGCGGGCCGCCTATCTCACGGGAGCGGTGATCCCGCTCGACGGCGGCCGGCTCCGCTCGGTCTAGGCTCAGGCGGTCGCGGGCCTTGGAGCCCGCCGGAAGGCGATCAGAAGCCAGACTCCGCCGGCGATCATCATCCCCACGCTGAGCAGCTGGGCCAGCGTCAGGCCGATCGCGACGTCGTCGTTGCGGCGGATGAACTCGACCAGCAAGCGCTCCGTGCCCGCCAGCAGCAGGTAGAGGGCGAAGAGCGTCCCGTTTGTGAACCGGTCCCGGAGGCGCCAGAGCACCAGGGCAACAAGCCCCATCGCCAGGGTCTCGTAGACCGGCGTCGGGTGGACGGTCTGGTCGGTCGGCTTGGTGCCGTCGGGGTAGGCCATCGCCCAGGGGCCGTTCCAGGCCTTGCCGTAGTCGCCGTCACCGGAGAGCTGACAGCCGCAACGGCCGATCGCGTAGCCGAGGGCGAGCGCGGGCGCCGCGAGATCCAGCAGGGCGAGAGTGAGGAAGCCGCGCCACCAGGCCCAGAGGAAGACCCCGATCGCTCCGCCGATCGCTCCGCCGTACCAGACCAGCCCGGAGCCCGAGAAGATGTTGCCGAGCAGGTCGCCCTTGACGTCGCTGTAGTTCTCCAGGATGAAGTCGAGGCGGGACCCGATGAGGCCGCCGAGGAGCGCGGCGAAACCCATCTCGTACGCCCAGTCGACCGGCTTGCCGAGCTCGCCGAGGCGCCGCCAGATCACCGCCCCCGCGCCGATGAACGCGAGCGCGAAGCAGATCCCGAAGGTCTGGAGGGTCAGCGGTCCGAGGTGGATCTCCGGCAGCACCGGACGGGAGGCTAGTTCAGCCGGCTAAAAGGCTGCGTTCAATCGGAGAAGACGCCGGACATCGCCTTCAGGCCGACGTCCATTCCGCTCCAGAAGGCGCCCCCGTGAAACGGCTTGCCGTGGCGGAAGCGCCAGGGCACCGAGGTTCCGAGCATCTTCTTTCCCATCCTCCAGATCCGCGAGGAGCCCACCCGATACGCACCATCCGCGTCGGGACGGACCTCGATGGGATGCGCCGGATCGCCGGTCAGCGCGGAGCGGCACCTTGGCGAAGGTCGCCTTGTCGAACTGCTCCATGATGCACATGCTGACCGGGTCGAAGCTCGAGCTTCGCCTCGGTGCCCAGGATCACCGAGGCGATCTGGGAGGCCGCCGCGTCGCCCTGGAGGAAGGCGAGGAACGCCTGCTTGACCGGGAAGTCGCCGGCGTCGCCGACGGCATAGATCTCGGGATGACCCTGCACCCGGCGCGTCGCCAGATCCGTCGCCAGGAAGCCTCGGTCGTCGGCCTCCAGGCCCGCGAACGGGGTCGAGGCGATGTAGGGCGGGAAGGCAACGAGCAGGTCGTGGTCGATCCGCTCGCCGTTGTGGAACTCCACTCCGCTCGAGT
The DNA here is from genome assembly GCA_963817275.1 of uncultured Solirubrobacterales bacterium. GTDB lineage: Bacteria > Actinomycetota > Thermoleophilia > Solirubrobacterales > 70-9 > DASUPK01. Next base: position 128,392 of record CAWFOA010000014.1, on the reverse strand, counting down.
CGACGCTGTCAACGACCCAATCCGTATGTCCCTCGATTCCGCGGCGCTCGAACTCCTCGGTGACGAGGTCATGGAGGCGGGGGCCGAAGGCCTGGATGTAGCCCTGCTCGTAGGTGGCCCAGGTGATCGAGGTCGAGTCGCGGGCGCCCTTGCGGCGGAGCCAGGTCTCGAACATGAGGACGATCTCGTAGAGGGGTCCCGCGCACTTGTTGTTCGGCGGGATCAGGAAGGTCACTCGCTGATGGCTGCCGCGCTTGGCAGCCGCGAGCGTGCGCTCGAACGCCTCGCGCAGCTCGAGCATCTCCGCCGGGGTCCACATGGTGCGGGCGTGCTCCGCCAGCCCCGGGATCTCGCTGGGGCTCATGTCGGAACCGGTTGCGACCACCAGCTGGTCGTAGGAGAGGTTCTGGCCATCGACCCGGACCTGCCGGTTGTCGGGGTCGATCTCGTCAGCGTGCCCGCGCACGAGCTTGATGCTCCGCTTTGCGGCGGGCTTGGCCAATCCGACCTTGAGGCGATCCGGGTCCAGCCCGAAGGGCACGTAGATCGAGTTCGGCTTGAAGAGGAAGTGGTCCTGGTCCGAAACCAGGGTGATGTCAGCTCGATCGCCGGCCAGCAGGCGGAGATCGAAGGCGGTCTCTAGCCCGCCGAAACCGCCTCCGAGGACCACGACGCTCGCTCGCGCCGAACCGCCAGGGCCGGGAGCTCCGTTTCCAGTCACCTGATCCGCCATGCGGGGGAGGCTCACAGCAGCCCGGTGCCCGTACATCAGTCCCTACCCCAGAACTTGGCTAGGGGTTTTCCACTGAGTAGCCCCGGCGGGAGTCGAACCCGCGCTACGAGGTTGAAAACCTCGCGTGCTAACCGTTACACCACGGGGCCGCGTAGGTGATCTTAGGCGGGGCGCAGCAGGCGCTCGAGAAGCGCCTTCTGGGCGTGCAGGCGATTCTCCGCCTCGTCCCAGACGGCCGAGCGTTCTCCGTAGAGCACGTCCGCGCTGATCTCCTCGCCCGGGTGGGCCGGCAGGCAGTGGAGGGCGACGGCGCGGGGCGAGGCCGCTGAGAAAAGCTCGTCGTTGAGTTGATACGGCGCCAGGTCGCTGCGGCGGCGATCCGCCTCGGCCTCGTCGCCCATGCTGACCCAGACGTCCGTATAGACCGCGTCCGCCTCAGCGACGGCGGCACGAGGGTCGTCATCGAGCTCGGCCAGGCCATCCTCGAGCCGGTAGCCGTCCGGGCTCGAGACGACGACCTCCACGCCTGCGATCCCGCCGAGGATCGCCAGCGACCGCGCCACGTTGTTCCCATCCCCCACGTAGGCGAGCCGCAGTCCCTCCAGCTCGCCGAAGCGCTCCTTCAGCGTGAGCAGATCGGCGAGAGCCTGGCAGGGGTGATGCTGCGGCGTCAGGCCGTTGATCACCGGGACGCTCGCGCCGTCCGCCAGCTCTCGAGTCCGCTCGTCTGACCCCGACCGGATCACGATGCCGTGCACGTACCGGGAGAGGATCCGTCCGGTGTCCCCAAACGACTCGCCACGGGTGAGCTGGAGCTCGTCGCCCCGGAGCACAACGGGCGTGGCGCCCAGCTCGGCGGTCCCGACCTCGAAGGAGATGCGGGTCCGAGTGGACGGCTTCTCGAAGACGAGCGCCACCGAGAGTCCCGCCAGGGAGTCGCTTCCCTCGCCCCGATCCCGTCCGCGCTTGAGCTCCTCGGCGCGCTCGAGCAGCGCCAGCAGCTCCCCACGATCGAGCTCCTCGCCGGTCAGGAAGTCGCTGGCTGGAAGATGTGCCGTCGGTGGAACCATCAGGCCGCCGATACTAGGGCCGTGCAGCTCACCGCGATGACATGGAACTTGTTCCATGGACGGGACTGGCCGCCCGAGCCTGAGCTCCAGGTGCGCGCCCACAAGGGCAACTTCCGCCGGGGCCCTCGGCTCGGCGAGCGCTACGAGCAGGTGAACTGGGACCTGTTCGACGAGTTCGCCTCTCTGATCGACGGCGTCGACTGGGACGTCGCGCTGTTCCAGGAGTTCCCGCCGAGCTGGAAGAGCCGCCTGGCGAGTGCATGCGGCGCCGAGGCCCACCGCGCGCTCAGCGGCCGGAACTGGCTACAGCCGCTCACCTCGGCGATCGGCCGCTGGCGGCCAGACCTGCTGGGCGCCTGGGAGGGCGGATCCGACACGACGCTCGCCCGACGTCAGGCCGGCGGGATCGCCGAGCGCCGCCGCGTCGTCCTCACCTGGAGGCCCGAGCTGCGCGTCATGGCCCTGACCCGCCTTGAATCGGGCCCCTGCATAGCCAACGTCCACGTCAGCACCAAGCCGTCCTCCGCGGAGCGGGAGCTGCTCGACGCGGCCGGGCGGGCGACGGAGTTCGCCGGCTCCAACCCCCTGATCTTCGGCGGCGACTTCAACGTCAGGGCCAAGGCGAGTACGGTCTTCGACCAACTCGAGGAGCGCTTCGGCCTCGCCCCTCGCACCGCGCCGGACCGCCTCAGCCACCTGCTGGTGCGCGACCTGGAGGTGATCGAGCACCCGACCGCCTGGCCGCCCGAGGCCCGGGACGTGGTCGACCCCGATACCGGGTTGAAGATCCGGCTCGCCGATCACAACCCCGTGATTGGAAAGTTCGCGACTGTGGGATAGTGCGATCGATGGCAAACCGGCCCACGGGGTCAGAGGAGAGCTCACGCGCCGAGCAGAGCGTCCAGGCCTTTCGCGACGCGCTCGAGAAGAGCATCACGATCTCGCGAGAGAGGCTGCAGGAGGTCGTCGACGACGCGGTGAAGCGCGGCCGTATGACCCGCGGAGACGCCGAGGACATGGTCGGGCGCCTTGCGACACGGGGGCGCGAGCAGGCCGAGGACCTGCTCTCCCAGCTGGAGCGCATCCTCGGGCAGGTCCGCGAGGCACCGGGTAAGGCGGTGCAGGAGGTCGGCGGGCGCGCGGAGGTAGCGCGGAAGCGGGCCGTCGTGGCGGCCGACAAGCCACTCGCGCGCGCCGACCGGGTTCGCCGCGCGGCGCGCGTCCCGGGCTTCCCGATCACCGCCTATGACCAGCTCACCGTCCGCCAGATCGACCGGCGGCTGCAGGACCTCAGTCGTCAGCAGTTGCGCAAGGTTCGCGACTACGAGCGCCGCAACAAGGCCCGCAAGGGCATCATGCGCTCGCTAGACCGCAAGCTCCAGAAGTAGGACGCATCTACTTGAGAGCTTTGCGCCTTTCGTCGAGCTCCTTGGCGATCTCGTCGAGCGACTCGAGCGAGCTCTGCGCCCGCACCGCGAGCTTGCCCAGCTCCTTGCGCACGTCCTCGGTCGCCTTATCGAGGGTGTCGCGCCAGCCAGAGATCTGATCCTGAGCCTTCGAGCCAGCATCACCGGAGACGTCGCGCAGGCGCGCCACGGCCGAGTCGATGCTGGCGCGCACATCACCGGTCGCCTTCTCGCCGGCGGCACGCAGATCGTCGATCGCCTTCTGGACCTGATCCTTGACGCCACTGCTTTCGCTTGATTCCACCTTGGACCTCCTGCTCGGGGTTTCTCCCGCAAATTCCGCGAAAGCCTATACGGCGGTCAGCTCCAAGGCGAGGCGGTCAAACTCGAGCGATCCGCCAGTCGCCTGGGACAGCCGATCCGCATCAAGCCGCTGGCCCTGCGCCCAGAGGCCGCGCAGCCAGCTCCCAGCCTCGGATTCGCCGAACCAGGTCTTCCCAAAGCGGCTGGACAGCTCGGTCCGCCACTCGACCTCCAGCGCCCAGGCGCGCAGGTAACAGGCGACGTAGAAGCTCGGATCTACGTCCGAAATCCAGGTCTCCTGTGGCCACGGCACGCCGATGCGCTCCCCCAGCAGCGCCGAATACCGCTCCGGCATCGCCCGCAGGTCCACCCCGGGGCCGTGCAGCTCGACCTCGTAGGCGATCTTCGCCGAGTAGCGCCGCAGCATCATCAGCCGGGCGGCGCGGGCGTGCTCGATCGCGGCCTCCGCTCCGTCGGCACCGAGGATGATCTCGAGCCACTCCGGGCTGGCGGTCAGCCCCTCCATGAGGAAGGCGAACGATTCGGTGACCGCATTGTCGCCCAGGTGGCGGAACTCGAACGCCAGGTGCGCATCGGTGCAGCCGTAGTGCTCGGCGTGACCGGCCTCGTGGAAGAGGGCGGCGTAGTCCTCCCGGCCGCCGATGGGCGGCATCACCAGATAGACCTCCTCGGGCACCCGCGGCGTCGAGCAGAACGCGCGCGGGCTCTTGGTTGGCCGGCTCTCGGTGTCGAGCGTCACGTTTCGCTGAGCATCCAGGTCGATCCCCAGCCCGGAGAGCGTCCGCCGCAGCGCCGGGACCATCCGGTCGCTCGGGAAGAGCTCGTCGAGGTGCGCCGCACGGAAGAACCGGGCGAGGTCCGAGCGCCGCAGTTCGGCGAGCGGCGCTCCAACCGTGCGCTCCAGCTCTGGGTCGACAGTACGTGCGTAGTCGGCCTCGGTCGCCCTGGTGAATTCCTCCAGGCGACCTGCAAGGGCCCTGAGATCCAGCTCGCGCACGTCCGAGTAGGCGTCGAGGTAGGACGGCCACCCGAGGTCCGAGCAGGCCGAATGTGCGCTCTCGAGCGCCTCGAGATGAAGAGGGTTGAGCCGCTCGGCCAGCACTGCGGTGCGGGCCGCCTCGATCTCCGCCCGGCGATCGGCGTCCGGCTCGTTCGCCTGTATCACCGGCGCCATCCGGTAGGCGATCGTCTCGCCGGCGACCTCGATCTCGAGGGAGGCCTCGAGCTCGGCGACCCGGGTCTCGAGCTCGCGGGTGAGCGAACCGAGGTGCCCGTCGAGCGCGAACTGGTGCAGATAGCACAGCCGCGTCGCCTCCTCATCGCTCGCGTCGGCCCTCGCCTCACCGACCTGGTCGACAGCCTCACGCTCGAAGAGCTCCTCGTGCCGCTCATAGATCGGTTCGATCGCGAGGTCGAGCTTGTGACCGGCACCCTGCAGGTAGTACTCGCGGTCTATCTCCTCGAGGAAGACCTCCACCTCCCGCCGGTATTCGTCGAGATCCCAGGCCAATGCGGCTGCAACGATAGGCCGGAGATGACCGATCAGGCGATCGCCCAGCAGCGGCCCGCCCGCGGGGAGCTGCTCACGCTCGACGTCGAGTCCCTGGCCTACGGCGGCAAGGGGGTCGCTCGACGGAATGGCTACGTCGTGTTCGTGGCGGGCGCTCTCCCGGGCGACCGCGTCACCGCCGAGGTCACCCGTGCCAAACGTGGATATGCGGAAGCCTCGACGAAGGAGATCCTGCGCGAGTCCGACGACCGCGTCCCGCCCCGCTGCGACCACGGCGGCGAGCCCTGCCCGGGCGCGCCCTGGCAGGGCCTCGCCTACGAGGAGCAGCTGCGCCACAAGCAGTCACAGGTGGAGGACTCGCTGGTCAGGCTCGGCGGCCTCGAGGGCTTCGAGCTCGAGCCGATCGAGCCGGCGGTCGAGCGCTGGCGCTACCGCAACAAGCTCGAGTACTCGTTCGGCGAGCGCGACGGCGAGCTCGTCCTCGGCTTCCATGAGCGCGGCCGCTGGGACCTGATCGTCGACGCGGAGGACTGCCAGCTCGCCTCCGAGCGGAACAACGCGCGGCGAAACGAGCTCCGCGACTGGGCGAGGTCCGCAGGGCTGCCCGCCTACGACAAGCGGAGCCATCACGGTGTGCTGCGCAACCTCGTGATCCGCGAGGGCCGCCGCACCGGGCAGCTGCAGAGCCGCCTGGTCACCTCCCCGGCCGAGATCCCGCGGCCGCCGGTGGACCTGCACACGATCGTCGAGGGCACGGGCAGCGGCACCGATGGGCCCACAGGCGCGATCGGCGCCGAGTACCTCGAGGAGGAGCTCTGCGGGCTGCGCTTCCGGATCTCCCACCGCGCCTTCTTCCAGACCAACACGGAGATGGCGGAGCGGCTCTACGGGATCGCGGCCGAGATGGCCGGGCCTGACGGGCACGGAGCGTGTCTTCGACCTCTTCTGCGGAATCGGCACCCTCGGCCTGACCCTGGCGAAGGGGGCCGGCGAGGTCTGGGGCATCGAGATCGTCCCGGACGCGATCGTGGACGCGGAGGAGAACGCCCGCATCAACGGAATCGAGAACGCCCGTTTCCGGACGGGCGACGCCCGCAAGGAGATCCGCCCGCTGCTCGAGGAGGCCGGGCCGGCCCGACGTCGTTGTCGTCGACCCGCCGCGTGCCGGCCTCTCGAAGAAGATGGTCCGCCGGCTGATCGAGTGCGAAGCGCCGCGGATCGTCTACGTCTCCTGCAACCCCACCACCCTCGCGCCCAACGCCGCCCAGCTCGCGGAGGCCGGCTATAGGCTGCGCCGCGTGAAGCCCGTCGACATGTTCCCCCAGACGCCGCACATCGAGTGCGTGGCGCTGCTGGAGAAGGCGTGAGCCGCGCGTTCGGTGTCACAGCGGGACTGGACCCCGAGATCGCGAGCCCACTCGCCGGCCGCTGCCAGGAGCTCGGCTACAACTCGATGTGGTCGAACGACCATCCGGGCGCCAAGGGCCTCGAGACCCTCGCCGCGTACGCCAAGGGTGCCGACCGGATCGATCTCGGCGTCGCAGTGATCGCCCTCGACCGCCACTCGCCCGAAGAGATCGCCTCTGACATCGAGCGGCTCGGCATCGACAAGAGTCGCCTCTGGCTGGGTCTCGGCGCCGGCTTCACCGAGAAGCCGCTGACCAGGATGCGCGAGGCCCTTCCCGGGCTGCGCGAGGCGCTACCCGGCGTGCGGCTCGTGCTGGCGGCGATGGGGCCGAAGATGAGCGCCCTCGCCGGCGCCGAGTGGGACGGCGTGTTCTTCAACTGGATGACCCCGGAGTTCGCCGCCCAGACCCGCGAGCTGGTCGAGGCGGGCGCGAAAGAGGCCGGCAGGGAGCCACCGCCGATCTTCGGCTACGTCCGCACAGCGGTGGGGGCCAATGCGGAGGGCCGCCTGGCCAAGGACGAGTCCTTCTACCGCGACCTGCACGCCGGGTACCGGAACCACTTCGACCGGCAGGCGGCGCCGGAGGGGACCGTGGGCGTCGCTGGCGAGAACGAGAGCGTCGTCCAGGCGGGACTCTCCCGCTACCGCGCCCTCGACGTGATCGTGGTCAGGGCCCTCGCCAGCGCAACGATCGAGGACATGAGCGCGCTGGCGGAGGCGGCGGCTCCAGGCGACTAGACAGGGCTCAGCCGGGACGCCGATTTGGCGCCCCGGCTGTGGGAGTCGGCCCTAGGGGAGAGCTACTCCTGCTCGCCGGCCGCCGCGTGCGCGAGCTGCGGCGCGCGCCGGCTGCGAAGCAGCGGCACAGCCGTGATCGCAAGGCCGACCACTGCGATGGCCAGCGAGGTCAGGATCGCCGGATGGAATCCGTCGAGCAGCGCCGCGGCACTCCCCGCTGGCGAGCTGGACGCGGCGGTGCCGGCGTCGATCACCGCCGTGGCGATGGCGAGTCCGATCGCCCCTCCGACCTGGAATGAGGTGTAGACCAGCCCGGAGGCCAGCCCCTGCTCCTCTGGCGCCACGCCACCGGTCGCGGCCATGTTCAGTGGCCCGAAGGTGAGCGTGAAGCCGATCCCGGCCAGGATGAAGGTCGGGAGCATCCCGGTCAGGTAGTCCGTGTTCGCCCCGATGTTGAGGAAGAGCACGTACGACGCCGCCAGGCTGGCGAGGCCGATCGCGATCGGCACTGTCGTCCCCACCCGGTTGACCAAGCGGCCGATGTTCGGAGATCCGGTCGCCACGATGATTCCGGTGGGTAGGAAGGCCAGGGCCATCTCAACCGCCGACCAGTCCCTCAGGTCCTGCATGTACAGCGTCCCCATGAACTGGAAGCCGAACCAGCTGCCCAGCAGCGCCATGGCGCCGAAGTTGGCGCGCCGAAGCTGCGGCGAGCGCAGGATGCCCAGGCGAACCAGGGGATTCGGGCTGTGCTGCTCGATCAGGACGAACGCGCTGAGCAGCGCGGCCACGCCAACGAAGGAGAGCAGCGTGCGCGCCGATCCCCAGCCGACCTCCGGCGCCTCGACCACGGTGTAAACGAGGCCCAGCATCGTCGTCGCCAGGGTCGCCGTCCCCGCGAAGTCGAGCTTCCGGAGCGAGAACCCGGACGCCGCCTCATCGCGATCGAGGTAGCGCGGCAGCAGGAACAGGATCCCCGCCGCGATCGGCACCGGCATGAAGAACGTCCACCGCCACCCGAGCTCGGTCAGCAGCCCGCCGAAGATCAGACCGGCCGACCAGCCGCTGGCGCCCGTCGCCGTATAGACGCTCAGGGCCTTGTTGCGCGCGGGTCCCTCGGCGAACTTGGTGGTGATGATCGAGAGGCCGGCCGGCGCCGTGAAGGCCGCCGACGCGCCCTTGATGAACCTGGTCGCGATCAGGGTTGTCCCGTCGTTCGCGATTCCGCCGATGAACGACGCGACCACGAAGACGGCCAAGCCGCCGAGCAGGACCTTGCGGCGGCCGATCAGGTCCGCCGCGCGACCGCCGAGCAGCAGCAGGCCTCCGTAGCCGAGCACGTAGCCGCTGACGATCCACTGGAGCGAGCTGGGCTGCAGGTCGAGCTCGTGCCCGATGTTGGGCAGCGCCACGGCCACCATCGAGACGTCCATCCCGTCGAGGAAGAGGACGCCGCAGAGGAGCAGCAGAAGGCCCCAGAGTCGGTTGTCGAATCGAGTTGCCGGTGAAGTCAGTGTGCCTTGCTCCATGTGTCCTCCCAAAACGGTCCGCGAGCTGGATTTGTGATGCGGGCTAGTATATGCATACGCATGCATTGTGTCAACAGAAATTGCGCATGCAACGTTTGCTATAATGCAGGCTCGTAGGGGGAGAAACGAAGAGGCAACATGGCGGCGAAAGCCACGGAGAAAGACCAGCTTCTGGATCGATGGAGTGAGCTCGAGACCGAGCACGCCCGTGTGCGCGAGGCAATGGAGCACGCCCTCCAGCGCGAACACAGGCTCTCGCTGAGCGAGTACGAGGTGCTCCGCCGCCTCGCGGAGTCACCCGAGGGGCACCGCCGCATCCAGGAGCTCGCCGAGGAGATCCACCTCAGCCAGAGCGCCCTCTCCCGCCTCGTCCAGCGCCTCGAGGACGACGGCTATGTCTGCCGGAACGTCTGCGACCACGACCGGCGCGGCGTCTTCGCCTGCGTCACCGACGCGGGCCGCAAGGCCCAGTTGAAGGCGCACCCGACCCAGGTCTCGGTCCTCGCGGAGACGCTCGGCAGCTAAGCGGCATACTGGCGGCGTGTCCAGGGCGAGGAGAGCCGGGGCCGGTGCCGCCGCTACGGCGCTCGCAATCGCGCTGCTCTATTCCACAGCGGCGGCCGCCCCCACCGCACCCCTCACCCATTCCGGCCGCTGGATCATCGACGCGAGAGGCCGGGTCGTGATCCTGCACGGCGTCAACATGGTCAACAAGAAGCCGCCCTACTCCCCCGCGGCCACCGGGTTCGGGGACGACGATGCGGCATTCCTACAGCGCAATGGCTTCGATGCCGTGCGGCTCGGCCTGATCTACAAGGGAGTCGAGCCCAACCCGGGTGCCTACGACGACGGCTATCTCGACCAGATCGCGCAGACCGAGGCCGACCTCGCTCGCCACGGTGTCTTCAGCCAGCTCGACTTCCACCAGGATCTCTACAACGAGCGCTTCCAGGGCGAGGGCTGGCCGGACTGGGCCGTTCAGGACGACGGCCTGCCCAATCCTCAGCTCGGCTTTCCCACCAACTACTTCGGGAACCCGGCGCTGATCCGCACCTTCGACCACTTCTGGGCGAACGACCCGGGGCCTGGCGGAGTCGGCCTCCAGGACCGCTACGCGGCGGCCTGGGGCCACGTCGCGGCGCGCTTTGCCTCGGCCGAGCACACCCTCGGCTTCGACGTGATGAATGAGCCCTGGCCGGGGACTCCCTGGGCGACCTGCCTCGTGCAGGCTGGGTGTCCTGGATTCGACACGGGCAAGATGGAGCCGTTCTACCGGCGGGTCATCGCCCAGATCAGGAGCGTCGAGCCGCAGAAACTCGTCTGGTACGAGCCGAACGTGCTCTTCAACTTCGGAGCCGAGTCCAGTGTCACTGGACTTGGAGAGGCAGCCGGCGGCTTCACCTTCCACATCTACTGCACCCCGGGCCTCGCGGTCGCCCCGTACAACCTTCAAGGCTGTGCGGCTCAAGACGACCACGTCTTCCAGAATGCCGACAAGCACGCGCAGGCCACCGGTGACGCCCTGATGCTGAGCGAGTTCGGCGCCACCGACGACCTGAGCACGATCAGCGAGAACGTAAGGCAGGCCGACCAGCACATGGTCTCGTGGGAGTACTGGCACTACTGCGAGTGCCTGGACCCGACGACGACCGGCTCCGGGACCCAGGCGATCGTGATCGATCCCAACCGGCCTCCAACGGGGGACAACGTCAAGCAGGCGAAGCTGGACGTGCTGTCAGAGCCCTATCCGCAGCTGGTCGCCGGTACGCCCAATAGCTACGGGTTCGACCCGACCTCCGGCCGATTCCAGCTCTCCTACTCGACGAAGGGGCCGACCGGCCGGAACTTCGCCCGGCGCCGCAAGAAGCGCGCCAAGCACAAGCGCTCCCCGGGAGCGAGGAAGTCACGCCAGACCCAGATCTTCCTTGGCCATGAGCACTACCCGGCGGGCTACCGGGTCTCGGTCGACGGCGGCGGGATCGCCTCGAAGCCGGGGGCGAGCCTGCTAAAGGTGATGGCGTGCCCGCGGCGGCGCAGCGTCACGGTCACGGTCAGCCCGCCCTCCGCCGGATCCGGCAGCCACGGCGACTGCCGGGTGACCCGCCACCGCCAGCGGCGGCGCTAGACCTCGGGTTCCTCTTCCTCGTCGACCGGGACGACCTCGGCGGCGCAGGTCGTGCACAGCACCAGCCCGCTTGGCGGGCCCTCCGTGAGAGCGGTGTTCTTCTCCGCATCGGTCAGCTCGGCGCCGCAGTTCTGGCAGCGGTCCGGCAGCTGCTCGATGGTTCGCTCCTCGAGCTCCATCCTTTGAAGGCTAGTACGGCGGCAGCCGGTCGTACCACTCGCCGAGCACCCTGAACGCGGACCAGAAGCGCTGCTTTGCGTCCTCGGTGTCGAGTGAGTCGTCGATGTCCGGGACGTAGAGCGCATCGATGGTCGGGGTGAGGCGCTGGATCTCGCCCTCGACCGGCTCGACGCGGTCGGAGAGCGGTAGCTCGAGGTCATTGAGCACCTCGAGCGCTTCGTCGCCCATGATCACCACGATCCGTGGCTGGACGATCGCAATCTCCTCCGCCACCCTTGCGACGCAGGCATCCGACGCGTGCGTCGGGTCGGTGAGCGGGCACTTCACACAGAGCGTCCCGAAGACGACGATTGGATCGATCGAGAGCCGCTTGAAGCTCTTCATCAGGGCATTGCCGGCCCGGCCGTAGAACGCGACCCCCTCCTCGATCTCCGAGGCCGTCGCTGAGCGCTTCAGCATCAGGATGTCCGCCTGGGGATGGCCGGAGCCCTGGACCGGCATCACGTTTCCCCGCGGGCAGTCCTGGCAGGCGGAGAGCTCCCTGCCCAGGTCGTTCAGCTCCCGGATCGCGCGCTCGAGGTACTTCTCGCGGATCTCGTCGTCGGTTATGGATGACACGGCGCCTTGCCTCTTCTTCGGCCCCGCCCCGGCCCCTTGCGGGTGCATCAACTCTTGCTGACGCTGCGACGGCGAGGCTTGCGACGACCGTCACGTTCAGCCAGGGATCTGCCTCCCCGTCCGCCTGTGGTCTGCAAGAACTTGAGCGCCTGGACGTAGACGAGGTTCTTGTGCTTGCGGACGATGTCGGCCTCCCGCATGGATTCGAGGAACTCCTGAGGCCCGTCGAAATCCCGGAGCCTGATCTTCACGCTGCCCAGGCCCTGGGCGACATGGCTGTCCGAGCCGGCCCCCGGGACGATCGAGTACTTCCGGGCGAAGCGGACGGCCTCCTCGTTGAACGCGGAGAACGCAACCCGGGGGTTGAACACCTCGAGGATGTCGATCTCGTCGACGATCTCGAGCAGGTGCTCGTAGTCGGGCACCGAGTGGAGCCGGTCGAAAGGATGCGGGACGTAGACGAGCCCTCCCTGGCGCCTGATCTCCGCGATCGTTTCGGCCATCGACATCCCGCGCTCGATCCGCTCGCGCAGGAACAGCCCGATCACCTCACCCTCATGGGCCGTCTTCACCTCCTCGGCGAGGATCACCTTGATCCCGCCGATCCGCTTCGCGATCTCCCGGGCCTCCAGCGCCCCGGAGATCTCGTTGTGGTCCGTGATCGCGATCGCGCCGAGACCTCGCTCCTTGGCGGTCTCGAGAAGCAGCTCAGCGGGCGTCGCGCAATCCGGCGAGTGGTCGGTGTGCATGTGGAGGTCGCACTGGATGTAGTCGCGCTCTCGCAGCCGCCGTCGAATCTCGGGGTTCCCCTCCGGGTCATGTCGCCTTTCCGCCAGACGGCGGTAGGTGGCCTCAACCTCGTCGGTCACCTCTGCCCAGGGCCGCGCCTCGCCGCAGTCGCGCGCGGCCGAGCGAAACCGATTGCGCAAAGCCGCGTCGCGGCAGAGTCGCTCGAGCTGAGCGGCCAGTGTTAGGACGTCACCGAGCGGGAAGAGCAGCCCGCGCTCTCCCTCGCCCACCAGCTCGCGATAGAGCTCGAGGTCCGAGACCACCGGCACGGCGCCGGCCGCGAAAGCCTTCCGCACCAGGCCTGGCGCGGCTCGGACGCCGCCCGACGCCAGGCACGCGATGTCGGCGCCGGCGAGGAACTCCGCCGGCTCCCCGTCGCGGGGCCGGACGACCGTCAGGCGCTCGCGCAACCGCCTGCTGACGCGCGCCAGTGGGTCAGTGGGCCCGTCGAACCAGATCACGCCCTCCCAGTCGAGCTCGTCGGGCAACTTGCGGAGCGCCCGCAGCAGCAGCCGAAGCGCGCCGCGCTCCTCCTCCGCGCAGTGCACGATTCGCACCCTCCCGGCCGGAGGTGGCTCGAGGGCGGGCTCGGCGACGTCAGCTCCAGGTCTGATCAACTGGTACTGACCCGGGAAGAAGCGCTGCAGGAGCTCTCCGGTCGCCTCATTGCTCGCGGTGCGCTCATCGATTCGGCCGAAGAAGACTTCGACCAGCATCCGCGCGACCTGCGTTGAGAGCACGCGCTCCACCGGCTCGTGAAAGGTGGCCACGTTGAGGGACTGCGAGTGCCGCAGCGCCGCCGATCCCGTGCTGGGCGCAAAGGGCTCGTGGACGTGCACGAGATCGAGAGGGACCGCGCCCAGCAACCGCTCCAATGCCCCACTGATGTCGAGCGGCAACGGAGCCGGCCGCCGCCGTGGCCCGCTGGGCAGAGGAATGCTCTGCCCAATGGCAAGAACCCTCGGGTTTTCGCCCTTAAGCAGAGCCCCAGGGCTCTTCCCAGCCTCGCGAATCAACCGCCGACTCTCGCGAATCGCGACCCGCGACTCGGACGGAGCAACGATCAGAACCCTATGCCCACGCCGAGCGAGCTCCTCGGAAGTCCGCCTGACGAACTCATTGATCTCATGCCGCCGCTCCCAAGGATGCGGACTGACCTGAGCAATGGATAGAGAGTCGCCAGCCATTGCCGTGAGCCTAGGGAAGCGGTGGCCGTGGTCCCTTGGCTACCTCGCTACTTAGCCTTGGCTTTTGCCTTGGCCTTGGACTTCTTCGTCTTCTTGCCCTTCTGCCCACCGGGCAGCCCCCGTTGCCGGGCGTACTTGGCGATGAACTCCTCGGTCCGCTCCCGCGCCTCCGAGTCCGGCCGCTGGTTGTGCGGCGACTTCATCAGGTAGCTCGAGGGACCATCGAGCTGGCCCTTGAGCCCATTGTTCAGCGCCAGCTTGACGATCCGCACCGCATCGATGACGATGCCGGCGGAGTTCGGGGAGTCCCAGACCTCGAGCTTGAGCTCAAGGTTGAGAGGCACGTCTCCGAACGCCTTGCCCTCGACCCTGATGTGCGCCCACTTGCGGTCGGTCAGCCACGGCACGTAGTCCGAGGGACCGACGTGGACGTTCTCGGGGGCCAGCTCGTGATCCATGATCGAGGTGACAGCATTGGTCTTCGAGATCTTCTTCGACTCGAGCCGCTCGCGTTCGAGCATGTTGTAGAAGTCCATGTTGCCGCCGACGTTGAGCTGGCTGGTGCGCTCCATGCTCACGCCGCGGTCGGCGAACAGCCTCGCCAGCTGGCGATGGACGATCGTGGCGCCGACCTGGGACTTGATGTCGTCTCCGATGATCGGAAGGCCCGCCTCCTCGAAGCGCTTGTCCCAGTAGTCCTCGCGGGCGATGAACACCGGTAGGCAGTTGACGAAGCCGACGCCCGCGGCCAGGGCCTGCTCGACGTACCACTTGGTCGCCTGCTCGGAGCCGACCGGCAGGTAACAGACGAGGACATCCGTCTGGGTGTCCTGCAGGATCCCGACGATGTCCGCGGTCTCGCCCGGGGCCTTGGTGATCTTCTCCTTGAGGTACTTGCCGAGCCCGTCATGGGTCATGCCGCGGTGGACCTTGACCCCGAGCTTTGGGACGTCGGAGAACTTGTAGGTGTTGTTCTGCCCGGAGAAGATCGCCTTCGAGAGATCCTTCCCGACCTTGTCCGCATCGATGTCGAAGGCGGCGGTGAACTCGATGTCGCGGACGTGGTAGCCGCCAAGGTCCACGTGCATCAGGCCCGGAACACGCTCTGCGGGATCGGCGTCCTTGTAGTACTCGACGCCCTGCACGAAAGAGCTCGCGCAGTTGCCGACACCGACTATCGCGACGCGGACCTTGTCGTCACGAGCGCCGTTGCGCCGGGCGCCATTCGCTCTTCCATTCACGGTGCTCATCTCTGGAAAACCCTCCTAGATATGAAAACTCAGCTTTGAAACCACACTCGTTCCTCTGTGTGGTTACACGTCGTCGGCCGGAACCGCGTGCTCGACGGGCGCCTGCTGCACTTCCGCGCCACGCTCGTTGAGCGCGTTCCTCACATGCCATACGCGCTGCACCACGGTGATAGCCGTCAGCGCCGCCATAGCGTAGATCGCCGGTGCCAGAAGGTCTGCATCGAATAGTCCGGCGCCCTTCGCGAAGACGAGGCCAACCGAGAGTATGACTACCCGGACGGGACGCGTGGCCACTCCCACCTTGCACTCCACGCCGAGCGCCTCCGCGCGTGCCCGGGTGTAGGACACCATCAGCGAGCCGAGCACGACGACCACGCACATCGCTGCGGCGAACTCGTCGCCGCTGAGCGCAAACCGATACGCCACGGCGGTCAGCACGATGCCCTCCTCCACCCTGTCCAGGGTGGAGTCGAGGAACGCTCCGAACATGGTCCCCTTGCCGGACGCCCGCGCATAGCGCCCGTCGAGGGTGTCCATGATCGAGCCGATGATGAAGGCGACGCCGCCAAGGAAGTAGAGCCCCTGCCAAATCAGGACGGCGGCGGCGAGGTTGCCGATCAGGCCCACCATCGAGATCGCGTTCGGGGTGAGGCGCGACTCGATCAGGCGGTTGCGCACCGCCGCCGAGAACTCCACGGGCTAGGCGGGAGCCGCTTCAGGCTCGGGCCGTGGCTCCAGCTCGCCCGCAGGGGATCTCCGGGGGCGGGGTGCGAACGACCAGTCGGGGTTGACCCGGCCGAGCAGAACGGCAACGCCGGTCGCCAGGGCCGCCGTCGCCAGACCGAGGACCGCGTCGAGCCAGAAGTGATTCCCACTGGCCACCACCACGAAGGTCATCAGCAGGGGATAGGCGAAGAGCAGCACGCGCAGCGCGGGGCGGCGAATCAGCATCGCCAGCGACCACGCCAGGATCACCGAGAGCCCGACGTGCATCGACGGCACGGCGGCGAATGGGTTGAAGAGGGCGTCGCCCGGGTGAGACAGGAGCGGGTTGTTGCCGGTGACGGAGCTAGACGGATCGAGGCCCAGCTCAGGCAGGAAGCGCGGCGGCGCGGTTGGGAAGAGCGCGTAGCCGATCACGGAAATGGCCATCGCGGCGAAGACCGCGTTGCGTACGAAGCCGAAGCTCTGCCGGTAACCGAAGTAGAGGATGGCGAGCATCAGGCAGCTTCCCTTGAAGTGGAGGTTCGCGTAGCCCCAGCGTGCGACCTCGGCCGGCCAGCCGGCGCTGATCGCCCAGTGCTGGACGCTTGGCTCTATCAGCAGGCCGACGGAACGCTCCGCGCTGACCAGGTCGCGGGCGTGGGAGAACGAGAGCCCCATGCTGGGATCGACGGCGCCCCGCGCGTGACGCCACGCCCAATACGCCGCGGCGAGGAAGAAGAGCTGGAGTAGGAGATCGAGCGGCCCGCGGGGCAGCAACCTTCCACGCAGCCCATGGAGCCGGGCGGCGGTCAATGGGAGCCGCCCATGCGCGCGATCCGGGCGGCCCGACCGGCCGTGGACTGCGCCGAGCCGTACTGGATCACCGGCTCCTGGTGGCAGCGCGGCCCTGAGCTGACAGCGCGCCAGGGGGTGAAGTCGATCCCGACTCGGAAGCGGCCAGGGGTTGTGACGTCGATCATCGTGTAGCCACCCGGCGCCTGCTCGACGCATCCGGTTCCCTGCTCGATCGACCAGTACGGCGTCCAGTGCACCCTGACCAGAACGGTGCCGGGCGCTCTCGCGTCGACAACGAAGCCCTGCGGGGTCAGCTTGACCATCTTCCCCCCGATCGCGAGCGGCGATGGCTTGCGCACCTTGTAGACGGTCCAGTTGTCGCTGTGGAACACGCGCTCCAGGTATCGGGGCGGCCCCCGCTTGAGCAACCGCTTCTCGCCCTTCCCCGCGTAGTCGAGTGCGGCATGGGGCGCAGCCACGTAGCCGACACCGAGGTCGTCGAGCCAGCTGCGGTACTGCGTCCCGGTCAGGGGGGCCGATTGGTAGAAGAGCGGATTGAGCTTGCGGTCGAGTTGGCGCTCCCAGCCCCGGGCGATGTAGATCCCGTCGGGGACGTAGGCGGACTCCCAGTGGTGAGCCTCGGGCAGCACCTCGACTCTCTGGGAATCTCGGTGGGGCTGTCCCCGCAGGAAGTCGACCAGCGGCGCGTAGTAGCCCGCGCTCACCGAGGGCTGGGCACTCACCTCCTCGAGATCCCGCACCACCGGCGACCATTGCCAGTAGATCAGCACTGGCACCAGCAGGACGAGCGCGAAGCGCTGCCGACGCCAGAGCCCGAAGGCGAGGACGGGGCCGAGCAGCAGAGACCCCATGCGGGTGGCGTTCCCGCCCATCGGGCTCTGGATCAGGAAGGCGGCGGCGAGGGCGGCGCCATAGGCGGCGACGCCGTACCGGAGCAGGCGCTCCTCCGGCGGCAGCGCCACAAAGACCGCAATCGCGACGAGAATCGCCGGCTCGAAGCTCGAGAAGTCAAACGGCTCGGTTCCGCCTTCGGGAAAGGCAGCGGAGATCAGCAGCGCGATGCCCACGGCGACCACCGCGAGCTCGAGGCCCTTGCGCCTGCGCTCCGCGATCGCGTAGGCGACCACGCCGCAGGCGAGAAAGAGGGCGGCAACGGGGCTGGCGAGAGGCGTCAGCGCCGCGAAGAGGATCGCCAGGACTCGGTGGCCCTTCTGGATCGAGAGCACCGCGCCGAGCGCGACGGCGACGCCCAGGGCGAAGGTGAGGCGGCCCGTGAACAGGCTGATCGAGGTGGCGGTCGCGAACCAGATGACACCCAGCCGCGCCCGGTCACCGAAGCGCCCGTACGCGATCCCCGAGAAGAGCAGCGCCGCGGCGATCGCCGCGAGCACCCCGACCAGCCGGGGCCCGATCAGGGCGCTGAGCATCGGCAGGAGAATCCCGTAGCCCGGCAGGTGATGGCCCCCGAACCAGAAGTTGTCCCAGGTGACGATTCCGTCGTTCGTGAAGAGGCCCGAGCGAAATACCTGGGCCGCGTGATCGGCGCTGTCGGGCTGGATGATCAGGTAGGCGGCGCCGAGGGCAGCCGCCACCAGCCCCGGCTCGCCGTAGCGACGGAGAGCCTCTCGCGCGCTCAAGCCGTCGCTGGCCGCCAGGACCACACGGCGGGCCGGACGCGGGCCAGGACCTGCATGGCGGTGACGGCTGACAGCGCCGCGACGAGCAGGCCGAACGCACCGTCGACCCAGAAGTGGTTCGCCGTCACCACGACCACCCAGAAGACGAGCACCGGGTAGGCGCACCAGAAGATGCGCGTGATGGTGTGCCTCGAGATCAACGCGCCGGTGACTCCGATCATGGTGGAGAAGGCCACGTGCATGCTCGGGATCGCCGCGTACGGGTTGATGAAGAGCTTGACGAGGCCGGAATCGTGATTGACCTGGGCGTAATCCGTGATGGTGTCCGTGAACTCATGGAACAGCCGAGGCGGCGCGGTCGGCATCAGGGCATAGCCCACCACCGCCAGTCCCATAGCAACCATGAACATGTTGCGGACGAAGTAAAAATTCTGGTTTCTGAAGATGTAGAGCCAGACGAGGAACGCCGTGGTCACCACGAAGTGGCTGTTCATGTACATGAAGTTGGCGAAGTCGATGGTCCACCGGTGAGAGAGGAACACCTGCTGCAGGCCGGGCTCGAAGAACGTGTGCAGGCTCTTCTCGAAATCGATCACGCTCTGGCCGTTCGTGATCGCATGCGCCCGCTGGCCATCGGCGACTCCGCGCACGGCCTCGTAGCAGAGCTCCGCGACCACGAACAGACTGAGCTGACGAGCCGCGTCCCCATACCCGTGTGGTAGCCACCTACCGATTCTGTCGATCAGGGCACGCATAAGCCGGGAATTCTAGTCACCACGTGGTAACACCTTCGTCACGTGTTGGGGAAATCTTCGTCGGTTGCGAGAAACCGGATCACGCGGTCGACCACCTCAGGCGCGTCGATCCAGGGCCAGTGGCCTCCATCGGCGAGCTCGACCAGCTCCGAGTTGGGCAGCCGAGCCGCGTAGGCGGCGCCGAAGCGGCCGGGGATGTAGCGATCGCGCATCCCCCAGACGACCAGCGCCGGCGCCTTGATCGTCTCGAGGCGCGCGCCCGCCGCGGCCAACCGGTCGGGCGGAGCGGAGCGGTAGAGCCTGAGGATCGCGTCGAACGTCCGGCTGTCCAGGTGGTCCCAGACCATGTCCACGAAGGCGGGGTCGTGCCGGCTCCAGTCGCCGCGGGACTCGCGCAGCCCGAGGTCGAGCAGCCGGCGCGTCCAGATCCGGTTGGACAGCTCCCCGAGCCCGCGCGTCCGCCAGACCCGGGCGGTCCGGTGCCAGCGGTAGCCGGGCAACAGCGCGACGGCGTTCAGAAGCACGAGCCGCCTGATTCGCTCGGGCTCCTCCTGCGCGCCGATCAGCGCGAGCGCTCCCCAGTCGTGCACGACGAGGGAGTGATCCTCGACCGCCATCCGCTGGAGAAAGCGATTGGTGAATCTCGCGAGCCCGTCCATCGAGTAGTCGAACTCGGCCGGCGACGGGCGCGCCGAGCGACCCCATCCAGGCAGGTCGAAGGCCAGGGCCGGCCCCTGGATGCGCTCGAGAAACGGCTGCCAGTCCTCGGAGTGGGTCGGGTTCCCGTGGACGAACACGGTCGGAGGCCCGGCGCCCTGGACCCTGCGAAAGAAGGTGGAGACGCCGTCGACCATCACGGTGCCGGTCTCGATCGAGGCCACGGTGGGCGGGGACACTAATGCGGGGGTGCGCCGCAGGCGCAACCCGTTTAATGGGGGGGTGCCGCTACCGAGCAGAGTCGTACTGGCCGACGGCAATTCCGCGGCGCTCCCTCCCGGAAAGCCACCGAGGATTCCGAAGCGCGATCCGGATTGGCGGCGGCCGTCGCGCCGGCGCGTGCTCTCGATCCGCGATCGCCTTCGTGAGCTCTACGGACAGCCAGTCAACGAGCCGCACGGGCACCCGATCGCCGAGTTGGTCCGGACGGTGCTCTCCCAGAACACGAACGACCGCAACCGCGACGTTGCGTACGCGCGTCTGCGAGAGCGCTTCCCGACCTGGGAGGAGGTCCGCGACGCGCCGACCGAGGAGGTAGAGGCGGCACTCAAGCCCGGTGGCCTGAGCGCCACCAAGGCTCCGCGGATCCAGGAGATCCTCGGCCGGCTCGATGACCATCCCGACCTCGACTGGCTCGCGGAGGCGCCCCGCGACCAGGCGCTGGAGTTCCTCACCGGCCTACCGGGGGTGGGGCGAAAGACGGCAGCCTGCGTGATGATCTTCGCCTTCGGCCGCCCCGAGATCCCGGTGGACACCCACGTGCACCGGGTCGGCGGCCGGCTGGGGCTGTTCAGGCGCGGCGCCCCGTTCGAGGAGGCGCACGACGAGATGCTCGCCATCACCCCGCCGGAGGACGCCTACGAGCTCCACGTCAACCTGATCCAGCACGGCCGGGCGATCTGCCGCCCCAGGCCTCGCTGCGGCGAGTGCGGCCTGCGCCGGATGTGCCCCTACTACAAGAGCAATATGCTGCCTCGCCGGAAATGAAGCGGAGCACCTTCGTCATGTTCGGGCTCGTCGTCTTGCTCCTCGGAGTCGGCGTGCCCGCCTGGGCGATCACTCACGAGGGCTCGGAAAGCGCCTCCCCGGAGGAAGTGTCCTCGAGCCTGCAGCCCGGCAAGGACCTGTTCGTCACGAACTGCGGCGCCTGCCACACGCTGGCCAAGGCGGGCACCGACGGTGTGGTCGGGCCGAACCTCGACGACCTGCTCGCTCCGCCCAGCGCCAGCGCCCCGAATCCCTCGACGATCAAGCCTCGCGTGCTGAGCGCGATCAACAACGGTGTCGCTGGGCGGATGCCCAAGGGGATCCTCAGCGGCCAGCAGGCCGACGAGGTCGCGACGTTCGTCTCGCAGGTGGCCGGGCAGGGCCCCTAGCCGTACCGAGTACTGCGGCTAATTGCGGTTTCCCCCGCAACTCTGCGTGAAATAGCGTTGTTAGCAGCAGAGAGAGAGGACTCGAGGGGACCGCACGCACCGATGCGTGGCAACAGGCCCCTCTGAGAAAGGAGTTCTGTTGAGTCACGCACATCAGTTCCCGAGGAAGCGGGGGCGCATGGGGCTGGCGATGGTCTTGGGGCTGGTTGCAGCTCTGAGCATCACGCTTCTCCCAGGCACCGCCGATGCCAAGGGGAAAGGAAAGAAGGTCGGCCATCAGCTCAACGTGATGACCCGCAACCTTTATCTCGGGGCCGATCTGGGCCCCGCGCTTCAGGCCACGAGCCTCAATGGGGCCATCGACGCCGCCGGGAAGATCGTCACACAGGTGCACGCGACGAAGTTCCCATCTGTGCGCGCGGCGCTGCTGGCGGCTGAGATCAAGAAGCAGAAGCCTGACGTCGTGGGCCTGCAGGAGGCCGCCTGGTGGCGCACCGAGGCGTATGACCCGAACGTCGTCACCTCCGGGCCAAAGGCAACCGTGACCGATCCGGACGGTGGCGACTTCCTCACCGACCTGCTCGCCCAGCTCAACAAGAAGGGCAAGGGCAAGAAGGGGAGCGCGAGCGCCGCCAAGAAGAAGGGCAAGTCGCTGCAGTACCGGATCGCCGTGGTCAAGCCGGAGTTCGACTACGAGCTCCCGTACAACCACGGGTCCGGTGGGCTCGGAGTCTGTCCGGCCCAATGCGCCAACGAGCGCCTCACCATGCGCGACGCGATCCTGGTCCGCAAGGGCGTCAAGACGAGCAAGGCGACCAGCGCCAGCTTCAACACGCTGCTGCGCGTCAAGGTCGGAGGTGTCCTCAACGTCGACGTAACCCGAGGGTGGGCCGCGACCGACGTGAAGCTCCACGGCCGCAAGGTGCACGTCGTGGACAGCCACCTCGAGGCGTTCGACAGCGGCTCGAGCAACACGAGCAACACCGGGCAGACCTACCCGAAGGGTGGGATCCGTGAGGCTCAGGCGAAGGAGCTCCTGAGTGGCCCGGCGGTCTCGAAGCTCCCGACGCTGCTGATCGGGGACTTCAACTCAGATGTCCCCGCGCACGGCGACCAGGTGACGCCCGGCGACACGCTCGCCTATCAGGCGCTCCTGAACGGCGGGTTCAGCGAGAGGGCGCTCACGCCTCCTCCGTTCGGATGCTGCATCCAGGATCCGAACCTGACCGACCCGAGCACCGCCGGAATCACCCATCGGGTCGACCACATCATGTCCAACAGCAAGAAGATCAAGTTCAAGAAGGGTGCTCTCACGACCACCTACGCGAACGGTCTGTGGTCATCCGACCACTTCGGGGTGGCGAGTCAGCTGCTGATCAAGTAGCAGTCGCCGGCACCGAGCTGTGAGTGGAGGGCCCCCCGCGCAAGCGGGGGGCCCTCTTCGTTTTCCGCCGGGGGTTTACATCCAGGCACATATCTGCCACAATGTCACTCAGATTTCTTAATCCAAGCTTTGGAGGAATGACAGTGGCAAAGACAATAGGCATCGACCTGGGCACGACCAACTCGTGCGTGGCGGTGATGGAGGGCGGTGAGCCCACCGTTCTGGAGAACGCGGAGGGCGGCCGCACCACTCCCTCCGTCGTCGCCTTCACCGACTCGGACGAGCGCCTGGTCGGCACGGTCGCCAAGCGCCAGGCCGTGATGAATCCCGAGAACACCATCTTCTCGATCAAGCGCTTCATGGGCCGCAAGGAGGCCGAGGTCAAGGAGGAGGAGACCATCGTCCCCTACAAGGTGGTCGCCGGCCCCAACGGGGACGTCCGCGTGGATGCGGGCGGCAAGCAGTACTCGCCCCCCGAGATCTCGGCAATGATCCTGCAGAAGCTCAAGTCCGACGCCGAGGCCAAGCTCGGCGAGCCGGTCGACTCGGCGGTGATCACCGTCCCGGCCTACTTCAACGACGATCAGCGGCAGGCCACCAAGGACGCCGGCAAGATCGCAGGCCTCGACGTCAAGCGGATCATCAACGAGCCGACGGCGGCGTCCCTGGCCTACGGGCTCGACAAGGAGTCCGACCAGACGATTCTCGTCTTCGACCTGGGCGGCGGCACCTTCGACGTCTCCGTGCTGGAGATCGGCGACGGCGTCTTCGAGGTCAAGTCGACCGCCGGTGACAACCACCTCGGCGGCGACAACTGGGACAAGGCGATCGTCGAGTGGCTGGTCGCGGAGTTCAAGCGGGATCAGGGCGTCGACCTGTCCGCCGACAAGAACTCCCTGCAGCGCCTCTACGAGGCCGCAGAGAAGGCGAAGATCGAGCTCTCCACGACGCAGGAGACGCAGATCAACCTGCCGTTCATCACCGCGACGGACGCGGGCCCGAAGCACCTCGACATCAAGCTGACCCGGGCGAAGCTCTCCGAGCTGACCTCCGCTCTGCTCGACCGGATCGTCGGCCCTGTGAAGCAGGCGCTCTCCGATGCCGGCACCGAGATCGACCACGTCGTCCTGGTGGGCGGCATGACTCGCATGCCCTCGGTCCAGGAGAAGGTCAAGGAGCTGACCGGCAAGGACCCGCACAAGGGCGTCAACCCCGACGAGGTCGTCGCGATCGGCGCGGCCATCCAGGCGGGTGTCCTTGCCGGCGACGTCAAGGACGTGCTGCTGCTCGACGTCACCCCGCTCACCCTCGGCATCGAGACCAAGGGCGGCGTGATGACGAAGCTGATCGAGCGCAACACCACGATCCCGACCAAGAAGTCGGAGATCTTCTCGACCGCGGAGGACAACCAGCCCTCGGTTGAGGTCCACGTGCTCCAGGGCGAGCGAGAGATGGCATCCGGCAACAAGAGCCTGGGCAAGTTCCAGCTCACCGGCATCCCGCCCGCACCCCGGGGCATGCCGCAGATCGAGGTCACCTTCGACATCGACGCGAACGGCATCCTCAACGTCTCCGCCAAGGATCTCGGCACCGGCAAGGAGCAGAAGATCGAGATCAAGGGCGGCTCCGGCCTCGACGAGACAGAGGTCGAGCAGATGATCAAGGACGCCGAGTCGCACGCGGACGAGGACCATCGCCAGCGCGAGCTGGCCGAGGCCCGCAACGTCGCCGAGAACGCCGCCTACCAGGCGGAGAAGCAGCTCGGTGAGCTGGGCGACAAGGTCGAGCAGAGCTCCAAGGAGGAGATCGAGGCGGCGATCAAGGACGTCCGCGACTCGCTGACCTCCGAGGACGCCGGCGAGATCCGCTCGAAGTCCGACGCGCTGCAGGCGGCCTTCCAGAAGGTCTCCGAGCAGCTCTACTCGCAGGCCGCTGAGGAGCAGGCGGCAGCCTCCGGCGACGGCGCCTCGCAGAACGGTGCCGGCGACGAGGAGGAGGTCGTGGACGCCGAGGTGGTCGACGACGAGAAGACCTCCTAAGGAGGGCGCATGTCGGACGCAAAGCGCCCCATTGGCGAAGACGAAGTGGTCGAGGCCGAGGTGGTCGACGAGGGCCGTTCGCCGGTAGGCGAGCAGACCGACGGCGACGGCGCCGCGGACCAGGTCGAACGGGATCTAGACGAGCTCGGCGAGACCAAGCGCGAGCGCGACGAATACCTGGAGCTGGCCCGGCGGACCCGGGCCGACTTCGAGAACTACCGCAAGCGAGTCGCCCGAGAGACCTCCGAGGCGCTCGCTCGCGGCAAGGCCGAGCTCGCGCGCGAGCTGCTGCCCGTGATCGACAACCTCGAGCGCGCCCTCGAGACGCGCGCCGAGCCCTCGGCGCATGAGGCCCTTGTCAAGGGCGTCGCCCTCGTCCACGAGGAGCTTCGTGGACGGCTGCAGAGTGCGGGGGTCGAGGCGTTCGACCCGACCGGAGAGGCGTTCGACCCCCAGCTCCATGAGGCGCTCTCGACACAGCCGGCGGAGGGGACCGAGCCCGGTGTGGTGGTCGAGACCCTCTCCAAGGGCTACCGGCTGAACGGCCAGGTCCTGCGACCGGCGAAGGTGGTGGTGAGCAGGTAATGGCGACCGCTCCTCGCGACTTCTACGAGGTGCTCGGCGTCTCCAAGTCGGCCTCGCAGGACGAGATCAAGAAGGCCTACCGGGAGCTGGCTCGCAAGTGGCATCCGGATCGCAACCCGGATGATCCGGAGGCGGAGGAGCGCTTCAAGGAGATCCAGCAGGCTTACGACGCGCTCTCCGACCCGGAGAAGCGCAAGCAATACGACGCCGGCGGGAGGTTCGCCGGCTTCGGCGCCGGAGGTTTCCCCGGCGGCGCGGGCGGGTTCCCGGGCGGGGGCGGCTTCACGGCCGACCTCGGGGACATCTTCTCCTCGTTCTTCGGAAGAGGCCGCCAGCAGGGCCCGCGCGAGCAACGCGGCCGCGACCTCGAGACGGAGGTCCGGCTCAGCTTCGACCAGGCCATGCACGGCACGCAGATCGCCGTATCGGTGCCGACGACCGGGCCCTGCCCCACCTGCGACGGCAGCGGCGCGAAACCCGGCACCTCGCCGCGCGTCTGCCCCCGCTGCGAGGGGCGCGGCATCGACGCGCAGAGCCAGGGCTTCTTCTCGATCTCGCAGCCCTGCCCGGAGTGCGGAGGGCAGGGAACCCTGATCGACGATCCGTGCCCGACCTGCGACGGCAGCGGGATCACCCAGGAGACGAAGCGCTACCGGGTCAACATTCCCGCCGGTGTCCACGACGGCAGCAGGATCCGGCTCGCCGGCAAGGGCGAGTCGGGCTACCGGGGAGGGCCACGCGGCGATCTGTACGTGACCACCCGAGTCGCCCCATCACCGGTCTTCAAGCAGCGCCCCGATGGGAATCTGGAGGTCGACCTGCCCGTCACCGTCGCCGAGGCGATCCAGGGAGCGACCATCGAGGTCCCGACCCTGGACGGCTCGAAGACGATCCGGATCGCGCCGGGCACCCAGCATGGCTCCGTCCAGCGCCTCCGCGGCGATGGCCCGCCGCGGACGAACGGCTCGGGCCGCGGAGACATCTACTACCGAATTCGAATCGAGGTTCCCAAGGAGCTCTCGGACGAGCAGCGCGAGGCGGTCGAGAAGCTGGCGGAGGCGCTCAACGGCCAGAACCCGAGGGCCACGATGCTCGGACGGACATCAGCGGCCGCGACAAACACCGCGGCCGGATCATCCGGCGTAGAAGGGAAAGTTGAGGACTGATGGCTCAGAGGGGCAGAAGGAAGGACGACGCCGAGCGGCGGATCGACGAGGAACGTGGGGTCTTCATGATCTCGGTCGCCGCCGAGCTTGCCGAGATGCATCCTCAGACTCTGCGGATGTACGAGGCGCGCGGCCTGATCACCCCGAAGCGGTCGCCCAAGAACACCCGCCTCTACTCGCAGGCCGACGTCGAGCGCCTGCGGCGGATCCAGCAGATGACCGCCGAGGAGGGCCTCAACCTGGCGGGAGTCGAGACCGTGCTGGAGCTCGAGCGCCGCCTGGAGCGGATGCGCCTCGATATGGCGAGGATGCGAAAGCGCGCGGCAGAGATGGAGACCCGGATGACCGAGGAGCTCAAGCGACTGCGGAAGTCGATCGGCGGCGAGCTCGTGCCGTACGGCGCCTACGAGCCGAAGAACATGGCTCGGGAATCCACCCGGATCCCGATCCGGCGGCGCACCTAGATAAAACGGGGTCGCGCTTACGCGCGCCCTCGCATCAGGGCGCCGGCCACCCCCGCCGTCGGGGCGGCGGTGCCGCCAGCAGGCGCTCGGTGACGCCCTCGATTGCAGCGAAGCCGCCCCCGTCCCCGGGCGGCTCGTCCGTGAGCACGGCCAGAGCGACGCGCTCGCCGCCTCGATGCACCAGCAGCGCGGCCTGATGGGTGACCGCGCCGCTGGTGTGCTCCTGCCCGGCCGGGCGCCAACCGCCCTTGAACCAGACCGACCATCCGTGGCCCGCCGCCTGCGGGATGCCCCAGCGCTCGATCGGGGCGATCTGGGCCAACAGCCGCTTCGCGTACGCGCGATGTGGCGCGGGGAGGTTCGCCTCGAGCCGGTAGAAGAAGCGGGCCACGTCGGCCGCCGTGATCTGATCACCGCCCCAGAATCCCGGCGTCGCCTCGAATTCCCGCATCCCGGCCCGGCGCGCGACGTCCTCGAGCCCCTCGTCCCCCACCTCGGCGTAGACGGCATCGGCGGCACGGTTGTCCGAGTAGGTGACCATCGGCTCGAGCAGCTCCCTGGTTTCGCTGTCGAGTGGCAGGCCCTCTCGATCGAGCCGGCGGAGCTCCGCGGCCAGGAGCAGCGCCTTGCTGACGCTCGCGGAGCTGAACTGCCGATCGACGTCGTAGCCGCGCGGCCCGATCGAGGCGTCGATGACGGCGAAGGAGACATCACCGCGCGAAGCGGCGAACTCCTGCGCCCGGTGGATGGCCCGGGAGGACGGATAGGGAATCCGCGGCCACATCTTCCTGAGCTCGCCGTCGCGTCCGCCCGCACCGCTCTGGTCGGCGATCGACCGGCTGGCGACGCCCAGGGCCGAGACGGCCACCAGGGCGATCAGCGCCAATCGCGCCGTCCTGCTCGTCATGGCGCTCCCCACCCGGGAAGCGTAAGCGGTGGTTAGCTGCCGGATCGGGCGCCGGCGCTCGCGAGCTCCGGATCGAGGCCCGCGTCGGCGAGCGCCTCGGCCTGGTCGAGATAGAGCCGCCAATAGGCGATCTTGCCGTCGCGGAAGGTGATGGTGTGCGCGTCGCGCGTCTCGACCTCGAGCTCGCCACGCTCACCCTTGGCGCGGGTGTGCAGGAGGGCGACGACGCGGTCTCCCGCGGGCAGCAGCCTGAAGTCCTTGATCTCGACGTTCTCGAATCCGCTCATCAGCTGCTCGGCCACGCGCCTGGCGGCCTGGGGGCCGCGGTAGTCGCCGGGCGGCAAATCCGGGTCATAGACCTCGACGTCGTCGCTGAAGAAGTGCATGACGCCGTCGACGCCCTCGCGGTTGAAGGTCTCCAGAATGCGCTGATACGTCTCGAGGTTGGTCTCCACCGTCATCCTTGACCGGACCGTCTGGATAGAGCATCCTAAGGCGTGTCGCCAGGCGATGCAACAATTCAGCTCGACCGGCCCAGGCGTAGATCTAAGCCTTTGCCACATAGATTTCTTTACTTTCCCGACTGAAGTCAGTACCATTGTCGAAGATGCAGCCTGACCGTTTCACAATCAAGTCCCAGGAGGCGGTCGCCGCCGCGCAGCGACTCGCCGCCGAGGGATCGAACCCCGAGGTGGCGCCTCCCCACCTGCTCCTCGCCCTGCTCGATCAGGAGGAGGGTGTCGTCGTGCCTGTGCTGCAGCGCCTCGGCGTCGATGCGCAGGACGCACGAGCCCGGGCCCACGAGGCGATCGGCAAACTGCCGAAGCTGAGCGGCAACACCGTCCCCGACGTGCGCCCCTCGAGCGAGTTCGTCTGGGTACTGCAGCAGGCGGAGAAGGAATCGACCGGCCTGGGGGACGACTACATCTCGACCGAGCACATCCTGCTCGCTCTGGCTGAGCCGAAGTCCGGCGTCGCCGATCTGCTTCCGGAGCGCAAGGATCTCGTCCAGGCGGTCTCGGAGGTCCGCGGCCCTCATCGCGTGACCTCGCCAAACCCGGAGGACACCTTCGGCGCGCTGGAGAAGTACGGGCGCGACCTGACCGTGGAGGCAGAGAGCGGCAAGCTCGACCCCGTGATCGGCCGGGATGAGGAGATCCGCCGGGTGATCCAGGTGCTCTCGCGCCGGACCAAGAACAACCCGGTGCTGATCGGCGACCCCGGAGTCGGCAAGACGGCAATCGTCGAGGGCCTCGCCCAGCGAATCGTCTCCGGCGACATCCCCGAGTCGCTCCGCGACCGCCGCGTGATCGCGCTCGACATCGGCGCACTGCTCGCCGGGTCCAAGTACAGGGGCGAGTTCGAGGAGCGCCTCAAGGCCGTCCTCAAGGAGATTCAGGCCGCCGAGGGACAGATCGTCCTCTTCATGGACGAGCTCCACACGATCGTGGGCGCCGGCGCCGCGGAGGGCGCCGTCGACGCATCCAACCTCCTAAAGCCGATGCTCGCCCGCGGCGAGCTGCGTGCCGTCGGCGCGACGACCCTCGACGAGTACCGAAAGCACATCGAGAAGGACGCCGCCCTCGAGCGCCGCTTCCAGCCCATCTTCGTCGGCGAGCCCGACGCCGGCGACACGATCGCCATCCTGCGTGGGCTCAAGGAGCGCTACGAGGTCCACCACGGCGTGCGCATCACGGATGCCGCAATCGTCGCCGCCGCGACCCTCTCGGACCGCTACATCGCGGACCGCTTCCTGCCCGACAAGGCGATCGACCTGATCGACGAGTCGGCCTCGCGGCTGAAGATCGAGATCGACTCGATGCCGACCGAGATCGACGAGGTCGAGCGGCGCATCCAGCAGCTCGAGATCGAGCGCGAGGCGCTCAAGAAGGAGAAGGACGAGGTCTCGAAGGACCGGCTGGCGGCGATCGAGGCGGAGCTCGCGGACCTGCGCGAGCGCTCCTCCGAGATGAAGGCCCGCTGGCAGAACGAGAAGGGCGCCATCGACGCCATCAAGTCGGCCAAGGCCGAGCTGGAGGAGGTCACTCGCGAGGCCGAGCGCGCCGAGCGCGATGCCGACCTGGAGCGCGCGGCCGAGCTGCGCTACGGCCGTATCCCAGAACTCGAGAAGAAGATTGAGGAGGGCGAGGCGAAGCTCGCCGAGCTCCATCGCGACGGCGGCTCGATGCTGACAGAGGAGGTCACCGAGGAGGACATCGCCCAGGTCGTCGCCAAGTGGACCGGCATCCCCGTCTCCCGCCTGATGGAGGGCGAGGTCGAGAAGCTGATCCACATGGAAGAGCGCCTGCACGAGCGGGTGATCGGACAGGACGAGGCGGTCGAGGCCGTCTCCGGCGCACTGCGGCGCTCGCGCGCAGGCCTCTCCGATCCGGATCGCCCGATCGGCAGCTTCCTCTTCCTCGGCCCCACCGGCGTCGGCAAGACCGAGACGGC
This sequence comes from uncultured Solirubrobacterales bacterium, assembly GCA_963817275.1. Taxonomy (GTDB): domain Bacteria; phylum Actinomycetota; class Thermoleophilia; order Solirubrobacterales; family 70-9; genus DASUPK01. The sequence goes on along the minus strand of CAWFOA010000014.1, from coordinate 98,520 downwards.
GCGGGCCCTGGCCGAGTTCATGTTCGATTCCGAGCAGGCGATGGTCCGCATCGACATGTCCGAGTACATGGAGAAGCACGCCGTCGCGCGGCTGATCGGCGCTCCCCCCGGCTACGTCGGCTACGAGGAGGGCGGCCAGCTCACCGAGGCGGTGCGGCGACGCCCCTACTCGGTGATCCTGCTCGACGAGATCGAGAAGGCCCACCCCGACGTCTTCAACGTCCTGCTGCAGATCATGGACGACGGCCGGCTCACGGACGGACAGGGCCGCACGGTCGACTTCAAGAACACCGTGATGATCATGACCTCGAACGTCGGCAGCCAGTTCATCGCTGCTGAGAAGGTGGAGGAAAAGGCCCGGGAGCAGGTCGAGGAGGCGCTCACCCAGACCTTCCCGCCGGAGTTCCTCAACCGGATCGACGACGTCGTCATCTTCCACCGCCTCACCAAGGAGGACCTGGGCAAGATCGTCGAGATCCAGGTCGCCGTGCTCTCCGACCGCGTACAGGAGCGCGGCATCGAGATCGAGCTGACCGAGGGGGCACGCGAGCTGCTCGGCAACCTCGGCTTCGACCCGACCTATGGCGCGCGACCGCTGAAGCGAGTGATCCAGAAGCAGCTGATCGACAAGCTGGCGCTCCGGTTGCTCGAGGGCGAGTTCGCCGAGGGCGACGCCGTCAAGGTGGACGCGAAGGACGGCGAATTGGTCTTCGAGAAGGCCAAGCCCGCGAAGGCCGCCAAGAAGCAGGAGAAGGCCGCGGCCTAGCCAGGCGTTGGCCTTGCGTTTGCCCCTGGCGGGAGTAGATTCCGTGTCAGGGGGATGAGCAGGAAGCTCAGCATCTCACTGATCGCCGCGGCAGCGATCCTTCTGCCGGTGGGGTCAGCTCACGCCGCCGTCACGATCGGCAGCGATCTCAGCCACTCCGACCGATGCCGACACCTGCAGCCTTGGCGCGTGCACGGCGGGGAATCACGGCGATCACCATGCGCCAAGTCAGCTCGCCGATTGATGGGGTCGTCGTGCGCTGGAGGCTCAAGCGCAAGCAATACGTGCGTCTGTCCAGGGACGGGCGTGCGGCTCAGGGTGATCCTGTCCCGCGACCGGCGGCGACTTATGGCGGTCAAGCTCGAGCGTGAGTACACGTGATCACCGACGGACCGGTGGCACGCAGCCTCTTCAAAACGGCGCAGCCGATCCGGATCGGTGACCTGATCGCGCTCGATATCGGTTTTCCCATCGAACAACTTCGTCACGAACGTGGGCTCCGGCGGCACCCTCGCGCGGTGGCAACCGCGACTCGCCGAAGGCGACAAGCGAGCCCCCACCACACCTTGCCGACCCAGATGACACTGAACGCGGACGTCGAACCCGACGTCGACTGCGACGGGCTCGGGGACTTGACCAGGATCCGCTCGTTGCCGAGCTGTCTGCCACCTGACATCCCTCGCCGGTCGACGCCGGCGTCGGTGCGCGACGCTGGTCGGTGGAGTCGTGAAGACCAAGGGCAAGAGCATCTCCCTGACATTCAGCTGCCCGGCACCGCGGAGGCGACTGCTCCGGCAACAGCTTGCAGCTGCGGAGCACGAAGCCGGTGAGCTTTGGCAAGGCATCTGTCGCGAAGGCCAAGCGCATTGCCGTCGGGAGCGCCTCGTTCTCGGTCCCGAAGGGCGGCTCCCAGGCTGTCACGGTGCCCCTCACCAAGAGGGCCCGCCAGGCCCTGCGGCAGCGCAAGAAGCTGCCCGTGAACGCGACCATCACCGGCGGCTCAACGGTCACGACCACCGCTCTCAGGATCAAGCTCAAGTAGCCTGCGTCTGGGCCACGCCTGACACAGGCACAATCGACCAACTTCTCGGTATCCGGCTGCGCTCCCGCCTGGACGACTATTTCAAGAGTGAAACTCCGTGTTTCAGCCGAGGACGCCGGCTGGACCATCCGGGAGGCCGCATGGGGCCTCGAGGAGCGGGTCCTGTGGCGAGGAAGCGACGCGACCCGCGGCGCGCTCGGGCGAGCCGGTCGCTCGATGCTGCCGCTTCAGCGCCTCATCCAGACGAGGCTGACCTGGCCGGTCGCCGACGCCCTCCGCGCACGCAGCGGTCGTGGGAGAGCGGCCATCGCCGCGGGCGCCGTCGCGGTCGCGATGGCGGCCGCCGTGGGCGGCGCGGTCAGTGCTTCTGACCATCCCTCCGCCTCTCGCTCGGTACCGGTCGCGGCCTCCGTCACGGGGGCGACGCACAGCTCCGGCCTGACGGCCCTCGAGGGAGTCACTCCCCAATTCCAGGCCGGGCATGCCGCGCCGGCCCCTCCGCAGCCGCCGACGAAGACGTCCGCGCCGCCTGCCCAGGTTGCCTGGCAGTTCGCGCAGGCGTTCGTCGGCTACGAGGTCGGTCGCTCGACCAAGAAGACCGATGCCACCTTCGCAGCCACGGCCACGAAGCCCCTCGTCAAGTCGCTCGCCGCTGACCCACCCAGGCTGCCCGCCAGCGGCAAGGTGCCGCAGGCGCGGGTCCTCAACGTCGTCCTCGGCGCCGCGGGCAAGGAGCAGGTGACCGCCAGCGTCTCGCTTGTTCGGCTCCGGGCGATCAGCGAGGTGCGCCTGACCCTGACCAAGACAGGCGACAGGTGGCGGGTCGCTCAGGTCCTTGGCTGATGGGACGGATCAGGACGGCAATCGCGGCGACTGTCGTGGGCGCGGCGATAGCCGCGCCGGCCTCGAGCGCGCAGACCACGACGGAGCCTCCGCCGACCACAACCACCGCCCCGCCTGAGCCACCGGCGACCCAGCCGCCTCCCCCGGTAACCCTCCCGGCTCCGCAGCCGGTACCGAACCCCAAGCCCAGGCCCAAGCCGAAGCCGAAGCCGCAGCACAAGCCGTCACGGAAGCCGGCGCCGAACGGTGGCACCAAGCCGAAGGGCGGCGAGAACGAGAAGGGGACAGCAAAGGTGGGCGGCACCGCGCCGCCGCCGCCGGCACCGCTGGTCCCCACCGCCTGCGGGCCCGTCGCGATCCCCGCCTATCTGGGCCCGATCTACCAGGCCGCCGCGCAGGCTTACGACCTCGGGCCCGCAGGCCCGTCCATCCTCGCTGCGATCAACGAGATCGAGAGCGGGTTTGGCCAGAACCTCGGCCCGTCCTCCGCAGGCGCCGAGGGGTGGATGCAGTTCATGCCGTCGACCTGGGCCACCTACGGCGTCGATGCGGACGGCGACGGCACCAGGGATCCGAACAACCCGAACGACGCGATCTTCGCCGCAGCCAGGTACCTCCGCGCCGCCGGAATGCCCGAAGACCCGGAGGGCGCGGTGTTCGCCTACAACCACGCCGACTGGTACGTGGCCGAGGTGATGGCTCGGGCCGCCTGCTTCAGCGGGATCGGCAACGGGGCGATCGGCGGTCTCTCACTGATCCCGAAGATGCAGGAGCTGGTCTGCTCCCCCGCCGACGGCTCGCGCGAGTCGATCCCCGACGACTACATGAAGGCCTTCCAGGACGCCGCGGGGCGGTACGACCTCGGCCAGAGCGGGGTCTGGGCGCTCGCCGCCGTTGCCCGGGTCGAGTCCAACTTCGGCAAGGGCATGAGCGCCGAGCAGCTCGCCACGATCGGTCCGCTCGGCATCACCGAGGACAACTGGAAGCAGTACGCCGTGGACGGGGACGGCGATGGCAAGGTCCGGCACCAGAGCCCCTCCGACTCCGCCGCGACCCTGGCGCGGATGATCTGGGCGGCGGGCGACCTCCGTGCCGGGCTCTTCCAGCACAACCACGCCGAGTGGTACGTCGACGCCGTCCTCACCGACGCCGAATCGATGGCGGGGAGCTGTCAGGTGAAGACCGTTGCCTACTCGGTGGCGCTGCCCGGCCCGACGAACGCGCCGATCAACTGGGGCAACGTCGAGCTCTCGAACTCACTCGAGATGGTCGACATCCAGTCAGGCGTGATCGACCCGCGGATCCTCAACATCCTCGGCGCGATCAGCCAGCAGCACACGATCCGGATCTCCGCGCTGCGCTCCGATCACTCCAAGCTCACCGCGAGCGGCAACGTCTCGAACCACTACTACGGCCGCGCGATGGACATCGCGGCGATCGACGGCGTGCCCTGTACGGACGTGTCACCCGACGGGCCATGCGGGACGATCGCCCGCCAGCTCGGCGCTCTGCCCGCCGGGCAGGAGCCCACCGAGCTGATCTACTGCTTCGACCCCGACGGGCCGACCGACGCGAACGGATTCGCGCAGGCCGACCACTGCGACCACGTCCACGTCGGCTTCGACGCCTAGGTAACCGGCATAGGCTTCGGCCATGCCGTTGTTCGAGACCGAGCGCCAGGACCGGGTCCTGGTCGTGCGGATCGACAATCCGCCGCACAACTTCATGACGGCCGAGATGGTGCGCGAGCTGACCGGGCTGGTCCGCTCGCTCCGCGGGGACCGCTCCGTGGGGGCCGTGGTGATCACGGGCAAACCGGACGGCCTCTACATCACCCACTACGACGTCGGCGAGATCCTGACCAGCGTGCAGCGGGCGGGCATCGCGGCGCCGCCTTGGCTCACCGCCGTCGTCCTGCGAATCGCCGGCGCCGTGCGGCGGGTACCGGTCCTCCGCGACCTGGCCAGTCGGACGCCGCTGGCAGCCGTGTTCGAGCTCTACCGGGTCCACGATCTCTTCCTGGAGATGAACCGCTCCGATCAGATCTTCATCGCCGCGATCAACGGCCCCGCCACCGGAGGCGGCTGCGAGATCTCGCTCGCCTGCGATATCCGGCTGATGGCCGACACCGCAATCGCGATCGGCCTGCCGGAGATGACCATCGACTTCAACCCCGGAGCCGGAGGGACACAGCGGCTGCCGAGGCTGGTCGGCGTCGGCCGCGCGCTGCAGATGATGCTCGAGGGAAGAACGCTGAGCCCGCGCGAGGCGCTCGACTACGGGCTGGTCGGAGCGGTGGTCCCGCCCGATCAGGTGAAGGAGGCGGCGATCCGGATGGGACAGCGGCTGGCGACACGCTCGCCCGAGGCGATCCGCTCGCTGAAGCGGGCCGTCTACGAGGGCAGCTCGCTGCCCCTGGCCCGCGGCCTGGCGGTCGAGCGGAAATGGTTCATGGTCGCGTCGGCGACCGATTCTTCCCAGGAGAAGATGGCCGCCATGACCGCCCAGGTCGAGGAGGACGGAGCATCCCCCTGGGCGACCGCCGAGGGGCTGCTCCCCTGGCAGGAAGGGACCGCGTCGGGCGAGAACGAGCGGACCTAGGCCGACGTCGGGCGGCGAGCCGCCCCGCGGATCAGCGGCCGGACGATGCGCGGCGCCTTCGGCAGCTTGTCTCGCTCCAAGCTGTCGATCCAGAACCCGGCGTCGGCGAGCGCCTGCTCCGTGGGGCGATTGGGATGGCACCCGGCGGCGAGGAAGCCCCAGGGACGCTCCAACCGGTCCTGCCAGCGGCCCAGTCCCGGCCTCGTGCTGCGCACGTGCTCTATGTAGAGCAGCCTGCCGCCCTCGACCAGCACCCGACGGGCCTCCGCCAGGGCGCGGGCCTGGTCGGGGACCGTGCAGAGGACGAGCGTCGCGACCACGACGTCGAAGCTGCCGTCGTCGAAGGGCAGATCCTCGGCCGAGGCCTCGACCACCGAGGCATTTCCGGCGGCCCCGGGATCCTCCGCGAGCCGCTCCCGAAGCCGCCGGGCCATGTGCGGGTCCGGCTCGGTCATGACCAGCTCGGTGACGGCGTCCGTGTAGTGCTCGAGGTTGTGGCCCGTCCCCGCGCCGAGCTCGAGGACCCTTCCGGACGCCGAGGCCAGCAGCTCCCGCCGCATCTCTCCAAGTCCGGCGCGCTCCGTCCCGGCGGTCATCCGGTCGTAGAAGCGAGCGAAGATGGGATGCTCACTCACCCCTTGATCATCTCCCCTGGCGCGGACGCGCGCGCGCGAGATTGCACGCGCCGCCCGAAAGTGAGAGAAAGGGGGCCCATCCAGGGCAGTCCACGAGGAGAGGAGAAGCGATGCCCACCTACGTAATGCTCACCAATCTGACCTCCGAGGGCGTTCAGACGCTCAAGAACAACCCTACCCGGGTCCAGGAGGTGAACAAGGAGGTCGAGCAGCTCGGAGTCAAGGTCAAGGAGCAGTGGGCCACGCTCGGCCAGTACGACTTCATCACCATCGTCGAGGCACCCGACGACAAGACGATGGCCAAGGTCTCCGTCGAGCTCGGCTCGCGCGGCACGATGAGCAGCCAGACCCTGGCCGCGATTCCGGCCGAGGAGTTCGCGAGCGCCATTTGAGAGTTCTCGTCGTCGGAGGCGGTGGGCGCGAGCACGCGATCGTCCGTGCCCTCGCCCGCTCCGCTCAGAAACCGGAGTTGCTCTGCGCTCCCGGGAACGCCGGGATCGCCCAGGAGGCGCGCTGCCTCGATGTCAGCGCCGAGAACGTCGGCGCCCTGGTCGCCGCCGCGCGCGACGAGAAGGCCGACCTGGTCGTCGTGGGCCCCGAGGCGCCGCTGGTAGCGGGGCTGGTCGACGCGCTCGAGGGAGAGGGCATCGCCGCGTTCGGCCCGAGCGGCGAAGCCGCTCGGCTCGAGGGGTCGAAGCTCCATGCCAAGGAGCTGATGAGCGAGGCCGGGGTTCCGACCGCAGCGCATACGGTCCTGCGGACGCGGGAGGAGGCGCTCGATCAGATCGCGTCCGCTTCATACCCCGCCGTGCTCAAGGCCGACGGCCTCGCGGCGGGCAAGGGGGTGATCATCTGTCCCTCCGAGGCCGAGGCGCGCGAGGCCGTCGGCGTCTTCTTCGACGAACTGCGCTTCGGCGAGACAGAGGTGGTGATCGAGGAGTTCCTGGAGGGAGAGGAGCTCTCGCTGCTCGCCCTCTGCGATGGGGAGAACGTGCTCCCGCTCGCCCCCGCCCAGGACTACAAGCGAATCGGTGACGGCGACGAGGGCCCGAACACAGGCGGCATGGGCAGCTACTCGCCCGTGCCGGGTTTCGATCGCGCCGAGACCGAGCGCATCGCCGACCTCGTCCACCGCCCGATCGTCGAGGCGATGCGGGGGCGCGCCACTCCCTTCCACGGGGTCCTCTACGCGGGCCTCATGCTCACGGAGGCCGGGGCCGAAGGTGCTCGAGTTCAACGTCCGGTTTGGGGACCCGGAGACCCAGGCCGTCCTGCCGAGGCTGCGCTCCGACCTGCTCTCCCTCTGCCTCGCCTCGCGCGAGCCGGGTGGACTGGCCGGCGTCGACGCCCAGTTCGGTGACGACTGGGCCGTGACCGTCGTGCTCGCCTCCGCCGGCTACCCCGCCTCGTCCTCGAAGGGCGACGTGATCGCAGGACTGGATCAGGCGGCGGCGGTCGAAGGCGTGGAGGTGACCCATGCCGGCACCGCCCGCGCCAACGGCGATGTGGTGACGGCCGGCGGCCGCGTGCTCAACGTCACCGGGCTCGGGCCGACGGCTGCTGACGCCCGCCGGCGCGCCTACGATGCGGCTGAGCTGATCAGCTTCGAGGGGCGGCAGATGCGTACTGACATCGCGGCGCGCGCGGAACTGACAACGGAACGGAGGAGCTGATGCCCGAGGGCGATGTTGTCGAGACGATGCCCCAGGTCGAGGAGGCGTTCGAGGAGATCGAGGTCGACGCGCCGCTGGTCGGAATCATCATGGGCTCGAAGAACGACAAGCCCAAGCTGCAGCCCGCCGGCGAGGCGCTTCAGGACCACGGCATCCGCTACGAGGTGCGAGTCCTCAGCGCCCACCGCGATCCGGAGGCGACGAGCGAGTACTGCATGAACGCGCGCATGCGCGGCCTGAAGGTGATCATCGCGGGCGCCGGGATGTCCGCCGCGTTGCCGGGCTTCGCCGCCTCGCACACGGACCTGCCCGTGATCGGCGTACCGATCTCGGGCAAGACTCTGGGCGGCCTGGACGCCCTGCTCTCCGCCGTTCAGATGCCGCCGGGCGTTCCGGTCGGCTGCGTCGCGATCGACGGAGCCAAGAACGCAGGCCTGCTCGCGGTCCGGATCATCAACGCGTAGCAACACGCCGCTGCAGCTCAGTCGCGAGCTCAGTCGCGACGTCGTGCAATAGCTCGGCGAACTCCCCGACGTGCGGCGGCTCGTCGTTCGCCCTCCTCGCCACCAGCACCGCGCGGCTGACCGGCCGCTCGCTACGGATCCGCACAAGGGCAACGTCCGGACGCACGGCGTCGGCTGCGAGGCCGGGAACGAGCGTGACCCCGAGTCCCGCAGCGACCAGGCCCAGCTTCGCGGTCCACTCCTTCGCGATCAGCTCGACCTTGGGTTGCCACTCCGCCCACTGCCACGCGCCCAGCATCGAGTCGCTCGCCTTCGGGCTGCCCGCGATCCAGCGCTCGGAGGCCAGGGCGTCGATGTTGACGGTCCGCCGCCTCGCCAGCGGATGGTTGAAGCCCACCGCGAGCAGCAGCGGATCGTCGATCAGATGCTCCAGGGTGACGCGGTGATCGCGTGGCGCCTGCCGCTGCGGCAGCACGCTGATAACCGCCGCGTCGGCGGATCCCGAGGTCAGGCGCCGGATCTGGGAGGAGGTGCCACCCTCGCGGAGGGAGGCATCAACGCCGGGGTGCCGCTCCCTGAAGGCCCGCAGGGCGCGCGGCAGGAGCGCCGCGACTGCAGTCGGAAACGCCCCGACCCGAAGCCTGCCGCTGGCGAGCTCCGACATCCCTTCGAGCTCGCGCTGCGCGGCATCGACCTCGTCGAGCACGGTGTCCGCCCGGCGCAGGAGGGCCCCGCCGGCATCGGTCAGGTGAACCCCGCGCACCGTTCGCTCGAAGAGCGCGGTGCCCGCAGCGGTCTCGAGGCTCGCCACCTGCCGTGAGACGGCGGACTGCGTGTAGCCAAGCGACTCCGCAGCGGCGGTGAACGATCCTCGGGCGGCGACCTCACGGAGGACCCTGAGCCCGGTCAGGCTTAGCTCTGCCATGCGTAAACCGCATGGTACCTGTGATAGATCCTCGCTTGTGTCATTGCTCCGTGCAGCCTACCTTCACTCCAGTCGAACCAAGGAGGAACTCACGTGGACGCAGCAGAGAACAAGGCCCTCATGGAGAACGTCTTTGCCGAGCTCGAGAACGGCAACGGCCAGCCCTTCGTCGACGCTCTCGCCGACGACGTCAGCTGGCGGATCATCGGCAGCACGGAATGGTCCGGCACCTGGGAGGGAAAGTCGTCCGTGCGGAAGGGCCTGCTCGATCCGCTCTTCGCCCAGTTCGCGACGCGGTACCGCAACACCGCCGTCCGGCTGATCGCCGAGGACAACTACGTTGTGATCGAATGCCGCGGCGATGTCACCACGAAGTCGGGTCGGCCGTACAGGAACACCTACTGCTACGTCTGCCGGCTCGATGGAGGCAAGGTGCGGGAGCTGACCGAATACTGCGACACCGAGCTGCTGACCAAGGCGCTGACCCCACCGTGGGCCGAGATCGCGGCCTGAGCGCGACGTGATCCCGAGGTACACGCGGGAGGAGATCGGCGCCGTCTGGACCCAGCAGCGGCGGATGGAGACCTGGCTGAAGGTCGAGCTGTCGGCCACCGATGCGTGGGCGGCTGAGGGAGCGGTGCCCGAAGAGGCCGCCAAGGCCTGTCGCGACAGGGCCGCGTTCACCGTGGAGGCGGTCGAGGAGCGCGAGCGGACGACCGGCCACGACGTCGCCGCCTTCGTCGACGTCGTCTCCGACTCGATCGGGGAGGAGGGGCGCTGGCTGCACTACGGGCTCACCTCTTCGGACGTCCTGGACACCGCCCTGGCGCTCCAGCTCGTCGAAGCGGGCGAGATCGTCGTGCGTGGCGCACGGGTCTACCGGGACGCGCTGGTCGCTCGCGCGAAGGAGTTCGCGGACACGCTCTGCGTCGGCCGCACACACGGCGTCCATGCCGAGCCCACGACCTTCGGACTGCGCCTCGCCGGGTTCGCCTTCGAGGCCGACCGCAATCTCCAGCGCCTGACCGATGCATTCGCGCAGGTGGCGGTCGGAAAGCTGTCGGGGGCGGTCGGGACCTACGCGTCGATTCCGCCAGCCGCGGAGGTGAGGGTGATGGAGGGGCTTGGGCTCGTGCCGGAGGATGTCTCCACCCAGGTCGTTCCGCGCGACCGCCACGCGGTGGTGCTCGCGCGGATCGCGATCGCCGGCGCGGGCCTCGAGCGATTCGCCACGGAGATCCGCAACCTGCAGCGCACGGAGGTGCGCGAGGTCGAGGAGCCCTTCGGCTCCGGCCAGAAGGGCTCGTCCGCGATGCCCCACAAGCGCAACCCGATCCTCGCCGAGCGAATCTGCGGGCTCGCCCGCGTGCTGCGGGGCTACTCCCAGGTCGGGATCGAGAACGTCGCGCTCTGGCACGAGCGGGACATCTCTCATTCGGGCGCGGAGAGGGTCGTGCTGCCCGACGCGACGATCGCGCTCGACTACATGCAGCACATCGCCACCCGGATCGTCGAGGGGATGACGGTGCGCACCGATCGCATGCGCGAGAACATCGAGCTGACCCACGGCGCCCTATTCAGCCAGCGGGCGCTGACCGCGCTGGTCGAGGCCGGGATGACCCGCGACGACGCCTACCGGGTCGTCCAGGAGAACGCTCAGCGGGCCTGGGATGAGGGCACGAGCTTCCGCGAGCTGATCGGCGCCGCCGCGCCCCAGCTGGACCTCGATGCCGTATTCGACTACGGCGCCTACCTCGAGCACGTGCCCGAGGTGGTGGCCCGCCTGGATAGGCTTGAGACGTGATCCTCTACACGTGCGGCCAGAAGGAGAAGCACGCCGCCATCGGGCACGCCTGCGGCCGGGCGGCGAAGGCGCTGGATGAGGCCGGCTACGAGTACGAGATCCGTGACCTGCCCGGCTACCGGATGATGCCCTGGACGTGGGGCGAGCGCCGCCGCGGCCGCGACGAGGTCAAGGAGCTGACCGGGCAGATCAACCTGCCAGTGCTGGCCCTCGACGAGGGCAAGACCATCGTCGGCTCGGGCAAGATCATCGAGTGGGCGAAGGCGCACCCCACCATCCAGCCCGAGGTCGGTGGCGGATGACAAGCTCCCTCGCCGACCTTCGGCTGGCGGCCTCGGGCAAGGTCCGCGAGATCTACGAGGACGGCGACGAGCTGATCATGGTCGCCTCCGACCGGATCTCGGTGTACGACGTGATCCTGCCGACCGCGATCCCCGACAAGGGCAAGGTCCTCACCCAGATGTCGCTCTTCTGGTTCGAGCTGACCGAAGACATCGTCCCCAACCACTTCATCTCCGAGGACGTCCCGGCGGAGGCCGCCGGGCGCGGCATGCGGGTGAGGAAGCTCGAGATGTATCCGATCGAGTGCGTGGTCCGCGGATACCTCTCAGGGTCCGGCTGGAAGGAGTACCGGGAGTCAGGTGAGGTCTGCGGGATCGAGCTGCCCGAGGGCCTGACCGAGTCCGACAAGCTCCCCGAGCCGATCTTCACGCCGGCTACCAAGGCGGAGCTCGGGGAGCACGACGAGAACATCGACTTCGACCACGCCGCCGAGATCATCGGCAACCGCCCGTTGCTGGAAGAGCTGCGCCGGGTCTCGATCGAGATCTACAAGACGGCGGCCGACCACGCCGCTGAGCGCGGGATCATCGTCGCGGACACGAAGTTCGAGTTCGGCAGCTCTCCCGGTGCCGAGGTGGTCCTCGGCGACGAGGTGCTGACGCCCGACTCCTCACGCTTCTGGCCCGCCGACGACTACGAGCCCGGCCGGGGCCAGGCGTCCTTCGACAAGCAGTACGTCCGCGACTACTCCGACTCGGTGGACTGGGACCACACCGATCCCGGTCCCGAGCTGCCGGACGAGGTGGTGCAGAACACGCGCGCCAAGTACGTCGAGGCGTACGAGAAGATCACCGGCCGCAAGTTGGACTGAGCCCGCTTGTACGCTGGGCGAGTGAAGGCCAAGGTCCTGATCAGGCCGAAGGAGGGCATCCTCGATCCGCAGGGGAAGGCCGTTGAGCGGGCGCTTCCCGCGCTGGGCTTCGAGGGCGTGCACGACGTCCGGGTCGGCCGGCTGGTCGAGCTCGAGACCGACGATCCGAGCAAGCTCGATGCGCTCTGCGAGAAGCTGCTCGCCAATCCGCTGATCGAGGACTTCGAGGTGGAGATCGAGAAGTGATCGGCGTCATCCAGTTCCCGGGGTCCTGTGACGAGCGCGATGCGCTTGCCGCGGTGCAGAGGGTCGGCGACGGGAGGCTGGTCTGGCACGAGGAGACGGATCTCTCGGACCTGGATGGGGTGGTCGTGCCCGGGGGGTTCTCATACGGCGACTACCTGCGTGCCGGAGCGATCGCCCGGTTCTCACCCGCGATGGAGGCGGTCGCCCGGTTCGCCGCCGAGGGCGGTCCGGTGCTCGGTATCTGCAACGGCTTCCAGGTCCTCTGCGAGGCCGGGCTGCTGCCCGGGGCTCTGCTGCCCAACGAGGGGCTGCTCTTCATCTGCCGGCAGGTCGGGCTGGTCGCCGAGGATTTCCAGGGGCCCTTCGGTGCGGCCATCGGCTCGGGGGATCTCCTCTCGATTCCCGTCAAGCACATGAGTGGCCGCTACTTCGCCCCGGACGAGGAGCTCGACCGGATGGAGGCCGACGGGCGGATCGCCTTTCGCTACGCGGCCGGTGAGAACCCGAACGGCAGCGTCCGCGACGTGGCCGGCGTCGTCAACGAGCGCGGCAACGTGCTCGGCCTGATGCCCCATCCCGAGCACGCCGTCGATCCACTCACAGGGTCCGACGACGGCCTCGCCCTGTTCCGCGCGCTGGCCGGCTCCCATCACATTACGGGTCGCGCTAACGCGCGCCCTCCCGTCTCCGCCGCGTGAGCCCCGAGGTCTCCGAGAGCCGCCACCGCGAGCTGGGGCTCACGGACTCCGAGTACGCGCGAATCACCGAGCTGCTCGGCCGCGACCCGAACGAGGTCGAGCTGGCGATGTTCTCGCTGCTCTGGTCGGAGCACTGCGCCTACAAGCACTCGCGCAAGCTGCTCGGGCGCCTGCCGACCGAGGGCGAGCGGGTGGTAATGGGCCCAGGCGAGAACGCCGGCGCGGTCGACGTCGGCAACGGACACGCGGTGGCCTTCAAGGTCGAGTCGCACAACCACCCGAGCGCGGTCGAGCCGTTTCAGGGCGCGGCCACAGGCGTCGGGGGCATCCTCCGGGACGTGTTCGCGATCGGCGCGCGGCCGATCGCCGTGCTCGACTCGCTGCGCTTCGGCGAGCTCTCCTCCGAGCGTTCGCGGTACCTGTTCGAGGGGGCGGTCGCCGGAATCGGCCACTACGGCAACTCGATCGGCGTTCCGACGGTCGGCGGCGAGGTCTACTTCGAGCCGTCGTACGAGCACAACTGCCTGGTCAATGCGATGTGCGTCGGCCTCGCCAAGACCGACGAGATGATCCGCTCGGCGGCCGCCGGCCCGGGAAACCTGCTGGTCATCATGGGCGCGTCGACGGGCCGTGACGGAATCGGCGGGCGCCTCGGTCCTCGCCTCGGCGGAGCTCGAGGCCGGCGACGACAGCAAGCGCCCGAGCGTCCAGATCGGCGATCCGTTCGAGGAGTCGAAACTGCTCGAGTGCTGCCTCGAGCTGCTGGAGCGGGGACTGCTGGTCTCGCTCCAGGACCTCGGCGCCGCGGGCCTGACCTCCTCCGCGGGCGAGATGGCGTCGAAGGGCGAGGTGGGGATCGACATCGATGTCTCCCGGGTGCCGCTCCGCGAGCAGGACCTCGAGCCGTTCGAGGTGATGATCTCCGAGTCCCAGGAGCGGATGCTCGCCGTCGTGGAGCCGGGCCGGCTCGACGAGGTGGTGGCCACCTGCGAGCGCTGGCAGACCGGCTCCGCCGCAATCGGCGAGGTGACGGACAGCGGCCACCTGCGGGTTCTCGACGACGGCGTCGAGGTGGGCGACGTCCCGGTCTCGGCGCTGGTCGACGAGTGCCCGCTCTATGACCTCGAGCCCGAGCAGCCCGGCGCCTGGATGTACGGCAACGAAGAATCCCTGGTGGAGGACGATCCCTCGGCGATTCTGTGCGCGCTGCTCGGCTCATCGAACGTCGCCTCCAAGCGCTGGGCGTTCGAGCAGTACGACTCGGTGGTCGGGTCGCGCACGACCAGGCGGCCGGAAGCGGCCGATGCGGCCGTCCTGATGCTCCCCGAGTCCGAGCGAGCGGTCGCCGTGGCGATCGACGGGAACGGGCGCCGGGTCGCCTGCGATCCATACGCGGGGGCGGTCGAGGCGGTGCTCGAGTGCGCCCAGAATCTCGCCTGCGTCGGCGCGGAGCCGCTCGGCCTGACCAACTGCCTCAACTTCGGCAACCCGGAGAAGCCCAACGTGGCCTGGCAACTCGACCGGGCGGTGCTCGGCCTCGCCGACGCCTGCCTCGCTCTGCGGGTCCCGGTGGTGGGCGGCAACGTCTCCCTCTACAACGAGACCGAGCACGGCCCGATCTACCCGACTCCCGTCGTCGGGATGGTGGGGGAGCTGCCCGATCCGGCCAGGGCCGGGGGGCTGGCGCCGCGTCCCGGCGACCGTCTCGTCCTGGTCGGACCGTTCGCTCCCTCGCTGGCGGGCTCCGAGCTCGCCAAGCAGCGCGGCGAGCTCGATTCAGGTCTCCCACAGCCCGCCACCGCCGCCGTCGCCGATGCGCTGGCCCTGGTCAGAGGCCTGGTCCGCGACGGCGTGCCCTCGGCCGCGCACGACGTCAGCGACGGCGGACTCTCCTGCGCGCTGGCCGAGATGGCGATCGCGGCGGGCACCGGGCTCGAGGCGGACCTCGATCCGCTCGTCGAGCTGCGCGGCGGGTCGGGCGAGTCATGCCTGTTCGGCGAGGGTCCCGGCGGGATCGTGCTCGCGGTCGCGGAGAAGGACGTTGAGTCGCTGGTGGAGAGGGCGGAAAATGGCGGCGTCGAGGCGATCGCGATCGGCACCGCCGGAGGGGATCGGATCTCGATCGCCGCCGCCGAGCGGGACATCTCGGTCGCGCTCGCAGATGCCGAGCGCGCCTGGCGCTCGCTCGACCAGCAGATTTGATCCGCGGATACCGCGACGGATAGGCTCTCGGCGTGTTCGAGCGAGTACCCGTGATTCCGCATCCTCAGCACGATCAGCATCAGCCGCACACCAGACGCGCGGCCTGGATTACGGCCGCCGGACTGCTCGCGGCGATCGTGCTCCTGCTTCTGCCGCCCCTGGCGAAGGCGAACTTCGTCTACTGGGCGAGCGCCGGTCAGACGACGATCGGCCGGGCGAAGCTGAACGGGACCGCGGTGAACAACGCGTTCATCAAGGGTCTGACCGATGTCCACGGCGTCGCCGTCGACTCCACGCACGTGTACTGGACGCAGGGGAGCGGGGCGACGAGCTCGATCGGTCGCGCCAACCTCGACGGGAGCGGCGCCAACGCAAGCTTCATCCCGAATTCGGCGGGGCTCAACTTCGCGGCCGCCTCGCCTCAGGCCGCCATCGCCGTGAACACCAACGGCGTCTACTGGGCCAACACCGGGACGACGACGATCGGCCGCGCGAACATCGACGGCAGCGCGCCCAATTCGACCCTGATCAATGTCCCCGGGGCCTCGATCTGCGGGATCGCGGCCAGCGATAGCTTCGTCTACTGGCTCAACAAGTCGATCGGGCCCCGGATCGGACGTGCCGGCGCCGACGGCTCGAGCCCGAACCCGAGCTTCATCACCGGTGTGACCGCCAGCTGCGGCCTGGCGGCCAACAGCTCCTTCCTCTACTACGGGGCCGGCAACCATGCGATCGGCCGGGCGCCACTCGGGGGTGGCGCCGCCAACAACGCCTTCATCCCGAGCGCGACGTCCACGGCGAACACTCCCTGCGGCGTGGCCGTCAACTCCCAGTACGTGTTCTGGGGAAACGATGGTGCGACCGACTTCGTCGGCAGGGCGAACGTCGGGGGCGGATCGTCGAATCCGAGCCTGGTGTCCGGGCCGACGGACCCGTGCCTGCCCGCGGCGGCGCCGTCGAACAAGATCACCGTCAACTCCGTGACGCGCAAGAAGAAGAAGGGCACGGCGATCATCAACGCCAAGGTCCCCGGGCCGGGCCAGGCCGGGCTCCAGAACACCGCGCCGCCCAAGACGGCCGGCTCGGCGAAGGTGAAGCTTCAGGGCCTCACCCTGACCGCGGCGGGCTCCTTCAAGCTGGCGGTGAAGCCCAAGGGCAAGACGGCGAAGCAGCTGAAGAAGAAGGGCAAGGCCAAGACCACGGTCTGGGTCACCTTCATACCCTCCGGCGTGGCCGGGGTGGAGAGCAGCAAGAAGATCACGATCCACCTGGTCAAGCAGCGCAAGAAGAAATAGCCCCAAAACCAGCGAATTTGCGGCGGTTTGAGGGTCCTTGCCCACCCGGGCCCGCTGCTACCCTCCGTCTGCGGGCTGATTTCCTGTCCGCTACTTCTATCTCCAGAGGTTGAGACACCTCCTCCAGACGTGAACGACGCGCGCTTCGACGTTCCCGATCGCGATGGCCCGCGCGATGAGTGCGGGGTGTTCGGCATATACGCACCCGGACGAGACGTTGCGCGACTCTCGTACTTCGGCCTCTACGCGCTCCAGCATCGAGGCCAGGAGTCGGCCGGGATCGCGAGCTGCGAGGGCGGGCACATCACGACCCTGCGCGACCTCGGGCTGGTCTCCCAGGTCTTCGACGAGGAGAAGCTGCGGGCGCTGTCCGGCGACATGGCGATCGGCCACGTCCGCTACTCGACTACGGGAGGCGGGGCGTGGGAGAACGCCCAGCCGGTCTGGCGCGATGACGGCAGGGAGCTCGCGCTCGCCCACAACGGCAACCTGACCAACGCGGTCGAGCTCTACAACGAGCTGACCGAGGCGGGAGTTCAGCTGCGCGGCACCTCGGACTCCGAGATCATGGCCGCGCTGCTCTCCCGCCGCGCGGGCGAGGGCCAGGAGTGGATCGAGGACGCGGTCGCCGAGGTCATGCCGAGGCTGGAGGGCGCCTACTCGACCGTGGTGATGACCAAGCACGCCGTGGTCGCGTTCCGCGACCCGCACGGAGTGCGGCCACTGGCCCTTGGCAAGATGAAGCCGAGCGACGGCATCGGGGAATGCTTCGTGGTCGCCTCGGAGAGCTGTGCCTTCGACATCATCGGCGCCCAGATGATCCGCGAGGTCCAGCCGGGCGAGATGGTCTCGCTGACGGCCAAGGGCCTCGAGCTGAAGCCTGTGATCACGGGCGAGCGCCCCGCCCAGTGCGTGTTCGAGCACATCTACTTCTCCCGTCCCGACTCCCGGTTGGAGAACCGCGTGCTCCAGGAGGTCCGCGGCCGGATGGGCGAGCTGCTCGCCGAGGAGGCGCCGGTCGACGCCGACCTCGTCATCTCAGTGCCGGACTCGGGCAACCCGATGGCCAACGGCTTCGCCCGCGCCACGGGTTTGCCCAAGGACGACGGGCTGATCAAGAACCGCTACGTCGCCAGGACCTTCATCCAGCCCGGGCAGGAGCTGCGCAAGCACGGCCTGCGCATGAAGTTCAACCCGCTCCCCGAGATCGTCGCCGGCAAGCGGGTGGTCGTCGTCGACGATTCGATCGTGCGCGGCAACACCACCCGCCAGATCGTCGCGATGCTGAAGGACGCGGGCGCGAAGGAGGTCCATCTCCGGATCTCCGCGCCGCCCATCCGCCACCCCTGCCACTACGGCATCGACATGTCGACCCGCGAGGAGATGGTCGCCCACGACCGCACGGTCGAGGAGATCGCTGAGGAGCTCGGCGCCGACTCGCTGGCCTACCTCTCCATGGACGCCGTCTACGAAGCGGTCGGCACTCCGCGCGAGAAGCACTGCGATGCCTGCTTCACCGGTGACTATCCGCTCGGCGATCCCGAGTCGGCGAACGGCAAGTTCGCGCTCGAGGACATCGCCGTCGTCCCGGCGAGCCGCTGAGGGACACGCCGGCCCGCTCCGTTGTCCGAGGATCACCCAGAGCTAGTCCGCCGCCTCTACGCGGCCTGGAGCGGCGGCGACATCGCCGGCGCGATCAGCGCCTTCGCCGATGACGTCGAGTGGCACGGCCACCCCCGTCTTCCCGAGCCCGGTCCATATCGCAGCCGGGCGGGAGGTCGAGCGCTGGATGATCCAGTTCCGGGAGGCGTGGGGGGAGCTCGCGGCGGATCCGGTGGAGCTGGTCGAGGAGGGAGACAACGTCGTGGCGCTCGTGCACATGACGGGCCGGGGCCGGGGCAGCGGCGTCGAGGTGCGCGGCGGGGTGGACGTGCACGTGATCTCCTTCACCGGAGATGCGATCTCGTACTTCCGGATCTATCCCGGCAACTTCCTGGTCGAGAGCACGGAGGTCACCGACGAGGAGTTCGAGTTGCTCATCCTCCGGGTGCAGGAGGGCCTCGAGGTTCCGGAGGTCGCTGGGCGTCTGGGAATCGAGGAGCGGACCGCGCGAGGGATGCTCGACCACGTACGTCAGCTCCTCCGCGAGCTGCCCGAGAGCGGGCGCGTCTCGTGAGCGCGTTTCGCGTCGTCGTGCTCGCCTCGGGGGGCGGCACGAACCTGCAGGCGATCCTCGATCAGCTGCACGGGGGTGAGGAGGGTGTCGAGGTCGTCGGCGTTGGCTCCGACAAGCCCGAGGCGACGGCGCTCGAGCGCGCGCGCAAGGCCGGCGTCGAGACCGGTGTCTTCCCGGCGACCGAATACGAGGACAGGCAGGCGCGGGACGCCGCCCTGGGCGACTGGATCGAGGAGCGCCGGGCGGACCTGGTCGTGCTCGCCGGGTACATGCAGCTGCTCTCGCCCGAGTTCGTGTCGCGATTCCGCAACCGGGTCATCAACGTCCATCCCGCGCTGCTGCCCGCCTTCCCCGGTATCGACGCCCTGCAGCAGGCGATCGACCACGGCTCCAAGATCACCGGCGTCACGGTGCACTTCGTCGACGAGGGCGTCGACTCGGGGCCGATCATCCTCCAGAGGCCCGTGCCCATCGCCCCCAGCCGAGATTGGGATGAGACCGAGAAGGCGATCCACGCCACCGAGCACGCGATCCTTCCCGAGACGATCCGCATGATCGCCGCCGGCAGGGTCAGCTTCGACGAGTCCAATCCGCGCGTGGTCCGGATCGAGCCCGAATAAACTCGCCTCTCCGTGTCGACTCCGTCATCCGAGATCGCTCCAGAGCCGGCCGGCGAGTCGCTGCCCGTGCGGCGGGCGCTGATCTCGGTGGCCGACAAGACCGGGGTGGCGGAGTTCGCCGCCGGACTGGCCAAGCAGGGGGTCGAGGTGATCTCGACGGGGGGAACGCTCTCCGTGCTGCAGGAGGCCGGGGTGGAGGCACGGCCTGTGGAGGACCTCACCGGGTTCCCGGAGATCCTCGACGGCCGAGTCAAGACGCTCCATCCCCATCTGCATGCGGCGCTGCTCGCGGTGCGGGACAACCCCGAGCACACCGAGACGCTGCGAGACCGGGAGATCGAGGAGATCGACCTGGTCTGCGTGAACCTCTATCCGTTCGAGGCCACCGTGGCCCGCCGCGACGTCCCGGAGGAGGAGGCGATCGAGAACATCGACGTCGGGGGACCGACGATGATCAGGGCGGCGGCCAAGAACCATCGCTTCGTGGCGGTGGTCGTGCGGCCCGAGAGCTACGACGCGGTGCTCGACGAGCTGGAGGAGACGGGCGAGCTGTCCGCGGCGACGCGGCACTGGCTCGCCAACGAGGCCTTCGCGTACACGGCGCGCTATGACGCCGCCATCAGCCGATGGTTCGGGCGCCGCTACGAGCAGCTGCCGACCTACTGGGTGACGGCGTGGGAGAAGGAGATGGATCTCTCCTACGGCGAGAACCCCCACCAGCGGGCGGCGCTCTATGTCGAGCCGAGGGCGCGCTCACACGTCCTCTCCCGCGTGGCCAAGCTGCACGGCAAGCCGCTCTCGTTCAACAACGTGCTGGACCTCAACTCGGCCCGCACGCTGCTCGCCGACCTCGAGGGGCCGGCCTGCGTGATCGTCAAGCACAACAACCCCTGTGGGGTCGCCGAGGCGGACGACATCGGGCCAGCCTACGAGGCGGCCTTCGCCTGCGATCCGATGTCGGCCTTCGGAGGCGTGATCGCCCTGAACCGGCCCGTGGACGAGGCGCTGGCCGAGCGGCTACACCAGCAGTTCATCGAGGTGCTGATCGCTCCCGGCTACGAGGAGGGCGCGATGCCGGTGCTCCAGCAGAAGGAGGCGATCCGGATCCTCGAGGACACCGAGCGGCGGAGCCACCAGATCGAGCCCGACATCAAGCGGGTGCGAGGCGGGATCCTGGTCGAGGACCCCGACGGCTCGCCTGAGCCGCGCGAGCTGATGGAGGTCGCGACCAAGACGCAACCGACCGACGAGCAGTGGAACGACCTGCTCTTCGCCTGGCGGGTGGTCCGTCACGTCCGCTCCAACGCGATCGTGCTGGCGCGGGACCGGGCCACGCTCGGGATCGGGGCCGGGCAGATGAGCCGCGTTGACTCCGTCAGGCTCGCGATCGAGAAGGCGAAGGACGCGCGCGGCCCGGACGCCGAGCCCCTGCTCGCCGGCTGCGTGATCGCCTCCGACGCCTTCTTCCCATTCGCCGACGGGCCGCAGGCGGCGATCGACGCGGGCGCCACCGCCGTGATCCAGCCGGGCGGCTCGAAGCGCGACGCCGAAGTGATCGAGGCCTGCGACGCCGCGGGCGTCGCGATGGTCTTCACGAAGCGCCGCCACTTCCGGCACTAGCCGCCCGGATGCGCCCCCCGGGACTCGAACCCGGACCGCCGGCTTAAAAGGCCGGACTCTAGACCAGTTGAGCTACGGGCGCCCGGCAAGTCTAGGCGGCGTGCCACGGCCGACTAGAGTCCCCGAAGGCAATGAGGATCTCGGCCAAGGTCGACTATGCGGTCAGGGCTTCGCTGGAGCTGGCGGCAGCGGGCGGCGATCCCATCAAGGGCGAGGCGATCGCCGACGCCCAGGACATCCCGCTCAAGTTCCTCGAGAACATCCTCGGCGAGCTCAAGCACACCGGCATCGTCGCCAGCAGGCGCGGGGCGCAGGGCGGCTACTGGCTCGCGAAGGACGCCGACGAGGTCAGCCTCGCCGACATCGTCCGCGCCGTCGAGGGGCCGCTGGCAAGCGTCCGCGGCCAGAGCCCCGAGGCGCTCACCTACAAGGGCGAGGCCGAGCCGCTGCAGAAGGTCTGGATCGCTCTGCGCGCCAACCTGCGCGCGGTGATGGAGGACACGACGCTCGCCGACGTGGTCGGCGGCGAGCTGCCGGCGGCGGTCCGTGAGCTGAGCGAGCCGGCGGAAGCCTGGAGTCAGCGTTAGCCGTCGTCCTCGGCGACGCGACCCGGTGGCGGCCCGCCGGCTCGCTCAGCTCAACTGGAACACCCGCGTAGCGCGCGGACGCACGAAGACGATCTGCCCCTCAGCCAGCTCGAGTTCCTCAACCTGGTCCCGCGTCAGCTGAACAGAGAACCGCTCACCGTCTGAGAGCGTCAGCTCGACGCGCACCTCGAAGCCGAGGTGCACGATCCGGTCGACCATCGCCTCGATCGTCTGGCCGTTCGGCTCGTGACGAACCTCCACGTCATGCGGCCTGACCCACGCATCCCCGAGCTTGTGCGCGGGGCCGACGAAGCCCATCACGAACTCCGAGGCCGGGTCCTCGTAGAGATCACGCGGGCCCCCCGACTGCTCGACCTTCCCGTCGTTCATCACGATGATCTGCTCCGCGACGTCCATCGCCTCCTCCTGGTCGTGGGTGACGAAGATGGTCGTCACGTGCACGTCGTCGTGGAGGCGCCGCAGCCAGGTGCGGAGCTCCTCGCGCACCTTGGCGTCCAGGGCTCCGAACGGCTCGTCGAGCAGCAGTACCCGCGGCTCCACCGCCAGCGCCCTCGCCAGCGCCATCCGCTGGCGCTGGCCGCCAGAGAGCTGGTTGGGGAAGCGCTTCTCGAAGCCCTTCAGGTGCACCAGGTCGACCAATTGCCTGACGCGTTCGCGAATGGTGCCGCTGCCCTCGCCCTTGATCTTCAGGCCGAAGGCGATGTTGTCGAACACCGTCATGTGCTTGAAGGCGGCGTAGTGCTGGAAGACGAAGCCGACATTCCGGTCCTGAACTCGGGTGCTGGTGTTGTCCTCGCCCGAGATCAGCACCTGGCCGGTGTCGGGTTGCTCAAGCCCGGCGATCACCCGGAGCAACGTCGACTTGCCGCTACCGCTGGGGCCCAGGAGAGCCGTCAGGCCTCCGTCCGGCACGTCGATGGAGACGTCGTCGAGTGCGACGAAGTCCCCGAACCGCTTGGTCACGTTCTTGACGGAGATGGCCATGTCAGGCCTCCTTCACAGGTTGTGGGACGAACACACCCGGTCCAGGTAGCTCGTGGTCTTCCTCATCGCCCTCGGCGCTCCGCGAGCGCCGCTGGAGAAGGTTCATGCCGAACAGGACCGCGATCGCGAGGATCGCGAGCACGATCGCCGCGCCATAGGCGCCGGCCAGGCTGAAGTTGTCGAACTGGTTCTTGACGTAGAGCGGCAGGGTCTGGGTGCCGCCGGATCCTGAGATGTTCCCGGCGACCACGCTGACCGCACCGAACTCCCCGAGCGCGCGGGCCGTGGCCAGGACGACGCCGTAGGTGACACCCCACCTGATCGCGGGAAGGGTCACCTTCCAGAACGTCTGCCAGGGCGAGGCGCCAAGCGTCTCTGCCGCCTCCTCCTGGTCGGTGCCGATCTCCTGAAGCACCGGCATCACCTCGCGGACCACGAATGGCAGCGAGACGAAGATCGTCGCAAGGACCATGCCGGGCAGCGAAAAGATCACCTGGACGCCGTTGTCCAAGAGCCAGCCGCCGAACCAGCTGTTCCTCGGTGCGTAGACGAGGAACAGCGCCAGCCCGATCACGACCGGCGAGATCGCGAAGGGAAGATCGATTGCCGCGTTGAGCAGCGCCTTCCCGCGGAACTTCTGGCGAACCAGCACGAGAGCTGTGACCACTCCGAACACCGTGTTGAGTGGAACCGCGATCCCGACGCAGACGATCGTCAGCCAGAAGGCATGCAGCCCGTTCGCGCTGGTGACGGCATCGATCGGCTCGCTCAGCCCGTGTTCGAAGGTCCGGTAGAAGATCATCCCAACCGGCACGATCAGCAGCGCAGCGAGGTAGAGAAGCGCCACGGAGCGAAGGCCCCAGCGCGAACGCCCGCTAAGCGCGCTCATGCCTGGACCTCCAGCTGGCGAACAGGTTGAGGGCGAAGAGCAGGCCGACTGAGATCGCCAGCAGCAACACGGACACGGCGGCCGCGCCGGACAGGTCGTTGGTCTCCACCCGCCCGAAGATGTAGACGGAGGCCGCCTGGGTCTTGAAGGGAATGTTTCCCGTGAGAAGCACCAGCGAGCCGAACTCGCCGATCGCGCGAGCGAAGGCAAGGGCGCACCCGGCGATGATCGCCGGCGTCAGATTGGGCAGGATCACGCTCCGGAAGATCCGGTGGTTGGGCGCACCCAACGAAGCGGCCGCCTCCTCCATCTCGCGATCGACCTCCAGCAGCACCGGCTGCACCGAGCGGACGACAAACGGCAGCGTCACGAACAGAAGCGCCATCACGACCGCTGCCCTCGTGTACGCGACGTGCAGACCGATCGGGGAGTTGGGCCCATAGAGGGCGATCAGCGTGAGCCCGGCAACGATCGTCGGAAGGGCGAAGGGGAGATCGATGATGGAGTTGACGAAGGTCTTTCCGCGGAAATCATCACGGACCAGCACCCAGGCGATCAGGGTTCCCATCACCGCGTTGATCGCCATGACGATCAGGGACGAAAACAGGGTGAGCTTGAGCGCCGCTACCGCCTCAGGGTCGGTGATCGCGTCCCAGAAGTGACCGAGACCATCGTCGAAGGCGCGGCTGAACACCGCGGCCAGCGGAAGCAGCACGATCAGGCTGATCCACAGCGTCGACGCGCCTCGGGCGAGGCCCGCCCCGCCGAGGGTGGGGCGGAACCCCACCCTCGGCGGGCTGGCTACAGCGGTGTCGGCTGACGCCATGCGGCGACTCGCTCCAGTTGCGACTAGCTCGTCGGGTTGCCGAGTTCCTTCTCGGCCTGGATGACCCACCCGTTGTCGCCGAAGAACGGATCGGCGACCTTGTCCCAGCCACCGAACTGGTCGATGGTGAACAGGCCCGACGGGGTCGGGAACTTGCTCGCGTTCTTGTCGGCGACGGACTTGACGACGGGGCGGTAGCCCGCGTCGGCGAAGTCCTGCTGGCCCTGGTCCGTGTACAGGAAGTCCACGAACTTCTGGGCCTCCGACGGCGCGTCCTTGGTGACCGCGATCGGGTTCTCGATCAGGATCGTGCTGTCCGGCGTGACGTACTCGAGGTCGATGCCCTCCTTCTTGGCCTGGATGGCGTCGTTCTCGTAGCCGACCAGCACGTCGCCCTTGCCGCTGGAGAACGTGTTCAGCGAGTCACGGGCGCTGTCGTCCTGGACGGACGTGTTCGCGAGCACCTGCTTGACGAAGTCCTGCGCCTGGGCGTCGGACTTGCCCTCGTTGATCTGCGACCCGTAGATGGCCATGATGTTCCAGCGAGCTCCGCCAGAGGTGGCCGGGTTCGGGTCGATCACGTCGACGTCGTCCCGGGCGAGGTCGTCGAAGCTGGTGATGTGCTTCGGGTTCCCCGGTCGAACCATCAGCGTCACAACCGAGTCGGTGACGATGCCCTTGTACTGGTTCTTGTCCCAGTCGGCCGAGACGATTCCGGCGTCGACCAGGCGCTGCATGTCGGGCTCGAGTGAGAATTCGACGACGTCTGCCGGCTGACCGGACTCGACCGCCCGACTCTGATCGCCCGATGCTCCAAACGAGTTGGAGAAGTCGGCGTCCTTCCCGTCGGACGTGTCCTTGAAGCCGGGCTCGAGGCTCTGCTCGTAGACCTGCTGCGGAGTCGAGTACGCGACGAGGTCGAGCGAGCCGCTCGCGCTGGCGCTGCCACCGCATGCGGCGACGCCGATCGTTGCGCCGAGGGCGAGCAACGCGGTGCCAACCTGCACAGCGATCCGTCCCGCCCGGCGCTTGTTCTTTCCCTGAGTCATGGAGGCTTTGTGACCTTTCTTCATTGGTTTCCTTGACAAGAAGGCGGCCACGGTACCAGACTTCTCGACTTTGTGGGTCAAGAACCTCTGTTTCGTGGGCAGACCGATTAGCCCGAGGCTCGACTTCGGCAACGCCGTGATGGAGAACTGGCAGTCGGAGTACCTCCAGTTCATGCTCTTCATGCTGGCCACGGTCTGGCTGGTCGAGCGCGGCTCACCCGAGTCGAAGCCACTCGACAAGAAGGGGACCGAGACGGAAAGGGAACAGGCGATCGGTGAGCACGCACGCAGAGACTCGCCCGATTGGGCCAAGCCCAAGGGGATCAAGACCTACGTGTACTCAAACTCGCTGCTGATCGTGATGTCGATCATCTTCTTCGGCTCCTGGTTCGCCCAATCGGTCACCGGCTGGACGGAGTTCAACGCCCAGCAGGCCGACCACCACGAGAAGGCCGTGTCATGGCTCGGGTACGTCGGCTCAGCTGACTTCTGGGAGGCCACCCTGCAGAACTGGCAGTCCGAATTCCTCGCCGTCGGCTCGTTCGTCGCCATCACGGTCTTCCTCAGGCAGCGAGGCTCGCCCGAGTCGAAGCGGGTGGGCGCACCCCACGACGCGACCGGCGTCGAGGGGTAGCCCCGCTATCAGCGCTTCTTCCCTCCCAGAGCTCCGACCAGCTGTCGCTTGCTCATCTTCGAGCGGCCCTTGATGCCGCGGTCCTTGGCCTCCTCGTAGAGCTGGTCGTACGTGCGGCCGCCCGGGCCGCCTCCGGACCGAAGTCCGCCGCGGCGATGCGACGAAATGTCCCGCCGGGACGCCGGGGACGACTGGCGCGACCGTCCGGCCCTGGCGCGCTCCTTGTTGACGGTGCGGGCTGCGATCTCCTCGGCTCTAGCCTCGGATCGCCCCTCGCTCCGCTCGCTCTTCTTGACGTGCTCATACATCCGGGCCCACTTGGTGCCCTTCTTGATTCCTCTCGGTGGCATCAGCCTGCCTCCTTTCCGATGGCTCACCCTCGGATTTACCCGCCGAGCAGCAGGCAAACCATTGGCGGCGGCAGGCGCTAGAAGAGCTTGGTCTGGGCCGCCTTGGGCTCCCGGCGCATTCCGTCTCTCCCTGCGCCGCGCCTCCAGCCGGGCACGCCTGCTGTAGCGCGGATCGTGGGACAGGTTCGGCGCGCGAACGAGGGAGCCGATCCGCTTGCGCTCGGCCGTCGGGGCGTAGGCCCGGTCCTGGTAGAGCTGCTCGTATCGAGGCACGAGGTCGGGACGGGCGGCCGAGAGCCAGGACATGAAGACCTCCTTCACCCCCGGCCGCAGGTGCAGAGCGATGCCGTTGACGAAGGTCGCCCCCGCCTCCTCGGCGATCGAGACGATTTCCTCGACCAGCTCAGGCGAGTCGTTGATCCCGGGCATCAGCGGAGCAACGAGGACGCCCGATGGGATCCCGGCCTCATTGAAGGCCGCGACCGCCTCGAGCCTCTTGCGCGGATGCGGCGTGTGCGGCTCGGTCTGACGCCAGATCTTCTCGTCCAGGGTCGGAACAGAGAAGTTCACGGAAACGTCGGCCACCTCGGCAAGCTCGAGGTAGAGGTTCAGATCCCGCTGGACCAGCGATGACTTGGTCAGGATCGAGGTGGGAGTCTCGAATTCCCGCAGCGCCTCGATCATCGGGGGCATCAGCTCGTAGCGCCCCTCCGCCCACTGGTACGGATCGGTGTTGGTTCCGAAGGCAACGAGCTCCCGCTTCCAGCTCGGCTTGCTGAGCTCCGCTCGGAACAGCTCGGGAACGTTGACCTTGACGACGATCTCCCGTTCGAAGTCGCGCCCTGCGTCCAGGTCCAGGTAGGTGTGGGTGTTGCGGGCGAAGCAATAGACGCACGCATGGGTGCATCCCCGGAAGGCGTTGACCGTCCAGTTGAACGGCAGGTAGTCACCCGGCACCTTGTTGAGCGCTGACTTCGCCCTCACCTCGTGGAAGTTGATGCCGAGGGCCTCAGGCGCATCGAAGGTGCGGACTCGCTCGACGTCCAGGCCGGGCAGGCTCCTTCCCTTCTCTTTGTCAACTTTCTGTGAGTCCCAGCGCATCGAACGTATGTTCGCATACCGATCGGCTCGTCTACAGCGGTTCAACGGCGGAGAGATCCGTTTCGTGAGCCGGCCTCGGCTCAGTCAGACTCCAGGGCCGTGACGGACGAGAAGACGGCACTCCACCCCGCCGAGCACCGCGCATACAGGGAGCTGTACGCGTCGGCCCGGCAGCTGATCCATCGCTGGCGCAGGCTGGCGCCGGCTCTCGAGGGAACTCCGGCCGGCGACAGCCTGAAGCGCGGCGTTGATGAGACCGAGCGGCTGCTCGAGGCGCTCGGGCCACGCACCGCCGCCTATGGCCTTCACGGGGGGCCGATGGCGCAGGGGCTGGGCGCCCGGATCGCCGACGTGCGGTCCGCGGTCGCCGACCGGGGCGGCGACACCGGCATGGTGATCCGCTTCGCCGTCCTCGACATCGAGCACATCACCACTCTGCTTCGTCATCTCGCCGAGCTCGCGCGCACCCGGCAGGACCGCGACTTGGCCGGCTTCTGCGAGGAATGGGCAGGCCGCCTGGAGGGCGAGCTCGGGGCAGTGCGCGAGGCGGCCGTCGAGCTTGGGACGGACCCGGATCGCTCGGCGGCGCCCCTGGACGACTCGCTGCTCAATCGTGCCGCCCATGGCGTCGGGTGGGTCTTTGGATCGGTCGGCGAGGGAATCGACCGCGTCGTGGGCCGGCGCCGAGGCTAGGAGAGGTCCGGCTGACCCTCGAGCGGAGTCGACGCCTCCGCGTGGAACCGGCGGGGAATTCGCCCGGCCTGCCGGGCGGCCCAGCCGGCCTCCACCGCCGAGCGCATCGCCGCTGCCATGCCGGCCGGATCCTCGGCTCTGGAGACGGAGCTGGCGAGCAGGACGCCGTCGCAGCCGAGCTCCATCGCCAGCGCGGCATCCGACGCCGTGCCGATCCCCGCATCGAGGATCACCGGAACGCTCGCGCGCTCGGCGATGATCCGCACGTTGTAGGGGTTGCGAATCCCCATTCCCGACCCGATCGGCGAGCCAAGCGGCATCACGGCGGCGCAGCCGACCTCCTCGAGGCGACGGGCGAGGATCGGATCGTCGTTGGTGTAGGGCAGGACCGTGAAGCCCTCGTCGACCAGGGTCTCGGCGGCGTCACCAGCTCGACCGCATCCGGGTAGCAGGGTGCGGTCGTCCCCGATCACCTCGAGCTTCACCCAGTCCGTCTCGAATGCCTCGCGCGCGAGCTTGGCCGTCCGGACTGCGTCCCTTGCCGTGTAGCAGCCGGCAGTGTTGGGCAGCGCGAACAGGCCGAGCCGGCGAATCAGGTCGAGCACCGAACCACGGGCCTCCGGGTCGACCCGCCGGAGCGCCACGGTGACGATCTCGGTGCCCGAGGCGATCAGGGCCTCCTCCATCTGCTCGAGCGAGCGGAAGCCCCCGGTCCCGACGATCAACCGCGAGCCCCAGCTTCGGTTCGCCGAGCTCGAAGCCATCCTCCGCGCCGCCCTGGATGGCGGCAAGCACCTCGATCCTCTGGCCCTCCGCGAGCTGCGTCCGGCTCCACTCGCTCCTGGGGACGACCTCCCCGTCGACGGCGACGGCGACACCCCGCTGCCGGCCGCCGCCCCTGAGGCCTCGATCGCGATCGCGACTGTGGCGTCGTCGGGCAGTGCGACCGGCTCTCCGTTCAGCTCGACGTTCACGCGACCTCCACGGCGGTCTCAGTCGATCGCCCGGCGAACCGCTGCGGCGAGAACGCGGCGATGTCGAATGGCGGCTCCTCGCCGGCGAGCAGCGCCGCGATGCATTCGGCGGTCAGCGGAGCCTGCAGGACCCCGTTGCGGAAGTGTCCGGTCGCGATCAGCAATCCGTCGGTTGCGCTCAAGCCGATCAGCGGAGCGTTGTCGGGGGTACCCGGACGCAGGCCGGCTGTCGTCTCGACCAGCTCCAACTCGGCGATCTCCGGGATCAGCCTGTACGCCTCACGGAGCAGCTCGTGGACGCCTCCGGCGGTCACCGTGGTGTCGAAGCCGCGCTCCTCAACGGTCGCGCCAACGATCAGCCTCCCATCCGCGCGCGGCACCATGTAGACGCGCTCGCCGGCGACGATTCGCTCGCAAGCGGGCTCCTCGGCCGAACCGCGCAGGGTGAGGATCTCCCCCTTCACCGGGCGGACCGGCGGCCGGGCCTCTGGCGGGATCCACTCGGCCTCTGCCCGACCAGCAGCCCGCGGCCAGGATCAGCGTGCCCGCGCGACCGCCGCGGCCATCCGCGGTATCGACCCGCCAGGCGCCGTCCCGCCGCTCGGCCGCCACCACCTCCGCTCCGGCATGGACGTCGACGCCGTGACGCTCGAGGGCGCCGAGCAGCGCCGCCACCACGCGTCTCGGATCGACGCTGGCCTCACCGGGAACGTGGGCGCCACCGCGGACCGTGGTGGCCGAGTCCC
The DNA here is from genome assembly GCA_963817275.1 of uncultured Solirubrobacterales bacterium. GTDB lineage: Bacteria > Actinomycetota > Thermoleophilia > Solirubrobacterales > 70-9 > DASUPK01. The sequence continues at coordinate 68,903 of CAWFOA010000014.1, read as the reverse complement.
GGCTCGAGCTCGCGGCAGGCCCTGCCGGCCAGCCACTCGGAGTCCAGCCCGAGCTCGCGGTGGAGCTCGTAGCGGCGACGCAGGCCCTCCGCCTCGTCGCGGTCGAGCGCCACGTGCAGCGCGCCGCGGGGGGCGAAGCCGATCTCCATCTCCGACTCCCCCTCCAGCTCCCGGCGAAGCCGGGCCAGCGGCGCAGGGACTCCAGGTTCGAGGGCGAGAGCCCCTCCTCCCCCCAGGACGCCTCCCCACCGGCGCGAGCATGCCGGCGGCGACCCCGGTCGCCCCCGACGCGGGACGGTCGCGTTCGAGCACGCAGACGCGTGCGCCGTGCCGCGGCGCCCGCCAGGCGGAGGCCAGCCCGATCACTCCGCCGCCGACGAAGATCGCGTCGTAGCCCGTTGTTCGTGTCGCTCTCATCACCAACCTCCCTGCGCCGGCATTACCCGGATCAGGTTCGGACGGTCGGCGGCGCTTCAGCCGCCCTCTCAGCCCTGTTGGTGGGCTCCCGTTGCTCTTTCCATCGTACCGCGTGCTTGAGCAGTGACCGACGCGGCGACCGGCCCGACTCACCTGACGCCGCCCGAGGCGATCGGCGAGCTGCGACGACAGCGGCTGCTGGGCGCGCCTCTACTTCGTCTGCGACGCGCGCCCGCACGGCGGGAGCCGGAGGCCCTGCTGAAGGCGGCGATCTCCGGCGGCGCCGGCATCATCGAGCTGCGCGAGCGGGAGCTGCCCCGGAACGTCCTCGAGCGCTCCGGTCGCACCTTCCGCCGGCTGGCCGACACCTACGGAGCGCTCTTCATCGTCAACGACGACCCGCACCTCGCCATCGAGCTCCATGCGGACGGCGTCCACGTCGGCCAGGACGACATCAACCCGGCCGAGGCACGCCGGATCGTCGGTCCGGACGGGATCATCGGGCTCTCGACCCACTCCCGCGGAGCAGATCGAGAGGCCGCGGGCGAAGTCCCGGTCGACTACATCAGCGTCGGGCCCATCTGGGAGACGCCCACCAAGGAGGGGCGCCCGGCGACCGGGCTGGAGCTGATCGGCACCGCCGCCGAGATCGCCCCGGTCCCCTGGTTCGCGATCGGCGGCATCGATCCCGGGAACGTGGCCCAGGTGACCGCGGCGGGCGCGGAGCGGATCTGCGTGGTCAGGGCGATCCGGGACGCCCCGGAGCCCCGGGCCGCCGCCACGGCCCTGTTCGACGCCGGTCGACCCGGCCGCCCTCGAAGCAGCGGGCCCCCTGGAGCGGGAGCCGCCAGCGCCGAAAGCGCAAGCGGCGAGCCGCCGGAGGGACCGCACCACGAGCAAGCGAGCGGCGCGGCCGCCCGCGGCCGGTTGAGCCGGAGAGCTTCCAGGAGCGGATGGCCCGCCGGGGCGAGGAGAGGAACGCCGAGGCGCGCGCGAAGCTCGAGCCCCTCGAGACGGGCGAGAGACCGACCGTGCCGTCACCGTCGGCGCCGTCATCTCCAGCGATCCTCGCGATCGCGATCACCGCCTCGGCGGTGATCGTCGCCCTGGCCGGTGGACGTCTCGGTGAGCGACCACCTCGCCGCTCGGACGCGATCTTCGCCGTCGTCCTCTGGGCGATGGCCTGGGGGATGTGGAGGGCCCGCTACTGGGCGGTGCTCGGCTTCCAGGGACTGCTGCTGATCGTGCTCGCCAGCGCCCTCGGCCTGGTGGCGGTGACCACCATCCCCCAGCTGATCGCACGCCTCCTGCTGCTCGGGCTCGGGCTCGCTCTTCTATTTCATGGTCCGCGCGCTGGCGCGGATCCAGATGCCCGACCCCGAGAGTGAAGCCGCGCGACAGCGCGACCCGTTTTATCGCGAAGCCGACAAATCACCCTCCGATAGAGTCGATGGCGATGGCCGAGTACGACGTGATCGTGATCGGAGGCGGCCCGGGGGGGTACGTGGCGGCGATCCGCGCCGCGCAGCTCGGCCAGAAGACCGCGGTGCGTCGACCGCGACAAGGCCGGCGGGCGCTGCCTGAACTACGCCTGCATCCCGGCCAAGACCGTCCTCCACACCGCCGAGGTCTTCCCCGACGTCAGCGAGAATGGCGCCGAGCTGGGCATCAAGGCCGAGCGGTACGTCGATCGACTGGAAGGCCGCTCCAGGCGCGCCGCGAGAAGGTCTCGAAGACGCTCGAGGACGGCGTCGAGTTCCTCTGGAAGAAGAACAAGGTCGAGTTCATCCACGGCGAGGCCTCGCTGGCGGGCCCCGGCAAGGTCAAGGTCGGCTCCGACGAGCACCAGGCCAAGGCGATCGTGCTCGCGACCGGCTCGGTCGCGATGCCGATTCCCGGGATCGACTTCTCCGACCGCGTCATCGACACCTGGGGCGCCTGGTCGCTCGACGCCATGCCGAAGGCGCTGGTGGTCGCGGGCGCCGGGGCGTCCGGCTCCGAGATCGCCTCGGGCTACGCCCGGATGGGCGTCGACGTGACGCTCGTCGAGATGCTCGACCAGGTCCTTCCCCTCGAGGACAAGGACATGGCGCGCGTCGTCGAGCGCCAGTTCAAGAAGGACGGGATCGAGGTGATGACCGGGACCAAGGTCGAGGGCGTCACCGAGCAGAAGACCGGCGTCAAGGTCAAGGCCGGCGACAAGGAGATCAAGGCCGACCACCTGGTGATCGCGGGCGGTCGCAAGCCCGACACCGATCCGCTCAACCTGGACGCCGCCGGCGTGAAGACCAACGACCGCGGTCAGATCGAGGTCGACGACTACCAGCGCACCTCGGCCGAGGGCGTCTTCGCAATCGGCGACCTCGTCCGCGGACCGGCCCTCGCCCACAAGGCCGAGGAGGAGGGCGTGATCGCGGTGGAGACCGCGGCGGGCCATCCGGCGGACCCGATCAACGTCGATCTCGTCCCCGGCGCGACCTTCAGCCACCCGCAGGTGGCGAGCGTCGGGATGACCGAGGAGCAGGCCAAGGAAACCGGCCGCCAGATCAAGGTCGGCAAGTTCAAGCTCGGCGGCGCCGGCGCCTCGGTCGTCTACGACGACCGGGCCGGCCTGGTGAAGATCGTCGGCGACCCCGAGTACGGCGAGATCCTGGGCGCCCACATCGTCGGCAACATCGCCTGCGACATGATCAGCGAGATCGTCAACGTGATGGCGCTCGAGGGCGGCTATCCGGAGCTCCAGCGCATCATCCACCCGCATCCGACGATGTCGGAGGCGATCCTCGACGGTGCCCGAGCCGTCGACGGCTGGGCGATTCACGCTTAGGTGCGGACCAACCGCCTCGAGGCCTTCTCGGACGGCGTCTTCGCGGTCGCGATCACGCTGCTGGTGCTGGATCTCAATGTCCCGGGCGGCGAGGACCTGTGGCACCAGCTCAGGGACGAGTGGCCGTCGTTCGCCTCGTTCTTCGTCAGCTTCTGGGTGATCGGGATCATCTGGGTGAACCACCACGGCCTGCTCGACCACCTCAAGCGCACCGATCGACCTGTGCTCTACCTCAACCTGCTGGTGTTGATGACGGTCGTCTTCATCCCGTTCTCGACGGCGCTGATGGCGGAGCACCTCAAGTCTGGCGCCGACGAGAGGGTGGCCGCCGTCGTATACGCACTGGCCTTCTTCGCGATGGGGATCGCCTTCAACCTGTTCTGGACCTATATCGTCAAGCACCGTCGCGAGCTCGGCGTGGAGATACCCGACGAGGAGGTCCGCCGCATGTCCGTCGGGTTCATGATCGGGAGCCCGCTCTACGCGGTGGCGGTCATCATGGCCTTCATCAGCCCGGCGGTGGTCCTGATCATCATCGGCGCGGTCGCCGCCTACTACATGGTCGCCGGAATGCGGAGCCCTGACCTGTGAGGTCTGCGTGACTGAGCGGGCGACCTTCTACTACGACTTCAGCTCGCCCTACTCCTACCTCGCGGCCGAGCGGATCAGCGGGCTCTTCGCCGAGGCAGAGCTCGAGCAGCCCGAGTGGCAGCCGATCTCCTTCGGCCACCTGTCCTGAAGGTGACCGGGCGGCGCCCCTGGTCGTTCGAGGAGGACAGACGCGCCGACTTCGCCGAGATCCAGCGCCGCGCGGACGAGCGCGGGCTTGCCGGAGGTGCGCTACCCGGAGGGCTGGCCGATCGACAACTACAGCCTCAATCCGATCCGCGCCGCGATCTACGCAAAGGAATCCGGCCGCGTCGTCTCCTTCTCGCTCGCCTGCTTCCGCCAGGTCTTCGCGGCCGGCCGCGACATGAGCGACGTCGACAACGTCCTGGTCGCGGCCGCCGCCTGCGAGCTCCATCCAAACGCCGTGCTGAAGGGAATCGAGACGAAATCGGTCAAGGACAAGCTCCGCGCCGCCACCGACGAGGCGATCGAGCTGGGCGTCGAGGGAATTCCCACGGTCGCCGTGGGCGACCGGTTGTTCTGGGGCGACGACAGGCTGGAAGAGGCGGTGACGGCTCTACGGCGGGAGTAGCCTGAGATCGTGGCAGAGAGCAAGACCAAGACGAGGCGGAGGACGGCCGGATCGTCCGACGGCAAGGGCAGGGCGCCCGCCAAGCTGAAGCTCCCGGACAAGAAGACCTGCCGCGAGCTGCTCAGCCTGATGGTGCTGATCCGCCGCTTCGAGGAGGAGGCGGGGCGCCAGTACCAGCGCGCCAAGGCCGGCGGCTTCCTGCACCTGGCGATCGGCGAGGAGGCGACGATCGTCGGCACCACCTCGGTGATGCGCCCCGACGACTACCTGATCGGCACCTACCGCACCCATGGCCACGCGATCGCCCGCGGCACCGATCCGAAGCGGGTGATGGCCGAGCTCTTCGGCCGGGTCGACGGCACCTCGGGCGGCCGCGGCGGCTCGATGCACATCTTCGACCCGAGCGCCGCTTCATGGGCGGCTACGGAATCGTCGGCGGCAACCTTCCACTCGCCGCCGGGCTCGCGCTCTCCTCCGACTACCGCGGGACCGACGAGGTCACCGTCTGCATGTTCGGCGACGGCGCATCCAACACCGGCAACTTCGGCGAGACCATGAACCTGGCGGCCCTCTGGAGCCTGCCCGTCGTCTTTCTGGTCGAGAACAACCTCTACGGGATGGGCACCGCATCTGGAGCGCCACTCGGCCGTCCCCGACCTCTCGCACAAGGCTGACGGGATGGGCGTACCGGGCGTCCGGGTCGACGGCATGGACGTGCTGGCAGTTCGCGAGACGGTCGCCGAGCACATCCGCCTGGCGCGGGAGGACCGCAAGCCGACGCTGGTCGAGGCGTTCACCTACCGGTACCGCGGTCACTCCGCCGCCGATCCAGAGGTCTACCGCGAGAAGGAGGAGGTCGAGGAGTGGCAGCGCAAGGACCCGATCGAGTCGTTCGCGGCACGGCTGATCAAGGAGAAGGTCCTCAGCAAGGAGGACGTGCAGGCGATCCGTGACGATGCCGACAAGACGGTGGTCGACGCGGTCGAGTTCGCCGACAACTCTCCGGAGCCGCCGCTCGACTCGCTCTACGACCACCTCTACGTCTACGGCGACCAGGTCCCCGGCTGGTACGGCGTCGATGAGCGCTCGCCCGACTCGCACCCGGCCGAGGAGGAGCGTAAGGCCGGAGAGCGGGCGCGGGACCTGGCCGAGCGTGGAGCCGCCTACGCCGAGGAAGAGGCGCAGGCGCTGCGCGAGGCCGAGGGCGACCAGCCCGACATCGCGCCGGAGGACGTGCACTGATGGCGACGACGATGCGGATGAGCGAGGCCCTGCGGGACGCGATGGCGGAGGAGATGCGCCGGGACGAGAACGTCTTCGTGATGGGCGAGGACGTCGGTGTCTTCCAGGGCTCGTTCAAGGTGACCGAGGGACTGCTCGACGAGTTCGGTGAGAAGCGAGTCCGCGACACGCCGATCTCGGAGAACTCGATCGTCGGGATGGGCGTCGGCGCGGCGATGGGCGGCATCCGGCCGATCGTCGAGATCATGACCGTCAACTTCGCGCTGCTGGCGATGGACCAGATCGTCAACCACGCCGCCGCGATCCCGTACATGTTCGGCGGCCAGGTCCGGGTGCCGATGGTGATCCGGATGCCGGGCGGCGGCGGCCACCAGCTCGGGCCCACTCACTCGCACAGCTTCGAGGCGCTGTTCCTGCAGATCCCGGGGCTGCTCGTCGCCTGCCCGTCGACCCCGGCCGACGCGAAGGGTCTGCTCAAGGCCGCGATCCGCGACGACAATCCGGTGATCTTCATCGAGCACGAGACGCTCTACGGGCTGCGGGGCGAGGTGCCGGATGGTGACGACGACGTGGTCGACTTCGGCGAGGCGGCGATCCGGCGCGAGGGGTCGGACGTGACCATCGTCGGGATCCTGCGGATGGCCGAGACCGCGCAGAAGGCGGCGCAGACCCTCGCCGACGAGCACGGCGTGGAGGCCGAGATCATCGACCCGCGCACGTTGCGGCCGCTGGACCTCGACACGATCCTCGAGTCGGTGCGGAAGACCAACCGGGCCGTGATCGTCGAGGAGGGCTGGCCGCACGGTGGCGTCGGGGCCAATCTCGCGGCCCTGATCCAGGGGCAGGCCTTCGACCACCTCGACGCGCCGATCGAAAGGGTCACCGGCGCCGACGTGCACATGCCCTACTCGAAGCGGATGGAGCAGGCGGCGATCCCGCACGCGGAGAACATCGTCAGCGCGGCGCTCCAGACGCTCGAGGGGAGCCGCTGATGGTCGACATCGTCATGCCGCGGCTCTCCGACTCCATGGAGGAGGGCACCGTGCTGCGTTGGCTCAAGGGGCTCGGCGACGAGGTGGCGGTCGGCGAGGAGCTGGTCGAGATCGAGACCGACAAGGCCAACATGGTCTACGAGGCGGATACGGCCGGGACCGTGGTCGAGATCCTGGCGCAGGAGGGGGACACGCTGCCCGTCGGGGATCCGATTGCGCGGGTGGGGGATGCGAGTGAGGTGGTCTCGGGTAACGGCGGCGGGGCCGGGGCCGCCGCGTCAGCGGGCAGGGCCGGCGACGAAACCCCCGATCAGGGTCCAGGGGCAGATCAGCCGGCCATCGGACAGCGGGAACCCGCTGTCGCGTCGCCCCCGACCCCACCGCCAGGCCGCGCGACGCCCGCCGCTACACCCTCCCCAGCCGCAGTCGGTGGTGACGGGCGTGTCAAGGCCTCTCCCATTGCCAAGCGGATCGCTCGCGATCGCGGGCTTGATCTGTATGGGCTTTCTGGGTCAGGACCGGGTGGGCGGATCGTCAAGGCTGACGTCGAGCGGGCTCTGGCTGCCGGCGTTGCGGCTCCGGCCCCCGCGGCTCCGGCGGCCCCGGCTCCCGCCGCCACTCCGGCCGGGCCCACTCCGGGCGTCGCTGAGAAGCCGGAGACAGCCAAGGGGGGCGTCGAGGTCGTTGAGCTCACCAAGTTGCAGCAGACCGTCGCGAGGCGGATGGCGGAGTCCAAGGCGACGGCGCCTCACTTCTATCTCCAGGCCGAGTTCGACATGACGGCCGCGGTGGACGGCAGGAGGAAGCTCAAGGCGATGGCGAAGGAAGGGGAGGCGGTTCCGACCTTCAATGACATGGTCGTCAAGGCGTGCGCGCTCGCCCTGCGTGAGCATCCGCGGGCGAACGGGGCCTACCGGGACGGGCGGATCGAGCTCTACTCGCGGATCAACGTCGGCGTCGCGGTCGCCGCCCAGGACGCGCTGGTCGTTCCCACCGTCTTCGACGCCGACCTCAAGGGCCTACGCCAGATCTCGACCGAGACCCGCGCGCTCGCCTCCCGTGTCCGCGACGGCTCGATCACCCCGCCCGAGCTCTCGGGGGGGACCTTCACCGTCTCAAACCTCGGCATGTACGGGATCTCCAATTTCCATGCGGTGATCAACACGCCGCAGGCCGGCATCCTGGCGATCGGCGAGCTGAAGGCGAAGCCGGTGGTCACCGACTCCGGAGAGATCGAGGCACGCCAGCTGATGGGCGTCACCCTCGCCTGCGATCACCGGATCCTCTACGGAGCCGACGGTGCGATCATTCCTGGCGCGGGTGCGCGAGCTGCTCGAGGAGCCGCTCGGCCTCGCCCTCTAGATAGCTTCCGCGGTCGATGGATCGCGCGCAGCTGACCGACTGGATCGCGGGATACGAGCGCGCCTGGCGCTCGCCGGGCACCGACGCGCTTGCCGGCCTCTTCACCGAGGACGCCACATACTCGACCGCTCCCTACGAGAACCCGCATCGCGGCCTGGCCGCGATCGGCGAGATGTGGGAGGCGGAGCGCCTCGGGTCAGAGGAGGACTTCGAGATGAGCAGCGAGATCGTCGCGGCCGAGGGGGACACCGGCGTCGTCAGGGTCGAGGTCCAATACGGGGCGCCGAAGGACAAGGAGTACAGGGACCTGTGGATCGTCCGCCTCAACGGGGCAGCGCTCTGCTCGCACTTCGAGGAGTGGCCGTTCTGGCCTCCTGACCAGGAGGGCGCCGCTGCGGCCGGGACACCGGGCTGAGCCGGTCATGCCCCCGTGTGACAATGCGTCTGTGGACGAGGTCCTGATCGTGCGCTGCGGGCTGGTCCCCTACGACGAGGCCCGCCGGATGCAGAAGCGGATCGAGGCGGCTGCGCCAGGCAGAGCGGATCCCTGACGTGTTGCTGCTCCTCGAGCACCCACCCGTCTACACGAAGGGGCGCCGTAGCCGGCCCGAGGAACTGGGAATGGGCGAGGACTGGTACCGGATGCAGGGAATCGAGATCTGCGAGACGGATCGCGGCGGCGCGGTCACCTACCACGGCCCGGGACAGCTGGTCGGCTATCCGATCGTCTCGCTGAAGCCCTACGGGGACAACGTTCACGAGTACGTGCAGACGCCTCGAGCGGCTGATGATCGGCTCGCTCGCCGCCTACGGAGTCGACGCGAAGGTGATCGACGGGCTGACCGGCGTCTGGGTCGGCGGAGGGCCACCGGAGGGGCGAAAGATCGGCTCGATCGGAGTGCACGTCAACCGCGGCGTCACCACCCACGGATTCGCCGTCAACGTCAACAACGACCTGCAGCCGTTCGAGTGGGTCGTTCCCTGCGGGATCGAGGGGGTCAGGATGACGTCGCTATGCCGGGAGCTCGGCTCCGAGGTGGACATGGACGCCTACATGGAGGTGGTGGCCGAGCGGTTCGGCGAGTTCTACGGCCGGCGGCCCGTACCGTTCGACACCGAGGCGCTGACCGAGCTGCTCGGCGAACCGGCCCCGGTACGGTAGGCGGGATGGCCACGGACGCCCAGATTTCAGAGCGGCTACACGTGACCCGCTCGCGCGCCAATCCCGGCGGGGCGGCACCCGACGATGAGGGCAAGGTGCCCTTCCGCTCTCGCAAGCCGCCGTGGCTCAAGGTCCCGGCGCCGGGCGGGCCGACCTACAGGCGGCTGCAGAAGGCGATCGACGCCGACAACCTCCACACGGTCTGCCAGGAGGCCAACTGCCCGAACGTCGGCGAGTGCTGGGAGCGCGGCACGGCCACCTTCATGATCCTCGGCGACGTCTGCACCCGGCGCTGCGGCTTCTGCAACGTGCAGACGGGCAAGCCCACCTGGAACGACCCGCTCGAGCCCCTTCGCGTCGCCAACCAGGTGAAGCGGATGGGCCTACGGCACGCGGTGATCACGTCGGTCGACCGCGACGACCTGCCCGATTACGGGGCGAGCGCCTTCGTAGGGGTGATTCGATCGATCCGGCGGATGGCACCGGGTTGCAAGGTCGAGGTCCTGACCCCCGACTTCCGCGGGCAGGAGATGCCTCTTGCCAAGGTGATCGCCGAGCGACCCGACGTCTTCAACCACAACGTCGAGACCGTCCCGCGGCTCTACCCGGTGGCCCGCCGGGGCTCCGAGTTCATGCGCTCCGCCAGAGTCCTGCGGATGGCGAAGGAGATGGGCGGAGATGAGGTCGTCACCAAGTCCGGGCTGATGGTGGGGCTGGGCGAGGAGTTCGACGAGATGGTCGAGGCGTTCTCGATCCTGCGCGACCACAGCGTGCAGGTGCTGACCGTGGGCCAGTACCTGCGCCCGACCGAGAAGCACCTCCCCGTCGACCGCTACTGGCACCCGGACGAATTCGCGGCGCTCGAGAAGGCGGCCTACGGGCTCGGGTTCGCGTCAGTCGCCTCGGGTCCGCTGGTGCGCTCCTCGTACCACGCGGACGAGCAGCTTCCGGCCGCGGCGGCTGGCGCCTAACAAACCCCGACGCAGCTTTCCCTGCATAGGCGTGTTTCGGGGCCCGTAGCCTCGAATCCATGCGTGCCCGTCGACGCACAACAACGCTCGCCCTGATCGCCGCCGCTGCGACTGCGCTCGGCCTCGGCGGTCGGCCCCCTGGCCGGTGGCGCCTCGTCTCAGACGACTGACGCCACTGCCGGCCAAGAACCCGCTCGCCGGCAACGGGATGTGGATCTGGTACGCTGAACCGCTCGTCGCACGGCAAGCTCGGGGCGATCGCGAAGAAGGCGCACGCGCACGACATCGACACGGTCTTGATCAAGTCCGGGGACGGCACGCATTACTGGAGCCAGTTCTCCCAGGCGGTGGTGAGCGGGCTGCATGCGCGCGGTCTGAACGTCTGCGCCTGGCAGTTCATCTACGGGGACAAGCCCGGCAAGGAGGCGCGGGTGGGCGCCGCGGCGGTGGCCAGGGGAGCCGACTGCCTGGTGCTCGACGTCGAGGGCCAGTACGAGGGCAAGTACCCGCAGGCCTCCTACTTCATGTCGAGCCTGCGCTCGCAGGTCGGCGCCGACTACCCACTCGGCCTCGCCAGCTTCCCCTACGTCGACTACCACCCCGCCCTTCCGTACTCGGTCTTCCTCGGCCCGGGCGGAGCGCAGTACAACGTGCCGCAGCTCTACTGGAAGGACATCGGGACCACCGTCGACACCGGCCTATCATCCACACCTGGGTCTGGAACCGCGTCTACGGTCGCCGATCGCGCCGCTCGGCCAGGTCTACATGCCGCCCCAAGAGCCGGCCAGATCAAGCGCTTCCGGGCGCTGGCGATCGTCCTACGGCATGCGAGGGCGTCAGCTGGTGGTACTGGCAGGAGGCCGGCAAGCGTCAGTGGAAGGCGGTCTGGCCAGCCGGTCGCGGCCGCCTGCCGATATGCGCCCTACCGACAGCTACCCGTTCCTGCACGTCGGGCTCGAAGGGCGACTACGTCGCCTGGGCCCAGCAGCTGCTCGCCGGCGGTGGCTACGCGGTGCCGGTCAACGGCTACTACCTGGCGCCGACCCAGGCCGCCGTCTCCGCCTACCAGGCCGCTCACGGCCTGCCCGCAGACGGGCAACCTCGACGTCGCCACCTGGGGCCTGCTGCTGCAAGACAAGCCCGCTGGCCGTCCGCTGGACCAGAGCGGCGCGGTGGCCGCGCCGCAGGCGCATCGGACAGGTGATCCTGCCGCCGCCGAAGTCGGCGAAGCTGCCGGCGGTGCGGGACGAGATCCGCCAGCCCATCAACGCGACCGGTAAACGGCTTCGCCATCAGAACGCGGCCACAAGCGGCCGCCCATCACAAGTCGCTTCGAGCTTCGCCCGCTCTGAAGCGAGCGGCCGGTGGACGCTTAGGCTTCGCGGCCCCGGTGCTGCCGCTGAAGGACAACAACCCGACCTCGCGGTTCCCGATCGTGACGGTCGCGCTGATCGTCGTCAACGTCCTCGTCTTCATCTGGCAGCTCAACTTCCCGACGCAACCAGCGGCTCGACCAGGTCGGCTTCGCGATCGATCGACCAGAGCTCGCTCGAGTACGGCGCGATCCCGTACCGGATCACCCATCCCACACGGCGGGGAGTGCGCCGATCGGCGCGGTCGAGGCAGGTCTGCACCCAGCGAGTTCCAGGCCGGGGTCGTCTGCCCGGGCACCGTCGGACTACGCGGAGGCGGTCGCCCGCAGCCGGGCGAATCCCGAGGACGACCTCGGGCCGTTCAAGATCGACCAGAAGCCCTGGTACCTGACCCTGCTCACCTCGATGTTCATGCACGGCGGCATCCTGCACATAGCCGGGAACATGCTGTTCCTCTGGGTGTTCGGCAACAACATCGAGGACCGGCTGGGGCGAGTGAAGTTCCTGCTCTTCTACCTACTGGCGGGGCTGATCGCGGTCTACACGCAGGCGCTGATCGACCCGGGCTCAACGGCCCCGACCATCGGCGCCAGCGGCGCGATCGCCGGCGTGCTGGGCGCCTATGCGCTGCTCTTCCCGCGGGCGAGGGTGCTGACGCTGATCTTCATCATCTTCTTCGTCACGCTGGTGGAGATCCCAGCGTTGATCCTGCTCGCGATCTGGTTCATCCTCCAGTTCGTCCCGGCGCTGGGGCAGGTCGCGGTCGGCTCGGGAGGCGACCAGGGGGTCGCCTACTTCGCCCACGTGGGCGGATTCGCGTTCGGGCTGGCCGTGGCGGCGACCATGCTCTACACGATGCGAAGACGCCGACCCGAGCCGCGCCTACCCGTCTACTGAGCGAAATTGGATCCCGACCTCCGGAATGCCCTGCTGCTCATCGGCCTGATCTTCTGCGGGTTCTTCGCCGCGGTGACCATCTACGTGATCGTCGACACCGGGCTCCGGCTCAGGACCTACGGCGACATCGGGGCGATCGGGCTCTACGCGGTCTCCCTCGCGATCGTCGGGATGATCGCTGCCGGCCTGATCGGCGCCCTCCGCAACCCTCCCGATGACTAAGCGGATCGCCATCATCGTCGGGTTGGTGGTCTTGTTCGGCGGGACGGCTGCGGTCGCCGTCGCGATCTGGCCGGACCGCGCCGGCGAGGAAGGGGCGACCTCCACCAGCAGCGGTCGAGCGCGCTCTGTGACCGCTCCCGGCGTCACCGCACCGGACATCGGGACGGTCGCAATACCGGCGGCCACCCGCTTCGCGCTGCGTCCCGTGACGGGGCCGCTGCCGGTCTCCTACCGGTTCAAGCATCCGCCGCTCGCAGGGGTCCTCTTCGACGTGAAGAGCGGCGAGATCCTCTGGCAGAGGCATCCGCGCCTCGAGCACCCGATTGCGAGCCTGACCAAGATGATGACCGCGCTGCTGGTCGCGAATCGGGACCGGCCCGGCGAGCACGTCAAGGTGAGCGCCAAGGCGGCGTCCACGCCCGGATCGGCGACGGGGCTGCTGCCGCGCGGCAAAAAGGTTCCGCTCGAGGCGCTGCTGCAGGCGCTGATCATGATCTCCGCCAACGATGCGGCGGTGGCGCTCGCCGAGCACAACGGCGGCACCGTGACGCATTTCGTCAAGGAGATGAATCGCCAGGCGAAATGGATGGCGCTGACCTGCACCCACTTCTCGACCCCGAACGGGCTGCGCGACCGGAACAACTACTCCTGTCCGCTCGATCTCGCGGAGCTCGCGCGCGCCGACCTGGCGAACCCCCGGATCGCCCAGATCGCACAGACGCGTTACGCCAAGCCGCGCTTCCCGATCAAGGGGAAGCACCTCTACCTGTCCAACAACCACTACTTCCTGCAGCGCGGACTGGTCGGCCTCCCGCAGGCTCAGGTCACCGGATTGAAGACGGGCTTCACCGATCCCGCGGGGCGCTGCTACGTCACCACCGCCCGCATCGGCGGTCATCAGCTCGGGGTGGTCCTGATGCACTCGCCCGATCCGATCACCCAGGTCCCGGCGCTGCTCCGCGCCGGCTTCGAGGAGGTGGGTTCGGTGGCCCCGAGCCCGCGCCCCGCCGGCACCAAGGCGCCCCCGGACGACTAGGGCGCAGTGGGGAAGCTGCCAAGCAGGCCGATGCTCGCGTCCCTGGCGCTTTGCGGGCTCATCCTGATCCTGGGCGGGGTGGATCTTGCGCACACCGAGTCGCGGCTGCCCGACTTTCCCTCCCGCGCCTGCAAGCCGGACGAAGCGGCCTGCTTCAACGCGCAGCTCAGCGAGTCGCTGGCGCGGGAACGGGCCGGTGAGCCCCTGCAGCATCGCTACGACTCGCGCGCCTGGCTGTACGCGTTCGCGATCCTCGCCATCGGCGCGGTGGCAACCGCCTACAGCCTGCGGTCGAATCCTCGAACCGAATGGCTGCGGATCTTCGGCAATCTCGGCGTGATCGGCGTCTGGCTGGGGATCGGGGTGACCGTGGTCCTGGTGGCCACTGACGGAAACGCGGTGACGCCTCCACCGGCGCCGCTGTTGATGCTGCCGGTCGTCGTGCTGGTGGCGGCGGTCACCGGCACGCTGATCGGCCGCTCCGAGGGCTGGGCCGAGAGGAGCCAGGCCGACGACGTCAGGGAGAGGGTCCTGCATCTCGGCAAACTGGCGATACACGTCGGCACTGCGGGGCAGGCCAACCGGTCCCGCCTGGAGGAGCTCGCTCGATGGCTGTCCGCCGTGGCCCTCGCCCTGACGGCTCTCACCTGCGTGCTCGCGTTCGTGTTCGTCCTCGCTCAGCCCGGCTGCGGGACGACCGGCAGCCCTCCATCGTGGACGAATCCGATCGACTCCGTGGCCGCGGTCGCGGCGATCGGCGGGATGGCGGCGGGTATCGGCGCGCTGATCCTGAGGCGGTGGATCGCCGCGCTGATCAGCCTGATCGCCTGTCCGGTGGCCCTGCTCTTCGTGCTCGGCAGCACCTGCGCCTTCTACTGAAGCAAGTCGTTTGCCCTCCACCGGCTCACCTCCTCGCCGTCCAGGGCCCGGCGACACACTCGAGTGGCACCCTCGGAGTGTCCGCCGGAGAAGATCGAGCGGAAGGTGATCGAGGAGGCCAGCGAGGACGGCGGCGGGACCAGCCCACCCGCCGCGGGGCCACGCGGGACGACGGACCGGTAACGGCGTCGCGCGGAGTGGAGCCAGCCGGGCTCGAACCGGCGACCTCCTGGTTGCAAACCAGGTGCTCTCCCAACTGAGCTATGGCCCCGTGGGAAGCCGATTGTAGGACGGGAAAGCGCAACCTCGCGAATGCCCCTGTGAGAGACTGGCCAGGCTGGTGCACCCAGGAGGGGCAATGGCAACAAGGGCCACAGAACCTGATTCGGCGGGGAACGGCGCGGCGACGGGAAAGTCCGGCCCCGCTCAGCACGCGGAGATGTCCAACCTCGACATCGTCCGGTTCTATTTCGACCGGGCGGTGGAGCGCCTCGAGCTCCCGGACGACATCCGCACCGTCTTCTGGACCCCCTACCGCGAGGTCACCGTCCAGATTCCGGTGAGGCTCGCCGACGGGAAGGTGCACACCTTCTCCGGCTACCGGATCCAGCACAACGGCGCGCGCGGCCCCTACAAGGGAGGCATCCGCTACCACCCCGAGGTAGACGTCGACGAGGTCCGCGCCCTCGCCTCGCTGATGACCTGGAAGACGGCCGTCGCGAACATCCCCTTCGGCGGCGCCAAGGGCGGCGTCAACGTCCCTGCCGACACCCTGGACCGTGCCGAGCTGCAGGCGATCACGCGCTCCTTCATGGACAAGATCCAGAAGGTCCTCGGCCCGACGCGCGACATCCCCGCGCCGGACGTCGGCACCAACGCCCAGACGATGGCCTGGATGATGGACGAGTACGGCAAGCTCCACGGCCACACTCCGGCGATCTGCACCGGCAAGCCGATCGCTCTCGAGGGCTCCTATGGCCGCGAGCAGGCCACCGGCCGTGGCTGCATCTACATGTTCCGGGAGGCCGCTCCGCAGATCGGGCTGACCCCGGCGGACAGCACCTTCGTGGTCCAGGGGTATGGCAACGTCGGCTCCTGGGCCGCCCGCATCCTCCAGCAGCTCGGCGCCAGGATGGTCGGAACCTCAGATGCGACGGGCGCGATTCGCAGCGACGGCGGCATCGACGCCGACGACCTCGCCGCCCACCTGCGCGACGGAGGCAAGCTCACGGAGTTCCCCGGCACCGAGGTGATCAGTCCCGACGACCTGCTCGCGATCGAGTGCGACGTCCTGATCCCCGCGGCTCTCGGCGGGATGATCCACGAGGGCAACGCCGACCGGATCAACACCAGGATGATCATCGAGGGTGCCAACAGCCCCACCACGCCGGTTGCCGACCAGATCCTGCACGACAAGGACATTCACGTCATCCCGGATGTGATGGCGAACGCGGGCGGCGTCGTCTGCTCCTACTTCGAGTGGGTCCAGAATCTCCAGCACTTCCGCTGGTCGGAGCGCGAAGTCAACGACAAGCTCGGCGGCATCATGCGCCGGGCGTACCGGGACGTGTCGGCTCGGGCGAAGGAGGAGCGCATCTCGCTCCGCGAGGCCGCTTACCTGGTCGGAATCGAGAGGGTCGTCGAGGCGAGCCGTACCCGCGGGTACGTGTAGAACTACTTGTCGTCCTCGAAGTCGAAGTCCTGAGGCGGGCCCTTCTCGAACCAGAGGCCCTCCTCCCCCTCCTCCTCCTCGTAGGTCTCCTCCGGATCAAGCGTTCCGCCCTCGTAGACCTCCTCGTCCTCGAGCGCCGGCCTTACCTCGGTGCCGGGCTCCTCGGCCGGAGGCTCGGTGCCGGAGACCGGCTCCTCGGCGTAGGGCTCCTCCTCCTCGACGTAGGGCGCCTCCTCCTCCGCCGGTCCGAGTGCCTCGAAGTCATCATCCGCAGGCGCGGGCCCCGGTGAGGCGAGTGGATCCTCGTCCGTCTCGAAGTCGTAGAGCGCCGGTCCGCCCGGCTCCCCGCCGTCCTCCTCCTCTGCGAGCGGCTCGGCTGCCGGCAGCGGCTCCTCACCGGACGGCGCCTCCTCGCCGGGCTCATGCGGCTCCGGCGCGAATCCCGGCTCGGGCGGCAGCGGCGGCAAGCCGCCGGTCTCCCCCGGAGGTGGATGCTCCTGAGTGGGGACGTCCACGCGGCCACGCGCCCTGCCCGGCGGCTCGGAACCGCTCGGGGGTGGCGGCGGAGGCGGCTCGGGGACCGAGCTCTCCGGCTCCGGCTCGGGCTCGGGCTCGGGCGGAGGCGGCTCGGCCTCCTCCGGCTCGGGGGGAGCGGCGGGCGCGGGAGGCTCCGCCAGGTCCTCGGGCGGGGGCGAATGGGGTGCGGCGGCGTCCTCCGGGAAAGGCTCCTCCTCCGCGATCAGGTCCTCGAGGGACTCGGACGGCGGTTCGTCGAGGCGCTCCTGACCCGGGATCTCATCCTGTCCCGGGAGCTCGAACTGGCCGGGAACCGAGTCAAGTCCCTCCGGAGGACTGATCGGCTCGGCATCACCAAGTCCCTCGGGCGGGCTGATGGGCTCGGCCGGGGACTGGGGCTCGTCCACCTCCGCGCCGGGCTCTGAAGGACGAAGGGCTTCGGGTTCGACCAGCCGCGTCGGCTCCTCCCCGCCCTCGTCGGGCTCGCTCAGGCCGCCGGGGGCCTCAGGGGGGGCCGTGCCGGGGCGCTCCGCCTCCGCCGTACCGGTCGAGGAGACCTCGTTGAACAGCTCGTTGGCCGCGAACGGATCCGGGCGATCGGTCGAACCGAACGCCTCATCCTCGATCTCGCGCAGATCGGCGTCGCGGGCGCCGTGCCTGCGCTTCAGATCGAGGTGTTCGCGAATCGCGTCGTCGAGTATTCCCATGATGCGCGGTCTGACCGCCTCGAGGGTTCAAAGCTTAAGTGCTGAGGCGCACATGTGATAGCTGGATCGTCGCCTGGACCTGCACCCAAGCGACCAGTTTACGGGCGTTGCCTAGGACCTTCGCTCGCTGCTCCGGCGGCTCGACGGCCTGCTGGCGCGGCACGAATCTGGTTCTTACCAGCCCTCTTCGCTCGCAGCAAGGCCCGGTCCGCGGCATCGACCAGGGAGTCGAGGTCCTCGGCGGAGTCCGGGATCGTCGCCACACCGACGCTGATCGTGACACCCATCGATCCGCCCTCCCGGAGGGGCACCTCCGCGGAACGCATGCGCTCGCCGAGGCGCTCGCCGAGTATGCCTGCCCCCTCCCGCCCGGTCTCGACCAGGATCAGGGCGAGCTCGTCGCCGCCGTAGCGTGCCGCCACGTCGATTGACCGTGTCGCGTCCCGAACGACGTCGGCGACCCTCTCGAGGACGATGTCGCCCTGCATGTGCCCCCGGTGGTCGTTGATCAGCTTGAAGTCGTCGACATCGAGAATGATCAGCGAGATCGGGTGCCCGAAGCGCTTGGAGCGCGCCACCTCCCGCTCGAGCGTCTCCGCCATGTACCGGCGATTCCACAGACCGGTCAGCGGATCGGTGACGGCCTGCTCCGCGACGCGCTGATGAAGGCGGGTCAGCGTCCGGGCGAGCGCCCACGCCAGGACGACGGCGGCGACCAGGAACCAGACCAGGATGGCGAGAGCCGGAGGTCCGATCCCGAGCACTCCCCCCGACTTGGGCGGGCCGAGCAGCAGCACGCTCTCGCCGTCCCTCGCGTCGAGGCTGATCGCATGGCCGCGATACTTGACGCCTCCGATCGTCAGGTCCGCCGTCTCGTCGGGCCGCAGTGTCTCCGGCGGCGGCGTCACCGTGGACGCCAAAGCGGTGTTTCCTCGGCTCAGCACGACCTCTCGATCGGTCAAACGACGCACGGCGGCGGCGTACTGGTCCGCCGTCGTGGCCGACAGGCGGATGGCGCCGACAGGCCGCGCGTTCTCCGTCAGGCCCACTCGAGCGAACGCCACCGCATCGACGGGTCCGGCGGCTGCCATCTGGCGGCCGGCGTTGTCGAGGAGCTCGACCCTGATCACACCGGGCTCGCGCGCGGCGCCGCGGACGAACGCACGAAGCCGGGATGGGTCGACCACACTCAGCGCCCCGGCCAGTTCCGGGTCTCGCGCGAGGCGCTTGGCGTCCCCCGTGGCCTCCGCCGTGCGCCCCCCGTAGACGGCGACCGCCGTCTGCAGGCCGGCCGCGAGCCGCGCGTCGGCCTTGCCCTCCTGCGAATCGCGGCTGACGAACAGCAGGATGGCGATCAGCGCCGCGGTGGGCACGATCGCAAGCAGCAGGAAGAAGAGCGCCAGGCGCCGTCCAAACCTCACGCTGAGACAGCGTATCCTTGCCCCCCGGTTCGCTTGCCAGGTCCCCTGCGAGCCAACATATGTCCCACCTCATTGCGGGGCTATAGCTCAGTTGGGAGAGCGCCTGGATCGCACCCAGGAGGTCGCCGGTTCGAGTCCGGCTAGCTCCACTGAACACCATGAAGAAAGCGACAGCAGAAGGAGACTCACCCTCTCAGCTGATCGACGCGAGAATCCAGGAGCTGAGCGATTGGCGGGGCGAGACGCTCAGCAAGGTCCGGGGAATCATCAAGGAAGCGGACCCCGACGTCATCGAGGAGTGGAAGTGGGTGAAACCCACGAACCCCGGAACACCGGTCTGGTCGCACGCCGGAATGATCTGCACCGGTGAGACGTACAAGAATGCCGTGAAGATGACCTTCGCCAAGGGCGCCTCGTTGGAGGACCCTTCAGGCCTCTTCAACTCCAGCCTCGAAGGCAACACCAGGCGTGCCATCGATCTCCATGAGGGCGACGAGATCGATGAAAAGGCGTTGAAGGCACTGATTCGCGCCGCCGTGGAACTGAACACGTCGGCGTGAGCTACCGCGCGTACGCGAGCTTCCACATGCGCAGGTAGGCCTCAGCCGAGCGGAAGAGCGGTCCGAGGGCGGCGGCGGCGCCGTGCTGCTGCATGTCGGCCACCAGGTCCGCCATCAGACCGTAGTGAGCGACGCCGTCGACGTTCAGGTCGAAGCCCCGATCGCCGGTCTGCTGGCGCTGGAAGAGGACCTTGCCGTCATAGGAGCGGAACGGATAGATCAGAGGCGATTGGGACGCATCGGCTCTCGGTCCAGGCAGCGACGAGAATCCACCCGTGTCGGTACCGAGACCGACGCCGAAGTAGTGGCGCTTGCTTCGGTACCTCGAGAGCGTCTCGATCTTCGCCGCGAGCTCCGGCGCCGTGTCGGGCGTCGCCGCCGCCATTCCGCCGAGGCTGTAGAGCTCCCTGAGCTGCCCCGGGGTCCACGCCCCGCCGGTCCCGGTGTGGCTCGAGACGAGCGGATAGCGGTGAGCCTTGGCCATCCGCAGGACGCTCTCGCGGGCCAACTCGCTCATGTGGTCGGCCTCGATCAGCATGTGGTTGGCCATCAATCGCTTGATCAGGTAGGCGCCGAGCGGCGTCAGCCCCTTCGCGTTGCACTGCGGGCCAGGCGGGTAGGTCGGCATGCCGGCCTGAGCCAGGGTCTGCGCGGCCGGGAAGAAGTTCGCCAGCACGCCCAGCTCCCCCTTGCTCAGGGTCCCCATGGTCTCGCCCTGCCCGGGCTCCGGGCAGGGCCCTGTCCGGAAGTAGTGCCCCGTCTGGAAGGCCTCGAGGATGTTGATGAATGTTCCCCGGCCGTCACCCTCCAGAGCCGTGCCGCCGAAGGCGTTGTCGGTCCAGTGCATCGGGAAGACGCTTCGCACCCCCAGGCGACGGGCCCTGCGGATGCCGCGATCGATGTCGCGCCGTCCACATTGCGGGACGTCCATCCGCTCGCCGCAACCGAACAGGTCCGATGACTCGATCCCGACCAAGACCGCCAGGCGGCCCATCTCGATCGCCCGGCGCGCCTGGCGCGGGTTGTAGACCAGCCGGAACCACCCCCTGCCGCGGCCACCGGCCTGTGCGTCGACGTAGTTCTGCAGCCCGTGGAGAGTCTGAATCTGCCGGCGAACCGACTCGGACTCGTCGCAGCTGTTCGTCTTGACGGGCTCGATCTCGCAGATCGGCTGGTCGTCGACCGTCTGCGCGACCACCAGGCGCTCGCCTGCCATCCAGGCCCGCTTCAGCCACACGTAGTAGGTCTGTTGGTGGGTGATCGTGTCGTGGACCGGCCAGCCGGCGAAGGTCGGCCATCCATGGGTGTCGTGCGTCCCGAAGGGAATGCCCGTGCGCAGCAGATTGCCGGTGACGTCCAGGCTGCCGTCACCGCCGTGGACACCCGCGTCCTGCCCGAGCGCTCGGGTGATGCCATAGCGATCGAAGGGCTCCCCGGAGATCACCGCGCCGCCGGCGCGCTGGTTCGCGGTGATGTGCAGGTGCATGTCTGCGAACCCGAAGACATCGCCCTTGCGGTTTGTCCCGCGGAACGGCTTCCCGCTCGCGTTCAGGCGTGCTTCCGGGAAGGGCCTGCACCCCCGATCCCGGACAAGCTCGAACAGCCGAGCACGATCCCCGGACCTCGCGCCGAGCAGGCGGAGCCGGCCCGAGGCGGATGCTCCGAGCCGCCGCCGGTCAGCGAGCGAGACGAGCTCTACCGCCCGCCTCGTCGCGGGAACCACGGCCCACTCCGTCGCCGGGCTCGGCGACCCATCGCGGCCGATGGCGCCACCGGAACGGGCGCTGAGCAGCCCGTCCGCCTGATCCTGCGGGAGATAGCTGCCCAAGGTGGAGGGCTTCCAGAAGAAGGCGGCGGCGCCCGCCTTCGTGGAGCCGTCGGCGCGATAGCCGTCACCGGAGGCGACCAGGAAACGGCCGCTCACCGTGGAGCGCAAGGCAAAGCAACCGTTGGCGAGCTGCGGACCGGTCAGCCCTCGTCCTGCCGCCTGGCTGAGAGTGGCGGGCCCGAGCGCGGTGATCGCCGCGGCGACGGCCAGACTTCCTGTCAGGAGCCGACGCATCCCGCCCGAAAACCTAATCTATTCGCCCTTGGCGCCCGCCCAGATCGACACTCCCTCCGGCCCCGCTCGGGTGCACCTGCACCCGGCCGACGGTCCGAAGGGCGCCCTCGTCCTCGGACATGGGGCCGGCGGCGGAGTCGAGGCGGTCGACCTGATGGCTGCAACCGAAGCCGCCCTGGCCGAGCAGTTCTCCGTCGCGCTGATCGAGCAGCCCTACCGCGTCGCGGGCCGGCGCTCACCGGCCGGCCCCAAGCAGCTCGACGCGGCATGGGTGGCGGTGGTCGAGCACCTACGGGCGAACGAGCTGGCGAAGCTGCCGCTCGTCGTCGGGGGGCGGTCGCTCGGTGCCCGCGTCGCCTGCCGCACCGTCGAGGCGACCGAGGCGGTGGCCGTGCTCTGCCTGGCGTTCCCGCTGCTTCCCCCCCGCCGCGGCGACAAACCGCCTCAGAGCCGCCTGCCGGAGCTGGAGGCGGTTGAGCTCCCGGTGCTCGTCGTCCAGGGTGAGAGCGACCGCTTCGGCATGCCGCCGCCCGGCCCGAACCGGGAGGTGGTCAAGGTGCGCGGGGACCACGGGCTGAAGGCCGACACCGAGGCGGTAGCGGCCGCCGTCCGGGCATGGCTGCCGATGCTCGCGCTCTAGTCGGAATGGAGCGCCGCCAGGCGGTCGGCCTCCCCGCGGAGCTCGCGCTTCGCGGCGGCGTCGAGGCGGCCGAACGGCTTCGTCTTCACCTTGCCCTTCTCGTAGCTCCAGGTGCCGGTGACTCGTCCGTCGACGAGGAAGGTTGGGACTGACTGCGGCGTCTTCGTGTTGAAGACATTCGGCCGGTGCTGCTCCGGCAGGATGCCCGTGCGGCGGGCGTGGACGAGCAGGGTCGCATCCCAGTTCGGCAGGAAGCGAACAGGCGCTGGCGTCTCCGGGTCCGGCAGCGGTGCCCTGGGCAGGTCGAGCAGCTCGGAACCGTCCTCAGCCTCGAAGCGGCGGAGCTTCAACCGCTCGAGGGATGGAGACAGGTGCTTCGGGTGCAATCCCATCCAGTTGGCTATCTCATCCAACGTCGCCGGGCCGAAGCCGGCGAGGTAGCGGCGCGTCAGCGCCTCGATGCCCTTGCCCTCGTCGAGCCCGGAGGCGGGTGGGCCGAGCCAGGCCTCCGCGGCGGCGTAGAGGTCGGCGCGGCGCCGCTCCCAGGTCCCGGAGGGGGGCACCCTGACCAGGTCGAACCACATGTTCACCCCGTTGGTGAGCACGCTGTCCGAACCGAGCAGCTCGTGGATCTCCTTGCGGCTCATGGCACCGTCGCCGAGTCGCTTGCGGAGCTTCCCGGCAAGAGACGAGAGCTGCGACGCGCTGTAGTCGCGCCGATAGCTGGCCTTCAGCCACGCCTCTCTGCGCGCTTGCCTGATCCCGATCGCCGAAGGCCAGTAGTCGGCCTTGGAGACCAGATGGATCGTCGCCCTCATCAGCGTGCCCTGTGCGACGGTCCGCCGCTCAAGCGCCCGGTCGAGCTGCTCTCGCTCGAAACCTTCCGTTCGGGTCCAGAGCCCGATGTACATCGAGGGTGCGTACTGCGCCTGCAGGGTTCCCATTCGATCGAGCACCCTCGGGAGCGGCGCTTTCGCCCGCTCGAGGAGCATCTGGCGGGCGAGCAGGGCCCGGTTCAGATGCCGCTCGGTGAGAATCCCCCTGTCGGCCATCACGCCAACAGGCTAGTCGCGGGCTACTGGTAGCCAGCCTCCCGGCACTGCGGCAGGATCGTTCCGCTGAGCGGATTTGCGCGCGCGCTGGGGCCGGTGCAGAGCCTCTTCGCGTCGTCGCCGCAGATGTCCGACGCCACGCCCCCCATCGTGCTCGGCGCCTCGAGGTGGATGCAACCGGCGGGCGTCGACGGCGAGCTTGAGCCGAATGCCACTATCGCTCCCCCGATACAGGCGGCCGCCAACAGGGCCGCCACGACCCAGACGATCCGCCGCTCGCGCAGGGTGGTCTTGCGCAGCGGCGTGTTGACCCGCTCCCAATGGCCTTGCAGAGGCACGGATCCAGTCTAAAAGCGGCATCCAGCAGGGGGCTTCGACCGAGTGTCGAGATTGCGGACGGGGATTTCCGCCCTTTGGAGATAGGAGGTCGTCCACCCTTCCGGCACCCTCCAGCGCGGCTTTACCGGTCAGGACGTCGTTCGGCGGCCAGGCAGGCATCGCCATTGCTCGATATCCAAAGAAAGGAGAAGGCAAGACTCATGCCTACGTGGGTGCCTTATCCCGATTTTGTGAACCCTGGCGACAATGCCTGGCAGCTCACCGCGGCGACCCTGGTCGGCCTCATGAGCGTGCCGGGTCTCGCCGTGCTGTACGGCGGCGTGATGCAGAAGCGCTGGTCGGTGAACTCGATGATGATGACCTTCGTCGCGTTCGCCCTCGTGCTGATCGTCTGGGTTCTCTACGGGTTCAAGATGGCCTTCGGCGCTCCGATGCACATCTTCGGGGCCGACACCGGGTTCCTCAGCACCATGTGGGGGACGCCGCACTCGGTTCTGTCGACAGCATCAGAGCAGTCGCAGGCGGCGATTCCGCGAATAACGTTCGGGCCGGCGTTCAATTTCAGCCAACCGACGCTGGTCTATTTCCAGTTCGTGTTCGCAGCGATCACGCCGATCCTGATGCTCGGATCGGTTCTCGGCAGGATCAGCTTCCGGGCCTGGATCCCGTTCGTGATCCTCTGGTCGAGCACCGTCTACACGGTCAACGCCTTCCTGATCTGGGGCGGTGGCTTCTGGTCGACGCACGGTGCGCTCGACTTCTCGGGTGGGTACGTCATCCACCTGGCTGCGGGCGTCTCGGGCTTCGTGGCAGCGGCAGTGATCGGTCCACGACTCCAACGAGACCGAGAAATCGACGCTCCGAACAACCTGTTGATGGTTGCCACCGGGGCGGGGCTTCTCTGGCTCGGATGGAACGGCTTCAACGGAGGTGACCCGTACTACGCGGGCACCGACGCGTCACTGGCAGTTCTCAACACGAACCTGGCCTGCGCCGTTGCGTTCCTGTCGTGGGTTGCCCTCGACTACGCGACGGGGCACAAGCCCAGCCTGATCTCCGCGGTCAACGGGATGATCACCGGGCTCGTGCTGATCACTCCGGGTGCCGGTTTCGTCAACGGCTGGGGTGCGATGTTGATTGGGTTGATCGGCGGAGTACTCGTTTACTTCGCGCTCAATTACATGAGCCGGGTACGGCCCTTCCGCAACGTCGACGACACCCTGGGTGTGATCTACACGCACGGGTGCGCAGGATTGCTGGGCGGGCTGCTGGTCGGGTTCTTTGCCGACCCGAACATCATCCTCTACGCGGCCACCGGTGGTGGCGCCACGGATCTGCCTGGATTTGCGGGCATTTTCAACGGCGGCAACGCCGAGCTGCTCAAGGATCAGGCCGAGACCGCCGCGTGGGTCATCGGCTTCTCCGCGATCGGCACGTTCATCCTGCTGAAGCTGGTGGGGCTGTTCGTGCAACTCCGCATGGATGAAGCGGACATGGAGGAAGGCGACATCGCCGTGCACGGGCACGAGGTCTATCCCTCGGACGTCCCGTCGCTGGCGTATCCGTCTGGAGCGACCAGCTAGCTGGATTCGCTCTGCCTCAAGAGAAGTGTCTGACTACCGCCCCCGCCGCAAGGTGGGGGCGGTAGTCGTTCACGGCTGGTATTGGCGCGCCGTGCCGTGGAGGATGTCGAGCATCGCCGCCGCGGCCGGCAGCGAGACGCCCGACCCGGGCGTCGCCACGACGACGTGCCTGACCGGGCCACCGGGATGGAGCTCGCGGACCGCGATGTCGTAGCTGACCGTCTGAGAGAGCGACAGCTGCGGGATCAGCGCCACCCCGACACCCGCAGCCACCAGGCCCTGAACGGTCAGATAATCATCGCTCTCGAAGGAGACGCGCGGTTCGAAGCCCGCGGTCCTGCAGATACGGACCACGTGGCGGGCGCAGGCGCTCGCCTCGGAGGTCTGTACCCAGGCCTCGTCCGCGAGGTCGTCGAGCTCGACGCGTTCCTTGGCGGCGAGCCGATGCCCCTTCGGCAAGGCGAGCTTCATGGGGTCCTCGAACAGGCGGGTGCTCCGCAAACCGGGACCGAGCTCGCCGGTTCCCTCGAACTCGAAGATCAGGCCGAGGTCGAATTCACCGTCTCGCAGGCGAGGCGTTAGCTCCTCGGGCTCCCCCTCGACCAGGCTGAGTGTGACGTCGGGGTGCGCGGTGCGGAAGGCGGCGATCGCGAGCGGCATCAGCGTCGCGCCCGCCGTCGGGAACGACGCCATCCGCAGCTCGCCGCCCTTGATGCCCGCGATCGCTCCCAGCTCAGCCTCCGCGGCGTCGAGCTGGGTGAGGATCTTCCCGGCGTGCTCGTTGAGCCGCTCGCCGGCGGTGGTCGGCCGAACGCCGCGCCGGTCGCGCTCGAGCAGCGGCACCCCCGCCTCGGCCTCGAGGGTCGCGATCGCCTGTGAGACGGCGGACTGCGTGTAGTTGAGGACGCCAGCCGCCTCCGAGAACGACCCCTGAGCGACGACCTCACGCAGGACCTTGAGCCGCTGCACGTTCAGCATTAGTGCGACTAATACTAGCGATCATGAGAAGTACTTGCGCTAATGGCAGGGCCGGGGCACCATGGCACAGAACTTCAGGATCACAACTCTCACAGAGGAGACCACCGCAATGGCAAAGATCATCGTTTCCTACGACGACACCGACAACGACAGAGACGCGCTCGCCCTGGGCAGCACGCTGGGCGAGCTGGGCGGCGAAATTTCGCTCGCCTATGTCCGCCACACGCAGCAGCCCGACAGCGCCCGCGAGGCGCTCGAGGAGAAGGAGGCCGCGGAGCTGCTCGAGCACGGCGCCGAGGCGCTCGGCGACGACAAGACCCCCCGCCACGTCGTGGTCCACGCCTCGACGGGCGCCGGCCTCTGGGAGCTCGCAGAGAGCGAGAAGGCCGACGTGATCGTCTTCGGCTCCGACTACCGGACGGCCTCGGGCGCAGTGATGCCCGGAACCTCCGCCCAGCGGATGCTGACCGGTGGCCCCGTCGCCGTTGCAGTTGCTCCCGCCGACTACCGCAGCCGGAACGGTGAGATCAAGAGCATCGGGGTTCTGCCCGAGGACGACGGCGACGAGGCCGCGCTCCAGACGGCCAAGGGCCTCGCCGATGCGCTTGGCGCCACCCTCGCGGACAACCCCGAGGGCGCCGATCTGCTGGTCGTCGGCTCGTCCCCGGCCTCGCCCAAGGGCCACGTCAACCTGAGCGCCCGTGCCGGGTACGCGATCGAGACCGCCAACACTCCGGTCCTCGCCGTTCCCCGCGGCACGGAGGTCAAGTTCTCGAAGCCCAGCCTCGTCAAGCGCGTCGCGGCGAGGGTCTAGCTTCGCAAGACACTGCCGGCAGGCAGATATCGAGCACGGCGGGGCGTCCCATGGGGCGCCCCGCTCTATTTGGCCAACCGGTTTCGCAGGGCGCTGAGCGAGCTCTCGTCCTCCCGCTCGAGGCGGAGGACCTCGACGCCCGCCAATTCCGCGGGGATCGCGGCGTCGCCGAGGTGGACGAACACGGCTCTCGAGCCGAGAGCACCCCGCGCCAGGCCGGCATCGAACAGCCAGGACGCCGAGGGCTCTGCGCCCTCGATCGCCAGCACGGCGGCGTAGCCGGGGCCATCTGCTGAAGGTCCCCCCAGGATCCGGCCGCGCAGCTCGCTCCAGGGCACCGTCTCCAACTCGAGCCTCTCCAGCATCCGGGCGACCTCCGCGGCGGCCGGGCCCTCCGCCAGAACCACGACCACCGGGGCCGACGCGGGTTGCGAGGCCTCGACCAACCGTCGGGTGACGTTCTCGGAGCTCTTCTCGGCGTTGGACCACCCCCGTCCCATCGAGAGATCGGTGTCGCCCAGCTCCGGCCCCTCGAGGATGATCAGCTTGCAGTCCTTCGGCTCCCAGTCCTTGTCCCCGAGGGTGATCCTGCGTCCGCGCATCCAGGGGTCCAGGATCGTGCTCCGCAGCGTCCCTTCATCCATGTTGAAGGTCCGGGCGCGCTGCCTGAAGCCGCTGCTGATCTCGACGTGAAAGGCCACTGGCCCCGATGCTATGCCGCGCTGAATACCCTTGCTGAGATGCGAATCGACGAAATGCTCGCCTCGACGCGGCCGGTCTTCTCGGTCGAGTTCTTTCCGCCCAAGACCGACGAGGGCCGCCAGGTGCTGTTCGAGACCGTGGAGGTCTTGCGCAAGCTCGACCCGCACTTCTTCTCGGTCACCTACGGAGCAGGGGGCGCGACCCGGGAAGGCACCCTCGAGACCACCCGAGCGATCCGGGACGAATACGGATCGGAGGCGATGGCCCACCTGAGCTGCGTCGGGGAGACAACGGAGAGCCTGCGGGAGATCATCGATCGGATCGCGGATGCCGGGATCGAGAACATCCTCGCCCTGCGGGGAGACCCGCCGCGCGGGAAGAAGGACTTCGTGCAGCCGGAGGGCGGTCTCGGGAGCTCGGCGGAGCTCGCCGCGCTGATCCGCGAGACCCATCCCGACATCGCCATCGGGGGGGCCTGCTTCCCGGAGGTCCACCCGGAGGCACCGAGCCTGGAGGCCGACCTCGCCTACCTGAAGACCAAGGTCCAGAACGGCGCGAGCTTCCTGATCACCCAGCTCTTCTTCGACAATCGCCTCTACTTCGACTTCGTCCCGGCCGCGCGCGCCGCCGGCATCGACGTGCCGATCATCCCCGGCGTCATGCCGATGACCGGCTTCAAGCAGATCGCCAAGATCTCCGAGCTGTGCGAAGCGAGCATCCCGGCGCCGCTGGCATCCGCCATGGAGGCGCTCGAGGGCGACGAGCGGGCCGAGTTCGAGCTCGGCGTCGCCTATGCGACGCAGCA
This sequence comes from uncultured Solirubrobacterales bacterium, assembly GCA_963817275.1. Taxonomy (GTDB): domain Bacteria; phylum Actinomycetota; class Thermoleophilia; order Solirubrobacterales; family 70-9; genus DASUPK01. The sequence continues at coordinate 40,471 of CAWFOA010000014.1, read as the reverse complement.
ATGCGCCGACCTGCTGCGCCGGGGCGCCCCCGGTATCCACCTCTACGCACTCAACCGCTGGCCGGCGGCCCGCGCGATCCTGGGCGCACTCCACGCGTCCAAGCCGTGGGAGGAGCGGGAGCCCGCGGCCGCCGGGGCAACCTGAGCCCCGCCTAGACTCTCTCGCGCCAGATGCCCGAGTTCGAACACAACGGTCACCGGATCTCCTATGACGAGTACGGCGAGGGGGATCGGCCTCTCGTCCTGATTCACGGCCTGCTGATGAACCGCAGGATGTTCGACCGGCTGGGGCCGGAGATGGCGGAGCTCGGCAACCGTGTGATCGCGGTGGACCTGCTCGGCCATGGCCAGTCGGATCGCCCGCCGGAGATGTCGCACTACTCGATGACCTTCTTCGCGCAGCAGGTCGAGGCGCTGCTGGATCACCTGGAGCTCGAGAAGGCGGTCATCGGGGGGACCTCGCTGGGCGCCAACACGACGCTCGAGCTGGCCTACCTGTCCCCCGACAGGGTGCGGGCGATGATGGTGGAGATGCCCGTCCTGGACAACGCCCTGCTCGCGGCAGCCGTGATCTTCACTCCGATCATGATCGGCCTCCGCCTAGGCGAACCCGTGCTGAGGAGGCTCGCCTCCGCGGCTCGGAGGATCCCCCGGAGCAATCCCCTTATCGATACCGGCCTCGATCTCCTCCGGCAGGACCCGGTGCCGTCGTCGGCCGTCCTTGAGGGGCTGTTCCTGGGGTCATCCGCTCCGCATCACAAGTTCCGGGTGGAGATGAAGCAGCCGGCCCTGGTGATCGGCCATCGCGCCGACCCGCTTCACCCCTTCTCGGACTCGGGGATGCTGGCCGAGGAGCTCCCGAACGCCCGGCTGATCGAGGCCACCTCGATCCTCGAGTGGCGGATCTCCCCCAACCGGCTCGACGCCGAGCTGGCCAAGTTCCTCGACGAGGTCTGGGGGGTCACACGCACGCCGGAGACCGCGCTAAGCGAGGCTTGAACGACCTCCGCTAGCCTCTTCGCCCTCTGATGGCCAGCCGCAAGGAAGAGAAGGAGCGACTGCGCGCGCAGCGGCTCGCCGCCGAGCAGGCGGCCGCGTCGGGCGGGCGCAGGCGGCTGCTTGCCGGCTACGTGGTGGCCGGGGTGCTCGCGCTTGCCGTCCTGGCGGGACTGGTCGCGGTGATCGCGAGCGGAGGAGGCGGGGGCGGCGCGACAAACGCCTGCGACAACGCCCACATCCAGAACTCCGGCGGCACCTTCAGGGACCTGGAGCCCGATTGCCGCACGGGAACACCGCCTCCGCCGATCCAGTTCGCCGACCTGGCCATCTCCGCCCAGAAGGCGGGCTGCCAGGTCAAGCTGAACCTCGCCAATGAGGGCAACACCCATGTGCCCAACTCGACTCCCGTCCACTACGGGACGGTCCCCCCGACCTCGGGCAACCACAACCCGGTTCCGATCGACGATGGGGCCTACACGACGCCGATCACCAGCGACACGAGCCAGCCGACCAACATCCGCAACGAGGTGCATGCCATGGAGCACGGGCGGATCGAGATCCACTACAAGCCGAGCCTGCCCGAGAACGAGCAGCTGGCCATCAAGGGTGTCTTCGACGACGACCCCGACGGGATGCTGCTGTACCCGGACCCCGACATGCCCTATGACGTCGCCGTCACGGCCTGGACCAACGAGGTGGTCTGTCCCAACTACAGCCCGATCGTCCTCGACGTGATCCGGAACTTCCGCGACACCTACCGGGGCAACGGCCCCGAGCAGGCGATCCCGATCCACCTCGGCTAGCGGTAGGCCGGAAAGAACCCCTCGGGCGCCGGGCCGGCCTCGGCGGCGAGCTTCTCGTAGGCGGCGGGATCGCAGATCAACTCGTGGGTCCGGAAGGGCTCCTCCCGGTCGCGAAACCCCGCTTGAAGGAGTCCAGGGAGTCCCCGGCGGAGAACCCGCCTCCCAGGTTCACCGGCAGACCCAGCTCCCCGCCGAGGGAGATCATCGCGGCGAACAGGTTCTTCATCGGTGAGTCGCCGAGCGCCTCGTCGGCGGTGCCGCCCAGGTAGTAGTGGAGGTAGCCGTCGCTCGCCACCGCGATCGCACCGGCGAGTCCGTTCGCCTCATCGTCACGAGCGGCGATCACGAGCCAGCTCCTCTCGCTGCGAAGCAGTCCCCGGAAGTACTCGCTCGGGTAGAGATAGCGCTCCGCCGCACCGGTGCGCGCCATCGTCTCCGCATAGGCCCGCTCGAAGGCGGCGCGGGAGTCGTCGCCCACCTTGGGTCCCGGGATCGCCTGGATGTTCCAGCCGCGGCGCTCGTTGCGCCTGATCTGCTCGCGCAGGCGCTTGCGGATCCCGGCGTCGCCATCGGCGACGTGGACGTGGTTCCGGACGGTGCCACCGGTCAGGGGCGCCCACTCGCCGATCCGGCCGCGGACGAAGACGCTGACCAGCCCGGTCTCCGACCAGTCGATCTCGCTCGGCTCGATTGGGCTCTTGGGCTGCCCGGAGGCTCCCGGGTACCCGTAGGGCGAGATCGCGTCGATCAGCTCGCCTCCGTCGATCGGGCGGACGATCACGGGCAAGCGGAGCGGGCTCTCTCCCTCGATCTCGATGGTGTGGGTGACCCCCTCGGCCCCGAGGAACGCCGGGGAGCGGAAGAAGTCAGCCTCGGCGGAGGCGGCCGTGCCGCCGTCCGCGATCAGGCGCGCCTTCACTCTTCGGGTGGCTCCGGCAGGTCCTCGCGAAACCCACCCCAGAGCTCGACGTCGACCAGCTCGTCGCCATGGCGGACCTGCCTCCGCAGCACGCCCTCCTGCTTCCAGCCGTTGTAGATGACCGCCTTCTTGGCGGCCTCGTTGGTCGCGGGGATCCGGCCGTAGACCTTGTGGGCACCGAACTCCTCGAATGCCTTCAGGTTGGTGAGCCGCTCCGCCTCGCGACCCACGCCGCGGCCTCGGACCCGCTCGTCTCCCATGATCGCCCCGAGCTCGGGGGCGGTCTGGCGGTTCAGCCCGTAGAGAGCTGTGAAGCCGACTGCGTCCTCGATGTCGTCGACCTCGACCGCCCACTTGCGGTCCTCCGCCTCAGGGTCCTTAGATTGCTCGATCGCGCGCTCGACCCAGCGCTTCGCGTCCTCCTCGGTGAACTCCCCCTCGCGGTGTTCAAGCAGGTTTGCCGTCGCGGCAGGCGAGTTGAACCAACGGTGGACGGCGGAGGCATCCTCCTGCCGGAAGTCCCTGAGTGTGATGCCGCGGGCCATCAGCGCTCTCCGGCCTCCTCGCGCTCCGCGGCCTTCCGGAGTGGCGAATCGGGGGAGGATCCCGCGTAGGGGTCCACAGCGACGTTGCCGGCGCCGCCGAGCAGCGCGCCGGGTGTGCGCGCCAGGATCTTCAGGTCCAGGCGCAGAGAGCGATGCTCGACGTACCAGACGTCCAGCTCGATGCGCTCCTCCCAGGGGATGCCGGCCCGTCCGTGGATCTGGGCCCAGCCGGTGACCCCGGGGCGGAGGTCCAGGCGGCGCAGCTGGCGGGGCGTATAGAGCTCCACCTGGGCCGGCAGCGTCGCGCGCGGGCCGACGATCCGCATCTCGCCCCGCAGCACGTTGAAGAGATTCGGGACCTCGTCAAACGAGAAGCGGCGAAGGAGCTGCCCAACGCGCGTCACCCGCGGATCCTCGGCGGTGACGGCGGTGCCGACCCCAACCGGATCCGCTCCCTGGCGCATGGTCCTCAGCTTGAACATCTCAAAGATCACACCGTCGCGGCCCACGCGGCGCTGCCGGTAGATCACCGGGCCTCGGGACTCGAGACGGATCGCGATCGCCGCGGCCAGCAGGATCGGGGAGACGAGCACGAGGCTGGCCGCCGCAATCAGCAGGTCGGCCCACCGCGGCAGGCCCTGTTTCGGCCGTGTGACGGGGGGCGGCACGTCCAGGCGCTGCTGGGCGGCGCTCGGCCCCGGGCCGTTCGTCTCGCTCATCGGGTGCCCTCCACCTTCTCCCAGCCGATCGGCACGGATCCGGCCCGAAGGCGGTCCCAGAGTCCCACTGCGATGGAGGCGGTCACGGTGACGTAGTAGTAGGCGATCCGGAACGGAAGGGCGGGGACGAAGCGCCCGAGCAGGGCGCCGACCAGCACCGCGAGCTGGACGGTCATCGTGACCACGTATACCCAGCCGTCGCCGAGCAGCGCGAGGTTGGCGGCGAACGCGATCAGGTGCAGCCAGGGCGTCAGGTAGCGGAGCATGCGGTGTGAGTAGATCTCCAGGGCGTAGCCCGGGCCATAGCCGCGCGGGTCGAGCATCCCCCACTTGAGCATGACGTCCCAGAGGCCCCACATCATCCGGCGCTTGCGCCTGAACTCCCCCTCGACGGTCGGCGCCATCTTCTCCTCGGCGACCGCGGCCGGCTCGTAGACGGCGCGCCAGCCTCGCTTGGTGAGCTCGAACGGGAAGCCGATGTCCTGGCCTCGGCTTGGATCGAGCTCGATGTAAGCCTCGCGCCGGACCGCGTAGATCGCGCCGTTACCGGCGGTGATGCCCGCCAGGCGCGTCTCCATCGAGCGCACCGCCATCTCGTAGCGCCAGTAGAGGCCCTCCTGGTTTCCTCCCTCTCCGCCCTCGAAGCGGACCTGGCCGCAGGCGTAGCCCACGCGACCGTCGACGAAGCGCCCGACCAGCTTGCGGAGCGCGTCCGGGTGCCAGTAGCTGTTGGCGTCGGAGAAGGCGAGGATCGTCCCGCGCGCTTGCCGCACCCCCTGATTGAGAGCGGCGACCTTGCCGCCGCGCGGCAGCTCGAGCACGCTATCGGCGCCGGCGGCACGGGCCAGCTCAACCGTGCGATCGGTGGAGCCGTCCGAGGCGACGACGATCTCGAGCCGATCCGCCGGATAGTGGAACGCGCGCGCGTTGGCGATCTTGCGCTCGATCACCTGCTCCTCGTCGTAGGCGGGGATGATCAGGGTGACGAGGGGCAGGTCCCCACCGTCGTCGGAGGTACCCCTCGACTCTCCGAAGAGGGCGACCAGCGCCGCGAGCAGCAGCGGATAGCCCAGGTGGGCGTAGAGGATCAGGCCGGCGGCGACCCAGAAGACGATTTCGAGCGCCATTAGCGGGGATTATCGGTAGATGCGAGGGCGCGCGTCAGCGCGACCCGTCATATGCCATCGAGCAGGTCGCGGTAGAGCCCCATCGTCGCCTCACCGATCCGATCCCATGAGGACGTCGTCGCGGCCTCACGGGCGGCGGCGGCGCCCAGGGCCTCGCGAGCGCCCGGATCCGCGAGCAGCTCGCGGATCACATCCGCCAGGGCGTCGGGATCGCCCGGCGGAACAAGCCGCGCCGCGCCGCGGTCGGCGATCTCCGGAAATCCACCGACCGAGCTCAGCACCAGCGGGCGGCCGAACGCGAGCGCCGTGTAGAGGACGCCGGATTGCTCGATGTTCCGATATGGCAGGACAACGAGGTCAGCCCTGCGCATGAAGGCCGGTATCTCGGCGTCGGGAATGAAGCGGTCCACGAAGCGGACGGTGCCCGGGGCGCGCTCCGCCAGGTCGCGCAGCTCGTCCATCGGCATCCGGGGCATGCCTGCGATCCAGAGCTCGGCGCCCTCGATGCGCCCGAACGCCTCGAGCAGGACGTCGGTCCCCTTGTAGGGGCGGACCAGGCCGAAGGCGAGGATCACCGGGCCCTCGACGGCACGCAGCTGATCGGGCAACGGCACCTCCCGCTCCTGCCGCGTCAGGTAGTCGAACGCGCCGTGCGGGATCACCCGCAGCCTGTCCGACGGGACGCGGAAGTCGGCCTCGAGGCGCCGGGCGCCGTGCTCGGAATGGACCACGACAGCGTCCATCTCGGCGAGCAGCTTGGTGAGCGTGCCGGCGATCCGGGTGCCGTTCTCCGGCAGCCGCCAGTGCATCGTGTAGACGCGAGGGCGCTTTGGGGCAAGCAGGCGGCGGTCGAGCGCCGGAATCGGCAGCCACTGGTAGTGGACGAGGTCGGCCTGATCGGCGACCTGCCGGTAGCGCCGCATATCCGGGATGTGCTCGGCTGCGCGCAGCAGGCGGCGACGCCTGGGGCCGATCCCGGCCCGCGAGGCGCGCCGGTAGAAGAGCTCGCGTACCTCGTAGCCACGCTCCTCCGGGACCGGGCCGTATGGGAAACGGCAGGTGATCAACTCGGTATCCGCCCCAGCGCGTGCGAGGGCTCCCGCCAGCGCGTGGTCGTACGGTGGCGTGAAGGCGGCCGGATCGACGATCTGAACCCGCATGGGCGAGCATTGTCGCCGTGCTGGTCTCCTACTGCGTGGTCAACACCAACGGGCGGGAACTCCTTCTCGCCTGTCTTCGAGGCGATCGAGCGGACGACCCCGCCCGATCTTGAGCACGAGATCCTCGTGCTGGACAACGCCTCCCAGGACGGCTCGGCGGACGCGGTCCGGTCCCTGGACAACGACGTCAGGCTGATCGCACTCGATCGGCGCGAAGGAAAGGCGGCGAACGACACCCGGCTACTCCAGGAGGCGGAGGGCGAGTACTGCCTACTGCTCAATGAGGACTCCGAGTTGCAGCCCGGAGCGGTGGCCGCGCTGCTCGGCGCGCTGCGCTCCGACCGGCAGGCCGCCGCGGCCGGGGCTCAGCTGCTGGCACCGGATGGCCGGGAGGTCCCCTGCGCGTGGCGATTGCCGAGCGCTGAGACCGCGCTGGCCGGAGCGGTCTTCATGCACCGGCGTGCGACCGTCGAAAGCGGCGGTGCCGGGACGCGCCCCGTCGGCTGGGTGCAGTCCAGCGCGATGCTGGTCCGGCGTGAGGCCGCCGAGGAGGTCGGCTGGCTCGATCCCGACTTCTTCGTCTACTCCGACGAGACCGACTTCTGCAAGCGCCTCGGGGACGCGGGCTGGCGGATCCTCTACGTCCCCTCCGCCAGGGCGACCCACCATAACCAGATGGCCCAGGACGCCTCCGGCGCTGAGCGGCGAATCGTCGAGTACCACCGCAACCGCGACCTCTACTTCCGCAAGCACCTTGGCCCGCTCCAGGCGCTTCTGCTCCGCCCGCTGCTCGCCTGGCCGTACCTGCTCCGCTGGGCGGCCGCGCTCGTCCTTCCCGGCCACTCCGCGCTCCGCTACTGGCTACACGCTCGCCAGGCGCTCATGCCCGGTCGGGGCGAGGGGATCCGCGAGGCGGCGGAGGCGTACAACCGGGCCTTAGGGTCGTAGTCATGCGAGTCCTGGTCGTCACCCAGATGTGGCCGAGCCCGGAGCAGCCGGACCTGGGCAGCTTCCTGGTCCCGCTGGTGCGGGAGATCGAGGCGCTGGGACACGAGGTCGAGGTCGCCTCGATCAGCCAGCGCGGCGGCTCCCGTTCGAAGTACGTGCGGCTGGTGAGGGAGTCGCGCGCCGCCGCGCGCCGTTTCAAGCCGGATGTCGTGTTTGCTCACTTCCTCTTCCCCTCCGGGGCTGCCGGCGCTCTTGCGGCGCGGGCGGCGGGCGCCCCGCTCGTCGTCATGGCGCACGGGCAGGACGTCGCCAACCTAGGGCGGATCCTTGGCGTCAGAGCGGCGACACGCTGGGTCCTGAGGCGCTCCTCGGCGGTGATCGCAAACTCGCGCTGGCTCGCCGGTCGCCTGACCCAGGAGATCCCAGCGGCCGAGCCGAAGATCGAGATCGCGGACTGCGGGGTAGACCTTCAGGCGTTCTCGCCGCGCCCGGCGGCGGAGGCCCGAAGCGAACTCGGCTGGGATGGCGAGGGGCCTGCCTTCCTCTGCGTCGGCTCGCTGATCGAGCGCAAGAACGTGGTGCGGCTCGCGGACGCGTTCGCCTCGCTGGGGCGGGGGCGCCTTGCCTTCGTCGGCGATGGGCCGCTCAGGGGAGCCCTGCAGGGCCGTGCCGGGGTCACCCTGGCCGGCCGGATCCCGCAGGCCGAGGTCCCGCAGTGGGTGGCGGCCTGCGACGTCCTCTGTCAGCCCTCGCTGATGGAACCCTTTGGCCAGGCGACCCTTGAGGCGATGGCGATGGAACGCAGCGTGATCGCGACGACGGTGGGTGGTCCGCCGGAGTTCGTGACTCCGGCGGCCGGGCTGCTGGTCGATCCGGAGGACGGCGCCTCGCTCGCGGCGGCGCTGGACGACGCGGCGAGCCTCCCCTCCCCGAACCCGGCGGCCCGCCGGGCCGCCGGGGAGCACGACGTCAAGGTGATGGCAGCCCGCATGGCGGACGTGCTCGGGCGCGCCATTGCCACTGGTTAACAACGTCCGGGCGGGCGGGGACGATCAGCAGATGCTGCCGCTGAAGCGCATCCGGGGTTGGCCCGGGGACGTGCAGTTCACCTTCGCCGCCGCCGTTGCGCTGATCATCGGCGCGCTGGCGCCGTGGCTCCGGTTCGGAGTGGAAGTCGGTGCATCCAGCTGGGCGTCGGGAATCGAGACGAACGCCGGTTTCCTCTGCCTCGTCGCGGGAGCGGGGGCGATCTGGCTGCTGCATCGTCCGGCGGGCCCCCGGGCGGCCGCGAGATCCGGCGCGCTCGCCGGCGTCGCGCTGATTGCTGGCGCACTCGTCCTCGTGACGCTGATCAGGCACTGGAACGATCCGGCGGCACCCATGTGGGGGCTGTTCCTGAGCGGGGCCGCGGCTCTGGGAATGCTCGTCGGCTCGTTCCTGATCCTGGGCGAAGCGGACAACACTCTCCCACCGCCCGACTAGCGGATCGCGTCCTCGTCGCGCTGCTCGGCCTCGAGCGTCTCGCGGGTCATGCGCGGGCCTCGTCCATGGGCGGGCTCGGGCTCGGCTGAGGGACCCTCGGCCGGCGCCTCGCGGAGATTGCTCAACGCCGCCCTGACGTACGCCGGGCTCAGCACCCTGCCGGCGGCCTCGCGCTCCTCCTCGTTGAGGAAGCCGGTCGCCCAGAGCAGCAGCGGGTAGGCGAGCCAGAGCGCCGTGCGGCCCGCCAGGCCCCCGAGGCCGGAGGTGGGCAGCAACAGCTCACCGGCAACGACCAGTACCGCAGCCAGCCCGGTCGCCTGAGCCAGCCGGAGCCATTCGTAGGGCACCTTGAAGAGGCGCTGCGTGAAGACGTACATGAGCACGAGCACCACGGCATAGGAGGCGACCAGCGAGATCCCGGCGCCCACGATCCCCATCGAGGGCAGCAGCACGAGGTTGAGCCCGATGTTGACCACCGTTCCCGCCCCGGTGGCGGGGAAGTTGTACTCGGTGCGGCCGGTGCGGCCGAGGATGACGACCAGAACGAGATAGAGCGCGTAGAGCATCACGCCGGTCGAGATGAGGCCGATCGTCTTGTAGGAGTCGAAGAACTCCGGCGCCGCCAGCGCTCGGACGATCCAGCGCGAGAGCAGCCACATCCCGGCCACGAAGAACGTCGTCACCGAGACGAACCAGGTGACGATCACCGCATAGGCCTTACGCGCTTCGTCGTCGTCCTGGATCGAGTAGGCGAGCGGGGGCCAGGCGAGCTGAAAGCCCTTGACGAGCACGTTGACGGCCTGCGCGAACTTGACAGAGAGGCTGTACAGGCCTGCATCGCCGAGCCCGACGAGCCGCACGATCAGCACCCGGTCGATGAAGTTGAGGGAGTAGAGGGAGAGCTCGGCGGGCATCGTCGGCAGGCCCCAACGGATCATCCGGCGCCAGAGCGGGAAGTCCGGGACCACGGCCAGCCGGCGCCTCTGCGCGAACACCAGGCCCGCCAGGAAGACGGCACCCGTCGCGTACTGGCCCCAGAGCAGGCCGCTGGCGCCCTTGTCCTGCCCAACCACCAGCCAGACGGTCACCGGGATCGTCACCAGGACGTTGGAGACGGTGAAGGCGAAGTACGCCTTGGCGCGCTCGTCGATCCGGAAGAGCGCGGTCAGGAACTCGAACATCGTGAAGACCCAGAGCCCGAAGATCGCGATCCGCATCAGGTTGGGGTCCGAGTGGTCGAGCAGCAGCCTGGAAAGCGGTTCTGCGAGCGGCAAGGCGATCGCCAGGCCGATCGTCGTCGTCCACAGCAACGACGCGAACGCCGTCTTCACCACCTGGTCCGGGACCTCGTCGGATTGGTAGTAGAAGCGCAGCAGCGCCTCGATGATCCCCAGCCGGATCACGATGCTGGCGGCGATCACACCGGTGATCAGTACCTCCGCCGCGCCGTAGTCGGCGGGGGTCAGATACCGCGTATAGAGCGGCAGCAGGGCGACCGCGATCAGCTTCGAGATCACGCTCGAAGCCGTGTAAGCGGCCCCCGTGGTCGCCAGGCGGCGGAGGTATCCGGTCATGAGCTACTCGGCAGACTGACGCGCGGACCCGCTGGAGGCTGAGCCGGGCCATTCACCCGCGCCTACCTCGGCGGCGAGCACGCCTCCCACGGCGAGCAGCGTCCAGGTGAGCGGGTCGGTGAGATACGCCGCGTAGCCGATCGTGTGGACGAGCAGTGCGATGAAGGCCGCCGCGATCCCTATCCGCGCCGGCGCCAGCTCCAGCCGGTCGCCGTCCCCGAGGGGCCGGAAAGGCGCCCCGAAGCCGGGCGAAATCGAGCGCAGGCCCGAGAAGACGGTCCAGAGCGCGGCCGCGAGCAGGGCGACATAGCCGAGGAGCCCGATCACGCCCTGCTCGGCCGCCACCGTGACCGGCTCGGTGTGCGAGATGGTCGTGTCGCCTGGCCTGACGTTCTCCTCCTTCGCGAACGCCTTCGAGAACGAGGCCGAGCCGTAGCCGTAGAGGGGCCGGTGCTTGGCGAGCTTGAGGCCGCCGGAGACCAGGCTGCTGTGGCCCTCGGTGACGGTCCGCGTGGACTCGTTGGACCCGCCGGCGAGGAAGAGAACCCCGACGGCGATCGCCGCCAGCGCCACCGGGGTGGCCACGATCGCCCAGCGCACGCTCCAGCGGAGCCCGGCCAGCACCGCCAGCCCGACGAAGAGCGCGATGAAGCTCGTCTGCGAGAACGCGAAGACGAGGCCGGCGAAGACGATCGCCACCGCTCCGATGAGGGCGAACGCAAGGGCTCGCTTGGCCACCCAGAGCAGTGCGGCGGTCGCGAGCATGATCGTCAGGACGAGATAACGGCCATAGATGTTGGGATCCCAGAAGAGCGAGTTGACCCGGAAGTAGAAGTGGAAGTCGTTGGACGCCTCCAGCTTGCCGTTCCAGAAGATGTGCTGATCCACGAACTGCCCGATCCCGATCAGGGCCAGGATCAGCCCCTCCGCGACCAGCACGATCAGGGCGAGGCGCAGCAGACGCCGGTCCCAGCTCGCCTCGGCGAGCAGCGAGAAGAGGATCGCGAACGGGACCAGGAAGAACCCGACGTTCCGGGCGGCGAAGGCGACGTCCTCCGAGTAGATCGTCTGGAGGGCGTAGAGGCAGATCACCAGGACCAGCGCCAGCACGAGAGGCTTGGGCAACTTGCGGAGCCTGGTATCGCCACGGAGGGTCGCCACCACCGTCGCCAGCACGCCTGCACCAATCACCACGTAGAGCGGCACCAGCAGGTTGGCCGCCTGCCCTCCAGCCACGTGCAGCCGGACCCTGAATGGCAGCGTGGCGATGACCAGGAGCGGCAGCAGGATCGGCCAGCGCAGCATCGCAGCCGCACCGATCGCCAGCACGAAGATTCCCCCCACGATCGATCCAGCGAAGGCGAGGTGGTGCTCGCGAAGGTTCCGCAGGTCGTCCCAGCCCTGCCCGCCGATCAGCGCGAGCGCCAGGGCTCCCGCCAGCACCAGGCCACCGATGCGGAGCCTCGGATCGGAGGCAAGGAAGGAGACCGACATCGCCGCGGCCGCGGCCAGGCAGCCCGCGACCTCGAGGGCCTCGGTCACGATTGGGCTCCGGGCGTCCGGATGATCACGTGCTCGCCCGAGACGGCGGTCCGGTCCGCCCGCTCGAGGGAGAGCCGCAGGTGGTACGGCCCGGGCGGGGCCGGCTGGCCGCCGGAGTTCCTGCCGTCCCAGTCGAAGCAGTGAGGGGCGTCCCCGCCCGTGAGCTCGCCGTCCCCCAGTACCCGCACGGAGCGGTCGGCGCCGTCGACCACCGACACCTGGACCCTGTCGTCGCGCGTCAGGAGGAAGCAGACCCGGTATCGCGGTCCCGGACGGGTCTTCCAGTAGATCGAGCTTGCGACCGGGCCCTCGTCACGGACGTGCTGGGTGATGACGATCGCCGCCGCGGTCGCCGCCAGCAACGCCGCCACCGCAATTGCGGAGATCAGGAGGGCCGGTCGACTGCGCTCGCTCACAGGGCGGCCGGTCTACTGGTTGGCTCAGATTCCCGAGCCGGTCGTGGCGCTGGCCCCAGTGTCGGTCGATCCCCCGGCCTTGTCATCCCCGAGGACAACGGCGACCGGGTCTCCCTCGGCGGCCTGCCGGACCTCGTTGCTCATGGGCTGCGTCTTCTGAATCCCGACCACCTGGCCGATGATCGGCGCGCACACCTTGCCGTCAGTCGGGTCGAACATGACGACGCTGGTGGTGAACGGGGTCGAGGTGTTGCCGACCGGGCCGACCTTGTACTGAGCCTGCTTGAGCTGTCCGGCGGATGAGGCGGCAAGGCCCGGGGTCGCCGTCCCGTTCAGCACGGAGACCTTGGTCCTTCCCGGCGGACATGGTCCCTTGCTCTTCGACGCCCCGTCGGCGGTGGTCGAGTCGGACGATCCACCGGTGATCCGCGTGACCCCGAACGCCACCCCGGCCACCAGCAGAATCGCCCCGACGACGATCACCGCGAGGGACGCTGGCTCCGACATCCAGCCGGGCCGCTCGCGACCGGGGCTCCGCCGGCGTTGCTCGAAGCGCTGGCGGCGTTGCGCCGCCTGGCGGGCGAGCTCCGCCCGCCTGAAGGCCTCCGCCTCGTTGGGAGCCGTCGCGGCTGCCGCTGCCGCGGCCTTCTCCGGCTCCTTGGTGGTGGAGGCCACCGCGGTCGCGGCCCTCTCTGCGGGGGCGACGGACTCGCCGTCCTCAGAGCCACCCTCGACGAGAAAGCTCGCCTGGTCTCGCAGGCGGCGCACGTCGCGAGCCTGGGCGAAGTAGAGCAGGGCGAGGAGGGCCAGCCCCAGGAACGAGGCGAGGCCCGCGATTGCACCGACTTCCTTCAGGAGACTGCTCATGGCCGCGGCGCGGGATGTTAAGCGGTCAGGTCGTCAACGGGCACCGGGGTGCCGCGCCTCGCCGAGACCAGCTCGACGGTCTGCGTGGCGAGGTCCGCCTCGTCGCCGTCGCGGATCATCGCCTCGAGGCGGGTGAGGGTGCCGTTGACCCACTCCGGATCGAGCGGAGCGTGGCGCACGGCGCGGACGATTCGGTCCGAGGCGGTGGGCTGCGGCCGCTCATCGGAGTTGAAGAGCTCCTCGGCGAGCTTCTCCCCGGGCCGGGCGCCGACGAACTCGACCGCGATGTCGACCTCGGGCTCGTAGCCGGCCAGGCGAATCATGTTGTGGGCCAGGTCGACGATCTTCACCGGCTCGCCCATCTCGAGGACGAAGACCTCTCCGCTGGCGCCACCGAGGTCGCCCGATCGGATCACCAGCTGCACGGCCTCCGGGATGGTCATGAAGTACCGGGCCATCTCCGGGTCGGTCACCGTGACCGGGCCGCCGCGCTCGATCTGGCTGCGGAAGATCGGCACCACGCTCCCGGAGGACGCCAGGACGTTGCCGAAGCGAACCGTGACGAAGCGCGTCTGCGGGTGCTTGCGACCGGCCGCCTCGACGATCCACTCCGCCATCGCCTTCGAGGCGCCCATCACCGTGCGGGGATTGACGGCCTTGTCGGTGGAGACGAGGACGAAGCGCTCACAGCCCGATGCGACCGCCGTCTCGGCGGTGACCTTGGTGGCCATCGCGTTGTTTCGGATCGCCTCCAGCGGGTTCGCCTCCATCAGGGGGACGTGCTTGTAGGCGGCGGCGTGGAAGACGACCTCGGGCTTGAAGCGCTGCATCACCTCGAGCATCCGGTCGCCCTCCTTGCAGTCGGCGAGCACGGACTCGATCCGGGTGAAGTGCCGCTCCTCGGTCATCTCCCTGTCGATCTGGAAGAGGTTGTCCTCGGCGTGGTCGAGGAGCACCAGAAGCTTGGGCCGTACCCGGGCGATCTGGCGGACCAGCTCGGAGCCGATCGAGCCGCCGGCGCCGGTCACCAGGACGACCTTGTCCTGGATGTATGCGCCGACGCGGTCGAGCTCCATCTTCACCGGGTCGCGGCCGAGGACGTCCTCGACCTGGACCTCGCGGAGCTGCCTGGTGAGCTGGACGCCGCCGCGGAGCAGCTCGAAGACCGTCGGCAGCGTCCGCACGGGGAGGTCGCGCTCGCGGCACGCCGTCACCACGCGGCCGCGGAGCACTCCGGGGGCCGACGGGATCGCGATGATCACCTCGTCGGGGTGGAACTCGTCCAGGATCTCCCCCACCTCGTCGGTGGTGCCGAGGACGTTGAGGCTGTGCAGGCGCATGCCGCGCTTGCGCGGGTCGTCGTCCAGGAAGCCGATCGCGCGCGCCGCCAGGTTCGGATTGAGCTGCATCTCGCGCGCGACCATCTGCCCGCCCGAGCCGGCGCCGACGACCAGCACCCGCCTCGCGCCGCGCACCTCCCGCCGCGCCAACCGCTCCACCAGCACCATCCGGACCAGGAGCCGTGCGCCGCCGATCGCAAAGACGGTGAGCAGGAAGTAGCTGACCACCACCGACCGCGGAATCTGGTCCTCGAACGGCTTCAGCAGCAGGAAGGCGATCGCCAGTATCGCCGTCGAGATCGCGCACGCACGCAGCACGGCGATCATGTCCGGGAGCCGGAAGTAGCGCCACCACTTCTCGTACAGGCCGAACGCGTAGAAGATGATCAGCTGGCCGGCGACCACGAAGCCGATCGAGTGCCCGAGCATGTGGTCGTAGCGGTCCGGGATGCCGCCCGGGGCATCGAGGAAGCGCAACCTGAAGGCCAGGTAGTAGGCGGCCGCGACGAGGATTGCGTCCGCAGCGATCTGGATCAGGCGATGCCTGTAGACGGGGTGCTTGAACCGCTCCACGCGAGCAGCACTTTAGCCCCTACCATGCCGCCCCTGTGATCGGCCACATTCTCCTGACCGGCGCAGTCACCGACAAGCTGGTCGACTTCGCCACCAACCTGATCGGGGACGCCGGCTATGCCGGCGTCTTCGTGCTGATGACGCTCGAGAGCGCTCTGATCCCTATCCCGAGCGAAGCGACGATGCTGTTCGCCGGCTTCAAGGTCAACGATGGCACCCTTACTCTGTTCGGCATCGTGGCCGCCGGCGTGCTGGGCAACCTGGTCGGCTCCTGGATCGCCTACGCGATCGGCTACTACGGCCGGCTGGAGCTCGTCGAGCGACACCGGATCTTCCACACCAACAAGCGCTACCTCGACTGGGCCGACGACTGGTTCCAGCGACACGGGGACGCCACCGTCTTCTTCTCGCGGATGCTCCCGATCATCCGGACCTTCATCTCGCTTCCCGCCGGAGTCGCGCGGATGCCGTTCTGGCGCTTCACCGTCCTGACCGTGGCCGGATGTCTTCCCTGGGTGCTGGCGCTGGCCATCGTGGGCAAGGAGGTCGGCAGCAAGTGGCACACCTGGAAGGACCACCTGCAGTACCTCGACTACGCGGTGCTGCTGGCCATCGTGGCGCTCATCGTCTGGGCGCTGATCAAGCGCACGCGCGGCCGCGCCAATCCGGCGCCTGATATGCGAGGGGGCTCCGATGCGGACGCCGAGGAGCAACCCGTTTCATGATTAAGCAGTCGAGGGCGATCGTCCTCGGCGCCGTGCAGGGGCCGACCGAGCTTCTCCCGGTCTCCAGCTCCGCCCATCTCACCTTGATTCCGTGGCTGGCCGGGTGGGACGCCGACGGCCGCGATCCCGAGCTGCAGAAGAGCTTCGAAGTCTCGCTCCACGCCGGCGCCGCCGCCGCGCTGCTGATCGGGCAGCGGCGCGTGATCGCCGAGGAGCTGCGCTCCTTCGACTCGCGCAAGGCCGCCGTGATCGCCCTCTCCTTCTTCCCCCCGGCGATCCTCGGCGTGGCCCTGGAGCGCCCGATCGAGCGACGGCTTGGCGGACCCGTTGCGACGGTTGTCGGCCTGCTCGCTGGAGCCGCCGGAATGGTGATCGCCGATCGCCGGCCGCAGGTTCGAGACAGGGGGCGAGCCACGGCCGCCGATGGGCTCGCTCTGGGCCTGGCTCAGGCGGCGGCCCTCGCTCCCGGCATCTCCAGGAACGGGGCAACGCTTACCGCGGCGCGCTGGCGCGGCTTCACGCGACAGCATTCGAACATGCTCTCCCGCACGGTCGCGCTGCCGGTGATCGTCGGCGCGGCCGTCCTCAAGGGCGCACGGCTGCGGCGTAGGGGCCTCCCCCCGGAGGCCCGCGCCGGATTCGCAGCCGGGACCGCGACCTCCTTCGCCTCCACGTTGGCCTCGCAGGCGCTGATCCGCCTGGTCGAGCGCGACAGCGCGCTCTGGCCGTACGCCGCCTACCGCGCCGGCCTCGCGTCCCTGGTCCTCGCGAGGATGTGGCGCCAGCGCCGTCGGGCTCCCGACCACCCGCAACCCACGGGTGTCGTTCCATCCGGTGATGGGACCGGCGCCGGGGCGAGCGGCAACGGCGTCCCGAGCTGGGCGACCGCTCCAACCGAGCCGGAGAGACGGTCGGGTTGAGCGAGGACGCCTACGCGAAGGCCGGCGTCAGCCAGGGTGATGCGGATGCCGCCGTTGCGTCGCTGGTCTCGGCACTGGCGGCCGCGGCTCCCGCGCAGACCCGCCAGGTGCTCGCCAGCGGCCACTACGCGAACGTGGTCCGCCTCGACGAGCGGACCGGCATCGCACTGAGCACCGACGGCGTCGGAACCAAGCTCGTCCTTGCGGAGCGAATGGGCCGCTGGGACACGGTGGGCATCGACTGCGTGGCGATGAACGTCAACGACGTGGTCTGCGTCGGTGCCGAGCCGCTGGCGATGGTGGACTACCTCGCCGTCGACCGCGCCGACCCGGAGGTCGCCGGGGCGATCGGCACGGGGCTGGCTCGAGGCGCCGAGCTGGCCGGCATCGAGATCGTCGGCGGGGAGTTCGCGCAACTCGGCGACATCGTCAACGGCCTCGACCTCGCGGGTGCCTGCTTCGGGGTCGTCTCGCTGGACTCACTGGTCACGGGCGCCGCGATCGAACCGGGCGACGTCGTGATCGGGCTGCCCTCCACGGGCCTGCATTCCAACGGCTACACCCTCGCGCGCTCGGTGCTCGATGACATCCCGTACGACGACGAGCGCCTGGGCCGCCCGCTCGGCGAGGTCCTCCTCGAGCCCACCGAGATCTACGTCCAGCCGATCGTCGAGCTGCTGCGCTCCGAAGTCGACGTCCGCGGCCTAGCCCACATCACCTCGGGCGGCCTCGGCAATCTGCTCCGCCTGGAGGCCGACGTCGCCTACGAGATCGACGATCCGCTGCCAGTTCCACCGATTTTCGCTCTGATCCAGGAGCTCGGCGACGTCGGCGATGAGGAGATGCACGAGGTCTTCAACATGGGCTGCGGCTTCTGCGTAGTAGTGGCCCGCGACCGACGAAGCAGCGGCAATGAAGGCGCTGCAGGCGGACTACCCGGACGCAAGACGCATCGGGCAAGCCGCGGCCGGATCGCCAGCCGTTAACCGGCGTTAGCGCCGGACTTCACGCGGGCTCCCACAGGGTCCCGGTCAAGGCCCGGACCGGCTTCAGCTTCCAGTCCCTGGCCATCTCCCACAGCTCCGCCTCCAGCACGGGCAGGGGTTTCTCCGAGAGAACCTCCAGCTCGCGGGTCGCGCAGCGACCGAAGCGGCGCACCGCATCCATCGGTTCCAGCGCTCCTTCATTGACCTGTTTCGCGCCCGCTGCGAGCGCCGCATCCCGTAGGGCCGGATGCGAGCGCGCCATTCCCCAGATCCCGTGCCGCAGCCCGTCCTCTCCGATGAAGACGGCCGACGGAAAGCTCAGCCTCTCCTTGCCCTCGGTGCGGCGGACCCCGCCAGCCTCGCGCGCGTCGTCCGACGGACTGCGCACCTCGTCCAGATCGGCCCCGAACGCCTCGGTCGTGGCCTCCGAGAAGATGTCGATCTCGAAGCGGGCACGGTCGAGGTGGGTGCCGCGCGCCGCCGCGATCAGCGCCTCCGGGTGATCGAGCTTCCGCCGCTCGAACATGATCCCCTCGCGCAGGCGGCGCAGGTAGCCGTAGCCGGCCTCCCAGCCCTGCTCTGCGGCCGCCTTCACCGCTTGGCAGGCGGGGTATGTCGAGGTGAGTGGGCTCTCCGTCCAGATCCGCGGGTCGGTCGGCATCAGGCCGTCCGCGGCGACCTCGAGCCAGTGCGAGATCAGGTCGGCGAAGCAGTCGGGTCCGTGGCCGATCCGGCCCTCGTCGTCGCGGTACTCGCGGCCATAGCGCCGAGCCAGGCCTCCCATCACCCAGGCGAACTCGAGCTCTCCGTCGAACTCCCACATCAGCCTCCGCAGCGCGGGCTCGGCGGCCCACGACCACGGACAGGCGGGGTCGCTGTAGTAGCGGACTTGGACAGTCATCATTCGTCCGGGCGTTGGCTCTCAGCGGCCGGGGCACCCTAGGGCGAAAATACATGGCGATGCAAAGGCAGAACAGTTGGAACGCTTGAGCTCCACCGTACTCTCGGGCCGGTACCGGCTCGAGTCGAAGCTGGGATCGGGCGGCATGTCCACCGTCTACCTGGCGCTCGACGAGGTCCTCGATCGCCCGGTCGCCGTCAAGCTCCTCCATCGGGAGATCTCCGAGGAGGCCGACCAGCTCGAGCGCTTCCGCCGCGAGGCGAGGGCCGCCGCACGGCTCTCTCACCCGAACCTGGTCGGCGTGATCGACGCCGGCGAGGACGACGGGCGTCCCTACATCGTCTTCGAGTACATCGAGGGCCGGACCCTGAAGCGCCGTATCCAGGAGGAGGGTGGGCTCCCGGTCGACGAGGCGGTCGCCTACGCGATCGAGATCGGGCGCGGCCTGACCGCCGCCCACGCGCGCAAGCTGGTCCACCGCGACGTGAAGCCGCAGAACGTCCTGATCGACCCTGCGGGGCGGGCCAAGGTGACCGACTTCGGGATCGCACGGTCACTGGAGCAGAAGGGGATGACCGCGACCGGCAGGGTGCTCGGGACCACGGACTACGTCTCCCCGGAGCAGGCGATGGGCGAGGACGTCGACGAGCGCTCCGACGTCTACTCGCTGGGGGTCGTCCTGTACGAGATGCTCACCGGGGACGTCCCCTTCCAGGCCGAGACCCAGGTCGGCGTGGCGATGAAGCACGTGAACGAGCCGATGCCGGACGTCCAGGCGAAGCGCCCCGAGGTCTCGGCGGCGGTCGCCTCCGTCGTCGACCGCGCCACGACCAAGGACCAGCGCGACCGCTACGGGTCCGTCGCGCAGATGGTTCGCGACCTGGAGCAGACCCTCGAGGTCGAGGCGGCCCGCCGCGGCGGGACCAGCGGCGAGGCCACCAGCGTGCTCGACTCCGTCCCCTCCTCGCGGCGGCGGCTCGGCGGTCGCCGCCGGTCCCGGCTCGGGATCGCGATGGGGATCGTCGGGATCGCCCTGATCGCGGCTGCGGCGATCTTCGGCGGCGAGCACATCCATCTGGGCGGGAGCAACACACCCGGAACAGGCGGCACCGAGATCAAGCTGCCGACCGATGCCGCCAGCGAGTTCGACCCGCCGCCGGGGGACCTACGAGAGACCGGAACCGAGCGGCTCGCGACAGACACGAACCCGACCGGTACCGACTGGACATCGGAGCACTACGACACTCAGGACTTCGGCGGCATCAAGGACGGCGTCGGGCTCGCGATCGACGCCGGTACGACTGTCTCGGCCAAGTCGATGGAGATCCGGAGCCCGACTCCCGGCTACGACGCGAAGATCTACGAATCCGGCGACTCCCCACCCAGCTCGCTTTCCGAGTGGGGTCAGCCGGTGGCTACGATCAGCGGCGGCCGGCGCCAGCGAGACCGTCAATCTGCCCGGCAGGCCCGCTAAGTCATTCCTCATCTGGATCACGAAGCTGCCGCAAGCAAAGGACGATCCGGCCCGGTACCAGATCGAGATCTCGGACGTTCGGCTTCTCAGGTAGGGGCGCGGCTCAGAACTCGTATGAGTGTGCGGTCTCGTACCGCTCGATCGCCAGCTTGACCAGGCGATCGCAGAGCTCCGCGTAGGCGATCCCGTCCGCCTCGAAGAGCTTGCCGTAGACGCTGGTCTCGGTGAAGCCGGGGATCGTGTTGAGCTCGTTGACCAGGACCTGATCGCCGTCGACGAAGAAGTCGCAGCGCGCCAACCCGCTGCAACCGCAGAGGGTGAACACCTGGCGAGCCAGCTCGCGTAGCCGCTCGGTCGCCTGCTCGGAGATCCGGGCGGGGACCACCAGCTCCATGCCGCCCTCGTCGTACTTGGCCTCGTAGTCGTACCAATCGTGGCCCTTGGTGTCGATCTCTCCTGGCGGGGACGCCACGGGCTCCTCGTTGCCGAGCAGCGAGCACTCGACCTCCTTGCCGGGCGCCGGCGCCTCGATGATCACGCGCGGGTCGTGCCGGCCCGCGTGCTCGACGGCGCGATCGAGCTCCTCGTCTCCTGACGCCGGGGCGATCCCGACGCTCGATCCAAGTCGCGCCGGCTTCACCCAGACCGGCTGCCCGAAACCAGCCGCGATCTGCCGCCAGCCCTCCTCCCCGGCGCGGCAGTAGTCCACCTGCGGCACCCCGTGGCGGGCGAGCAGGTCCTTGAAGACGAGCTTGTCCATGCAGATCGCCGACGCTTCGACGTCGGAACCGGCGTAGGGCACGTCGAGGACCTCCAGCAGCCCCTGGACGCTGCCGTCCTCCCCCCCGGGGCCGTGCAGCACCGGAAAGGCGACGTCACACCCGAGCAGGCCGCCGGCCGGTGTGAAGCTGACCGTCTCGCCGGCCGCCGGACCAGCCCCCGTCGCGGCCGATCGTCACCTCAACCGTCTCGTGACCGGCATCCCGGAGGCCCGCCGCCACCGACGCCGCGGAGCGCAGCGAGACCTCGTGCTCGCTCGAGGTCCCGCCGCCAAGTACCGCGACCCTCATGGAGTCGTCGTGGTGGTGGACGAGGCGATGCCGACGGAGATGGTCACCGTGTCCCCGCGCTGGCCACGGGACCCGCCCGGCGGGAACTCGGAGATCACCACGCCGACCTGGGTGGGATCGGTCGTCGTCTCCTCGGTGACCGCCGCCGTGAAGCCCGCCTTCTTGAGCGCCGTGACCGCCGCCTTCCTGGCCAGCCCCGTCACGTCCGGGACCGTGATCGCGCCGGTCGAGGCGAAGATCGTGACCTGCGAGCCACGCGGCCACGCGCTTGCCGGCTCCGGGGCTCTGGTTCAGCACCTTGCCCTGCGGCTCCGTGGAGTCCTGCTGCACCTCCGTACCCGAGAGCCCGGCGTTCGAGAGGGCCGCGAGCGCAGCCTGGTCGTTGAGCCCGACGACATTCGGAACCTCCACCGTGTTGGCGCCGCGTGAGATCAGGAGGTTCACGGCCTGGGCGGTGGAGAGCTGGGTGCCCGCGGGCGGCGAGGTCCCGATCACCAGGCCACGCGGCACGGACTTCGAGTACTGCTGCATGACGTTGACCTTGAACCCCACGTTTTCCAGGCGTTTTGTCGCATCTGCCTGATTCAGGTTGGCGACCACCGGCACCGCCACGATCGCCGGTCCGGAGCTGACGCTGAGTGTGACCGTGGAGCCCTCCTCCGCCTTGCCGCCTCCCGCGGTCCGTCGGGATCGGGTCCTGCTCGACGACCTGGTCCCTCGGCGCCCCACTGGGAACGGCCTTGATGGCGACCTTGAAGCCCTTGGAGTCAAGGATCTGGCTTGCCTGGCCCGAGGTCTGCCCGATCACGTCGGGAATCGCGACGTGCGAGGGCCGGGTGAGCGCGTAGGCGACGAGCGCCGCCACGCCGCAGGCGAGCACGGCGACGACGAACCAGCGCCAGCGACGGCTCCGCTCCCGCTCGTAGTCCTCGTAGTCCTCATCCTCATCGCCTGGAATATCCGTCTCGCCCTCCGGAGAGACCGCGGCAAATGCGGCCGTGTCCTCCGGGCGGGGCTTGTCGGGCGCCCGCTCGGCGGCGTCGAGGGCGCGCAGGAAGGCGTCCGCATCCTTGAAGCGGGCGTCGGGGTCCTTGGCGAGGGCCCGCATCACGACCGCATCGAGGGCCGGCGGGATGTTCGGGTTGATCGCGCTGGGCCGGCGCGGCGCCTCGGAGACCTGCTTGAGGGCGACGGCGACGGCGCTGTCGCCCTCGAACGGGACCCGTCCCGTCAGGGCCTCGTAGAGGATCACCCCGATCGAGTAGATGTCCGAGCGCGGCGTCGTCGGCTTGCCCTGCGCCTGCTCCGGAGAGAGGTACTGCGCCGTCCCCATCACGGAGCCGGTGGCGGTGATGTCGGAGTTCTCACCGCCCCGGGCGATCCCGAAGTCGGCGACACGGGCGCGGCCCTCGTCGTCGATCAGGACGTTCTGCGGCTTCAGGTCGCGGTGGATGATCCCCTTGCGGTGGGCGAAGCGGGCGGCATTGAGGATCTGCCGGGTGAAGTCGATCGCGTCCTTGGTCCCCATCCCGCCCTTGACCAGGTCCTTCAGCGAGGGGCCGTCGACGTACTCCATGGCGATGAAGTAGGTGTCGCGGAAGACGCCGCGGTCGAAGATCCCGACCACGTTCGGATGCTGGAGCCCGGCCGCCGACTGCGCCTCTCGCTGGAAGCGCTGGACGAACTCCTTGTCCTGCGCGAAGCGGTCGTGCAGGATCTTGATCGCCACGTTGCGGTCGAGCTCGGTGTCCTCCGCGAGCCAGACGTCCGCCATCCCGCCCGAGCCGATCTTTCGATCGAGGCGGTAGCGCTCGTCGACCATCGTGCCGTTGCGCGGATTGGCCATCAGGCGGCACCCCCGAGCAGGCTCTCGGCGACCGCCTTGAAGATCGGACCGCAGGTGGGCCCCCCGAAGCCGCTGGTGTGCTCGACGATGCAAGCGATCGCGATCTGCGGGTCATTCGCCGGGGCGAAGCCGATGAACCAGGCGTCGTTGACACCGGGCGAGATCTCCGCGGTCCCGGTCTTGCCCGCCACGTCGATGCCTGAGACCGCTCCCGCCGTCCCGGTTCCCTCGGAGACGACGTCCTGCATCATGTCGTTGAGCTCAGCGGCCGTGTCCTCGCTCATCACCCGGCTCTGGTGGGCGGGATCGAGCTTCGTCTCCCGCCCATCGGGGTCGATCACCTTGGACCAGAGCCGCGGCTCCATCAGCTCGCCCTTGTTGGCGACGGTCGCCGCCACCTCCGCCATCTGCAGCGGCGTGACTCTGAGCCGCTCCTGGCCGATCGCGACGCGCCCGATGTCGATCGTGTCGTTGGGGCCGAGCAGCTTGTTGCCGTCGTAGACCCCGCTCGCAGCGAGCTGAAAGCCGGGATAGTCGAGCCGGGGCTTGGCATTGAAGCCGTAGCGATCCATGTACTTGAACATCGTGTCGTTGCCGATCTTCTCCCCCGCCTGAGCCCACCAGGTGTTGACGGAGTTGGTCAGGGCGGTGGTCATCGGGATGTCGCCGAACTGCTCGCCGCCCGAGTTCGAGAGCGGCACACCCTCAATCGCGATCGGAGATCGCCCGCTGAGCACGGAGTCAGGGGTGAACTTGCCGCTGTCGAGGGCGGCGGTCGCCGTCACCACCTTCATGGTCGACCCGGGTGGGTATCCGGCCTGCGTCGCCCGGTTGAAGAGCGGTGCGCTGGTCTCGGAGTTGAGCCTCTTGAAGGTGTTCGAGTTCTCAACGGAATTCGGGTCGTACTCGGGGATGCTCACCATCGCCTTGATCTCGCCTGTCGAGGGAACCATCGCCACCACCGATCCCCTGCGACCGGCCAGCCCGTCGACCGCCGCCCTCTGAGCATCCGGGTTGAGCGCGGACTGCACCTTGTCGCCCTCCTGGGCATGGCCCTGGAGCTCGTCCAGGACGGAGAGGAACTCGGTCTTGTTCCCGACCAGCTCGTCGTTGTGGGAGAGCTCGAAGCCGACCCGGCCGCGGTCGACGAAGCTGTAGCCGATCGGGTTGCCGAACAGGGAGCCGAGCGGGTAGTGGCGCACGTAGATCTTGTTGTTGCCCTTGCCGACCTGCCTCGAATGGGCGATGACGGTCCCGTCGTCGGCGAGGATGTCGCCGCGCTTGATCTTCTGCTCCTCCAGCAGCGGCCTGCGGTTGGCCGTGTTCGCCTTCAACGAGCTCGAGTCGAAGACCGACCAGTACGAGGTGAAGCCGAAGAGCAGCGCGTAGAGCACCAGGATCAGCCCGAAGATCTTGACGATCTGCCGGTTCACTCCGCCGCCCCCGCTTCGGCCTGCAGCCGGACTCGCCGGCGAGCCTTGTCGGAGACCATCAGGAGCAGGGCTAAGAGGATGAAGTTCGCGACGATGGAGCTTCCCCCGTAGCTGATGAAGGGAAGCGTCACGCCCGTCAGCGGGATCACCCTGGTGACGCCGCCGATGATCACGAACGCCTGCAGGGCGAGGATCGTCGTCAGGCCGGTCGCCAGCAGCTTCGAGAAGCCGTCCTCGGCCAGGATCGCCGTCTTGAAGCCGCGCTCGGCGATCAGCGCGTAGATCAGGACCACCGCGGCGCCGCCGAAGAGCCCGAGCTCATCGACGATCACCGCGTAGATGAAGTCGGTGTGGGGGGCCGGCAGGATCGCGCACTTGTCCGGGAAGTCCCCGTGACAGGCCGGCAGCTGGACCAGCGACTCCCCCAGCCCGCGTCCGAAGAGCCCGCCGTCCGCCTGGGCGAAGATGGACTGCGAGAGCTGGTAGCCGCTGCCGCTCGGGTCATGGAACGGGTCGAGCCAGATGTCGAAGCGCTGCTGGATGTGCGCGGCCGTGTGGGCGAAGAACCAGGCCCCGAGCACGAACATCAGCAGGCCGATGATCACGAACGAGATCCGGGCAGTCGCGACGTAGATCAACGCCAGGAAGGCGCCGAAGAACATCACCGAGCTCCCCAGGTCGCGAATGAAGACCAGGAGGACCATCGCCGCCCCCCAGACGACCAGCAGCGGCCCCAGGTGCTTGAGGGGCGGCAGCACCAGGCCCATGAACCGCCGCGCCCCGATCACGAGCACCTCGCGGCGCTCGTTGAGGTAGCTGGCGAGGAAGACGACGATGCAGATCTTGGCCAGCTCGGTGGGCTGGAAGGTGACCGGGCCCAGGTTGATGGCGAGATACGCGTCGTTCGTCGCGTGGCCGAGGAACCGCGGCAGGATCAGCAGGACGATCCCGACGAGCGCGATCAGATACCGGTAGCGCTCCAGGGCCTCGTAGTC
Organism: uncultured Solirubrobacterales bacterium; assembly: GCA_963817275.1. GTDB lineage: Bacteria > Actinomycetota > Thermoleophilia > Solirubrobacterales > 70-9 > DASUPK01. The sequence goes on along the minus strand of CAWFOA010000014.1, from coordinate 15,107 downwards.
GCGCAGGAAGATGATCGTCGCCGAGAAGAGGACGAGGCCGAGGACGAACCAGTTGGCCTGATCGCGGGCCAGGCCCTCGTCGAGGCGATAGAGCATCACCAGGCCGAACGCGGCCAGCAGCGCCACCAGCGGGAACAGGAACGGATCGGCGTCGGGCAGCCGGATCCGGATGACGATGTGCGTGACGACGCACACGGCGAGGAAGTACGCGCCGTAGAACACGCTCAGGTTGCCGAGCTTGTCCGAATTCGTGATCAGCACGGCCGTGAACCCGGCCGTAACCAGGAGCGCGACCGGGATCAGTGCGAAGAGCTCGCGGGTGCGGGCGCTCAAGTCTTCTTTGCCTGCTGGCCCTTGGAGTTGGCCCCGGAGTTCTTCTTCTTGGGCGCGGGCGGCGGCGGCTGTGGCGGCAGACCCTCGGTCGGCCTCAGCTTGATGTCGTCGACGAGGTCCGTCGCGTCTCCCTTGCCTCGCAGTGTGTGGCCGGTGACCGCCTTCTGGCGCTCCTCGGAGAGGGTGCCCTCCTGTACCGGGATCGAGTACTGCTTCGAGTAGAGACTGATCCCGAGCGGCAGCTGGTAAGGCAGGCCCCGGTAGAGCGCGACGTCGCCCTGGTTGTCGGTGCCGAGGAAGTAGACCGAGCGGGCGACGAGGAAGCCGCCGCCGAACACGACGACCGCCGCGAGCCCCGCGACCACCCAGCCCAGGATCCGGCGCCTGCGCGGGGGCGCCGGCATCGGGCCCCGGCCGCGGAGCCGATCGCCGGCGGCCCGCATCCGCTCGCCGGTCATGCCAGCCTGCTCCGCGGTCCGGGAGATGAGCGTGGCGCTCTCCTCCCCCTCCTTCGCCTCGGCATCCGCGAGACGGAACGCGACGGCGGTGATGTTGTCTCGCCCGCCACCGCGGTTGGCGGCCTCAACGAGCCTGTTGACGGCGCTCCGCAGGCTCCTCGACTCGATCAGGATCCGGCGGATGTCGTCGTCCGAGACCATCGTGGTGAGGCCGTCGCTGCAGAGCAGGAAGACGTCGCCGTCGCGGGCCGGAAAGGTCATGGTGTCGACGTTCACACTCGGCTCAGGCCCGAGGGCGCGGGTGATGATCGACCGCTGCGGATGCTCCTCCGCCTGCTCCTCGGTGAGCCGCCCCTGACGGCGGAGCTCCTCCACCAGCGAGTGGTCCTTGGTCAGCCGCTTGAGCTTCCCGTCGCGCAGCACGTAGGCGCGGCTGTCGCCGACGTGCCCGAAGGACACCTCGTCGTTGCGGACCATCGCCGCGGTCAGGGTCGTGCCCATGCCCGCCCGCGAGGAGTCCTCTTGGGCGAGCTGGTGGATCTCGCGGTTGGCCGTCTGGGCGATCTCCTCGAGCTGCCCCTCCGCAGGCTCCGCGCGGCTGAGGCGCTGGCGGCGCTCGAAAGCGCTCGCGGCGATTCGCGAGGCGACCTCGCCGGCCTGGGCCCCGCCCATCCCGTCCGCGACCGCGAACAGCGGCGCGCGGGAAAAATACGAGTCCTCGTTGGCCTGGCGCTGGCGGCCGGTATCTGTCTTGTGAGCTTCCTCGGCGACGGTCAGCATCAGGAGACCTCGAAGCGAAACTCAGTGTCCCCGATTCGGATCACGTCGCCGGAGCTCAGCTCCGCCTCACCGTGCAGTTCGCGCGAATTGAGCAGGGTGCCATTGGTCGAATTGAGGTCCTCGACGACGTATACCCCCGAGCGATTGAACACACGGGCGTGGAAACCGGAGGCGTAGCGGTCATCCAGCCTGATGTCGGCATCGGCGGAGCGCCCCAGGGAGACCCCGCCAAAGAGGTCGAAGTGATCGCCCTTGGTCAGCCCACCACCTTCCTGGACGACGAGGAACGCATCCGTGGCCTCCTGCCCGCCGCCGAGCACCTCGTGGTAGCCGGTCTCGTAGCCCGGTGAGGCGGTGCCCCGCAGGTCCCGCAGCGCCATGCGGGTGACCCAGAGCAGGAACAGGTACAGCACGGCCAGAAAGCCGAACTTGAGCGCTACCGCTAGCGGCTCGAGATCGTTCACTGCTCGATGTCGAAGGCGAAGACCTTGGTTCCGAGGGTGATCTCATCGCCCGGCGACAGACGGGCGTTGGCGACACGGCGGCCGTTGACCTTGATTCCGTTGGTCGAGTTCAGGTCGACGATCTGCCAGTCCCCCACGCTCGAGCGCCGCAGCTCCGCGTGGCGACGGGAGATATTGGGGTCGTCGATGATGCAGTCGCAATCCTTGGAGCGCCCCAGCGTGGCCGTCGGCCCGTCCAGGACGTAGCGACGGTCGTCCACGGAGACGATCGCGCGGGTCTCGGAGTAGGCCGCATCGGGGCGCCGCTTGGACTTCGCCTTCTGCGCCTGGGTCGCCGAGTAGACCATCGTGTGGCCGTGCTCACCCTGCGTCGGCTCCGCGCCCTGACGCTGAGGCGGCCGCACAAGCCGCGTCTGGATACCGAACTCCCCGAGTCGCAACCGCTCGTCCTGATCCAGGTTCACCACGGGCCGGGTGAGCAGGTCGTAGTCGTGGTGACGCGCGTGCTCGAGCAGGTGACCGCTCAGCTCCTGGGCGAGGGATGACTCGTAGTCCTTGAAGCGCTCGTAGTCGTCCGGGCAGAGCCAGACCGTGTATTCGTTGGGCACGTAGACGCGCTGGACCGAAGCCGTCTTGTGAGCGTCCATCTCCTTGGCGAGCTTGCGCGCAATCTCGACGGGCTGCACGCCGGAGCTGAAGGCACGGCTGAACACGCCCTCGACGAGGCCCTCAATGCGAGCTTCCAGGTTGCGCAGAACGCTGATCGCAGACTCCTAGGATCGGTGGTGTGGCCGGCGGCCCTGGCGGAGCCGCTGCGAAATGCTAGTGCCCCACGCTACGCGAGAGCATCGGGTCGAGCATCGTCGACCGGCCCGGTCGTGTAGTGCGTAGGCGGCCCCATTCTGCGGGAGAGCACGGCGGCGACCACGGCGGCCAGCAGAGCACCGAGGAGGAGGCCCGGAGGACTCGTGCTCCCCGCAACGAGCCGTAGCGTCGTGATCAGGCCGGCGGCCCAGATCAGCGCGCCCAGGGCGTCGAGCAGGGGCGTCCGGCCCCTCACGAGCACAGGAAGCACCAGCGCGGCAGCGGCGAAGATGCCGGTCGCCGCCAACACCGACCCATCGAACAGGGGCACCAGGACGTCGGTGACCGCCGTGCTCGCGGACCCCTTCCAGTGGGCGGGCGGGTCCGCCACGGGCCCGAGCAGCAGCGTGCGGTGGGCGAGCTCCTCCCACGCCGCGATCCAGAGGTATCCGATCCCGCCGAGCAGCGCGCGGCTCGCGGCGCCCCGGGTGAGGCCCGCGAGCGCCGGATAGACGGGCCCGAGACCGAGCAGGCCGAGCAGCGGGGCAGCCCCGGGCAGCGGAATCGCCTCGGGGTCGATCAGGGGCAGAAGCAGAGGAGCGCTCAGCACCGCGATCAGGGCGGCCACCCCCGGCTCGCCGGCGCCGATCGTCACCCAGAGCAGGACGAGGGCCAGCTGGATGGCGAACGCAGGGCGCGGGCGGCCGAGCGCGAGCACTCCGGGGACCAGCGCGGCGAGGGCAATCGGCAGCGGGGCGCCGGTCGCGATCAGCGCGGCCAGCCCGAGGGAGGCAACTCCGACGCCGGGGAGGGCCCGCGTAAACGCCGGGAGCCGGCGTCGGGGCATGGCGGGCTCGCCATCGGGGCCCTCGATCGCGGGCAGCAGCTCGCCGTCTAGCTCGTTCACATGAGCGTGGAGAGCCGCCTCGAGCTCCGAGGCGAGCGGCCGAAGCTCTGGGTCCGGATCGAGCGAGGCGTCGATCACCTCGGTCATCGCCTCGGGCAGCTCCGGGCGGACCGCTGAAAGGGGGGCGATGGGCTCTCCGATGGCCCGGGCGGTGGCCGCCGGTCCCTCCCGGATCAGCGGATGCTCGCCACAGAGGCACTCATACAGCGTCAGGGCGAGCGAGTAGACGTCGGCGGACGGCCCGGGACGGAGCCCGTCCGCCTGCTCTGGGGCCATGTAGGCGAGCGTCCCGACCACCGCTCCCGTCTGGGTAAGCGTGCGCTCTCCGGCAATGCGAGCGATGCCGAAGTCGACGAGCTTCGCCTCGTCCCCGGACCCCACAAGGATGTTCTCCGGCTTGACGTCGCGGTGGACGACGCCGGCACGGTGGGCGTGAGTCAGCGCGGCCGCCGAGCCCGCCCCGACGTGCGCGACGAGCCGGTCCGTCAGCTCTCCGCGGCGCCCGAGCGCGCGCAGGGTCTCGCCCTCGATCAGCTCGGAGACGAGGAATGCCCTCTCCCCGTCCGTGGACAGCTCATAGAGCGTCGCGATGTTCCTGTGAGCGAGGCGGGCCACAGCCTGGGCCTCACGGGTCACCCGGGGGGCACCATGCTCGCGGTCGATCACCTTGACAGCGACCGGCCTCTGCAGCCGCTCGTCCCAAGCGCGATAGACGGTGCCGAAGCCCCCGCTTCCAATCCGGCCCTCTATCCGGAATCTGCCCAGGATTCGCTCGCCGACCATGGCCCGTCCTAGTTCGGTACCTGACTGCCTCTTCCTGCGGGCCCGTCGCCACAGGTTGGAGGTCACACGGCGTTAACGCCCCCGGGACGTTCATACTCTGGCCCGGTTTGGCATTCCTCGATGAGGAACAAGACGACTCGGTCGTCGCCGAAGAGCCGGATCGACCAAGGCGGAGGGTCGGGGGGCCCCAGCGGCGACGCCAGCAGTACCTCGTTCGACGCCTGATCGGCGTCGGCGTCGGCGTCGCCTTCCTGATCCTGATCGTGATCGCGTTCCGCGGCTGCCTCGAGGCTCGCTCCGATCGCGCGCTGCGCAACTACGACTCGAACATCGCGACGATCATGCAGCAGTCCGAGCAGAGCGGCAAGGACTTCTTCGACCTCCTCAACAGCCCGAGCGCATCGGGCCCGATCGACGTCAGGAACCAGATCTTTGCCCAGCGCGACGCGGCCACGAGCCTGCTCGACCGCGCCGACAGTCTCAGCACCCCTGGCCAGATGCACGACGCCCAGAGTGCCGTCGAGCAGTCCCTGACGCTGCGCGAGAAGGCGCTCAACGCGATCGCCTCAAACGTCACACAGGCGGCGGCGCGGACCCAGACCACCAACGCGATTGGGTCGATCAGCAACGCGATGGGGTCGCTCTACGCCAGCGACATCCTCTGGACCCAGCTCGGTGCGCCGGAGATCACCAAGGTCCTCAACGACGAGGGCGTGGACGCGCAGCCACTGCCGCCGGGCAAGTTCATGCCGGCAAACGCGACCGACTTCCTCAATCAGGCGACCCTGGTCACGAAGCTGAACGCGATCACCGGCCAGACCGCGACCACCGGTGGCACCCACGGCCTGCAGCTGGACTCGACGACGATCGGTGACACGCAACTGAGCCCGGACAGCACGACGAACGTGCCGAGCGACGCGCAGGAAATCGACATCGGGGTGACCAACTCGGGGGACAGCGACGAGACCGGGATCAGCGTCAGCGTCACCCTCGGCGGCACCTCCCTGAACGGGACGCTCCAGTCCCTCAGCGCCGGCCAGGCGGGAACCGTGAAGATCCCGCTGACCAGCAAGCCGACTCCGGGGAGCGACACGACCGTCCAGGTGGTCGTCTCGCCCGTCCCCGGCGAGCAGCTGACGGACAACAACACGGCCACCTATACGGTCGTGTTCGGCTCCTAGTGCGGATCGCCTACCTGGGCCCGAGGGGAACCTTCAGCGAGGACGCCCTCCGGGCCGCCATCGGGGATGAGGAGGTCGAGCCGGCCCCCTCGGCATCGGTCTACGACGCGATCCTCGCGGTCCGCGAGGGAGAGGCCGACCGCGCGCTGGTCCCGTTCGAGAACTCGATCGAGGGTGCGGTCACCGCCACCCTCGACACTCTCGCCTTCGACGCCGACGGGGTGACCCTGGTGGGCGAATACGACCTCCCCATCCGGCACTGCCTGATCGCACGTGACGACATTCCGCTGGAGCGGATCGAGGTGGTGATCTCCCACCCGCAGCCGAGCGCGCAGTGCGCACGCTTCATCCGGGAGAACCTCCCGCAGGCCGAGGTGCGAGCGGCCCCGAGCACGGCCGAGGCCGTGCGGACGGTCGCCGAGTCGAGCGAGCCCTGGGCCGCCCTCGGAGCTGAGTCGGCCGCCCGCCTCTACGGCGCGGCCGTGCTCCGACACGGCGTCGAGGACGAGCCCGACAACATCACCCGCTTCGTCTGGGTCGCTCCGGAGGGAACGACGCCCTCCGGCTCCGGTCCGTGGCGCACCTCGCTCGTCTTCTCGGAGCTCGGCGAGGATCACCCCGGCGCGCTGGTGGACGCGCTCCAGGTCTTCTCGGAGCGCTCCGTCAACCTGACCAGAATCGAGTCGAGGCCCTTGCGGCGGGGCCTTGGCCGCTACCAGTTCTTCCTCGACGTCGAAGGAGTCGCCGAGGAGGAACCCCTGGCACCGGCTATCGAGGCCCTTCGCTCGAAGGCGGAATCCGTGCGGGTGCTCGGCAGCTGGCCGATCGCGGCCTCACCCGGCGTCCCCGGCTAGGCCGAGTATTCGCTCCTCTACAATCGCCGCGACATGGGCAACGGGGCCACCGCAGAGGTCGCGGTATCCAACGGCCATGTGGCCGCCCATCTGAACGGCCATGAGGCCAGCCCGGATGGGGAGGCCGACGGCGAGGTAGCGGTAGCCGCCGCCCGCCGCCTGACCCGGGGGCGGGTACTGGTCCTGAACGCCAGCTACGAGCCACTGAACGTCTGCACCGTCCGGCGAGCGCTGGTCCTGCTCCTCAAGGACAAGGCCGAGATGCTCGAGCGCGGCGACCACGTGCTCCGCTCGGAGACGATGCGCATCGACTGCCCGGAGGTCATCCGCCTGGTCAGCTTCGTGCGCGTCCCCCGAGACATCCACCGCCGCCGGATCACACGAAAGGCCGTCCTGGCCCGCGACGGCTGGACCTGCCAGTACTGCGGATCGGACCGGCCGAGCCTCACCGTGGATCACGTCATTCCGCGCAGCCGAGGAGGTGAATCCGTCTGGGAGAACATCGTCGCGTCCTGTGCGCCCTGCAACCGCAAGAAGGGCAACCGCCTTCCGCATGAGATCCGGATGCACCCCAAGCGCAACCCCCGGCCGCCCGGGCCCACCGTCTTCATCAGGATTGCCGCGCCGCGGACGCCCGCGGCGTGGGAGCCGTATCTGCTGACTGCCTAGCCTCTAGATACGGCCTCTAAACAAGGCGTTTACTTCTTGCGCTTCTTCGCCGCTGACTCGGCCCGCTGCTTGGCCGTCGCGGTGTGCTTCGGCTTCACCTTGGGCTTCGCCGTCTTCGGCTTCGCGGCCGGGGCGCCGGCCGACGAGCTCCGCTTCTTCGGAGCCGGTTTTGGCTTGGCGGCGGGCGCCTTGCTCTTCGGTTTCGCGCTCGCCTTCTTCGGCTTGGCGGCCGGCTTCGCCTTTGCCTTCTTGGCGGGCGCCTTTGCCGATGAACCCGAGGAGCGCTTCGGCTTGGCCTTCGTCACCGTCGCCTTGCCGTTACCGGCGGCCTCCGCGGCAGCGGCCTCCTCGGCAACGTCCGACAGGGTCGCCGCCTCCTCCTCGACCGAGGCCGCCGTCGCCGAGGCGCCATTCCCGTTGGTCTCGGCGGACTCCATCACCAGCGCGACGGCGCTGACGCGGTCGCCCTTCTTCAGGTTCATCACCCGGACACCCTGTGTCGGGCGACCCATCCGCGAAATGCCGGACACGGCGTTCCGCTGCACCATGCCGGTCTGAGAGATGAAGATCAGCTCCTGGCCCTCCCGGACGACCCGGGCGCCGGCGAGGCCGCCCTTCTTCGCCGTCAGCTTCGCGGTCAGCACTCCCTTGCCGCCGCGGCCCTTGATCGGGTACTCGGAGATCGAGGTGCGCTTGCCGTAGCCGTTCTCGGTGACGACGAGCAGCTCGCCCTGCTTGTCCTGGGAGCTGACCACGTCCAGCGAGAGGACCTCGTTGCCCTTGTCGGAGACGTTCATCCCCTTGACGCCGGCGGTGCCGCGCCCCATCGGGCGCGCGAGCTTCTCGTTGAACCGGATTGCGTGGCCGGACTTGGAGACCATGACGAGGTCATCCTTGCCGGAGCTCATCCGCACCCGGACCAGCTCGTCGCCCTTGCGGATGTTGATCGCGATGATGCCATCGGCGCGAATCGGGGTGTCGTAGTCCTTGAAGGGCGTCTTCTTGACCATTCCCTGGGCGGTCGCGAAGACGAGGTACTTGCCCTCGGAGAAGTCCCGGGTCGGGATCACCGACATCACCTTCTCCTTCTCCTTGAGCGGCAGCACGTTGACCAGCGCGCGCCCACGCGAGGCGCGGCTGCCCTCGGGCAGCTCGTACACCTTGAGCCGGTAGACCTTCCCCTGGTTGGTGAAGAAGAGGAGGTAGTCGTGCGTCGAGCAGACGTGCAGGTGCTCGATGTAGTCGCCCTCCTTCATGTTCATCCCCATCACACCCCGGCCACCGCGGCGCTGCTGGCGGTAGGTGGCCAGCGGAGTCCGCTTGGCGTAGCCGGAGGCGGTGATCGAGACGACCATCTGCTGGTCGGCGATCACGTCCTCGATGTCGAGCTCGCCCTCGGAGGCGGTGATCTGCGTGCGGCGCTCGTCGCCGTAGCGCTCGCCGACCTCCTTGAGCTCGGTCTTGACCAGGCCGAGGACCCTCTTCTCGTCGGCCAGAATCGCCCTGAGCTCCTTGATCAGCTTGGTGAGCTCCTTGTGCTCCTCCCTGATCTTGCCGGCCTCGAGCGCGGTGAGGCGCTGCAGCCGCATGTCCAGGATCGCCTGCGCCTGCGCGCGGCTGAGCTTGAAGCGCTTGATCAGGGCGTCGCGCGCCGTGTCCGGGTCCTTGGAGCCCCGGATCAGCTTGATCACCGCGTCGAGATTCTTGAGGGCGATCAGCAGTCCCTCGAGGATGTGTGCGCGCGCCTCGGCCCGGGCCAGCTGGTGCTGGGTCCGCCGGGTGATGACCTCCCTCTGGTGGCCGACGTACTCCTCGACCAGCTCGCGCAGGCTGAGGGTCTTCGGCACACCGTCGACGAGCGCGACCATGTTGATTCCGAACGCCTGTTGCATGGCGGTCCGCTTGTAGAGCTGGTTGAGCACCACCTGGGCGGGGTCGCCGCCGCGCTTCAGCTCGATCACCAGGCGCATCCCGTTGCGGTCCGACTCGTCGCGCAGATCCGAGATCCCGGTGACCTTCTTGTCGCGGACCAGGTCGGCGATCTTGGCGATCAGGCCGCCCTCCCCTCCCTTCTTGACCATGAAGGGGAGCTCGGTGACGATGATCGCCTCCTTGCCGCCCTTGAGCGGCTCGACGTGCGCCTTGGCGCGGACCTTGACCGAGCCGCGGCCGGAGCGATAGGCGTCGCGGATCCCCTGCGTGCCCATGATCGTGCCGCCGCCCGGGAAGTCGGGGCCCTTGACGTGCTTCATCAGGCCCTTCATGTCGATCTCCGGGTCGTCGATGTACGCGTTTACGGCACCGATCACCTCGCGCAGGTTGTGCGGCGGAATGTTGGTGGCCATGCCGACCGCGATCCCGGTGGCCCCGTTGACCAGCAGGTTCGGGAAGCGGGCCGGAAGCAGGACCGGCTCGCGCGTCGACTCGTCGTAGTTCGGGCCGAAGTCGACGGTGTCCGCGTCGATGTCGCGGAGCATCTCCGTGGCCAGCGGCCCGAGGCGCGCCTCGGTGTACCGCATGGCGGCCGGCGGGTCATCGTCGATAGAGCCGAAGTTGCCCTGCCCGTCGACCAGCGGGTAGCGCAGGGCGAAGTCCTGCGCCATCCGAACCAGCGTCTCGTAGATCGCCGAGTCGCCGTGCGGGTGGTACTTGCCCATCACCTCGCCGACGATGAACGCGCACTTCCGGTACGCCCGGTTGGGCTGCAGCCCGAGGTCGTGCATCGCGTAGAGGACGCGCCGGTGCACCGGCTTGAGACCGTCGCGTACGTCGGGCAGCGCGCGCCCGACGATCACGCTCATCGCGTAATCGAGGTACGAGGAGCGCATCTCCTTCTCGAGCTCGCGCTCCTCGATCTTGCCGTGCAGTGCCGCGTCCAAGGTGTTCTGATCTCCGTCAGCCATCGCTCATCGCCCCCCTAGACGTCCAGGAAGCGGACGTCGCGGGCATGGCGCTCGATGAACTCCTTGCGGGGCTCGACCTTGTCGCCCATCAGATCGGAGAAGGTCTGCTCGAGCCCGCTGGCGGCGGCCTCGTCGATCGAGACCTGCTGCAGCGTCCTGCTCTCGGGATCCATCGTCGTCTCGCGGAGCTGCTCGGCGTTCATCTCGCCGAGACCCTTGAAGCGCGACAGCGTGACGCCATGGCGAGCGAGCTCGAGGACCTCTCGGCGGAGCTCCGAGAAGCTCTCCGCCTCGGCCTCCCGCTCGCCGAGGGTGATGGTGAAGGGCGGCTGGCCCATCACGCTGACCACCTTGGAGTAGGCGTCAACCAGCTCCTTGTAGGGCTGGGACTCGAACAGGGCCTTGGGGAGCTTGTGCTCCCGCGCCAGGCCGCTGCGACGGTGCGTCCCCTTGACGACGAGGCCGGTCGTCTTCTGGTCGAGCAGCTTGGTCTCGTAGGGAGCGTCCTTGGGGTCCCTCGCCTTGAACAGCTTGGCGGCGGCCGCCATCGTCTTGGCGCCGGAGCCGACCAGCTGGGCATCCGAGATGAAGTCGATCGTCTCGTGGCCGAACTCGGCGCGCAGCGTCGAGGACCAGCCCTCGACCGCCTTGAAGTGGCGATTGAAGTCCTGCCAGCGGCGCCTGGTGAGCTTCTTGGGCTTGGCGTTCGCGGTCTTGGAGTCCTTGATCTCGAACTCCTCGAGCTTGTCGGCGAGCAGCAGCTCCTCGAGCTCGCCCTCCCGCTCGACGTAGATCTCGCTCGAGCCGTTCTTCACCTTGTAGAGCGGCGGCTTGGCGATGTAGACGAAGCCGCCGTCGATCAGCTCCTTCATCTGGCGATAGAGGAAGGTGAGCACCAGCGTCCGGATGTGGGCGCCGTCGACGTCGGCGTCGGTCATCAGCACGACCTTGTGGTACCGGAGGTCCTCGACCTTGAACTCGTCCTGGACTCCGGTGCCGATCGCGGTGATCAGGGCCTGGATCTCGTTGTTGGAGAGGACCTTGTCGATCCGGCTCTTCTCGACGTTGATGATCTTGCCGCGCAGCGGCAGCACCGCCTGGGTGTTCCGGTCGCGGCCCTGCTTGGCCGAGCCGCCGGCCGAGTCGCCCTCGACGATGAAGAGCTCGGCGAGCGCCGGGTCCTTCACCGAGCAGTCGGCGAGCTTGCCCGGCAGCATCGAGTTCTCCAGCGCCGACTTGCGGCGCGTCAGGTCGCGCGCCTTGCGCGCCGCGTCGCGGGCCCGGGCGGCGTCGACCGCCTTGGTCAGGATCCTGCGGGCGTCGGCCGGGTGCTCCTCGAGGAAGTCGCCGAGCTGACGGTTGACGACCTCCTTGACCAGGCCCTCGATCGGCGGGTTGCCGAGCTTGCCCTTGGTCTGTCCCTCGAACTGCGGGTCGGCGAGCTTCACCGAGACCACCGCGGTCAGGCCCTCGCGTACATCCTCGCCGGAGAGGTTCTCGTCCTTTTCCTTGATGAGGTTGCGCTTCCGGGCGATCGCATTGAGCGTCCTGGTCAGCGCCGAGCGGAAACCGGAGAGATGGGTGCCGCCCTCATGGGTGTTGATGTTGTTGGCGAAGCTGAAGGTGGACTCCTGATAGGAGGAGTTCCACTGGAGGGCGACCTCGACCTGGCCGTCCTTGGTCTCGCCCTCGAAGTAGATGATCTTCCGGTGCAGCGGGTCCTTCGTCTCGTTCAGGTGCCTGACGAAGTCCGCGATGCCGCCCTTGTACTGGAACTCGATCTTGCGACCCTCGCCGCGCTCGTCGACCAGCTCGACCCGCAGGCCGCGGGTGAGGAAGGCCGTCTCGCGCAGCCGCTCGGAGAGGATGTCGAAGTCGAACTCGATGTCCTCGAAGATCTCGGGGTCGGGCCAGAAGGTGATCGTCGTGCCTGTGCTCTTCACCGCCCTGCCCTTCTTGAACTTGGCGATCGGCTTGCCTCGCGAGTAGGTCTGGGTCCAGACGGCCCCATCCCTCCAGATCTCGAGGTCGAGCTTCTCGGAGAGAGCGTTGACGACCGAGATGCCGACACCGTGCAGGCCACCGGACACCTTGTAACCCCCGCCGTCGCCGAACTTGCCGCCGGCGTGCAGGGTCGTCAGCACGACCTCGGCCGCGGGCTTGTTCTTGGCCTTCTTCATCTTCTCGACCGGGATCCCGCGGCCGTCATCGGTCACCGTGCAGCTGTTGTCGGGATGCAGGGTCACCGTGACCCGCTTGGCGTGGCCGGCGATCGCCTCGTCGACGGAGTTGTCCACGACCTCGTAGACGAGGTGGTGCAATCCGCGGGGGCCGGTCGAGCCGATGTACATGCCCGGGCGCTTGCGAACGGCCTCGAGGCCCTCGAGGACGGTGATGTCCTTGGCGCCGTAGGAGGAGCCCTTCGAGCGGGCCTTCGCTGCGCTCTTGGTCTTGGTTGCGGTGCTCTTGGAGGCACCATTCGTGCGGGAGGAGCCCTTCTTGCTCGCTCCTCCGCGCTGGGAGGTCTTCGCCACTCAGCTTCCTTTCAGTTCCATCAGGGGATGCCTCGACCTTCGTGACCCGGCTCGGAAAGTCCTCGCGGACAAGAGGGTCGGGGCCTCATACAAGTACACATAGTTTACCAGTCGAAAGCAGCGGAAATAGCGCGAAAGGCACATAAAAGCCCTGCAAATGACGTACGAACGCAAACTTAGCCCGGTCCTCCAGAAGCGGTGAAGCGAATAGCCTCCAAAGCGGCCCAATCGGGCAGGTTCTGCCTCAACTGAGCGAGGATCTGGCCGCCCAGCAGGTCCAGCTCCTGCGCCCAGGTCGCCGAGCCGCAGGCGACCGTGACGACCCCGTCGCGCTCCGATACGGGGGTCGCCTCACGCGCGACCGCCTCCCCAACCGCGCCGGGCCACGCGCTCTGCACCGCAGCCAGCAGCGTCGCCGGCTCCGCTCCCGAGAGAACGCTCTGCAGCGCGGCGCCGATGGGGCGGGGTGCGCGGCGACTCATCAGGCCGCCCTCAGCTCGGGCCTCGCCGCCGCCGATCCGTCGCTCATCTCGATGCGAAGCGCGCCCGCCGAGGGCACGTGGGCCGTCTCAGTGGCGCTGATCAACGACTGGCCCTCGCCCTCGAGCAGCGAGACGAGCAGCTCTCGGTGGGCGGCGTCGAGCTCGCTCATCACGTCATCGAGCAGCATCAGCGGCGCGCTGCGGCCGGCCTCGAGCAGGGCCGCCCGCTCGGCGAACAGCAGGGCAAGCAGGGCGAGACGCTGTTGCCCCTGCGACGCGAAGCGGCGGAGCTGCCGGCCCCCGATCCGCAGCTCAACCTCGTCGAGCTGCGGGCCGTAGGAGGTGTAGGCGCGGCCGAGATCCTGCTCGCGGCGGCGGGCGAGCTCGGCGACCAGCTCCTCCCCATCGCCGGCGGCACGCGGGCGGTAGGAGATCTCGGCGTCCGGCAGGCCGAGTTTGCTCGCCAGCTCGGCGAACGGCCCGGTCAGGGCCTCGAGGGCCTCGGACCTCGAGGCGATCAGCGGCTCCGCCTCGGAGGCGAGGCGCTCGTCCCAGGAGGGCAGCGAGTCGACACTGCCAAGGCCGGCGCGGATCCTGGCCACCAGCGCGTTGCGCTGCGCGAGGGTCCGACCGAAACGCCGTCGCAGGTCGGCGCGGGCCGGCCAGATCGCGCCGCAGAGGCGATCGAGGTGGGCGCGGCGGTGAGCCGGCGCGCCCTTGACCAGCTGCAGGCGGTCGGGATGGAACACGCTGACCAGGGGCCGCTCGCCCGGATCTCCTGCGACGGGCCGCCCCGAGAGCAGGTGCCGGCGCTCGCCGGAGCGGTCGAGAGCCGCCAGTAGAGAGCCGGCGTCGGGCAGCTCGAGCTCCACCCGGGCGCCGTCCTCCCCGTGCCGGATCAGATCGCGGTCGTTACCGGTCCTGAACGAGCGGCCCGTCAGCCCGAAGTAGACCGCCTCGAGCAGGTTCGTCTTGCCGGCGCCATTGGGCCCATGGACGACGACGACGTTCGCGGCCAGCTCGGTACGCGCTTCTACGAGGTTGCGAAACCCGCGGCACTCGACTGCGCCGACGACCACGGGCTCACACGTTCAGGCGGATGGGCATCACCAGGTAGCTGAAGTCGTCCTCCGCTGACGGCTCGATCAGACCCGGCCGGAGGGGTGAGATCAGCTTCAGCACCACCTCGTCGGAGTCGATGCTCTCCAGCCCGTCCCGGACGAACTCCGGGTTGAAGCCGATCTCGAGCAGCTCCCCGGAGTAGGGCGCCGGCAGGGCCTCGCGGGCGTCCCCCAGGTCCGGCGTCTCGGCGGAGACCACCAGCTCCCCGTCCGAGAACGAGAGCCGCAGGGCCGCGTTGCGCTGGGCGAGCTGCGACACCCGCCTGGTGACCTCGAGGAGATCCGCCCTCGGCAGCTTCACCTCGTGCTCGTAGGACTCGGGCAGCAGCTGAGAATGGTTCGGGAACTGACCATCGATCAACCTCGAGCTCAGCGACGTCGGCCCGACCTTGAAGATCGCCTGGTTGCGGGTCAGCCAGACGCTCAGCGAGTCCTCGCCTCCGGCCTCGATCAGCCTGGCGAGCTCGCGCAGCGCGCGGGCGGGGACGTTCGCCTCGAGCCGCTCCGGCACGGCGGACTCGAGCTTTGTCTTCTTGACGGCCAGTCGATACGAGTCGGTGGCGACCATGGTCATCTCATCGCCTTCCACGGTGACCAGGACGCCCGTCAGGACCGGGCGGGCCTCATCCCGCGAGGCCGCGCGAGCGACGCGGTTGATCGTGTCGCGGAGGGGCGCGGCCGGAAGCTCGACCGGCTCGCCCTCCGTCTCCGGGAATCGCGGGAAGTCGTCCGCGGGGAGCGTGCGCAGGTGGAAGCGGGAGGAGCCGGCACTTAGCTCGATGTCTCGCTCCGCCTCGCGCAGCGCCAGGCTGACGGGGCCATCGGGCAGGGATC
>CAWFOA010000013.1:0-173367 GCA_963817275.1 uncultured Solirubrobacterales bacterium | reverse complement strand
TGTTTAGTGCTTTCAGTCACTTTATTCCTACTTGCGTAGTCGGATTTTAGCTGGGTGTGCGGTCCGGTACGGTTCCGCTGCCTTGACTCTCGTCCTGATCATCGTGGGGATCCTCGTCCTGCTGCTCGTGGTCGTCTGGTTCGTCTACAACCGGACGATCGGCCGCCGCAACGCGGTCGATAACAGCTGGGCTCAGATCGAGACCGCGCTCCAGCGACGACACGACCTGATCCCGAACCTGGTCGAGTCGGTCAAGGGCTACGCGAAGCACGAGCAGTCGACCTTCGAGGAGGTCACCAAGGCCCGCACCGGCGCGGTCTCGGCCAAGGCGCCAGGCACCCAGGCGGCCGCGGAGGATGTGCTGACCGCGGCCGTCGGGAAGCTGATGGTCGTCGCCGAGCAGTATCCGCAGCTGCGGGCGACCGAGAACTTCCAACAGCTCCAGCAGCAGCTCTCGGAGACCGAGGATCAGATCGCGATCACCCGCCGCGTCTACAACGACACGGTCCAGACCTATAACACCGGCATCCAGCAGTTCCCGGCGGTGCTGGTCGCGAATGCCTTCCACTTCGAGCCGCGCCAGTTCTTCGACGCGCCGAAGGAGGCCGAGGCAACTCCGGAGGTCAGCTTCTCAGGGGACGATCGGCCGGCCGCGCCGGCCGAGAAGCCGAAGTCCTGAGCAGATCGATGCGAGTACGCCTGCTCATCGTCATCGCGATGCTGGCTGCGGCATTGGCGCTGCCCGCCGCGGCACAGGCCAGAAGCCTGAAGGTCACGGATGCCGACGTCAGCCTCCGCCTCGCCAAGGACGCCAGCCTGGTGGTCGCGGAGCGCCTGACAGTCGACTACGACGGCTCGTACAACGCCACCTACCGGGACATTCCCCTGACCGGGGGCGAGACGATCGATGCGAACAGCATCGTCGTCCGCGAGGGGAACGAGAACTACCGGCCCGGCGGCTGCACCACCTATGGCTGCATCGACGCGCGCGGCAGGTTCGGCGTCACCGGCATCCCTGACCAGAACGGGGTCCGGATCGTCTGGCATCCGGTCGCCAGCGACGAACAGCGCACCTTCACCGTCATCTACCGGGTCGATGCCCGCGCGCATGTCCGCGCCTACGACGACGTGATTGACGTCTACTGGAAGGTCTGGGGAGATCAGTGGGACTTCAGCCTCGATCACCTGACCGCGAACCTGAAGAATCCGGCGCTTGATCCCGCCAGCCCGCTCTATCGCGTCTGGGGCCATCCTCGGGACGTCGAGGGCAAGACGCTGCGAGGGGCGGGAGAGGCGACCCTCGAGGCTTCGAACGTGCCCGCGCATCAGTTCGTGGAGTTGCGGGTGACGATCCCCAGGACGAATGGCCAGGGCGTGAGCGCCGCGGGCGTCCACAGCGGCAACGGCCTGCCGGCGATCCTCAAGGAGGAGCAGGGCCTGACCGACGACTTCAACTCGCCCTGGAACAAGACCAAGCGCTTCGTGGCGCACCACGCCGAGCTGCTCGCCGGCCTGATCACCGCGCTCCTGCTCCTACTGCTCGCCGCGATGCTCTGGCTCGCGCGCGAGCATCCGACCTCGAGCCCGAAATACGTCCCCGAGCCCCCTGACGACGCGAGTCCGGCATTGGCCTACGGCCTGGCTCACGAGAGCGAGGACTCCACCAACACGGTGCTTGCGACGCTCCTCGACCTGGTCGAGCGTGGCTACTACGACACGAAGAACGCGACGACGGACGACGAGAAGCTCGACCTGGCGATCGCGAAGGCAAAGAAGCGGCCGAGCTCGAAGCTCGAACCATATGACCAGGACACCCTCGACTTCTTCGACGAGCTGGTCAAGGACGACTCGGTCCCGATGAGCGAGATGAAGGACCGGATCCCGGAGCACAGCGCGAGCTGGCGGGCGCGCTGGGAGAAGATGACCGGCTCCCTGAACGCCGCGGACGAGGGCCAGCTCCAGTGGGACCGGAACCTCAACCCGCTCAGCCTGCTGATCGCGCTCATCGGCGGAGTCCTGGTGGGGGCGATCTGCCTGATCCAGACCAACGTCGAGGGGCATTGGCTCGTGACGGCGGCGATCGGGGCGGTGGGCGTCGCGATCGTTGCCTTCTCGCCCGCGCGGCGCTTGAAGCGACTGACGCTGCAGTACCGGGAGCGCACGGCCAAGTGGGAGTCGTTCCAGCGCTGGACCGATGACTTCCCGCGCCTTGATGATGACCCCCCGGCGACGCTGAAGCTCTGGAAGCGGATCCTGATCTACGGGGTCGCCTTCGGGACTGCCGATCGGATGATCAAATCGGGGCGCATCCCGGAGCCGGTGCTGCAGAGCTCTGACGGCTCATGGTCCTATGGGTATCTGAGCGGCGCCTACGTTGGATCGACCTTCAACGCCGGCTCGTTCAGCTCCGGCTTCTCCTCCCAGGTTGCACCCGAGTCCTCGAGCAGCGGTGGAGGCGGCGGGTTCAGCGGCCGCGGCGGAGGGGGCGGTGGCGGCGGCGGTGGAGGCGGCTGGTAGTTACTCCAGCCCGGCGGCCTTCAGTGCCGCACCTCGGTCGTAGAACTCCTGGACCCGGATGCACTTGTCTTCGTCGTCGAAGCTGAAGACCTGGGCGATCATGTCTGAGATCTGTAGCCCGGTGACGTCATTGCGACCCCAGCGGTGGGCCACGACGACGACGTGGTCACCCCCGTCGATCACCTCCTCGGGGGCGAACTTGAGCTGGCCGACGGCGTTCCGCCAGCGGGTCCAGAACTCCTGCACGCCCTCGATGCCCTTGTAGGTCCCCGGAAAGGGATCGCGCTCGGGCGCCACCCATTCGACCTCGGGGCTCATGTGATTCAGCACCCACCCCGGGTCCTCGGAGTTCCAGGCCTCGAATCCTTCCCTGACCAGGTTGATGCGATCCGTCGCCATGACCGTGAAGAAAAGCTATTCGATGCCGGGGGCCGCGTAGTCGGCGATCGCCATGACCGTGAGCTGCGGGTTGACGGTCACCGATGACGGGAACACGCTGGCGTCGCAGACGTAGACGTTCTCCGTCCCATGCACCCGAAAGCGCTCGTCGACGACACCCTTCGCTGGGTCCCGGCTGACGGCGTTGCCTCCCTGGGGATGGGAGGTGTGGAGCCCGATGTCGGTGTTGTCCCTGACGATCTCGTCGAGCTCGTCCGCCTGCTCGGGTGAGGTGTATGAGATCGACCGGAAGGTCATCGGCATCACCCGCAGCGCGCCACTCGCGAAGTGGATCCGGGTGGCCAGCTTGGTCCCCTTGAGCAGGAGCTTCAGGTCAGACTCTGTGGGCTCGTATTCGAGCTTCATGCCCCTGCCGCGGAAGCCGGGCTTGATGGTGGCGTTCGACTGCGAGCCCACCACGACTCCGATGGTGCTCAGGTGGGCATACCGGCGCATGTTGTGGAAGTGGTCGGAGAACCAGCCCGGCATCATCAGTGCCTGCGTCCCAACCGGGTTGAACCAGGACTCCAGGATGAGCTGATCCTCTCCGGTGGGGCGGTAGCCGTGGGTGATCTGGAGGCCGTCGAACGAGTTGAGCTTCTCCTCGAAGTCGGCCGTCAGCGGAGCGCCGACGTTGAAGGAGAGGCCGGTTCCGGCCCGCTGCCCGCCGATGTTGCTGCGCTGGAGCAGCAGGCTCGAGGCCAGCGCCCCGCCCGCGACGACGACCGACTTGGCGGCCACCCGGAGCCGGCGGCCGTCCGCGAGGGTGCAGTTCACCTCGGTCGCCCGCTTGCCCCGCGTCCGGATCGACTCCGCGAGGCACTCGCTGAAGATCCGCACGGCGCCCGGGAAGTCGCGCTGGGCGCGCGGCAGGATGTTGTCGAGCGCTGAGAGCTTCTTGCCGTAGGCACAGCCGATGTTGCAGTAGCCGGAGCCGAGGCAGTCCTTGATGTTGGCGTCGACCACGCCGCCCTTACCGTCAAGGCCGAGCTCCTTGATGCCCTCGGCCATCTTCGAGCCGCCCTTCTCGAGGTACTTGTTGTCCTCCTGGCTGTAGACGGGGAGCCACTCGCGCAGCTGCTCGAACGACTTCAGAAAGCGGTCCTCGTCGATGCCGGCGTCGAGTCCATCCGTGTCGTTCCAGCGCTGCAGAGTGTGCGGTGGGATGTCGTAACAGACCGCGTTGTTGACCACGGTGCTGCCGCCGACGCATTTCCCCTGCAGCACCTGGAAGCGGGTGTCGGTCGACATCTGCAGCCCGCCGTCGGACAGGAGGTTCGCGAACTGCACGCGCTCGTCCTCGCTGAAGTCCCGCGGGTTGACGTACTTGCCGCCCTCGAGCAGGACGACCTCCCGGCCCGCCTCGGCGAGGCGATAGGCGAGCACCGAGCCGGCGGCACCGCTGCCGACGATCGCGACGTCCGCGGTGATGCGCTCGGCGTCGACCTCGTTGGGCTCGCTCACGTCGAGGGTGGCGAGCTTTCCGACCCTCTTGATGACCTTCTCGTAGCGCTTCCGCTTCGAGAACGGGACATAGCCGGTTGAGCCGGCCGTGCGCGGATCGCCGTAGTAGCCGATGATCACCATCTGCTGAGCGCCGGCCAGGATCGCTTGGCTGAGCTTGCGCAGCGGGGTGGGTAGGCGACGCTCCACGACGTCGGTGAAGAAGCAGCGCTCGATGAAGGCGAGGCGGCGCTCGGGTGCCATCAGGGCGAACGGCGGCCGCAGCCGGAGCAGCGGGTAGACCGTGAGCGCGGTGAAGGCGAGCGCGGCCACGTTCTTGTTGCGCGCGGTGAGGGAGTCGAGGAAGTCATCGATCCCGGACGCGATCTGCTCCGGGGTCAGTTCCTCCTTCGGTCCCATCACGAGAATCTCGGCCATCGCCATCGCCGTGATGAACTGGTGCGGCCAGAGGTACTTGAGGCCGTACCGGCCCTTGACGGCGGAGTGCTGCAGCAGCGCGAGCACCACCGCCACTACGGCCGCCGCCGCCACCCAGATCAGCAGCTGCAGCGTCGGACTCAGGCTGGTGCCGAGAGGTGAGCCAAAGGTGTGGTCGACGCTGTCGTGGTTGCCGAACGCCAGCATCAGGAGAAGCGCGCCGACGATCAGCACGTGACCGAGGACGACCAGCTGGGTCGCCCAGCCGTTCTGCCGCACGTTGCCGGCCGCGATGAAGCAGAGGACGCAGAACAGGCCGTCCTTGGCGAAGGAGTTGGCGACGAAGGGGAACTCAGCGGAGGCGAAGAGGCCGAGGACGGGATAGAGCAGGGCCTGCGCGAGGAAGAAGACAGTGAAGAAGCGGAGCGCCAGCTCCAGTCGGCGCTCGGGAGCTGTCAGCTCAGGAGCCTGCACTGGTGCGTTCGCCGCGGACGGCGCTCAGCGCCGCGCTCCGGTCGTAGTACTCGCGCACGCGAACACAACTCCCGTCTACGAAGTCGTAGACCTGGATCACCCGGTCCGAGATCTCGAGGCCGCTGTGCTCTCCCTTGCCCTGGCGACGGGCGACGACGACGACGGACTGCCCCGCGTCGATCATCTCCTCGATCTTGAAGCTGAGCTGCCCGACGGCGGCGCGCCACTGGGACCAGTAGCGCTCGACCCCCTCGTAGCCGTGGTAGGTGCCGGGGTCCGGATCGTCCTCGGGCGTGATCCACTCCACCTCCGGCGACATGTGATCGAGCACCCAGTTCCGGTCGCCCGAGTTCCAGGCGTTGTAGCCCTTCTCCACCAGCTGTACGAGCTCCTCCGACATCTCCCTTCTCCTCGTTAACGAGTATCCCAGCCTGTACGCCATTAGGCTAGGCGGCCCTCGGATCCGAAAGGGACTCGGCATGAAGGCGATAGGGAGACTCGCGGTTCCACTCGCAGCGGTGCTGTGCGCCGCGGCCCTGGCAGCCCCGGCGGGCGCGGGCCAGTCCGCAGCAAGCCGGGTGACCCTGAAGGTCGCCGGCGGTCCTCCGTTTCACGGCCGGGTGATCAGCAAGAACCCGGCGTGCGTCTCCAACCGCACGGTCCAGTTGCGGGAGGTCGCCCCGGAGCATGCTTTGATCGACTACGCCGACAACCGCACCAACGGCAAGGGCAAGTGGGTCTTCAGCTCCCAGCTGCAGGGCGCGACCGTCGTCCAAGCGAAGGTCACCCAGTCGAAGGCCAGCGGCGTAAGCTGCAGATCGTCACTCTCGCGGCAGAAGGCGCTCTAGCCGCGGACATTTGGAGCGGTGCTTCGGCGCTCAGCGGCTAGTCTTCCCGCGTCCGCGCTTGGGGGAGCTCGAGTAAGCCCTTTACGAAGTCATCGATTTGGCGCGGTTGGACCCATGGCAACCACAGCGACCGAATCGAGATCAGAGTCCGCCCGCGGGCGCTCCTGGGCACCCGATCGCATCGGGGATGCGCAGGTCGAGATCGCCTTGGCCGTGGCAATGGTCGGGGCCATCTTGCTGGGCGTGTGGCTGGGGCGCGATACCACCTACTCGCCCGACGAGATGTACTTCTTCAGCTCCACGCCCCACCTCGGCCTGCAGGCGGCCCTCGAGCCCTACAACGGTCACCTGGTCCTTGTCCCGCGCTTGATCTATGCCGCGGTGCTGCATACCTCCGGGGCAAGTTATTTCCACTTTCGCCTCCTCGGGATCAGCAGCGTTCTCTTGACCACAGCGCTGTTCTTCGTCTTCGCCAGGCGGAGGGTCGGAGCGCTCGTCGCACTGGCGCCGGCGCTCGTGCTGCTGTTCTTCGGGTCCGATGCCTATCACGCGGTCTCGGGCAACGGACTCACGATCTGCTCACCCAAGCGGCCGGAATCGGTGCCCTCCTCGCCCTGGAGCGTGAGGATCGGAGTGGGGACGTCCTCGCTTGCGCGCTGCTGTTGTTGGCGGTCGCCACGTACTCCGAGGGGCTTCCCTTTGTGGTCGGCGCGGCAGTGCTGATCCTGCTGGGGCCCGACCGCTGGCGCCGGGCCTGGGTATTTCTCATCCCAGCGGTGCTCTACGCCGCATGGCTTCTCTGGTCACACAACCATGTCAGCGGAGCGGGGGGCAATGTCCACCTCGACAATCTTCTGCTTGCACCGAACTGGGCGTTCAACTCCTTGGCCTCGACCGGGTCGTCGCTGGTTGGCCTCAACTACCCCCGCCTCGGCACCGGCTGGGGTCCGACAGTGGCCTTCGTGGCCCTCCTGGCCCTCGGCTTGAGGCTGTGGCAAGGGAGCATCCCCCGCTTCCTCTGGGCGACGATGGCCCTGCTGGCGACGCTCTGGGTGCTGGGGGCGGCAGCGGCCTCACCGCCACAGCGGGTGCCCGACACCGCCCGATACATCTACCCAGGCGCAATTGCCGTCCTACTCGTCGCGGTCGAGGCAGCCCGGGGAGTACGGATCCAGCGTCGAGGCATGACGATCCTCTACGCCGTGGTCGTGATCAGCCTGGCCACGAACATTGCCCTGCTCCGTGACGGCTCAAAGAGCGCGCGAACGAATTCCCGTCTGAGTCGGGCGGATCTCACCGCGCTGGAGCTGGACCGAGGACGTCTTGGTCCGAACTTCCCGATTGCCTTTGGTATGCGCGCGAAGCTCCGTGAGACCGGCGAGGGGAACACGGCCACCGGCTACCTCGCAGCGGTGAGGCAGTTCGGCTCACCGGCGTTTTCACTGCCAGAGCTCCGGACACAGGATGACCTGACAAGGCACGAAGCCGACGCTGCGGTTGCCGACGCCAACGGAATCCTCCTGACGCCAACCAGTCCCGCGAGGGGGCAATGCGCCCAAATCAGGGGAAAGGTCGGACAAGGGGTCAGCTTCGAGCTTCCCGCGGGCGGCGCCGTGCTCCGGTCGAGCGGCACCACGGCCCCGCTGGCGCTCCGCCGGTTCGGGAGCGCCTTCACCATCCCGGCCGGCCAGCTGATCCCCGGGAAGTGGATGATGCTCTCGCTGCCGCGCGACTCGGCACCCGATCCCTGGTACGCGGCTACCACGGCCGCACCGTTGCTGATCTGCAGTCCTCCGCAGAAATGACGGCGGGCTCAACTACCCTCGCGCACCCGGAGCGTCATCCACCTAATCGCACGGCGTTCCTCAGCGTGAGGTCGGTCGTGGTGCGCGCGCCGCGCTGAGCCGGTCGAGCAGGCGCGGCACGCCAACGACCAAGGCTATGAAGACCAGCTCGACGGCGGTGACCACCAAGCGCACACCGGCCGCAACCGCCACTGCAACCCCCGCCGGCAGGTTCTTCCCCAGAAACAGAGCGAAGGCGGCTTCGCGCACGCCCAACCCGGATGGGAAGACGAACGCCACCATCCCGAGTACATAGGAGAGCAGGAAGGCGAGCCCGACATAGCCGAGGCTGCCGGCGTCATGTCCCGCTGACGAGCGGACAACCATCCAAACACCGAGCGCCAGCAGCAGATTCGAAGCCGCGTAGTAGAGGAAGAGTCCAGCGAGCTCACGTTCCGACAGCAGCTCTTCCAGAGGCTCCCGCTTCAGCTTGGTCAGCACCCAGCTGGAGAGGGGGCCGAACACCCTTGGGTGAAGCAGAGTCGCCGCCGCCGCGACCGCCACGACCAGCAGTAACCAGGAGAAGCTGTGCGGGCTGTCGTAGGCGAGGAGGAACACGATGGACGCGAGGGCCGCAGTGGTGACGAGCAGCGCCTGCTCGTAGACCGTCGCCGCCAGGGTCACTCGAGCGGGGACCCCGGCCTCGCGTCCAAGTACCACCCGGCCGGTGACCATGAGCACGTTCCCCGGGACGTAGCGGCCGAGCAGCGACTTCGCCCATACCCGAAGCACCGCCGCCCGCGACACCGTACGGCTCACGCCCAGGCGTTCGATGATCGCCACATAGGCGAGTCCGGTGGCCAGATAGAAGGCGAACAGGATCAGGACTCCGCCGACGAGCAGCGCAGGTTCCAGGTGCCACGCGTAATCGGAAACGTGACCCCAACCCTCGACAACCCCGAACACCAGGAAGACGACGATCAATGCGCCGGCGGCAAGCCCCCCGAAACGACGCAAGCGGGACTGTGGCGCCCGTCCCGCGGATGGGACACGATCCTCGCTCGGAGAGATCAGCTCACACGCCTCCACCCGGCTCGGAGGCCGGCTTGCGCGCCGAGACCAGGAAGCCGAGGTAGCCGGGTCTCCGGCCCAAGAACAGGCTGTCGAACTCGAGGCAGATTCGCACGAATCGAAGCAAAGCCGGGGACGGGGGCTGTGTGCCGTTGGAATCGCCGCCGGGGGGCCACTGCCTGAGCCTTCGGCGGAGCAACCGCTGGTAAACAAGCCTGTGGTAGAGACCCGTGAGAGGAAAGCCCCAGGCGGTCACCTCGATTCGCTCCAGTCCCGCGCCGAGCATCAGGTCGACGAGCCCATCCTCCGTGTATCGGCGGCGATGCCCGGCCCAGTGATCCACCCAGTCATACCGCCAGGGGTTGGCCGGGACAGAAACAACCAGCGAACCGCCCGGGCGGAGCACTCTGGCGAGCTCGCCGACCGCGCCACGATCGTCCTCGAGATGCTCCAGGACCTCCCCGCAAACGACCACATCGAAATCGGCGTCCTCGAAGGGCATCTCGCCCACGTCCCCGACCAGAACCGCGGGTTCGGCGTCCGGATGTAGCCCGCGAAGCCGCGTCGCCAGGCTCTCGACGAACGCCGCGCTCGCATCGAGAGAGGTGACGTGACAGCCCTTGTCCATCAAGGCCAGGGTCATGCTCCCCGCTCCGCAGCCCGCGTTCAGGACGCGGCAACCGTCGAGTCGTTGCCCGAGCGCCCGCATCATCAGCGACTCGCGGTATTGGTGGCGCGGTCCGAAGAAGTCGGCTCCCTCTCCCCAGGCGTGCGGCTCGAGCCGCCGTTCGAGTGGTGTGACCCGGGTCATCTGGCCGCCGCGTAATCGAGCCGCGACAGGGCGTCCAGAAAACGACTCGCCACTACCGTCGGGCTGCCAACTTGGAGAAAGCGTTGGTGCGCGGCCTCGCCAAGTCGCGCGCGAAGCTCCGGATCTACCGCAAGCATCCGCATCGCCTCGGCGAGGGCTGCTGGGTCACCAGGTGGGATCAGGAGAGCGTCCCTTCCGTCCGTGAGGATGTCTCGGACCGCCGGGGTATCCGCCGTGATGATCGCCCGTCCGACGGCCATCGCCTGAAACACCTTGTTCGGCACCACCCTGCCAGCCTTCGCACTTGTGCCGAAGATCCCCAGGCAGATCGCCGATGAGGCAAGCTCCGTGCCAAGGGACTCGTACGGCACCCAACGTTCACGCTCCAAGCCGGGCACTGGGCGACGTGCCAACTCGCCGTCGAGCCAACCCCCGAGCTGCCCGTCCCCGATCAGCCGGAGTGGCGGCACGCCAGGCATGCGGGCCGCCTCGAGCACCGATTCCAAGCCGTGCATTGGAGAGAACTTGCCATAGAACAAGGCCCGAACGGCTGCGTCGGCATCCGCAGCGCGCGGAAACAAATCCGGCTCCGCGCCGACCGGCACGATCCCGATCCGCGCTGGGGGCATGCCGAATTCCTGGGCGAAGTAGTCAGCATGAGCCTGGGTATCGACGATCAGAAGGTCGGCGTGCCGCGTTGAGAATCGATCCATCCACTCCAGTGAGGCTTCCGCAAGCGTGCCGACCCGGGTCCGATCTCCGGATAGGGTGTCGGCAAGTGAGATCATCGCGTCGACTACCAGCGGGGTGCCTCGCCCCCGCGCGCAGAGTGAGGCGAACGGAACGTCGGGTTGTGCCGGATACCCGGCGATGATCGCGTCAACCGGGCCGATTCGGCGCTGCTCGCGAAGCAGCGATCCCCACGCCCTCGCAAAGCCCGCAGCGGTCATCGGCATTTGGCGAGGCGAGAGGAAGCTCCCCGCCTTATGGCGGGTCAGCTCCCATAACGGCCGATGGCATTCGACCAGTTCGATCCCCAGTTCCCGGAGGCCGGACATGAGAACTCGCGTGCGCGCGTAGCTGCGCTCATACGTCCCTAGCCACATCATCCTGGCTGAGACAGCGCGATCCGGCATGGTCGCCGCCGCAGTAGCGGCCGCTGTGGAGCCTTCTGAGGAGCGGCTCACTTGGATGATTGATGGCAGATGGCGACGAGATCGATAGATTCCTCGATCCCCGATCCGCGCAGCTCGAAGTCCTCCCGGGTGATGGCAGCCGCACGAGGATCGTTGCCCGCACGGCTTCGGGCGAGCTGCCGATCGTTGAGTCGCTGCCGCATGCCTCGGGAGATGAACCGACGCAGTCGCAGCGGGTCCCATCGCAGGATCCGCCTGACTCTCTGGCGCTGTTCGGTAGCCAGCTCGAGAAACCTGCTTGACCCAAACAGCCCTTGGATCTCGACGCGAGGGAAGAAGCGCTCACACACAGAGCGCAGCTCTAGCGGCCCGTATTCGACGTAGTGGTAGGGGTTCACCACCTCGTCCGGCCTTGCAAGCATCAGCCGGTTCGGTGTCACGAAGACAGCCACTCCGTCCGGTGTGAGGATGCGGCTCACCTCCCCGAGCACCCGCTCGGGGTCGGGCACGTGCTCAATCGACTGCACCGAGATGACGCCGGTGAAGCTCCCGTCTGAGAAGGGCAGGTCGCGCATGTCGGCGGCTTGGGTCTCCCGCCGTTGTCCGACGAGCACCTCCGGATCGATGTCGACGCCCACCGTCTCGCGCGGCGCGAGCAGCTCGTAGCTGTGGCCCGTCCCACAGCCCAAGTCCAGCGTCCTCCCCATCGGGAGGAGATCGCCGCACAGCGCATAGGCCGCGACGTGCCGCTGCCAGTTCGGGTTGAAACCGTCAGCCGCCGTGGTGATGCGCTCACCGGTGATAGCGGTCGGCTGCGGCCGCGGCGGGCTAGCGTATGCGCGTCGCATCTCGGACCTCTACCACGGTCTGTACCTCGTTCTGCTCGGCTCGCTGGCGAGAGCGCTCGCGTGAGGACGCTGCGATCAGCTGGCCGAGCAGGCCCAGTGTGAAGAACTGAGCGCCGACCATGATGCAGAGCACGCCGAGCAGTAGCAGGGGCCGCTCACCAATCGCCGCTCCCCCGATCTTGAGAACGGCGAGGTAGGCGCAGATCGCCGTCCCGATCGTGATCAGGGTCAACCCGATTCCACCGAAAAGGTGGAGAGGCCGCAGGCTGTAGCGGCCGAGGAAGACGACCGTTAGCAGGTCGAAGAGGCCGCGCGGGTAGCGCGCCACTCCGAACTTCGAAGTCCCGTGCAGACGGGGGCGATGCTCGACGGGAAGCTCCGCTACGCGCCACCCGCGCTGTGCGGCGAGCACCGGGACGTAGCGGTGCAGCTCACCGTAGATCTCGAGCGATCGGACGCAGTCGCCACGGTATGCCTTCAACCCGCAATTGAAGTCGTGCAGATCCAGGCCTGAAACCCGGGCGGTAACCCAGTTGAACAGGCGCGATGACCATCGCTTCATGACGGGGTCGTGTCGCCGCCGCTTCCAGCCCGAGACCACGTCATAGCCTTCGTTGAGCTTCGCGATCAGTGCAGGGATCTCGGCCGGATCATCCTGTCCGTCGGCATCCAGCGTGATCACTATCTCCCCGAAGCTGTGCTCGAGGCCGGCCGTCAAGGCCTCTGATTTCCCGAAGTTCCGACGCAACCTGACCACCCGGACACCGTCATGCTCACGCGCATAATTCTCGAGGAGCTCACCGGTGCCGTCCGTCGAGCCGTCGTCGACGACGACGATCTCCCAGTCAAGCTCCAGCCCGGCGCATACCTGCTCGATCTCGTCGAGCAATCCCGGCAACGCCCCGCTTTCGTTATAGGCGGGGATTACCAGCGACAGCTGAGGACCGGGCGGGGAGGACATTTCCGGGGCGCCGGCAGAATCGGGACCGCCGACCACCCGAGCCTGAGACCCAGGCGAATGTCGAGCAACTTGAGGGCTCATCCGGACGCAAAGTAGCGGACCGCCCGGGGTCGCCGCGAGAACCTAAGACCGGCGACCTGGCTCTAGAGCGAGGTCGCCTCGGCGGGATCGCCCCGCTCGCCCTCGTCCTCCCAGTCGGCGGCCTTGCCGAGACTGGCCCCCTTCACAACCTTGAGGCCGAGCATCGCGCACTTCATCCGCGTCGCCGAGATGTCGATCCCGAGCAGGTCAAGCACGAAGTCCTTGGGCAGCGCGAGGATCTCCTCCCGCGTCATGCCCTCCAGCTCGTCGGTGAGCAGTGAGGTTGCGGCCGTGGAGATCGCGCAGCCCTGGCCCTCGAAAGCGACCTCGGAGATCTTGCCATCGTCGCCGAGCTTCAGGAAGACGTGCTGCTCGTCGCCGCAGAACGGGTTGTTGTCCTCGAACTCCAGGTCGAAATCGTCGAGGCGGCCGAAGTGGTGGGGCCGCTTGTAGTGCTCGAGGATCTGGTCTCGGTAGAGCTCGTCCATTGCTTAACCGTAGCTAGAGCTCGAAGACGCGCCGGGTGTCGAGCAGACCGTCGACCAGCGCGTCGATCTCGGCGCGCGTGTTGTAGACGGCGAAGCTGGCCCGAGTCGTGGCCGGCACGCCCAGCCGTTGCATGAGCACCTGGGCGCAGTGATGCCCCGCCCTCACCGCCACGCCGTGACGGTCGAGGATCTCCGAGATGTCGTGGGCGTGCACGCCCTCCATGTCGAACGAGATGATTCCGCCGCGATCATCGCCGGCGGATGGGCCGAAGATGGTCAGCCCCGGCACCTCGGCCACCCGCTCGAGTGCGTAGGAGGTCAGCTCCGCCTCGGCGGCGTGAACGGCGGGCAACCCGAGGTCCTGGAGCCACCGGACGGCCTCGCCGAAGCCCACCGCCTCGCCGATTGCCGGCGTGCCGCCCTCGAACTTCGCCGGCAGGTCGGCCCAGGTGATCAGCTCCTTCGAGACCTTGCGGATCATCGATCCGCCTCCGATGAACGGCGGCATCTCCTCGAGCAGCTGACGGCGGCCGAAGAGCGCGCCGATCCCGGTGGGCCCGTACATCTTGTGCGCGGTGATGGCGTAGAAGTCGGCTCCGAGCTCGGCCATGTCGAGCTTCAGCTTGGGCCCGGCCTGAGCGCCGTCGACGACGAGCAGGGCGCCGGCCTCATGCGCCATCCGGCCGATCTCGCGAACCGGGTTGATCGTGCCGAGCACGTTCGAGACGTGGGCAACGCAGACGAGCTTCGGGCCGCGCTCCAGCAGGCCGGCAAAGGCGTCCATGTCGAGCGTGCCATCGTCGGTGATCGGCGCCCAGTCCAGGTGGGCTCCCGTCTCCTGGGCGACCTGGTACCAGGGGACGACGTTCGAATGGTGCTCCATCTCGGTGACCACGATCCGGTCGCCGGCCGAGAGGTTGGTCCGGCCCCACGAGTAGGCGACCAAGTTGAGCGCCTCCGTCGCGTTGCGGACGAAGATCAGCTCGCGGCGATCCGCCCCGATGTGCGAGGCGACCGTGCCGCGGGCATCCTCGTACAGCGCCGTGGCCTCCTCGGAGAGCGTGTGGACGCCGCGGTGGACGTTCGCGTTGTGCTCGCGCCAGTAGCGGTCCAGGGCGTCGAGCACGGCGAGCGGCTTCTGAGCCGTGGCGCCGTTGTCGAGGTAGGCGAGCGGCTCGCCGTGGATCCTCCGGGCGAGGATCGGGAACTCGGCCCGGATCTCCTCGAGCGAGCGGGGGAGGGCGGGCGCTGTCGTGGCAGTCGGCTCCATGCTCCCGCGTGGGCGGCCTACGCCGCCGCCGCCTCCACCTCGTCCTTGATCCAGCCGTAGCCCTTCTCCTCGAGCTGCTCGACCAGCTCGGGACCGCCCTCCTTGACGATCCGTCCGTCGTAGAGCACGTGCACGCCGTCCGGCTTGATCAGGTGCAGGATCCGCTGATAGTGGGTGATGATCAGGACGCCCATTCCGGGCCCGGCGAACTTGTTGACTCCCTTCGCGACGACTTGCAGCGCGTCGATGTCGAGCCCGGAGTCGGTCTCGTCGAGGACGGCCATGTCCGGCTGCAGCATCGCGAGCTGGAGGATCTCCATCCGCTTCTTCTCACCGCCCGAGAAGCCCTCGTTCAGGTAGCGCGAGGAGAAGTCCTTGGGGATGTTCGTCAGCGCCATCGCCTCCTCGGTCTCCTTGCGGAAGTCCTTGAGCTTCACCGGCTCCTCGCCGGCACCCTCGCGGTGCGCGTTGACCGCCATACGCAGGTACTTGGCGACGGTGACGCCGGGGATCGCCACCGGATACTGGAACGCCATGAAGAGGCCCATCCGCGAGCGCTCGTCGGGGGCCGCCTCCGTGATGTCCTCACCCTTGAAGACGATCGTCCCGTCCGTCACCTCGAGGCTCGGGTGACCCATGATCGCGTTGGCGAGCGTCGACTTGCCGGAGCCGTTCGGCCCCATCAGGGCGTGGATCGACCCCTTGTCGACGTCGAGGCTGACCCCCTTGAGGATCTCCTTGCCCTCGGCGGTCACGTGCAGGTTGCGGATTTCGAGCTCTGCCAATTGGGACTCCTGGTTCGGTTGAAGTTGTCGCTACGCCGCGCTGACCGCGGCGGCCTTGGGTGCCGGTGCGGCCGCGTGCTGATCGGAGAACTCGACCAGCTCGGCCAGCGTCGTGCCGGCGAGCGCCTTGGTGACGCCGCCCTGCACCCGGGTCCAGAGAAGCTTGGTGGCGCATGCCTGATCGCCGTCACTCTCATGCGAGCAGGAGACTTTGCCCTCGGCGTCGAGCTCGAAGCACTCCATGGGGGCGATTGCGCCCTCGAGCGCCTGGACCACCTCGAGCATCTCGATCTCGTCGGCGGGTCGACCAAGGCGGTATCCGCCGTGGGCGCCGCGCTGGCTCTCGACCAAACCCGCCTTGCGCAGCTTGGCGACCAGGTGCTCGAGATAGGAGAGTGGGAGGCGCTCCGACTCGGCGACCGCGCTCAGCGCCACCGGGGCGCCCTCCTCCTGGCGGCCGAGCTCGACCATCAGGCGCACTCCATATTCGGCTCGGGTGGAAAACAGCATCGCCAGGAAATCCTAGCGGAATGGTCGGTTATGGCCTGGGAACGCCGGCCCCTCCGCCGCTCAGCACGTGCACACCCACCGGTGCGATGCCGGGAAACGCGCGTGATTCGATCGCGTGGAAGCGAGGCGGGAGCGCCGTCAGGAAATCCGCGAGGGGGCCCGGCGTCTGCCGTAGCTGCCCGACAGTCGCGGTCCCGTCAACCAGGAAGATGGTTCCGGTTCCGGCCAGCTCAGCGGCGCGCCGGGCGATGGACTGGGCCGAGGGCCTCGGGGTCGCCGGGCTAATGGGCTGTCCCTCGCGACTCAGCTCGAGTTGCTGCTGGAAGGTGGGATACCCCAGCTCGAGGATCTGTCGGTCGGGGGGTAGAGGCGCCCCTTCGGGCGCGAGGGCCGCCTCCAGGGCCGTCTGGGGACCGGGACCGGCGGGCAGCGAAAACTCGACCACCGGGGACCCGGGATTCCCGGTCCGCTCGATGAACTGGGCCGCTTGGTCGTATTCAGGGCGCCGGTGGTCGGAGTCGAGCAGCTTCACGGCCCCGATCGCGAACCCGCCCGTCACCAGCCCAACGGCGGCCCATCGAAGGAAGGGAGCGGATGACGGCGCGCACGTGACCAGCGCCCCCAGCGCGAGCGCGAAGCCGGGCCAGGACGCAATCAGATTCCGGGACAGGAAGACGCTGGGTGCGAAGACGTTGTGGATCGCGGCCCCGACCGGCGACGCGACCGCGAGCACGAGGACCAGCGCAACCCCGGCCGAGGGTCGCAGGCTCCGGCCGCCTGCTCTCAGGCGGAGCGCAAGTCCCAGTGCCCCCAACGCAATCGCCGAAGCGATCAGCAGCAGCGCGGCGCGGCCCGGAACGACGCCCAACCCCAGGTTTGGATGGCCGAGGAATAGATGCTGAAGATCGGTCTCGGCTCGCGAGAGGGTGAGTGGATGGATGAGCTCGATGTTCTTCGCGGCCCGTTTGTCGCTGTCCTGAATCAGCTGCGGCACCCACGGGGCGAACAGGAGGACGGCACCGGCGGTGGAGAGCAGGATCCGTTTCCGCATGCCCGGGTGGGCGACCAGCGCCCAGCCGAAGAGGCCGATCAGCACGAACACCGAGGTGTAGTGCGTGTACATCGCGGCGGCCGCTGAGGCGCCGTACGCCGTCCACCACCGAACCCTGCCGGATTCGAGGGCGATCAACAACGCGACGGCCGCCGCGAGGCAGAACAGCATCATCAACACATAGGCCCGAGCCTCCGTCGAGTAGAAGATCTGAAACGGGCTCAACGCCATCAGGACGGCCCCGACCGCGGCCGCCGGACGGCCGACCGTTCGGAGTCCAAGGACGTAGGTCAGCGGGATCGCCAGCACCCCGGCGATCAAGGAGACGAGCCGCAGGCCCTCGACGCCGCCGAATCCCTTGGTCAGCCAGGTCAGGAGAAAGAAGAGCGGCGGTGTGGATTCCTTCCCGTGCCGGACGATCCAGAAGACGTCTCCGACGCCGAAGCCGTTGACCACGAAATTGGTGGCGACCTCGTCGCCCCAGAGGGAATCGCTGAACGAAGGCAGGCGCAGCGCCAGGCCGACCAGGGTGAGCGCGCCGACCAGGGCGATCGTCGCCGCGGCCGGCATTCGTCTCCCCGCGGTGCTCATCGCGCGGGACAGTATGCGTTGTCAGCGAGCGACGCCGGAGGAGCGAGCGACCATGCCGCGCAGAACGTCCCGGAAGGCCGCGTAGTTGCGGCCGCCGATCACCGCCGCGTGGCGGGCCTCGATCTCCGCCACGATCTCGTCGCCTCGCTGCAGCTGCTTCAGCCCGCGCTGAGTGGGGACCACGAGCTTGGCGCGCCGGTCAGCCGGGTCGGGTCGCCGTTCGACGTAGCCCAGCTCCTCGAGTTCGTCCACCAGGCGGCCCACGATCTGCTTGTGGCGCCCCGACAGGTTCGCCAGCTCGGTCGCCCGGACGCCGTCCTCGTCGAGATACGCCAGCACCGCCCAATGGCGTGGGTTGAGATCGTTGTATCCCTC
This sequence comes from uncultured Solirubrobacterales bacterium, assembly GCA_963817275.1. Lineage (GTDB taxonomy): Bacteria > Actinomycetota > Thermoleophilia > Solirubrobacterales > 70-9 > DASUPK01. The sequence continues at coordinate 155,447 of CAWFOA010000013.1, read as the reverse complement.
GGAGGCGAGCCGGGCGAAGAGCTCCTCTTGCAGCGAGTAGGTCAGCTGGTTCGCCAGAACCCCCAGGTCGGGGTTCCATTCCTGGCGCTCCTTGCGTCTCTTGGTGGTAGTCACGAACTAAGAAAGTAGCAATACGTGATGGTTACGGTTCGTGATGAAGCCTTATTGCCCGTTGAGGCTGCTCCCTATACTCGCGCGTAGACAACTTTCACCTCCCGAGAAGGAGATCTTTCGGAGATGACAACCACCGGACGTTCCAACTGGCAGGCAACCCTCAAGACGGTCATCCTGCTCTCAACCCTCGGCGGCATCCTGGTCGGCGCCGGATACCTGATCGGCGGCCCTTCGACCGCGCTCATCTTTCTCTTCATCGCGGTCCTCATCAACATGGGCAGCTGGTTCTTCAGCGACAGGATCGCCCTGGCCGCCGCCCGGGCGAAGCCGGTCTCAGAGGAGGAGGACCCGCGCCTGTATCAGATGGTCCGCGACCTGACGACGCGCGCCGGGCTTCCCATGCCGAGGCTCTACGTGATCCCGCAGGAACAGCCGAATGCCTTCGCGACAGGCCGCAATCCGAAGCACTCGGCGGTCGCGGTGACGGCCGGGATCCGCAAGCTCCTCACGGAGGACGAGCTGCGGGGCGTGCTCGCGCACGAGCTCGGACACGTGCGAAACCACGACATCCTGCTGACCTCCGTGGTCGCAACGATCGCGTCCGCCATCACCTGGATCGGCTACATGGTGCTCTGGATCGGCGGCGACAATGATTCGCCGCTCGGCATCATCGGCCCGCTTCTGCTCTGGTTGCTCGCCCCGATCGCGGCGGCGATCATCCAGATGGCCATCTCCCGCCAGCGGGAGTTCTCCGCCGACGCGACGGGCGCGGAGATCTGCGGCAATCCGGAGTCGCTGGCTTCGGCGCTGCTGCGCCTGGAATCGGGTGCCCAGGCGGTGCCGATGCAGGTCAATCAGGCGACTGAGCCGCTCTACATCGTCAAGCCCTTCAAGGGCGGCGGCATCGCCTCGCTCTTCTCGACGCATCCGCCGATCGAGGAGCGGGTCCGCCGGCTCCGCCAGATGCGGCCGACGATCGGCTAGTCCATGGCATACCGCTTGCTGAGTTCGAGGGACGCCTTCTGGCGTCCCTCGAACCAGATGAAGGTCGAGAACACGGACCTCGCCAAGCAACTCGAGGCCGAGACGCTCGGCGCGCGCCTCTGGCGTCTTCATCCCGGCCAGGCGAGCACCTGGCACCGGCACTTCGAGATGCATGAGCTCTACGTGCTGATCGAGGGCGAGGGCAGGGTGCGGGTCGACGACGAGGTGCTGACGCTGACGCCGATGTCGGCGCTGCTCGTCGAGCCCGAGCACAGCCGCCAGCTCTTCAACGACACCGATATGGACGCTCTCTGGCTGGTGGTGGGCGCCCCGCGCGAGGGCGTCAGCAGCACGCTCGAGATGACTGAGGAGCAGCTCGCCGCCATGTATCCCGACGGGCCCAAGGCGCTGCCCCCGGAGCTTGGCGGGCGGTCAATTCGAAGGCTGATCTACGGCTATACTTTTTGAAGCCTGTAAAACCCGATCAGGATTTGGGAATATGAATTCCGTGGAGATGCCCCGCAAGTACGTGCCGCCGCCCCTCGAGCTGGTGAAGAGCCGGATCGAGGAGCTGCTGCCGCCCGCCGCCAAGCAGGAGATCGACGGCGGCGCCGTCCTGATCGACGTCCGCGACCCCGAGCGCTATGAGGCCGGCCACCTGGGAGGCGCCGTCAACGTGCCGGCCGGCGATAGCGCCCGCGACGCCCACGACGCCGCCTATGTGGAGGCGATCGAGGAGGCCGGCGCGGGCCCCGACGTCCGGCTGATCTTGGTCTGCGGGGAGGGCAACCGCTCGGCGCGCGCGGCGGATGCAGTGCAGAACGAGCACCACTTCAAGCACGTGGCCTCCATCATCGGTGGATCGAAGCTCTGGAATGAGCTCGGGTATCCGGTCGAAGGAGAGATCGCGATCGGCGACGAAGAGGCCGAGACACACTTGGAAGGCGAGGAGGACACGACCTGATGGCCACCACTGAGACGATCGAGCAGGTCAAGGAGCGGATCGAGGAGGTAGATCCCGCCGAGGCCCTGGAGGAGCTCAAGGCCGGCGATGTCGCCCTGATCGACACCCGCGAGCCCTACGAGAACTTCGAAGCGCATATCGATGGCGCAGAGCTGATCCGGCCCGCCGACGTCGTCGACCGGATCGAGGAGGTCGTCCCCGATCACTCGCAGCGGGTGATCATCTACTGCGCGTCGGGCAATCGCTCCGCCCGCGCCGCCGACGAGCTGCGCGAGCTCGGCTACGACAACGCCGCGTCGGTGCGCGGCGGGATCAAGGCCTGGGAGGCCGACGGTCTTCCCGTCGTCATGGCGGAGGGCATGACCCCCGAGCAGCGCAACCGCTATTCCCGCCACACCCTGCTTCCCGAGGTCGGCGTCGAGGGTCAGCTCAAGATGCTGAACGCCAAGGTCCTGCTGGTCGGCGCCGGCGGCCTGGGCGCCCCGTCCGCGCTGTATCTGGCCGCGGCCGGCATCGGCACGCTCGGCCTGGTCGACGACGACGAGGTCGACGAGTCGAACCTGCAGCGCCAAGTGATCCACAACACCGAGCGGATCGGCCAGCCCAAGACGGAGTCTGCGCGCAAGACGATCGAGGCGCTCAACCCCGACGTCGACGTCATCGAGCACCGGACCCGGCTCGACGCCTCCAACATCATCGACATCATCAAGGACTACGACGTGATCGTCGACGGGGCGGACAACTTCCCGACCCGGTACCTGCTGAACGATGCGTCGGTCCGGCTGCGCAAGCCGGTCGTCTCCGCCTCGATCCTCGCGTTCGACGGCCAGATCTCCACCTTCGTTCCCTTCGAGGGCCCCTGCTACCGCTGCCTGTATCCGACGCCGCCCCCGGCCGAGCTCGCCCCGAGCTGCGGCGCCGCCGGCGTGCTCGGCGTGATGGCGGGCGTCATGGGGCTGCTGCAGGCGAACGAGGTCATCAAGCTCGTGGTCGGCATCGGCGAGCCGCTGATCGGCCGCCTGCTGCTCTACGACTCGCTCGGCACGCACTTCACGGAGCTCAAGGTCCGCCGCGACCCCGAGTGCCCGATCTGCGGCCCGAACGCCGAGGAGATCCCGGAGTCGGAGATGGGCAAGTTCCCCGACTACGAGCTCTTCTGCGCCGCCTGAGCGCGGCCCGGTAGGTTTCCCGCCCATGCCGACGATCAAGGTGCCACCCGTGCTGCGCCCGCAGACCGACGGCGAGGCCGAGGTGCAGCGTCGGCGGCGGCACCGTCGGCGAAGCGCTCAGGGCCCTCGCCGAGCGCTACCCCGAGACCAAGGACCAGCTCTTCTCGCCCGAGGGCGAGCTGAACCGCTACGTCAACGTCTACCTGAACGACGAGGACGTCCGGGTCCTGGACGGCCTCGACACCTCGGCCGCCGATTCGGACACCGTGGTCATCCTGCCCGCCATGGCCGGCGGCGAGCGCTGACCGGCGGCTAGCTACCGCCGGTGAAGCGGGTGAAGGCGGCGAACGCCGGCTTCGGTGAGTGGTCGAGGTTGAGCAGTCCGAAGCTCGTGCAGAGGGCGCAGCACCCGGCCGTGCCCACCGCCTCCGAAGACGAACGCCGCTTGCGGCCCCACCCGCCCCAGGCTAGGGATTGCCGCCCGTCAGCGACGTGAAGGCGCTCCAGGCGGGCTTGGGCTTCAGGTCGGCGTTGAACAGGCCCGTGTACTGGAACCAGATTCCGCCGCTCGGGATGTCGCGCCACGAGTACCAGATCACCCCTGGGATCTTGTACCGCTTGCGGTTCTTCGCCAGCAGCCTGTAGGTCCGGCGCAGGTACTGCGCCTGGCGCTGCCGCGACACCGTCAGCGCGGTCCGGGGCCCCCCGGTGGCCCAGCCGACCTCGGTGAGCCAGAGCTTGGCCTTCTTGTCCTTGTGCCGGGCCATGGTCCGGCGCCAGTCCCTGACGCGGTCCAGGGCCTGCTCCGGCGTCGTGGAGTAGGGGTGGAGCGCCGTAGCGTCGAAGAGCCGCTTGCCCCGATTCCGGTAGATCCCCTCCAGGAAGAGGTCGCCGTCCATCGAGTGCTTGAAGCGCGGGGTGGGGAACAGGCCCGAGAGCACGATCCTCGCGCCCGGGTCGCCGCTCTTGATCCCGGCGTGGAACTTCTTCAGCAGCCGGACATACTGCTTCGGATTCGGCTTGCTGTACCAGAAGCTCGGCGAGTTGACCTCGTTCCAGAGCTGCCACCAGACCACCGGCACTTGCGGCACGTTCGGGTGCTGCGCCCAGAAGATGCCGTCATGCCCGTAGCGCTGGGCGGCGGCCGCCACGAAGTTCCGGAAGTCGGCCCAGTGCTTCTTCCCGGGGGGCAGGTTGGGGCGCCGCGACACCCAGGGCGGCGAGCCGTAGACCGTCGGCAGCACCCTGATCGCGTTCTCCGCCGCCGCCTCGACGATCTGGTCGTAGTGGCTCCAGTCGTAGGGAGCTCCGCCGGTTTGCTGGACTGCTCCCCAGTAGAGGTTGATGCGCAGCGTGCCCAGGCGGGCGGCGCCCATCCGATCGACCTCCTTGGGGCTCGGGTCGTCCGCCGGGATCAGGCCATAGAACTCCCGCGGCGCCGCGTGCGCCGCGGGAGGGCCCCCCAGGGAGACCAGGAGGACTGCCAGGAGCGCGATCAGGCGCGCTCTGTGCGCCCAGGACCTGCAGGCGGGTGTGTCGAGGTGAGATCGGATCACGTATCGGAGAACACGCGGGCGCCGGGCCGGTTGCGATGGCGCGGCTATTCCCGACGCGTCTTGTCCCCGGCCGGACAAGCGGCGCCGTCCGGGCGTTTCGCCCGGCCTGCCGTCAGCGCCGCCTCGACGTCAGGGTGTTCCGCCGGTCAGACTCGTGAATGCGCTCCAGGCGGGCTTCGGATCGAAATCCGCCGTGAACAGGCCCGTGTGCTGGAACCAGATTCCCCCGTTGATGTCCCGCCACGAGTACCAGATCACGCCGGCGATCTTGAACTTCCCGCGATTCGACGCCATCAGGTTGAAGGTCTTCCGGAGATCCTTGGCCTGCTTCTGGGGTGAGACAACCAGCGCTGTCGGCGGGTTGCCGCCGGTCGCCCAGCCGACCTCGGTGATCCACAGCTGGGTGCGCTTGTCCTTGTAGCGGGCCATGATCTGGCGCGTCTCCTTGACCGCGTTCAGGGCATCGCGCGGCGTGCTCGCGTAGGGGTGCATCGCGACCGCATCGAATAGTCCCTTCGACCCCTTGCTCTTGTAGATGGCGGGCAGGAAGCGGTCCAGCGGAATTCCGTGCCGGACCCTCGGCGTCCGGAATAGACCCGCCAGCACGACCTTCGCGGAGGGGTCCCCGGCCCTGATGCCGCCGCTGAACTGGCGGAGGTAGCCGACGTACTGCTTGGCGTTGGGTTTCCCGAACCAGAAGCTGGGCGAGTTGACCTCGTTCCAGAACTGCCAGTAGATGACCGGCAGCTTGGGGATGCTGGGGTTCTCCGACCAGAACGTGCCGTTGGCGCCGTAGCGAGCCGCGGCGGCCTGCACGAAAGCCCTGAAGTCGTTTATGTGCGCCTGGGTGGGCGGATAGTTCGTCTTCTTCGCCGCCCAGGAGGGAGAGCTGTACACGGTGGGCAGCACGCGGATCCCGTTCGTGGCCGCCTGTCCGATGATCGCGTCGTAGTGGCTGAAGTCGAGCGGCCCGCCAGGGGTGGGCTGGACAGCCCCCCAGACAAAGTTGATCCGCATCGTTCCCACCTTGCCGGCGCCCATCCGCGCGATCTCGGTCGCGTCGGGGTCGTTGGCCGGAATCACGCCGTAGAACGCGCGGGGCGCGGCGGCGCCCGCATGTGGGGCGAGCACGAGGCAAATCAGCAGGGTCGTCGCGATGACGAGGCGGCGCACGGTCACTCTCCTTGTGTTAGGCGGCTTTGTCCCGGCCGGTGATGATCTCGCCGTCCGGTGTTCGAGGGCCGCGGGCGCCGGGGGCGCCTGGGTTGGTCTGGGGCTCGGGTTCGCCCTCGCCGTCGCCGAGCTGCCTGCGCCGCAGGGTCATCCCCACGGCCGCGGCGATCACGGCGGCGATCATCAGCAGGACGATCGGGTTGAGCAGGATGCTCCCGGAGGAATCGCCACCGCCACCCGATCCGGAACCTCCGACGGGCACGCCCAGCTTCGCGGCGTCGTCCTTCTTCTTGTCTTTGCCGTTGGTGGTGTCCTGTGAGCCCTTCTTGCTCCCTTGTGGCAGGGTGGTCTCTCCGGATCCGCCACTGGCAGAGTGAGCGGGGCCGCTCCCGCCCGCACTCGGGACCTTGGGCAGGTATTCGTCCCCGGCCGGGCCGGCCAGGGCGACGGGGGCGAGGGCAAGCGAGAATGCCGCCCCCGCAATCAGTGCTTTGACTGTCATGCGGGCGCTCATACGGAATTGTGAGGGGGCGAAGATACTGCCTTCCCCGCCAGACTGCGTTCGAATCCATGATTTCAACGATCAGACAACACGCAGGCGCCGCATTGGTTGCGGCGGCGATCGTGATTGCCGCCTTTGCGCAGGGCCTATTCGACCCCACGGGTTACGCAGCCGCCTCGATCGTGATTTGGGCCGCGGTCGTGGCGGGGCTGGTGGCGCGCGCCCTGCCGTCCGCCCCCGTCGGCTGGCTCGCGGCGGCGGCCGGGCTCTGCCTCGCGGCCACCGCGGTGCTCGCGACCGCCTCGGTGGCTTGGGCGAGCGACCAGGGCCGCGCTTTCGACGAGGCGGTCAGGGTCTCGTTCTATCTCGGGCTCTTCGTGATCGCCGTCTGTACCGCGAACCGAGGCGGCCGGGCTCAGTGGCTCGGCGGGCTGGCCGGCGGCCTGGGTGTCGTCGCCGTGATCGCGCTCTTCTCGTACCTGCAGCCTGGCATCCTCGACAGCGGAGTCAGCGACGTCCCGAACGCGGCGGGCCGCCTTTCGTACCCGATCGGCTACTGGAACGGGACCGCCGCTCTGCTGGCGGCCGCGGCAACGCTGCTCGCCTACGGCGGCGTAAAGGGGCCGACCCGGGCCCTGCGGGCCGCCGCGACGGCGGCGATCCCGCTGGCCACGCTCGGCATCTGGCTCGCAAGCTCCAGAGGAGGCGGGGCCGCCGTCGTGATCGCATGGGCTGTCCTGGTGGCGGCGTCACCCGATCGCGGCCGCCAGCTCCTGACCATCGCGATCGGGGTGCTGGGTGCCGCGGCGCTGATCCTCGCGTCGGAGCAGATGCACGCGCTGACCAGCGGAGTCGTGGATTCGGCCAAGAGGGACGACGGAGATCTCATGTCCGCGCTCTGCGTCGCGGCGGCGGCGATCACCGGCGCCATCGCCTGGTGGGCGGATGGATGGAGGCCCACTATCCGGATCTCACGCCCGGTCGGCGTTGCCCTGGGCGTGGTGACGATCGCCGCGATCGCCGGCGGAGCGATAGCCGCTCATCCCGCCGATCGGTTTCGCGAGTTCGAGAGGGCGCCGGACGCGCGTGCAGGGATCCCGGTCGGAGCCGCCGACCTGAGCTCGAATGGACGCTGGCAGTTCTGGGGCGAGGCGCTCGACGCCTTCGAGAGCAGTCCGGTCGGCGGCGTGGGAGCGGGCGGGTACGAGGGCTGGTGGGGCCAGCATGCGAGCGTGCCGCTGTTCGTCCGCAACGCTCACTCCCTTCCCCTGCAGCTGGCCGCCGAGCTGGGAATCCCCGGGATCGCACTCTTCCTCGGGTTCGTGGGGGCCTTGGCGCTCGCGGGGTGGCGCCGCCTCCGTGAAGGCCTCCAGGGGGACGCCGGGATTCTGGTCGCGGTGATCGCAGCCGGGGCCGTGGGGGCGGCCGTCGACTGGACCTGGGAGTTCCCGGCGGTGTTCGGCCCCGCGGTCGTCTGCGCGGCCCTGCTCTTGGCGTCGGCCCCGACTCGCCCCCTTGCGCGCGACGGGTACCTCCTCGGCGTGGGCACCGTGGTGGCCGCCTGGGTCGCCATGGTCGCAGGCGGGCTGGTGGTGCTCACCGAACTTGAGCTGACCCAGAGCAGGGATGCTGCCTCGGCGAACCGGATCGGCGAGGGGATCGATCGGGCGCGCGCAGCGAAGACCGTTCAGCCCTGGTCGTCGGAGCCGTACACGCAGCTGGCGCTGCTGGAGGCGGATCGCGGCAACGTCTCGCAGGCGCTCGCCTACCTCAAGCAGGCGGAGGCACGCGACTCTGAGGATTGGCGCCTGTCCTTGATTGAGGCTAATCTCCTACTGACGCGAGGAGATCGGGCAGGGGCCCATACGGCAATCGCGCGGGCTCAGAGCCTGAGCCCGGTTCCGTTGACGCTGAGGACGCGTCCGACCAGACAGGGATGAGCCGGAAGAAAGCAGAGCAGCGTTGAGTCCAGCAGAAGCCCGAACCAAGGCGCCCGTAAGCGACTTCCTCGACTCCAAGTCCGTGCGGCGGGCCCTGGTCGAGGCGTCCGCACACTCCACCCCCCAGCCGCGGTGGTGGCGCGACGTCCGCCGCCGCCGGCTCCTTGCCCTTGCGGACTGCTGCGCGGTCGGCCTCGGACTGGCGCTCGCATTGCCGCCGGAGCGCGCCATCTGGATGCTGGCCTTCCTGCCGGCCTGGATTTTGGTCGCGAAGCTGGCCGGCCTCTACGACGCCGACCACCAGGTGATGCGTCACCTGACGGTGGACGAGGCCCCCGTGATCTTCGCCTGGGGCGTAATCGGGGCTGTGGCCGCGAGCCTGCTCGGCGGACTCACCCCGGCCGGATCCCTCAGCACCGGTGAGCTTGCGTTGACGGCGGGGGTGACGATCGTCGCGGATTTCGTCCTGCGGGTCGCCGCCAGAGCCGCGTGGCGGGCAAGCACGCCGCCCGAACGCGCGCTGATCGTCGGCGATCACAGCCTCGCGCACGCCATGCGCCGGAAGATCGTCCTGTTCGCCGATCTGCACATGTCACCGGTCGAGCCCGGGGACTACGCCCGCGGCATCGACCGGGTGGTTCTCGCGCACGAGCGGATCGACGCAGGTGAGATCGCCGTGATCTCGGAGCTCTGCCACCGGCAGGGGGCCAAGCTCAGCCTGGTCTCTCCGCTGCGCGGGCAGGCGACCCCACACGAGATCTCTCGCCTGGTGGAGCTGCCGGTGTTCGAGTACCTCACCTCCGACGTCTCGCGCTCGACGATGATGCTGAAGCGAGTCCTCGACCTGATCGTCGGCATCCCGCTCGCGGTGCTCGCCGCGCCGCTCTTTCCCGCTGATAGCCCTGGCCATCTGGCTCGAGGACCGCGGGCCCGATCCTGTTCGCGCAGCAGCGCGCCGGCTTCCACGGCGAGCCGTTCCGGCTGCTCAAGTTCCGGACCATGCACGTCGGCGCCGACAGCTCGCTCGAGGACCTGCTGGACGAGCTGCCCGAGCCGATGTTCAAGTTCCGCCATGACCCGCGGGTCACACGGGTCGGCCGCGTGCTGCGCAGGCTCAGCCTCGACGAGCTTCCGCAGATCTGGAACCTGCTGCGCGGCGACATGAGCCTGGTCGGGCCCGCGGCCCGAGCAGCTCGAGCTGGTGGAGCGCTACAGCCCGGAGCACCGCTTCCGGCTCGACGTGAAGCCGGGCCTCACCGGCCCGATGCAGGTGCACGGCCGCGGAGAGCTGACCTTCGAGGAGCGTCTGGCGGTCGAGCTCGACTACGTCGAGAACCTCTCCATGGGCCGCGATCTGCGCATCCTGGCGCTCACCCCCGTGTGCGTGATTCGGGGCACCGGAGCCTTCTGAGCGCGACCGTCATCGTCCCCACCGTCACCCCGGCGCGGGCGGTGAAGCTTCTGGAGTCGCTGGCGGGGGAGGGGATGGACTTCGAGGCGATCGTGGCCGACAACGGCACGGGAGCCCCGGAGCTCGACCGGGCGGTCGCCGCCATCGACGGGGCCCAGGTTCTGCGGCTGGAGTCGAACCTCGGCTATTCGCGCGCCGTCAACCTGGCGGCGCGGCGGGCGCAGGGCGATGCGCTCGTCCTGCTGAACGACGACAGCGTGGTCGACCCCGGCTACGTCGAGCGGATCACGGCGGCGCTCGATCCGGCGAGCGGGGTCGTGATGGCCGCGGGCGTGATGCGCGACGCCCGGAGCGCCCGGCCTGATCGAGACCGCCGGGATCGAGATCGACCGGACGCTGCTCGCGTTCGACTACCTGAACGGCGAGCCGGTCGAGGTGCTGGAGGGGCCGGTGGCCGATCCGGTCGGTCCCTCGGGGGCCGCGGCGGCGTTCTGGCGCGAGGCGTTCCTCGAGGTGGACGGCTTCGACGAGCGCCTGTTCGCCTATCTCGAGGACGTCGACCTGGTCCTGCGCCTGCGGCGCGCGGGTGGATCCTGCAGGCTGGCGAAGGGGGCCCGCGGGCTGCACGAGCACTCGGCCACCCTCGGGTCCGGATCGCGCCGCAAGGACTACCTGATGGGCTACGGCCGGGGATACCTGCTGCGCAAGTGGAACGTGATCACGCCGCGGCGCCTTCCCGGCATCGTCGCCCGCGAGCTCTCCGTCAGCGCCGGTCAGGCGGTCCTCGACCGGAACCTCGAGGGAGTGCGCGGGAGGGTCCGGGGGCTTCGCGCCGGGCGGCCCTGCGGAGCCCTATCCGCCCGCCGCGCTGCTGCCGGATCCGCCGTCGCTCGCGGCGTCGCTCGGCCGGCGCTGGCGCAGGCGCGCCAGGCTGCGGCGCAGCAGCGAGTGAACGACCGCGGTCGCGAGCTTCACGGCGATCCCGACGTAGACGATGGCGTTGAGCGCCCACGAGCGGCTCGGCGCGTAGTGCTTGCGATAGAAGCGGTACATCCCGCGATGGAAGGCCCAGTTGAGGCGAACCGATCGCTCGCCGCCGGTCGTCCCGCCCTTGACGTGCATCACGGTCGCCCCAGGCTCGTACCAGGTGTCCCAGCCCGCCTGAGCGAGCGTGTAGGAGAGGTCGAGGTCCTCCATGTACATCCAGTAGCCCTCGTCGAAGCCCCCGACCCGCTCGAACGCCGAGCGCCGCATCAGCATGAATGCGCCGTTGACGGCGTCCACGGGACCCGACTCGACATCCGGCGCCCGGTAGGCGGCCAGCTTCCCGCTGGCGCCCGGTCGCCTGCCGACGCCGGTGAAGTGGCCGAGCGCGCTGAGCGGCGTCGGGAACGACCGCTTCGAGGCGTGGTCGAGCGAGCCGTCCGGGCGTAGCAGGCGGGGTCCCGCCACGGCGACGTCGGGATGCGCCTCCATGGCCGCCATCACGCCATCGAGCGCCCCCTCGGTGACGGCGGTATCGGGGTTGAGCGCCAGCAGGTACGGGGCTTGACCGCGCGCCGCCCCGAGGTTGGTCGCCGCCGCGAACCCCAGGTTCGTGGACGAGCCGATCAGCTCGACCTCCGGGTATCCGGAGCTGACCATCTCGCGTCGTCCCGTCGCCGGATGCGTTGTCCACGACGATCACCTTCATGGGGCCGGACGGTGGGTGCGCGCGCAGCGAGTCGAGGCACTCCCGCAGGAGCTCCCGCGACCGGAAGGCGACGATCACGACGTCGAGTGACGCGCTCTCGGTCACTTCTCGCGGCCGGGGTCCGGCGGGATGCTGGCGTCCCGAGGGAGCAGCCGGCTTGGCCTCCTACCGGCCGGCGGTCCACGCCGAGACGCCCCGGCGCCTGACCAGCGCGTACGCATAGAACAGCTCTCGATCCAGAGTCTCATCGTGTCCCCAGAGCCGCCTGGTGCGCCGGCCCAGGAGCCAGGTGAGCCCGGCCACCCCGCTGTCGGCTGACAGCAGCCGGCTCAGGGTCTTGCGCTTCGCCGGCGTCATCCGCGGCCAGCAGCGCAGCCGGAGAACCTCCAGGAAGAGGAGCTCCTGATGCCAGTCGTAGAAGTAGACGATGCGCGAGCCGCCTGTCGGGTTGCGGAGACGCTCGAGCAGGTGCCTTCGAACGGAGCGCGGCTTCTTGTTGGCCTCCGAGTGGCCGATCACCGCGTCGCCGTGCTGGACGTAGTCGTAGAGCGGCTCGTCCACATAGGCGATCTCCCCGCGCGACATCGCGACGACGGCGAGCCAGTGGTCATGGAACGCCCGGGCCAGGCGGGGAGGGAAGGGCAGCGCGTCATCGAGCAGGTCGCGAGCGAAGAGGGAGGCCGCCCCGGTCACGGAGTTGGCGAGCAGCAGCGACGCGTAGTTCGTGTAGTTGTTCCGTCGCTCGGTCCAGTAGGAGGGCCTGACGAGCTCGCCCCCGGGGCTGACGATCCGGGCGTCGCTGTAGACGAGCTGCGCGTCGCCGATGCCCTCGAGCAGCCGCTCGAGCTTCCAGGGGTGCCAGCGGTCATCCTGGTCGCAGAGGGTCACGAAGTCGGCGCCGGCAGGCGCCATCGACAGGGCCCGCTCGAAGTTCCTGTAGAAGCCGAGCCGGCTCTCGCTGCGCGAGACGACGAAGCGCGGATCGTCCTCGGTCAGCGCCACGACACGCTCGAAGGCCTCGTTCGAGGAGCGGTCATCGCTGATCAGGCAGATCCAGTTCTCGTGCGTCTGCTGCTTGATGGATTCGAGCTGGATGCGGAGCAGATCCTCCGGCGGCTCATAGGTCGCCATGCAGATCGCCACGCTGCGGGCCCGGGCGATCGGGAAATTCCGGCGGGGGAGCATCCGCGGGGGGTGAGAGCTCGGGCACGGCGTCGACCGAGCCGGCCGGGGCCCGCGCCTCGCCCCCGCCGGCCAGAGTCAGGACCAGCTCGACCTCGAGCCGCTGCGCGCGATCGATCGGCCCCACGTCGACGAGGGCGACGAATCCGCTCCTGTAGGCCTGAGCGCGCGCGGGGTCGTCCGCCTCGAGCCCCTCGTAGACGTCGTCGCGCGGCAGGCGGAAGCGCTCGACCGGCTGCCTGCGAGTCGCCGACCTGCACCTGGAGACGCCTCGTCCTCTCGCTCGGGTGGTAGCAGTAGCCGCCGATCACGAAGGTGGTGCCTCGGCCGACGGCGATCCGGCGCGGGCGGTTGGATCTCGAGGCCCGCGACGGCGGGTTCGCTCTCGACGAGCATCGCTAGTTCCGCCTGCGGAGCAGCTTCCGGCGCGTATTCGTAGAGCTCCATGTCGAGCCGATTGTCCTCGGCGATCCGCGATCGGAACGAGTCGGGTACCTCGTCGGCTTCGGTGACGTTGCCGTGCCCCTTCGGTCCGAGCTCCCAGCCGAGGCGTCGCTGGAGCCGCTGGGCAAAGGCCTCGAGGTCCTCCTGGATGCCGAACTCGTCCATCCTCCTGAGCGCCCGCTTCGCCCGCCGGAGTCGCCGCCGGTCGAGGTCGATGACGGTCATCATCCCGTGCGTCATCTCCTCGGCCCGCAGCGAGAGCATCTTCACCATGTGGTTCTCGATGAAAGGCCTGAAGCGCGCCGGGTCCTCGTAGATCTCCTCCAGCGAGAGCTCGCTGTCGGCGGGGTCGTGTCCCGGTGGTGGCGCAGGTAGCTGAGGGTGCGCTCGACCGGGTCGCGGAGCACGGTGAAGGTGGCGAAGTCCGCGTCGAGGAGCTCTGTCACGCAGAGCGGGAAGTGACCGGTCACCACCCTGATCTCGTCACGGCGCGCCTTCCAGCGCTCGAGCAGGAGGTGCGGGATATGAGCTGCGGCGCGACCGTGGTCGGGTCGCCGTCCGAGGCGCCGGGATAGACGGCCTCCGGGTCGAAGTACCACCGCATCCGCACGTAAAGCGAGACGCCGCCGGTCTTCTGGATGTGGACGAAGAAGAACCGGCGAGGTTCCGCGACGGCTCGTCACACAGCGAGGGGCGCGTACTCCGCGGGCGAGGCGGAGGCCCCGAAGAACCAGCTCTCGATCGCCCATCCGGCTCTTCTTCATCGACGGCTCGGCGGCGGTCGAGTGCAGGAAGAGGTCGTCGAAGAGCAGCACGTCCCCCGGCTCGAAGATCGGCCGCAGCACCCCGGTCTCGCCGGCGGCCTCCTCGGCGACCTGCGGAGACACCGACCATTCGAAGAGCGCGCCCTCGGTGCCGGTGGGGACGAGGTGATCGAGCCGCCGGGGCACCACGTCCATGCCCGGGGCCTCGTCCCCGCAGCGTGAGAGCGACAGCCAGACGTTGAGGGCGCGGACATCGCCCATGAACGCGCCGTCCTGATGCCAGCCATGGCCGGCGTCGGGATCGACCCGGCGCAGCGTGCACTTCTGCACCGAGATCGTCGGGCGCTCGCCGAGGTAGTCGCTGATCACGCGCGCTCAGACCCGCGCGGTCGAAGGATGTCGAGCATCTCGAACAGCAGGTGAGGGGAGTCGGCGGCCCAGAGGCCACCGCCACCCGACGACCCAGTCACGGCCAAGCGCCTCGCCGTGAAGCGCGGGTCCGGCACGAACTCGTCGTAGTAGCCCGCATCGGCCGACTGCCCGCGTGCCGCGCGTCGCGGGCATCGAAGGCGCGGTCGATCTCGTCGGCGGAGCTTCGCGGGCGTCGTCCTGGTCGACCAGCGCCACGAACGAGCAGGCACCCGTCCCGGAGGATTCCGGCCCGGACGAGCTCCGGCGTCAGCTGCCGGGCTGCGACTCCGGCGAGCTCCCCGTTGCGGTCGGGGAGCTGATCGAAGGCGGGCTCGGGGTAGTCGGCACCGCCGCGCGGATCGTCCATGCTGGCGGATCCCGGCGGCGTGGCGGAGCGTCGACCAGCCGGGTCTCGACCTCCGGGTCGCGCTGCTCGCGGTTCGAGCGGGTGAGCTCCTCGATCTCAGCGACGAGCTCCTCGGTGCTCCGTCCTGCCGCCACCTCGGCCGCGGGGTCGCCGAGCGTCGGCCGCGGTGCCGGATTTCCTGCGTGAGCGAAAGATCATCTCGACAGCCCAGCAAAGTACAAGCAATCCGGGCGTCCTACTCCGTCGTCGGGCGCGCCGGTACCCCGACCACCGTCGCCCCGGCCGGGCACGTCGTCGCAGCACCACCGCGTTGGCGCCGATCGATGACGCCGGCGCCGACGTGACCCTGCCCAGGACCTTGGCGCCGGTCCCGATCCGTGACGTCCCTCCTCGATCGTCGGGCCGACGATGTCCTGCGGCTCGCAGCCCGATGGTGACGAAGGGTCCGATGACCACACCGGGTTGGATCTCCACGACCCCGTCGATCACCACCTGTCCGTGGAGCAGGTGGACGCCCGGGGTGCATGACCACCGGGTCGCCGATCGAGACCTGGCCGGTGATCATGGCCAGCGCGATGGCGCCAGAGCGCGGGAGCACCGGCACGCCCAGCCGCTGGAGGCGCGCCTTGACCCGGTAGAGCGGTCTGGGCGAGGAATGCGTCGCTGGCCCAGATCAGGCGCAGTGATCTGAATCGCGGCGTCCGAGCGCGAGCGGAGCTCGTGATCGCTCGCCCCGGTGGAGCGAGCGTCGATGCGCGCGTCGGCGACCAGGGCCTCGCGCAGGCCCGGGTGGCGCGCCCGGATCTCGCTCATCATCGCGTTGGCGCTCGGGTTGCTCCGACTTGAACATTGCGGACGGGAGCGTAACCGGGTGCGTGCTGGTGCCTAGACTCCGCCGCCGCCCCAGCCGCGACCCGCGCCATGCCGATGAAAGTCACCTCCTACTACCACCGGACCAATCCGGACGAGGCCGGCTACTCGCTCGGCAACTTCGCCGAGATCTGGGGAGCGTGCTTCGATGCCGCCGCGGTCGGCTCCGTGATCGAGGCCGGCGCGGAGAGGGGGAGGCTGACCGAGGCAGCTGCTCGAAGTGGGCGGCGCCGAGCGGCGCGCACGTGACGGCGATCGACCCGATGCCGCACGACGACCTGGTCGAGCTGCTCGACGAATACCCGGACCTCCAGGTGGTCGCGGAGACCAGCATCGAGGCGCTGGGCCACCTGCCGATCGCGGACGCGGTCGTCCTCGACGGCGACCACAACTACTACACGCTGAGCGAGGAGCTGCGACTGATCGCCGAGCGCGCGCCCGAGGGCCGGATCCCGCTGCTGGTCTTCCACGACGTCTGCTGGCCGCTCGCGCGCCGCGACCAGTACGCCGCTCCCGATCGCATCCCGGCGGAACATCGCCACCCGTACGGTCGAGGACATCAAGCTCGTTCCGGGAATCCGGGCACGGCCGAGCGAGGGCTTCCATTCGAGTGGGGTGCGCTGGAGGAGGGCGGTCCCCGCAACGGCGTGATGACCGCGATCGAGGACTTCATGGCCGGGCACGACGGCCTGCGACTGGCCGTGATCCCGATCTTCTTCGGCTGCGGGCTGCTCTGGCCGGAGAGCGCGCCCTGGTCCGACGCGGTGGCGGAGATCGTCGAGCCGTGGGACCGCAACCCGATCCTCGAGCGGGTCGAGAAGGCGCGAGTGACCCAGCTCGTGCAGCGCCACTCCCGCGAGCAGGAGATCGACGACGGCTTCGCCTACACCCAGAAGCTGGAGGCCGCCATCAGGCACCTGCTCCACTCCGGATCGTTCGCCGCGGCCGAGTGGCTCTCAAAGGCCCGCGGGCGCGGCAAGCCGGCGATCTCCAGGCAGCAGCTCAGCGACGTGCTGGCGGAGAGCCCCGACGCGCCGCCCGACGATCAGCGCTGACGGCTGGGCAACGCCCCGGGCGAGTTGCCGTTCCGTGACGGCTCCTCCCCGCGCCTGAACAGGGACTTGAGCCAGCGCAGGGGCTTGGTCAGCCGCCAGCTGGCGCTGTGCGTGACGGAGTCGAGCTGGCGCTGGAGGTCGAGGACCGCGGCGTCCCTGGCGAGCTCCGCCGCGTTCGCCTGCATCAGCGCCGCGTCTCGGCGCGCCTCGGCCCAGCGCGTCCGCTCCTTCCAGTCGCCCGGGACCGACTGGGCGGGGGAGAGCTTGCCGTCCCACTTCTCGGCGACCCTCATGTGCGCGGCGACCCACCCCTCGACGTCGCCGATCAGCTCCAGCGAGTGGTGGTGGATCACCTGGATGTGCTCGGTCATCACCTTCTTGCCGGCCGCCCGAACCTGCTGGCAGAGGTCGAAGTCGTAGCCGTGGAACCGACCCAGGGACTCGTCGAAGCGGATGTTCTCGACCACCCACGGGGAGAGGGCCATCATGAACCCGTCGATCGTGTCGACCTCGCCGGTCCGGGCCTCGGGAGGCGCCTCCTCGATGTGGAAGGTCGAGCCGAGGATCTCCCCGCCGCCGTACTCGTCGTATTGGTGGGAGAAGGAGGCGAGCGTCACCGAGCCGTCCCACCAGGCGATGTTCCGCACCCCGATCGCGCCGGCGCAGCCGACCAGCCCGACGTCCGGGTCGCTGAGCACGCCCCTGATCTTCCGGCAGAAGTCCGGGTCGACGATCTGAGCGTCCTGGTGCAGCAGCACCAGGGCCTCGAGGTCGTCGAGCTTGCCGGCCTCCTCCATCAGGAGGTTGTAGTTGCGGAAGATCGAAGCGTCGCCGAGGCCGGCGGAGCCGAACGCCATGATCTCCGAGTCCGGCTCGGCGACGAGCCGTATCCCGGCTCGGCGCAGCGCCGGTAGAGCTCGTGGTCGGTGATTGCAGAGCCGAAGGCGATCATCGCGAGCGGAACATAGCGTCAGATCGCTATTTCCGGCTCAGCACCCCGATAGACGCGATCCGGCGCATCGGGTAGCTCTCATACGGCAGCGCGCCCCGCCAGCGCTCGTGCGCCTCGGCGGAGACGAAGTAGGCCTCGGGATCGGATTCGAGCCGGCCGATGAGCTCCTGCAGGCGATCCACCGGCAGGCCCGACCCACGCACGATCTCCTCGAGGCGCTCCAGGTGCTGCTCCGCCCCCCAGCCGGCAAGGACGTGGTCGACCGCGTGTATCGAAGCCCCGCCGGGGGCGAGCAGGTCGGTCGCGGCGGCGATCACGCCGCCCAGCGCCTCCAGGGGGATGTGCTCGAGGACGGAGACCGAGTAGACGGCCGCGTACTCGCCCTCCAGCCCTGCGCTCGGCGGGAAGCGCTCGCGGACGAAGGTGACCTCCGGATGGGATCGGCTGAATTCCTCGAACTCCCGCGGCCCCTGGCCGCTGCCGTCATAGGGATCGACGATCGTGACCTCGTAGCCGAGCCGCGAGAGCACGTCCGCGACCAGCGGCTCACCGGCGCCGATCTCCACCAGGCGCCCGCCGGGCTCGGCGACGCCGAGGATCGCCTTGACCATCCAGCAGCGCTGCAGGTCCTTCATGTCGGAGCTCGCGCGCGCCAGGCCGCCCAGGTTGTCGACGCTGTCCGCGAGGTCGCGAACCGTTCCGTATGAGAGCGGCTCGACCTCGAAGCGCCCGCGGTAGCGCTGCTCCAGCTCCCAGAGGCGCTCGGAGGGGACGGTGCGGCTCACGCGGCCACCGGACCCGGCCTGGCGGCGAGCTGCTGCCGGTAGAACTCGGCCAGCTGCGCCGCGTTCTCGGGCCAGCTGAGGCGATCGAGCGCAAATTGGCGGGCACGGCGGCCCAGCCGGCCGACCAGGTCGCGGTCGTCGAGCAGCAGCTCGATCCGCGCCGCGATGTCGAGCGCGGTCCCGTCCCGAAGGAGCAGCGCGTCCTCGCCGTCGGTGAGCTCGTTGGCGAGGTTGCACGCCGGCAGGATCACCGGGCGGCCCATGGCGAAGAACTCCGGCAGCTTGGAGGGCAGCCGGTAGCGGTTGAAGTCGTCGGGCGGGCCCGGCTGCACATAGGCGTCGGCGAGCGCCAGGTAACCGGGGATCTCGCGCCAGGGGACGTCCCCCAGGTCGGGGACGCCCTCGCGCAGCGCCTGGAAGGCGCGCGGGTCGACCCCGCCGAGCTTCGTGCTCCCCAGCCGGACCAGCTTCACGCGCCGTCCGCGGCGCTGCAGCAGCTTGACGGCGAGGTACAGGCTGAACAGCTCTCGCTGGTTCGCCCAGTGCCCGATGCCGTGGTAAACGAGCACGAAGTCATCCGGCCGCAGTCCCAGCTCCTCGCGGGAGACCACCGGGTCGAGATCGGGGCGAAAGCGCTCGTGGTCGACGCCGGGCGGCGCCACGTGATGAGGCCTTCGCCCGAAGTTGAACGCGTTGAGCTCCTCGGTGATCACCGTGACCGCGGCCGCTCCCTCGAGCAGGCGCGGATAGTGGACGGGGTGGATCAGGCCCTCGGTGCAGAGCTCGTCCTGGCGCGCGCGAGGCAGCCTTCGCAGTTGGTCGTACGGCAGCTTCAGGGCGGTTGAGACCAGGAACTCCTCGTTGTCCTCGAGGTGCACGACGTACGGGGCTCCGAGGACTTCCACGGCGCGCTCCGTGGCCCTGCGAACGATCTCGCGAGGGGTCCAGGCGCAGATGATCGTCTCGTCGGGGTCGCGAGCCCAGTCGCGCAGCTTGCGCTCCAGTCCCTCGTAGTTGATGGTCTCGAAGCTCGGCTCGCCGACGTTCGCGATCCGGTCGGTCCGACCTCGCCCGCAGAGGACGACCTCGATCCCCTCGTCGGTCATCTCCTCGCCGAAATGGAACGCCTGGATGACGCTGTTCACGTGCAGCGCGCCGAAATGCAGGAAGAGGACCCTCATCCGATCGTCTCGCGCTTCGCGATCGCGTGAGGGTCGCGGCTGAACGGCGACAGCGCATAGTCGGCTGCGGCCCGGAAGAAGCGCCGGTTGTAGTACGGGTCGCCCACTTCGAGGGACTCGTACCAGCGGTCGACGAACAGCGCGCGGTCGATCACGTCGAAGTCCGAGAGCCGGCGCGCTTCGGTCGTGCGGGTCACGGTTCGGGGTACCGGGGCGCAGACGGACGCGAGGCCGCGTTGGGCCAGCCGGAGGCACAGGTCGAGGTCGCCGAACTGGCGGGTGTACGCCTCCTCGAAGCCTCCGAGCTGATCGAACAGCGCGCGCCCGATCAGCATGCAATCCATGCCGATCGCGGAGACCTCGCGCGCGCAGCAGAGCGAGCCGTAGTAGCCGTCGCCGCCGGCGTCGAATCCGCGCATCGCAGGCACCGCGGGGTCGTAGAGGCCGACGGCGAACCCGGCTGCGTCCACCAGGCCGTCCGGATGGAGCAGAGTGGGCCCGACCGCGCCGACGCCGGGCATCCCCGCGTAGAGCAGGAGCTGGTCGATCCAGTCGGGGTCAAGCACCTCGGTGTCCTCTCCGAGGAAGGCCAGGTATTCGCCCCGCGCGCTATGCGCGCCCAGGTTCGCCCATCGGCCCGGGTTGAAGGACCCCTCGGGCGCCGCGATGCGCACGGGCGCACCTCGGTCCGGCCTCGGCGCGCCGTTCCAATCGCGCTTGACCACGATCACCTCGAGATCGGGGTATGAGGTCCGCTCGAGCAGCGCGTCAAGGGCTCGATCGCCTCGGTCATGCACAGGCATCACGACGCTTACCGCCGGCTTCGGCTGGCTCGGGTCCGGGCGCAGACGGACTCGGTGCGGGATGGTCTCGTGGGGGACCGCCTCCGCAGCGATCCCGCGACGCCGCAGGTGGGCGTTGACGGCGCGAGCCTGAAGCTCGGGCACGCCGTCCTTCTCCGAGGTCCCGAGCGCGATGCTGCCCGGGATCGCCCGCCAGTGGTAGAGCGTGTGCGGGATGTGGTGGATCCGCTCGGTCCGCTCGGAAAGGCGCAGCAGGAGCTCGAAGTCCTGGATGCGTGTCGAAGTCGGGGTCGAAGCCGCCCACCTCGTCCACCAGCTCGCGCCGCGCCACCAGCAGATGGCCGATGTACATCGCGCCCAGCGCGTAGGTGGGCGACCAATCCGGCTTCAGGAAGGTGTCGGCGGTCTGTCCGTCGGCCGTGATCGTGTCCTGGTCGGAGTAGGCGACGTCGATCTCGTCCGCCGAGAACGCCTCCGCGGCTCGGAGCAGTGCATCCGCCGTGAGGACGTCGTCGTGGTCGAGGAAGGCCACGAGCTCGCCGCGGCAGAGCGCGAGCCCCTGGTTCGTGGCCCGCGAGATGCCCCCGTTCTCGTCGAGCAACTTGGCCGTGATCCGGTGGTCGCGGGAGACGGCGCGCTTGATCGTCCGCAGCGTCCGTTCCCGGGTCGAGCCGTCGTCGACGATGCAGAGCTCCCAGTTCTCGTACCGCTGGGCTCTGACCGAGTCGATCGCCTCCCGCAGGTACCGAGGCTCGGTTTCGTAGGTGGGCATCACCACTGAGATCAGCGGGCGCTCCGCGAACGTGTCCATCCTGGCTACCTCCTGCGCCGCAGCATCTTGCCGGCGGCCCGCAAGGGCTTCGTCAGCCGCCAGCTCGTGGTGGCCTCGTACTCGGCGGCGACCAGGGTGGCGAGCGGACCCCGGCGGGCCCAGTCGAGGTCGGCGGCCGCATACGAGCGGCGCATCAGCTCACGGTTCATGTCCTCGCGCTGCTCGTCGAGCTCGCTCCGATGCCTCCGCTCCATGCGATCAACCTGGGAGCGAAGGTACGCGGCATTCGCGCTCGCCGCCGACAGCTCGCGATCCTCGCCCGGCTCCGGCCGCTCGAGCTCGCCGGCGGAGATCGGTTCCGGCCTCCGGCGCAACGACGCCAGCCTGCGCCCGTCCCTCTCCTCGATCGCGAGGATCTCGAAGGCGCGGCCCCAGTGTGCGCGCAGCCACCATTCCGAATGGAAAACGATCCGGCTCCCGGATCCGTTCAGGGGGGCGAGCGCAGTCATCCCTATGCGCGACTCGTCCCAGCCCTCGCCCGTGAGCCGCTCGAAGGCCGCCGGGTCGGCGAGGCCGACGACGAGCCGACCCCGATCGTCGAGCAGGCGGCGAGCCTCGAGCAGCCATTCGGCCCAGCCCTGGTCGATTCTGGTGAACGCCGACCATGCCTCGATCAGGTCGAACGAGCCGTCGCCGAATTCGAGGGGCGGCGCGGACGCGCGTTGGAAGACGCCGTCGAGGTCGAGCTCGCGTGAGGGTGGGCCCGGCATCGGGCAATCGTAGAACCGACCGCGTTTCCGGGGGAGCCAGTAGCCTCGCCAGCGATGTCCGCTAAACAGGCAGGCAATGGGGCCTCTCGCGTTCGCGGGGCGCCGGTGGTGATCGAGGCGCGCGACTTGAAGAAGGCATTTCGCATCCCCGTCCATCGCATCGACTCCTTCAAGGAGCGCATGGTGCATCCCCTCGCCCGGCCGGAGTACCGCACCCTGGAGGCGCTCCGGGGGGTCTCCTTCGACGTCCATCGCGGGGAGTTCTTCGGCATCGCCGGGCGCAACGGTTCGGGCAAGAGCACGCTCCTGAAGATCCTGGCGAGCATCTACCGGGCGGACTCCGGCTCGATCAGGATGGCCGGGCGCCCGGCCCCCTTCATCGAACTGGGGGTCGGCTTCAACGTGGAGCTGACCGCGCGCGAGAACGTGGTGCTGAACGGGGTGATGATGGGTCTCTCGCAGCGTGAGGCGCGGCGGCGGTTGGATGCGGTGCTTGACTTCGCCGAGCTGGAGGAGTTCGTGGACCTGAAGCTCAAGAACTACTCCTCGGGGATGCTCGTGAGGCTCGCGTTCTCCGTGATGATCCAGGCCGAGGCTGACATCCTGCTGATCGACGAGGTGCTCGCCGTCGGCGACGCGGCGTTCAGGCAAAAGTGCCAGGACGTCTTCCGCGAGATGCGCGACAGCGGCAGGACGGTCGTCCTCGTCACGCACGACATGAGCGCGGTGCAGAGCTTCTGCCACAGGGCGATGCTCATCGACAACGGCGACCTGCGCGAGATCGGCGATCCCGAGGAGGTCAGCGAGCATTACCTCCGCATGAACTTCGCCAAGCGCCGCATCTCGATCGGGGGCGGCAGGGAGTTGGACCTCGTGCCGGATCTCCTCGCCCGGGTCTCGGAGGCCTGGCTCGAGAACGAGCGCGGCGAGCGGATCGAGAACGTCGAAGTGGGGGAGCCGATCCGGGTGCGCGCCACAATCGAGGCGCGGGTCGAGATGGCCAGCCCGACCTTCAGCCTGCAGTTCAGCAATGCCGACGGCGTGCAGATCTTCGGGCTCAGCGGGAAGATCGCGGAGGACGCCGAGGACGAGACGCTGCGGGCCGGGGAGCAGGCCCGGATCAGCGCCAACCTCGAGAACCCGCTGAGGCCTGGGCGCTACACGGTCGTCTGCTCGGCGGCGGTCGCGCGGGACGTAAAGGAGGCAGCCCACCAGAGCATGAAGCTGCTCGAGTTCGTCGTGTTCGGCGTGGAGGGCGGGCCCGGCATCGTCTCGGTGCCCGGCGAGCTTGGGGTGGAGTTCGAGTCGGCGCGCGCTCCGGAGGCGAAGCAATGAACGTCGAGTCGCAGGTGGAGCTGCGGAACGTGCGGGGCCCGTCGGCGTTCGGTGGGGGGTGGAGGCGCTTCGGTGAGCTTCTCCTTCTGCTCTCGGTGACCGAGTTCAAGCGCACCTACTTCGGCACGGTGCTCGGCTATCTGTGGTCGCTGTTGCGCCCCCTGCTGCTGTTCGCGGTGTTGCTCTTCGTCTTCACGAAGATCTTCCGGCTGGGCTCCGATGTGCCGCACTACCCGGTCCTCCTGCTCTTCAACGTGGTCCTCTTCAGCTTCTTCTCGGAGTCCACCTCGGGCGCGGTCGGCTCGGTGGTGGGCCAGGAGAGCATCGTTCGCAAGACCCAGTTCCCCCGCATGGTGATCCCGCTCTCGGTGGTCGTCACCGCTCTCTTCAATCTCGGCATGAACCTGATCGTGGTCGTCGTCTTCATCCTCGCCTTCGGCGTCTCCCCGGTGTGGACCTGGCTGTTCTTCCCGCTGATCGTCGCCGTGCTGTGTGTCTACGCCACCGCCGTCTCGCTGCTGCTCTCCTCGCTCTATGTGCGCTTTCGGGACACGTTGATCATCTGGTCGGTGATGGCGACGGCGCTGTTCTACGCGACGCCCGTCCTCTATCCGATCGAGAAGGTGCCGAGCAGCTATCGGGACGTGATCCTGCTCAACCCGCTCACCCCTCTCTTCGTGCAGGCTCGTCACTGGGTGATCGATCCGAGCGCTCCCGACAGCGGTCGGCGCCGCCGGCGGATGGCTCCATCTGCTCGCGCCGATCGCCCTGTTCGCGGTCATCTGCTGGCTCGGTGGCTGGTACTTCAATCGCGAGGCGCCGCGAATCGCCGAGGAGCTCTAGGAGCTGGACTCGGCGGCTCGCATCTGCCGCCCGGACGGCGCGGTCCGGCCGCTCGCCGGAGGTGCTCTGCGCCCTGCGCCCGAAGCGGTGCGCCCAGCGCCGGATCGGCTGCTCGACGACGCGGGCCGACAGGTATCCGTAAACCATCGCCATCGGGATCACGATTGCGAGCCAGAGCGCCATGGTCCCGGCGCCGCCGTCCGTTGACAGCACCGAGTGGGACACCAGGAAGAAGATGATCGGCGCCTGGATCAGGTAGATCCCGTAGCTGATGTCGCCCAGCTTTCGGGCGAGCGGGAAGGCGAACACGGACTGCAGCCGTCGCGGGGAAAGCGCCAGCGCGATCATCACGCTCGCCAGCGATGCCGTGTAGCCGAGCGAGAGGAACGCTGACTCCCGGATCCTGACATTCGGGAACTGGGTGAGGGTCCCGCCGCCGACCGCCTTCCGCCCGGCCAGATAGACGAACAAAGCGAACACGATGACTGCCACCACCAGGACCCGCGACGCGATCCGCTCGAGCCAGACCTGGTCATGGCGGCGGCGGAGTTCCACGTAGGCCCAGGCCCCTGTCATCCCGGCGGCGAACGAGAAGGCCCAGCCGGGGAGCTGGTTGAGCGAGCCGAAGTAGAGCTGCACGGCCCGCGTAGCGCTCAGGTCGATGCCGACCCACCCCGTCACCTGTCCGACGTGGTGGAATGCCTCGCGCCAGAGCAGGGCGATCGCGAGCGCGATCGCGAGACCGATCAGAGGACGCCGGAAGTACGCGGCGGCGATGAACGGCAGCACGATGTAGAAGCCGATCTCGAGCGTCAGCGTCCAGACCGGGCTGTCGGGCCCGAAGCCGATCAGCGTGTCCGGGCTGAACAGCGACACCAACGTCTGCTGTCCGCTGAAGTTGCTGGCCAGGCCGCCGATTCCCGGCATCGGCACTCCGGACTTGGTCGCCATCACCAGCAGCATCACCCCGAGCGAGAGCCAGTAGGCCGGCAGCAGCCGCGCACCGCGGCGGATCGCGTACCCGCCGACGCTCCCGAATTGCCCGCCCCGTGCGACCGTGGGCAGGAAGACGACGAAGCCGCTGACGATGAACAGGACGTCGACCAGCTGAGGGCCGGTTCCCCAGATCAACTGTGCGCCCAGGGAGCCTCCGGCCTGGTCCAGCCAGCCCGAGCTGTGGATCGACGTGGAAGACGACGATCGCCATGATCGCGAAGGCCCGGTAGCCGTCGAAGGCGGGCACGACCGGCACGCCGTGGGCAGCACGGTCGTCCTTTCCGGGGTCCGAGAGCGGCGGAACGACCTCGTGGGCCTCTCGGGCGGCGTCCGAATCGCGCGCATGCCGATCCGCGGCGGTGGCTGACGTTGGCACGAAGCGTGGATTGTATGGTCAGGTCGGCCGGCGGGCGAACGCCCAGACCTGGACCGGAAGGTCGGGCTCGTTGCGCAGCGAGTGCCAGGGGCGAAAGGCGGGCCAGCTGTCGAAGTTGCCGACGACGCAGTCGCGGTTGCCCCAGGATCCGACCTCGTCCACCTCGAGCCCGCCGCGCTCGAGCAGCGTCCGCAGCCCACGGGGCGTGAATCGCCAGTAGTCGCGCATGTCGTAGAGGAGCTGTAGCTCGTGGACGCGGACCAGGAACGGCGTGGACACGATCACGTGGCCCCCGGGGACGCAGAGCTCGCGGAGATGCGATGCGGCCAGGAATGGGTCGGGGACGTGCTCGAGCACCTGCTCGCAGATCACGACGTCGAAGCGGCCGGGGTCGGCGATCGGCTCGCACAGGTCGAACTCCGGGTACATCAGGCTCGTGTACTCCTTCCAGCCGCGCCCGGCGTGGGTGTCGCCGCTGATCTCGGCCGCCCTCAGCTGCTCCGGCCCGAGGGCGTCGAGGTGGGCCGTCACGTCGTCGTTGAGGACGATTCGCTGCCAGTGCTCCTGCGGCACGTCGGTATGCGGGAACCGGACGGGGTCGGCGATCCGGCGAAGGTGCCGCCCGAGGTCACGCAGGCGTGCACCGGCCTTTCGGACCGGGTTCTGCTGCCGGGAGTCGAGGGCGCTCAGAACAGCCCCCTGAAGCTCTCTGGAATTCGCTCAACCGCGATGTGGACGCCATCGTCCTCGAAGCCGCTGTCCTCGTAGAACCAGCGCTCGAAGGCGCCCTCCTCCGTGGGCCAGTTGCGCACGCCCAGTCCCTGATCACGATCCAGCTCGCTCCATGCACGGTCCCGGCGGGAGTCGTGGCGAGCCCGGCAGATCTCGTAGTCCATTCGGTGCAGGTGGATCAACCGCAGGTCGGGGTCATAGTTGAGTTGACCGTCCGTCCGGTGATGGAACCCCGGAACCCAGGACATCGGGCCGGTCGCGATCGCCGGCTTGTTGAACGCGCCGTTCGCGTACCAGAAGCCGCGTTGGTCGAGGATCGGCCGGCTCAGGTCCAGGGGCTTCTCCCGATCGATCATGTGGATCAGCTCGTAGCCGATGCAGTCGACCCACCAGTCGTCGAGCTCGTCGAGGTAGTCACCGAGCGTTCCCCATTCGGGAGTCGGGGTGATGATCTCGTCGACGTCGGTGACCAGCACGACGTCGTAGTCGCCCTCGATCAGCTCGTGCTGGACCCTCTCGACCGTCTGCACCATCCACGCGTTGTCGGCCCGGTCGTGATGGCCCGGAATCCGCACGAAGCCCTCCCCGTCCGTCGAGCCGTCGGTGGTGTCGTTGTCGATGACGTACAGGTCGGCGGGGTCGAAGAAGCGGGAGTAGTAGCCGAGCCAGATCGGCAGGAAGACCGGCTCGTTGTGGACGATCGTGATCGCGGCGCGCCGCTTGCCGGCGCCGAGCCGCTTCAGCCGCCGGCGGTGCGCTCTGTCCGTCCTGATCGGCTCCCAGAACTGGCCGAGCGGCGGCTCGGTGCTGTCGTGCACCTCGGGAATCCTGACCTGGGAGACGGGGAGGTCCAAGGCTCGGCCGGATCACCCGCGCACGGCGTAGAAGAGGTGCCACGGAGTCCCCTCCATGAACGGCTCCTGCACCACTGTCACCTCGAAGCCGCGCTCTCGCAGAGTCCCGGCCAGCTCGGCCCTCCCGTCCTCACCCAGGTGGAACTCGCCGGACACCTGCCGGATCGACGGCCAGTCGGCGTCATCGATGCCGGCCAGCACGTCGAGCTCGGCCTGTTCCACGTCGATCTTGAGCAGGTCCACGCGGTCGATGCCCTCCTCCCGGAGCACCTCCGAGACGGTGCGGAGCTCGCAGGGCAGCTCCATCGTCGAGAAGCGGCCACGCAGGCCCGCATCCACCTGCTCCTCCGTGCCGCCGAGATTGAGCAGGACCTTCCGCAGGAGGGGCTGGTCGGTGGCCGGATCCGCGTACAGCCCGGACATCTCGATCAGGTCTGGGTAGTAGGTGATCGTGTCCGTGCGAGAGGTGGACGACAGGCCGTAGTTGTGTGGCACGCAGGCGGGGAAATGGCTCAGGTTCTCGCGCAGGAGCTCGAAGATCGGCCCCACGGGCTCGAAGCTGTGCACCAGGCCCGCGTCGCACTCGACCGCGAAGAACGCCGCGGCCACGCCGATGTTGCCCCCGACGTCGAGCACCACGTCGCCTTCGTGCACCTCGACTCCGTGCCGGAGATAGGTGCGGTCCCGGACGACCTCCCCCAGCCGGACGGACAGCTGTGCCGGATCGGGGTGGCGCAGGGTTCGCTTGAGCGTCTCGATCGTCTGCTCGGTCCTCTCCGAGCCGGTGAGCCTTCGGTCCTTTCTGGCCACGCGCATGGCCTCTGACCTTATCCCGCTCCGGAGGTGCACGGCCTTCGCGAATCGGAATCGGGGTTAAGGTTCGGCGGTGCAGCGCCGCATCGGATTGGTGCTCCTCGACTACGACCAGGCGCCGATCACGCAGCGGTGCCTGCGGTCGGTCGCCGCTGGGAACCTGCGACCGGACGAGATCGTCCTGGTTCAGAACGGCGAGCGGCCCGTGGATCTCGAGTCCGATGCGGCCCTCGCCGGGCTGGGGGTGCATGTGCTCCACCCCGAGGGAAACGTCGGCGCCGCGGCCGGCCGGAATCTGGCGCTCGACCACCTCGTCGAGGGCTCGGACGTGGAGCGCTTCGTGCTGCTCGACAACGACACGATCGTGCCTCCGGAGTTCTTCGAGCTCGCGGCCGGGAGGTCGTTCGACGAGTTCGAGATCGCGGCGCCCCTCGTCTTCGACGCGGACTCCGGTGAGGTCATCTACGCCGGGGGGAACCACGACCGCCATCACATACCGGAGGTCATCTCGTCATGGCCGGAGGGCGAGACGGAGCCCCGGGAGGTGGACTGGGCGCCCACCGCGGCGCTCCTCTTCGATCGAGATACCTGGCTTCGGGTCGGCGGGTTCGATGCCTGGTACGAGTTCCTCTGGGAGGACACGGAGTGGTGCTACCGCGCCGTCTCGCTCGGGGCGCGTGGTCCGGGTGGAGCCTCGGCTCAGGGTCATGCACCAGCCACATCAATCGAGCGGGGGCCCCTTCAGTCCCGAGCGGCTCCGCCACTAGTCGCGCAACGGCACCGTGTTCATGTTCGAGACCGCGCAGGGCGGCTGGGGCTCGCGGCTGAGCTGGTTCGCGATCGAGCTGCGCCGCGTCGCGCGCGAGCTGCGGGCGGGGTGGAGGCCGTCGGCGATGGGGCGTCTCCGCGGCCTTGCGCAGGGACTCCGGGAGGTGATGCGCCGGCGACGTGCCCGGGCCGCGAGGTGATTCGCCGCAAGTCCGCGGCCGATCGCACGATCGAGGTCGCCTGCGCCACCGACTCGGCCTTCCTCCCGCATTGCGCGACGATGCTTCGCTCGGTGCTCGACCATTGCGATGGTCCGGCACGGATCCACCTCCTGCACGGCGAGGGGATCGCCTCCGGTCAACTCGAGCGCCTCTCGGACATGGTCGTCGAGGGAGGCGGTTGGCTCGTGCCCCACCTGATCGATCGGGCCAGGCTGCGCGGCGCCGACCGGTTCGCCCCGACGCCGGCTTGGTACCGCGTTCTGCTGCCGGAGCTCCTGCCGGACACGGACCGAGTGCTCTATCTGGACTGCGACACGGTCGTGACCGACAGCCTGCGGCCGCTCTGGAGCTCCGATCTCTCGAGGCATTCCGTGGCGGCCGTGAGCGCGGTCTTCCCCTGGCCGGAATGGGGCGCTCGCCATTGCGCCGCTCTCGGCATCGAAGACCCCGGTCACTACTTCGTCTCCGGGCTGATGCTGATGAACCTGCGCAGGCTGCGAAAGGAGGGGCTTCCCGGCGCGGCGCTTGATCTTGCGCTGGAGCGCGGCGATCGAGGCTGGTTCATGGAGCTGCCGGATGGCGACGACGAGGCGTTCAGGGACTATCTCGCGGCGCACCCGGAGCGCATGATCTTCGCGGACCAGGACGCCGTCAACGCGCTGCTGGCGAAATCACGGTTGGTCCTGCATCCGCGCTGGAACTGCACGAATCAGCTGATCGAGTCCCCGTTCAGCGTCGGGGTGTTCGGCGAGCGGGAGCGGGAGGAGGCGATTCGCGACCCGGCGGTTCGCCATTTCGAGGGAGGCACCCGGCCCAAGCCGTGGATGCCCGGTGCGGACCCGGAGGACCGGGCGCTCTACTGGTCGTATCGGAACCGGACGCCCTGGGCCGAGCCGGTGATCGCAAAGACCTCGGGGTAAGGTGCTGCCGATGCCGGTGCCCGACCTCGCTCAGGGCAAGCTCGGCGCCGCCTCCGCGCCGGCTCGCGAGTTTGGCTCCAGCGCTTTTCTGGCCTCACTGGCCCTCGCGGGGTCCTTCGCTGCACTTGGGCTGAACAGCATCTCGATCTCCAGGATCGAGGGTGCGGATGGCGCCGGCCTGATCGCCCTCTCCACCCAGTTCGTCTTCATCGCCACCCTCGTCGCCGGTGGCGGACTTCGCACGAGCGTCACCTACAGGGTCGGCGCGGGGCTCTGGTCGCCGCGCAGTGCCGCCAGGGGCGCCCTGGTCGCCTCTCTGTGCCTCGGTTTGGTTGGGGCCGCGCTCGGCATGGTCCTCTACGAGCTGCTCCGAGGCAGCGCCCTGAGCGACTTCAACTTCGCCATGGCCGCCTCGCTGATGGGGGCGCTGCCGTTCGCGCTGGCCTGGTGGATCGTCCCCGCCATAGCGCTGGCGCGCGAGCGATATGAGGTGTACGCACTGCTCACGGTCTCGGGTCCCGTCTCCGTGCTGCTGATCTGTCCGGCGGCCGCGCTGGCCGAGGGCAGGACGGGAGCGGTGATCGGGTTCGCGGCCGGCTGGGTTCTGGCCGGCCTGATCGCCGCGACCTGGGCCGTGCGGCACGCTCGGCGGCCGGACGCGATGCACGGACCCGATCAGAGCGTTCGGCAGGCGGGCGGGTTCGGGGCCAGAGCCTGGGTCAACGACCTCTTCCAGCTGATCAACGTACGCCCGGACCTCTTCATCCTGAGCGCGTACTACGGCGCCGCCAGCACGGGTGTCTACGCCGTGACGGTCTCGATCACGTCCCTGGTCTGGATCGTCTCTCAGCCCCTTGCGTCGGTGGTCCTGCCGCGGACGGCGATGGTCGCCGCGGCGGCCGAGCCGGGCCTCGCTCCGGTGATCCCCGCGTCGAGACAGGGCGCGGCGGTCCGCCACGCGGTGCTCGTCTCCGCCGTCGCCGCCGTGGCCGTGATCCCGGTGCTCGCGGCGGCACCGCTGATCTGGGGCCCGGGATTCGGCCGCACACTGACCCTCGGGCTGATCCTGCTCCCCGGGGTCGCACTGCTGGGCGTCGGCCGGGTGATGGTCGCGGCGTTCACAGGCGAAGGAGCGGCGAACGAGGCCCTCTTCGTCGGGCTGGTGAGCTTCCCGCTCACCTTCATCGCGTTCCTGCTGGTGATCCCGGACCATGGATCCACGGGCGCGGCGATCGTCTCCTGCGGCTCGTATGTCGTCGCCTCCCTGCTCGCGGCCTACCTCTTCCTCAGGGCCCCGGGGCACTCGCCGCGGTCGGCGCTGGTTCCGCGGGCCGACGACCTCCGCGACTACCTTCGGCTCGCTCGACAGGGCCTCGACGCGCTCGGGCGCTTCCGAGTCGGGTCCGTAAACAGCGCCGAGGGGCCGGCTAGGGGGTCCCGCCGGTCACCTCGGTGAACGCGCTCCACGCCGGCTTTGCGGAGCCGTCGAGCGTGAACAGCCCGCAATGGCCGGGCCAGAGCGGCTCGGACGTGTCGTTGAGCGAGTACCAGATCACCCCGTCGAGCCGAAGGCGCTCGCGGTCCATGGCGGCCAGCTCGAATGTCCGCGTCAGGTACTCGGCCTGAAGCGCGGGCCCCACGGTGAGCCCGGACGGCAGGCCCGCTGAGGCCCAGCCAACCTCCGTGACCCAGATCGAGGCGTCGGAGTCGGCGAAGCGGTCCATGACCCGCCGCGCCTCCTCGATCGTGGCGATCGCGTCGTCGGGCGCGCGCGCGTAGGGGTGCACGGCGACGGCATCGAACAGCCCCCGTCCACCGCCCCGATAGAGCTGGGAGATGAAGGTCGGCATGGGGATGCCGCCCCGCGGCGTGGGGAAGAGGCCGCCGAGCAGGATGCGCGCGTCCGGGTCGGCGCCGTGGATCGCGGAATCGAATCCGCGCAGCAGCTCCAGGTACCTGCTCGCATCGGGGGCCGGCTTCCAGAAGAGAGGGGTGTTCGGCTCGTTCCAGGCCTGCCAATCGACGATCGGGAGCTCCGGCAGCTCGGGATGGTCCTTCCAGAAGGTCCCGTTCGAGCCGTAGCGCTGGGCGGCCGCCCGGGCGAAGCTCTCGAACTGAGGAAGGCGAGGCGCCCAGCGGCGGGTACTCGGGCGACGGCTCGGCCCAGGCAGGGGAGCTGTAGACGGTCGCCAGCACGCGGATTCCGTTCCTCGCCGCCCCGCCGATCACGTCGTCGTAGTGGCTCCAGTCGTACGGGGCGTCCGGCCCGGACTGGACCGATCCCCAGGCGAGGTTGACCCGCAGCGTCCCGACCTTGCCGCGTCGCATCCGCGCCAGCTCGGCGGCTCCGGGCAAGGGCTCGGCGGAGATCACTCCGTAGAAGCCGCGCGGAGCCTGTGCGGCCTGCCCTCCATCCCCGCCGCCCCCGCCGCAGCCGCCGATCAGCGCGGCAGCGATGAGAAGCCAGAGGGCGCCGCGCGGTCTCAGCTCTTCAGTACCTGGCCGAGGAAGCGCTTCGTGCGCTCCTCTTTCGGATTGTCGATCACCTGCTTGGCGTTGCCCTGTTCCACGATGACGCCCTCGTCCATGAAGATGAGCTCGTTCGCCACCTCGCGAGCGAACCCCATCTCATGGGTGACGACCACCATCGTCATCCCGGACTTCGCCAGCTCGCCCATTACGTCCAGGACATCCTGAACGAGCTCGGGATCCAGAGCGCTGGTGACCTCGTCGAAGAGCATGACCTTCGGATCCATCGCGAGGGCCCGGGCGATCGCGACACGCTGTTGCTGGCCGCCGGAGAGGCGAGCCGGGTACTCGTTGGCCTTGTCGGCCAGCCCCACTCGCTCGAGCAGCTCAACCGACCGCCCTCGCGTTTCGGCGCCCTTGCGGTCGAGCACGATCCGGGGCGCCAGGGCGATGTTCTCCAGCGCGGTCATGTGCGGGAACAGGTTGAAGTTCTGGAACACCATGCCGATCTTCGTCCGGGAATCGACGATCTCGGAGTCCCGCAGCTCGTGGAGCTTCTCGCCGACCTGCCGGTAGCCGACCAGGTCGCCGTCCACCCAGATGCGGCCGGCGTTGATCTTCTCGAGGTGGTTGATCGTGCGGAGGAGGGTGGACTTGCCAGATCCCGATGGCCCGATCAGGACGTACACCTCACCCTGGTTCACCTCGAGCGAGATCCCCTTCAGGACCTCGAGCCGCCCGAACGACTTGTGGATCCCCTCGACCCTGACGACCGGATCGGCCATCAGCGTCCTCCCCCGCCGGCCCGCTCTCTGATCAATTCGTCCGGATCGGCGTGGCGCGCAGCCCAGCCTGAACGCAGTTGGTCGAACAGCGTCTTGGGCTCATCCCGGGTGCGGCCCCGGCCGAAGCGGCGCTCGAGGAAGAACTGGCCGACCGTGAGGACGGATGGTCATCGCCAGATACCAGATGGAGGCCACGATCAGGAGCGGGATCTGCTGGAAGTTCTGCGGCGTAGATCAACGTGACCGAATAGAGCAGGTCGTGGAGGGCGATGAAGGCCACCAATGACGAGTTCTTGAGCATCGAGATGGTCTCGTTGCCGGTCGGCGGGATGATCACCCGCATCGCCTGCGGCAGGACGATGTGGCGCATCGTCTGTGCGCGGGTCATTCCAAGAGCCTTGGAGGCTTCCGTCTGGCCCTCCTCGACCGAGATGATCCCGGCACGGACGACCTCCGCCATGTAGGCGCCCTCGTTCAGGCCCAACGCCAGCATGCCGGCGACGAAAAGCGTGATGAACTGGTTCGCGTCCAGGTGGATGAACGACGGGCCGAACGGGATCCCGAGATCGATCGTCGGGTAGAGCGCCGAGATGAACGCCCAGAAGAGGATCTGCACCAGCAGCGGCGTGCCGCGGAAGACCCAGATGTAGAACCAGCTGGCGCCGCGGAGAAGGAAGTTCGGTGAGAGCCGCATGACCGCGAGCAGAACTCCCAAGACGATTCCGATCGCCATCCCAGTAACGGTCAGCTCGATGGTCACTCTGACCCCGTCCAGGACCCGCTGGTCGAACAGGTACTGGCCGACGACGTCCCAGTGGAAATTGGGGTTCTCGATCGCCGACCGGACCAGCGACGCCGCGACCAGCGCGACGATTGCCGCTGCGATCCAGCGCCCCGGATGCCGGACCGGAACCGCCTGGATCTCCTCAGGCGGCTCCGGTCCTATTGCTTCCGTTTGTGTGCCGGGGGTAGCTGCCACCGGCGTTCCTCCGGCTCCTTCCGGCTAGCTGGTCGCTCCGTTGATCTGCGGATTACTGATCGCCGCGCCCGGCAGCTGCCAGTAATCGAAGATCTTCTGCATGGTGCCGTCGGCGTAGAGCGCCTTGACGGCGTCGAGCACGGGCTGAGCCAGCGCGCTGCCCTTCTTCATCGCGATCCCGTAGGGCGCGACTCCGTACGCCTCGCCGAGCTTGAACTTGCCGTCGGACTGCTCGACGATGTACGCCGCCACGGGCGAGTCGGCCATGCCGAGCTCGGCGCGACCGCTCGAGATCGCCAGGTTGGCTCCGTTCTGATCCGGATAGACCTGAACGTCGACCTTGCACTTCCCGGCCTGGCCCTCGGCGTCCTCCTGCTGGGTCGTGCCCTTCTCGACCGCGACGGAGTGATCGCAGAGGTCGGCCAGGCTCGCCGGGTTGACGTCGCTGTCGGCCGAGGCGTAGAACGAGGTGCCGGCCTGGGCGTAGGTGACGAAGTCGTTCGTCTTCTGGCGGTCCAGGCTGTCGGTGAACGACGAGATCCCCAGGTCGTACTTGCCGGCGGTCAGGCCCGGCAGGATGCTGTCGAAGGGGGTGTTCTCCACTTTCGCCTGGAGTCCCATGATCTGCCCGAGGGCCTTCGAGATGTCGGCGTCGGCGCCGATCACGGTCGTGTTGTCGCTCGGCCCAAAGAACTCCATGGGCGGGTAGGTCGCATCCGAGGCGATCGAGAGCTGGCCGCTCTGCGAAACGGCGTTCGCCGCCGCGCTGGCGATCGCGTCGTCCTTGGCGACGTTGATGCCGGGCGTAGCGGTCAGCTCGCCCCCGGCCGCAGTCGTGCCGGTCGTGCCGTTGTCGTCGTTGCTGCTGCCGCAGCCCGCTGCCACCGTGACGGCGGCGAAAGCGACCACTGCGATCAGCGCGGTAAGTCGGGATTTCATGTCTTCTCCTCCCCCTGAGGGGGCATCGGGTACGTCGCGCACCCTACCCAAGCGTCGTTAACAAGAGACTGTGCCCGACTACTTCACTTTCTGAAGTATGCTTACGCCTAGATGAGCACCGAGCCGCTCCTCAATCGTCCGTGCGGCGGCCACTTCGAGAACATACTCGAGGCGATCGGCAACACGCCGCTGGTAGAGCTGCCGCGACTGACGCCCAAACCGGAGGTTCGCCTGTGGGCGAAGCTCGAGGGCCGCAACCCGACCGGGTCCGTCAAGGACCGGGTCGCCAAGTACATGATCGAGGACGCCGAGGAGCGGGGGGCGATCGAGCCGGGCCACACCCTGCTCGAGCCGACCTCAGGCAACACCGGCATTTCGCTGGCGATGATCTGCCGGCGCAAGGGCTACCCGCTCAAGGTGGTGATGCCGGACAACGTCACCGAGGAGCGCACCCAGCTGCTGCAGATGTACGGCGCGGAGATCGTCTACTCCGAGGGTGCCAAGGGATCGAACGGCGCCGTCGAGCTGGCGCTGGAGATGGCCGAGGCCGACGCCTCGTACTACATGCCCTATCAGTACGGGAACGAGGCGAACCCCCGCGCCCATTACGAGGGCACCGCCAAGGAGATCCTTGACGAGCTCGACGAGGTCACCGCCTTCGTCGGCGGACTGGGCACCGGCGGCACGCTGATGGGCAATGGCCGGCGCCTCAAGGAGCACGACCCCGACACGAAGATCGTCGCAGCGGAGCCGATGCAGGGCGAGCTGGTGCAGGGACTCCGCTCCCTCGACGACGGCTTCATCCCGCCGATCATCGACCTCGCCCTGCTGGACCGGAAGATCATGGTCTCCAACAGGGACGCGATCATCTGGACCCGGAAGCTGCTGCACGAGGAAGGGATGTTCGCCGGGGTCTCCGCCGGCGCCATCGCCTACGTGGCGAACCGGATCGCGGGTGAGCTCGACGAGGGCAACATCGTCTTCCTGGTCCCCGACGACGGCTGGAAGTACCTCTCCAGCGGCGTTTACACCAAGCCGCTGGAGGAGCTCGAGAACATCGACTCCACCGTCTGGTGGTAGCCGGGGCTCTCTGAGACCCTTCCCCTGATGAGCGATCCGGATGCACTGAAGCGCGTGGTCACGCGCGTCAAGAAGCTGGCGAAGGACTACGAGCCGCCGACCTTCGATCACGTCCCGCATCCCGACGCGGCCCTGTTCCTCTCGGCGATCGACCACCAGACGGGCTACACCGAGCCGCACATGGTCGACGGGGAGGGCCCGTACGAGGGCAGCGCCCTGCTCTGGGCCCTCGGGTTGCGCGCAGAGCGCCGCGCCCCCGGCGCCCTCACCGCACGCTCCTTGATGGGCGTGCCGGCCGAGGCGATCGCCGCGGTCTTCCGCGCCGGCCAGGACAACCTGCATGACCCCGAGCGCAGGGCCAAGCTCTGGGACGACCTCTCCAAGGGGATGCTGAAGAACTACGGGGGCCAGGCCGAACAGCTGATCGAGGCGTCGGGCGGCAAGCTCGCCGGGCCGGGCGGTGCGCTGGTGCGGCTGAGCGAGTTCGACGCCTTCGCCGACCCGCTGCGCAAGAAGGCCTTCCTGGTCTGCAAGATCTGGGAGCGCCGCGGTTGGCTCACCGTCTCCGACCCGGAGTCCTGGGAGGTCTCCGCCGACAACGTCCTGATGCGGCTGGCGCTCCGGTCAGGCCTGGTGCCGGAGGGCGACGTCGACGAGGTCCGCGAGGCGACCCGCGATGCCTTCAAGCAGGTCGCCGGCCAGGCCAAGATCCCGCCGACCGTGCTCGACGACCTGCTCTGGGAGAAGGGCCGTGAGGACCCCGACCTGATCGGAGACGAGGCCGGCGACCTGAGTGAGCCGCCCCGCCGCGAGGGCGCCGTCTTCTACTAGCAGCTGGCGCCCGGGCGATCAGTCCAGGCCGCGAACGCGTCGGAGCCAGGCATGCAGCTCCTCAGGGTCCATCCTGATGAGGCTGGCGTACTTCTCGCGCCGTGACCGGT
Organism: uncultured Solirubrobacterales bacterium; assembly: GCA_963817275.1. Classification (GTDB taxonomy): domain Bacteria; phylum Actinomycetota; class Thermoleophilia; order Solirubrobacterales; family 70-9; genus DASUPK01. The sequence continues at coordinate 118,534 of CAWFOA010000013.1, read as the reverse complement.
TCGCACGGGGCGACAGCCTGGCGAATGCCAGTGCCGCCAGCTCGCGTTCGACGAAGAGGCGCTCTCGCTCGATGCGCGTGACGTAGGCCCGCTGCTCATGGCTGGGGCGCTCGCGGTAGACGTTCGGGCGCAGTGCCGCCGGGAACTTGAGCGCAGTCATGGCGGGAACCTGAATCACACGGGTGGCATGCGCCTGCGCCCGAATGAGAAAGTCCATGTCCGGAGCCCTCCCTGCCTCCTCCCAGGTCAGCCACCCGCCGATCCTGCGCGCCAGCGCGGTCTCGTGGACGAACGAGGTGGGCGGAAGCCAGGTCCCGAGCGGAAGGGGCACCTGCGCCAGTCCCGAAAGAGTCCGAATCCTGCTTCCGGGCGGGCCAAGGACCTCGGCCAGCCCGAAGGCGAAGTCCGCGGACTCCCGCTGGAGGTGGGCCAGCATGGTGGCCAGATGCTTCGGGTGCCAGAGGTCGTCGTGTCCCAGGTATGCCACGTACTCCCCCCTTGCCAGCTCGATGCCCTTGTTGTTGGGAATCGCCTGGCTGCCGGAGTTGCCATCGAGGTTGTGCCATCTGACGCGGCGATCGCCGAAGGAGGCGACGACCTCCTCGGAGTCGTCCGTGCAGCCGTCCCCCACCACGATCAGCTCGAGATTGGGATAGGTCTGCCACAGCGCAGAGCGGATCGAGTACCGCAGGACGCTGCTCCAGTTGTAGGTCGCGAGCACGACGCTGACGAGGGGCCGGCCCTCGACGACCTGGTCCGCGCGAGCATTGCGGAGGAGCGCTCGCGCCAGCGCCACCCTGCGACGAACCGCGTTCAGAAGCTGTAGGGGATCAGGTCGGTGTCTCGGGGGAGGGCCCACTTGTCGGGGTCCTCGTGGTCGTACGGCTTCGTGGGGCAGTTGATGAACAGCGCGTCGGTCGTGCCGACGTTCTGCACCGCGTGCCAGACACCGGGCGGGATCACCAGAAGGGCTCGATTGTTGTCGCCGAAATGGAGCTCGTTGAGCAGCCCACGGGTCGGCGACTCCTCGCGGTCGTCGTAGAGCACGATCTTGGCGGTTCCGAGCGAGAAGAAGAGGCGGTCGCTGTAGGTCCGGTGGAGCACGAAGCCCTTGACCTGTCCGGGCCTGATCGTGATCTGGTAGACGTAGACGAGCGGCTCATCGCTCACGTTCCAGGCCGGGTTGAAGACCTCGCAGAGCGTGCCGCGTTCGTCCGGGTGCGTGACCGCCTCGCGCCAGACGACGCCGTCGATCAGCGGTTCGATCCGCTCACCCTCCTTGGTGACCGTCTGCTCGAACTTCCGCGCGTCCTTCAGGCTCGGCACCTGCGGCCGCCTGGTCTGAAGCATCACCACCGTTCGAGACAGCTCTCCCTTTTGAAGCTTGCTCGATGCGCCCATCCTATTCCGGCTCGGGTGCCCACGTCCACTAGTTTTTCCTCGAATGAAGGTCTCTCGCCCGATCTACGAGGAGCTGCTTGCGCACGCCCGCGAGGAAGCGCCGAACGAGTGCTGCGGGCTGATCGGCGGCTCCGACGGCGTCGCCAAGACCGTCTACCGCGCGCGCAACGCCGAGGCCAGCCCCCTGCGCTACAACCTCGATCCCCAGGACCAGTTCCGGATCATGACCGAGATGGACGAGAGGGGGGAGGAGCTGTCGGCGATCTACCACTCACACACCGCGAGCCCGGCCTACCCGTCCCAGACGGACATCAACCTGGCGTCCTATCCCGACACGCTCTACCTGATCGTCTCGCTGGCGGACGGCGAGAAGGAGCTCCGCGGCTACAGCATCACGGACGGCGAGGTCACCGAGGTGGACCTCGCCATCGATTGAGCAGGGGCTTTCCGATGAGCCGAGTCCGACAAGGCCGCTCGTCTGCCCGCGCTGCGCACTTGCTCATCCGATGAGCGAGCGGTTCTGCCGCAACTGCGGGATGCCGCTGGTCTACGCCGGCACGCGCGAGGAGGAGCCGATCACGGACGCGCACGAGCGGGCGAGGAAGGTGCGGCCGCAGTACGCCAGGGGCGACCTGAAGCGAGTCACCGGCGCGCGCAGTCTTGCCGACGGAGAACTGATCCAGTCGATCCTGCTCGATCAGGGGATCCCGTCGATGCTCCGCCGGGCGCGTGGCTTCGACGTGCCGGACTTCCTCGCGGCGGGACCGCGCGACGTGATGGTCCCGGAGTCCGGCTACGAGACGGCGCGCGAGGTGCTCGCAGGGACCGACATGCTGACCGCCGAAAGCCCGGCCGACTCAATGCCCGGGATCGGCTCGCCAGCGCGGCTCGCGGTTGGCCTCATTGCCGCCGTTGGAGTCGGCGCCCTGATCGTCTATCTCTTCTATCTCGCGTTTGGGTGAGCGGCGCCGCCTGATGCTGGGGTCGAAGCCGAACTCTGGCGGGGACCCGAGGCCCAGGTCGAGGTCGGGCCGCTCCAGGGCGTCGCTCAGTGAGGACGCCTCGAGGGACTCCGACTGCGGATAGAGGATCTCGTCGAGGTGCATCCTCCAGGCGCGCTCGATGTCCCGCATGCGCGCCTCGAAGGCGAGCTCCAGGTTGCCCCGCGGACCCGCGCGGTGGAGGCGCGACGCCATCCGGACGCAGGCGTCGGGCCCCGCGTGGCGGTCGAGCAGGTCGAACACGGTGCCACCGAGGATCAGGGCGTCGCGCCGGGTGGGCGGGAACGCCGGGCGATCGCCCTCGCGCAGCCTGGTGATCACCGCCGCCCGGTAGAAGGAGGTCTGGCCGGTGAAGTACTGCGCCGCCCCCTCGACCAGCCAGGCCCAGCGCAGGTATGTGATGAAGCGCCGCGGTGTCCACATCGGCGGGAGGGCGGTGTTGTTGGCCGCCAGGACGATCTGGCAATACATCCGCTCGGCGGTCCCGCGCAGGGCGCGCAGCGAGTCCTCTCCCCCTGAGCGTCTCTCCATCCAGGAGTCGTTCAGGGTGTGGATCTCGCCCGCCATCGGCCAGCCGGCCAGGTAGCGCCGCGCCGCCGGCGCGGCCGCCCAGCGCACCGCAGGCAACAGCGGGTGCGCCATCGACAGCCACGCCGGGTTGTCGTGGAGGATGACCGTGACGCTGCCCGGGACCTGATCGAAGCGATCCTCGAGGCGGAGTCGCAGGTCCTCCAGCGAGTCGAGCACCCGGTGGGCGCAGGCGAGGTCGGCGTCATCGTGGCGCGCGGTGAAGCTCAGCGAATCGGTCTCTATCCAGGTGATTGAGCCAGGCTACTCGCGAGCTCGGGCGCGCTCGAGATCCAGCTCCGTCTCGATGCCCATCCCAACGAGCGCCTCGTGGGCCTCCTCGAGGCTGGCGGCGGGTGAGACAGCGGTCGCGAGCGGCACGGCCGACTTCGCCGCCGCGGTCGGATCGAAGAAGAAGGTCAAAGCGCCGAGTGGAGTGAGCTCGACGGTTCGCCTGCCGCCTCGGATCGGGAAGCGTCCCCGCTCGCCCCTGGCGCAGCGCACGGCGTTCAGGCTCGCCTCGGTGGGCACGGTCTCGGCTGCTGAGGTGACCAGCTCGCAGGCCTGCGGGGTGAGCCCCCAGGCGCCCAGCAGCGCGTCGGCGGACTGGAGAGCGGTGATCCGCTCGAGCACCTCGTCCGGGGTGAGCTCGCCGTCGCAGCCTGGCCCATAGACCGCCCCGATCACCTCCCTCTCCCGGGCGAGGAACAGCCCGGCCGCCAGCACGATCGCGTCGCACAGCGGGCTGGCCAGGCCGGGCTCGTCACCGTGGGCGAGCACGTCCCCGCCCACGTCGAGCAGGACGATCGCGTCGCAATCGAGCTCGGACGCAGCCTCTGCCAGGCCGCCGGCGAGGGCTTGAGGACCTCCCGTGATGTCGAGCAGCAGGACCGGTCTGCCGAGATGGGCGGCCATCCGCGACTCCGAGAGCTCGACGCCGTCGAGCGTGGTCGTCGACCCCTCGGTGAGGACGGCCGTGGAGCCGCACGGGCGCCCCCCGCGGATTTCGCCGAGCGAGCGAGGTCCCGGGCGCGGATCGATGGGCGAGCGCTCCCAGGCAATCCCACCGAGCACCCACTCCGTGCCCAAGCCATCGAGCAGGTCGGTGACGGCGAGCGCGCCGACGACGTCGCCCCCGCCGCCCATGCCGATCAGCAGGGCTCTGCGGCTGTCTCTAAGGGCCTGAAGTGGCAGTTAGGCAGGTACCAGGTCGCCCTGGCAGATGTCGCGGATCGATCCGGCGGCGCGGTCGAACTCCTCGTCGGCCATCACCGGGGTTCCCTCGAAGGGGAGATCGCGATCGATCTCGACCCAGGAGCGGCAGCCGTGGTGCTCGTCCTTGACGCGCACGGTGACGGGCCGCGGAATCCGATGGACCCGGAGAAGCAGCACGTGCAGCGGATGCGTCCGCTTCCAGGCGAGACGCTTCTGGGCGTAGTCAGGCGTCCAGATGTGGAACGGCGTCAGCGCCTCGACCACACGGTGGTCGTCGGTCGTGAAGTGATCGGTGATCTCGGCCCAGCTGCGGATCCGCACCCTGTCGGGCTGGGGGATGCCGCCGTCCTGGAGCAGCGCCCGCGGGGGCGGCTCCTCGTCGGGCCAGACGCCCTCCTCGAGGGCGCGACGGAGCTCGGGATGGTGGGACTCGCGGACCAGGTCATTCCGCTGGTGGTCGAAGGTCGGATAGAGGAAGAACTGGTCGTGCTCGACCTCGAAATGCTTGTCGTCCTCTCGAATCCCACCCTTGCGGAGGGCGACGAGCTGCTCACCCTCGGCCAGCGCTCGCACGGTCACGGCCCACTCTTTCAACGCAATCGGCATAGGTATCAGGGAGTCGTCAATCTGGTTCGGATGGCGAGGGGCGGGACGAACGATTTCGGCACCAGAGCCCCTCGGAGGCGCGCAGTCTAGACGACGAAGTCGGCTTTGACAACCCTTGTGCCGGTTTGTCACAAACTCAGAGGCTTAGTTGTAAGTGCCGGATAGCCCATTCCCATGCGGTCCACATCCTGGTTGACCGGCCAATCGATGCAAACGCGAGTGGGCGCTAATGATTTGGTTCGGGGCCGTACCCACCGCCGCCGGGCGTCTCGATCCGCAGCCGGTCGCCCGGCGCGAGCTCTCCTTCCGCCTTGGAGGGGATCGCCCTGCCGTTCAGCAGGTCGCGACCGGGCCGGCCTGGCTGACCGCCGTCCCTTCCCTTCGGCGCGTGGCGGCGCCGCTCGGCGATCAGCGTGAAGCGCATCGGCTGAGTGGCCTCGAGCTCGCGCACGATGCCGTCACCCCCACGGTGGCGGCCCGCCCCGCCGCTCCCCCGCCTCACCGAGAGCTCCCTGACCAGCACCGGGTAGTCCGTCTCGAGCGCCTCGATCGGCGTGTTGAGCGTGTTCGACATCGCCACGTGCTCCGCGCTCGGGCCATCCGCATCCCGGCAGGCGCCCTGGCCGCCTCCGATCGTCTCGTAGTAGGTCCAGCCCTCGGCCGAGAGGGTCACGTTGTTCATCGTGCCCTGTCCGTCGGCCCCGACCGGGGCGAAGCGCTCCATGGCGGCGAAGACCAGGTCGGCGACCCGGCTCGAGGTCTCCACGTTGCCGCCGACGACGGCCGCCGGGGGCCGGGCGTTCAGCAGAGATCCCTCCGGAGCGCTGACCGTGACGGGACGCCAGGCGCCCGCCGACGGCGGCGCGTCCGGATCGCAGACGACGCGAACCGCGTAGAAGCAGGCGGCCTTGGTCACCGAGAGCGGGCAGTTGAGATTGCCGTGGACCTGCTCCGCGCTGCCCTCGAAGTCGAGCTCGAGCGAGTCGCCGCGGACGGTGGCTCGCACCAGCAGCCGGATATCGCCGTCGCGTCCCTCGAGCAGATCCTCGGCCGTGCTCTCGCCGTCCGGCATCGCCGAGAGCGCGGCCCTCGTCCGCCGCTCGGCGTAGTCGAGGATCTCGCGCGTCGCGGTGGCGAGGAAATCAGCTCCGTGCCGCTGGGCCAGCTGGCGGAGCCTGCGAATCCCAGTCAGGTTCGCGGCCCGCTGCGCGCGCAGGTCGGCGAGCCGCTGGTCGGGGTTGCGCATCCGCCCCGCGAGCTCGGCGAGGACGGTGTCGTCGGCGCGAGTGGGAGGGATGACCACGCCCTCCTCGTCGAGCGTCTCCGAGAGGGCGGGCATGCCGCCTGGCGGTCGGCCCGCCGATGTCGGCGTGATGCGCGCGGGAGGCGGCGAATCCGATCAGGTCGCCCTCCTCGAAGACCGGGCTGATCAGCGTGATGTCCGGCAGGTGCGTCCCGCCGCGGTAGGGGTCGTTGAGGATCCATAGATCGCCCTCGCTGTGCTCCTCGCCGACGATCACGGCGACCGCATCCGGCATGGAGCCCAGGTGGACCGGAATGTGCTCGGCCTGCATGACCAACTCGCCGGCGGGGTCGAACAGGGCCGTGGAGCAGTCGTGCCGCTCGGTGATGTTCGGGGAGTGCGCGGAGCGGATCAGAACCGCGCCCATTTCATCGCATGACGCACGCAGCGCGCCGGTCATCACCTGCAGGGCGACTGGGTCGAGGCCAGGCCCGCTCACCGGCGCTCCTCGGTCTCGGCGCTGATCGTGCCCGCGTCGTCGACGGAGGCGGTCCAGCCGGGCGGCAGCACCAGCGTCGCCTCCGGGAGCTCGAACACGCACGGCCCCTCGGCCTCGAAGCCGGCGCCCGGCTCGCCGCGAAGGACGCGCGTCTTGGCCCAGCCGCCATCGAATCGGGCATCGCGCTCGCTCTCCGCCACCTTGCCGTCTCCCGCCGCCCGCGGGCGCGGCTCGGGGCCTGGCTCGACCGCCGCCACCCGGATCGTCACGAGCTCCAGCCCTCCACCGGGATCGCGATAGCCGTAGCGTGCCTCGTGCTCCCTCGCAAAGTCATCGGCCAGCCGCTTGGGGTCCGGCCGCGGCGGGCCCGGAACCGGAAGCTCGAACGCCTGGCCGCGGTAGCGCAGCTCGTAGACCACCTCCAGCTCGGCCCCCTCCATGCCCGCGAGCAGCGGCTCGCTCAGGGCATCGACCTCGGAGGCGATGCGCCGCTCGTTGATCTCATCGCCCGAGAGCAGCACGGTCCGGGCGGTGTCGCGCCGACGCCCGGCGGCGACAAGTCCGAGGGCCGAGAGCACACCGCTGGCTCGGGGGCAGATGATGCGGGAGATCTCGAGCTCGTCCGCGAGCGCGGCCGCGTGCATCGGGCCCGCTCCGCCGAACGGCAGCAGGGCGTAGTCCCTCGGATCGACGCCGCGCTCCACCGTGACCACCCGAAGCGCTCGGATCATCTCCTGATTCGCGACCCGGGCGATGCCCTCGGCCGTCTCGACCTCGCCGAGGCCGAGCCGCTCGCCCAGCGCGGCGACGCTGCGTCGCGCCGAGTCCTGGTCGAGGGCGACGCCGCCCGCGAGCTCCGAATCGGGTGAGAGGTAGCCGAGGAGCAGGTTGGCGTCCGTGACGGTGGGCTCGGTGCCGCCGTGGCCATAACAGGCGGGGCCGGGCTCGGCGCCCGCCGAGCGGGGCCCGACCCGCAGGGCTCCCCCGGCATCGCGCCAGGCGATTGAGCCCCCGCCGGCGCCGACCGTGTGCACGTCGACCATCGGCAGCTGGATTGGGCGCCCGCCGATCTCGCGGGAGTCGGTGCGGCGAACCTCGCCGGCATCCACCACGCAGACGTCGCACGAGGTGCCGCCCATGTCGATCCCGATGGCATCGGGATTGCCCGCCTCCTTGGCCAGGACGGCGGCCCCGACCGCGCCGCCGGCCGGTCCCGAGAGGACGCTCCACGCGCCCGCCCGGGCCGCCTCGGCGGCCTTCGCCGTGCCTCCGGACGAGCGCATCACCTCGGGCTCCGGCAGGGAGCCCCCGCGGCAGGCCTCGGCGAGGCTGGTCAGATAGCGCCCGAGCAGGGGGGAGAGGTAGGCGTCGATGACGGTGGTCGAGAAGCGCTCATACTCGCGGAAGGCGGGGAGGACCTCATGGGAGGCCGAGACGTGTACGTCGGGAAGCGCCTCGCGGAGCGCTGACGCGATGCGCTCCTCGTGGCTCGGGTCGCGGAAGGCGAACAGCAGGCAGACGGCAATCGACTCGGCCTTCGCGTCGCGGAGATCGGCGACCAGCCTGCCGATCTCCTCATCTGCCAGCTCCTCGATCACGCCGGACGCGGCGATGCGCTCCGCGGCCTCGAACCGGAGCTCGTCGCCGACCAGGGACCGGGGCCTGGCCCGGCAGGGGTGGTAGAGGCTGGGGCGAGCCTGACGGCCGATGTCGAGCAGGTCGGCGAATCCGCGCGTTGCGACCAGAGCCGTGCGCGCGCCGCGCTCCTCCAGCAGGGCATTGGTCCCCACGGTCATTCCGTGGGTGAACGCCTCGACCGCGCCGGGCTCGGCGCCGGCCCGCTCGAGGACCTCGTCGATCGCGGCGATCACCCCGCGGGACTGATCCTCGGGCGTGCTCGGGACCTTGGCCGTGTGCAGGCGATCGCCGTCGAGCAGCGCAGCGTCGGTGAAGGTCCCACCGACGTCGACGCCGAGCAGCATGGCGTGACGTTATCTAGGCACGGCTTCGCCACACAGCCGCGGCCTGGCGGCCGCTAGGCCGCGGCGGTCCCGATCGCCAGCGGGTGGACCAGCGCCGGCATCCAGTTCCAGCGGCCGCGTTCGACGGCCTCGACCCGGAGCGAGCTCTCGCGGAGCATTTCCACGGTCGCCCGATTGGCGTTGCAACCCGCTGCGAATCCGTGCCACGGCCGGTGCAGCCGATCCTGCCAGCGGGCCAGACGCGGCGTTTCCGCCCGCACGTGCTCGAGGAAGAGCAGCTTGCCGCCCGGCCGGAGGACCCGGGCAATCTCGTCGATCGCCTGGCGCGGTTCATCGACTGTGCAGAGGACGAGCGTCGAGACCACGGTGTCGAATCGATCGTCCTCGAATGGGAGTCGTTCCGCCTCCGCCGCCACCACCGAGGAGGCGGTCCCGGATTGATGCGCTCTCCGCTCGAGCCGGGCGACCATCGGCGGCGACGGCTCGGTCAGGACCAGCTCATCGAGACGGTCGGGGTAGTGGGGGAGGTTGAGTCCCGTCCCGGCGCCCAGCTCGAGCACCTGTCCTCTTGCCTGTTTGAGCAGCGCGGCTCTTCGATTCGCCATCCCGGCGCGCTCGCCCACCCATAGAAGCGGGTCATAGATCGCGCTGAAGACGCCTTCCCAGACCTTGCTCATTGTCGCCCCTCTCGCTCGCGTGAACTCGTCACCCGGTCCTACGAGGTGCCGGACGCTCCGGGTTGGCGGGAGAGTGTGTGGTGCCGCACACAGGTTGCGGGCGCGGCGAGAGCCCCCAAGGGGTGGGGCCCTCGACCGGTCTCTCACTCCCTAGGTTGTCCCTAGGCTGCGGCTGCCTCGACCTCGCGCACCTCGAACGTCTCCTCGAGATGCTTGTGCGAGGGGCAGTAGTCTCGCCCCGGCAGCGGCTCGCGCCGGCATGGGGTGCCCTTGCGAGTGCTGGCCAGGCAGTTTCTCTCCTGGCCGTCCAGCGTCACGTCGGCCGGCAGAGAGTCGAGGAACTCCTCGATCAGCTCGATGTGCCGCTCGATGACCATGTAGACCCGAACCTGCTCGGCGAGCGCGAAGTACTCGCGAACCTCGGTGAACAGCGTCTTCGCCGGCCGGGCGAAGTAGCGGCGATCCGAGACCAGTCGCTGAATGGTGGCCTCACACGATTCCAGCAACGTCTGCCGGGCGGCGAACGTCCTTTCGACGCCCCCGGAGGTGTCGATGCGAGGAGCCAGGTCCCTGTAGATGGAACGACTGAATTGATACATCCGTGATCTCTCCTTTACCCCCCTGAAGCCTCATCCGCGGGCCTTCCTGCCCTTGGAATCTCCAGGCGATTGGGGATTCAACCACGGGCCTACCTAAAATTGGGTTAAGACCGGATTAAGCAGTTTTAAGTAGTCTGAGACCCGTGCTTTTGAGTAGGCACCCGGGCCTACTCCCACGCCTGCCAGGCGAGCTCGTCGCCTCGGCAGACGAGGTGGCGGCCGTCGAGCGCAGCGTCCCGCTCGGGGTATTCAAGGCGGCGATGTGAGCCGCGTGATTCCGTTCGCTCGAGCGCGAAGCGGGCGATCAGCCGGGCGAGCCGATAGGGATCCGAGAGGAGTCGTTCGAGGCGGTCAGCGCTCCTCAGCGGGCCGGCGAGCTCCCAGACCGCCTCTCGGGTCTCGGCCGGGAGGCGGTTCGAAGCGCCACGAGGGCGGATTCGGGTGCCGGTCCAGGGTCCGGTTCCGCTGATGCGGCCGTCGCCGCCCTCGGGCTCCGAGCACGAAGCACTCGGTGAGGGAGTTCGAGGCGAGGCGGTTCGCGCCGTGCAGGCCCGTGCAGGCGCACTCGCCGACCGCGAACAGGCCGGGAAGGGACGAGCGTCCCTCGAGGTCGGTGGCGATCCCGCCCATCACGTAGTGGGAGGCCGGTGCGACTGGGATCGGCTCCTGAGCCGGGTCGTGGCCCGCCTCTCGAAGGGCCTCGAACACGCTCGGAAAGCGGGTCTCGCTCAGCTCCCGCATGTCCAGGAGCACATGGTCGGAGCCGTCACGCTTCATACGGTCGAGCACCGCCAGGGTGACCTCGTCCCGCGGCGCGAGCTCGTCGGTGAAGCGCTCGCCGTTCGCGTCGAGCAGCGTCGCGCCCTCACCGCGGACGGCCTCGGTGACCAGCAGGCCGTCGTGGCTCGACCCCGGTGCGGCCAGCGCGGTCGGGTGGAACTGGCAGAGCTCGAGGTCCGCGAGCTCCGCTCCCGCCGCGTGAGCCATCACAGGCCCCGCGCCGATCGCCCCCCAGGGGTTGGTGGTGCGGGCCCAGAGGGCGGCGGCGCCGCCGGTGGCCAGGATCGTCGAGCGGGCGCGGATCGTTCCGGCGTCGGTGATCACCCCGTGGCAGCGATCGCCGTCGCTCCACAGGGCCACCGCCGACGTCCTCTCGATCAGCTGGATGCGATCGTTCTCGGCCGCGAGCTCGGTGAGCCGCTCGGTGATTCGGCGCCCGGTGGCGGCGCCCCCCGCGTGGACAATTCGGCGGCGCGAGTGTCCGCCCTCCAGGGCCAGCGAGAGCGCCTCGTCCGGGTCGCGGTCGAACTTGACGCCACGGCGCTCGAGCTCCCAGACCACTCCGGGGGCCTCGGCCGCGAGCAGCTCTGCCGCGGAACGGCGGCACGCGCCGCGACCGGCGGCAAGCGTGTCCTCGACGTGCTGCGTCGGCGAGTCGTCCGGGCCGATCGCGGCGGCGAGCCCGCCCTGCGCCCAGAAGCTCGAGCTCTCGCTGAGCGGCTTCCTCGACACCATCGCGACCCGAGACCCGCCATCGGCCGCGGTCAGGGCCGAGTAGAGGCCGGCGGCGCCCCCGCCCACCACCACTACGTCGAGGAGGTCGTCCGGCGTCATCGAGCCGCGAACCGTACTGTGCGCGGATCTCGGGTTTCTACCTGCGACATCCGAGCTCCTTCCAGCACGACACGGGCGGCCATCCGGAGAACGCGAGGCGGCTGACGGCGATCGAGGAGGCGATGTCCGAGCGCGACTGGCTCGGGCTGGAGCTGGTCGAGGCCCCGGCGGCGACGCGCGAGCAACTCCAGCGCGTCCACGGCGACGCCCATGTCGACACGATCGAGGCGCTCTCCGCCAAGGGGGGCGGGATGATCGACCTCGACACGATCGCCAGCGCCGGCTCATGGGAGGCGGCGCTCCACTCGGCCGGGGGCGCGGTGCACGCCACCGAGCGCCTGCTGCAGGAGGGGGGCTTCGCGTTCTGCGGCCTGCGCCCGCCGGGCCACCACGCCGAGCGGGACCGGGCGATGGGGTTCTGCCTGTTCAACAACGTGGCCGTGGCGGCGGCGCACGCCATCGCCGAGTGCGGGGCCGAGCGGGTGCTGGTGCTCGACTGGGACGTCCACCACGGGAACGGCACGGAGGCGATCTTCTACGGGTCCTCCGAGGTCCTCTACTCGAGCATCCATCAGAGCCCGCTCTATCCCGGAACCGGCGCGGCGACCGACTTCGGCAGCGGCGCCGGGGAGGGCTACACCGCCAACCTCCCGGTTCCGCCCGGCAGCGGCCCGGACGAGTTCCTCGCCCTGGTCCAGCACGTGGTGGCGCCGATCGCCCGGGAATGGCGGCCCGGCCTGCTCTGCGTCTCGGCCGGCTACGACGCGCACCGCGACGATCCTCTCGCCAACTGCGAGCTCGACGACGCCGCCTACTGGGACATGGCGGCGACGATGCGCGACCTGGCCGGCGAGCTCGGGTGTCCCCCTGCTGATCTGCCTGGAGGGCGGCTACTCGCTCGCGGCACTGGCGCGATCGGTGGTGGCGACCCTCGACGCGGTCTCCGGCGATGGTGCCCCGCGCGTGGCGCCGAGCGCGCCCGCGAGCTCCTACCGGGATCGCCTCGCCCGATTCTGGCCCGTGCTGGCCGCAGCGACCTAGCCGGAGCTCAAGCGGTCAGCTGGTCCCTGATCTCCGTCATCAGCTTCTTCGGGAGACCGGGAACCCCGTCGAGGTCGTCGACGGAGGAGAAGCCGTCCTGGCGCTCGCGGTAGGCGATCAAGCGGGTGGCCTGGGTCACCGACATACCCAGGTCGCGGAACTGCTCGAAGGTTGCCTTGTTCACGTCGAGCTGGGCGCCGCGGCGGCGGGGCTTGGGCTTCGCCTTCCCCTCCTTGGCCTTGGTCTCCTTCGCCTTTGAGGCGCTCTTCGATCCGGCGCTCGCCTTAGCCGTCGAGCCCTTGGTGCCTCGCTTCGACTGCGCATCCTTCTTTGCCTTGGCGGCCTTGGCCTTTCGCTGCTGCGCAGCCTTCGCGCGGGCCGCCTTCTTCTCCTCAGCCTCCTTCTCGCGTGCCGCCTTCTTTCGCGGCCTCCTTCTCCCGCGCCGCCCTCTTCTCCGCAGCCTCCTTCTCGCGCGCCGCCTTCTTCTCGGCCGTCTCCTTCGCCCGAGCCGCCTTCTCGGCCTCGGCCTCCTTGTCGGCCTTCTCCTTCGCCTCCCGATCGCGCGCGGTGGCCTTCTCGGCGCGCCTCGCGCGCCGGGCCTGGGCGCGCCGGCGAAGCAAGCCGACCTTGGGCTCGATCGCCTCCTGCTCGTCGGTCTTGGGCTCGTCGTCGGTCTCGGGCTCCTCGGGCTTCGCAGGCTGCGGCTCGGCGACGTCGGGCTCGGCGACCTCGGCCGCGGCCTGCTCGGGCAGCTCGATCCCGACTGATGCCGCGTGCGCCTGCGCGCCGCTGGCCCGGTCCGTCACGGACTTGATCCGATCCTCGAGCCGGCGGAAGCGACCCTCGCGCTCCTCCGTCACCTTCTTGCGGTCCTCGTCGGAGGCCTCGCCGAGTTTGCTCTCGGCGGCTTCGGCTCGTTCCTCGGCCTCGCGCAGCTGGTGCTCGGCGGCCTTCAGGGACCGGGCCGCCTCCTCGAGCTCCGTGGCCAGCTCGTGCTCGCGCTCGGCAAATGACCTCTCCGCCGCCTCCTCCGCCTCTCGTTTGGCCTGAGCCGCCTGGCGCTTGGCGCGCCCCTCCGCCTCACGCTCCAGCTTCGCGACCGCCTTTTGCATGCGGTCCTCGGCTTCGGCGTTGGCCTTGTCGGCCGCTTCGGCGCGGGCGGCGGCGATCTGCTCCTTGACGCCGCGCTCGGCGCCGCGCTGCAGGGCACGGGTCTGGCCGCGGAGCCACTCGGCCGCGGCGTTCCGGGCTTCGCTCTCGGCGTCGAGCCGCGCGGTCTCGGTCGCCTCGACCTTCGCCTCGGCTCGCTTGGCCCGGCTCTCGGACTTCTCGATCAGCTGCTCGCGCGAGCCCCGTTCCTCCTCGAGCTCGGTGCGGAGCGTCTGGATCTCGCCCTGGAGCCGGCGCTCGGTCTCGGCGCGGACCGCCTCGCTCGTGACCTGGACTCGCTCCTCGGCCTCCGCCCGGAGCGTCCGCTCCTGCTCGGAAAGGCGGCGCTCGGCCTCCTCGGCCATCCGGGCCCGCGTGTCGGTCTCGACCTTGGAGAGGGCTTCCTGGATCTTCGCGTCGGACTCGGCCTGCAGCCGGCGCATCTCGGCGTCGAGCCGCTCCTCGGCCTTCACTTTGCAGCCGGGTCTGCTCCGCGGCCAGCCTCGACTCGGCACCCTCGACCCGTTCGCCGGCAGCCTCGATCTGCTCCGCGATCTCGTCCAGACGGCGCTGTGCCGTCTCGGCGGCCTCCGTCGCCGCCTCGTGCTCGCGGCGCAGGGATCGCTCGCGGACCTTGAGCTCGGACTCGAAGCGAAGCTCGGTCGCTCGGCGGGCGGCGTCGACCTCCTCGCGCGCCCGCGCGTCGGCGTCCGACTTGATGTCGGCGATCCGCTTGGCGAGCTGTTGCTCGAGCTGGCGGCGAATCGTGTGCTCCAGCTCGGCGCGGGTCTCCTCCAGGCGCTCGCGCTCCTGGGCAGAGAGGCGCTCCTCGGCCTCGGCCACCTCGGCCTTGGCCTGGTCGGAGAGCTGGGAGCGGATCTCCTCCTCGGTCTCCCGGCGGGCCCCCTCGACCGCCTCCTGGATGCGCGCCTCGGTCTCGGTCTCCATTGCCGCGATCTGGGCCTTGAGCTGCTCGGTGTGCTCGCGCAGCCTCTGATCCGCCTCCTGGCGGACCTTGCGCTCGGCTTCCTCCCGAACCTGCTCGGTGTCCCCGCCCGCGCTCTCAACCCGCTCCAGCCTCTCGCGGGCGTCCTTCAGGGCGGCCGCCGCCTCATCGCGCTCGCCGATCAGCTCCTTCTCGCGAGACAGCATGCGCCGCTCGAGCTCGGCCTCGAGCTCGCGCCGGACGTCGCCGCGCTGCTCGCGCAGCCAATTGGCCGCGTCCTCGCGGGCCCGCGCATCGGTGACCGTGACGTCTCCCGCCGCGGCGCGGGCCTCGGCCTCCTCGAGGCGGCGCTGGACCTCCTCGAGCGACCTGGATGCCCGCTCGCGCTCCTGCTCGAGATCGTCCTCCAGGGCCAGGATCTCCGCTGTGGCGCTCTCCTCGGCCTGACGGCGGGCGGCGTCCGCGGCCTGCTCTATCCCGTCGTCTCGCTCGCCGTCGGCGGGGGTCATGGGCGTGGCGCCGGCGGGCTCGCTGGCGACCGGGCGATCCTCGGCTCCCACTACGGGGCGGACGACCGGGGTGCGCTTGGGGGCGGGCCGAGCCTCTGGCTGCTCCGCGCCATCGTTGGGGCGCTCGGTCATCGAGCCGATCACTCTACGCGACGTGTCCGCCGGACCTCGGCTCGCCGAAGCACCCGGCGAGCGCGGATTTGGCGTGAAGCCGTTCGCCTTCGGCCACACGCCGGTCTGGTTCCGTTCGCCGGCGACGGCGAGCCTCGCGGAAACGAGCCCGAGGAGGTTTTGTTCATGCGAGAACTCGTCACCCGAGTCCAGCTCGCCGTCCACGATCTGAGCCGCCGGCTGCTGGGTCCGCCTGCCCGGAGCGGCCAGGGAACGGTGGAGTACGTGGGCCTGATCCTGCTGGTCGCCCTGCTGATGGTGGGGATGGTGGCCGCGATGAAGGGCTTTCAGGGCAAGCAGGGGCTGGAGCTCGCCCAGACGATCGTCGACAAGATCCGCGAGGCGGTGGGCCAGGTCACGTTCAAGTAAGCGGCCCTCGATGGGTGGGCTTGGGCGCCGGCGTTTGGTGAGAGACTGGCGCCCATGCCCGCCAGCCGCAGTTACGACCGCGCCCCCGCCGAACTTCGCCCGGTGACCATCGAGCCGGGCTTCGTCCGGACCGCCGACGGGTCGGCCCTGATCTCACAGGGCGAGACGCGCGTGATCTGCACCGCCTCGGTGAGCGAGAACGTGCCCCGCTGGATGGAGGGCAAGGGGCGTGGCTGGGTCACCGGCGAGTACGCGATGCTGCCGGCCTCCACCGGCGACCGCAAGGCCCGCGACATCAGCCGCGGCAAGCAGGACGGGCGCGGCGTCGAGATCCAGAGGCTGATCGGCCGGTCACTGCGCGGGGTCGTGGACTTCAAGGCCCTCGGCGAGCGATCGGTCTACGTCGACTGCGACGTCCTGCAGGCCGACGGCGGTACCCGCTGCGCCGCGATCACCGGCGGGTTCGTGGCGTTGCAGAGCGCACTCGCGAAGCTGGTCGACGCCGGGACGATCGATGCCCTGCCGCTCAACCAGTCGGTGGCCGCCGTGAGCGTCGGGATGGTGGACGGTAGGGCGCTCTGCGACCTGGACTACGACGAGGACTCGACGGCGGAGGTGGACGCGAACGTGGTGATGACCGGCGACGGCGGCCTGGTCGAAGTTCAGGCGACCGCGGAGCGAACGCCTCTCTCCCGGGCCTCGCTCGACGAGCTCCTCGCGCTCGCCGAGGCCGGGATCGCGAGGCTTCGCGAATCACAGGAATCCGCAGTCGGCAAGCTCCCGGCCTGACACGCGATCATCTGAGCCGGCGATGTCGGCATTGCTCCTGGCCACCCGGAACGAGCACAAGCTCCGCGAGCTGCGCGAGGCGCTGCCGGGCGTGGAGATCGATCCGCTGCCGCCCGAGATCGAGCTGCCGCCCGAGGACGGCGAGACGTTCGCCGAGAACGCGCTCGGCAAGGCGCGCGCGGCGCACGCCGCGACCGGCCGCGCCGCGGTCGCCGATGACTCCGGGATCGAGGCGTACGGCCTGGGGGGTACGCCCGGGGTGCGCTCGGCGCGCTACGCCGGCGAGGGGGCGAGCGACGAGCAGAACCTGGCGAAGCTGCTCGAGGAGGTCGGCCGGCAGGAGGACCGGCGGGTGGCGTACGTCTGCGCGATCGCCCTGGTGGAGGAGGACGGATCCGAGTCGCTGTTCGAGGGTCGCTGCGAGGGGAGGCTGGCGGGCGAGCCGCGCGGGAGCGGCGGCTTCGGCTACGACCCGGCCTTCGTCCCGGATGACACGGGTCCGGGCGACGACCGGACGATGGCGGAGCTGACCCCGGCCGAGAAGCACGCGATCAGCCACCGCGGCAGGGCGGCGAGGAAGCTCGCGGCCCACCTCGGCGTCGAGGTGCCGGGATGAGCTCCATCGGGCCGGTAGGTCGAAGCCGCATCACCAAACCGAGGGCGGCCGCCGTGTCGATCGCCTCCAACTCGGCCCTGATCGCCCTGAAGCTCGCGGCCGCCGCGATCACCGGCTCGGTCGCGATCCTGAGCGAGGCGCTTCACTCGATGATCGACCTGATCGCCTCGGTGATCGCGTTCGTCTCGGTGAGGCGCGCAGACGAGCCGGCAGACGTCGAGCATCCCTACGGGCACGAGAAGCTCGAGAGCCTCGCCGCCTCGATCGAGGGGATGCTCATCCTGGCCGGCGCGGGGTTGATCGTCTACGAGTCGGTCCACCGGCTCGCGACCGGCGCGGGTGTCGAGAAGCTCGGGGTCGGCATCGCGGTGATCGGCTTCTCCGCGCTCGCCAATGGGGGCGTCTCCGCCTTCCTCCGGCGACAGGCGCGCCGCCACCGCTCGCCCGCGCTCGCCGGTGACGCCGCTCACCTTGGCACGGACGCCCTCACCTCCGTGGGGGTCCTGATCGGCCTGGTGCTGGTCCAGATCACCGGGGCGGTGGCGATCGACTCCGCCGTCGCGATCGCTGTGGCGGTTGTGATCGTCTTCGCCGGGGTGCGGATCCTGCGGCAGTCCGCTGCGGCCCTGGTGGATGAGGCGCCCCCGGCGGAGGAGATGGACCGGGTCGAGGCGGCCATCGCCCGGGCGCGGTCCGGAGCGCCCGAGATCGTCGGCTACCACAAGCTCCGCGCCCGGACGACCGGCCGCCGGCTCTACGTCGACCTGCACGTGCAGTTCCGCACCGGCACCACCCTCGAGCGCGCGCACGAGCTCGCGCATGAGCTGCGCGACGCGATCGAGTCCGACCTGGGCGACGCCGAGGTCCTCATCCACGTGGAGCCGGAGAGCTCCCGCCACGACCCGGCGGAGTCGCCGCGAGCGTTCCGAGCGGGCTAGGGCAGGAGATTCACCGCGGCGGCCAGCCCCACGGCTCCGACCACGATGCTGTAGCCCGTGTATCCGCCGACCGCCAGGAGGACCACCGAGATCCCGCAGATGATCACGACGGTGAGCCAGGAGCTCTGCTGGAGAGTCACGCTCGCTATTTTGACCTAGTGCCGCCCGTTGACGCCCCGACCCTCTCCGACGCCGGTCGGGCCGTGTCCTATCTGGAGGAGATCTCGCCCGAGATGAGGGGTTGCGCGATCCTCTCCGGCGCCGGCGAGGTCCTCGCGGCGAGCGGCGAGGCCGATCGCTGGGGCGAGGCCGGGCGCGATCTGGTGGCCGCCGCGGACGCCGCGGGCGGCGAGCCCGTCGCCCACGCGCACATCGCCACCGGCGATGGCGAGGCCTTCTGCGTCCGAGAGGGCGGATTGACCGCGGTTGCCGTCACCGAGCGGTTCACGTTGGCGTCGCTGATGTTGTTCGACATGCGGATCACGCTTCGTCAGCTGGTCGCGGCGGGCGGCGGCGCGGTATGACGACCAAACCGCACCGGCTGCTGCTCGACCGGGTCTCCGGCTACGCCGACGAGGCCGCCGCATACCTCCGAAGGCGCCGTCACCTGCGCAAGCCATTCGCAAGGACCTACTACAGCGGCGGCCGCAGCGCCGCCTATGCGGCCGACTCCGAGGAGGGACGGGCGCTCTTCCTGGCCGCCTCGCGTCTGATCGAGGTCGCCGGCCCGCCGCGGCGGGCGCGGAGCACGAAGTGAGCATCGTCGACCGGGATCTCGTCGCCCGCGTCCTCGAGCGGGCGCTCTCGCGCGGCGGGGACTTCGCGGAGCTCTTTGCCGAGGAGCGCCGGGGCTTCTCCCTGTCGATCGACGAGTCCCGCGTCGAGCGACCTCAGGCGGGCAGCGAGCGGGGCGCCGGCATCAGGGTGATCGACGGCGAGGTGACGCGCTTCGCCCACGTCGACGGCCTGGCCGAGGACGACCTGACGGCCGCCGCGGACGGCCTCGCGGCGGCGCTCGGGAGCGGGGGCTACCGAGCCGGTCGCGCTGGAGGCAGCCGACCCGCCGAAGCTGCAGGAGATCGAGGTGGACCCGGCCTCCGTGCCGGCGGAGCGCAAGGCCGAGGTGCTGCGGGAGCTCGACGAGCGCGCGCGGTCGGCGGGCTCCGAGATCACCCAGGCCTCGGCGAGCTACAGCGAGGGGCGGCGGCGGGTAGCGGTCTTCAACTCCGAGGGCCTCGAGGCGAGCGACGACCGAACCCGGGTGCGCCTCGGGGTGCAGGTCGTGGCGCGCAAGAACGGCACGGTCGAGACCGGCTTCGAGACGCTCGGCGAGCACCGGGGCTTCGAGCTGCTCGATGGCGACCCCGCCCGGATTGCGGAACAGGCCGCCGGCAAGGCCCTGAAGCTGCTCGGCGCCGATCCGGCGCCCGCCGGTGAGATGACGGTGGTCGTCGGCGGTGGGTTCGGCGGTGTCCTCTTCCACGAGATGACCGGCCACGGCCTGGAAGCCGACGCGGTGCAGAAGGGCGCCAGCGTCTACGCGGGCAAGATGGGCGAGAAGGTCGCCGAGCCTCTCCTCAATGCCTATGACGACGGAGTCATGCCGCACGAGTGGGGGACCGGGGCCATCGACGACGAGGGAACCCCCTGCCACAAGACCGCGGTGATTCAGGAAGGGAAGCTCACCTCCTATCTCTACGACCGCCTCCGCGCTCGCCGAGATGGCGTCGAGTCCACGGGCAACGGGCGGCGGGCAACCTTCCGCGACCTGCCGATTCCGCGGATGACCAACACCTACATCGAGCCGGGAGACGCGGACCCGCAGGAGCTGATCGCCGAGGTGGACAAGGGCTTCTACGCCGTCTCCTTCGGTGGCGGCCAGGTCGAGCCCGCGACCGGCGACTTCGTCTTCGGGGTCTCCGAGGGCTATCTGATCGAGGGCGGCAAGGTGACAAAGCCATGCCGAGGCGCGACCCTGATCGGGAACTGCCTCCAGGCGCTAACCCGGATCGACGCGGTCGGGAACGACTTCGAGATGAAGACCGGCTTCTGCGGCAAGGCTGGTCAGACCGCGCCAGTCGGCACCGGCCAGGGCCATGTCCGGATCAAGGGCATCACCGTCGGCGGAACCGCCGTATGAGACGCGAGGGCGCTCCGAAAGGAGCGACCCGTTTATTGGAGGACGTCGCGCGCCGCGCGGTCGAGGCGGCGACCGCCACCGGAGCAAGCGACGCCGAGGCCTGGAGCGAGGGCTCGCGGAGCCGCGAGGTCCGGGTCCACGCCGGCGAGGTCGAGAGCCTGACCGAGGCGAGTGGCCGCGGCGTCGGCATCAGGGCCTGGATCGGGACGCGCACCGGCTACGCGTACGGCACCGACCTCTCCGAGTCCGGCCTTGCCGAGCTGGCGGAGTCCGCGGTGGGCGCCGCGCGCGTCGCCGACGAGGACGAGAACTCCGCCGCGCCCGACCCGAGCGGCGAGCCGGCCGAGATCAAGGGGTTGCGCGACCCGGCGGTGGCGGACACCGAGACCGCTGAGGTGATCGACCTGGCCAAGCAAATCGAGCGCATCGCGCTCGATCGCGACAAGCGGGTCACCGGGGTGGAGGAGGTCGTCTACGTCGACGAGGACGGTGACGCGGCGATCGCGACCTCGCGCGGCGTCTCCGGGAGCTTCGGCTCCTCCGTCGCCTACTCGTTCCTGCAGGCGATGGCGACGGAGGACTCGGAGGTCCAGACCGGACTCGGCTTCGGGGTGGGCCGCTCCCCGAAGTCCCTGAACGCCGAGGAGATCGGCGGGGAGGCCGGGGACGAGGCCGCCTCGATGCTCGGGGCAGCCAAGCCCAAGTCGCGCACCTGCCCCGTGGTCCTCTCGGAGCGGGTCACCGCCAGCTTCGCCGGCTTCATCGGTGGCGCGCTGAGCGCGGACGAAGTCCAGCGTGGGCGCTCACCGTTCGCCGACAAGCTCGGGGACGAGCTCGCGTCCGCCGCCTATGTGCTCGCCGACGACGGGGTGGATCCCGGCGGCCTCGCCAGCGCCCCCTTCGACGGCGAGGGGACGCCGCGCGAGCGGACGGCCCTGATCGCAGACGGCAAGCTGCTCGCCTACCTGCACGACTCCTACACGGCCCGCCGGGGCGGGGCGCGCTCCACCGGAAACGCCGCCCGGTCCTCGTACCGCTCACCGCCCTCGGTCAGCCCTTCGAACCTGGTGCTCGAGCCCGGCGAGCTTTCCCTCGAGGGGCTGCTCGAGCGGGCCGGGGACGGCGTCTACATCACCGAGGTCGCCGGCCTTCACTCGGGCGTCAACCCGGTCACGGGCCGCTATTCGGTCGGCGCCTCCGGGCGAGCGATCCGCGGAGGTGAGCTGGCCGAGCCGCTGCGCGAGTTCACGATCGCGGGGGACCTGCTCGGCACGCTGGCCGATGTGCAGGCCGTCGGCTCGGAGACCCGCTGGGTGCCATTCGGAGGCTCCGTGAAGACGGCGCCGATGCTGGTGGGCGAGATGGCCATCGGCGGGGCCTAGTAACAAACCGCCACAAGCGTGAGTTTTGGCTTCAGGATGCGGTGTTAGGCTCGCCGCGAACTCCAATCCTTAGGAGGAGATGACGTGACCAAGGCTGAGTTCCTCGACGTGCTCGCAGGCGACAGCAGGATCGGCAACAAGAAGGAGGCGGGACAGGCCGTCGACGCGGTGCTCGACGCCATCATGGACGTCCTCCAGGGCGGAGGCGAGGTGAACTTCACCGGCTTCGGCAAGTTCGCCGTCGCCGAGCGTGGCCCGCGCCAGGGCGTCAACCCGCGCACCGGCGAGCGGATCTTCATCCCGGGCGGCAAGGTGCCGCGCTTCTCGGCCGGCTCCGGACTGAAGAAGAAGGTCAAGGGCGGCTAGCGACACGCCATTCGCGGACCGGCTCGCGGCGCTCGTCGACGAGCGCCGCAGCCAGGTATGCCTGGGGCTTGACCCCGACCCGGCCAATCTCTCGCCCGACGACGCGCCGGGCGCGGACCTGACCGACGTCGCCGATCGCGCGGCCTCGGCCGTCTTCGAGCACTGCCGGCGGCTGATCGAGCTCGCGGGCCCCGCCTGCGTGGCGGTGAAGCCTCAGCTCGCCTGCTTCGAGCGGCTGGGCGCGCCCGGCTGGCGGGCCCTGGGCGAGGTCTGCTCGGCGGCGCAGCGCGCCGGGCTGCTGGTGGTCGCGGACGGCAAGCGGGGCGATGTCCCAGTGACCGCAAAGGCGTATGGGCAGGCCCTCGTCGGCGAGACTGAGACGCCGTGGGGCACCGTCCAGGGCCTGGGCGCCGATGCCTTCACCGCCAACCCGCTGCTCGGCGAGGACGCGATCGAGGTGCTGGTCGAGGCGGCTCGGGAAGCCGGTGCCGGAGTCTTCATGCTGGTTCGGACCTCGAACCCCGGCGCGGCGCGGCTCCAGGACGCGACGCTGGGCGAGAGGCCGATGCACGAGGAGCTCGCCGCGCTGGTGGCCGAGGGGGCGCCACGACTCGCCGGGAAGTCCGGGCTCTCGGGGCTCGGCGCGGTGGTCGGCGCGACCGCGCCCCAGCACCTGGGCCGGCTCCGCGAGCTGATGCCCGACTCGATCTTCCTGATCCCCGGAATCGGCGCCCAGGGCGGCAAGCCCGAGGACCTCGGGCCGGCGCTGGCTCCAGGACGCCCCGCGTCGGTGCTGGTCGCCGCGGCGCGAAGCATCGCCGGGGCGGACGATCCCGCCGCGGCTGCGCAGGAGCTTCGCGAGGCGGTTTGGAGCCTCAATAGCTAGCCGGCAGTACCCTGTCGAGCCCTCGAATGCCGGACTACAAGCCGAATCAATTCGTCCGCGTGTTCGCCGTGCTGGCCCTGATCGCGGCCCTCATCTTGGTGGTCGCCGTCGTAGCGACCTCAAACGGGGGAGGCGGCGGCGGGGACAACGGTGACTCGCATAAGAAGGCCCATATCAGCAAGGCTGGCCAGCGGGCCCTGCGCAAGGGCGTCTGGGTCGTCCACCCCGGGGACACCCTGGGCGCGATCTCGCTGAAGACCGGCATAGACGAGAGCACGCTCCAGTCGCTCAACCCGGACCTCGATCCGCAGACCCTCCTCGAGGGCCAGCGAATAGCGTTGCGCTGACGGTGCTCGGAATCGAAGGCAGGCGGGGAAGGGGGCGCGTTCGCGTGGCGATCGCCATCGCTCTCGCCACCATGCTCTTCGGTCTGCCGGCTTCGGCCGGCGCCGCAAGCGGCCCCAAGCTCGACGCCAAGGCGTGGATCCTGATCGACCCTCGCGATGATTCCGTCCTCGCGAGCAGCACCCCCGACAAGCGGCTGCCGATCGCCAGCACGACCAAGCTGATGACGGCGTACCTGGCGCTCAAGAAGCTGAAGCCCAACCAGATGATCGCGGCGCCGACCTATCACCCGAGCGCCTCCGCCGAGATCGAGCTCGGACTTCGGCCCGGCGAGCGGCTGCGGGTCCGGGACCTGCTCTACGGGCTGCTCCTGCCAAGCGCGAGCGACGCCGCCCAGACCCTGGCCGTCGGGGTCTCGGGCTCGGTGCCCGCGTTCGTCACGGCGATGAACCAGGCCGCCCAGCGGCTCGGCCTGACCGACACGAGCTATGCGAACCCGATCGGGCTGGACGACCCGGACAACTACTCGAGCGCTCGCGACCTGGTGACCCTCGCTGCGATCCTCCTCCGCAATCCGCTGTTCGCCAGGATCGTCAACACCCCGAGCGCGACGCTGCACAGCGGGGACCACCCGCGTCAGGTGACCAGCCGGGACACGCTGCTCAGCGAGGTCCCCTGGATCAACGGGGTCAAGACCGGCCACACGCTCGGCGCGGGGTACGTCCTGGTCGGCTCCGGCACGCAGAACTCGACGACCCTGATCTCCGCGGTGCTCGGTGCTCCCGACGAGCCCACCCGCGACGCCGACACGCTGAAGCTCCTCCAATACGGCTTTTCCCTCTACCACCCGGTTCAGCCGGTCCGAAAGGGTCAGGAGCTGGCCGATCCCAAGCTCGACTATCGGAGCGATCACCTCTCACTTGTCGCCAGGGACGCCCTTCCGGTCAACGTGCGACAGGGCCAGCACGTCGCAACCCGCGTCACCGCGCCCGACGAGGTCAGCGGTGCCGTGCAGGAGGGTCAGGTGCTCGGCCACGTCAGGGTCACCGTCGACGGAAAACCGGCGGCGGCCAGCCCCCTGGTCGCGTCCCGCTCGGTTGGTGCAGCGACCACCTTCGACAAGGCGATCTCGGCCGCGAAGAATCCAATCGTTCTACTTCTGCTTGGCGCGATCGTGATACTTGTAGGACTGCTGCTGATGAGACGAGGGCGCGGATCGAAAGAGCCGGAGACTGCCGCCCCGCGAACCCAAGAGAATCGGCGACAGGCCCCCCAACAGCGGACCCCGGAGGAGAGGCGCAGGATGCACGAGGAGAGAATGCGCAGGAGGCGCCAGAGAATGGAGCGGGAGGAGGGCACCGGATGATCCTCACCGTCACCCTGAACGCCGCCATCGACCGCACCGTCGCGGTCCCGAGCTTCCGTCAGGGCCATCGCCACCGAGCCGTCGAGGCGAGCACCGTCGCCGGCGGCAAGGGGGTCAACGTCGCCCGCGCCCTGAAACTGCTCGACCGGCCCGTGATCGCCACCGGGCTCGCCGGCGGCCCAACCGGCGCCCGTCTGATGGAACGCCTCGCCGAGGAGTCGATCCTCACGGACTTCACCTGGATCGCCGGCGAATCGAGGACGAATCTCGCCGTCGTCGATCCCACCTCCGGCGAGCAGACCGAGATCAACGAGCGCGGCCCGGACGTCAGCGCCGAGGAGCTCGACCGGTTCCTAGAGAAGCTTCTCTACCTGGCGCGCGGCGCTCGCATCTGCGCGATCGCGGGCAGCCTGCCGCCGTCCGTCCCGGCGTCGTTCTCCGCCCGGATCGTCGAGGAGCTCAAGCAGATCGGGGTCGACACGATCGTCGACACAGACGGCGAGCCTCTCGTCGCGTCGCTGCGTGCCGGGCCAGCCGCGGTGACGCCGAACGTGCGCGAGGCCGAGGGCGCCGTCGGGCATGAGTTCAACGATCGCGAGGACGCTCTGCTCGGCCTTCGCAGCCTGGTCGAGCTCGGGGCGATCGATGCGGTGATCACCCGGCCCGAGGGCTGCGTCGCATCACTGCTGGACGCCGACGATCGGCGCCACGCCTACGAGGTCACCGCCCCCGAGGTCGAGCCGGTCGCCACCGTCGGTTCGGGAGATGCCTTCCTCGCCGGCTTCGTCGCCGCCCGCTACGACGGCCGCGCGCCGGAGGAGTGCCTGCGCTTCGCGGTCGCCTGCGGCGCCGAGTCGACCCAGCATTTCGGCGCCGGGAGTGTCGATCCCGCCGAGGTCGAGCGGCTGCTGCCGGACGTCGAGGCCCGCGAGCTCGAAGCCCCCGCCGCCGTCTAGGTTCAGATCCTCGCTATCGCTGGCCTCGACGCCGCCTGAACGGAGGGTTACGAGGGCCCGGGTTGACCGCTGTTATCCTTGGCCAAGCGTTGGTTAGGACCTCCGAAACGCCGCTATCACCGCATTTCCGGCCCCGCGACGCGGGGTTTTTTCGTCCGCGAACGAACGTAGGGTGAGGCAATGGAAGTAGAGATCGGCCGCGGCAAGAAGGGCCGCAGGGCATACGGCTTCGATGACATCGCGATCGTCCCGTCCAGGCGGACCCGCGACCCCGATGACATCGACATCACCTGGACCCTCGGTCCGTACCGCTTCGAGCTGCCGCTGCTCGCCTCCGCGATGGACGGCGTCGTCAGCCCCAAGACCGCCGGCCTGATCGGCAACCTCGGTGGTCTCGGGGTTCTCAACCTCGAGGGGATCTGGTCTCGCTACGAGAACGCCGACGAGAAACTCGATGAGATCGCCGCGGCGCCGACGCCTGTCGCCACGCGGATCATGCAGGAGATCTACGCGGAGCCGGTCAAGGCCGAGCTGATCGCGAAGCGGGTCGAGGAGATCAAGGCCGCCGGTGCGGTTGCGTGCGGATCCCTCACTCCTCAGAAGGTGACCGAGTACTACGAGACCGCTCTCGAGGCGGGCCTCGACATCCTCGTCATTCAGGGGACGGTGATCTCCGCCGAGCACGTCTCGACCCAGACGGAGCCGCTCAACTTGAAGCAGTTCATCGGCGATCTCGACCTGCCCTGCGTCGTCGGCGGCTGCGCCTCCTACAACACCGGGCTCCACCTGATGCGGACCGGCGCGGTCGGAGTTCTGGTCGGCGTCGGACCCGGCGCGGCCTGCACGACCCGCGGCGTCCTCGGCATCGGCGTGCCCCAGGCGACCGCCATCGCCGACGTGGCCGCCGCCCGCGGCCAGCACATGATGGAGACGGGCAACTACTGCAACGTGATCGCCGACGGCGGCATGCGGACCGGCGGCGACGTCTCCAAGGCGATCGCCGTCGGCGCCGACGCCGTGATGATCGGCTCGCCGCTGGCACGGGCCAAGGAGGCGCCCGGCCGCGGCTTCCACTGGGGCATGGCGACCTTTCACCCGTCCCTGCCGCGCGGCGCCCGAGTGGCCACCCACCAGGACGGCACGCTCGAGGAGATCGTCCTGGGGCCCGCCCAGGACAACGACGGCACCTTCAACCTGATGGGCGCGCTGCGCACTTCGATGGCGACCACCGGCTACGCCGACATCCCCGAGTTCCACCGCGCCGAGGTGATGGTTGCGCCGGCGCTGATGTCGGAGGGCAAGCAGCTCCAGCGTGATCAGTCGGTTGGCATGGGCTCGAACGGGCGCGCCACGGTCGCAACGGCGGTCGCCGTCAGCGATGACTGAAGCGGCCAGCGCCGCTTCGGATGACACCCAGGCTCGGGTCCACGTCCCCGAGCGCAGCGTTCCCGGCGCCGAGCCGGAGCTCCGCGAGGTCGACAAGACGGCGCCGGCCCAGGCGACCGAGGAGGTCCTGGTCCTCGACTTCGGCGGGCAGTACTCGCAGCTGATCGCTCGGCGTATCCGCGAGTGCGGCGTCTTCAGCGAGCTGCTCCCGCACGACATACCGCTCGAGCGGATCACCGAGCGCGGGCCGCGCGGCCTGGTGCTCTCGGGCGGCCCAGCCTCGGTCTACGCCGATGGGGCGCCCGCCCTCCGCAAGGAGCTGCTCGATCTCGGCATCCCCGTGCTCGGCATCTGTTACGGCATGCAGCTGATGGTTCACGAGCTGGGCGGCAGGGTGGAGCAGGCCCCGGCCGGCGAGTTCGGGCGCAGCCAGCTCACGCTCCGCGATGGCGGTGGCACCCTGCTCGAGGGGCTGCCCGCCGAGCAGCAGTGCTGGATGAGCCACCGCGACACGGTCTTCGAGCCGCCTCCCGGCTTCACCGCTCTGGCCTCGAGCACTGAGTCGCCGGTGGCCGCGGTCGAGGACACCGAGCGTGGCCTCTACGGCATCCAGTTCCACCCCGAGGTCGTCCACACGCCCTACGGCACCGAGATCCTCACCCGGTTCCTCCGCGACGTCGTCGGATGCCGCGAGAAGTGGTCGCCCGCCTCCGTGATCGAGGAGCAGGTCCTGGCGATTCAGGCCCAGGTCGGAGATGCCCGCGCGATCTGCGGGCTCTCTGGCGGGGTCGACTCGGCGACCGCCGCTCTCCTCGTCCACCGCGCGATCGGCGACCGCCTCACCTGCGTGTTCGTCGACCACGGGATGATGCGCAAGGACGAGGCCGAGCAGGTGGTCACCGCCTTCCGCGAGGAGCACGGCATCCAGCTGGTCCACGTGGATGCCGCCGACCGCTTCCTCGACCGCCTCGCCGGGGTCGACGATCCCGAGACGAAGCGGAAGATCATCGGCGAGGAGTTCATCCGCGTCTTCGAGGAGGAGTCCGCAAGGGTCGAGAACGCCCGCTTCCTGGTCCAGGGCACCCTCTACTCCGACGTGATCGAGTCGGGCGGCGACGGGCGTGCGGCGGCGACCATCAAGTCGCACCACAACGTGGGCGGCCTCCCCGAGGAGATGGAGATGGAGCTCGTGGAGCCGCTGCGGATGCTGTTCAAGGACGAGGTTCGGGCTGTGGCTGGGGAGCTCGGGCTACCCGAGCGCTTCGTCTGGCGCCAGCCCTTCCCGGGTCCCGGGCTCGCGATCCGCGTCGTCGGGGGCGAGGTCACGCGCGAGCGCCTCGACATCGTCCGAGAGGCCGACGCGATCCTCCAGGAGGAGATCCGCGCCGCCGGGCTCTACCGCGAGCTCTGGCAGTCCTTCTGCGTGCTGCCCGTCGTTCGCTCCGTCGGGGTCCAGGGCGACGAGCGCTCCTACGCGCACCCGATCGTGATCCGCGCCGTCACCTCCGACGACGCGATGACCGCCGACTGGGCGCGCCTGCCCTATGACCTGCTCGAGCGGGTCTCGGCACGGATCATCAACGAGGTCCGCGGCGTCAACCGCGTCACGCTTGACCTGACCTCGAAGCCGCCGGGCACGATCGAGTGGGAGTAGCGGTCGCCCGGCGGCCGTCGCAGCTCACTTCTTTTTCTTCGTCCTCGGCGGCTTCGCGCCGCGCTCGAAGGCGCCGATGTCGGGCTTCCTGCCCCGCGTGAAGCCCCGCTGGTCGCTCAGGTAGGCGGGGATTAGAAAGTTCGAGGGGGGGAACAGCGCGTCGCTGGACCCGTGATTGATCGCCCTCGAGCCCTTGTTGAGCGCGATCGTCTTGGTGGGCCCGCCGTTCCCGCTCAGCTTTGCCAGTTTCAGCTTCCCGCCGAAGAGATCGCCGCTCGCACCAAACCCGCTGCAGTTACGAGCGTCGCCGATCAGGTTGTGCCCGAGCGACTGGAATGGGGTGGCGAACGTGTAGCAATCCTGGCCCGGGGTGGTGCGGAGCGTGCCGTGGTTCAGGGCAATGATCGTGTTGTCCACGCTGACGGTCGCCCCGACTTCTTGGAAGAGGCCGCCGCCCACGCCGGGGCCCTGGGAGCCACCGTTGAGACCGACGTCCGCGACGTTGCGGGCGACGGTGACGAAGTCGAGCATGGCGCGCGAATCGGAGGCGAAGACGCCGATTCCCCCGCCGTTGCGATCGGCGCGGTTGTTGGCGATCGTCGAATCCTGCACCGCGGTCGCGGCGAAGCTACCGATGCCCCCACCGGAGTTCGCGCTGTTACCGGAGATCGTCGATCCCAGGATGTAAGTCGAGCTTTGGCTCGGAGCGAGAGCGAGCCCGCCGCCGTACGACCCGGACCGGTTTCCGGCGAGGGTCGAGTCGAACATCTCCACCCGGGACCACCATTCGCTCGGGTCCAACAACGTCGCCTCCGGGGGGATGGCCGTCCCGGGGCTGAAGATCCCGCCCCCGGGGCCCCTGGCGGAGTTAGCGTCGAGTTTCGAGCGGCTGACATCCGCGTTGCAGTAGCTGAAGATGCCGCCGCCCGCCCCGCCGGCGCTGTTGCGAGTGGCGCGGCTTCTCCTGAAGTCCAGGTGGTTCTCCGGGCCGTTGCAGGCCTGGAAGAAGTACACGGCGCCGCCGTCGCTCGCGGCGGCATTGCCCTTGAAGACGGACCCGTCGATCTCGCTCGGACCGCGGTCGAAGTAGATGGCGCCGCCACGACCGTCGGCGGTGTTGTTGATGAAGCGGCTGTCGGTGACCGTTGGGTAGCCGACAACCGCGCCGCCGTTGCCGTTGTCGCCTGGACCCACCCGCGCGTGCCCGTCTCGCATGATGACTCGATCGAGGATCGGATCGCCTGCGAAGACGCGGTCGATGCCGTTGGCGTCGATCGTCGCCATCGGCCCTCGCCGTCCCTTGGTCGTGACCTCGATGCCGGGGAAGTGCAGGTCGAGATCCCCGGTGAGGGTGTTGTTCTCGCCGGCGCCGCGTCGGGTCAGCATGTAGCGCTTGCCCGGGCGGAGCACGATCTTCCCGCCTTGGTCGGTGTCCGCGGCGATCACCGCCTCACGCAGCGAGCAGTCCTTCTTCTTGCAGCCGTTGGGCGCCGGGTCGTCGGTGCGGGTCGGGTGGTAGGTCTTGACGGACGCGGCGGACGCGGCGGACGCGCCCCTGGTGAGCAGCACGAACCCTACGAGGCATCCCCCCAGCAGGCCGGTGAGTCGAAGCGACCGCGTGAGCGGCCGGCGTATTGGGTGATTCATTCGTTCCCTCACTGGACTAACCCGAGATTAGGCTCGAAGGAGCGATTTCGGATCGGTGCTGCCAGCGAGGTCTGTGTCGGTGTGGAACACCGACACGAGGCGCGATGGCCTACTCGGCCGAGTCGTAGAACAGCCGCTTGCTGACCGAGTACTGGCCCGGCGGTGGCTGCGGCTCCTCCTGCAGCGGGCCGCCTGAGCGCTTGTCCCAGGCGCGCAGGTGGGGGAGGGGATCGGTGCGGTTGCCGCCGGCGAACCAGCGGCCCTTCCACATCTCGAAGTGCAGGTGGCAGACGCCGCTATCGGTCCCGGTGTGCCCCACGGATCCGATGCGCTGCCCGGCCCGCACCCTGCGTTTGACGCCCACTCGCGCCCGGCCCTTCATGTGGCCGTAGACGAAGTCGAAGCGGGTTCCATCGCCGTGCAGCACGACGTAGTTCCCGTAACCGGTCGAGTGGCCGGCGGAGCGCACGACCGCCGAGTGGGCCGCCACGATCGGCGTCCCGCAGTCGGCGATGATGTCCTGGCCGTTGTGGATGGAGCCGTCGCCCCGCTTCGCGCCGAAGCCGGTGACGTCGACGTTGCCGTAGTTGTGCGGCCCCTTCAGCGGATAGCGGTAGCGCTGGTAGGCGGATGCCGGGGTCGCCGTCGCCGCGGCTGCGATCGCGATCACCAGGCAGGCTGGGACGAGTTGGCGGACGCGCATACCCAGGCTGGAACACATCAAGCGCCCGGTTGTAGCACCCGCCTCGGAGCGGGCCGGTTCCTAGAAGCCCTGGTAGGTCTGCAGGTAGGGCAGCGGGTTGACCGGATGGCCACCGCGATACCACTTGCCGAGCCAGAGCTCGAAGTGGAGGTGGCATGCGGTTGCGTCGCCCGTCTGGCCGACGATGCCGAGCTGCTGGCCGGGCTGGAGGACCTGGCCCTTGGTGACCGAGGCCCGCGCGGCGAGATGCGCGTACATGTAGTCCTGGTGGAGCTTCTTGTTGCGGATCACGACGTAGTTGCCGGCGAGCTTCTGGAAGCTCACCCACTTGACCTTGGCCCGGCTGACGGCGACGAGAGGCGTGCCGCAGGCGCTCATGATGTCCTGGCCCTGGTGGGTGTGGCCGCTCCGGGCGGCGCCGAAGCCGCCGCCGATGGTGTGCGCGCCGGCCACGGGGAAGATCATCGAGCCGGTCGGGGCCGTGGTCGTGGTCGTGGTGGGGTCAGTGGTGGTGGTGGTCCCGGGCGCGCCGACGCCGCCGCTCTGGGCGAAGGCGAGGGGAGCTCCGAGCGCGGCCGTCGCGATCGTCAGCGCAGCGATCAGCGCCGCTCCCCTTCGGGACGTACGACCAACCGGCTTGTCGATCAATGCGCTTCGCACTCTCTCTGCGGCCTACGGAGTTAGCTGGCGGGCTCGCGCCGAGAGCGGCGCTACGAACCAGTTGGTTGCGATTCGCCCCTGGGGTGTGAACCCCTTTGGGTCCTCCGTTCCCCTCGAGTGACTCAAGGGAACTTGGCCTTGCTGGCGCGGCAGTATAACCAGAGGGCCGGGGGTCACCCCCCAGCCCTCTGGTTGCAAACCGCACTACCGCTACTGGATGTAGCCGTCCTCCTTCAGGTACTGCGTCGCCACGGCGGCCGGATCCTGCTTGTCGATGTCGACGCGGGCGTTGAGCTCCTGCATCACCGGCAGGGTCAGGCCCTTCTGCACCTTCTGGATCGTCGCCTGGTAATCCGGGCCGGCCTTCTGGACCGTCGACTGGTCGGTGACCCAGATGACGTTCCCCGAGGGGAAGATCCCCTTGTCGTCCTGAAGCAGGACATACTTGTCCGGGTTGGCGGAGAGCTGGGCGTCGGAGGTGAAGACGATCGAGGCATCCGCCTGGCCCTTGTCGAGCACCGTGTACCGGAGCCCGATGTCGACCGGGTTGAAGGACGCGAATTGCAGGCCGTAGGTGTCCTGCAGCCCGACCAGGCAGTCGGCCCGCTCGCGGCACTCCGGTGACCCGTAGAGGTTCAGGTCCTGGGACTTGCCCTGGAGGTCGGAGATCGTGGTGACCCCGAGCTCGTCGGCCTTGGTCTTGAGCATGCCGAACGCGTTCGCGTCGGCGAACGGCGTCGGCTCGAACGCGGTCTGCGCCTTAGGCTGGAGCTCCTGCTGTGCCTGGGCATAGGCGGCCTGGGCATCGGCGGGAACCGTCTCCTTGCCGAAGATGGATTGAAGGAGCGTCGAGGTGTACTCCGGATAGCCGCTGATCTCCCCGTCCTGAAGCGCCTTGTAGGCGATTACCTCGGAGCCCAGGTTGAGGTTGGTCTTCACGTCATAGCCCGCTGCTTGGAGGGCCTGCGCGTAGATGTTTCCGAGGATGTACTCCTCGGTGAAGTTCTTCGAACCCACCGTCAGCTGGATTCCGCTGTTGTCGGGATTCGACTTGATCAGGTTGGCGGAGTTGCCCCCACTCGTCCCCGTGTCGTTGTTGTCATCGCCGCCCCCACAGGCGGCAACGCCAAGAGCCAGCACCAGCGCCGCAA
This sequence comes from uncultured Solirubrobacterales bacterium, assembly GCA_963817275.1. Classification (GTDB taxonomy): domain Bacteria; phylum Actinomycetota; class Thermoleophilia; order Solirubrobacterales; family 70-9; genus DASUPK01. The sequence goes on along the minus strand of CAWFOA010000013.1, from coordinate 85,960 downwards.
TCAGCGCAAAGGCCGCCCTCTTTCGCGAATGGCCGGTCACCACGTGACCCTCCTCTCGTCTGGGGCTGCTGCACCCCCTCTATGGACCGGTTGATCCTATGCGGCCGCACCAGCGCGCGCGAGCTTCAGGCCGCGCGGCGTCAGCACCCACTGCAGGCCGGCCAGGCTGAGCTCGAGCGCCAGGGTGAGCAATGCGATCAGGATCGCGCCGGCCACCACGCCCGCGTCGCCGTAGACGTTCCGGCCCAGGATGTAGTCGCCGAGGGTGCTCACCCCGGCTAGCGAGGCCAGCGCGACCGTGGCGATGATGTTGACCGCGCCGGTCCGCACCCCGGCCATGATCGTCGGCACCGCCAGCGGCAGTTCCACCCTGAGGACGATCTGCAAGGCGCTCATGCCCATTCCCCGCGCCGCCTCGACAGCATTCCGATCGACCTGGCTCATCCCCACGTAGGTGTTGGTGAGGATCGGTGGGATCCCCAGCACCGCGAAGGCGAAGGTGACGTTGACGAGCCCGACGCCGATGAAGGCCGCTACGAATGCGATCAGCGCCAGCTCCGGCACCGCACGGCCGGCATTGCCGAGGGCGACCGCGAAGGTCTCGCCCTTACGCAGATGGCCGAGGATCACCCCCGTGGGCAGAGCGACGACTATGGCCGCCCCGAGCGCCAGGAAGGTCACCTTGAGGTGCTGGCCGGTCAGGTGGAGGGCCTGGTCAGGGCCGCCCACCAGCGTCTGCCCCGTGCGCGCCTCCTGCTGATGGAAGATGAAGTTGAAGGCGTCGCCGAACACGCCGAGGAGGCCGAGGTGGATGGAGGTGACGCTCATGCGGTCGCCTCCCGAGAGGGCCGCCGCCAGGGGGCCAGCAGGCGCTGGGCGACCAGCAGGAGCAGGTCGAACGAGATCGCCATCAGGATGGTCAGCCCGCCGGCGATCACGATGTTCGTCTTGAAGGTGAGCTGCTGGTAGAGCGGGCCGCCGAGGGTGTTGACGTTCGCGAACACCATCAGGCTCGCGATGGCCACCGTCGAGACCGTGGCGATGCGAAGGCCAGCGATGATCTCCGGCAGCGCCAGCGGGAGCTCGACTCGCCAGAGCAGCTGGCGATTGGTCATCCCCATCCCGCGCCCGGCCTCCTTGCTCTCGGCTGGGACGTTGGCGAGGCCGGCGACGATGTTGCGGTAGATGATCTGCAGCGTGTAGACGCTGAGGACGATGATCGCGGTCGTCCAGCCCAGGCCGGTGAGCGGCAGCAGCAGGAAGATGAAGGCGAGGGAGGGGATCGTGTAGAGGACGCCGGTCGCCCCGGTGAAGGTGGGGACCAGCCAGCGCTGCCCGTGGGAGAGCAGCGCCATCGCGAAGGCGATGGTGAAGCCGATGGCGACCGCCACGAACACGAGGAGCAGGTGGTTGAGCAGCGGGGTCGTGTAGCGGTCGAAGTTGTCGATCGCCCAGCCGAAGCAGAACGCCTTGTTCTGGGCGACGCAGCTGGCGTTCTCGCCGGTCCGGTTGTGGATCTCGATCGCCCCGACGAGGGGGGTGGCGTCGGCGAGCGGGGGGTTCATTGGCCCAGCGGCCGCTCGACCGCGGCGTGCTCCTCCACCTTCGCCTGGGGCGAGACCAGGAACTCCGAGATGATCTCCACGGAGAGGACGCCGGCGATGCGCCTCTGGGCATCGATCACCGGGGCGTACTGGGTCTCGGTCTGGAGGAGGTCGGCGAGCGCATCCCGCATCACGTCGTCGAGGTCGAGGAGCGGCTCGGGTCCGCTGTCGGGCTTATGCGGAACGGTGTCGGCCCTCAGGTCCGCGTCCGAAAGCCAGCCCAGCGGTCGCCGCTCGGCGTCGACGACCAGGGCGTGCGGCACCTCGGCGCCCTCCAGCTTGGCCCGCACCTCGGCCGTCGACTGGCCGACGAAAGCGAGTGGCGCCTCCCACAGGTCGATGTCGCGCACTCTCATCAGGGCCAGCCGCTTGAGCGCGCGGTCGGCGCCGACAAAGTCCTCGACGAAGTCGTCGGCGGGCGCCATCAACAGCTCGGCGGGGGTGGCGTATTGCGCTAGGCGGCCGCCCTGCTTCAGGATCGCGATTCGGTCGCCCATCTTGATCGCCTCGTCGATGTCATGGGTGACGAAGAGGACCGTCTTCTGGATCTCGGCCTGGAGGCGGAGGAACTCGTTCTGGAGGCGCTCTCGGCTGATTGGGTCGATGGCGCCGAAGGGCTCGTCCATCAGCATCACCGGGGGGTCCGCTGCGAGGGCCCGGGCGACGCCGATCCTCTGCTGCTGGCCACCGGAGAGCTGGCTGGGGAAGCGATCGCCCAGCGCCGGATCGAGCCCGATCACCTCGAACAGCTCGTCGACCCGCTTCCTGGTGCGGTCTCGATCCCAGCCGAGCAGGCTCGGGACGGTCGCGATGTTGTCGGCGATGGTCCGGTGCGGGAAGAGCCCCGTCTGCTGGATCACGTAGCCCATCTCACGTCGCAGCTCGGTCGGATCGCGGTCACGCACCGACGTATCCCCGATCAGGATGTCGCCCTCGGTGATGTCGACGGTCTGGTTGACCATCCGCATGGCGGTGGTCTTTCCGCACCCGGACGGCCCGACCAGCACGCAGATCTCACCGGCCGGCACCTCGAGAGAGAGGTTCGAGATCGCAGGGGTCGTCTGGCCCGGGTAGCGCTTGGTTACATCCCGGTAGGAAACCGATGCTGCGGCATGCCCAGCCTCCACTGCGGCCTAGCCTACCGGCGCTATCATCCGCCGGCCGCGGATTGGTGCGCGGCTCTTTTTATGACCACTGCGACTGCGATGAAGACCTACCAGGCGAATGCCCAGGACCGCGAGCGGGACTGGTACGTCGTCGACGCCGACGGCAAGACGCTTGGCCGGCTCGCCACCCAGATTGCGGACGTGCTGCGAGGGAAGCGCAAGCCCACCTACACGCCGCACGTCGACGTCGGTGACTTCGTCATCGTCGTCAACGCCGAGAAGATCGCCGTGACAGGCAAGAAGCGCGAGGACAAGCGCTACTGGCGTCACAGCGGATACCCGGGCGGCATCCGCTCCCGCACCCTGGGCGAGCTGCTCGAGTCGCGCCCCGAGGAGGTCATCCGCAAGGCCGTCAAGGGCATGCTTCCCCGCAACCGGCTCGCTCGCCAGCAGCTCCGCAAGCTCAAGGTCTACGCGGGGCCCGAGCATCCGCACCAGGCTCAGAAGCCCGAGACGCTGGAAATCGAGACTTGATGCAGGACGAAGAGCAGCAGCAGCCCGAAGAGGGCACTCCCGAGGAGCAGCAGGCCGACGAGCAGGCCGCTCCCGAGGAGCGGCCTCCGTCAGAGGGCGGGAGCCCGGAGCGCGGCGAAACCGACGCGCCCCCGCCGGAGGAGGCTCTTGCAGAGGACGCCGCCGCGGAGGACGACACCCCCGCCGAAGAGCAGGCTGCTCCGGCGGATGAGGCTCCCGCCGAGCCCGCTGCTGAGCAGCCCGCCGAGCCCGCCCAGGCCGAGGGTAAGAAGAAGAAGGAGGAAGTCGTTCCCGGCGCCGAACTCGATCCGATCGCGATCGACACCGAGCGCCCGCTGGACGCCGAGGAGCGCGCCCGCCGGGAGGCCGAGGAGGAGGAGCGCGCGAAGCGCGAGCGGGAGCTGATCGGAGAGGTGGACGAGACCGCTCCGGTTACGGCCAAGCCGGCCAAGCTCTCGGGAGACGCCAGCTACTCCGCGACCGGCAAGCGCAAGTCATCCATCGCCCGAGTGATCCTGCGCCCCGGTGACGGCAGCATCCAGGTCAACAAGCGAAGCCTCGAGGAGTACTTCCCGCGCGCCTATCTGCAGACCGTCGCGAAGCAGGCCCTCGTTCAGAGCGGCTATGAGGGCAACGTCGACGTTCGCGTCCGCGTGCACGGTGGCGGCATCTCCGGCCAGGCATCCGCTGTCCGCCATGGCATCGCGCGAGCACTCTGCGACATCGATCCTGAGCTTCGCCCGGAGCTCAAGCGCAGGGGCATGCTGACCCGCGACGCACGGGTCAAGGAGCGCCGGAAGGCCGGCCTCAAGAAGGCCCGCAAGAAGCCTCAGTTCTCGAAGCGCTAGCGTCCGCCCGCGTGGCGGAGAGGAGATTCTTCGGGACCGATGGGGTCCGGGGCCCCGTGGGCGAGTTGCTCACCCCGGACCTCGCTGTGCGGCTCGGCCGCGCGGCGGCGCTCCAGGCCGAGGCCGAGCGCCCTCAGGTACTGATCGTCCGCGACACGCGCGAGTCCGGCCCGATGCTGGAGGAGGCCCTCGCCGCGGGCGTGGCTGCCGGGGGAGGGGACGCGATGCTCGGCGGGGTCCTGCCGACACCCGCGGCGTCGGTGCTCGCGCGCCGGCTGAGCTTCGATCTCGCCGCTGTGGTCTCCGCATCCCACAATCCGTTCGCCGACAACGGGATCAAGTTCTTCAGCTCCCGGGGCGCCAAGCTCGACGACGACACTGAGCTGGCGATCGAGGCGCGCATGGACGAGGAGACCGGTGAGCGCATCGGGGGCGTACGGGTGCTCGAGGGGGCGTTCGACGACTACATCAGGGAGCTGCGAACGGCCTTCCAGCTGGATCTCTCCGGTCTGCGCATCGCTCTCGACTGCGCCAACGGCGCCACGCACCGCGCCGCCCCGGTGATCTTCGGTGCACTGGGCGCGGATCTCGTGCTGACCGCGGTGGAGCCCGACGGGCGAAACATCAATGCCGGCTGCGGCTCGACGCACCCCGAGACCCTGGTCGACCTGGTCAAGACGTCCGGCGCCGACATCGGCTTCGCGTACGACGGCGATGGCGACCGGGTGCTCGCCGTCGATGGCACTGGGCGGCTCCACGACGGCGACGACCTGATCGCGCTGATCGCCACCGACCTCCAGGATCGCGGTGAGCTGGAGGGCGGGGTGGCGGTGACGGTGATGACCAACTTCGGCTTCCACAAGACGATGAAGGCGGCCGGCATCGAGGTCGCCCAGACCCAGGTCGGCGACCGCTACGTGATCGAGGTGCTGCTGGACCGCGACTGGCGCCTGGGCGGGGAGCAGTCGGGACACATCGTCTGGACCGACTTTGCTCCGACGGGCGACGGGATCGCATCCTCACTCCTCACACTGCGCGCGCTCCGTGGACGCCGGCTCGAGAAGGTGGAGCCCTTCGAGCGGCTGCCCCAGCGGCTCGAGAACGTCCAGATCGCGGATCGTGGGGCCGTGGAGGGCGCAGCCGTCCTCTGGAGCGCCGTCGACGAGGAGAACGCGAAGCTCGAGGGACGCGGCCGCGTGCTCGTCCGGGCTTCCGGGACGGAGCCCCTGGTCCGGGTGATGGTCGAGGCCCCCGACGAAAAGGAGTGCGAGGCGATCTGCAAGCGCCTCGTCGAGATCGCCAAGCGCGAGCTCACCTAGCCGTTTCGCTCTACCCTGTAGCACCCCTTATGTGCGGCATCGTCGGATATGTAGGAGACCGACCGTGCCGGGACCTGCTGATCGCCGGGCTGGAGAAGCTCGAGTACCGGGGCTACGACTCCGCCGGCATCTCAGTGATCTCGGACGGCGAGGTCGACAGCGTGCGCGCAGTCGGCAATCTCGCGAACCTGCGGACGGCGCTCGAGGAACACGCTTCGAATGGCGCCGGCGGGGTCGCTGTCGCGGAGAAGCCGGCGACGATCGGTCTCGGCCACACCCGCTGGGCGACGCACGGCCGGGTCACCGAGGAGAACGCCCATCCGCACGGCGACTGCCAAGAGAGGATCCACATCGTCCTCAACGGGATCGTCGAGAACCACGCCGAGCTACGGCGAGAGCTGATCGGCGAGGGGCATGAGTTCACCTCTGAGACCGACGCCGAGATCGTCGCCCACCTGATCGAGCGCCACTACGACGGCGACCTGACCGAGGCTGTCCGCAGGGCCTTCGCGGACCTGCGAGGTCATTACGCGTTCGTTGCGATGCACAACGATCACGAGGACACGCTGGTCGCGGCGAGGAAGGAGTGTCCGCTGATCGTCGGTCTCGGCGATCACGAGAACTTCATCGCTTCGGCGATCCCCGCCTTCCTGGCCGAGACCCGCCGCGCCCTCGGAATCAAGAACGACGAGCTCGTCACGATCCACCAGGGCGAGGTCACGCTGATGACCGCGGACGGCACCGCGGTCGACGGGCGTGAGCCGATTGAGGTCACCTGGGACGAGGACGCCGCCGAGAAGGACGGCTACGCCACCTTCATGCTCAAGGAGATCCACCAGCAGCCCGATGCGGTTGCCGAGACGATCACCGACCGGCTGCCGAACCTGGATGGAGTCGATCTCTCCGACGTTGACCTCGACGACGACTTCCTGAAGGGGGTCGAGCGGATCGTGATCGTCGCCTGCGGGACCTCGTACCACGCCGGCCTCGTCGGCCGCTACGCGATTGAGCAGTGGGCGCGGGTCCCGGTCGAGATGGACATCGCCTCGGAGTACCGCTATCGCGATCCGGTGCACCGGCCCAACGACTTGGTCATCGGGATCACCCAGTCGGGGGAGACGGCCGACACCCTCGCGGCGATGCGTCTGGCGCGCGAGGGTGGCTCGAAGGTGCTCGCGATCTGCAACGTGATGGGGAGCCAGGCGACCCGGGACGCCGACGCGGTCCTCTACACGCGCTCGGGGATCGAGATCAGCGTGGCCGCGACCAAGACATTCGTCAGCCAGGTGGCCGCCATGTACCTGCTCGGGCTTCGCCTGGCGGAGCTGCGCGGGACGATGGAGCCGGAGCGCCTCGCGGAGCTCGTCGCCGAGCTCAAGGCGCTCCCCCACAAGATCCAGGAGACGATCGTCTCCTGCGACGAGCGCGTCAAGGCGATCGCCCGCTCACAGCACGACCAGCGCTTCTTCATGTACATCGGCCGCCACATCGGGCTGGCGGTCTGCCTGGAGGGTGCCCTGAAGCTGAAGGAGATCTCCTACATCCCCGCGGACGCCTACGCGGCGGGCGAGATGAAGCATGGGCCGATCGCGCTGCTGGACGAGTCGACCCCGGTGGTCGCGGTCGCGACCGACAGCCCGGTTGTGGAGAAGATCCTCTCCAACATGGAGGAGGTGCGGGCGCGCGGCGCCGACGTGATCGCCATCGCCACGGAGGGCTCGGAGGGCGTCGAGGAGGCCGCGGACCAGACGATCTTCGTCCCGCGCACCGACTGGATCGTGCAGCCGATCGTCGCGATCGTGCCGCTCCAGCTGCTCGCCTACTACATCGCCCGCGAGAACGGCCTGAACGTTGACCAGCCTCGCAACCTGGCGAAGACGGTTACCGTCGAGTAGCTGGGCTACGATGCCCGCCTCGTGAGGTCCCGCCGACTCCCCGCGCTGCTCGCTGCCTGCGTCGCCGTTCCCGCGGCGATCCTGGCGGGCTGTGGTGGAGGTGGGGGCGGCAGCACCGATGTCGGCCCTGCCGCAGCGGTGCCCGCGAACACGCCGATCTACCTGGACGCGACGGTCAAGCCGACCGGCTCCGCCCAGTCCGACGCGAAGGCTGCGCTGAGCAAGATCATGAACACGCCGGACCCCGGCGCGAAGATCGTCTCGCTGATCGAGGACCAGTCGAAGGCTGACGGCCATCCGATCAACTACCAGCAGGACGTCGCGCCCTGGCTCGGCGAGAAGGCGGGCGTCTTCTTCACCTCGCTCGGAACGAACTCCCAGGGTTCCGTCGTCGTCGAGACGACGAACCCGAGCGCATCGCTTGCCTTCGCCCAGAAGGCATCCGGCGACACCGCGACCGATCCCGCGCCCCAGACCTACAACGGTGCCTCCTACCAGACCGACAAGAGCCAACCGGGCCAGGTCTTCGGCACCGTCGGCAACTTCCTGGTCGAGGGTGACCTCGCGGGCTTCAAGGCGGCGGTCGACGCCAACTCCGGCGACTCGCTCGGCGACACCAGCGACTTCAAGGACGCCATCGGCGACCTGCCCGACAACCGCCTCGGCACCGTCTACACGATCCCCAAGAACTTCATCGCCGCCCTGGGGCCCGACCAGTTCGATCCAAACAGCCAGGCCCTGCTCGAGAAGACCGCCGGCGACTCGATCAACGAGCCCGCCGCGGGTGCGCTGACGGCCTCAGCGGACAGCATCGAGCTGGAGGCGACCGGTGGCAGCAACGGCGTCGACACGCCGGAGAGCTCGCTGATCGGCGCTGTCCCCTCGCAGGCCTGGCTCGCCTTCGGCATCGGCAACCTCGGAGACAGCGTGAAGCGGAGCCTGGACCAGCTGAAGGAGTCCATCCCGGACTTCGATTCCACGGTGCAGCAGATCCAGTCGACCACCGGGTCGTCGCTCGACCAGCTCGAGGGCGCTCTGGGCGACGCGGTCATCTACGTCGAGGGGACGACCCAGTCCACCCTGACCGGTGCGCTCGTCGTGCAGACCAAGGACGCGGACCTCACCGGCAGGCTGCTGAATCAGCTGCAGGGGCTGCTCCAGCTCGGCAGCGGCGGCATCAAGCCGCTGCGACTCTCGGGTGGGGGCACCGGATTCCAGATCAACGATCCAAGCGTGGCGCCTCGGCCTGTCGAGATCGCCCAGCAGGGCGACAAGTTCGTGATCGGCTACGGCGCCAACTCCGCCGAGCAGTCGCTGACGCCCGCCCAGACGCTGGACGCCGCACCGACGTTCACGACCGCCCGCGGCCAGGTCTCGTCCCTCGGCACCGACCTCTTCCTCGACTTCCCATCCGTCTTCGCGCTGGCGGAGTCCTCCGGCGCCAAGACCGACCCTGGATACCGGCAGGCCAAGCCCTACCTGGACGCGCTCCGCTATCTCGTCACCGGCTCGGGCAGCAGCGGCGACAAGGCCGAGTTCAAGGCGGTCCTGGGGCTGAAGTAGGACTGTTCGTGGCCCTAGGCGTCGGCATCGACCTGATCGAGATCGAGCGCCTGGAGCGTGCGCTCGAGCGTCGCCCGCGGCTCGCGGACCGGCTGTTCACCGACGGCGAGCTGGCCTACGCGCGCGGCCGCGCACGGCCCGGCCGTCATCTGGCGGCCCGCTTCGCGGCGAAGGAGGCCGTGATCAAGGCCTTGGGCCAGGGTGTGCCGCCGCGTGAGATCGAGGTCGAGGCGGGCGCACCCCCTCAGGTCCGGCTCCACGGGAGCGCCGCGGAGGCCGCCGGCGACGTCGAGATCGCGATCTCGCTCACTCACTCGCGCGAGAGCGCGGCGGCCGTCGCGATCGCCGGCTAGCCCTGCTTGCGCTTAGCGCGCTGCTTCAGAAACGCCTTCGTCTCGGAGCCGACGTCGTCGACCAGGTTGCCGAGGGCGATGTTTCCGTCCGCCAGATGGAGGCCCCAGGTGGCGTCGGGAACAGGCGTCAGCTGCCGGGCTCCGGCGATTGGCGAGATCATCAGCACGTTTGCGCCGTTGCTCTGGACGCACTGGCCGGTGTAGTGGTCCATCGGCTCGACCCAGGGCGTCGGCGCCGTGGGAGGCGAGCCGTTGTAGAGGATCTTGACGCCGAGCCCCTCGGTGCCGGGGAACGGGGTGGTCGGCGCGAGCGTGTGCAGGGGCGCCGAGCCACCCCGCAGAGCGGCGGGGTTCGTGCAGAGGACCTCCAGGTCGGTCCGGCCGCTCTGGCCGAAGAAATCGGACACGGCGCCGGGCTTGCCGAAGATCGCGTTGTCCGGCGGCGTCTGGTTGAAGGTCGAAAAGGCGATCACGCAGCCCGTGCGGCGCGCGGAGCGACATGCGGGGATGTGCCGGAAGAGGCCGCCGAGGTTGCTGCCCTGCTTCACCGTAACGTTGCCGCCGAGGAGGATCGCCGAGACGAGCCGCTGCCGGGCGGCCTTGAACGGATCGATCTTCTGGCGGATCAGCTCCTCGAGCATCCCCGAGCCCTGCGAGTGGCCGATCAGCACGACGCCGCGGCCATGGTTGTAGCGGCGCATGTACTCCTTCCAGGCAGCTCGCACGTCTGAGTAGGCGGTGGGTATGGCCTCGGGCGGCAGCGGCGCACCGCCGATCGCCTGGAGCGTCAGCTGCCGGTACATCGGCGCGAAGACGCGGCAGCGCTGGGAGAACCGGGAGGCCTGGAACTGCGCGACCGCGATCTCCTCCGGGTCGATCGAGAGGTCAGAGTTGACGCTCTTGTCGTCGCTGACCGTCGGGTAGACGTAGAAGCAGTCGATCTTTGGCTTCTTTGCGTTCCGCGGGTTCTCGACGTGGCTCTGCCCGGACGAGTCGATCACCGTCGTCTGCAGGGCGCCGAAACAGGGATCCGGGCTCACGCCCGGCTTGCAGAGCCAGGTCGTGCTGGCGGCCGCGGGGGCCGCGAGCGCGACGAGGTAGAGGGCCGCCGCCGCCACCAATGCGGCAAGAGTTCTCGCCTGCGACCCAGTCAGTCGTCCCTCCATGGACACCGGCAGCATATCCCGCAGGGGTAGGCTGGCGCCGATGGAGGACTGGCTCGATCCCTGCCTGGACGCCGAGGAGATGCGCGCCACCGATCGCTGGGCGATCAAGGATCGGGGCGTTCCCTCGCTGGAGCTGATGGAGACCGCGGGCCGCGCGGTCGCCGAGGCCGCTGCGGAGGTCGCGACCTCGAACAGGGCCGCGATCGTCTGCGGCAAGGGGAACAACGGCGGGGACGGGCTCGTCGCCGCCCGAGCCCTGCGCGAGACCGGGCTGGAGGTGGACGCGCTGCTGCTCGCGCCGCCCGACGAGCTCTCCGACGACGCCAGGGCGAACGCCGATCGTGCGGGCGGGGTGAGGCAGGTGGATCCGGGCGAGCTCCCGGCCGCAATTGAGGGTGCCGGAGTCGTCATCGACGCAGTCTTCGGCACCGGCTTCGCAGGCACGCCGCGGGGTCCCGCGGCCTCGGCGATCGACGCGATGAACGAGGCGGACGCCCCTGTGGTGGCGACCGACATCGCATCGGGCGTCAACGCCTCGAGCGGCGAGGTCGAGGGAATGGCCGTCGCGGCCGACGTCACCGTGACCTTCCATGCGCCGAAGCTGGGCCACTGGATCGCTCCCGGCAAGGAGCACACCGGGGAGCTGCGAGTGGTCCCGATCGGCATCCCGGAGGGCGCGCCGATCGAGCCACGGGCGGGCCTGATCGATCCTCGCGTGCTCCAGCTGGCGCCGAGCCGCGCGGCAGGGTCGACCAAGTTCAGCTCCGGGCAGGTGGTGATCGTCGGCGGCTCGAAGGGACTCACCGGCGCGGTCTGCTTGGCGGCGCGGGCGGCGATCCGCGCCGGCGCCGGCTACGCGACGGTGGCGGTCCCCGCCGACCTGGAGCGGATCTTCGAGGTGAAGCTGACCGAGGTCATGTCGCTTGGGTGCGCGAGCCGCGACGGCAGGCTGCGACCCGCCGCATCGGAGCAGATCCTCGCCGCGACCGAGCGCGCGGCCTGTGTGGTGCTCGGCTCCGGAATGGGGCGCGAACCGGGAACCCAGCGCCTCGTCAGAGAGCTGACCGCGAGGATCGCCGCGCCTCTGGTGATCGATGCCGACGGCCTCAACGCCCACGCCGCCCAAATCGAGGGGCTGGCCGAGCGCAGGGCGCCATTCGTCCTGACGCCGCACGCCGGCGAGATGGGCCGTCTGCTGGACCGGGACTCGGAGGCGATAGACGCCAGGCGGGCCGAGAGCGCGCGCAAGGCCGCCCAGCGAAGCGGGGGGATCGTCCTGCTCAAGGGCGACGACTCGATCGTCACGGACGGCGAGCGGCTGGCCGTCAACCGGGTGTCGAGCCCCCAGCTCGCGACCGCCGGAACCGGCGACGTCCTCTCCGGGATGATCGCCGCCCTGATCGCCAGGGGCGTCGAGCCGTTCGCCGCCACCTGCGCCGCCGTTGTGGCCCACTCCCGCGCCGGCCGCGCTGCGGGAGAGCGGGTCGGCCACGACTCGGTGATCGCCGGCGACGTCATCGACTCGATACCCGCGGGGCTGGCGCCCTGAGCTCGCCCGACCAGACTGGCCGCGCCCTGGCGACGATTGACGTCGGGGCCGTGGAGCGGAACTGCCGGATGCTCAAGGACCGCGTCGGGGAGCGCACCGAGCTCTGTGCGGTGGTCAAAGCGAACGGATACGGGCACGGCGCCGCCGCCTGCGCCGCTGCGGCGATGCGCGGCGGGACCACCCGGCTGGCGGTCGCCGCCGCGTCCGAGGCGGAGGAGCTCCGGCTGCACTTCCCGGACACGCCGATCCTGGTGATGGGCGCGCTGACCGAGGAGGAGCTGCAGGTCGCTCTGGCCGCGCGGGCCGACGTCGCGATCTGGCGGGAGGGCTTCCGGGAGCTCTGCTCGCGGGCCGCCGCCGAGCTCGGCCGGATGGCGCGGGTACACGTGAAGCTCGACAGCGGGATGGGACGCCTGGGGGAACGCGATCCGGCCACGCTGATCGAGCTGGCCCGTGCCTGCCACGACGACCAGAGACTGGAGCTGGCGGGGGTCTGGACCCATTTCGCCACCGCCGACGAGGAGGGCGACGCGTATCTCGGAGAGCAGCTCGCCGCCTTCACCCCCGTCGCGGAGGCGGTGCGCGAGATCGCGCCGGGTTGCACCGTCCATGCCGCCAACAGCGCCGCGACCCTCCGCGACCCGGCCACCCACTTCGACATGGTGCGTTGCGGGATCGCGATCTATGGGCTCGACCCGTTCCAGCGAGACCCCGCCGACTACGGCCTCGAGCCCGCGCTCGAGTTGCACTCATACGTCGCGGACGTGAAGCGCTTCGAGGCCGGGGCCAGCGCCGGCTACGGTCGCACCTGGCGCGCCCCGGTGGACACCTGGGTCGGGGTGCTCCCGATCGGCTATGGCGACGGGGTGAGGCGAGGCCTCTCCAACAACGGGGAGGTGCTGGTCGGCGGGAGGCGCTACACGCTGGTTGGCACGGTCTCGATGGACAACATCACGATCGACCTCGGCCCAGAGACGGACGTGGAGCCGGGTGCACCCGCGGTGCTGATCGGCGCCCAGGGCTCCGACCGGATCCTGGCCGAGGAGGTTGCAACGCGCCTCGACACGATCAACTACGAGATCACCTGTGGGATCTCCCAGCGGGTAACTCGAGAGGTACAGGAGTGACGCTCGAGGACGCGTTGCCCGCGGCTCCATCGATTGCCGCCGCGCGGACCGCGCTGGAGGAGGACCAGGGCTCGGCCTGGATAGTGGGCGGCGCGATCCGCGACGCCCTGCTCGGTGAGCGGGTGGCGGATGCCGACATCGCGGTGGAGCCGGGTCGCGAGGAGAGCGCCGCCCGCGCGATCGGCAGGATCGCCGGCGGCTCGGCGTTCCAGCTCTCGGAGGAGCACGCCGCCTGGCGCGCCGTATCCGGCACGGAGGGCTGGCACGTGGACGTCGCCGCCCTGCGGGCGGATTCGATCGAGGGCGACCTCCGAGCCCGGGACTTCACCGTCAACGCGATCGCGATTCCGCTGGCCGGGGGCGATCCGATCGATCCGACCGGCGGCATGGCCGACTCCGAGTCCCGCCTGCTGCGAGCCGCGTCGGATTCGGCCTTCGGGGACGATCCCATCCGGCTCCTTCGGGCCTGCCGGCTCTCCGCGGGCCTTGGATTGACGATCGACCCCGGGACCCTCGAGCTGGCCCGGGCCCATTCGGTCCACGCCGCGGACCCCGCCGGTGAGCGCCAGTTCGCCGAGCTGCGGGGAATCGTTGCCGGGCCCGATCCGCTACTCGGCATCGAGCTGATGGACCGCCTTGCGCTGACCGCCGTGGTCCTTCCCGAGCTCGAGACGCTTCGCGGGGTCGTCCAGAACCCGAACCATCACCTCGACGTCCTCGGCCACACCCTCGCCGTGCTCGAGGAGTGGCTCGGCATCGAAGCCGACCTCCGCTCATTCGCGGGTGACCTGGCGGGCGAGATCGAGGCGTTTCTGGCCGAGCCCCTCGCCGACGAGCTCACGCGCCTCGGCGCGCTCCGCTTCGGCGCCCTCTTTCACGACCTGGGAAAGCCGGAGACCCGATCCGAGGGAGGCGGGTACGTGACGTTCATCGGCCACGACGAGGTCGGTGCCCGGATCATCGCCGGGATCTGCCGCCGCCTGCGCACCAGCCGCCGGCTCAGCGTCCAGCTCCAGGGCCTCGCCCTTCACCATCTGCGGCTCGGCTTCCTCATCCACCAGCGGCCTCTGTCCCGTCGCGCCGTCTACGACTACCTGGTGGCCACGGAGCCCGTGTCCGCCGACGTCACCCTGCTGAGCGTCGCCGACCGGCTTGCCGCCCGCGGCGAGGGCCCGCTGGCGAGCCCCGAGATGGTGGAGGCCCACCTCGATCTCGCCCGGGAGATGCTCCGCGACGCCCTCGCCTGGCATCGCGACGGCCCGCCTCGCCCGCCGCTCACCGGCGACGAGCTTGCTGACGAGCTCGGGCTCTCGCCCGGTCCGGAGATGGGCAAGCTGCTGGAGGAGCTGCGCGCCGAGGCGTTCACGGGCGAGATCAGCGGGCGAGCGCAGGCGCTGGAGCGCGCCAGGCAGCTCCGCTAACCGGTCTCAGCCCTTGTCGGGCATCTAACGAATTTTGCGCATATCCCCGTGGGGACCGCTGTCGCTCTCGGTAGAGAGGAATCACGAAAGCCAGGAACGGAGAGGGAGAGCCATGAGAAAACTTGTCGGCGCATGCGCGGTATGCGCAGTGGCGATCGGTTTGGTCGTCGTACCGAGCGCGTTCGGTGTGAAGAGCGCGAAGCAGGTCGGCGGGGCAGTGACGGTGGGCGTGACGCCCACAACCGTCGACTCGACCACGACCACCCTGACCGCCAGCGGAAGCGTGGCCAGCAACAGCAACTGCAAGAAGGACAGGACGCTCCATTTCGCCTACGTCAACGGTGCGACCGTCACGCCGCTCGCCGAGACGGCCGAGACGAAGAACAACGGCTCGTACACGGCGACGCTGCCCAAGCCGACGGACACGAACCCGCCGACGACGAGCGTCGTCCTCAGGGCGACGGTCGATCAGGCGACCCGCAAGGTCGGCAGCAAGAAGAAGGGCAAGAAGACCAAGAAGGGACGTCGCTTCGATTGCCTGACATTCAGCGGCGACAGCGCCCCGATCGCGATCGCCCCAGCGACTCCTTGACGCGAACCCGTTTCGTAAAGATGGCGTCCAAGCGCCAAACGAGTGGCCCGCTCCCCCGCGGGCCACTCGTTTCTTGGGGGTCTGTAGCCTGCCGCCGGGATGGCGGACCCTGACTGCCTGTTCTGCGGCATCGTCGATGGCTCGATCCCGAGCCAGACGATCGACTCGGACGAGCGCACGGTCGCCTTCATGGACATCAACCCGGCGACCCCGGGGCACGCGCTGGTCGTCCCACGGGCCCACTCCGCCGATCTGCTCGAGATAGGGCCTGAGGACCTGTCCGCGACGATGCTTGCTTCACAGCGTCTCGCCGGGCGGATGAAGGAGGTCCTGGAAGCGGACGGGATCAACCTGATCAACGCCTGCGGGGCCGTCGCCTGGCAGACCGTGTTCCACTTCCACATCCACGTCGTGCCCCGATACGAGGATGATCCGCTCAAGCTCCCCTGGATCCCCGAGCCCGGGGACTCCGACGAGATCGCCCAGATAGCCACAAGACTGCGAGGAGAAGATGATGCGAGGGTGTGACGAGCGAAGCGAGGAGCAACCCGTTTTATGAATGAGACAAAGACCGCGCCCATCAGGCTGGAGCGCGACGGCAACGTCGCCTCGATCGTGCTCTCCAACCCGCCGCTCAACCTGTTCGGCGACGACGCGTGGGGAGCGTTCGTCTCCTGTATCGAGGAGGTCGAGGGCTCCGATGCCCGCGCGCTCGTCTGGCGGGCGGAGGGGGACATCTTCACCGGCGGCGTCGACGTGAACAGCTTCAAGAGGGTCCAGGAGGAGGGGAGCGCGTCCGATTCGTTCGGCTCGCTGATCCCGGTCGTGCGGAGGATCGAGGAGCTGCCGATTCCGACCCTGGCCCTGGTGCACGGCCTCTGCCTGACCGCCGGGTTGGAGATCTCACTGGGCTGCGACATGATCTGGGCGACGGAGTCGGCGCGCTTCGGGCTGGTCGAGGCAGTCGTCGGGTTGACCCCGGGGGCGGGTGGCACACAGCGGATGGCCGAGCGCGCCGGCCCGGCGCGGGCAAGCGAGTTCGTGATGAGCGGAGGCCTCTATGACGCCGCGACTCTCGAGCACTGGAACGTGGTCAGCCGCGTGGTCCCCGACGACCAGCTGCTCGAGAAGGGGATGAAGTTCGCCCACCGGCTCGCGGACGGCCCCACGGTCGCCCACGGCGCGACGAAGCGGATCATCCGCGCCTACCGCGCGGGCGGCGTGAACGAGGCGGACAGCGTCACGCCGGGCGTGTTCGCGGACCTGTTCGCCTCGGAGGACCTGAAGAACGCGGTGGCCAGCTTCCTGAAGGACGGGCCCGGCAAGGCGACGTTCGAGGGCCGCTGACCTACCCGCTACCCTGCCCGGTCGCATGGCGAAGGAAGAGAAGATCGAGATGGAGGGCGAGATCACCGAGGCGCTGCCCAACACGATGTTTCGCGTCAAGCTGGACAACGACCACGAGGTCCTCGGCCACATCTCGGGCAAGATGCGCCGTCACTACATCCGCATCCTCCCGGGGGACAGGGTGAAGATCGAGCTGTCCCCTTACGACCTCGACCGCGGCCGAATCACCTACCGTTACAAGTAGATGAGGACTTCAGGCAAGGCACTCGTGCTGTTCGCGGTTGCCGCCCTCTGCCTGGGCACGTTCAGTGCAGTCGCGCTGGCGGGCAAGAAGAAGAAGACGGCCGTCGTCTACTTCACCGGCAGCCCGAAGATCAACAAGGGCGGAAAGGTGACTGCCAAGGGATCCCTCAACACCGCCAGCGCCTGCAAGCCCTCCCGAGGGATGAGGCTCCAGGTCCTCGACGTGAACGGCGTCGTGTTCGCCACGCTCGACGGCTCCACCTCGGATTCGAGCGGAAACTGGTCGCTCTCGGGCCAGCTGCCGAGCCCCCTGCCGGCCGGCACGAACTCGGTGCGAGTCAAGGCCACGAAGCGCACCGCCGGCAAGTTCGTCTGCAAGGCGGGCGTTTCCACGCCGGTGGCTGTTCCCGCCAGCTAGACCGCCGCCGTCTACCTAATTATGATTAGTCCCAGTGTTGGGACTGAGGGGAACAAGCAGATTGGTCGCACTGCTGGTGCTCTTCGGGCTCGCCCTGATCCTGGCCCTCTGCGTGTTGCTGCTGTCGACTCAACCGTCGGCCGCGTAACTCAAAGATAGGACCTGGACGCGGTCGGATCCGGATCCGCCAGCTCCGCGATCAACGAGGACCAGCCGAATTCCTTGGCCCCCAGACCCTCGCCTGAATAGGGCTCATAGAACTCGCGGAGGCGCTGCTCCGCGACCGCTGTGCTGAGGCGCTTCGCCATCTCCATTGCCTCCGCGTCGTATCCGAGACGGAGCAGCCCGATCCAGATCAGCCAGGCGGAGTTGATCCAGGTCGGGCCCCGCCAGTAGAGGCGACGAAGCGGGGCCTTCCACTTGCGGGGCTCGAAGGTGGGCTCCTCCGCGGAGACCGAGGTGGGCGGGAACGGGAGCCAGTACTTGCGCTGGTCGAGCAGGTGCTCCTCGACCAGGCGCCTGCCGATCTCGTCCGGCAGGTCGGGGAGCGCGAGCGGCGCGAGCGCCGACCAGGTCGAGGTGCGGACGCGGCGGTCCTGCCCGGCCGGGTCCGTCCTTTCCTCATGAGCCAGCTCGCCTCGGGCGATGTCGAGGAAGAGCCCGCGGCGCTCGTCCCAGAGGCGCTCGACGATCCTCGGAGTGATCGAGGGCTCCCCGGCCGCGATCCGGGCCAGGCACCAGAGGACGTTGGTGACCACCTCGCAGAGCAGCGGCCCGCCGGCGTCGAGCACTCGGGGTGCGTCCCAGCCGAGTCGCCTGTTCCTGGCGATCAGGAAGGGGAACAGGAGCCTGGCATGTGCGCGCAGGCCCCAGACGGGGTCGAACTTGGGTGACGAGTCGAGGCCCGACTCATCGGGCTGGACGATCCAGAGCAGCCCGTCGCCGTCCAGATCACGATTGGCCTCCAGCCACCGGTGATGCGCCGCGATCCGTGGCTCTGCCGCCGGGTCGCCGACCGCGATCCGCCAGGCCCAGGCGAGCAGCGGCGGCTGGATCGTCGACGTGTTCCGCGCCTTCCGCGAGGTGACGTTGTACGTCCAGCGTCGCTGCCAGTCGACGTGGCCGTGCCAGAAGATCGTGTGGCCGATGAAGCCGTCCTCGGACGCGCCGGCCAGCAGGCTGCGGAGCTCGCTCTCGGCGCGCGAGCGGTCGAACCGACGCCAGACGATCGCGTGGAAGCAGGAGTCCCAGTACCACTGCCATGGGTAATGACCGGGGCTCGGCCGCGAGTACCCGTAGTGGACGCCGTCGCGCTCGCCGTCGGTCCAGTTGCCGCGCAGCGTCTGATCGGCGATCCCGAGGACTCGGTCGCGGACCTCGGTGCCGACGGTGGTTTCCGTCAAACCGTCATCCGGCGCATGCCGCGAAGGGCAAAGAAGGTCAGCACGGTGGCGAGCCCGAAGAGCGCCAGGTAGCCGGGCCAGGTGTCGCCCCAGGTGACGGATCCGACGAAGCCTTGACGGGCTGCCTCGACGACCTGGGTCACGGGGTTGATCCTGGCGACCGTCTGCAGCCAGCCGGTGAGCAGGGCGAGTGGCGCGTATGCCGTGGTCAGCAGGACCGCCAGGAACATCCCCACCTGCATCACCGGGGCCGCGGACTGGGTTCGGAAGCGGAAGGCCAGCGAAGTCCCCCAGGTGGCGGCCACGACGGCCATGCCCATGACCAGCGTCAGGGCGATCAGAAGGCCGAGCAGGCCCGGCCAGTGGGCGCCCACGGCGAGCGCGACGATCAGCAGGAAGGTCGCCGGCAGCAGGGAGCGCAGGCTGGCTGAGAGCACCAGCCCGGCGAGCAGCACCGGCCGCGGGGCGGGTGAGGCGAGCAGCCGGTCGAACCAGCCCTGCTCGATGTCGCGGGCGAGGTTGACACCGGTGGCGGCGCCGGTGAAGGCTGCCCCCTGCAGCAGGCTCACGGGGATCAGGAAGCTCTGGTAGCTGTGGGTGTCGAACCCGGGGAGCAGGGTTAGGCTCCCGAAGACGCTGGTCAGGCCGAGGAAGAAGATGGCGGGAGCGAGAATCGCCCGGGATCGCAGCTCCAGGGACCCGGAAGATCTCATTGAGTGCCCTGCGGACCAGCACTCGGATCGTCGCCACGTTCCCTCGCCAGCTCACAGTCCCCTCCTGACCCGGCCGCGCATGGCGCCCGCGCAGAGGACGAATCCCAGGGCTCCAATTCCGATCACCGATGCGATCGCCTTCAGCTGGGTCGTCACCGACCATCCGGCGATGATCGGCTCGCGTATGCCGTTGACGATGAAGCTGAGCGGGTTGTACTGAGCGACCCAGGACGCCGGCTCGAGCATCAGGTTGGCCGGGAAGAAGGCGTCAGAGAGGAACAGGATCACGAAGACGAGCGGAAAGATCCCCTGAACGACGCTGGCGCTGTTGGTGCGCAGCGCGATCGATGCCCCGATCGCGCCGAACGCCAGCGCCGAGGCCGAGACCAGCACGACGATCCAGATCGCTGCCGGTACCCCCTCGTGGATGGAGGCGCCGAAGATCAGTCCGAGCACGATGAAGTAGACGGCGATGATCGCACCGAGCGTTGCGGTTGCGATCAGGCGCCCGAGCACCACCGAGAACCGCGAGATCGGAGCCGCGTACAAGCGGTCGGTGAAGCCCATCTCCATGTCGATCGCGAAGGCGATCGCCCCGGAGTTGCCGGTCATCATCACCGACTGGACGATCGCCCCGGCGAGCATGAACGAGAGGAAGTTGGCGACCGGCGGGAACCCCGGTAGGTCGACGGCCCGTCCCGCACCGGCGGTCTGGATCGCGAGCAGCGCCGTGGGGAAGATCACGAGCGGCGCAGCGAGCTGAGGGCGGCGAAGGGTCTGCTTGACGGAGCGTCGCCCCAGTGCCAGGACCACCCGCGCATTCGCCGCAAGCCGGTTGATCACTCGAGTGCCTCGACCTCTCCGGTGTCCTCTTGCGAGCCCTCGAGATGCTGCCCCGTCTTGTGCACGAAGACGTCATCGAGGGTGGGTTGGACCAGATCGAGCGACTCGACGTCGAGACCTTCCTGGTTGAGCGCGACCACGATCGGGCCGACCTCGGAGGTTCCGTGCTCCAGCTCGACCATCAGGGTCCCGTCCCTGGCCGGCAGCGGGCGCCCGAATCGGCCCAGGACCACCTCGGCGCGCGGCTCCTTCCCCGCCTGCTCCACGAGGCAGAGCTCCAGGTGGGGCTTGCCGACCTCCGCCTTGAGCGCCGTGGGGGTGCCCTCCGCCACCAGCAGGCCACCGGAGATGATCCCCACGCGGTCGGCGAGCTGGTCGGCCTCCTCGAGGTACTGGGTGGTGAGAAAGACGGTCGTCCCGTCGTCGTTCAGCTTGCGGACCTCCTCCCAGATCGCCTTGCGGCTGACCGGGTCCAGGCCGGTGGTGGGCTCATCGAGAAAGAGAACCTCCGGCGTGTGGATGAGGGCCGCTGCCAGGTCTAGCCTGCGGCGCATGCCGCCGGAGTAGGTGCCGACGCGGCGGTCGGCGGCGAGGGTGAGCCCCACGCGATCGAGCAGCCATTGCCCGCGCTCCTGCCCGTCCTTCTTGGAGATGCCGTGCAGGGTCGCCTGGAGCTCGAGCAGCTCGCGGCCGGTCATCAGCGGATCGAGGGCGGCCTCCTGGAGCGCCACGCCGATCTTGCGACGGACGGCGCCGGCGTCCTTCGCGACGTCGTAGCCGGCCACGACGGCTCGACCGCCGGTCGGCTGAAGCAGAGTGGTGAGCATGCGGACCGTGGTCGTCTTGCCGGCGCCGTTCGGCCCGAGGAACCCGTAGATCTCGCCTTCGGCCACCTCGAGATCGACGCCATCGACGGCCTTGATCCCGCCCTCGAACTCGCGAGCCAGCTGCTGCGTCTCGATCGCGGCCACGGTCAGAGGACGATAACCGGCGGCCGGGACCGGGCCTGGAGGCGCGTCACACTAGGCAACTGCTGCGGGACGAAGCTCCACGAACTCCCGGTCCGTGGCGCGCTCGAGCGCCTCGGCGGCGTCGAGCAGCATCGCGTCCGCGCCCCAGGTGGCGAGCAGCTGCAGCGCGACCGGCATGCCGGCGTCGAGCCCGACGGGGACGCTGACGCCCGGGACCCCGGTGAGGTTCGCGATCACGCCGTGGGGGGCGTTGCCGGCGTCGGCGGACTCGACGCCGGAGGGCAGCTCGATCAGCGGCTCGGTGAGGGAAGGGGCGGCGGCGGGGACCGTCGGCCAGGCGAGCAGGTCGATTCCGTCGAACAGCTCCAGCAGGTCGTGTCGCACCTTCGCCCGGATCCGAAACGCCCGAGCGGTCAGGCTGAGGGGGAGCAGCGCGCGAAGCTTGAGGACCCCGCGATTGATCACGCTGAGCTCCGGGCTGAGCGCGTTCAGGTTCTCGGGGTTGAGGTGCGCGGCCTCCTCAGACTGCGCGACCAGGAGGGCGGCCGGCAGCACCAGCTCGAGGTCCGGGAGCTCAACCTCGATCACCTCGCCATCGACCTCCCCGCGAAGCGATTCGAGCGCGGACTCGCAGGCCTCTCGCACGCCGGGAGCCGAGTTGGTCCAGAAGGGGTCCCGGATCACTCCGATCCGCAGGCCGCCCTCAACCGGGTTGGCCGGGAGCTCCTCTCCGAACAGGGTCGAGGCGAGCAGCCGGCAGTCGGCGGCGTCCCGGCAGAGCGGGCCGGAGACGATCGTCTCGGTGTTGGCGATGTGGTGGCCCGCCATCGTCGAGCGCCCGAAGGTCGGCTTCAGCCCCGTGAGGCCGCAGTACGCGGCGGGATAGCGAATGGATCCAAGCCCATCGGCGCCGACCGCCCCGGCGACGAGCCCGCCGGCGACCGCGGCCGCGGGGCCGCTCGAGGAGCCGCCGGGACAACGCTCGAGGTCCCAGGGGTTATGGGCCGCCCCATAGACCGAGGTGTTGCCGGTGCTGCTCGAGCCCAGCTCGTGCATGTTGGCGACCCCGGCAATCACGGCGCCGGCGTCGCGCAGGGCCCGGTACGGCCCCGATTCGCCGGGCTCCAGCTTGACGCCGGGGACACTGGCGGCGCCGATGGTCTCGGCGCGCCAGGGCAGGGGCCACTCGTCCTTGATCAGGACCGGGACACCGCGAAGCGGGCCTTCGGGGGCCTGCTCGAGCATGCGGCGCGACTCGTCGGGAAAGGTGGCGATCACCGCATTCAGGTCGGGGTTCCGCTCCTCGATCCTCGCCAGGCAGGCGTCGAGCAGCTCGCCAGGGTCGAGATCGCCCGCCGCGATCCCCGCTGCCTGATCACGGAGTCGGGAGGTCGAGGCCGCTCATCGTGCCGGGGGCCTGGAGAGGTCGGCGTTGTGCTCCGGCTCGATGCCGTCCAGGTCCGCGTCACGAAGCAGGTCCATGCCCGGCTCGTAGATCGTCCAGACGCCGGCCATCACCGCCCGCTCGGCCTCATCCGTGTCGATGCCGAAGATCTCGAGCGCGCCCTGCAAATAGCTCTGGAATGCGGATTCTCCCTCCATGGTGAGGGAACCCTACTGGCCCGGGTTGCAAGGAAACCCCGCAACCCTCCCCGAAAAGGGGTGTTCAATGAAGCTCATGGGCCAGGAAGCTCAAGCATTCGCACGCCCGTACAGGCTCGCCATCGCGATGGTGGTCGCGGTCCTCGCAGCCGTGCTCGCGGCCGCGTTCGGCACGGGCAGCGCCGGCGCAGCGCCGCGCGTCATCGTGCTCGGCGCGGCGACCCCTGCGGTTCCCTCCTGCCCGACCAACTGCCAGGCGGTGGGCAAGACCACCGGTTTCCAGACCTCGATCACCGGGGCGGCAAACCCATTCGTCGTCCACCTCCGGGGGCGCGTCGTCGCCTGGTCGATCAAGACCGGAGCGCCGAGCACGAAGCCGAATCCGAACAACGACAACCAGAGCGACTACGACTTCTTCAGCAAGACGTTCGGCGGCACACCCAAGGCGAGGGTCTCCGTGCTCAAGCCGATCATGAAGTCGATCAAGGCCGGCAAGCCGATCTACAAGCTCAAGGCCCAGTCGCCGGTCGAGGACCTCTCCTCATACCTCGGGCAGACCACCACCTTCACCCTCGACACGCCCCTGCGCGTCAAGCCGAACAACGTGGTGGCGCTGACCGTCCCGACGTGGGCTCCGGCGTTCGCCATCAACCAGAGCGCCAACACCAAATGGGCGGCTAGCCGCAAGAAGGGGAAGTGCAACGCGACCGCCGACATCCTGGCCGGTACGCCGCAGGACGCCCTCGGCACCCAGCGCTCCTACGGCTGTGTCTACAACACCGCCCGGCTGCTCTACTCGGCGACCGTCGTCGCCGACCCGGTTCAGACGCCGCCGAAGAAGAAGAAGTAGTCAGTCAGAAGCAGTCAGTCGCAGGTGCCCTGCTGCTTGCACTGCTTCTCGAACTGCGCCTGTGGGCTTCCCTTGGCCGGCGGCACGTCGTTGGTGGCGGAGTCGGGAGCGTTCGGGTTGTAGGTCTTGCCGCCCTTGGTGGTGAGGGTCGTGCTTGGGGCGACTGTGGCGGCCGGCTCCGTCGAGGTCGAGACCCCTGGCGCTGTCACGACCGGAATGGAGACCGGCGCCGCGGTCGTCTCGCCGGAGCTGTCGCTGCCGCACCCGGCGGCGATCAGCCCGATGGCGAGAGCCAGCGGGACAACGGCAGAGTGGCGACGGCTCACGACCCGTCGAGGGCCGGCTGGCGCAGTCCGCAATAGGGGCAGTCGCTGACGTCGAGCCCGATCAGCTGGTCGCAGCGACGGCAGGCGCGCAGGTTCTCGGGCGCCCTGACCAGGGAGGACTCGGATGGCGCGAGCGGCAGCGTCGCTGCGGCGACCCTCATCTCCTCGCCCGACTCGCGGTCGACGTAGACGCCGTCCGGCTTCACCTTGGCTAGGGCCTCACGGCCCGAAGCCGGGGCCCTCAGACGGTAGGTCTGCTCCGGGTTCTGCACGGGCGGCACGTTAGCGCGTCTCCCGCAGGGCGTGCCCCTGGGGCCGGGACCAAGCTGGTGCCGGCCGCCGACGAAGCCGGTAGTGGTTCTACCGGCGAGGAGGCGGGCGGCGATCCAGCGCCGGTCCCGGGCCGCATCCAGCGGTGCGATTCCTGGGGAGGCGCGCTCAGCAACGAGCCATACCTCAATACGGTTGACGCGTGCGAGTCCTGATCTTTCACGGCTACCTGCTGCGCGGAACGGGGTCGAACGTCTACAACGCGAGCCTCGCCCAGGCGCTGGCGCGTCAGGGGCATGAGGTGCACCTGCTCTGCCAGGACCGGAACGCGGCGGAGCTGGACTGGGTGGACGCGGTCGGAGGCTGGGAGGCAGGCCGTCTCGAGGTCGAACAGGTCCGGGACGCCGGCCAGGCGGGGACGGTCACCGTGTACCGGCCAGAGATCGGGGGCCTGCTCCCGGTCTACGTGCTCGACCGCTACGAGGGCTTCGAGGTGAAGACCTTTCCCGATCTCACCGATGCCGAGCTCGACCGCTACCTCGAGGGCAACGTCGCGGCGGTGCGAGACGTCGTGGCGGCGGCCGGGGAGCCCGACGCGGCGCTCGCCAACCATCTGATCATGGCCCCCGTGGTCCTCGCGAGGGCCGGCCTGCGGTTCGCGATCAAGCTCCACGGCTCGGACATCTCCTACACGGTCGCGCCGCATCCCGAGCGCTTCGTACCGTACGCCCGGGAGGGCACCGACGCGGCGGCCGGGCTCCTCGCCGGCTCATCCCACACGGCGCGGGCGCTGTTCGAGACGGTGCTGGACCCGAGCCTGCCCGCCAGGACGCGGCTGGGGCCTCCAGGCGTCGACGTCCATCGCTTCCGCCCCCACCCGGAGGCGGAGGCGCTCCGGAACCTGGAGGGCCTCGCCACACAGCTCGATCGGGAGCGCCCCGACGCCGGGGACTCGCAGGACTCCTTCGGGCGGGACGGCCCCGCCCTCGCCGCTGCCCTGCGGTCCTGGGGGAAGGGAGACCCGCGAGTGCTGTTCGTCGGCAAGCTGCTGATCAGCAAGGGCGTCGACCTCCTCGCAGCGGCCTGGCCGCTGATACACCGTGAACGCAGCGCCGCGGGCGCCCCCGCGCCGCGGATCCTGTTCATCGGGTTCGGGGCGTTCGAGGCCGGACTGCGGGAGCTGGTCGATGCCCTGGGACGCGGCGATCTCGATGCCGCTCGCGAGATTGCCGCAAGGGGCCGCGGCCTCGAGGGCGACGAGGATGCACCTCTACCCATCCTCTCCGAGTTCTTGTCGAATCCTCCGGACGGCTATGTCGACGCGGCTCGGGAGGCCGCCGGCTCGATCCTGATCGGAGGCCGGCTGGAGCACGATGAGGTCGCCGACGTGATGCCCGCTGCCGAGACTTTTGCCATGCCGAGCACCTGGCCCGAGGCGTTCGGGATGGTGCCCGCGGAGTCGGCCGCCTGCGGGGTTCCGCCCGTCGCGGCGGATCACTCGGGGATGCGGGAGGTTGCCCAGCTGCTCGCGGACGCCGTGGAGCCCGATCTGGCGCGCCTGCTCAGCTTCCCGGTGCGGCTGGGCGCGGTTCAGGGGCTGGCCGATCGCCTCGAGGGGTGGCTCGCGCTCGAGCCTGAGCACCGCCGCGCGGCGGGGATCGCCCTGGCCGAGCGGGTCGACGAGCTCTGGAGCTGGGACGGTGTCGCCAGGACCGTGATCGCGGCCTCGAGGGGCGAGCTGGACGACCTGCCCCCCGTTGTGGCGTGAGTCACGAGGGCACGGGGCGGTCGCTTCAGGTTCCCTGAATAGAATGGCGCCCGATGCGGGGCCTCCCTCTTGCCAAGCTGATCGCGGCAGTAATCGTCCTCACCGTCGTCACCTCGGTGATCATGCTGATCCCGAACTGGAACGGCGAGGAGGCGTCGACAGCCGCGGTCAAGATCGACAACCTGCTCGACGTGATGATCGTGCTCAGCTCGTTCGTCTTCTCGATCGTCATGGTGATGCTGGTCTACGCCGTCTGGAAGTGGCGGGCGAAGCCGGGCGATGAGTCGGACGGAGCGCCCATCCACGGCAACACCCGCCTCGAGATCGCCTGGACAGTGATCCCCACCGTGATCGTCCTATTCGGCGCGATCTACTCGTGGATCACGCTGGACAACATCGAGGCTCACGACCCCAACCGGATGGTGGTGGACGTCTACTCGCAGCAGTACGAGTGGCACTTCGACTATCCGGAGACGGGCACGACCTCGCGCGAGCTGCACGTTCCGGTCGATCGCCAGATCGAGTTCAGGATGCACGCGCTCGACGTGATCCACTCGTTCTGGGTCCCCGAGTGGCGGATCAAGAAGGACAACGTCCCGGGGATCACCACTCGCGCCTACATCACCCCGGACAAGGTCGGCGACTTCACGCTGGTCTGCACCGAGCTCTGCGGCATTGGCCACTCGACGATGCGCGCACCGGTGGTGGTGGAGCCCTCGCAGGCGGCGTTCGACCAATGGGCGTCGAGCCAGCCGCCGATCAAGTCGGACGAGCAGCAGGGGGAGAAGGTGCCCTCGGGACCGACGACGCCGAAGCAGGTGACGCAGTGACCTTAGGAACGACTGAGATAATCCCGACGATGGAAGGATGGCGGGAGTGACTGCGGCCCTGTTCAGGCGCCCGGGCTGGTGGAGGGCCCTGGCCTACACGATCATCGCCGGCGCGTTCGGCTTGGCGCTGGTGGTGGCCCTGCGAAAAATCTCCGGGCTGCCCGCGTTCCAGACCCAGCCGACCGGTTACCCGCAGGTCATCGTCCCCGCGATCACTGCGTCGCTCGGCTTCCTGATCGGGATCGGCTGCTTCGACTACTGGTTCCGCTGGGCGATCGGCGCCCCGACGTTCCCGAAGGAGCGCGAGCACGAGAACCACGGCGCCTACAGCTGGCGCGACTACTTCAAGGTCAACACCGACCACAAGGTCATCGGGATCCAGTACCTGGTCACGACCTTCTTTTTCTTCTTCGTCGGCGGGCTGATCGCGATGATCATGCGCGCCGAGCTGGCTCAGCCCGGAACGCAGATCGTCGACCCGGGGACCTTCAACAGCCTCTTCTCGACGCACGCGGCGCTGATGATCTTCGTCTTCGTGATCCCGGCCTTCGCGGGGATCGCCAACTACGTCCTGCCGCTGATGATCGGCGCGCCGGACATGGCGTTCCCCCGGCTGAACGCCCTGAGCTTCTGGATGCTTCCCGTGGCCGGTCTTCTGTTCCTCGGCAGCTATCTGGCGCCGGGCGGCGCCTTCGACGCCGGCTGGACCGGCTACGCGCCTCTATCGACGGGGGCACCGTTAGGCCAGTCCTTCTTCAACCTCGGGGTGCAGTTCGCCGGCGCCTCATCAATCGCCACCGCGCTCAACTTCCTGGTCACGATCGTGACCATGCGGGCGCCGGGGATGAACTTCTGGCGCCTGCCGCTGCTGGTCTGGGCGAACCTCTCGACCTCGCTGCTGGTGGTCGCGGCGACGCCGTTCATCGCGGGCGTGCAGTTCATGGTCCTCTTCGACCGCATCCTGCACACCAACTTCTTCCAGGCGGCCTTCGGCGGCGACGTGGTCAGCTACCAGCACATCTTCTGGTTCTACTCGCACCCGGCCGTCTACATCATGATGCTGCCCGGGTTCGGGATCGTCAGCGAGGTGATTTCGACGAACTCGCGCAAGCCGATCTTCGGCTACCGGCTGATGGCCCTGGCGCTGATCGGCATCGTGGTGCTCAGCTACTCGGTCTGGGCGCATCACATGTTCGTCGCCGGGATGTTCAGCTGGCTGCGAGTGCCGATGATGATCACGACGCTGCTGATCGCGGTGCCGACCGGGATCAAGATCTTCTCCTGGCTCGGAACGCTGTTCGAGGGGGTGATCCATCTCAAATCGACGGCGATGCTGTTCGCGCTCGGCTTCATAGCCACCTTCACGATCGGCGGCATCTCCGGCGTGATGCTCGGGATGATCCCGATCGACATCCACGTCTCGGACACCTACTTCGTGGTGGCGCACATCCACTTCGTGCTCTTCGGCGGCTCGGTCTTCACGATCTTCGCCGGCGTCTACCACTGGTTCCCGAAGATGACCGGCCGGATGTACGACGAGAAGCTCGGCCGCATCCACTTCTGGCTGACCCTGGTGGGGATGCTCGGCACCTTCATCCCGATGCACTGGATCGGGATGGAGGGCATGCCCCGCCGCGTCGCCGACTACTCCGCCACCTTCGGGGACTGGAACCTCTTCATTTCCATCTGCGCGTTCATCCTCGGCGCCGCCCAGCTGATCTTCCTCTACAACATGATCGTCAGCTGGCGCTTCGGGCCGAAGGCGGGGCCCAACCCGTGGCGCGCCAAGACCATCGAGTGGCAGGTCTCCTCGCCGCCGCCCGTCTTCAACTTCGATGAGATCCCGCGCGTGGTCGGCGGGCCGTACGAGTACGGCGTGCCGGGCGCGAGGCACGTGATCATGCCCGGCGAGGAGGCCGAGATCAAACAGCCCGAGAAAGCCGGCGTTGGGGCGCCCACGTGAGCGAGGGGACCGCGACACGCGAGGCCGGCGAGATCACCGATGTCGGCACGCCGTCGGAGCACGCTTCCGAGGTGGTCGCCAAGCGGGAGATCGCGACTTTCGGCGACCCCGACCCGCCCCCCTCGCGCGAGGGCGTGAAGCGCGTCCTGGCTTTCCTGAACGAGGTCGCCGGGGGCCGCAAGCTGCTCACCGCCTGTCGCGAGCTCTCCGACGCCGGCGCCGAGTACTTCGCGGTGGTAGCCCCGCAGAACCTGCCGATCGTCGGTCAGCTGGTCGACGTCGAGGAGCGGCGCGCCGCTGCGCAGAGCCGGGTCGACGTGACTCAGGCCGTGTTGCGCGAGTTCGGCATCGAGTCGGAGGGCGCGGTGATGGACCCCAACCCCTCGCTGGCTCTCGACGACGCGGTGCGCGCCACCCAGCCGGATTACATCCTGCTCTCCTGCCTGTATGAGACCCGCTTCGGCCTGACGCGGAAGAACCTGGTCGAGTGGGCGAAGGCTCGCTACGACAGGGTCGAGCACATCCCGGTGAGGGTCGACGACGACGCGGTGCGCTGGGACCTCACCCACACGCTGGTCGTCGCGACCCAGACCGTGAACAGCAAGGACCTGGTCGACCGGCTGGCCGAGCGCGCCAAGGAAAAGCCCCACCGCTACACGTTCATCTGCCCGCGCTCCGGCGCGATCAGCCGCGAGGAGGTCTGCTCGCGCCTGGCGGCGACCCTGGCGGAGATGTATCGCAACGAGATCGACGCGACCGGCCAGCCGATGAGTCCCGATCCCTACCAGGCGATCGAGAACGCGATCGAGCACTACCGGATCGACGACATCCTGATCTCGACCTTGAAGGGCGAGCAATCCAAATGGCTCGAGGAGGGCCTGATCGAGAAGGTGCAGCACCTGACCGACAAGCCGCTCGAGCACCTCGAGTCGGGCACCGAGCCGGCGACTTCGACCCGGGAGCCCGAGACGATTGGGGCGGGGGAGGCGGCCTGATGGAGTCCGCCTCAGTCGCAGTCGGTCACGCCGAGGAGCATCAGCCCCATCCGCCGGAGGCCAACCAGAGCTCGCGGATAGACAAGCAGACCCTCGGGATCCTGCTCTTCATCGTCTCCGAGGTGATGCTCTTCGGGGCGTTCTTCGCCTCGTACTTCTTCCTGCGCGTCGTAGCCAACGACGGGCCCTGGCCGCCGGACCCGTTCGAGCTGCCCGTCGCGGTCGCGGGGATGAACACGGCGATCCTGGTCTCGTCGAGCTTCACCATGCACTGGGCGCTGGAGGCGATCAGGAAGAACAACCGCCGTGCCATGAAGATGGGGCTGGCGACGACCTTCCTGCTCGGTGCCACCTTCCTCTTCATCCAGGTCAACGAGTACGTCCACATCGGCTTCAGCGCCCGGGACGACGCCTTCGGCTCGATCTTCTACGGCCTCACCGGGCTGCACGGCGCCCACGTCACCGTCGGCCTGGTCCTACTGGCGATCGCGAACATCCGCGCCTGGCGCGGCCACTACGGCCCGGAGGCGAAGGACCACCTCGGCGTCGAGGTGCCCGGGATCTACTGGCACTTCGTCGACGTCATGTGGATCATCGTCTTCACCACCGTCTACATCCTCTAGCTGCGGTCTCCCAGAGCCACATAGAGACAATTCGCCTGGGCCACGAGGGATTCAATCGCGCTGACCTCTCCTGGACGAAGGAGTGGGTCGCGGATGACGTCGCGTGGCGCCCCACCGGTGCGTTCCCGGGCCTCGAGGGGGTTTACCGGGGGCCGGAGGCGGTCGAGACGTGGATGGACACGATCCGGGCGGAATGGAAGGACTTCCGCGTCTCCCTCGGTGAGGTGCTGCGCGAGGAGGAGAACGCGGTCGTGATCGCCGAGCATCTCTGGGGTCGCGGGCGCGGTAGCGGAGCCGAGGCCGAGATGACGGTGTACTCGGTCTATCGCTTCGACGCCGAGGGCAGGATCACGGAGCGCGTGGCGTTCACCACCGCCGAGGAGGCCCTGGCCGCTCTCTAGTACGAGGTGAAGAAGGTCGGCGCGTTCTGCGAGAGCAGGACCCAGGCGGCCGGGGCCGCGGCCGGCCAGACGTGATATTCGACTCCGAGCGCGGCGTTGGTGAGCGTCTGATCGGCCTGGAGCGGGCCAACCGACGAGCCCGTGATCGCCTTCCACGAGGTGATCCACGAGTCGAGCGTGCTGGTGCTGTCGCCGACGGCCGCCGTGACGAGCCGCAGCATCGGCGTGGCCTCGAACCAGAGGACGTTTGGACCTATGTCGCCCTTGTAGGGCTTGTAGCCGGAGAACGGGCCGGTGGCGGCGTAGGTGTTGTTGTAGGTCGCCGGGTTGGTCGATTTCACGATCGAGCGCCCGGTGACCAGGAAGTTGTTCTTCGCGTAGCTCAGGACCTTCTTGGCGGTGTTGTTGTTGCCGTTCGCCAGCTCGAATAGCGCTCCGTAGGCCTGGACGTCGAGAGGCTCAACGGTGTCCCCAAGCCCCTGGATGAAGTGGGTGTTCGAGCCGTTCCCCGTGATCAGGTTGCTCTGGATGGCGCTGCCGATGGTTGCCGCCGCAGTCCCGTATTTCTGGAATCCGCTGGAGTCACCGGCGGCGTTCAGCTCGAGCGCGAGATGACCGAGAAACGCGTAGGCCAGCAGGTTGTGCTGGGTCGAGTACCAGTTCAGTCCCGGACCGCCCTTGATCAGGCCGCTCGGGCCCTGCAGGGTGAGCAGGTAGTCGGCCGCCTTCTTGGCCATTGTCCGGTAGGACGATGAGTTGAACCTGCCGTCGTACTTGGTCGCGGCCAGGCCGATCCACGCGATCGTGCCCGACCGGAAGGTCGCAGCGCCCCTTCCGGTGGAGACGTCGAAGGCGATGTCAATTGACCCATCCGCGAACTGCAGCGCAGCGAGCTGATCGAGCAACTGCTTCGCCTGGGTCTGGTTCCCCATCGCGACGAACGCCGAGGCGGTCACCGCCGAGTCGTAGGTCCAGGACCAGTTGAGCAGCCGGCTGTACGCCGGGTCGCCGCTGGGGATGTCGTACGAGCGGGTCAGCGCCAGGGGCGTCCCCGATCCGGAGGCGGCGGCGATCCGGGCGACGGGGTCGGAGTCATACCGTCGCGGGCCGCGGTCGACGCTCGGGATTGCGAGCGCCTCGGAGGCCTTCGCGCCCTTCCGCTTGGACTTGGGGCGCAGCTTTGGGCAGCGGGACTTCTTGCGGTGCTTCGGGCAGGCGGGGCCGGACTGCCGCGCCAGCCAGCGCGCGAGCGGATCGGCGGGGCGCCCCTTCTTGGCATATGGCCAGGCCAGCTTCACCTTGCCGCCGGTGCGGTGGCGCTTCTTGGCCTTGGCGGCTGCTGCGGGGCCTGCGGGGCTCGCTTGGACGGGTGCGATACCCGCGATTGCGATTACCGAGGCGAGAAAGGCGACGACAGCCGTGCGACGGACCATGCCTGCTCAATCGGCAGCTGAGCCGAGAGCTTTATCCGGGAAAACCCGCGATCTTCCGCGCATGAGTGATGAGGCTGCGAAGATCGCGCCCGTGGACGAGGGGAATCAGCCCGAAGCTCCCCGCAACCCCCTGAGGAACGAGGCGGACATGTTCCGCGTCCTGATCATGTTCGGGGCCGGGGCGGCGATCGTGATCGCCGTTGCGCTGCTGATCGGCTCCCTGGCGGGCGCGATCGTGGGCGCGGTGCTCATCGCCATCGGCCTCTGGCGAACCTGGGGCCTGATCCAGGCCTGGCGCCGCTACGGATCGAACTGACTACTTGCCGCCGCCGCCGGTCGCCTGCTGCAGGTAGGCGACGAGCTGCTGGAGCTGCTGCGGGGTGAGCGTCTGCCCGAAGTTCGAAGGCATGACGCCGGAGGGATAGCCCGGGGTGATCTTCGCGTTCGGATCGCTGATCGACTGGGAGATGTCTGCGGCGCTCATTCCCTTGAGAGCCTCGTCCAGGTTGGGCCCTGTGGTGCCGGTGGTCCCGGCCTGCGCCAGCGTGTGGCAGCCGCCGCAGTTGGTGGCGAAGAACTGGGGCGGCGCGAACACGGGTGCCTTGATGCCCGGCACCCCGGCAACGCTCGCCACGTACGCCGAGACGTCCTCGGCGTCGTCTCCCGTGACCAGGTTCCGCGGCATGTAGACGTCGGTCTGCTGCGGGCTCGCCGGCCGTGCGTTCTCGATCTGGTAGGAGACCACGCCCTTGATCGTGTCCGAGTCGAAGCCGTTCGAGCGGGCCTCCTTGAAGGCGTAGTCGAGGTTCGGCCCGACGTCGCCACTGGTGCCCGCGCCGGTCAGGGTGTGGCAGCTGCCGCACTTCTGCGTGAAGAGCTGCTGGCCGTTGTCGAGGTCGGGCTTGGGACCGAGGTTGCAGCCGGTCAGGCCGACGACGGCCGTGGTCGCGGCAACGGTGGCGACCAGCCAGATCGCCCGTCCATGGTCCCTGAACCGGTGCATCAGCGCGCGCATCCTATCTGTCGGGGCCGACCCGCCCACCCGTCGCCCAGGCGTGGGATAAGCTTGCGCGGAACGGCACGAGCGACCGTCAAGCCGCTCCATCTTGACTTGTGCAGGGCGGCTGCTGCGGTCGCGTTTGGTGGCGAAGCCGAGAAAGAGGAGATTGGAGTGGAGGTTCGCCAGGGCATGTCGAGCGTGGTTCTCGCCGTGGGCCCCGGTCACACGCTGAGAGAGACCGCGACGAAGATGACCGAGAAGGGCACCGGTGCCGCCCTGGTCTTCGACGACGAGTCGCCCGCGCCGAGGATCATCACCGAGCGCGACATCCTCAACGCCGTGGGCACGGGCAAGGACCCGGATGCCGAGAAGGTGGCCGATCACATGAGCGAGAGCGTCATCTCCGCCGAGCCCGCCTGGAGCCTCGAGCAGGCGGCCGAGGAGATGGTGCAGCGCGGCATCCGCCACCTCGTCGTCGTCGAGCGCGGCGAACTCGTCGGCGTGCTCTCGATGCGCGACATCGTGCGCTGCTGGACGCAGGTCGGTGCGACCTCGTCCATGTCGCCGCCATAGTCTTTGAAGCGGAGCGGTTGACGCGGTCGCGTCCGCAAGGGAGAATCGGGCTCGCCAACAGCACGGAAGGAGACCGGTGTGTCCTGGAGCCTGAAGGGAAGCTACTTCGAGACGTGCTCATGTGACCTCATGTGCCCGTGCAACATGTCCTTCGACCACGGCGCGACCTACGACTACTGCCGGGTCACCCTCGTCTTCAACATCAAAGAGGGCGAGATCGAGGGCACGGACGTCAGCGGCCTCAGCGTCGCGGCGATCGCGGACACTCCGAAGGTCATGACCGAGGGCAACTGGCGCCTTGGCATGTTCATCGACGACCAGGCAAGCGACGAGCAAATGGAGAAGCTCACCGCCGTCTTCGGGGGCCAGAAGGGGGGTCCGATGGAGGCGATCACTCCCCTCGTTGGCGAGATCCTCGGCGCCGAGCGGGCGTCATTCGAGGTGGTCGAGGAAGGGCTGCGCCACAGCGTCAAGATCGGTGACGCGATCGACTTTGAGATCGAGGACATCGTTCCCTTCGGCGTCGAGACCGGGGAGCCGGTGCGGCTCGTCGGCGTCTTCCATCCGGCCTCGTCGGAGTTCAACGCCGCCGAAGCGAAGCGCTCGAAGATCAGCGCCTTCGGCATCGAGTACGAGGGGAAGACCGGGATCTCGGCGTCCGAGTTCGCCTGGGCCGCCTGAAGGCTTGACCTGGCCGGAAACGGCTCCGGAGTACTAGAGCGCTAGGGCGCCGGCATCCCGTTCTTGGCGCCGTTCATCCCGCCGGGGGAAGGCATCTTCTGATCGTTCATCGATCCGCCGCCGCTCGAGTCGTCGTGCATGCCCATCGAATCCATCGCCTGTGCCGCCGCGGGTGAGTCCGGCAGGGTGAGTCCCGGCACCTTGTCGGGGACGAAGGCCACCGCGAGCCCGAGCACGACCAACAGGACGGCGACGGAGCGATTGGCCACCGCCTTCCAGGGCAACAGCTTCTCGAGCGCGATCAGGGCGGCGATCAGGACCATCCAGCCGATGCTCATCACGCCGAGGGCGAAGAGCGCCGCCATCAGGCCCCAGCAGCAACCGACACACCAGCCCCCGTGCTCCACGCCCATCCGCAGCGCGCCGATCCGGCCCGGACGCCAATGCATGAGCACGAACGTCAGCGGGTTCCGGCAGTGCCGCAAGCAGACGTCCTTGAGCGGGGTGAGCTGGTAGATCGCGGCCGCGATGATGACCCCGCCGGCCACGTAGGGGCCGCCGCTGTCCCAGGCCAGGAAGCCGAGGTCGAGGGACCGCCCGATCTCGAAGATCGCGTAGGCGATCAGGCCCGCCGCCGCCCAGGTGAGCAGGTAGCCGCCGACGAAGATCGCGGTGGCGCCGGCCTGGGTCGGCTGGCCCTTCCGCCGCTTTCCCTCTTCGATGCGCGCGTACATGACCACCATCGGCGCGATCGACGGGAACATCATCGCGGCCATCATCACCACCCAAGCCGTGAGCCAGAAGCCGAGACCGCCGAGATCCGTGCCCGGGCCCGCGTCCATGCCGGCCATCCGGTCTCCTGTCATCGCCCAGGCAATGGCGGCGAGGAGCAGCAGGCCGAAGATGAGGCCGAGCTGCACCGCGCTCGGCAGAGGGGGCACACGGCGGAGTGTCGCTGACTCCATCGGCCTCGACTCTAGTTGCCCACGAAGCTAGCGGCGGCCGGGAGCACGCGGTAAGCGCATGCGGCGGTCCCGCTACTCGGAGGGCGGAGAGACCGACAGCGGGATCGGGGCCGTGTCGGTGTGCTGCCGGTTGGGCATGCGGGCGATCTCGGCGCGATTCGCGCGCAGCCAGGCGATCACAGAGAACAGAGCGATCGCGCCTCCGATGACCGAGTAGGGCCACCAGGCGAATAGCCCAACGATCACCGCGGCGAAACCGAGGGCGAACAGGGCCGGAGCGACGCTGGGCCGCGACAGGTAGATCGCCTCGGTCGGGTTCGGGGGCTGGGTCATCGCAGGTAGAGGATCGCGACGTAGAAGGCCAGGGCAAAGACGAGCAGCGCCAGGCTGGCGGTGACCATGCCCGCGCGGATGGTGGCTCTGGCTCGCTCGCGATCCACGGCGGGAAGCCTATAACGCTCGGTCGAGGGCCATCGCGACGAAGAGCAGCGCCAGGTAGGCGAGCGAGCTCAGGTAGAGGCGGCGCGCCGCGGGACGCGAGGGGTGCGCCAGCAGCACGAGCGCCAGGCCGACGAAGCCCGCGCCCAGGGCCAGTGCGGCGATCAGATAGGCAGTTCCGAACAGCCCGGTGATCACCGGCCCGATCGTGATCGCGACCAGCAGCAGCGCGTAGAGGACGATCTGATGGCGGGTGGTGGTCTCGCCCCGGACCACGGGGAGCATCGGGACTCCGGTGCGTGCGTAGTCGTCGGAGATCAGCAGCGAGAGCGCCCAGAAGTGCGGCGGTGTCCAGAAGAAGACGATCGCGAAGGGCCAGAGCGCGTCGAGGGTGAGGCCGCCCGTCGCGGCCGCCCACCCGACCAGCGGCGGCATCGCGCCGGCCGCGCCTCCGAGCACGATGTTCTGGGGCGTCCGCGGCTTGAGCCAGAGCGTGTAGACGAAGACGTAGCCGAGCAGCCCCGCCGCGGCCAGCGCCGCGGTCAGCGCGTTGACGGTGATCCATAGCTGGGCCACCGCGACGACGCCGAGCGTCGTCCCGAAGAGCAGGCCGCGCCGCGGATCGATCCGTCCGCTCGCGAGCGGCCGCCCCTTGGTGCGGGCCATGCGTGCGTCCCGCTCGCGCTCGATGTAGTGATTGATCGCGCCGGCGCCGCCCGCCGCCAGATAGCCGCCAAGACAGGTCCAGAGGATCGTGGAGAGCGCCGGGCCTCCCGGATCGGCGACGAACATGGTCGCCACGCAGGTGAGCAGCAGCAGGGAGATGATCCGCGGCTTGGTGAGCGTGACGTAGTCGTTCGCGACGCCGATCGCGGTCCGCATCGTCCGGGTGCGGGCATCGTCCGGGGTGACCGACACCTGCTCGCCGCCCGGTCGGCGAGATGGGTGCGTGACCTGCCCGGAGCCGGTCCCGAGATGGACGCTCATGCCGCGGCCGCCGATGCCTCGGCCCGCGGAGCCCGTTCGCGTGAGGACGCGCCGCTGGGAAGCCAGGCGAGCTTGTAGGCGATCGAGATCACCGTCGCCCAGAGCAGCGTCCCCGTCGTCAGGTGGGCGACGATCAGCGGCCCGTGCTCGCCGAGCCAGACGTTGAGGGCGCCAAGCATGAACTGGCAGAAGAGAAGCAGGGCCGCCAGGGCAAGCAGCCTGTCGCGGGATCCGCGCGCGAAGGCGACCAGCAGCAGGACGATGATCGCGATCGTCGCCGTGTAGACGAACACCCTGTGGGTGAGGTGGATATCGGTGAGCCGGTTGTTGCCGAAGGGCAGGAACCTGCCCGATCCGCACTCCGGGAACATCTTGCCGCAGGCCAGGTGCGCTCCGGCGACGTCGGGTCCGACCTCGCCGGTGCCCTTCTCCTCGGTGCCCGCCATGTACCCGCCCGCGACGATTGCGCAGAGAAGCAGCACCGCGGCGGCTCCCGCGTAGGGCTTCAGCCCGCGCACCGGCGAGGTCACCGGGCCGCCCGATTCGACGCTCAACTCCGAGCGGGCCTTGGCGCCGAGCCAGAGAACCAGTGCGAGCAACAGCATCGCTGTGCCCAGGTGGGCCGCCACCAGCTCCTCGGCGAGGCTGTGCTCGACGGTGAGCCCTCCGAGGCCGGCCTGGGCCAGCACGAGGACGCCGGCGATCACGGAGCCGCGGAACGCCCAGCCGTTTCGCTGCCTCAGGTCCTTGTAGGCCCGGTAGCAGAGCAGCCCGATCAGGATGACCACGACGGTCGCCAGGAAGCGGTGGGAGAACTCGATGATCCGGTTCTCATTCCCGACCAGCGGGATGACCTGGCCGCCGCAGAGCGGCCAGCCCTTGGTGCCGCTGCCACCCGGCCCGCAGCCGAGCCCGGACTCACTCACGCGGACGATCCCGCCGACGACGATCAGCAGGAAGGTGACAACTGCGGTGAGGTCTGCCAGGCGGCGAAACCGGCGGAGCTGCTCCCCGCCGCCCCCGGCAACGGGTCCGGCCATGGCGTCAGGCTACCGGCTCTTTGGTCTCCGCCTCCGCGGGCCGGGAGGCGTCGTGACGCCTCACCGCCTCGCGGATGTCGCGCAGCGGCTCGTCGCTGCGCACGTCGGGAACCACGTCGAAGTTGTGCGGGGGCGGCGGCGAGGTCGCGAACCACTCGAGCGTCTCTCCTCCCCACGGATCGTGCCCGGCGGGGGTGCCTGACTTGACCCCGAGGTAGGCGTTGACGATCGAGAGGACGATCCCAACCGCGAGGACGAACGCGCCGATCGTGGCGATCAGGTTGAGCGCATCGAGATTCTGGGCGTTGATCGCGTCGCTCGCCTTGAAAAACTTGAAGATGTCGACCTGCTGCCCCTCGAGGCCGGCGAGGAAGAGCGGGATGAAGGTGAGCTGTGCGCCGAGCACGATCAGCGCGGCGGACGGCCTGGCGAGCCCCTCGCTCATCGTCCGGCCGGTCATCTTCGGGAACCAGTAGTAGAGGGCCGCGAGCCCGCCGAGGACCGGCCCGCCGACCAGCACGTACCCGCTGGCCGCGGTCGAGGCGGTGGTGTCGGCGAGCAGCCAGTTGACCGGGATCACGCTTTGGATCAATTCCCCGACCAGGCCGAAGCTCAGCGTCGAGATCGCGGCGAGCGCGAAGACCATAGGGGCACGCATCCGCAGGACCCCGCCGGCGATCGTGCCTATCCAGTTGACGAAGATCGCCCCGATCGGGATCGCCAGGAGCAGCGCCATCAGCATCGCGCCGTAGAGCCAGCCGATCGGGATCGAGGCGCTCATCATGTTCTGCATCCAGGCAAGCAGCCCGAGCGGCATGATCGCCGCCATCGAGCTCATCAGCGCGCCGCGTGAGAGCAGCGGCTTACCGGAGAAGACCGGCAGGATCTCCGAGATCGCGCCGATCGCGGGCAGCAGGAAGACGAGGTAGCTGCCGGTGAAGAAGATCCAGCTCAGGTGCTGGTAGTAGATCGGCGCGCCGCCCGCGCCGGGGTCGAAGAAAATACCGCCGAAATGCCGTTCCATCTCGAGCATGACCAGGGCGGCAAGCATCGCCGAGCCCGCGACGATCATCGTCCAGCTCGAGACGGCACCCGAGAAGGTGAAGGCGGGCAGCCTGCGCCACGCGAGCCCCGGCGCCCGCAGTCTTGCGATCGTCACCGACAGGTTGATCGACTGGAGCACGAGGCCCAGTACGGTCAGCCCGACAGCGGCGATCCAGACGTCGACGCCGTTGTTGGAGATGAAGACGGTGTCAGAGAGCGGGGGCCACGAATTGAACCCCGCCTCCGGCGGCGTGTAGGCGAAGCTGACATAGAGGAGGGCCCCGCCCAACAGGTAGAGCCAGACCGACAGCGAGGCGAGCCGCGGGAAGGCGAGCGAGCGCGCTCCGATCTGAAGCGGCACGACGTAGGTGAAGAGGCCGAACGCGAGGGGCAGGGCGAAGAGGACGATCAGGGTTGCGCTGCCGACCGAGAGCAGCCTGTTGAAGGTGACCGGCTCGATCAGGTCGTTCTCGGGCACGGCCAGCTGCAGGCGCATCAGCAGGTAGGCGACGATCCCGAGCACGAGGAAGGAGAGGGACGCTCCGATGTAGAGGCGGCCGACGTCCTTATGGTCGGAGCTCATCACCATCTCCAGCCAGCGCGGCCGGGCCGGCGTCGGGCCCTCGGTGACGAGCTCCGGGCGCTGCGGAGCGAGTGTGCGTCCGTCGCCCATCAGCTCTCCCCGTTCACCCTCTGCACGAAGGTCTGGGCCTGCTGGATGCCCGCGGCCTGCTGATCGAGCCAGGACTGGTAGGTCGGCACGTCGACCACCCGGACGCGGGTCCGCATCACCGCGTAGGAGGCGCCCGAGAAGGCGTAGCTGCCGCCGTCGTAGATGCCCTCCTCGTCGGCCTTGAACCAGGTCGAGTTGCTCTCGCCCGGGGTGGCGTCGAACTTGCCGCTCAGGCCGGGGACCCACCAGCGGTGGACCACGTCGGTCGAGCACAGATGCAGGACGACGGTCGTGTCGACCGGCACCACGAGCTCGTAGTAGGAGTAGGTGCCGTCCGGGTACTCGTAGCGCCAGATCCACTGCTGGCCACACGCCCTGACGTCGAGCGGGGCCGGCGAGGCCGAGGTGGCCGGCAGCGTGAGGGAGCGCTGCGCGGTCAGCGATGCCGTCGCCTGTAGCCCGTCCGGCCCGGACCCTTCGACCTTCTTCGCGTCATGGGTCTCGATCACGCCAAGGACGAAGGTGACGGCGACGATCGCGGCGAATACGCCGGCGGTCCCGATCTGGGCCGGCCGCCGCACCACGAGGCGCCGCGGCTGGCGGCCGCGGGCGGAGCGGAAGCGCATGACCAGGCCGACCAGGGCGAGGTTGATCGCCACCAGCAGCATGAGGCCGATGACGAGCATCACCCAGTACAGGGTGGTCATGTCGTCCGCGTTGGGCGAGTGGGCGGTGTGCGGGCCGAGCAAGGCGGGCGTGAGTCTATTACGCATCGAAAACTGGCCAGCTGGCCAGAGGGCCGGATCTTCTGGCAGAATCGCCGTCATGGAGGAGAACGGGACGGCGACCCGGACTCTGCGCCGGATGGCGGCGTCGGATCCCGAGCTCGCCGCCCGGCTCATCGTGCAGTCACTGCCCGCCGCGGCCGCGACGCTGCCCGCCGGCCTCAGCTACCGCCTCGAGCTCGAGGGCATGGGCGCCTGGACCGTCAATCCGCTCGGCGACCGCGCCGAGGTCACGGAGACCGCCGTGGGCGCCGACCTCAATGGCGAAGCCTTCGCGATCTCAACCGATGCGGAGACCCTGGCGCTGCTCGCCTCCGGCCGCAGTCCGGTCGGCGCGATGGCGCGCGGGCGCATCAAGCTTCGCGGGAGGCGCCGTAAGGCGCTGGCGCTGCGCCGGCTCTCGGTGGACGCCGGCCCGCGCGACCTAGCGCGCCTGGGGCTGCCGGTCGACCCCGACCTGGTCTTTCGCTCGCTGGCCTACGCGATCGAGCCGGAGTGGACCCGGGGCCACAGCTTCACCGTCGCCTACGAGCTGGTCGGTGACGGCGGCGGCGCCTGGCGGGT
Source organism: uncultured Solirubrobacterales bacterium (assembly GCA_963817275.1). Lineage (GTDB taxonomy): Bacteria > Actinomycetota > Thermoleophilia > Solirubrobacterales > 70-9 > DASUPK01. The sequence continues at coordinate 45,134 of CAWFOA010000013.1, read as the reverse complement.
GGAGGTGGCGGACGGCGACGTCCGCGTCCGGCAGGGCGTCGGCGATGGCCCTGACGCGATCGTCCGGATTCGATACAGCGACTGGCTCCGGATGCTCTCCGGCGAGCTGACGCCTTCCGACGCGATGAGGCTCGGGTACACGGAGGTTGACGGCAGCATCTTCCCCGTCACCCGCATGGGCCGCTGGATCGATCGCGCCGAGGGGGTCGATGGTCCCGAGCTCGCCCGCGAGGTGCGGCAGCGGCGCCTGCAGGCGGAGAACGCCGGCAGCTGGGGCAGCAAGGTGACCACCAACGGCGCCTCCGCGGACGCCGGCGATCCGGCCGAGTCGAAGCGCCCCCGCGGCGGCCTGATGAGCTACGAGCAGCTCTACGCGCTCTGGGAGCGCCAGAACTGGCGTGCGCACGAGCTCGACTTCTCGATCGACCGGGAGCACTGGCTGGTCAGCCCGGCGGAGTCCCAGCAGCACACCGCCTTCAGCATCGGCAGCTTCTACGTCGGCGAGGAGCGGGTGACCGCCGACCTGGCGCCCTTCCTGCTGGCGGCGCCCAGCGGCGAGGTCGAGGCCTTCCTCGCCACCCAGCTCGTCGACGAGATGCGCCACGCGGTCTTCTTCGACCGCTGGGCGAGCGAGGTGATGGGGCTCGAATCAGGCAGCTTCCGGGCGCGTCTGCGGGAGATCGAGGACCGCATGCTCGGCCCGTGGCGCTTCCTGTTCGACGACTCGCTGCGGGACATCGCCGACCGGATCAAGCAGAGCCCCGACGATCTCGAGCTCTTCGTCGAGGGCATCGTCACCTACCACATGGTCACCGAGGGGGTCCTGGCGATGCCGGGCCAGCGGATCATGATCGAGTACACCCGGGACCACGACCTGTACCCGGGCTTCAACGAGGGCTTCCGCCTGGTCGAACAGGACGAGCACCGCCACATCGCCTTCGGCGTCAGGTTCCTCAAGGACGTCTGCGACGAGCGGCCGGAGATGAAGAAGGTGGTTCTTCGCCGTCTAACCGAGCTGATGCCCAAGGCGGCCGAGGTCTTCTGCCCGCCGGAGGCCGATGACCCATCGGACTTCTTCTCCTACGGCCACCACTCCTCCCAGATCTACGGCTTCGCCTACCAGGCGCTGAAGCGCCGCATGGCCGCGATCGGGATCGAGATCCCACCGCCCGAGGACCTGATGCCCGGTCCGGTCGATTTCGGCGGCCTGGCGGAGCGCCGCGTGCTCGCATCCGGCGGCTGACCCTCACTTCTTCGACGTCTGGCTGTTCGACTTGATCCGGCGAAGCCGTGATGCGAACATACGTTCGTGTCATCGGCCGCGTCGATTCTCCACGCTGATGCCGACGCGTTCTTCGCCTCGGTGGAGCAGCGGGACGATTCGAGTCTGCGCGGCCGTCCGACGATCGTCGGCGCCGGTGTGGTCATGGCCGCGAGCTACGAGGCGCGCGCTTACGGGATCCACGGAGGAATGAGCGGAAGGCGCGCGCACCGGCTCTGCCCGGACGCCGCCGTTGTGCCGCCGCGGTTCTCGGCCTACTCGGAGGCGAGCAGGGCGCTCTTCGACCTATTCGAGGAGACCGCGCCGCTCGTCGAGGGCATGTCGCTCGAGGAGGCCTTTCTCGACGTGCGCGGGCTGGAGCGGATCTCTGGGACCCCGCGTCAGATCGCCGAGCGGCTTCGACGACAAGCGCGGGAGCGGATCGGGCTGGCTGTCACCGTCGGCGTCGCCAGGACGAAGGTGCTCGCCAAGATGGCGAGCCGCGCCGCCAAGCCTGACGGGGTGCTCGTCATCGAGCCCGATCGGGAGGCGGAGTTCCTCAGGCCGCTTCCGGTCGAATTCCTGTGGGGAGTCGGGCTGGTTACGGCGGACAGGCTCCGCGCCCATGGCATCAAGACGATCGGGGAGCTCGAGCGCCGCGACCAGGGGGAGCTTGCCCTCTTCCTCGGGGCCCATGCCGCACGGCATCTTCATGCGATCGCCCATCGCCGCGACCCACGACCCGTGCGTCACGGCCCACGCCGCCGTTCGATCGGCACGCAATCCGCGTTCGCCGGTGGAGGAAGGTCAGAACCGGAGCTCAGCGCCCTGCTGGTCAGCCTCGTCGATCGGGTCACCCGGCGGGCGAGGAAGGCCAACCGCGCGGGCCGAACGGTGACGCTCCGCCTCCGGCTTGGTGACTTCTCCCGCATCACCCGCTCCCGCACGCTCCCTCATCCCACGGCGGGCACCGGCGCGATCCTGGCAGCGGCGAGGGCGCTGCTCGCCGCAGTCAGACCGCTGATCGAGCGACGGGGCGTCACCCTCCTGGGGATCACGGTGGCCAACCTCAGCGACGAGGCGCAGCTCGAGCTGCCCCTCGAGCCGCGATTCGACCCGGCGCTCGACCTCGCGATCGACGAGATTCGCCGCCGCTTCGGGACCCAGGCGATCAGGCGTGGGTCGACTCCACCTTCGACGCCTCGGCACGTCTCGCAGGTCTGAGGCCGGCCGCCCTCCAATAGGGTCCGGGTTCGTGAGCAGCGTACGTGAGGTCACCTTCGAGCTCTTCCGGGAGCATGGGATGACGACGGTTTTCGGCAACCCGGGCTCGACGGAGCTGCCGATGCTCGCCGAGTTCCCCGACGACTTCCGCTATGTCCTCGGGCTGCAGGAGGCCGTCGCGGTGGGGATGGCCGACGGATACGCTCAGGCCTCAGGCGGCCCGGCTCACGTCAATCTCCACACGGCGCCCGGAGTCGGCAATGGGATGGGGGCGATCTTCAACGCGCAGGCGAACCACTCGCCCCTGGTGGTGACGGCGGGCCAGCAGGTCAGGGCGCACATCACGATGCAGGCCAACCTGACGAACCGCGACGCGACGCGGGTGGTGCACCCGTTCGTCAAGTGGAGCTTCGAGCCGCCCCGCGCCCAGGACATCCCGCATGCCCTCGCGCGGGCGATTCATACGGCGTCGCTCGCACCGCGCGGCCCCGCCTTCGTCTCCCTGCCGATGGACGATTGGAACGCCGAGGCGGAGGAGGCGTCTGGCGCCGTGGTGGAGCGGACCTCCGAGCCCCGGTCCGGGCCGGACCCCGATGCGATCAAGGCGCTCGCGAAGCGGCTGGAGGAGGCGAGCAACCCCGTGCTGGTGGCCGGTCCCGACATCGACGCCAGCGGCGGCTGGGACGACGCCGTGGCCCTCGCCGAGCGCCAGAAGCTTCCGGTCTTCGCCTCGCCCGCCCCGGGCGGCGGCCGGCTCGGTTTCCCGGAGGGACATCCGCTGTTCCAGGGCGTCCTGCCGCCGGCGATCGGCCCAGTCGCCGAGACGCTCAAGGGCCGCGACCTGATCATCGTGGTCGGCTCCTCGGTCTTCCCCTACTACCCCTACATCCCCGGGCCCCTGCTCCCCGAGGGCGCATCGCTGGTCGCGATCACCAGCGATCCGGATGAGGCCGCCCGCGCTCCGATGGGCGACGTGATCCTCGCCGACGTCGGGCTGGCGCTGCGGGCGCTGCTGGCGGAGGTCGGTGAGGCGAACCGCGCCGAGCCGACGCCGCTGCCTGAGCCGAGCGCCGGCGACGAGACCGACCCCCTCACACCGACGATGGTGCACAACACCCTCGCCCAGGTCTTCCCCGACGACGGGATCGTCGTCCTCGAGTCGCCGTCGAGCACGTTGGCGCTCCGCAACCAGCTCCGCTTGTCGAAGTCCGGCAGCTACTACTTCGGCGCCGGCGGTGGGCTCGGCTTCGGCCTGGCGGCGGCAATCGGTGTCCAGCTCGCCCAGCCCGACCGACCGGTCATCTGCGTGCTGGGAGAGGGCTCGGCGCAGTACGCGATCACCGGCTTCTGGACCGCGGCCGCCTACGACGTGCCGGTCAGCTTCCTGGTCCTCCGCAACGAGGAGTACTCGATCCTCAAGTGGTTTGCGGACATCGAGGAGGTTCAGGGCGCCCCTGGGCTCGACCTGCCGGCGCTCGAGGTCGCGAAGGTGGCCGAGTCATACGGCGTCGCCTCCAAGGTCGTGTCCGGCCGCGACGAGCTGCACGCCGCGCTCGAGAGCGCAATCGGCCAGAGCAAGCCGCAGCTGGTCGAGGTCCCGGTCACCCCTGGCATGGCGCTCTTCTAGGCTGCGGTAATGGAGCTGCTGGCGCCCGATGTGATGCGGATCGCGCCGGAGGGGAGCGAGGGCTCGAAGGACCGGGCGCCGGACGAGCTGGCCTCCGGCACTCCCGACCCGCTGCGGTCCGAGCTGATCGGCCTCCTCGGTGAGGATCGCGTCCTCACCCGGGTAATCGACCTGGTCCGCTACGCCTCCGACGCGAGCCCGTACCGGATGCTCCCGAAGGCGGTGGTCATGGCCCGGGACGCCGGCGACGTCGCCAAGGTCTTCGACTATTGCCGCGCCTCGAAGGTTCCGCTCACCTTCCGGGCCGGCGGGACCAGCCTCAATGGTCAGTCGCAAACCGATGGGATCCTCGTGGACGTTCGCCGGCATTGGACCGGGGTGGAGGTGCTGGATGACGGAGCGAGGGCGCGCGTCAAGCCCGGCACGATCCTCGGCCACGCCAATCGGGTGCTCTGGCCGCACGGGCGCAAGCTCGGCCCGGACCCAGCGAGCACAGACATCGCCTGCATCGGAGGAGTGCTCGCGAACAACTCGGGCGGGATGCGCTGCGGGGTCGTCGCCGACTCCTACAGCACCGTCCGCTCGCTGACCTTCGTACTGCCGTCGGGGACCGTGATCGACACCGCGGCCCCGGACGCGGCGGAGCGGTTCGCCGAGGCCGAGCCGGAGCTGGCCAAGGGCCTGGCGGAGATCCGCGACGAGATCCGTGCCGACACGGAGCTCAGCGAGCGGATCCGCAAGAAGTTCCGGATCAAGAACACCACCGGCTACCGGCTCTGCGCGTTCCTGGACGCCGACGAGCCGGTCGAGATCTTCCGCCGTCTTCTGATCGGCTCCGAGGGGACGCTCGGCTTCATCGCAGAGGCTGTCCTCGACACGGTGCCGAAGCCATCGCGCACGACCGTCTCGTGGCTGCACTTCGATGGCATCGAGTCCGCGACGGAGCCGGTGCCGGCGCTCGTTGAGGCTGGAGCGAGCGCGGTCGAGCTGATGGTCGCCCCGGCGCTGATGGTCGCCGCGAGCAACATCGCCGGAGCCCCGCAGGACTGGCTGGAGCTGCCGCCGACCTCCGCGGCGCTGCTCGTCGAGTTCGGGGCGGAATCGGAGGGCGAGCTCGACAAGCTGGTTGCCGGAGCCGAGGAGATCCTCCGCGAGCACGAGACGATCAAGCCCCCTGACTTCACCCGCGACCCCGAGCGGATCGAGGTCTCGTGGACGGTGCGCGAGGGACTGCACGGGCTGATCGGCCGGTTCCGCCCGCCGGGGACCTCGCTGATCATCGAGGACGTCTGCGTGCCCCCGGAGCGGATCGCCGAGTCGGCCCGCGACATCCAGGCCCTGCTCGGCGAGCACGGCTTCCTGCCCGGGGTGGCGGGCCACACGTCGGCGGGGAACCTCCACTTCATGCTCACCCCGGACTTCTCGAAGCAGGAGGACACGGACCGCTACGAAGCCTTCATGGAGAAGCTGGTGGCCCTGATCCTCGACAAGTACGACGGCTCCCTGAAGGCCGAGCACGGCACCGGGGTGAACATGGCGCCGTACGTCGAGCGGGAGTGGGGCTCGAAGGCGACCGAGCTGATGTGGCGGGTGAAGGGCCTGGCGGATCCCGACGGGGTGCTCGCCCCCGGTGTGCTGCTCAACCGCGACGAGGGCGCCCACCTGCACAACCTGAAGACGACCCCGGAGATCGAGGAGGTCGCGACGACCTGCGTGGAGTGCGGCTTCTGCGAGCCGGTCTGCCCGAGCCGCCACCTGACCACGACGCCGAGGCAGCGAATCGTGATCCGCCGCGAGATGGCCCGACAGCCGGCGAATTCACCTGTGCAGCGGGCGTTGATCGAGGAGTACGAGTACGACGGGATCCAGACCTGCGCCGCCGACGGCACCTGCCAGATCGCCTGTCCGCTCGGGATCGACACCGGCAAGCTGATCAAGGGCTTCCGTGCCCAGGAGCACAAGCCGGGCGCCCAGCGGCGCGCGGCCCGGATCGCCGAGCGCTGGGCGTCGGTGGAGCACACCGCGCGTGCGGGGCTTCGCGCCGGAGCCGTCGCCGGCCCCCTGATGCGCGCAGGGGCGGGAGCAGCCCGATCGTTGTTCAGCGACGACCTGATCCCATCGTGGCCGCGCAACATGCCGCCGCCCGCGCAGGCGAAGCTGCCGCCGACGTCCCGCGACGGCGCGGCCGCCGTCTACATGCCGGCCTGCGTCAACCGGATCTTCGGCCGATCAGGAAACGGGTCGCGCCCAGCGGCGCGCCCTCGCACCAACGGCGCCGGGTTGTCTCTGCCGGAGGCGATGGTGGCGGTCTCGGCGCGGGCGGGCCTGCCGGTCTGGATCCCCGACGACGTCGGCGGCAACTGCTGCTCGGTCCCCTGGGCATCCAAGGGCTACACGGAGGGCGCGAAGCTGATGGCGGACCGCACGGTGGAGGCTCTCTGGCGCTGGAGCGGGGAGGGGGAGCTGCCCATCGTGATCGATGCCAGCTCCTGCGCCCAGGGTCTGGCCGACGAGGCGCGTGAGCGCCACGACGAGCTGGAGGTTCTCGACTCGGTCGCCTGGGCGGGCCGCCTGCTCCCCAACCTCGAGATCCGCGAGAAGCTCGGCTCCGTGGCGGTCCACCCGACCTGCTCGACTCGGCACCTGGGGCTCGAGCGGGAGCTCCGCCGGATCGCGGACGCGATGGCCGATCAGGTGATCCAACCGATCGGAGCCACCTGCTGCGGGATGGCGGGCGACCGGGGCATGCTCCACCCGGAGCTCACCGCATCCGCGACCGCCGAGGAGGCAGCCGAGCTGGCAGGCGCCGAGCACGACGCGTATGTGTGCAGCAACCGCACCTGCGAGATCGGCCTGCAGGGAGCGACCGGCGCCGCCTTCGAGTCCTTCCTGATCCCGCTCGAGCGGGTCAGCCGTCCCTGAGGGCGGACACCGGCTGGGGCTTGCCCAGGTGGTAGCCCTGGGCGAAGTCGACCCCCAGCTCTCTGACCATGTCCATGGTCCGCTGGTCGGTGACGAACTCGGCGACCGTCTTGATGTCGAGGCCGGCGCAGACATCGACGAGCGCCCTGACGATCAGCTGGTCGGTCTGGCTCTTGGGCAACTCTCGGACGAATTCGCCGTCGATCTTCAGATAGCTGATCGGCAGGTGCTTCAGGTAGTAGAAGGACGCGTAACCCGAGCCGAAGTCGTCGAGCGCGAAGCGGCACCCCACCTTGGCGAGGCTCTGCGCGAAGAGGCGAGCCTGCTCGATGTCGGCGACCGCAGCGGTCTCGGTGACCTCGAAGATCAGGCTTGCCGGATCGATCCCGCTGGAGTTGAGCTCGCGCCTCACTTCGTCCGGGAACCGGGTGTCGCCCATCGTCTTGCCGGAGAGATTGACCTCGAGCGTCAGCTCGCGCCCCTCCCTGTTGTGGGCGGCGATCAGCCGCACGGCCTGCTGGGTGACCCATCGATCGATGCCCCCGATCAGCCCGAAGCGCTCGGCGGTCGCAAGGAAGGCGGCGGGTTCGACCAGGCCGCCCCCCTCGTCGCGCATCCGCACCAGGACCTCGTGCTGGGTCGTCTCGCCGCTCTTCAGGTTCACGATCGGCTGGCTCACGAGGACGAACAGGCCCCGCTCGGTGGCCTCCCGCACCCGCTCGGACCAGGCACGCCTCTCGTCGCCCTCGGCCCGGCTGTTGGGCTCGTACCCGATCGCCCGATCGCGTCCGGACTCCTTGGCTGTGTGCATCGCCGACTCGGCCTCGGCCAGGAGCTCGGTGCCCATCACCGGCCGCCCGTCTAGCGCGGTCACGCCGGCGCTCAGCGTGATCCGCATGGCCTCGCCCTTGAGGACGAAGCGGTGGTTGCGGGCAATCTCGAGCAGATCCTCTGTCAGCTCGAGGGCCTTGGGCATGTCGGCGCCGTGGACGAGAATCGCGAAGGCGTCGCCCCCGACGCGAGCGAACACGTCGGTCTTGCGCAGGCGGCTCTGCACCAACTCGGAGAGCTCCACGAGCAGCTGGTCGCCTGCCTCGACGCCCAGCGTCTCGTTGACGTACTTGAAGTTGTCGGCCCCGAAGGCGACCACGGAGCCGGGGGTCCCGTACCGAGCGGCATGGAGGACGTGCTCGGTGAGGGCGCGCTCGAACCCGATCCGGTTGACGAGCTCCGTGAGCGCATCCTGGTCGGCCATCAGCCGCAGGCGGGCCTCGGCGAGCTTCCGCTGGCGGATGTCGTGCGCGACCGCCGCCACGGAGGGCGCCTGCCCGACGCGCACCTCGCTCAGAGTCAGCTCGATGGTCGTTGACGAGCCGTCCGCCTTGCGGCCAACGACCTCCCGCCGGTCGCCCAGCAACGGCGGCTGCTCGCCGGCGTCGAAGCGGGCAAGCGCGTCGATGTAGTCGTCCGCGAACGGCTCGCTCAGCAGGCTTGGGAACGCCCGTCCCTTGAGTGCCGCAGCGGGCTGGCCATAGAGCTCCTCCGCGGCCGCGTTTGCGTAGGCGATCACGCCGCCCTGGTCGAGCAGGAGGATCGCGTCTGGAAGGCCCTCGAGCAGGGCGATTGTCGGCGTGGAACCGCTCTGCGGAGCCACGGCGAGGCGCGTGGACTTCACATAGGACTATCGGCACAAGGCCGCACCGCGCTTTAGACTCGCGCCTCCTTGCCCGGCAACGGCAGCGCACCGAGATCATCGTCGCCCTGGCGCCCGCTGGTGAAGGGCGCGGCGGCGGCCGCGCTTGCGGCGGCGTTCGCCGTCCCCCTGATGCGCAAGAAGCGTCGCATTCCCCCGGCGGTTACCACGGCCGCCCTCGCCGCCGGCCCCCCGGCGCTGGCGGTGCTGAGCCCCCGGACGCGCCTGCGTGACGCAGGCATGTACGCGCTGCAGATGTGGATGTTCGTGATGGGCCACGAGCTCCCGTACGACGACCCCGAGAGGGCCGAGAGCCGCCTGCGCGTCGGCTACCCGATCCGCGTGGACCGCGCGATCGGAGGCAGGCGAGCTCCCCAACGTCAGGCTCCAGAGGGCGCTGACGGGACTGGGCAGGGGGAACGTCGTCGACCGCTTCCTCTCCTGGGTCCACTGGTCCTGGTTCTTCGAGCCCCACGCGGCCCTCACCTACATCCTGGCCCGCGATCAGGAGCAGTTCGCGCGATCCGCCAGGCAGATGTCGGCCGTCTACGACATCGGCTGCGTCGTCTACGCAGCGGTCCCGACCGCCCCGCCCTGGTGGGCATCCGAGGAGGGTCACACTGATGCCAACGTCCGGCGGATCATGGTGGAGGTGGGCGAGGAGGAGTGGGGCAAGGCCTGGCCGGTGCTGTACGACGCGCTGGGCGGCAACCCCTGGGCGGCGATGCCGTCGCTTCACTTCGCGACCTCGCTGATGGCGGCGCTGCTGCTCTCCGAGGTGGGGGTGCGCGAGGGCATCGCCGGATGGGCCTACGCCGGGACGCTCGGCTTCGCGCTCGTCTACCTCGGCGAGCACTATGTGGTCGACCTGCTCGCGGGCGCGGCCCTCGTCGTCGCGATCCGCAGGGGAGAGCGGTATGCCGAGCCGGTGGCGCAGGCCGTGAGTAGGGGGTTGCAGCAACTCGAGCGCATCGCGACCGGGTAGCGCCCTTTGCGAAGATTGCTCGTGTGAGGGAGGAGCGCCCGCAAAGCGCTTCAGAACACGAGGAAACGGCCCGCGAGATTGTCGCGGAGGCTGAGCCGAGCTTCTTTGCCGACCCGAAGCGGCTGATCCAGACGGCCGTCGCCGTCGTCCTGCTGCTGGTCGCGATCTATGTCCTGATCCCGAGGCTGTTCGACCTCCAGGACGCGCTCGGGAAGATCGGAGAGGGGAACCCGCTCTGGATCGCCCTCGGGGTCGTCTTCTGCATCGCGATGTTCGCCGCCTACGTCGCGCTCTTCCGCGGCGTCGTCGGCGAGAAGGTGATCCATCTGGAGTGGGGAGAGAGCTACCAGATCACCATGGCCGGCCTGGCGGCCACCCGCCTCTTCTCCGCAGGCGGAGCCGGCGGCATCCTGCTCACCTACTGGGCACTGCGCAAGGCGGGAATGGAGCGCCGCCAGTCGGTCTGCCGCATGGTCGCGTTCCTGGTCGTCCTCTACTCCGTCTACCTGCTGGCGCTGGTGGTCTTCGGGGTGCTGCTGCGGGTCGGCGTCCTCTCCGGAGAGGCGCCGCTCTCAGGGACCGTGATCCCCGCGGCCCTGGCAGCCATTGCCATCGTGATCGGCCTGCTGATTGCCCTTCTCCCCGACGACTTCGAGCGCAGGATCGAGCGTCACACCTCGGGTCGCTTCGGCAGGATCGCCAGGCGGCTCGCCACGGCCCCCGCCACCTTCGCGCAGGGGACCCGGACCGCCATCGCGTTCGTCCGCCATCCCAGCGCCGGTGCGTTGGCGTTCGGCGGCGCGATCGGGTTCTGGGGCGCGAACATCGCGATCCTCTGGGCCAGCTTCCATGCCTTCGACGTCTCCGTCCCCCTGGGGGTCGTGATCCAGGGCTTCTTCCTCGGCATGGTCGCCAACCTCTTCCCGTTCGCGCCGGGCGGCGTCGGGGCCGTCGACGCCGGGATGATCGGCGCCTTCGTCCTCTTCGGCGTCCCGAGCGCTGAGGTGTTCGCGGCCGTGCTCACCTACCGGGTGATCGCTTTCTGGCTGCCGATTCCGCCGGGGATCGTCGCCTTCTTCCAGCTCCGCAAGACCGTCAACCGCTGGGAGAGCGAGGGCCGTGAGCAGCCGGAGCCGATCAGCGTCGGGAAGCCGGAGACGGCGGCTGCAGGGTCGTAACAAACGGTCGGGTGCCGCTACTATAAAAAGTGAAGTAAGGACCTCCACCCGAGACCATGGGTAGGCTCCGAAAGGACCGAAATGGCCGAGACCCAGACTGACAGCGAGCGGGTAGAAAACCTGATCATCATCGGCGGCGGCCCCGCCGGCTATACGGCGGCGCTCTACGCCGCCCGCGCCGAGCTCGAGCCCCTGGTCATCGAGGGCTTCCAGTGGGGCGGGCAGCTGCAGAACACCACCGACGTCGAGAACTATCCGGGCTACCCGGAGGGCGTGATGGGCCCGGAGATGATGAATGAGTTCCGCGCCCAGGCTGAGCGCTTCGGCACACGCTTCATCACCGACGACGCCACCGAGGTCGAGTTGACCGACGGAGGCATCCAGACCGTCAAGATCGGCAAGGACACCTACCGGGCCAAGGCCGTGATTCTCTCGATGGGGGCTGAGCCCAAGCGGCTCGGCATCCCCGGCGAGATCGAGCTCGGCGGCCGCGGTGTCTCCACCTGCGGCGTCTGCGACGGCGCCTTCTTCAAGGGCGAGGACGTGGCCGTGATCGGCGGCGGCGACTCAGCGATGGAGGACTCCATCTTCGTTTCGAAGTTCGCCAAGAACCTGAAGATCGTCCACCGGCGCGACGAGTTCCGCGCCTCGAAGATCATGCAGGAGCGCGCGCGGGGCAAGGAGAACATCGACTTCCTGACGCCTTACAAGCCACTCGAGTTCGTCGCCGGAGACGACGGCAAGATCGCCAAGATCCGCCTGGAGAACGCTGATACCGGCGACGAGACGGAGATCGAGGTCGGCGGAGCCTTCGTCGCGATCGGCCACCAGCCGCGCTCCGAGCTGGTCGCGGGCCAGGTGGACCTGGACGACGAGGGCTACGTGATCGTCGACGAGCCCTCCACCAAGACCAAGCTCGCCGGCGTCTTCGCAATCGGCGACCTGGTCGACCACACCTATCGCCAGGCGGTCACCGCCGCCGGCAGCGGGACCAAGGGCGCCCTGGACGCCGAGTGGTACCTGCGCGACATGCCGCCCGACCCCGAGGAGCACTGGGGCAAGAACACGGGCGCCATCGTCGAGGCCGTCGAGGCTTCCTAGCCTCCGCCTGAACCGGCGCGCACCCGCCCAGCCGCGGATAAGGTCCCGACCAGCACCGGTTCGCGTTCTACTGCAGCATCGGTCTCTGGGTCCCACTTGACATACCGAGCGGTATCTGATCAGATACCACCGGGTATGTGAATGGAAGTCGCGACGGCCGACATCGCAAGCGCCTCGACCGCTCGGAGCCCCGAGCTGCCGCCCGGACCTGACTGGTCCCTCCTCCGCTCGACGCAGCGCTGGTGGCGCCGGCCGCTAGAGACGCTCGATCAGTGCCATTCGCGCTACGGCGACATGTTCACCTACCGGATGGCGCACGAGGGGACCTGGGTCTTCGTCTCCGACCCCGAGGCGATCAAGCAGGTCTTCACCGGTGACCCGCGGCTGCTGCACGCCGGCGAGGCCAACATCGCGCTCCTGCCGGTGCTGGGCGAGCATTCGGTTCTCCTCCTCGACGAGCCTGCTCACATGAAGGAGCGCAAGCTGATGCTGCCGCCGTTCCACGGCAAGCGGATGCAGGCGTACCAGGAGGTCATGGCCGAGGTCGCGGCGGAGGAGATCGATCGCTGGCCGACGGACCGGCCCGTGCAAATGCGTCCCCGTATGCAGGCGGTAACGCTCGAGATCATCCTGCGCGCGGTCTTCGGCGTCGATGAGGGGGAGAGGCTGACGCGACTCCGCGACGAGCTCCGCCGCACCCTCAACCTGCTCGGCAACCCGAGGCGGGCGGTCTTCATGGTGATACTGGGCCCCGAGCGGCTCCGGCGCTTCCCGCCGTTCCGCCGGAACATGGAGCGGATCGACCGATTGCTGTTCGAGGAGATCGCGGCGCGTCGCGACGCGGCTGACCTCGCCGAGCGTGACGACATCCTCTCGCTGCTCCTCCAGGCCAGGCATGAGGACGGACGGCCGATGAGCGACCGCGAGCTGCGCGATGAGCTGATGACGCTGCTGGTCGCGGGACACGAGACGACTGCGACGGCGCTGTCCTGGGCCGTCGAGCTGCTGGCCCGGCATCCCGCGGAGCTCGAGCGCCTCGAGACGGAGGTCGCGGGCGGGGACGACGCCTACCTCGACGCCGTGATCAAGGAGACGCTGCGGCTCCGCCCCGTGATCGCGCTGGTGCTTCGCAAGCTGGTGGAGCCGATGGAGATCGGCGGCCGGCTGCTCCCTGCCGGCGTCTCCGTCGCGCCCTCGATCTACCTCGTCCACCGCCGGCCCGACATCTACCCGGAGCCCGAGCGCTTCCGGCCGGAGCGCTTCATCGAGCAGCCGGCAGGCACCTACACATGGATCCCCTTCGGCGGCGGCGTCCGGCGATGCCTGGGCGCGGCCTTCGCGGAGTTCGAGATGGCCGTTGTGCTCAGGGAGCTCGTCGCGCGGAGAAGGCTGCGGCCCGTGGGCGAGCCCGAGCATTCGGTGAGGAGCACGATCACCAACGTCCCGAACCGCGGGGCGGAGGTGCTCGCGGCGCCCCGGTGAGCACGGAGGAGCACACCTTCCTGTTTTGTGACCTGGTCGGCTTCACCGCGCTGACCGACTCCGAGGGCGACGAGCGAGCGGCCTCGGTGGCGGCCGGCCTCCAGGGCCACGTCCGCGCCGCGGCGGCGGCCAACGGCGCGGAGGTCGTCAAGGCGATGGGAGACGCCGCGATGATCCGCTGCGGCGATCCTTCTCCGGCGGTTCTGCTCGCCCTGCAACTCGTCGAGGACGTCGAGTCCGATCCGGCTCTCCCCCCGCTCCGGATCGGCGTCCACACCGGCTCTGCGGTCGGTCACGAGGGCGACTGGTACGGGCGGGCGGTCAACGTCGCCTCCCGCCTCTGCTCGGTCGCAGGAGGAGGCGAGGTGCTGGTGAGCGAGGCGACGCTCGCGGCCGCGGGGGATTTGCGCGCGATCAGCGTCGGCGAGCGCCGCCTGCACTGGCTCAAGAACGTCACCGAGCCCGTGGCGGCGCGGGCGACGGAGCTCAACCGGCGGGCCGGCCGGCTCTCGAGCATGCTGGAGTCGATTCCGCACCGCCTCGGGTTCGGGCTCGGCAGCCAAGTCACCGCCGGCGGCGCCCGATGAGCACGCAACTCAGTCGCAAGGAGAAGCAGGCGAAGACCCGCTCGTCGCTGCTGGCCTCAGCGGCGAAGCTGATCTGCCGCAAGGGCATCTCCGAGGCATCGGTCGAGGACGTGGCCACCGACGCCGGCTACACGAAGGGAGCCTTCTACGCGAACTTCAAGAGCAAGGAGGAGCTCTTCCTGGTGATGCTCGACGAGAGGTACGCCGCCGAGCTCGAGCGCCTCGAGGCCACTCTCCCGGGTGAGGAAGCGGCGGCCGAGGAGGTACGAAAGTCCGCCGAGGATTTCATTCGCTTCGCCTGGGCGGACTCGGAGTGGCCGAAGCTCTACTTCGAGTTCACGACCTACGCCGCGCGCAACCCCGACTTCCGTGATGAGCTCGCCACCCGGAATCGAGCCATGCGCGATCGAATCGCCGAGGTGATTCGATCGTGGGCGTCCGACTTTCCCGGTGAGCCGCCATTCCCCTACGAGGACGTGGCCTTGATGCTCCACTTCATGGTCGACGGGTTCTTCATCGGCCGACTGGTCGAGCCGAGTCTCAGCGAGGAGCTCTACACCACGATGGTGACGACGTTCTTCCGCGGCATCGGCGCGTCCGCTCTCGGGCTCGACCTCGAGGCCATCGCCGAGGCTCAGGACGCGAAGTCGCGCAAGGCGGGCGCCGGCCGGTAGGCCTCGCCCCGCAGCTCACGCAGCTCCTCGAGCACGCCGAGTGCGCGGCTCCATCCCAGCCGCTCCCCCCACTCGAGAGGCCCGATCGGCCAGTTGTAGCCGAGCCGCATCGCCGTGTTGATGTCATCCGCGGCGGCAACGCGCTCGCCGAGCGCGAAGCAGGCCTCGTTGGCGATCGTGGCGCCGAGGCGGGTGAGGACCCCCGGGGCGTTCTCTCCCGCGACCTCCAGCAGCTGATCCTCGTCGAAGATCGGCCGCTCGCCCGGGATGTCGGGATCGCGTGGGCGGTGCGGCGTGTCCTTCTCGTAGAGGTAGAAGCCGCGGCCCGTCTTGCGGCCCAGCCTGCCCGAGGCCACCATTCGCTCGTGGATCGTGGTCGGCCGCCAGCGCGGCTCGCCGAACGACTGCTCCCAGAACGACTTCGCCACGGCGAAGTTGACGTCGATACCGATCAGGTCCATCAGCTCGAAGGGACCCATCCGCAGCCCGGCGCCGAGCCTGACGATGCGATCGACCTCGTCGTGTGGCGCGATCCCCTCCTGAAGCATCCGCAGCGACTCGAGGAAGAACGGCCGCACGCAGCGATTGGCGACGAAGCCGACGGAGTCCCGGGCGCGGATCGGTGTCCGGCCCATTCCCCTCGCCACCTCGGTGGTCAGCTCCAGCGCCGGCTCCCCGCTCTCGTCGCCGGCCACCACCTCGACGAGCTGCATCAGCGCCGGTGGGTTGAAGAAGTGCATGCCGACGATCCGGGCGGGCTCGGGGATGGCCGAGGCGATGGCGGTGACGGACAGGGAAGAGGTGTTGGTGGCGAGCACGGTGTCCGGGCCGCAGACCGAGGCGAGTCGCTCGAACAGATTCCGCTTCAGGTCAAGATCCTCCGGCGCCGCCTCGATCACCAGGTCGCACTCCTTCAGGGCCTCGACGATCGTGTCGGTCTCGACCCTCTCGAGGGCGTCGATCGCATCCTGCTCGCGCCACCGGCCTCGCTCGGCCCCGCGGCGGAGGGCGGTGCGGAGCTGCTCGAGGCCGTTGCGGAGCGCCTTGCTGTCCAGCTCGTAGATGACCGTGCGATAGCCGCCCAGCGCCGCGATCTGCGCGATTCCCGCGCCCATCGTCCCCGCGCCGACAACGCCGACTCGCTCGACCGTCATTCCGAGATGGTCGGCGGGACCATCGCGTTGATCCCGGTGGCGTCCCGCCCGATGATCAGCTTGTGGATCTGGGAGGTTCCCTCGTAGAGGGTGGTGACGCGGGCGTCGCGGAGATAGCGCTCGACTGGGTAGTCGTCGACGTAGCCGGACCCGCCGTGCACCTGGATGGCGGCGTTGGCGCACTCGACGGCGGCCTCGGTCGCGTAGTACTTCGCGATCGAGGTCTCGACCGTGTTGCGCTCGCCGCGATCCTTGAGGCCACCGGCGCGATAGACGAGCAGCCGGGCAGCGTCGCGCTTCACGATCATGTCGGCGATCAGCTCCTGGACGAGCTGGAAGCTCGCGATCGGGACGCCGAACTGCTTGCGCTCCTTCGCGTATGCAACGGAGGCGTCGACGCAGCCGTCGCAGATCCCGACGCAGCCGGCGGCGACGCTGTAGCGGCCGTTGTCCAGTGAGCTCATGGCGATCTTGAAGCCGTCACCGACCTCGCCGAGCAGGGCGTCATCGGGGACCTGCACCTCGTCGAGTGAGATCTCCGCGGTGTCGGAGGAGCGCAGGCCGAGCTTGCCGTGGATCTCCTGGGCGCTGTAGCCATCGGTCGCCGTCGGGACCAGGAAGCAGGCGAGCCCTCTGTGCTTCTGCTCGGGGTCCGTCTGTGCGAAGACCAGAGCGACCTCGGAGACGTTCCCCATCGAGATCCACATCTTGTTGCCCGTGATCGTCCACCCGGAGTCGGTCTTGGTGGCGCGACTGCGCATGCTCGCCGGGTCGGAGCCGGCATCCGGCTCCGTGAGGGCGAAGCAGCCGAGGGCCTCGCCGGAGCAGAGCCGGGGCAGCCACTGCCGCTTCTGCTCCTCGGTGCCCCAGCGCTCGATCGAGCCGGCGACGAGTGAGGTCTGCACGGAGACGACGGTGCGCGCCGAGGAATCGACGCGTCCGACCTGCTCAACGATCAGCGCATAGCTCACGTAGTCCAGGCCCCGGCCGCCGTACTCCTCGGAGACCGGTGCGCCGAGGTAGCCCATCTCGCCGAGCATCGAGGCGAGCTCGCGGTCGAAGCGGCCGGCGCGGTCGTTGTCGCGCACCCGCGGGGCGATCTCCTTGTCGGCGAACTCGCGCGCGGTCTCGGCGATCAGGCGCTGCTCGTCTGTCAACTGAAAGTCCAAAGCTCGGCTCAGCGTCGATTCAGGACAACCTCAGGTTGAGACCTGGATCTCTCGCGCCAGCACCGAGCCGAATGACTCGGCCGCCTCGCGAGTCCGCTCGCCGGGCACTTGGGGCAGCTCGCGGCCATCGATCGCGGAAACCGGCTGCACCTCGCGGACGGTGGACGCCAGGAACGCCTCGTGGGTCCCGCGGAGGTCCTCGATCTGGAAGGCCCCTTCCTCGACGTGCAGCTCTCGGATGATTCGATCTCTCGTGATCGACTCGAGGATCCCCACGTCGATGGCCGGGGTGAGCAGGACTCCGTCATACGAGACCCAGAAGACGGACGAGGTCGGGGCCTCGAGTACGACGCCATCGGGGCGCACGAGAACCGCCTCGTCCGCCCCCTGACCCTGGGCCAACCGCGTTGACTCCATGTTGGCGGCGTAGGAGAGCGACTTGACACCGTTCAGGATCACGCTTGGCGAGTAGGTGACGGTCGCCAGCCGGACGGTCTCACCTCGCGCCGGGAGGTTCTCGGTGAAGGCGAGGCGCCGGCCGCCGCGCGTCAGGACCAGCCTGAGCTGCCCCTCGTGGTCGCCGAACTCGGCGAGCAGGGCCGAGATCTCTGCCTCGAGAGGCTCGCGCTCCACCGGGAGCTCGATGGCTGCCGCGGAACGCTCCAGGCGGTCGAGATGCTCCGACAGGGCGAACGGCCTGCCGGCATAGAGCCGAATCACCTCGAAGACCCCGTCGCCGCGCAGCAGGCCGTCGTCGGAGGCGGGGACGCGCGCCTCCGAGGTGGGCACGATCCGGCCATCGACGCTGGTCAGCTCCGGCGAGGGCATCGAACGCGAGGCTACAGCGCCTCGACCACGGTCGCGACGCCCTGCCCGACGCCGACACACAGGGTCGCGATCCCGTAGCGCCCTCCTCGGCGACGCAGCTCCCAGACCAGGCTGGTCATCAGCCGTGCGCCCGAGCAGCCCAGCGGGTGGCCGAGGGCGATCGCGCCGCCATTGACGTTGAGGCGATCCTCGTCGATGCCGAGGCCCTCGGCGCACGCCAGCACCTGGGATGCGAAGGCCTCATTCAGCTCGATCAGGTCGATCTGATCCAGCTCGAGCCCCGCGCGCTCGAGAGCCTTGGGGATCGCGATCATCGGCCCGATCCCCATGTAGGCCGGGTCCACGCCGGCGACGCCGATCGAGACTATGCGCGCCATCGGCTCGCGGCCCAGCTCCTGGGCCGCCTCCTCGCTGGCGAGCACCAAACAGGCGGCGCCGTCGTTGAGTGTCGAGGAGTTCCCAGCGGTGACGGTGCCGCCCTCGCGGAATGCCGGCTTCAACTTGGCGAGCTTCTCCATCGAGGTGTCTTCTCGCGGTCCCTCATCGACCGACATGGTCGTGGGCTCGTCGCGGCGGCTCTTTGGCGGCACCTCGACCGGCACGATCTGCTCATCGAAACGCCCCTCCTGTCGGGCGGTGACCGCGCGCTGATGACTCTGCAAGGCGAAGCGGTCCTGCTGCTCGCGCGAAACCTTGTAGCGCTCGGCGACGTTCTCGCCGGTCTCGCCCATCGACTCCGTGGAGTAGAGCTCGGACATCCGCGGGTTGATCATGCGCCAGCCGAGCGTCGTGTCGTAGAGGGTCTGCTCGCCTCGGGCGAGTCCGGATTCAGGCTTCGGCATCACCCAGGGAGCCCGAGACATCGATTCGACGCCGCCCGCGAGGTAGAGCCGTCCCTCGCCGAGCCGGAGCGCCCGGGAAGCCCCGTTGACCGCCTCGAGGCCCGAGGCGCAGAGCCGGTTCACGGTTACCCCGGGCACGTCGACAGGCAGCCCGGCCAGCAGCGCGCCCATCCGAGCGACGTCCCGGTTGTCCTCACCGGACTGGTTGGCGGCGCCCATGTAGACGTCGTCGATCCGCTCGGGATCGAGGCCGGTGCGCTCGACCGCCGCCGAGATCACGTGGGCGGCGAGGTCGTCGGGCCGAATCCGGGAGAGGCCGCCGCGGTAGCCGCCCATCGGGGTGCGAAGGGCGTCGATGATCAGGGCCTCTGGCACGGCAGATGAGAGTAGCGGTAGCCTCAACCGTGGGAGATGGTCTTCATTGCCCTAACGCTTGGGCTTCTCGTCCTGCTCTTCGTGATCATGGTCGTGCTCGCCCGCACCTTCCAGGGCCACAGCGTGGCCGATCTGCTCGACTGGAAGCCGACGCGCTCGCCCGAGGTGGAAGCCCAGAACGAGGTCGACGACGTCCGGCAGATGATCGATGCCCAGAACGCCCTACGCAGAAAGCGGGGTGCGAAGGAGATCACCGAGGCGGATGTGGAGCGGCAGGCGCGCGAGGATCAGGCGATCCGGGCGCGAGGGCGCGGCCCGTTCGCCCAGCAGGGCGACGAGGAGTAGTTGGCCCGCGCGCTGATCGCCGGCTGCGGCTGCCGCGGCCGTGAGCTTGGTGCCCAGCTCGCGGCGCTCGGCTGGCAGGTGCGCGGGACGAGCAGGGAGCGGACCGGGCTGACCGCGATCGAAGCGGCGGGCTTCGAGCCGGCCGAGGCGGACCCGGACCGGCCGGGCACGGTGCTCGATCTCTGCGCCGACGTCGCCGTGGTGGTCTGGCTGCTGGGCTCTGCCGCCGGTGACGCGGACGCGATCGCGGCGATCCACGGCTCGCGGCTCGAGCGCCTCCTCGAGAAGCTGGTGGACACCCCGGTGCGGGGCTTCGCGTACGAGGCGGCCGGGTCCGTCGACGAACGGCTCCTGGCGGAGGGCCGGGAGATAGTCGAGCGGGCGGGGGAGACGTGGCGCATCCCGGTGGCCCTGCTGGCCGGCGGCCGGGATCAGCCCGGGTGGGCCGGGCGGAGCGCGGAGGCGGTGGCCGGGCTACTTGCCGTTTGAGCTGCCCTGAAAGGCGTTCGCCTTCGAGGGCGGTGCGCAGGGGCTCTGCGCCGGGATCGGATACTGATTGCCGGGCTCTCCGCAGGGGGTCGCGGGCGACACCGGCCTTGCGCTCTGCTGCGCAACCTGCTCGGCGTTGGCCGGCGTGGTTGACCAGGGCGCGGCGTCCTTGAAATGGGTGGGCGGCTTGTCGAACAGCCCGACCAGGATCAGCCAGCCGCCGAGAATGACGACGAGCACCGCCGCGACGGCGACGAAGAACATGACCTGGCTGCGGCGGGAGGGGCCGTAGGAATGGCCGACGACCTGACGGCGCTTGTCCTGCCCCATCGCATCGAGCGTCGTTGGCGTGTAGTGCTCTGCCTCCATACCCAATAACAACGATACCGCTACGAGGAGCGGGCGGCACAGGCAAGGTAATTGGCTAAAATCTGATCAGGATTACCTAGTTAGACAATTCAGGCAAGAGAGGCGAACGATGGCCGATTACGCAAACGACGTACTGGTCGACACCGATTGGGTCGCCGAGCATCTCGACGACGACGACATCCGGATCGTCGAGGTGGATGAGAACACGGCGCTCTACGCCGAGGCGCACATCCCGGGCGCGATCGGATTCGACTGGAAGAGGGATCTTCAGGATCAGGTCAAGCGCGACTTCCTCGGGCCCCAGGACTTCGGGAAGCTGATGGGCAGCCGCGGCATCTCGAACGACCACACGATCCTGCTCTACGGGGATCGGAACAACTGGTTCGCCGCATACACCTACTGGTACTTCCGCTACTACGGCCACGACAAGGTCAGGCTGATCAACGGGCCCCGCGAGAAGTGGATCGCGGAGGACCGCCCGACCAGCACCGACGTGCCGTCTCATCCAGAGGCGACGTTCGAGGCAAAGGCCGGGGATGACGCGATCCGAGCCAAGCGCGACGAGGTGCTGTCTGCACTTGACTCGAGCACCAACCTGGTCGACGTCCGCAGCCCGCAGGAGTACTCGGGCGAGCTGATCGCGATGGCCGGGTACGAGCAGGAGGGGGCGCAGCGTGCCGGTCACATCCCTGGTGCGGCATCCGTGCCGTGGGCCCAGGCCGTCAACGAGGACGGCACGTTCAAGTCCGCCGACGAGCTCCGCGAGCTCTACGAGGGCAAGGGCGTGATCGAGAACGGCACCCCGATCATCGCCTACTGCCGGATCGGCGAGCGCTCGGCCCACACCTGGTTCGTCCTCCACGAGCTGCTCGGGCAGCGGGACGTCAAGAACTACGACGGCTCGTGGACCGAGTGGGGCAACCTGGTGGACGTGCCGATCGAGAAAGACGCGTAGGCAGTGAAGGGACGGCGGCCGGCCCGCCGGCCGGTCGCCGTCCCGCTCACTTCACGACGCGGTACTTGAGGTGCGCTACCCCGGGTGCCCTCGACCGCGCGGAGCTGTTCGAGCTTCGATGTCCGGGCCCGACTCCGTCGAAAAGGCGCTCGCCGCCGCCGAGCAGTAGCGGGGACGACGTGGATCTCGAGCTCGTCGACCAGGCCGGCCGCCAGGTACTCGTTGATGATCTCGGCGCCGCCGCCGATGTAGACGTCCTTGTCGCCGGCCGCCTCTCTGCGCCTGCTGCGAGGGCGGACTCGATCCCGTCGGTGACGAAGGTGAACGTGGTGTCCGACAGGGTGAGCGGCTCGCGCTCGTGGTGGGTGACGACGAAGACCGGCATGTGGAAAGGCGGGTCCTCGCCCCACCACCCTTGCCACGGGTCGTCGCCCCAGGGGCCGCCGCCCGGGGGCCCGAACTTGCCGCGGCCCATGATCTCGGCGCCGATGTTGGCCTCCGCCTCCTCGAGCGACCGCGGTGCTCGCGTTGACCTCGCCGCCCTCCCTGCCGTGGGGCTCGCGCCAGGCCTTCAGTTCGAGCATCCAGTCGTGGAGCTCCTCGCCGCCCTCGCCGAGCGGGTTCTCGTCGCTCTGGTTCGGGCCCGGCGACGTAGCCGTCCAGCGAAATCGCTGATGTGCACTCTCACTTTGCTCATGCCCTATAGACGCCTCCTCGTTCCGAAACTCATCGCAGTGGCCGGTCGAGTCGCTGGAAGAGGTCGCCGAGGATACGTGCGGTCGCGCCCCAGATCACCTTGTCGGAGATCAGGTAGGTGTCGGTCTTGATCGGCACGCCGCGGCGAACGAGGCGTCTCTTCTCGTACGCGGCTTGCAGGTCGTCGAGCGAGGCGACCAGCACGCTCTCCACCTCCGCCGGGTTCGGCTCGAACCGCATTCCCTGCTCGATCAGCCCGACGAATGGGTGGACCTTGTAGTTGGTCACGAAGGTGCCGATCGGGGGCAGGGCGCCGACGACCTCGACTCGCTCGCGAGACAGCCCGATCTCCTCCTCGGCCTCGCGCAGGGCGGTGTCGAGCAGCTCCTCGCCCTCGTCGCGGCGGCCACCCGGAAACGAGATCTCCCCGGCGTGGCGGTTCAGGTCCGAGCGCCGCTCGGTGAAGACCAGGCCGGGGTTCTCGGGCCAGCCGTGCATCGGGACCAGCACGGCGGCGTCGGTGCGGCCGTGGGCGTCGAGCCGCTCGGCCTCGGCCGGGCGACAGGAGCAGCGACTCCCGCAGGTCAGATGATGATCTGGACGACTCCGCCATCCACGCTCCATGCCGCGCCGGAGGTATAGGAGGCGTGCTCGGAGCAGAGAAAGACGATCGCACCGGCGACCTCGTCGACCTCGGCCAGCCGGCCGATCGGGCGACCCGAGGCAGCGGCCTCGACGGCCTCGTCCCGGCTGGACAGCCCCTCCATCTCCATCACCTGGTCGAGCAGGCCACCCTCGTCCGTCCAGAGCTCTGACTTGACCGCGCCGGGACAGATCGCGTTGATCAGGACGCCGTGCGCCGCGTACCGGTCGGCGTAGAGCCGCGACAGCGAGAGCTCGGCCGCCTTGGCCACGGAGTACTCGGGCGTGGTGCCAGAGGGGCGCTTTCCCGACGAGCTGGAGACGTTGACGATGCGGCCCCAGCCACGCTCGCGCATCGCGGGAACGGCGGCGCGCATCAGGCGCATCGGCCCCATCACGTTCAGCTCCCATGCTGCGTACCAGTCCTCGTCAGGAACGTCGTCGAGATCCCGCCGGCGGGCGGTGCCGGCGTTGTTGACCAGGACGTCGACCTGGCCAAGGCGCTCGTCGGCTTCTCGAACGATGCGCTCGGCAGCCTCGGCCTCGGTCACGTCCGCGACCAGCGACTCGGCGCGACCGCCTGCCTCCTGGCCTGCGGCGGCGCACTCGTCAGCCGCCTCCACCAGCCGGTCCTCGGAGCGGGCCACGAGCAGTACGTTGGCGCCCTCGGCGCAGAGCATCCGGGCGGTCGCCAGGCCGATGCCGCGGCTGGCACCCGTCACCACGCAGGCTCGACCGCTGAGCCCCAGGTCCACCGGCTAGGCCTCGATCAGCTCGAGCGAGTCGTCGATCTCGACATCGTCCGCCATCAAAGCCTTGTGCACCGGGCACTTGCCGGCGATCACCAGAATCCGCTCGCGCTGGTCGTCGCTGAGCTCGGCTGCGGTCTTGATCTGGACGTCGAACTTCGCCGGTGAGTCGGTGGTCGCCACGGTGAAGTCGACGGCGACCTCGACCTCGCCCAGGTCCCACTCCTTGCGGTCGGCGTACATCTCGATCGTGATCGCCGTGCAGCTGGCAAGCGAGGCCGCCAGCAGCTCGGTCGGCCTCGGGCCCTGGTCTCCGCCGCCAACGTCCTCCGGCTCGTCGGCGATCAGGCGATGCTCGCGGATCTCGATCTCGTGCTCGTAGCCCTTGCGGCGGCGCGCGACAGCGCTCAGCATCAGCTCTTCTCCCTTCCCTCGAAGATCTGCGGATTCGGCTCGTCGGCGAAGCGGGCGAGGGCGAAGGCGAGGTCCGAGGCGCGGTTCAGGTAGCGCAGGACGGCGTCGGAGGCGAGGCCATCGGACTCGCGGAGCTGCACCACGCGCCGCTCCGCGCGACGAATCGCCGACCGGGCGACGTCCAGCGCCGCGGAGAGCTCGGTCCCCCCGGGGATGACGAAATGGGGCGGCAGGTCAACCTGGTTCATGTAGCGGTCGATGTCCACCTCGAGTGCCTCGACCATCCCGTCGGTGATCCGGCTGATGCCGTCCTGGAGGCGATCGGCGGCCTCCGGCGATGTCGCGAGCTCGGCGCCGGCGACGAACAGGTCCTGTTGGAGGGAGAGGATCGTCGTCTGCAGGTCCGCCTGGTTGTCGCCCTTGCAGAGCGCGCGGGCGACGCCGAGCGCTGAGTTGGCCTCGTCGATCGAGCCGTAGGCCTCCGTGCGGGCATTGGTCTTCGGCACGCGCCCGCCGTACCAGAGGGAGGTCGTGCCGTCGTCGCCCTTCTTCGTATAGATCTTGACCACGTAAACGACGATATCGGGGAAGGGAGCCTGGCTTGGCTATCAACGTGTTGTTCGCGGGCATCGCCGTCGCCGATCCCGCGGGGAACCTGATCTCCTTCGGCCAGGCCGGTTAGCCGAGTGGGTTGAAGGCGAGCCCCGTAAGGAGCTTGGGGAAGAAGTAGGTCGACTTCGGGGGCATCGTCTCTCCCTCCGCGGCGACCGCGCGGACCTGATCGATTGGCGTGGGGCGGAGCAGGAAAGCCGCCTGATAGTCGCCGACGTCGATCTTGTGCAGGGCCTCGCCGATGTTCGGGGTGTACCCGATGCCGCGCTTGGCGGCGATGTCATCGGTGCTCATCCCGAGGATTCCCTTGAGGACCAGCTCTTCGAGGATGGCCGCGTCCAGGCTGCGGTACGCGTCGGAGCGGCCGGCGAGGGCGTCGTCGAGGAGAGCGCTGTCGCGGAGGCGCAGCCTGAAGCTGCCCTGGGAGTGCGCGTCGATGTAGCCGAACACCCCGACGCCCTCGATGCCGCCCGGGTCGAGGTCGTTGGCCGGCACCTGCTCGACGTCGAAGACCTCCTTCAGGCCGTTGCCGAGCGCCTCTCGCTTGGCGGGGTCGTCCGCGAGACCGGAGATCAGCCGGTGGGTGGGGAAGACGGTGAGACCCGGATCCTCCAGCGAGACCAGCGCCATCAGGACGTAGTCGGCGGGGCCGCCGGCGCCGACCTCGCGCTGGTAGGCGAGCGAGGTCTCGTAGCGGTGGTGGCCGTCGGCGATCAGCAGCTCGCCTGGCCCGAGCTCGGACGCGATCGCCTCGTGCACGGTCGGGTCGGGGACCCGCCAGACGCGGTGGGTGGTGCCGTCGGCGTCGGTGACCTCGCCCCAGGGATCCCCGTCGAGCGCAGGCTCGAGGTGCTGCCAGGCGTCGCCGGGATGCAGGGCGAAGATCGGGGAGAGGTTGTGTCGGGTCGCCCGGGTGAGCCGCAGCCGGTCCTCCTTCGGGCCGGGCTGGGTGCGCTCGTGGGGGCGGATCCCCTCGCCGTAGGGGGCAAGCTTGACGCGCGCGAGGAAGCCGCGGCGGGTGAGCCGCGAGCCGTCGGGCGCGGTGTAGTCCTGCTCCAGCGCCCAGATCTGGGGATCGGCGTCGCGGACCAGCGCTCCTTCGTCGGTCCACCGGCCGAGCAGCGTCGCGGCGTGCTCATAGGGATCTCCGCCCTCGGGATCTCGCGGCAGGTCCAGCTCGACGACGTTGTAGGGCGAGCGCCCGGCGAGCTCGTCGCGCTGGTCCTCGTCGATCACGTCATAGGGAGGGGCGACGACATCGGCGAGCGCGCCGACCTTGTCGAGGTCGTAGTGGAGTGCCTGGAGCGGAAGTACCTCTGCCACGGGTGCGACACCCTAGACTCGCCCGCATCGGGGCGTGGCGCAGCCTGGTAGCGCGCTGCCTTTGGGTGGCAGAGGTCCCCGGTTCAAATCCGGGCGCCCCGACTAGCCGGATCGCTCCACCCGATCGATCGCCGCGTGGGTGCTCTTCGCCGCAGCAGGATCGGCGAGGTCGATGCCCGGCGGCAACTCGACGTGCAGCTCCCCCGACGGGTCGAGCTGGATGTGCGCCGTCTCGGCGCGGCAGTCGAGGACGTGCCCGCCGCGCCGACGGTCCTCGCTGATGAAGTGGAGGTGCCAGCCGGCGACCTCGATCCCCTCGGCGTACTCCGGGAAGCGGAAGCCGAGCATGGTGCCGTCCACGCCGGTGAGCTCGAAGACCTGCTGCTCGCCCATCACCTCGGTCAGCGGTCGGTAGGGCGGCTCCTGGCGCGGGACCGATCGCGCCCTGACCTGCTCGAAGCGCCCATCGATACGGACTGCACAGGAGGCGGTGTCGGCCGGGATCCTCCGGTCGATCTCGGCGAGCAGCCGGTCATGGTCCAGGGACCCCTCGAGGTCGAACTCGATCGCTGGCTCGAACGGGGCGACCACCGCGAACGGCGTTCGCTCGTCTCGCCGCAACCTCGGAGATGTTGCCCTCGATGTCCGCGCGGTAGAAGCGCCCGTCGATCGCGATCATCTCGCCATCCAGATGATTGAGGGTCCCTAGCCCGAGGTCGCCGTGCTCCGCGAGCTCGGCGAAGCTGACGTCGCCCTCGAAGGATCCTTCCAGCAGCGCCCCGATCGTCGAGGCCTGGAAGAGCACGTGCGGGTCATGCTCGGCGTGCAGGTCGGCGTGCCGCATCGCCTCGACGTGCAGCGAGCGGATCCAGCGCTCGTCGAGGCTCAACGCGCCGGATCCAGCGTTCGCGCGGTCTCGGACTTCGGCACCTCACGCTGATCCGGGTTGGTGCCCAGGGCCCGATCGCTGAGGTTGTTGGTGATCCCGTGCCAGAAGTGCTCGTTCTTGAAGTGGTGGAGACGGTGGTTTCGCCAGATCGCCTTGTAGGCGCCGGTGCGCGGCCGGTACGCGGTGTGGATCAGGAAGTGGGTCCACTCGTAGACGAAGACCATGCAATAGCCGGCAATCGCGGCGCTGACCATCGCGCCCAGGGGCACCGGCCCCGCGATCAGCGTCACGATCCCGACCCCCAGCCCGATGGTGAGTGGCACCGCCACCACCATCAGGAACGCCGCCTGCCACCAGTAGAGGAGGACCATGTCCAGGTCGTTCGGGTCGCCATGGTGGGCGCGGTGGGCGCGGGCCGCCACCGTCTCGAGCTCGCGACCGCGGATCCTGACCGGCTTCGCGTGCAGCAGGTAGACGTGGATCGCCCACTCGCCGAATGGGTAGATGGCCAGCATCGCCGCGACCGCGACGGCGTCTCGCCAGCTCAGATCCCCGACCACCGCCCGCACCACCAGCAGCGCCAGGACGCCCGCGCCGAGCGCCCAGGGCGACTCCTTGCGCAGGAACTCCCGCCGCGCCTGCCCAAGCGAACTGACCTCTCCGGAACGCACTGTCAAGGCAGCGTAGTGCTCGGGCCGACTGCGACACGCTGATGCACGCCTGGGTAAAGTGCTCGCCTACGCATTTCTAGGTATAGGCGACGGGCAGAGGAAATGGGGCGAAAGTGACGAGCAGATCCGCGAAGTCGACGATCCGGAAGCGGCGATCGATGGCGATCGCATTCGCACTCGGGCTGCTGATCGCGCTGCCCGCACTCGCTCTTGCCCACGTCGAGCGGGCCTCGTACTGGCCCGACCCGGCCGCCGACACGTCGGTCAACCCGCCCGCCGGAGGATCGGTCCCCGCCGTCCGCAGCCTCTTCAGCGCGCTCAAGAAGAAGGAGCCTGGGAAGACGCGGGTCGTTTGCGGAAAGGTGCCGAAGAAGAAGCTGCGGAAGCACGGCAGCGTCAAGAAGCTCTCCAGGAACAAGTCGATCAAGTCGCTCAATAGAGGCCTGAGGTCGGCGCGAGCAAACGGCTTCCAGTTGCGCCCCTCCCAACCTGCCATCCGGGTCAGCAAGAAGGACGCCAAGAAGCTGCGCCGCTTCAACATCAAGCTCCTCCGGCGCTGCCACTACAACTCGATTCAGGCGGCGGTCACGGCCTCGCACAACAACGACAGGGTGGAGGTCATGCCCGGCACCTACACGGAGCCGGCCTCGAGGGCCAAGCCGACCAATGACCCGTCCTGCGCCAACCTCAAGGAGACGAACGACAAGGGCGAAACGGGCGCCGTGTCGTACCGCTACCAGGCACAGTGCCCGAACGACCAGAATCTGATCGCGGTGATCGGCCGCGAGCCCGGGCCGAACCCGCCCCCGCAGCCGCCGTCCGTGGACCGTCACGGCATCCCGGACATCGGGCCATGCATTCGCTGCAATCTTCAGATCCAGGGCACCGGCGTCAGCCCCGACGACGTCGTGGTCGACGCCGGCGATCCATCGCTCGGCGATCACTCGGCGCCCGGGCCCAACCCGCCGCGCTACGCGAAGGACGTCGGCATCAGGGCGGACCGCGCCGACGGCTTCGTGCTCGACAACGTCAAGGTGCGCCACGCCAATGAGCACGACGTCTACATCACGGAAACGGATGGCTCAACGGTCGACCGCGTGAAGATGGCGTTCGCCGGCGAGTACGGCCTGCTCACCTTCGTCGCAGACCACTCGCTGATCGAGAATTGCGCGGCCTGGGGCAGTGGTGACTCAGGCCTCTACCCCGGCGCCTCAGCCGACCTCGGCGATGCCGTTCCAGCCGACCAGCGTCGCTACGGAACCGAGATGCGCGACTGCGACAGCTTCCACAACGCCCTCGGCTACTCGGGTACCGACGGCAACGCCGTCTGGATTCACAACAACGAGTTCTACGGAAACACCCAGGGTTTCTCGACGGACGTCTTCACCGCCCCCGGGCACCCGGGCTTCCCGCAGGACTCGGACCTGATCGAGAACAACGACTTCTACTCGAACAACTTCAACGACTATCTGCCTCGCTGCACGGCCGGGCAGACGCCGGGACCGATGGGCCCGAATCAGGGCTGCTCGGACTTCAGCCCGAGCGTGCCGGTTCCGGTCGGCACCGGGCTGTGGATCGCGGGCGGCAACCACAACATCGTCCGCAACAACCATTTCTGGGACAACTGGCGTCGCGGCGTCATGCTCTTCGGCGTCCCGGACCAGCTTGTCTGTGGTCCCAGCGGCAGCGTCGACACGAGCCAGCTCGCCGGCTGTGACCCGACCAAGGTCCCGCCGTCGACCTCGTACAACAACCAGTTCTACGGGAACGTCATGGGAGTGGCCCCCGACGGCTCCAAGCAGCCCAACGGCACGGATTTCTGGTGGGACGACTTTACGGGCAACACCGGCAACTGCTGGCACGACAACACCGGGGTGAACGGCGATCGAGCCAGCGTGACCAGCACGCCGCCGCAGGCCCCGCTCGCCGGACAGTCCCTGCCGGGCTTCCTCCCGGAGAAGTGCTCGAGCAGCACGGGCACGGGTGGACCGGCGCAGGAGGCCGAGCTGCTCAACTGCTTCGCGGACATCACCGCGGACACGAGCACCTGCGACTGGTTCGCCACGCCCGCCAAGCCATAGCTGCAAGCCTGAGGCAGCGGGAGGGAGGGCCGACCCGAGGAGCCTCTCCCGTTTGGCTCCGCGCGCCGGTCCCTTCCTGTTTCCCGCGGTGTACCCCTGAGTAAGACTCGAAGACCGGCGGGCATCATACCTAATTTTGCGCTACATGAAATTGATTAGGACAACCGTCCAATTCTGGGGAGCACGTACGCGCTCAATCGGGCGAGAGGGGCGGCGGTACGCTCCCCGTGCCGGCCCCCGTAGCTCAGCTGGATAGAGCGCCGGCCTTCTAAGCCGGATGTCGCAGGTTCGAGTCCTGCCGGGGGTATTCAGGGCCTGAGGTCGTCTCTCCGAAACTCTCCTTAGCGGCGTGGGTTAGATTGCCGGAGCTTCATGGGGACAGAATCCCGAGGAGGGACCTCGGGTCGAGAGAGGAGAACGAGTTGCCCGCCCACGCCGTTTCGGTTCGTGTCTGGAAGAACTTCGCCATCGTCGCCGTCGCCGTGGTGGGCCTGGTGTTGTCCGCCGCCCTGGCGCAGCAGGCCGACGCCAAGGCCAAGGGGAAGGCCCACGCCAAGGTCACCAAGGGCCCGAAGGGCCTCGCCTTCTACAAGCCGCCCAAGAAAAAGAAGCTGCCGAAACAGCACGGCGCCCTGATCTGGGCCCGCAAGGCGACCGGCCTCGTCCCGCTGGCGAACGCCAGGTACACGAAGCTGGTCCTGTACACCTCGCGTACGCCCCAGGGGGCCAAGACCGCCGTCTCCGGCTCGGTCAGCATTCCCAGGGGCAAGCCGCCCAAGGGTGGCTGGCCGGTGATCACCTGGGCGCACGGGACGACCGGCGTCGCGGATGTCTGCGCGCCGTCTCGCAACAGCGTCACCTCACCCGCGGAGCCCTACATCTCCTACATCTATCCGGACCTGAACGCCTGGCTCCAGGCGGGCTACGCCGTGTTGCAGACCGACTACCAGGGCCTCGGCACGCCGGGCAAGCACGCCTATCTGGTGGGCGAGGCCGAAGGCCGCAGCGTCCTCGACATCGTCAGCGCCGCGCGCCAGCTCGACCCGAAGATCAGCAATCGGTTCCTGATCGCCGGCCACTCCCAGGGCGGTCAGTCCGCACTGTTCGCCGCCGGCGAGGCCGCGAACTGGACCCCGAAGCTGAAGCTCCGCGGCACCGTCGCGTTCGCGCCGGCGTCGCACATCCTCGACCAGTCGGCGCTGCTGCCGTCGCTGAAGAGCCCGAGCTCGCTGACGGCGCTTGCCACGCTGATCATCGACGGCGCCTCCACGCAGTCGAGCGCGATCAACCTGAACGCGATCCTCTCGGATCAGGTGCTCGGCTTCTACCCGCTGCTGCAGAGCCAGTGCCTCGCGCAGCTCAGCGCCTCCAATGAGCTCGGCGGCATCCCGCCGTCCCAGCTCGAGCGCTCCGGCGCCGACCTCAGCGCCCTCAACCCGGTGCTCGCGGCGATGAACCCGGCGGTCCGGACGGCGCCCCCGATCCTGCTCGAGCAGGGGACGGCCGACACGACCGTGTTCCCGTTCTACACGGACCAACTCAACAGCGAGCTGGTCGGCGCCGGCGATCAGGTCACATACACCAAGTACCCGGGCATCACTCACGCGGGCGTCGTGACGGCCGGGGAGGCCGACGCGCTCGCCTTCTTCCAGGCCCACCTGCCCGGAGGCTGAGCCGTGCACCCGGGGCCGCATCCGCGGCCCCGGGCCACGCTAGATTGAAGGCACGCGGTGGGCGTAGCTCAGTTGGTAGAGCTCCTGGTTGTGGTCCAGGTGGTCGCCGGTTCGAGTCCGGTCGCTCACCCCTCAAAGTCACCTGCAAGTCAGACCAATCGCGTCCCGGCCAAGCGACGCCGTTGCCGCGACGAGGGTCCAATTGGGGTCCATTCCCGACCACGGGGGTGGTGCCTAGACGAGCCGCGCCAACCCTCCCAGCCGGCGACGGTAGGCCGAGTGGACCCCCGAGGCACCGTCGCGCATCCTCATTAGGAGTGGAATCTGTGCAACCGGCGCCGATGAGCCGGAAGGGGTTCACTCCCAGATGATCCGTACGTGTCCGCGCAAGCGGAGGCAGACGGAGACAAGGCATCCACCCGGTGCCACGCGGCAAAGCACGACCTGGGCGCGTTTGAGTCTCCGAGCCGACGGCATACCCGATACCTCAGTGGGACGGCACCGTTGGGCTGACTGCTCCCTTCACCGGGGGCAGTACGCCTCGGAGCACCCCAACGTTCCTAGGTGGTCCGGCAGCCTCTATCCCAAGAACAGCGAGGTAGCGGGTACGTCCTTAACTCTTGGGGGGATAGGCGATGAGGCGGTTTGAAACCGAACACCTATTGCCTGGAATTCGATGAATTAGGCGTTTAGGGGCTATCGGGACTCGACAAAACCACAATCAGCTCGGGCACCTAGTCGTCGAATGGTCCCGGGGTGAGTTCTTCAGCCTCGGGCGAGCGCCCAATCGCTGTCTCCAAGTAGCGGTCCCGCGCAAGATCCCAGGACTCGCCGCACACCATCAAAGTGCTCGACCACCCGGCGTCAGGCATGGGTGTGTCCCACCTTTGACGGTGCTCCCACCAAGCATCGGGGTCGCTGGCTTGCGCGAACCACATCCCCTCGTCTACCCAATCACTTGGGTCGAGATCTCCCACTCGGAACGCTGGCAGAAGCGCCGGATCGGCGCCCGCTATCTCGATAGCTCGATAAGTGAGCGCCGCGTCGGCTGCCGCGATGATGTAGCGCCAGCCCTTTAGTTCGCCGTACACCTTCCTCGCCGAAACCTCCTCGGCGGCCCTGCTCTTCATCCGCCCCGCCGAGGTCGCGGGTAAGATTTGTCAATCGCGCCTCGCTGAAGAGCTCCGGCGAGGCAGACGCGAAGCCATCGAATCACCGCAGTAGGAGCGACGACCCGAGAGGTGGTCGATGGCAACAGGACAGAAGAACGGCAGCGTCCTACAGGTCTTCGCCAGTTTCGAGTGCTGATGACCTCGGCCCTACTCCGACAGCCCGGCGGCTTCGAGAGCCTCGTCTCGTGTCCAGTATTGGCGACCCCACGCGACCTTCCCGTCTCGGAGCGTCCAGAACTCCGCGTAGGTCAGATCCGTCTCGGCGCCGCTCAGCTTGGCCCGTCCGCTGATCCTCACGACCGCGATGACCTTGTCTTCTCCTGCCTCGATCAACTCGACGGGCTCGGCTCTGAAATCGTCGAACATGTCGAGCCAGTCCTGCATGAAGGCGCGCAGGGCGTCCTTTCCTTGAATCGGGCCATGGTCATCGAGCGCACCCTCGGCCGCCCGGTAGTCGATGTCGTCCGTCCAGTACTCGTCCAGAAATGCATCCAGGTCGCCACGGTTGTAGGCCACGAACGCATCGCGGACGGTCTTGACGTTCTCCTCCGACATCGCCTACTCCGACAGCCCGGCGGCTTCGAGGGCTTCGCCGTGGTCCCAGAAGTACTCGACCTCGCGGATTTTGCCGTTGCGAACGGTATGGATGGCCGTTACTTCCAAATTCGACTCAGGTCCGTGCCCCTGGGCGTGCCAGATCCACCTGGCGACAACCCGGTCGGCGGCGTGACTGAAGCCGCTGGTCAGCTCAAGCGTGTCGGCGTTCTCCCAGGTTTCGCGGGCTCGCTTGTAGAAGCCCATGACTGCCTCCCGACCCATGTAGGGGCCTGGCTCCGGCCAGTTGTTCGGGGGCCTCAGGATCACGTCGGGGTCGTGCAGCTCGCGAAATGCATCCCTGTCATCCGCATTCCACGCCTGACCGGCGGCTCGCACGATTTCGACGTTCTCCTCCGACATCGCACACGCAGTATCCCGCGGGGTAGGGGAGGGTGTGAGCGCAGAACGCGGAGATCAGCAGACCGCCGGGTGGCCGCTTGGGGAAAACAGCCGGGAGTTTTAACCGATGAGTAAAGGTCGCTGGCAGAAAGGGAAGGTCACGGGTGCGGGCGAGGTCGTCCTCACACATGAGGAGACGCTCCAGCTGCTCTCCGAGATGGCTCGGAACGGCTCGGTGACCGCCGCCGTCGCGCTCGCCAGAGAGCTGCGCCTGGACCCGGGCGAAGAGGACGAGGACGAGGACGAGCTGGATGCCGAACTCGACCGGCTCCTGCGTCGCGATGATTGAGCGGCGCCACCGTAGCGTCTATGAGGACCGTGAGCTCGGGTTGGATTACCGTCACCGCGCTTGCCTCCGCTGGTGGGGCTCTCTCTCCCGCTTCCACCGCCGCACCTCGCGGCCTTCCCATAACGGTGTCGCCCGAACGCGGTGCACGGGGGCGGGAAAGTCCTCGCGGGTGACGACGCGGGCGGCGTGTCGGCGGCTGACTCCGAGCGCCTCGCCGACTTCAGCAAGTCCGAGCAAGTCGTAGGTGCCGCGTGCCTGTGTCTAAGATTATGACCCAACATAGTGGGGCGGCACCGCTGCAGACGGCCCGCCCCGTGGCACCGGGCTACTAGCCGCGGTGCGCGGGAAAGGCTATTCGCCCCGACGATCCCTGGACAACAGGAGGCAAGAGCAATGGCTGAGATAGGTGCCCGGATTCTCGACGAGATCGTGGTGGGCCGGTTTTCACACGTTCCGTCATTGGTGCGCGTCGGCGCTCTTCGAGCGCGGCGCAAATGCCGTCCAGGTACAGCATTGGCTCGGCCACCATTCGCCCGCGTTCACGCTCTCGACCTACGTGCATTTGCTCGATTCCGGGGTTGGCGATGCGCTTGATCTCGACGTCGAGCTGGCGCAGGGTGGTAACGGGGTGGTAACGCAAGCCACCGGAAACGACCCCACTCGGCGGGAACGGGTTTTCGCAGAAACCGCGAATTAGCGGGAAGAATCCCGAACCGGCTGGACTCGGCGGCAGCTAGGCCACGCGCTCATAATCCGTAGGTCGGAGGTTCGAGTCCTCCCCGGCCCATGAACGCCCCGCAAAGCGGGCGTCCGACTATCCGAGCGGTCTCACAGAAACGTACGAAGACCCCCGCGGCAGCTACTCGGCAACGGCAGCCATCCGCCGGTTCCGCCGATGGGCCTCGATGAAGCGATCATTGGCCAGCGCCGCGCAAATGGCGAGCTCGCCGGCGACCAGGGTCGCCCCCACGATCTCGGCGAACTTCCGCGCCGTGCCTTCGCCGTCGCAGCCGAGCAGGGCCAGGCACTCGCGCTGCGTCGGGAGGCTGGTCCCACCGCCCACCGTGCCGACCACCAGGTTCGGCAGCCGGGCAGCCACGTAGAGGTCGCCCGCACCAACCAGCTCGACGTCAAGGAAGCCGATGCTCGCGTTGACGATCTGCGCGACGTCCTGCCCGCACGCGATATAGATGGCGGCCAGGCCGTTCGCGAAGTGAGCGTTCGCCCCGAGCGCGCCCGCCTGCATGGTGCCGAGCCGACCGGAGGCCGCGAACTCGACCAGATCGGGGGGCGACACGCCGAGGTGCGCCTCGACGACGCTCGCCGGCAAGGTCAGGTCGATCGCCACCTCCTTGCCATAGGGCCGGAACAGGTTGATGGCGGCGGGCTTCTTGTCGCTCGAGTAGTTGCAGCGGAGGTACCACCGCTCGCACGGCACCGCCTCTGCGACATGCCGGCAGATCTGATCGACCGCGAGATTGACCATGTTGAGGCCCATTGCATCGCCCGTGCCGAACACGAACTGGGCAAAGACGCGCCGGCCGAACACGTGTGGGCGGATCTCGACCAGACGGCCGTGGGCCGTGCTCTCGGCCGCCAGAGCCTGGAGCTCGGTCAGATGTTCGTCAAGCCAGCTCGCAAGGGCGAGCGCGTCTCGCGTCGTCCCGACCACGAAGCAGGGGGTGATGTCGAGCGCGTCCGCCAGCACGTATGCGTTGGCGCCACCCGCCTCGGTGATCGCCCGCATGCCGTATTGGTAGGTCGTGACGAGAGTCCCCTCCGTCGTCGCGAAGGGCACGAAGAACTGCCCGTCGGCGTGCTGTCCCTTGACACGGATGGGTCCGCCTATGCCGAGCGGGACTTGCGTCGCCCCCACGAGGTTCTCGACGTTCCCGCGGGCCTCTTCGGGCGCGAACGCCATCTCCGCGGTGGCTTCCATGGCGTGCCCGGTGTTGTGCTCAAGCCAGGCCCGTCGCATCGCCGGGTTGGCTCCGAGGATCTGGGGCATAGAGCTCGCCTCCGATTGAACGCTTGGCACCCAATTACATCACCAAGTCCCCCCAGCGCGCCCGTCCAGCTCCGCGGGTCAGAAGTCCGGGCCTCCTGACCCGGAGCATTAGGGTGCATCATGGTGAACGAGATCCGAATGGATCGTCTCGATGCGGTGATCTTCGATCTCGACGGAGTGATCACCGACACTGCCTCAGTCCATGCTGCCGCCTGGAAGCGGATGTTCGACCAGTTCCTCGCGGACTGGGCAGATCGTGAGGGCGAGGACCAACAACCGTTCTCGGCAGACGACTACTACCTGTACGTGGACGGCAAGCCTCGCTACGACGGAGTGGAGTCGTTCCTCGCCTCCCGTGGGATCTCCCTCCCGCGCGGGGACCCCGGCGATCCCCCCGCTGCGGAGACCGTATGCGGGTTGGGCAATCTCAAGGATGAGCTCTTCCTCTCCCAGTTGCGGAAAGAGGGGGTCGCTTCCTTTCCATCCTCCACCGCACTGCTGCGCGGGCTTCGCGCAAGCGGGTGTCGGACGGCAGTCATCTCTGCGTCGCGCAACTGCTCCAATGTGCTCGAAGCGGCGGGAGTCGCCGAACTCTTCGACGCGAAGGTCGATGGCCTGGACGCGGACGAGCTGGGGCTGAAAGGGAAGCCCAACCCCGCGGTCTTCCTCGAGGCGGCTCGGCGGCTCGGGGTCGAGCCGGCTCGCGCCGCCGTGGTCGAGGATGCGCTTGCCGGCGTCGAGGCTGGGCGTCGCGGGGGCTTTGGGCTTGTTATCGGCGTCAACCGCGGTGGCCATGCCGAGGAGCTGCGGGAACGTGGCGCCGACATCCTGGTTGGCGACCTGGGTGAGGTCCGTGTTTCGGCGACGACGGAAAACGACCGATGAGCGAGCCGGTCGTCGCGAGGGCACCAGACCTCAGTGGCTGGTCGCTGGTCTACGAAGGCTTCGACCCGGCACAAGAGCCGCTGCGCGAGGCGCTCTGCGCCCTCGGAAACGGGCGCTTCGCCTGCCGTGCCGCCGCGGCCGAGGCGGATGCGGACGGCGTCCACTATCCGGGCACCTATGCGGCCGGCTGTTACAACAGGCTGACCAGCGAGGTGGCGGGCCGTGACGTGGAGGACGAGTCAATCGTCAACCTGCCGAACTGGCTCCCTTTCAGTTTCCGGATCGAGGATGGCGAGTGGCTCGACGTCGCCATGGTCAGGCTGGCCGAATACCGTCAGGAACTCGATTTGCGCCGCGCGTTGCTCACGCGACGGCTGCGTTTCCAAGACGCCAAGGGCCGCGAGACCGAGATGACGGAGCGCCGGTTCCTGAGCATGGCTAACCCGAACATCGCCGCGCTCCAGACAACCCTGCTTCCGGTCAACTGGTCAGGCAGCGTGACCTTCCGCTCGGCGCTCGACGGCCGGGTGTCCAACGGCGGCGTCGCTCGCTATCGGGGCCTCGCGAGCCGCCATCTGGTGCCGGTCGAGGCGGGTCCTTGGGACTCCGAGACGATCCTGCTCGAGGCCGAGACCAGCCAGTCGCACATCCGGGTCGCCGAGGCCGCACGCACGCGGCTCCTGCGTGACGGCCAGATCGCCCCTGTCACGACCACCGTGATCGAGGAGCCGGCATGGATCGGCCTCGAGATCCAGTCGGAGGCGACCCGGGGAGAGGAGGTCGCGGCGGAGAAGGTCGTCGCCCTGTTCACGTCGCGCGAGCCGGCGGTCTCCGAGCCGGGCCTGGAGGCTCGCCGGGAGGCGGTTCGCGCGGGGGGGTTCGACGAGCTGCTCTCGGACCACGTGTTGCGCTGGGACGAGCTCTGGGATCTCTGCTCGCTCGAGCTCGAGGACAACGAGGAGTCCGCCTCGACCGAGCTGCACCTCCACATCTACCACCTCCTGGGGAGCATCTCGGAGCACACCGCCGACGTCGATGCCGGGGTTCCGGCTCGCGGACTGGCCGGAGAGGCGTACCGCGGACACGCCTTCTGGGACGCACTGTTCATCTTCCCCTTCCTGAACCTGCGCCTCCCGGATCTCACGCGGACGCTGCTCCGTTATCGCTACCGGCGGCTCGACAGAGCCCGCTGGGCCGCGAGGGAGCTGGGGTATGAAGGGGCCTTGTACCCGTGGCAGAGCGGCTCGAACGGCGCCGAGCTGACACCCACGATCCATCTCAACCCGCGCTCCGGCCGCTGGACGTCGGACAACTCCCGCCTCCAGCGACACATCAACGCTGCGATCGCCTACGACGTCTGGCTGTACCACCAGGCAACCAATGACGTCGAGTTTCTTGCCTTCTACGGCGCGGAGATGTTCATCGAGATCGCTCGCTTCTGGGCGAGCATCGCCACCTACGACCCTGCTCGCGGGCGGTACGAGATCCTCGGGGTGGTTGGTCCCGACGAGTACCACGATGCCTATCCCGGCTCCGATCGTCCCGGTATCAACAACAACGCCTACACGAATGCGATGGCGGCATGGGTGCTCTGGCGAGCCCACGACGTCCTCGACGCTCTTCCCGAGCAGCGCCGCGAGGAGCTCTCGCACACGCTCAGGTTGAGCCGCGACGAGCTCGAGCGGTGGGACGAGATCAGCCGCAAGCTGCTTCTCCCCTTCCACGACAACGGGATCATCAGCCAGTTCGAGAGCTACGAGGAGCTGGAGGAGCTCGATTGGGAGGGCTATCGAGAGAGGTACGGAAACATCCAGCGGCTCGACCGGATCCTCGAGGCCGAGGGAGACAGCCCCAACCGGTACAAGGCTTCGAAGCAGGCGGACGCGCTCATGCTCTTCTACCTGCTGTCGGCGGACGAGTTGCGGAGGCTCTTCGAGCGACTTGATTATCGGTTCGAGGACGACACGATCCCAAGGAACGTCGAGTACTACCTGGCGCGTACATCGCACGGCTCGACCCTGAGCAAGGTGGTCCACGCGTGGGTGCTGGTTCGCTCCGATCGCGAGCGCGCCTGGAGGCTCCTCTCCGAGGCACTCGAGAGCGACCTGCTCGACACCCAAGGCGGCACGACTTCAGAGGGCGTGCACCTCGGCGCTATGGCCGGAACGGTCGACCTCGTCCAGCGCGCCTACACGGGGATAGAGACGAGGGAGGAAGTGCTCTGGCTGAGCCCGAGCCTTCCCGAGGACATGATCGGGCTGAGGTTCAGGATCCGCTACCGGCGCCACTGGGGCCTGGAGATCGAGATTACGAAGGACCGAATCAGGGTCAGCGCACGCCCAGCCGACGTCTATCCGATCAGGGTCGGCATCAATGGCGAGGTCGTCCAGCTTGAGGCCGGTGCAACGGTGGAGCGCCCGCTGTGACCGGAGGTTGACCAGGTCCAGTCAAGCGGACGGGCGCCGGGGTCGGCCGCTCGCTCACGAAAGCGAAGATCCAGCTCGGCTCCTCGCACCACCAGCCGTGCGCAGTCAGACCCTCGCGGTCCCAACGTACGCCGAGCGGCCGCCACTCTCCGTGACTTGATGTGTCCCACTCGAGCGAGACGATCGCCTGGCTCACGTCCAAGCGGAGGCCTTCGCCCCGCGCCTTCGCCGCCGCCTCCTTGGCAGTCCAGAGCAGGTTGGCGAGACGCGCGCGCCCAGCCCGGCCAGCGGCGAGCACGCTGGCGCGCTCGGCCGGGGCGAGCCACGTTCTCACGAACGCCCCGCTGCGCGGCTCGATGGACTCGAGGTCACACCCAATCGCGACATCGACATCGGCCACAACCGCGAGCGCGCGCCCGTTGCGATGGCTGAGCGACAGCGCCGCACCGGCGGGCTCGCCATCGACGAAGGCCTCGGGCGCGCCGTCGTCGGAGGCCACGATCTCCAACTCGCCGATCGATGTTCCGCTCCACGCCGCGAGCGCCGCCTTCGCCGCCCACCGGCCCAGGCGCCAGTCGGCTCGGCGCCTTTCCGCCCGCAGGCCAGTTAGCGCCGCCCGCTCCCGGGCGCTCAGCCAGCCGTCCCCAGCCGGGACGTCAGCGAGCGAGCGGGTCAGCCAGCCCGGCACGGCCATCGGGGGAGGCAGCCGAGTCAGCGGCGCGGTGCATCCCTCGCTCGATTGCGTCGACCAGGTAGGGGCGCAGCGAAGCCGGGGGAATGATCCGGCTCACCGAGCCCATCGCGACCGCGCGCTCGACGCTGTGCGCGCGGTCGAACTCGTCGGCCAGCCCCCCGAGCTTCTCCGAGCGAACCTCCTCCCAGAGGGCCGGTCGCTCGCCGCGCAGAGCCTGGCGCTCCGCACCCTCGGCCGCCTCGATGCGCTTGTCGAGGCCAACGATGCGCGGATCGGCGGCGGTCAGCTTGTCGACCTCGCGCGCGAACACGACCGCGGCCGCCGGCGCACCGCCAATCACCGACGCATGCGCCCCCTCCAGCGCCGACGTTTCGAGCTCATCGTTCAGGCGCTGGGAGAAGACGACGAAGGCCCCCCCGTGGTAGCGCGAGACCACGCAGAAGACGATCGGCCCGTCGAAATTAACGACGGCCCGCCCGATCTCCGCGCCGTACTCCAGCTGCCACTCGTACATGGACTCCGGCGACCCGTCGAACCCCGATAGGTTCGCGAGAACGACCACCGGCCGGCGGCCACTCGCGGCGTTGATGGCGCGAGCGATCTTCTTCGACGAGCGGGGAAACAGCGTTCCCGACGTCCACCGGTCGGGCCCGTCGGCGGGCAGCTGCCCGTAGCGCACCAGCGGCCGCGACTCGATCCCGAGCAATGTCACGGGCCAGCCGCCGAGGTGCGCCTCCCAGGCGATCGCCGTCTCTGCGTCGCGCATGCCGGCCCAGCGCTCCAGAGGCGGGTGATCGGAGTCGATCGCGGCGGCCATCACCGAGCGGATGTCGAACGGCTTCTTGCGCCCGGGGTTGGTGGCGTCGGAGAAGATGTCGCCGACGCGCGGAAGATCGGACTCGGGCCAGGAGTGGGGCGCGTCGCGGACGTCGCGATCGACCGGGTCGTCGGTGGGGGCTCGGCGGGGGAAGCGCTCGCCGGGCGCCACATACGTGTGCTCGTAGTGCGACAGCAGCAGCCGGCAGGCGCCGCCGAGGTCCGGTGCCCAGTACTGGGCCTCGCCGTTCGGGCCCATGATTCGCTCGTACCCGCCGATGCCGAAGTTGTCCTCGGCGGAGACGCCCCCCGAGTAGTCGAGTGCCTGCTTGCCGGTAAGCACCATGGCGCTGTCGGGCGTCATGACCAGTATGCCCCGGGTGTGCATGAGCATGGTGGCCTCTGCGTTCCAGTAGGGCTGCGCGCCGACGTTGATGCCGGTGATCACCACGTTCAGCTCTCCGCCTGCCTGCGTGTACTCGACGATCCGCCGCAGCACTGCGGCAATCCAGTCCATGTTCTCGGTGCCGCTGTCCATGGCGATCTTCGCCCCCGCCGAAAGCGCGAACCAATCCGCCGGTACCCGGAGCTCCTCCGCGAGATCGAGCGCGGCGATGATCCGGCGACATTCCGGCTCGGCGAGCGAACCCAGGGCCCTGGTCGGATCGCCGAAGAGACTCACCCGCAGCATTCCCTCCGGGTAACGCTCCGTGCGGTTGCGCATGATGCCGACGACAATGCCGGTCGGGTTCGTCGCGGGGGGGCGGTCGACAGGGACCAGTCGACCGTCCTCGTCGAGCTCGTGCTCGATGAAATCACCGGAGGGCTGGTCGGCGCCGGCATCAGAGGCGACCGGGGCAAGGAGCTTTACAATCTCGGCGGGGTGCAGGTTGCCGCGGCGCCGGGCCGCGATCAGTCGCCGGGCGGGCTCATCAAGCGGCTGAAGCGGATTCGTGGGCGGGTCGTCTACCTCGACCACCACGCCGCTTCCCGTTGGGCTGAAGAACCGCAGCACCCGAGGTCTAACGTTGCATGCGCCGTCGGGCACGCTGGCGTAGAGGAGGACCATCTCGATGCCGAGCGCCGCGGTTGCGCGAGCGTTGCGGGTCACCAGCGAGCGGATCTCCTCCGGGCTCAGCTCGAGCGTCGGCCAGGCGTAGAGCACGACGCGGTTCCAGAGGGGCCGCCGCCTCGGGGGCTGCTGCGCGTGGAAGCTGCGGATCGCGTCCAGCGCCCCCAGCAGCATCCTCTCGAACTCCGGGATGGCAACGGCGCGGTCATCCTCGTCGCGCACCGGGGTCAGGTCGCGTACCTCGGCGATCGCAAAGAGTCGCTCGTCCTTGGGGTTGGCGCGGGCGATCCCCCGGAACAGGTAGATGTCCTCGGTCGACGGCAATCGATCGAGCGAGAAGTTCGCGAAACGCCACAGGCGCAGGCGATCCGCCATCATCGGGTGCAGGCCGCGCAGCGACTCGTCCTCGGTCGGCGGACCGCCGTCGGCGATCCGGAAGGTGAACAGGTCGACCGCGGACATGCCCCGCCCGCGATGCGGCTCGGCAACGGCGAGCACGATTCGCTTCACAGCCGGCGGGAACTCGACCTGAGCGAGGGCGGCCTCGAAGCCGGCGGCCAACTCGTCATGGGAGGCTGGCTCGGCGGAGTGAGCGGCGTAGATGTCGGCCACGACAACCGCGCCCGGCGGGGCCGTGGCGGCGTGAGCTGCCAGCGCTCGCGCGACGTCCCGGAGCTCGTCGAGATCGATGAATGCGACCGCAAGGCGATAGGAGTCCCCGTCGCTCTCGTAGTGGGTGGTGAGGAAGACGCGCCCGTTCACCTCGGTCTCAGCGAAGCCTTCGAGCTCGCGAACGCGGTAGTAGCGGCGGCTCATTGTCTCGACGAGAATCCGCTGGAGCCTCGGCTCGGCGGTGGCGATGCGACCGGTCAGCAGCGGCGCAAGCGGTTGCGGGCAGTCGACCAGCACTTGCACCCTCGCGTGCCTGTCCGGGCGCTCCGGGTCCTCGGCCAACGCGCGAAGCTGCTCCTGCATCGCCGCATAGGGCTCCTCCCGGGCCGCCTCGATCACCGGCTCGTCGTAGTAGCGGTAGCGCACCTCCCTGGCGAGATCGGACACGACCTGATCCCGGTGCTCCGTCGCCGCGATCAGCCGGTCCAGAACCGCGCGGAACTCGTTGCCGACGTTGCCCACCAGGGACTCGGCACGCTCCAGGCGGTGGTCGAGGATCGCGGTCACCGCAGCCCGGGATGTGTCCGCTCGCTCCTGGGACAGGAACAGTCGATAGCAGGCCCGCTCTAGCGCCGGAGTGCGCTCGAGCCCATGAAGGCCGTAATGCCGGAGAGCGCGCTCGAGAGATTCGAGAAAGCGCGGTGGCAACCCCTCCCCCTCTGGGTCGAGCGAGCGAAGGTAGCTGTGCAGGTACTCCTGCGGGCTGCGCAGCCAATCGCCCTCGGGGTCGTCGGAGTCGTGACGCCGCCGCGTGAGCGAGCGCAGGTCGGCGAAGACGTCGAGCAGGTGGTGCTCACCCGGGACCAGCCGCGGATCGCAACCCAAAAGGTCGCCGCACAATGCGTCGAGCTCGCCCGCGAGCCGGCGAGCCTCTTCTTCGGCGACGTCGTAGCCCAACACCAGCCACTCGAGCCGCTTGAGCTTCGCCATGCAACCCGCCTCTCGGTCCAGCGGGCGCTCTGCCGAGCTCCGGAAGGAGATGCGTTGGTCAACATCTTGCTCATCCTCCCCCTCGATCGGCTCGAGCTGCACCACCGGAGCCTGTGCGTCCACCTGGACGTTGGCCCGCGCGAGGACGTCGCGGACGCGCCCGTGGAACGGCGCGACGAGCGAGCTCTCCATCTTCATGCTCTCCATCACGGCCACAACCTCGCCGCGCGCCACCTCATCGCCCGGCGCGACCGGAATGGAGACAACCACACCGGGGGCGAGGCTGCGAATGAAGCCGCGATCGTCCCGCGACACCCGGTGCGGAACGCCGTTTACCTCGACCAGGAGCTGCGCTCGTTGAGGGGAAATGACTGTGCGGTAGGCGTCGCCCCGATAGACGATGCGGCGCTCGTACGCATCGAGGCGCTCGACCTCGCACTCCGCGGTGACGCCATCCACCTCCACCCTGAACAGCCGCGGACCCACCTTGCTGACGCGGAAGCGGTATCCGTGGCCGCCGTGGCGCAGTTCGACTGTGCGTCCGACCTTCGCCTCCGCCCGCGGCCGGCCGCGACGCGCGAAGGCATAGAAGCGCGCCCGCTCCAGGGTCGTCTCGATCTCGCTGGTCTCGATCGCGGCCTGGACCAGCGCCACGTCGCCGTGGGGCGGCGGCCCTACCTCGCCGCTGATCTGCAGCTGGTCGAGCCAGGTGTTGTCGACCTCGCCGGCCCGTAGGTCTGGGTGGTCGAGCAGCTCAAGCAGGAAGCCCTGGTTGGTCGTGCCGTTGCGAAGCACGACCATCGTGTCCCGCAGCGCCCGCCGCAGCCGTGCGACCGCCTCCGCGCGGTCGCCGCCCCAGGCGATCAGCTTCGCGACCATCGAGTCGAACTCGGCGGGGATGTCGTCGCCCTCCCCGACGCCGGTGTCCACGCGCAGCCCAGGGCCACTCGGCAGCCGCAGCATCTCGACCCGGCCCGGCGTGGGCGCGAAGCCAAGCGAGGGGTCCTCGGCGTTCAGGCGCGCTTCGATCGCGTGTCCCCGGGGGTGGGGAGGATCGCCCTGGAGGCGCCCACCCGCGGCGATCTGGAGCTGGAGCTTCACCAGGTCGAGCCCTGTGACGGCCTCGGTCACCGGGTGCTCCACCTGGAGCCTGGCATTGACCTCCATGAACGAGAACGACCGCTCCTCCGGCTGGTAGAGGAACTCGACCGTGGCGGCGCTCCGGTAGCCCGCTCGTCGCACCATGCGCACGGCCGCCGCTTCCAGCTCGTGCTCCTGCTGGGTGGTGAGGGCCGGGCTCGACGACTCCTCGATCACCTTCTGGCTACGCCGCTGCACGCTGCAATCGCGCACCCCGACGGCCCAGGCGCCGTCAAGGCCGTCGGCGATGACCTGCACTTCGACGTGCCGAGCCGGCGTGATCAGCTTCTCCAGCAGCACGGTGCCATCCCCGAACGCGGATAGGGCCTCCGCGCGGGCGTGATCGAACGCGTCTTTCAACTCGGCCGGGCCCCCCGCGCGTCGGATGCCGCGCCCGCCGCCGCCCGCCGCCGCCTTGACCAGCAGCGGAAAGCCGATCTCTTGCGCATGCCGAAGCGCCTGGTCGGCGTTCTCGACGGGTCCACCGCTCCAGGCCGCCACCGGCACATCGGCCTCCTCGGCCAGCCGCTTGGCGTTGATCTTGTCGCCGAGGCGGCGCATGACGGCCGCGTCCGGGCCCACGAAGACGATGCCGAGCTGATCGCAGAGCTCTGCGAAGCGCGGGCGCTCGGCCACGAATCCCCAACCGACCCAGGCCGCGTCGGCGCCGCTGGCGACAAGCGCGTGCTCGAGCGCCGTGTAGTCGAGATAGCGGTTCTTCTGGCCGCCGTCTGCGGGATCGACGAAGCTCGCCGAACCGAGGTCGAAGGCCTCGTCGGCGTGCCTGACGAACATCGCGTTTCGCTCGGGATCGGTGTACAGGGCGATCAAGCGAATCGGCTCGCGACGCTGGCCCTCG
Organism: uncultured Solirubrobacterales bacterium; assembly: GCA_963817275.1. Lineage (GTDB taxonomy): Bacteria > Actinomycetota > Thermoleophilia > Solirubrobacterales > 70-9 > DASUPK01. Next base: position 165 of record CAWFOA010000013.1, on the reverse strand, counting down.
TTCAGCTCGCGCACTGCGTGGATCACTCGCATCGCCGGCTCGCCTCGATTGACGATCGCCAGTCGATGAAACGGTCGCTGCACGGCTCGGCCCGCCCCCGCCTAGGTCATCGCCGTGCGGAGGGGCTCGAGTACGTCCTCTCCCGTTTGGCCCGGCAGCTCGATC
>CAWFOA010000012.1:0-315659 GCA_963817275.1 uncultured Solirubrobacterales bacterium | reverse complement strand
GTGGATCCAGCGGCGCCGATCTGCAACGTAGAATCCAGGTGGAGTCTTCCTCGATGCCGACATCCTGCAGCCGCTGAGCGATGTCTTCAACGACGTCCTCAAGTGGCTGCACAACGATGTCGGCCTCGCGTGGGGCCTGGGAATCGTCCTGATCACCTGGCTCTCCCGGATCGTCGTGTTGCCCGTTCACCCTGAAGTCGATGCACGGCATGCGCGAGATGCAGGCCCTGCAGCCGCATCTGAAGGAGCTCCAGGAGAAGTACAAGGACGACCGGCAGCGCATGCAGCGAGAGCAGATGGCCCTGTTCCAGGAGCACGGTGTCAACCCGCTTTCGGCCTGCCTCCCGCTCCTCTTCCAGTTCCCGGTCTTCATCGCGCTCTACGCCCTGCTGCGCAGCAGCGAGTTCAAGGACGAGGTCGGCAACACCGGCTGGCTCTTCGTCTCCGACCTGACCACGCACCCGACCGGCGCGGTAGGCAGCGGTGCTGATCGTGCTCTCGGTGCTCTCCACCTTCGCCCTGCTCTTCTTCAACCCCTCGCCGACCACCGGCGGCGCCTCCCAGCGTTACCTGATGGCCGGGGCCTTCTCGCTGGTCACCGTCTTCCTGATCCCGAACGCCCCAGCCGGCATCGCCGTCTACTTCATCGCCAGCGGCGTCTGGCAGATGATGCAGCAGGGAGTGATCAGGATCGTCTGGCCGCTGCCGCCGGTGCCGACGCCCGAGGAGGTCCGGGCGACCAGGCCGCCTCCACCTCCGCCCCGTAAGCGAAGAGGCGTAAGTAGCAAGGGACCGGGCCCCGCCCACGTCCGCCATGCCTAGACTGCCCACGTGGTGAACGGAGGAGCAGAGTCGCAGGCGTCCGTCCTGCCCGAGGCGCCGGCGGAACGCGTGCGGGTGGTTCTCGAGCGAATTCTCGAGGAGCTCGGGATGGAGGCGTCCGTGGCCGTCGAGGAGGCCGAGGAGGAGATCCACGCCGACATCGAGGGCGAGGACGTCGGGCTGTTGATCGGCCGGCACGGCCAGACGATCGACGCGATCCAGCTGATCTGCTACCAGGCCGCCTTCCGGGGGCGGCAGGACCGAAAGCGCGTCACGGTCGATGCGGCGGGGTACCGCCGTCGCCAGGGAGAGTCGCTTCGCCGCCGCGCGGATCTGGCCGCCGAGGACGCGATCAGCCACGGCCAGGCCGTGGAGATGGACCCGATGGGCTCGAACGACCGGCGGGTCGTGCACGAGCACCTCCGCGACCGCCCGGAGATCGAGACCTACAGCGAGGGCGACGAGCCCAACCGCTACGTGGTGGTCGCGCCCCTCGTCTCCGATTGAGCGCCGTCCCGGCCGCCGCCGAGCCCGCCCTGGAGGCGCTCCTGGAGATGCTGGCCGACCCGCGGGCGCCCGTGTCGGCCTCGAGCGTGCGACGGGCCCGTGAGGTCCACATCGCCGACTCGCTCAGCGGCCTGGAGCTCGAGCCGCTCCTCGGCCGGCCGCGTCGCCGACCTCGGCAGCGGCGCGGGGCTCCCCGGCTTGGTGTTGGCCGCATGCCTCCCGGACTCCCGCTTCGACCTGATCGAGTCCGTCTCGCGCAAGTGCGAGTTCCTCGGTCGCGCGATCGAGCGCATGGGCCTCGCCAACGCGGCCGTCGTCGGCGAGCGCTCAGAGGCCTGGGCCGGGGCGCAGGGCGCGAGGCCTATGACGTCGTCACCGCCCGGGCGGTCGGAGGGCTTCCAACCCTGGCCGAGCTCGCCTCGCCCCTGCTCAGGGACGGGGGCGTGCTCGTCGCCTGGAAGGGCGCTCGCTCCGAGGACGAGGAGGCGGCGCTGGCCCGCGCGGAGGGCCGGCTCGCCATGGAGGCGGTCGAGGTGCGGCCCGTGGAGCCCTATCCGGGCAGTCGCGGCCGACACATCCACCTCCTCCGCAAGAATGGACCGACTCCGAACGGATTGCCGCGCCGGCCCGGGATGGCGGCGAAGCGGCCGTTCGGATCCGAACAGCTCCAACCCGAACAACTCGAATCGGGAACCGTCTACGCAATCGCGAATCAGAAGGGTGGCGTCGGCAAGACGACCACGGCGGTCAACATGGGCGCCTGCGTGGCCAACGACGGCCAGCAGACCCTGATCGTCGACCTCGACGCCCAGTGCAACGCCACGGTTGCGCTTGGCCTGCCCAAGGACTCCTCGCCCTCGTCGTACGACTGTCTCACGGGCGAGGTCTCCGTCGCCGAGGCGGCCCGTCCCGCCGGCCCGGACAACCTGTGGATAGTCCCGGCGCACGTGGACCTGGCGGGCGCGGCGGTGGAGCTGCCGCGCTTCGACGGCTACGAGACCCGGCTTCGTGACGGGCTCGGCCCGGTCCGCTCGCGATTCGCCTACACGCTGCTGGACTGCCCGCCGTCGCTGGGCCCGGTCGCCGTCAACGCATTGGTCGCGGCCGACAAGGTGATCGTGCCGGTCCAGGCCGAGTACCTCGCCCTGGAGGGGCTGGTGCAGTTCCTCGACACCCTGAAGCTGGTCCGGCGCGAGCTCAATCCTTCGCTGGAGATGGCCGGGGTCCTGATCACCATGCACGACGACCGCACCCGCCTCTCCCGGGACGTCGAGCGGGAGCTGCGCGAGCACCTGCCGGCCAGAGTCTTCAAGACCGTCGTGCCGCGGAGCGTCCGGGTCGCCGAGGCTCCGAGCTACGGGATTCCCGTCTCGGCGCACGACCCGAAGTCCTCGGGCTCAAAGGCGTATCGCGCTCTCGCCGACGAGGTACTCGCACTCGGAGCGGTGGATGGCTGAGCGCAAGCGCGGGATGGGGAGGGGGCTGGCGGCGATCCTGCCGGAGAGCTCGGCGGGCGGGCCCGAACTGCGCGAGCTCGACGTCACCCAGATCGAGCCGAACCCCGACCAGCCTCGCGCCAAGTTCGACGCCGCCGCCCTGGATGCGCTGGCCGGGTCGATCGGCTCTGTCGGGCTGCTGCAGCCGCTGATCGTTCGCCCGATCGACGACGGCCGCTACGAGCTGGTCGCAGGGGAGCGACGCTGGCGGGCGGCGCAGAAGGCCGGGATCGACCGGGTCCCCGCCGTGATTCGCACCTCGCCGGAGGACGAGCGCCTTCAGGCGGCGCTGATCGAGAACATGGTCCGGGAGGACCTCAACCCGGTCGAGGAGGCCCGGGCCTGCGCCTCTCTGGTCGACGACCTCGGCATCTCCAAGGAGGAGCTCGCCCGCCGCGTCGGCCGCAGCCGCGCGGCGATCTCCAACCTGATCCGCCTGCTCGACCTCCCCGACCCCGTGCTCTCCCTGCTCGAGCGCGGGGAGCTGACCGAGGGCCACGGCCGCGCGATCCTCCAGGTCTCGGACCAGGACCGGCGGACGAAGCTCGCCAAGCAGGCCGCGGCCGAGGGCTGGTCCGTCCGGGACACCGAGCGGCGGGCCGGCTCCGGACCGGGCCGGAAGAAGGCTCCCGCGGGAGGGCGGATCTCGACGGAGGAGCGCGCCGCGATGGCCGAGGCGGAGGACGCGCTCGGCTCGGCCCTGGGACAGGACGTCAAGGTCCGCCGCGCCGGCAGACGGGGTCAAGGCCGAGCTCCGCTTCGACGACCTCTCAGAGCTGGAATCTCTCGCCAGACGACTTCGCCGCCGCAGTTAGAATCGTCCACCGTTGGGCGATTAGCTCAGTTGGTTAGAGCGCGTCTCTGATAAGGACGAGGTCCCTGGTTCGAGTCCAGGATCGCCCACTCAGCCCGCGGCCCGTGATTGCTCGGCGGCGGCGCGGATCCCCTCCAGCGCATGCTCGACCCAGCGGCGGAAGAGCCGGCTCCCCGCCATGGCCACCTGCATGCGGACGCCGAGGTTCGTGGGGTCATTGCCGGCCTCCATCTCGACGAATGTGCCGCCCTGTCCCTCGGTGAGGACCGACCGCGTGTAGGTACCGGTGTCCATGCAGCGGATGGTCAGCTCCTTGCCCGGAACCATGCTGTCAACCTCCAGCGTCGTTTCAAGGTCGGACATCGGCCAGGGCCGCTTCTGGATGTTGCGGACGTGACAGCCCTGCTCGAAGTCGCCGTCGATGCACTCGAAGGTGATCGTGTCCGGCCACCACTCGGTCTGGCGATCCGGATCGGAGGCGAGCTCCCAGACCACGTCGAGGGGCGCATCGATGAACGCCTGCTGGCGACACTCCGGCATCGCCTCTCGATTGTCCCATGGCCCAGGCGAGCGTTGGGCCGCTCCTATAATCCGTGCGGACGCCCCGAGGAGACCTGCGTGCAGAGAATGACCATCTACGGAGTCAGCTTCGACATGGTCGGCAAGCAGCCGATCGTGTTGCTGAAGACCGTCGACGGCAACAAGTTCCTGCCGATCTGGATTGGCCACCCGGAGGCCGCGGCCATCCTGATGAAGCTCCAGGGCGCCTCGACCCCGCGGCCGATGACCCACGACCTGCTCTCCGACGTCCTCGATCAGATGGAGGCCAAGTGCGAGAAGGTCTCGGTCACCGAGCTTCGCGACAACACCTTCTTCGCGTCGATCACGATCTCGATGAACGGATCCGAGATGGAGATCGACTCCCGGCCCTCGGACGCGCTCGCCCTCGCCGTACGCACCTCGGCCCCGATCTTCGCCGCCGATGACGTGATCGAGGAGTCTGCGATCGAGTTCGAGGGCGAGGAGGTCGAGGACACCGAGCAGGTTGTGGACAAGTTCAAGGAGTTCCTCGACAACGTCACGCCTGAGGACTTCGCCTCGGGCGAGGAATAGAGCCCGAGCTCGCGGCTCAGGCGGGCAGGGTGGCCTGCGCCGACGGCCGCTCCCGGGCCGACGCCAGGATCCGCTCGACCAGCTGCGTGAAGTCGATTCCAGCCGCCTCGGCCGCCATCGGAAGGAGGCTGGTGTCGGTGAGGCCCGGGATCGCGTTCACCTCGAGCACCTGTGGGCCGTCCCCGCCGAGCATCAGGTCGACTCGCGCGAAGCCGCTGCAGCCCAGCGTCTCGTACGTACCGGTGGCGAGCTCCTGCACGCTGCGGGTCTCCTCATCGCCGAGATCGGCCGGGCAGACGTACTCGGTGCGGCCGATCTCGTATCGCGCCTCGAAGTTGAAGAAGTCCTCCTCGCGAGGGATCGCCTCGACGACAGGCAGCGCCTCCGTGCCGAGCATGCTGACCGCCAGCTCCCGGCCCTTGACATAGCGCTCCAGCAGCACCCGGTCGTCGTAGCTGAAGGCGGCGACCAGCGCCTGCGGGACCTCGTCGCGGGAGGAGGCGAACTCCACCCCCAGCGACGATCCCTGGCTGGCGGGCTTGACCACGAGAGGGAAGCCGAGCCGCTCCTCGATCTCCTCGAGGGTGTCGGCCGCCCCAAGCTCCCGGAAGGCCGTTGCGTTGAATGCCGCCCAGTCGGGGGTGGGGAGTCCGGCCGCGCGCATCTCGTGCTTGGCCGCGACCTTGTCCATGCAGAGCGCGCAGGCGGCGACCCCGGGCCCGGTGTAGGGCAGGTCCAGGATCTCGAGCAGCTCCTGGACGGTGCCGTCCTCGCCGCCGGGGCCGTGCAGCGCGATGAAGACGACATCGGGGCGGTCCGCGCGCAGCCGGCTCACGAGGTCCTGCCCTACGTCGATGCCGATCGCCTCGTGGCCCAGGGCGGAGACCGCGTCCTCGACGCGAGCGGCGGAGCGGAGCGAGACGCCGCGCTCCAGGGAGCTGCCTCCCTTCAGCACCGCGACCTTCATCGCTTCGGGAGCGGGACGACCTCTCCGCCGGGATAGTCGTCGTCCGGCGGCGGCTCGGCACGGTGCTCGCCGGTGATCGTCTCGTAGAGCGCGACCTGCTCGGAGATGACGGAGCCGATCCGGCGGATGCCCTCCCGCAGCACGTCCTCGCTCGAGGCCGAGAAGTTGAGCCGCATGGAGGACCCGCCTCGGCCGTCGACATAGGCAGCGCGCCCGGGGACGAAGGCGACGTTCTCCCGCAGCGCCTTGGCGAGCAGGTCCGTGGTGTCGATGTAGTCGGGCAGCGTCGGCCCAGACGAAGAGACCGCCCTCCGGGCGAGTCCACTCTGCCTGCTCGGGGAAGTGGCGCTCGAGCGCCTCCAGCATCGCGTCGCGTCGATCGCGGTAGATCTCGACCAGGTCGCCGATGTACTCGCGCCAGCGGCCCTCCGCGAAGTACTCGCGGACGAAGTACTGGGTCAACGTGGAGGTGCACAGGTCGGCCGCCTGCTTGCCGAGCCCGATCTTCTCCAGCACGGGCGGCGGAGCCGCGACCCAGCCGATCCGGATTCCAGGCGAGAGGATCTTCGAGAAAGTGCCCAGGTAGAGGACGTAGTCGCCGCCGTCCAGGCTGTAGAGGGTCTGCTGCGGATCGCCGTCGTAGCGGAGCAGGCCGTAGGGGTTGTCCTCGCAGATCAGGACCTCGTGCTCGCGCGCCAGCTCGACCAGGCGACGGCGGCGCTCCTCCGACATGGTCACGCCGGCGGGGTTCTGGAAGCTGGGGACCGAGTAGATGAACTTGGGTCGCCGCCCGGCGGCGGCGAGCCGGTCGAGCAGCTCCTCCAACTCGTCGATCCGCATGCCGTCGTCGTCGGTGCTCACCTGGTGGACGTCGGCCTCATAGCTGCAGAATGTCGGCACCGCGCCCGGGTAGGTCGGCGCCTCGCAGATCACCGGGTCGCCCGGGTTGACCAGCGTCTTGGTGACCAGGTCGATCGCCTGTTGTCCCCCGGTCGTCACGATCAGGTCGTCGGGGTCCGGGGACATCCCTTCCTCCTCCATCACCTCGACGATGCACGCCTTGGTCTCCTCGAATCCCTCGGTGGGGCCGTACTGGAGGGCCTCGGCCGAGGACTCGTGCGCGATGCGGGTCATCTGGGCGGCGAAGCTGTCGGAGGGGAAGGTCGAGGTGTCTGGCAGGCCTCCCGCCAGGGAGATCACCTCCGGCCGGGCCGTGATCGCCATCAGGTCGCGCATCGCCGAGGAGCGCATCACCTGGGTGCGGCGGGCGAAGAGGCCGGCGTAGCGCTCCAGGTCGCGCGAGGTCGTGTGCGCTCGTCTCCGGGGCGGGGAGTCGTTCCGGCCCTTCGGCTGTCCCTTCTGCTCGGATGGCTCGGTCATCGCGAGACAGTGTGGCGTAAGGCGTCGGGCAGCGGTGAAGCTGAGCTGGCGTTGAGGCGAGTCCCTGTAGCCTCCGGCCCGATCATGCTCCTCGCCATCTGCCAGGGGCTGGGTCTCGCCATCGCAGCCGGACTCATCCTCGGAGTCGTCTTCCCGCCGATCATGCCCACCTGGGGCGCCGTGGTCGGCGCTGCGCCGCTCGGCGTGCTCGCCGCAGGCGCCGCTCTGAACGGAGCGGACGAGGCGCTCTGGCCCGCGCTCCCGGTCGGCGTGATCGGGGCGGGCCTCGCGGCGATCGTGGCCCGTGACGTCGCCGCCGGGGCGGCGCGCCGCCAGCAGCAGGGGCCGGCCGCCGTGAACGCCCAGGCACCGAGCGGTGTGACAGCGATCGTCGTGCTCGCCGCGGCCGTCGTGGCCGGGGTCAGCCTGGTGCTGAAGCCCTTCTCGCTACTCGTGCTGGTGGCGCTGATCTGGCTCTGGGCCTCTCGTCGCCGGCAGGCCGAGCGGAAACACGAGGGCCTGCGGGTCCTCCGCTAGATAGCCGTGCCGCGAAAGCTCGTCCTCGTCGTGGTCGATGCGATGCACCCGGAGATGCTCCTGCGGGCGATCGACCAGGACGTGGCGCCGACCTTCGGGGCGCTGCTCGAACGGGGTCAGATGGTTCCTGACGTCGTCTCCAGCTTCCCCTCTGTCACACCGGTCGCGAGCTCGGAGATGATGACCGGCGTCGGCCCGGCTGGGCACTGGGTGATGGGCATGAACTGGTACCACCGCCTGGAGCGCCGCTACATCGAGTACGGCTCCTCCTTCGAGGCCACCCGCACGTTCGGGCTGTTCCGGGCCATGTACGACCTCGTCTACAACATGAACCTCGATCATCTGAGCTGGCAGGCCCGGACTGTCTTCGAGCACCTGGGCGACGCGGGGGTACGCACGGCCGCCACGCCGTTCCTGATCTACAGAGGGCGACAGCGGCACCAGCTCGGCCTCGAGGGACTGGTGCGGCGCGCCGCCGCGGCCGCCAACTTTCGCCACGCCGTCTGGGGGCCCGACGAGTTCTTCTACGGCGACCTCTACGCCAGCCGCCCGACCGGATGCGGCCCGAGCTTCACGCGGCCCGGAACGCGGGATGAGTACTCGGCCTGCGTCGCAGAGCAGCTCGTCGACGAGGGCGCCTACGACTTCCTCCTCTTCAGCCTGCCCGACAACGACTTCCACTCCCATCGCCATGGCCCTGAGGCGACCATCGACTCGATCGCCAAGGCGGATGAGATGTTCACCCGCCTCGTCGACGCCGGCGGCGGGCTGGACGCGTTTCTCTCGGAGCATGCGGTCCTGCTGACCTCCGATCACGCTCAGACACCTGTGGAGCACGCGCTGCCACTTGCCGACGAGCTCGCCGAGGACTGGGCCGTGCTCCAGCCCAACACCGATCGGCCCGAGGAGGCGGAGATCGCGGTCAGCCCGACCTCGCGCGCGGGGGCCGTCTACATCCTCGACACGGGCCGGCGTCATCCCGGCACTCACGAGCGCGCCCGCCTTCGCCTCAGGGAGCTCGCCGGAGTGGACCTGGTGACCTGGCTGGCGGGGGACGACGGGGCGCCCGTCCTGCGCACCGGCGTCGGGCTCCCGGATGCAGGCCGCCTCGAGGTCGTCGTCGAGCGCGACGGGCGCGAGTTTCGCTTTCGTCCCGGCGGCCAGCTCCGTGACCTGCGCGGCAACAACTGGTCCGTGAGCGGCGAGCCTGAGGCCCTGGAGGGCGACGTCACGCGCGGGCGCTTCGAGTCCGAGGAGTACCCGGACGCCCTCGCCCGGCTCTGGTCGGCCCTCACCTCGCCGCACGCGGGGGACATCCTGATCTCGGCCGCCGACGGGTACGAGTGCGTCGACTGGGGCGGGATCAGCCACGTCGGCGGGGGCAGTCACGGTTCCCTCGGGCGTGGCGACTCGCTCGGCCCGGCGATCTTCACCGGTTGCGGACCGAAGCGTCCGGGTAAGCGGCCGCAATGGGCGTTGCGGGACCTCGCTCCGGTGATCCTCGAGCACTTCGGGGTGGACGGCAGAAGGCCTCAGGGATGACCCCGCGCGCGACCGCAAAACGCATCGGACGCGGGACGCTGAAGCCGGGCAACTGGCTCCAGCTCTTCCAGTTCGGGTTGGTGGGCGCGTCCGGCTACCTCATCAACCTGGCGGTCTTCGCGCTGTTCAACGGAGCGCTGCACATTCACTACATCGCGGCGGCGATCATCGCCTTCAGCGTCGCTGTTACGAACAACTTCTGGTGGAACCGCCACTGGACCTTCGACGCGAAGCACGGCCACGCGGGCTTTCAGGCCGCGCGCTTCTTCACCGTCAGCGTGCTCGCCCTGGTGGTCAACCTGATCGCGCTCAAGCTCCTGGTCGGAGGGGGAATGAGTGAGCTGCCCGCCCAGGCCATCGCGGTCGCGATCGCGATGCCGTTCAACTTCGTCGGCAACAAGCTGTGGACCTTCGACGACTGAGGGTCCCCGTCCTTCCTCGCCGCTTTCCTAGCGCTCACCGCCACGCTGCTGTTGCCGAGTGCCGCGGCGGCCGAGCCGCCAAGAATCACTCAGAGCAAGGCGATCGAGCTCGCCAAGCAGGACCCCAAGGCGATCGCGGCGGCAAAGGAGCACCCCAACCTCGCCCCGTCGGCGAGCCGAAACCAGTCCACGGGCCTCTGGGAGGTGGGCTTCTTCGCGGGCAACAACGAGGTCGTGCAGGTCGTGATCGACCCGAGCAGCGGCAACATCATCGAGTCCTGGACCGGGTACCAGGTCGCCTGGCGAATGGCCCGCGGCTACTCGGGCGCCTTCGGCCGCATGGTCAACGCCCCGTATATCTGGCTTCCCCTCTGCGCGATCTTCGTGCTGGGGCTGCTCGACTGGCGCCGTCCGTTCCGGCTCGCCCACATCGACCTGCTGGTGATCGTCGCAGGCTTCGGGTTGTCCCAGTACCTGTTCAACCAGGGCAACATCGGGTGGTCGGTCCCCCTCGCCTACCCGCCATTGCTCTACCTGCTCGGGCGGGCGCTCTGGCTCGGGTTCCGCCGCGTCGAGGGCGCCGGATTGCGCCCGTCGATGCCGATCGCCGTCCTGGCCGTCGCGACCGTCGTGCTCATCGCGGGCCGGGTCACGTTGAACGTCGTCGACTCGAACGTGATCGACGTCGGCTATTCGGGAGTGATCGGCGCCGACCGGATCGCGGACCGCAAGCCCGTCTACGGCAATTTCCCGTCGGACGACCAATCCGGTGACACCTACGGGCCGGTCGCCTACTACGCGTACGTTCCGTTCGAGCAGGTGCTGCCATGGAGCGGGACCTGGGACGACCTGCCCGCGGCGCACGCCGCCTCGATCTTCTTCGACCTGGGCACGATGGGCGCCCTCTTCCTGCTGGGACGCCGGCTCCGGCGCGGCCGGCGGGGATCGGAGTTCGGGATCCTCCTCTGCTTCGCCTGGGCGGCGTGCCCATACACGGCGTTCGCCCTGGAGTCGAACACGAACGACGCCCTGGTCTCCCTGACCCTCGCAGCAGCCCTCTTATGCCTGACGTCAGCCCCGGCAAGAGGAATCATGCTGGCCCTCTCATCATTGACGAAATTCGCCCCGCTGGCATTGGGGCCGCTGTTCGCAACTTATGGCGCAACGGAGGACCGCTCCGCATCTCGGACAGGACCCGTTCGCCGATACGCCCGCGTGATCGTCCCCTTCACCATCGCCTTCGCGATCACGGTTGCCGTCGTCTCCTTCCAGGCCCTCCAGGACCCCGGCCTCTCGACCTACTGGCACCGCACCATCGCGGAGCAGGGCGGCCGCGACTCCCCCTTCAGCGTCTGGGGACAGGCGCACTCACTCGGCTGGCTGCAGACCGTGGTGAAGGCCGCCGTCGTCGGTCTCGCGGTGCTGGTCGCCTTCCGGCCGCGCCGCCGTGACCACGTCACCGTCGCTGCCCTGGGGGCCGCGGTGCTGATCGGGATGCAGCTCACCGTCGACCACTGGTTCTACCTCTACATCCCCTGGTTCCTGCCCTTCCTGCTGATCGCCCTGCTGGCGACAGGCACCGTCCCGCTAAGGGGAGACGGGGATGAGGATCTGGTCGATCCCGCGAGCGAGCCCGTCATCTCCGATCTCGACCGCGACCCCCATCACCCAGACGTCCTCGTCCGCGGTGTCGAAGCGGACCGGCATCTGGGTCTTGAAGGCGCGTAGCGCCTGTTCCCGCCGGACGCCGATCACGCCTGCGCGCGACCCGGTCATGCCCACGTCGGCGATGTGAGCGGTCCCGCCGGGCAGGACGCGGCAGTCGGCCGTGGGCACGTGGGTGTGCGTGCCGAGCACCGCGGCGACGCGCCCATCGAGGTGCCACCCCATCGCGACCTTCTCGCTGGTCAGCTCGGCGTGGAAGTCGAGGACGAAGGCGTCGGCGGCGCCAGCGAGCGAGCCGAGCAGCTCGTCGATCGCCGTGAAGGGGTTGCGCTCGACCTGCAGGTGCATCTGGCCGCTCAGGTTGATGACCGCAACCCGCATCCCGGCCGCCTCGACGATCGCGTGGCCCCGCCCCGGGTTGGAGGGAGGGAAGTTGGCGGGGCGAATGATCCGCTGCTCGGAGTCCAGGTACGGATAGACGTCGCGGCGGCGGTAGGTGTGGTTGCCGAGCGTGATCACGTCGGCGCCGGCCTCGAAGATCTGGGCGGCGGTCTCCTCCGTGACCCCGACGCCGCCGGCCACGTTCTCCCCGTTGACCACGACGAGGTCGGGCATCCGCTCGGCCCGGAGCCCGGGCATCGCCGCCGCCAGCCCCTCCCTGCCGGGCTTGCCGACGACGTCTCCTATGAACAGGAGGCGCATCAGCGGCGGAGCGTAGAGCACGTGCGCTTTTAGTTAGCCCGCTAGCTTTCGCCCGATGAGCGAGAAGCCAGCGCGGGCGCGACGGCGCCGGGCCGCCCCCGTGCTCGAGGTGGACGGCCTCTCCAAGTCATTCGGCGAGCGGCCCGCCCTCAGCCAGGTGAGCCTCGAGGTCAATCGCGGAGAGCTGCTGGCCGTGCTCGGCCCGAACGGCGCGGGCAAGACCACGCTGCTCTCGATCCTGGCCGGGATCACCAAGCCTGACGCAGGGCGGATCGAGCGCTCGAACGGCGAGGTGGGCTGGGTGCCGCAGCAGGCCGGCCTCTACCGAAGGCTGACCGTCGACGAGAACCTGCGCCTCTTCGCCCGGATGGAGGAGGCCGAGGACGTCGAGGGGATCGTCGAGCGGATGCTCGACCAGACCGGGCTCGAGGAGCGGCGCCACGATCAGGTCTCCTCGCTGTCGGGGGGCAACCAGCAGCGGATCAACATCGCGATCGGCCTGCTGGGCGATCCCTCGGTGCTGCTGCTCGACGAGCCCAGCTCGGGCCTGGACCCGAGCCAGCGCGTTCGCCTCTGGGAGTTCGTCGCGGGATTGGCCAAGGGCGGGACGACGGTGATCTACTCGACGCACCAGATCGAGGAGGCCAGCCACTACGGGGACCGGCTGGTGGTGCTGGCCGACGGCGAGACGATCTTCGACGGCACCTTCGCCCAGATGCGACGGGCGGCGGGGCCTCGCCCGAAGGGCTCGGTCGCCGATCCCGAGAACGACTTCGTCCGCTTCCTGCGGGGGAAGGGTCACTGATGCGCTGGCTCTTGGTCAAGGACCTCCAGCTTCTGCGCCGCTCGCCCCTGGTCACAGGGCTGCTGATCGTCTATCCGATCGTGCTCGCCGTCCTGATCGGGCTGGCGATCTCCCGCAGCCCGGAGAAGCCACGGGTCGCCTTCCTCAACCAGATCCCGAGCGGGGGCGGCCTCAACCTGGGCACCGGAGGCTTCAGCCAGGAGGAGGCCCGCCGTCAGCTCTGCGGCAAGGTCGAGTGCGTCAACGTCTCGAGCCGCGCGGAGCTCGAGCAGAAGGTGAAGGACGGAGACGTCCTCGGCGGCCTGATCCTGCCCGCCGACTTCATCAGCAAGCTCCAGGCCGAGCTGGGCACCAGCGGCACGGAGCCCGCGAGGGTCGACGTGATCGTCAACAACGACGACCCGCTCAAGGCGCAGGTCGTCGACGACCGGATCAGCTCACTGCTCACCCAGGCGAACCTGCTGCTCTCATCCAAGATCAGCAACGTCGCGAGCGACTACGAGAAGATCCTGGCCAACGGCGGGGAGTTCACGATCCCGTTCCTCGGCCAGACGGTTCACATCCTGGGGTTGCAGAAGTCGGAGAAGGCGCTGGACGCCGTTGCGGCGACCCTGCCGCCCGCGCAGCGTAGCCAGGTCACTCGCGTCAGCGAGTTCGCCCGCCTCGCGCGCCAGAACCTCGCTCTCGCCGACAGCCTGCTCTCCTCGGTCCGCCAGCCGATCGCTGTCAACAAGCAGGTGATCGCCGGGAGCGTCCCGCCCCTCGACACCTTCGCGGTCGCCGTCGCGGCGGCGATCACGCTGCTCTTCGTCACGGTGCTGCTGGTCTCGGGATCACTCGCCCTCGAGCGGGAGGAGAACACCTTCACCCGGCTCACACGCGGCCTCGTCAGCCGGACGGGTCTGCTGGTTGAGAAGGCGGCACTGGGGACGGGAGCGGCACTGGTGGTCACCCTGCTGCTGCTCGCCGCAATCAGCCCATTCGAGTCGATCGCGTGGGGGCGGATCTACCTGATCGTCCCCGCCATCCTGCTGGCGGGCGCCGCCTCCTCGGGGCTCGGGCTGGCGATCGGCGCCGCGGCACGCGAGGTGCGAGCCAGCGCCCTGCTCGCCTTCGCTCTTGCGCTGCCCGTCGCCTTCATCTCCCTGGTCCCCTCCGGAACCGTCAGCAAGACCCTGCTCGACGTGATCCACGTCATCGCCGGCGCCTTCCCGTTCCGAGCGGCGGTGGACGCCCTCTCGGGAGCCCTCTCCGCATCAGGACCGGATCTCGGCCTGCCCCTGCTGCACCTTGCGCTGCTGACGGTGGGCTATCTCGTGCTGGCGCGCCTCGCTTTGCGAAGGTTTGCTTAACCCCGCCCCTAGAATCAGCGATATGAGCTTTCCGGTCACCCGATTGCGCCGTCTGCGGCGAACCGAGCCTTTGAGAGACCTGGTCCGCGAGACGGACCTGACGGCCGACCACCTCGTCCAGCCGCTCTTCATCACCGCCGGCGAGGGCGTCCGCGATCCCATCGAGTCGATGCCCGGCATGGAGCGGCTCTCGATCTCCGAGGCTGTCGCCGAGGTCACTGAGATCGCCGCCGCGGGTGTGCGGGCGGTGCTGCTCTTCGGGATTCCCGCCAGCAAGGACGAGGTCGGCAGCGAGGCTTACGACAACGAGGGAGTCGTGCAGATGGCTGTCCGGGCGCTGAAGGAGGCGCATCCGGAGATCGTGGTGATCACCGACGTATGTCTTTGCGAGTACACCTCGCACGGTCACTGCGGGATCGTCCGAGGCGGGGAGGTGGACAACGATCTGACCATCGAGCTGCTGGCAAAGACCGCCATCTCGCACGCGGACGCCGGCGCTGACGCCGTCGCGCCGAGCGACATGATGGACGGCCGGGTGGGCGCGATCCGCGGCCAGCTCGACGAGGAGGGACACTCCTCGGTGCCGATCGTCGCCTACAGCGCCAAGTACGCGTCCGCCTTCTACGGCCCGTTCCGTGAGGCCGCCGACTCGACGCCGGAGTTCGGAGACCGCCGCGGGTACCAGATGAACCCCGCCAACGCCGAGGAGGCAGTCCGCGAGGCGAAGCTCGACCTCGAGGAGGGAGCCGACGTGGTGATGGTGAAGCCGGCGCTCCCGTACCTCGACGTGATCAGGCGCGTCAAGGACGCCACCGGCGCCCCTCTCGCCGCGTACCACGTGGGGGGCGAGTACTCGATGCTGAAGGCGGCCGCGGCGAACGGCTGGCTCGACGAGCGCGCCGCGGCGATGGAGTCGCTGACCTCTATCCGGCGCGCCGGTGCGGACATGATCATCACCTACTTCGCCAAGGATGCGGCGGCCTGGCTCTCGGCGGAGGCCCAGCACCGGTGAACAAGCCGCCCGAACCAACATCGCTTAAAGACGGTGTTGCCGGCAGAGCGCGACCGAAGGTTCGCTCGCGCGCCGGCGGCGCTGCGGTCCCCCTGGACGACGCCGACAAGCACCTGATGAACCTGCTCCAGTCGAGCTACCCGCTCGACCCGCGGCCGTTCGACCTGGTCGCCGCGGAGGCCGAGCTCGAGGTCGACGAGGTCAAGGCGCGCACCCAGCGCCTCCTCGACGAGCGGATCATCCGCGAGATCACCCCGATCTTCGACACCCGCGCGCTCGGGTACAGCTCGATGCTGGTCGCGGCGAAGGTCGACTCGGAGAACCCGCATCGGGCGGCGAAGATCATCAACGCCCACCCTGGGGTCTCCCACAACTACCTGCGAACGCACGAGTTCAACCTCTGGTTCACGATCGCGACCCCGCCGGACTCGGAGCTTGGCCTCCAGGGCACCCTGGAGGTGCTCCAGCGCCTCACTGGAGCCGAGTCGATCCGCCAGCTGCCCACGCTCCAGCTGTTCAAGATCAACATGAACCTGGAGATGGAGGGGAGCACCGAGGACCTGTCGGCCGCCGTGGAGGCGGCGCCGCCCCGGGAGCTCGAGCGCCAGCCCTACGACGACACCGACATCGCGGTGATCAGGGCGCTGCAGGGCCCGATGCAGGTCACGGATCGCCCCTATGACGCGGCCGCCGGCGAGGTAGGGATGGACACCGAAGCGTTACTCGACCACCTCCGCGGCATGGTCGATCGCAAGCTGCTGCGCCGTGTCGCGGCGATCCTCTTCCACCGCCGCGCCGGCTTCTCGGCCAACGGGATGGGCGTCTGGCGGGTCCCCGAGGAGAACATCCTCGACGTGGGCGCGCGGATGGCCGCCGTCCGCGGAATCTCGCACTGCTACCAGCGCCCGACCTACGCGGACTGGCCGTACAGCGTCTTCACGATGGCCCACGGGCGCTCCAAGGAGGAGTGCGACGCGGTCCTCGACGGGATCGCCGCCGAGCACGACCTCCACGGCGAAGACCGCGCGGTGCTCTACTCCTCGACCGAGTTCAAGAAGATCCGTCTCCACTACTTCACCGACGACTACGCCCGCTGGGAGGCTGAGCACTCATAAGCCGGTCGGAGGAGCTGTACCGGCGAGCGCTCGAGGTGTTGCCCGGAGGGGTCAACTCCCCGGTCCGCGCGATGCGATCCATCGGCCGCGATCCGCTCTTCATCGACCGCGGGGAGGGCCCCTACATCTGGGACGTCGACGGCAATCGCTATGTCGACTGGGTCTGCTCCTGGGGTCCGCTGATCCTCGGCCACGCCGACCCGCTCGTCGTCGAGGCGGTCCGCTCGGCAGCCGGTCGCGGCACCAGCTACGGCGCCCCGACCGCGGGAGAGGTGGAGCTGGCGGCCAAGGTGGCTGATCGCTTCGCGAGCGTGGAGATGATCCGCATGACCAGCTCCGGAACCGAGGCGACCATGTCGGCGCTGCGCCTGGCGCGTGCCGCCACCGGCCGCACCACGATCCTCAAGTTCGCCGGGGCATACCACGGGCACGTCGACGGCCTGCTGGCGGAGGGCGGCTCGGGCCTGGCTACGGCGGGAGTCCCCGCCAGTCCCGGCGTCACCGAGGCTCAGGCCTCGGACACGGTGATCGTGCCCTGGAACGACGCCGACGCCGTGGCCCAGGCGATCTCGAGGGGTCGCCCGGCCGCGGTGATCGCGGAGCCGATCCCCGCGAACATGGGCGTCGTTCCCCCCGATCCCGGCTTCCTGGAGATGCTCAGGGACGCCGCCGCCGAGGTCGGCTCGCTGCTCATCCTCGACGAGGTGATCAGCGGCTTCCGAGTCGCCAGGGGAGGCGCCCAGGAGCTGCTCGGCGTCGAAGCGGACCTGACCGTGATGGGCAAGGTGCTGGGCGGCGGCCTGCCCGCCGCCGCGTACGGCGGCTCGCGCGAGCTGATGGAGCGGATCGCCCCCGCCGGCGACGTCTACCAGGCGGGGACCCTGTCCGGCAACCCGCTCGCGGTCGCCGCCGGCCTCGCGACGCTGCGCAAGCTGGACGGCGCGGCCTACGTCGGGATCGAGTCCGTCACCACCCGGCTCGCGACCGGACTGCGGCGTGCGGCCGGGGACCGGCCGGTCCAGGTGGCGAGCGTGCCCGGGCTGATCACCGTCTTCTTCAGCGCCGACCCAGTCCGCGACTTCACCTCTGCTTCTGCCTGCGACGCGAGGGCGTACGGCCGTTTCTGCCGGGCCATGCTCGACCACGGCGTCTATCCGCCCGCCTCCCAGTTCGAGGCGTGGTTCCCCTCCCTCGCCCACGACGACGAGTCGATCGAGCGCACGATCGCCGCCGCGGGCGAGGCCTTTGATCACGCCATTTCCTGACGTCCCGGGCTAATCTCGATTCCGAATGGCCTCGACCGCCACCTCGCTTGCAACCCTTGCGACACTCCTCCGCGACGGCGAGAACGTGATCTCGCCGTACGTCTGCGACTCGGACGAGGAACCCGCCCTCGGGGCGCTGGCCGCGTCCGGCCCGCGGGGGAGCGAGGCGCCCGCCGAGTACACGCTCCTCGTCGAGGCGATCAGGGAGGGGTACCTGCTGCATTACGAGACCCCAAGACTGATCGACGGCGCCGACGGGGACCTGCGGCTGCTCGCCGGCGACTACCTCTACGCCCTCGGCCTGGAGAAGCTCGCCGACCGGGGGGATCTCGATGCGGTCAGGGAGCTGGCCGACCTGATCAGCCTCTCGGCCCAGGTTCACGCGGAGAATGGAGACGGTTCACCCGACCTCCGCTCCGCGGCGCTCTGGCTCGCCTCGACGGTCGCGGTGGGCGCTGGGACCACGGACGAGCACGAGACCGCCAAGGAAGCGCTGCGGCGTGAAGAGCCCGGCGCGATCGAGATGCTGGTCCACAACGCGACCGAAACGGCCCGCCGAGCGGGCATGGGCGACGCCCTGGCTCGCGCAGCCGAGGCGATAGGCTTCGCCGCCGAGGACGTCCCGAAACGTGGCTGATCAGGGAAACGACAAGCAGGGGGCACCGAAGGGCCTACCAAGCCCCGACCCCGCGGGCTACTTCGAGGGCGAGTCGATGAACCGGCGGACCGCCTTCACCATCGGCGTCCAGGCGATCGGGGGGATCGCCGGGGCCGCGATCGTGCTGCCCGCGATCGGCTTCGCGGCCGCGCCGCTCTTCGAGGAGGAGGACGAGCCCTTCCAGGCGGTCGGCCCGACCTCGGACTTCACCCCCGACACCTACAGGCCGGTGGTGATCACGGCGGTGGAGGGCGTCGGCGAGACCGGCAAGACCACCGTCTACGTGCGCCAGGGCGATCCAAGCCTCACCGACCTGCCCTCGGGGTACGAGCCGGAGAAGTCGAACGAGTACATCGCGATTACGACCCGCTGCGCGCACCTCGGCTGCCCCGTCAACTTCGTGCAGACCGCCGGCAACTTCATCTGCCCGTGCCACGGTGGCGTCTACGGCTTCCTCGGGGAGCGGATCGGCGGACCGCCGGTGCGTCCCGCTGGATCGCTTCCAGACCCGGGTGACCAACGGTCAGGTCGAGGTCGGTCCGCGCTACAGCGTCACCAACAGCTTCGATCCGGTCCGCGCCCGGGACCCGGGCCAGTTCACCGGAGGCGTCTGGGAGTACCTCTACCCGCCGCGGCCATCGGTGCCGCCGCCGCCGTAGGAGCCGATCGTGCCGAAGCTTCCAAAGCCAGGACCGCTGAGCCGTCCGGGAAAGCCCGGAGAGCGCACCAACGGCGCCAATGGCAACGGTGCCGGCCCCGCCGAGGTCGCCAAGGAGGCGGGCGGCGACGCCCTGGGGTGGGTCGACGAGCGCACCGGGGCGACCGGCTTCCTCACCGCGATGCTCTACCGCAAGGTCCCCAAGGGCACCAACTGGTTCTACACGCTCGGCTCGGCGACGCTCTTCGCCTTCACCTTCCAGGCGCTGACCGGCGTCTTCCTGGCGATGTACTACACGCCGTCGCCGACCCAGGCCTACGGCTCGATCACCCACCTGACCAACGACGTCTGGATGGGCGAGTTCGTCCGCGGCATGCACAAGTGGGGCGCCTCGGTGATGATCATCTGCATCTTCCTGCACATGGGGCGGGTGTTCTTCTTCGGCGCCTACAAGTACCCGCGGGAACTGAACTGGGTGATCGGGGTCGTCCTGCTGATCCTCACCCTCGTCATGGGGCTGACCGGATACCTGCTGCCCTTCGATCAGCGCTCCTACTGGGCGACGATCGTCGCCAACAACATCACCGGCACCGGTCCCGTCGTCGGCCCGTACCTCGCTGACTTCCTGCGCGCCGGGCCGGAGATCGGCGCCACCACGCTGTCGCGCTTCTACGCGATCCACATGCTCTTAGTGCCCGGGCTGATCATCGCCCTGATCGGGGCACACCTCTACCTCGTCGTCAAGCTCGGCACGACGGCCCCGCCCTGGCTCAAGGGCGACCGGCCGAAGTCCCTTCGCAGGGAGGAGGTCGGGTGAACAGGCGCGAGAAGGAGGCCTACCTCCGCGAATACGAGACCCTGAAGAAGAAGGGCAAGCCCTTCTTCCCGTATGCGGTGCTGAAGGACACGACGATGATGCTGATCGTCGCGCTGGTGATCGTCGCGCTGGCGATCGTTCTCGGCGCCGAGCAGGGCCCGAAGGTCGACCCGACCACGACCACATATACCCCGCGACCCGAGTGGTACTTCTTCTTCCTCTTCGAGCTGCTCCGGGTGATCAAGCCGCCGTGGGCGGTGCCGATCGCGACGATCGGGATCCCGACGATCGCGATGGTGCTTCTGCTCATGCTGCCGTTCTATGACCGCAACTCGGAGCGAAGACCGGAGCGCAGGCCGATCGCCCTGACGGCCGGGATCCTGACGATCATCGCGATGGCCTACCTGACCTTCCTCGGCGCCACCTCCGGGCCGCCGAGCGAGATCGACCTGAAGACCACTGCCGCACTCGAGCCCGGCAAGGAGGTCGTCGCCCAATCGGGTTGCCTCGCCTGCCACAAGCTCGGGGACAACGGCAACAACGGCCCCGGGCCCGAGCTGACGCACATCGGCGCACGCGTGCCCAGGAACGCGATCGCGCGCTCGCTCGAGGTCGGGCCGAGCATCATGCCGTCGTACTCGGGCCTGTCGCCGCAGAAGTTGGCGGCGCTGACGGCCTACATCGCCTCGCTGAACTGAGTCTGGGACTAACCTCGCGTTGATGAGTGTCTCGTCCGGCACCGAGGCCGGCAGCAGCGTCCCGCGGCGCGACTCGGAGGAGTTCGCGACGGAGGTCCGCGGCATGTTCGACCGGATCGCCGGGGTGTACGACCTGATGAACTCGGCGATGACCGCCGGGCTCCACCACCAATGGCGGGAGCGGGCGGTCGATCGGGCGCAGGTCGGGCCGGGCTCTGACGCACTCGATGTCTGCTGCGGCACCGGCGACCTCGCGCTCGAGCTGAGGCGGCGGATCGGCCCGGACGGCCGAGTGGTGGGCAGCGATTTCTCCGAGCCGATGCTGGAGCTGGCGCGGCGCAAGAGCGGCGACGAGGGCCTGCCGGTGGAGTTCGGCTGGGCGGACGCGCTCGACCTGCCCTATGGGGACGCAAGCTTCGACGCGGTCACGATCGGCTTCGGCGCCCGCAACCTGGCCGATCTCGACAAGGGGCTCGCTGAGATGGGGCGGGTGCTACGGCCCGGTGGCCGTCTGGTGATCCTGGAGATCACGCGGCCGCAGCGTGAGCCGCTGGCGAGCTTCTACTCGCTCTGGTTCGACCGCGTCGTGCCCGTGATCGGCACGTTCGCCGGCGACTCCGACGCCTACAACTACCTGCCGAACTCGGTCCGCACGTTCCCCGCGCCGGAGAAGCTGGCGGCAATGATGGACGCGGCCGGCTTCACCGAGATCCGCTGGTTGCTGCTGGCCGGGGGGATCATCGCCATCCACAGCGCCACCAAGGCCGCATGAGCCGCTCGTCCATTCCACCGCCTGTGACCGCCGTGATGGACGCCGCGAGCGCCTGGCTCCCGGCGCGCATGGCTGAGGTCGAGGACCGGCTGGCCAGCCTCTCCAGGGGATATGGGCCGCGGCTGGGCGAGGAGGCCGAGGCCACCCTGACCGCTGGCGGCAAGCGCCTGCGCCCGCTGCTGGTCCTGATGGCCGCCGGCGAGGGGGCGGGGGACCGAGCGGTTCGGACCGCCTCCGCCGTGGAGCTCGTCCATATGGCGACCCTGGTCCACGACGACGTTCTCGACGGCGCCCCCGTCCGCCGGGGCCGCCCGACGGTGGTGGCTCGCTCGGGCAGGGACCGGGCGGTGGGGGTGGGGGACCTGCTCTTCTCGCGTGCCTTCGCCGAGCTCGCCGTGGACGGCGGCGAGGCCGAGGTGGCCGAGCTCAGCTCGGCCTCTGTCGCGCTGGCGCTCGGGGAGCTGGCGCAGCGCCACGATGCCTTCGACACCTCTCTCACCGAGGAGCGCTACCTGGAGCGCTGCTCCCTGAAGACGGCCCGGCTCTTCGAGTCCGCCTGCCGGGTCGGGCGCCTGGCCTCGAGCGCTCCCGGCACCGAGAAACTCGCCTCGTTCGGGCGGGAGATCGGCCTCGCCTTCCAGCTGCTCGACGACGTCCTCGACGTCACCGGGCCGCCGGAGCGGACGGGGAAGGCTCGCGGGACGGACCTGCTGGACGGCACCGTGACGCTGCCGCTGATCCTGGCTCGCCGGCTCGACCCGGTGCTGGAGTCGGCCGAGCTGCGGGGTCTCGACCAGAGCGGCGCTGAGCGGATGTGCGACCAGATCGCGGCAACCGGAGCGCTGGATGAGGTGCGCGGTCGCGCGAAGCGGGGGATCAAGCGCGCGAAGCGCGTTCTCGAATCAGACGACTTCTCGGACGAGGAGCGTCAGCTGCTCGCGCTGATCGCCGACGGGGTGGTCGAGCGGTATTCATAGAAACGACGGCCCCGGAGGGCCGCCGTTCGTGGTGCAGGGAGGTGACTCGTTTTTTGGAGTGGTACTTCGTTCGCGCTAGAAGTCTTCGGGGAGGATGCTGTCGCTCGCCAGCGCCATGGCAAGACGATCGGCCTCTTCCTCCATGTTCGCCCGGGTGAGGGAGCGAAGGTCCTCGATCAGCTCCTGGCCGCCGCGGTCCAGCTCCTCGTCGTAGGTGTCGACCTCGGACTGGGAGTAGCTGTCGCGACCCCACCACTCGCACTCGGGGCAGCGGAGCTCGACGTGCCAGTACCCGTCGCCTTGCTCGTGCCAGTTGACCGGCTGAACCAGGGAGGACGAGCAGGTCGGGCACGCATGCATGCCCTCGGTGGACTTCGTGCCTGTGTGCGTCAGGGGCTGAGTGTTTGTCCGCTTCGGAACTCCCATCGTTTGTGACATATCGGGCTCGAAGCGGCCGATCTTTAGGCCAAATAGTGAGGTTCTTGCGATCTACGGGCAATTCCCGCCTGGGGTTGCGGATAACCCCGGAATAGACTGATTCGATGGTTCTCAGCGACCGCACGATCAAGGAGGAGATCGCAGCCGGCAGGCTGGTCTTCGACCCCTACGACGAGGATCTCGTGCAGCCCTCGAGCGTCGATATGCGCGTCGACCGCAGCTTTCGCGTCTTCAACAACTCGCGCTACCCGTACATCGACGTACGGGAGCCGATGGAGAACCTGACGGAGCTGGTTACCGTCGAGGACGGAGAGCCCTTCGTCCTTCATCCTGGCGAGTTCGTCCTGGGCCAGACCCTCGAACGGGTCGCTCTGCCCGACGATCTGGTGGCGCGCCTGGAGGGAAAGAGCTCCCTGGGCCGGCTCGGGCTGGTGATTCACTCAACGGCGGGCTTCGTGGACCCCGGGTTCGAGGGGAACCTCACTCTGGAGCTCTCCAATCTCGCCAACCTGCCGATCACGATCTACCACGGAATGCCGATCGGGCAGATCTCATTCATGCGAATGGACGGGCCGGTCGATCACGCCTACGGCGCGAAGGAGGCCGGCAGCAAGTACCAGGGGCAGGCTGAGCCGACGGCGAGCCGGTTCTACCTCAACTTCGACCGGCGGTAAGCGCTGCCGCTAACATCCGCTCGATGCCCAACGTGGGACCGCTGGAGATAGCCGTCGTTCTCATCATCGTCCTGATCATCTTCGGGCCGAAGCGCCTTCCGGAGCTCGGCCAGTCGATGGGGCGTGGTATCCGCGAGTTCAAGAGCTCCCTCTCCGGGGACAGCAAGGAAGACAAGGACTCCCCGGAGGAGAAGCGTCGCGAGTTGGAGGCGAGCCAGGCCGCGCCCAGCGCCGCCGAGAGCACGCCCGCGCCCAGCGCCGCCGAGAGCGAGACCGCGGAGCCCGTCGAGGGCGAGGTCGTCTCCGAGAACAAGGCCTAGTCAATGGCCCGGCTAGGGCCGGTCGATTTCGAGGACCGGCTTACGCTCGTCGAGCACCTCGACGAGCTTCGTACGCGCATCGTCATCTCGATCGTTGCGTTCAGCGTTGCCTTCGCACTCTGCTTCTGGCAGAACAGCCGCCTGCTCGACATCGCGAACGCGCCACTGCCCGGCGACAAGACGCCGATCACCTTCGGCGTCGCCGAGCCGTTCACCACGACCGTGACGATCAGCGCCTACGCCGCCATCGTCATCTCCCTGCCGGTGATCCTCTACCAGGCCTACGCTTTCGTCCTGCCGGCCCTGACCACCAGGGAGAAACGCGTTGTCGTTCCCTTCCTGATGGGTGTGCCGCTGCTGTTCGTCGCGGGAGTCGTCTTCGGCTACTTCGTCGTGCTGCCCGCCGCGACCAAGTTCCTCCTGAACTTCAACGACAGCCAGTTCAACATCCAGATCAGGGCGCGCGACTACTACAGCTTCTTCACGCTCACGCTGGGGGTGATGGGTCTGATCTTCCAGCTGCCAATCGGGATCCTCGCCGTCACCCGCCTCGGGATCGTCACCCCCGAGCAGCTGTCGCAGAACCGTCGCTACGCGTACGTCATCCTGATCATCGTCGCCGCCCTGCTGCCGGGCACCGACCCGATCACCATGCTGATCGAGGCGGTGCCGCTGCTCCTGCTCTATGAGGGCAGCTTGATCCTGGCCAGGATGTTCGGCCGGCCGCCCGAGGGCGCCTCGGACCGCGACATCACGGTCTCCGAGCCCCCGCCCAGCGGGGCGGCGTAGGCGCGGACCCGGGTTCATCTAGGCTTCCGCCGTGCTCTTCGACCTGCAATCACCCGGTCGCCGCCGCGTGGTCCGAGTCGTGTTCGGGGGCCTGGCGCTGATCTTCGCGGTCAGCTTCGTGTTCCTCGGCGTCGGCACGGGCGGTGGCGGTTTCAGCTTCAGCGATTTGTTCGGCGGCGGTGGCGGCAGCAGCTCGACCGCGTTCGACAGCGACATCGAGGCAGCCCAGAAGCAGCTTCAGGTGAATCCCAACGACACGACCGCACTCGCCAACCTGGTCCGCCTCCAGTACTCCGCGGCCAACGCCAACACCGACAGCAGCGGCGCCCCCACCAGCGACGGCGAGCAGCATCTTCGTCAGGCCGCCGACGCCTGGAACAAGTACGTGAAGGCGAGCAAGGGAGACCTCGCCGCGACGCCGGCGGTCTACGCGCTCAACACCTTCGACCTGCTGGCCAGGCTGGACTTCACCACCGCCCGAAGCGATACCACCTCCACCGAGGCCCTCACTGACATCAATGCGGCGGTGGGCGATTGGAAATCCGCCGCGCAGGCCCAGCAGGTCCTGATCGCCAAGCAGCCCAGCAAGGCCACCTCCAACTCCTATGCGACGCTCGCCCAGTACCTCTATCTGTCAGGCGACAGCCAGGGCGGCGACCAGGCCACCGCCCAGGCGAAGCAGGCAAAGGGGGCAAACCCCTCGACGATCGACAGCCAGCTCAAGCAGATCCAGCAGCTCGGCCAGCAGCTCCAGACGGCGATCAAGCAGCTCACGAAGCAGCAGCAGCAGACGCAGGGCGCCACCGGAGGCGGTGCGACCGGCGGCGGCAACCCGCTCAACGGGCTCGGCACCGGTGGCCTGAGCGGCGGCAGCGGCGGGCTCTAGCTCCTTCCTATAATTCCGCCCCCATCCAGGGCCGTTAGCTCAGCTGGTAGAGCAGGAGACTCTTAATCTCAAGGTCGCAGGTTCGATCCCTGCACGGCCCATCACCCCACACCCAACCGCGGGGGCCCCTAGCGGGCTATCGCGCGGATGATCAGCAGCAGGATGATCGAGCCGCCGATTGCGATCAGCCAGGTCCCGAGGTTGAAGAAGTCGTGGATCTCGCCGACGTTGAGCGCGCTCGCGATGAAGCCGCCGATCAGCGCGCCGAGGATGCCGATCGCGGTGGTCCCCACGCAGCCACCCGGCTCGGTCCGGCCGGGGATCAGGGCGCGGGCGATGGTGCCGGCGAAGAGACCCAGGATGATCCAGGCGATGATTCCCATCGGGTCGGGACCCTACCGGCCGGGGGACGCGCTCGTTAGCGCTGGCGGGGCGCCGCGTGGTAGCTCAGATACCAGAGCACGTGGCGGGCGGCGCTGACGCCGACGTTGACCGGTGAAAGCAACCTGCGCATGGGGAAATCCTATTGGGGGCGACGGATCCCGACCTCCGTAGATCCCACGGATTTGGCGCCACAGAGCCAAATTCCTACCCGATTTGCGGGATGCCGGAGGGGCGCGGCTAGCATGCCCACCCCATGAGAAGGCGGAACGGAAGAGGGAAGCGGCGGCGCCTGGCGTCGATCGCCAGCGAACGGAGGGCGGAGCGGGTCACCGTCGGCCTCGCCGTTTTCGCTGCCGGCTCCCTCGGAGCGCTGATCACCGGTGAGCTGCTGCGGATGGCACGGCGGCGGCGCGAGAGCTCGGAGACCGAGACGCCGACGACCCTCGCCGATGCGGCCGGCTATGCGACTCGGGACACTCTCGCGGTCGCCCGACGCGGGATCATCGCGACGCCCCACCACGAGACCGTGCTCTTCAACATCCTGCAGGGGTTCCTGGGCGCCTTCGCGTTCGCCCGGCTCGCGACCTGGGGCATTCGTCAGTCGTGGTGGCCCGCCGGGGACATCCACGTCAGCGGGCGGCACATCCATCACTTCATCCCCGGGATCGTCCTGGCCTTCGGGTCAGGGGTCGGGGCTATCACCACCCGCAACGAGCGCGTCGAGTCGGCGCTCGCGATCCCATTCGGCGTGGGGATGGGCCTGACGATGGACGAGGCGGCGCTGCTGCTCGACCTGCGCGACGTCTACTGGACACGGCAGGGGCTGCTCAGCGTGCAGGTCAGCCTCGGCGTGACCGCCACCCTGGCGGCGACGATCCTCGGACTGCGGATGCTGCGTCGCGGCGAGGAGAGGGGAGTCGAGGAGGGCGTGATCCCCAACACGGCCGAGCACGGGATGCGCGCGACGGGAGCGCTGGCCTAAGCCGCCGCCCGGAGGCGGGGTTCCGCCTCCTGGCCCATCCAGATCACCTGGTCACGGCCCGGGCCGACCCCGACGAGCCGCACGGGAATCCCCATGCGGTCGGCGATCGCAGCGAGGTAGTTCCGGGCCTCGGCCGGCAGGTCCTCCTCGCGGCGGCATTCCCCGATGTCGCCCTCGAAGCCGGGCAGCTCCTCGTATTCCGGCTCGGCCGTGTGGATGATCGACTGGTGGTACGGGAACTCGTCGAAGACGGCGCCCTCGGGGTGCCGGTAGCGGACGCAGACGCGCAGCGGATCGATGCCGGAGAGCACGTCGAGCTTGGTGACGGCGAGGGCGGTCATGGTGTTCAGCCTGACGGCGTACCGGAGCGCGACCAGGTCGAGCCAGCCGCAGCGGCGGGGCCTGCCCGTCGTCGTCCCCATCTCGCCGCCACGCTCGCGGAGGGTGTCTCCCAGGTCGTCCTCGAGCTCGCTGGGAAACGGGCCGGCGCCCACCCGCGTCGCGTAGGCCTTGGCGATCCCCCAGACCTCGTCGATGTCGCGGGGGCCGACGCCGGCTCCAATGCACGCCGCGCCCGCCACCGGGTTCGATGAGGTGACGAAGGGATAGGTCCCGTGGTCGAGATCGAGCATCGTGCCCTGGGCGCCCTCGAAGAGCACGGTGCGATCCGCGTCGAGGGCGTCCCAGCAGAGCTTCGCGGTGTCGGTGATGTGCGGCGCCAGGCGGTGGCCGTAGGTGGCGTAGGTCTCGACCATCGTGTGGAGGTCGAGCTCCGGGTCCTTGGCGAAGGGTCGCAGCATCTGCTGCTTGGGCTCCATCGCGGTTGTGATCTTCTTGCGGAGGATCTTCGGATCGAGCAGGTCCTGGACACGGATCCCGAGGCGGGCGGCCTTGTCGGAGTAGGCGGGGCCGATGCCGCGCCGGGTGGTGCCGATCTCGAGCTTGCCCAGCTTCAGCTCACCGGCCGTGTCGAGCTTCACGTGGTAGGGCATGATCACGTGGGCGTTCGCCGAGATGCGCAGACCGCTGACGTCGATCCTGCGGTGACGCAGCTCCTCGAGCTCGCGGGTGAGCACGCCCGGGTCGATCACCACGCCGTTGCCTATCGCGCAGGTCTTGCCCGGGTAGAGGATTCCCGACGGGATCAGGTGGAACTTGAAGGTCTCGCCATCGCGGATGATCGTGTGGCCGGCGTTGTTGCCCCCCTGAAAGCGGATTACGACGTCAGCCTGCTCCGCGAGCAGGTCGGTGACCTTGCCTTTACCTTCGTCGCCCCACTGGGCGCCGACTATGACGATTCCGGGCACGGCGGCAGATTATGAGGGTCGCGGGACGCCGACGCCGCAAATGACCTGGAATCGGCCCCCTCTAGTGGTCGAGCGGCCCAAGGGCCGAGCCGCCGCCCTCGCCCAGCGAGGTGGCGACATCGGCGGAGACGCGCATGCGGCGGTCCTCGCCGAAGAGCAGGACCGGATCCCCGCAGATGTCGACCAGCCGAGAGACGATGCGGGTGCCGAGTTGCTTCTCGAGCTCGTCGTCCTCGTAGTTGCTGGTGACGATCAGCGAGCGCTGTCGTTCGTATCGCTCGTTGATCAGCGCGTAGAGCTGCTCGAGCACCCATTCCGTCTGCTTCTCGGCACCAAGATCGTCGAGATGCAGCAGATCGACGGTGGCGAGGCGCTCGAAGAACTGTGAGTAGGACTGCTCCCCGATCTCGGCGTCATACGTCTGGCGGATCCGGCTCAACAGCTTCGGGAGCGAGTAGATCGCAACTGAGCGGCCAGCCTCGAGCGTCGTCCGCGAGATCAGCATCGCCAGCGTCGTCTTGCCGGTCCCGGAATTGCCGAAGAACCACATGCCTCGGCCGCTGTCGAGATTGTCGTCGAGGTTCCCGCAGTAGTCGCGGACCCGCTTGACCACGAAGTCATCTATCTGGGTCACCGGCGGGCGATCGAAGGACACACCGCGGTACTTGGCGGGGATCACCGAGTCGACGCCGCGCAGCCGCGCCTTCGCGACCATGCGGGAGCGGCACTCGCAGGGCCTGGCGACGTCCTCCGGCCCGAGGATCCAGCCGGATCCGTCGCAGACGCCGAGCCGGCAGGGATGCCGCTCATCCGTTGACGGGCGGGCCGCCAGCTCAGGCCTCCTCGGCGTCCGCGAAGTTCCCCATCGGCGGGCCCTCGCCGGCGGTCTGCTCAACCGAGGGCCGCTCCTCGCGCGCCCGGTCGGCGAACTTCGGGTAGTGCTCCAGGAAGACGAGGCGGACGGTCCCAACCGGCCCGTTCCGGTGCTTGGCGAGGATCAGCTCGGCGCCGCCGGGGTCCTCGGAATCGGAGTTGTAGTAGTCGTCGCGGTAGAGGAAGCCGACCACGTCGGCGTCCTGCTCGATCGCGCCGGATTCGCGCAGGTCGGAGAGGATCGGGCGCTTGTCCGGGCGCTGCTCGGGGGCGCGGGAGAGCTGCGAGATCCCGATCACGGGGACGGCCAGCTCCCGGGCGAGGATCTTGAGGCCCCGGCTGAACTGGGAGACCTGCTCCACGCGGTTGGCGCGGGCGTCGTCGCTGCGCATCAGCTGCATGTAGTCGACGATCACCATGCCGAGGCCGTCGTGGCCGCGGCTCTTCTCCTGCGCGTGCAGCCGCCTCGCCTTGGCGCGAAGCTCGAGCAAACCGAGGTCCGAGGAATCGTCGATCCAGAGCGGCGCGGACTCGAGCTGGTTGCAGGCCTTGACGACCTTCGGCCAGTCCTTGCTCGCGACCTTGCCCTTGCGCAGCCGGTCGCTGGAGATCCGCGACTGCGAGCCGATGAAGCGGTGGGCGAGCTCCATCTCCGACATCTCCAGGGAGAAGAGGGCGACCGGCTTCTGGTGCTTCAGCGCGACGTTCTGGGCGAAATCGCAGACCAGTGTGCTCTTTCCCATCGCCGGCCTCGCCGCGATCACGATCAGGTTGCCGGGCTGGAAGCCGCCGGTCTTGTCGTCAAGGTCCCGGAAGCCTGAGGGTGTCCCCGTGATGTCCGAGGTGCCGCTGGCGAGCGCCTCGAGCTTGTCGATCTCGTCGTGGAGGATCTCGCCGATCTCGCGGAAGTCGACGGCTCGCTCCTCGTGGGCGACCTGGAAGAGGAGGCGTTCGGCCTGCTCGACCATCTCCGACGGCTCGCCATCGCGCTCGGCGACAGACTGCTGGATCGTCTTCGCCGCCATGTCGAGGCGGCGCATCAGCGAGTTCTGTTTGACGATCTGCGCGTAGTGCTTGGCGCTGCCCGGGGCGGGAACCTTGGCAGCCAGGCTGGCGACCACGTCCCGGCCACCGATCGCGTCCAGCTGGCCGTGCTTGGCGAGCGCCTCGGAGACGGTCAGGACGTCGACCGGGTCGGCGTTCTCGTTGAGGTGGATGATCGCCTCGTAGATCGTCCGGTGGCGATCGCGGTAGAAGTCCTCGGCGTGGAGGCGGACGTCGAGCAGGACGGGCTCGATCGTCGACTCGGAGACCATCATCGCCCCCAGGACGGACTCCTCGGCCTCCAGATTCTGGGGCGGGACGATGGTTTTTCCGTTGGTCGCCACTCGGTCCTCTCTCGCGCAGACAATCGGTCCGGCCGCAAGCCGGAACCTGCCCTATTAGCTAAGGGCCCTACGAAGTCTGATCTCCCCCGAGGCGGAAGCCGCTTGGTAGGGCGAGGATGGAATGAATCACACCGGGACGTGAAGAACACGCCCAGAGCCAAGTTCGCCTCCGGGCATTCCCGGATTTGCGAGCTTTTCGTTGCCTGGCTTAGGAGCCTTCGCGGAGCTCGGCGACGATCGTCTTGACCGACGCCGTGACGCCGCCGCCGACCTCGATCTCGACCATGAAGGTCCCGGTCTCTCGGATCGGCTCCTCCAGGCGGATCTTCTTGCGGTCGACCTTGATGCCGCGCGCGGCCTGGATCGCCTCGGCGATCTCGGCGGAGGTGACGGAGCCGAACAGCTTGCCGTCCTCGCCGGCGCGGTGATTGATCGTCAGCACGGTCTTGCCGAGCAGGGCTGAGGTCTCGCCGGCGCGCTCTGCGGCCTGCTTCTCGGCCTCCTCGGCCCGCTCGCGCTTGCGCTGTGCCTCCTCCAGGGCGCCCTTGGTGGCGGGCTGCGCCAGCTTGCGCGGCACGAGATAGTTGCGCAGGTACCCGGGGGAGACGTCTATCGCAGTGCCGGCCTCGCCGAGGCCATCGACGTCCTTGAGCAGAACAGCCTGGGCCATCGACCTAACGCTCGCCGACGTAGGGCAGCAGCGCGAGCTCGCGGGCGCGCTTCACGGCCAAGGCGAGCTGCTGCTGGTGCTTCCGGGAAAGGCCGGTGACGCGGCGGGACCGGGTCTTGCCGCGGTCGGAGATGAAGCGACGCAGCAGCCCGAGGTCCTTGTAGTCGATCTGCTCGACCGGGATCCGCGTGTACTTGCGCGGCCGTCCGCGATCGGTGAGCCCGCGGCGCCTGCGGCCGCCGGTGGGTGTCTGCTGTCGTTGCTGTCGCGCCACGAAGGGCGCGAATGGTAGCTAGAAGGGGATGTCGTCGTCCGAGCCGCCGCCGGAGCTGACCGTCGCGCCCTCGAAGTCCGAGGTGTCGGCCGGGACGTCCGAGCTCGGCTTGAAGGTGCCGTTGCCTCCGCCACCCTCACCGCCGCCAACGTTGTCCGAGCGAGAGCCGAGGAACTGGACGCTGTTGGCGATGATCTCGATCGCCTGTCGCTTGGAGCCGTCCTGGGCCTCCCACTCGCGCCAGTCGAGCCGTCCCTCGACGGCGACCGGGCGTCCCTTGGAGAGGTAGTTGGCGCAGTTCTCGCCCTGCGCTCCCCAGACGGTGACGTCGAAGTAGTTGGGCTTGTCGACCCACTCGCCGCTCTGAGCCGTCCTTGCGGCGGCTGTTGACGGCCACGCGAAGCTTGCAGACGGAGGTCCCGTTGGGAGTCGAGCGCAGCTCCGGGTCCTTGGTGAGGTTTCCGGTGATCGCCACTACGTTGATGTTCGAAGCTGCCACTTGATCGCTCCTCTTCGTTTCGATTCCGAACGTCGATCTTAAGTCGTTGCGCGGCGGGTTCTCTCCCCTGCAGGGGAAGAAAGGCCGGAAACTGCGAGACCGGAGGGCGAAGCTAGTCGTCGTCGCGATCGCGACGGCCGCGGCCCCGATCGCGATCGGGGCGATCCGAGGCGACGGCCAGCCGCTCAACGGGCGGCGGCGGATTTGCCGGCGCGTCGGGTTCGACCTTGAAGATGCGGAAGCGGAGCACGCCGTCGGTGATCTTGAGGCTGTGGTCGAGGCGCTCGAGGAGCTCGGGCTCGCCCTGGAAGCGGTAGAAGCGGTAGTCCGCCTCGTTTCGCTGGCGGATCTCATAGGCCATCTGGCGTACGCCCCACTCGTCGGCGCGGTCGAGGGTGCCAGTGCCCTCGATCGCCTGGCGCACGTCGCCCGCGACCTTCGCGCGCGCCTCATCGGCGGCCTCGGGGTCGAGCATCAATACGAGTTCGTAGCTTCGGTTCACAGCGACGCGCGACTATAGGCCATAGGCATGAAGCGGGGCGAAGAGCGGCACCTCGCCCCTCACCGATGAGTGGCCGGCAGGCAGATCAGATGGGCGAGCGTGGGCCGGGTTGCGGCGATCCTGGCCGCGGCGGTCGTGGGGATCGCTTCCCTGCCGGCGCTGCTGGGCGGCGATGCGCCTCCGCCGGTGCCCCCGGACGTCGGCCTGGCGCCCGTGCCGCTCGCAATTGTCCCGCCGTCGCCGCGCCCAAGCGCCGTCACGCCTCCGCCCGCGCCGAGACCCAGGAGGCGAGCCCACCGGCAGCCCCCCGCGCACCGACCGGCCCGCCACCAGCCCCGGCACGCGCATCCTCACCACGCTCATAGCCACCACGGCCCAGCCACCGAGGGTGAGAGGACCGAGGCCCCAAGCCCGGTCTACACCCCGGCGCCTGTCTACATCCCGCCACTGCCGCCCGGGGAGTTCCGGATCGAGCGTTAGCCGACCTCGGCGGTGGAGCGCTTGGCGCGGATGTCGTCGAGCTGCTCGTCGACCCAGTCGCCGGGGTCGCGCTCGGTGATGATCTCCTTGAGGCGGCGGGCTCGCAGCGCCCGCTCCTCTGGCTCCATGGTCAGGGCGCGGTGGATCTCGTCGGCCTGCTCCTGGATGTCGAAGGGGTTGACCGAGAGGGCGCAGTCCCCGAGCTCCTCGTGTGCCCCGGTGTTCTCCGAGAGCATCACCACGCCGTTCCGGGTGTTCACCGCCGGCGCCTCCTTGGCGACCAGGTTCATGCCGTCGAACAGCGAGTTGACCATCAGCAGGTCGAAGTGCTTGTAGCGGGCGACCGCCTCGTTGAAGTTCTCGTAGATCCTCAGGTCGATCGGCATCCAGTCGGTGGTGCCGTGGCGGTGGTTGACGACCGCGACCAGCGCCTCGATCCGCTCCAGGTACTCGGCGTACTCCGGGACGTCCTGGCGGGAGGGCTGCAGATGGGCGATGAAGGTGACCTTCTCCCGGAACTCGGGGTGCTGCTCCAGGAAGACGTCGAAGGCGGTGAACCCGCGCAGGACGTTCTTGGAGAGGTCGGCGCGGTCGACTCGGATGATCAGGTGGTCGCGGCGCCTGCGCAGCAGCTCCTTCTCGTAGAAGGCGACCTCCGAGGACTCGGCGGCCCGGTAGAGGCGCTGGGTGTCGATCGAGAGCGGGTAGGCGCGGACCCAGATCTCGCGGCCCTCGTGGATCACCGCCATTCGCTCGTAGTCCGTCTCCAGCTCCATCAGCTCTCGGCAGCACTGCAGGAAGTTGCGGCAGTAGGCGGTCGTGTGGAAGCCGATGATGTCGTTGGAGAGCATGCTCAGATAGATCTCCTCGCGCCACCGGTTGGGCAGGATGCGCCAGGAGTCGGGCTGGGACCAGGGAATGTGGACGAAGTAGTGGAGGAAGGCGTCGGGGCGCGCCTGCCGGATCAACCCGGGGCAGGTGTAGAGGTGGTAGTCGTGCAGCATCACGACGGGGTCCTCCTGACCGTCGATCGCCCTGATCACGGCGTCCGCGATGTCGTCGTTGACGACCTTGTAGCCCTCCTCCCAGGCGTCGACCTCCGCCTGGCGGATGTCGGGCGCGTTGGAGAGGTCCCAGAGGTAGTGCTGGATGAACCAGAGGATCGGGTTGGCGATCACGTTGTAGAAGCGGTCGTACGCCGAGGGGTTGGAGGCGACCATCCGGACGTCGTAGGAGATCCCGTCCAGCTCGATCGACACCGGCCCGTCCTCCTCGCTGGCCACGACGACGTCCTCCTCGGTCATCGCCGAAGCCACCCAGAGCGCCTGCCTGTGGGAGACGAGGCCCGAGAGCGCGGTCACCAGGCCGCCTCCGCCACGATGGACGATCCGGTTGCCACGCTCGTCGCGCCCGAACTCGGCCGGGCCGCGGTTGGAGACGATCGTCAGCGGGTGCTTGTCGGGCACCCTGCGTTTGTATCAGGCGGGGCTATGAATCCAGGTCGGTGAAGATCCGCAGCCAGTCGAGCAGCAGTCGCGGGGTCAGGAAGCGCTCGCGGGTCCGTTCCTTGCCCGCCCGGCCCAGCTTCCGGCCCAGCTCGGGGTCCTGAAGGATCTGGATGGCGCGCTCGGCGGCCACCTCGGGCGTGGAGACGAGGTATCCATCCTCCCCGTCGACGATCTGCAGCGGGATGCCGCCGACGTCCCCGCCGATGGTCGGCCTGGCCTTCCAGAGCGACTCGGCCACGGTGAGGCCGAATCCCTCGCGGATCGACTTCTGGATGACCACGTCGGATTGCGACTGGAAGGCGTTGACCTCGATCGCGCCGACGTTGTTGAGGTTGTTGAGGATCTTTATGTCGGGATCGGAGCCCGCGTACTCGAAGGTTCGGTGGAAGAACTCCCAGCCCTCCGGGTCGTCGGTGGCCATCGATCCGACCAGCGCCAGCTGCACCTCCGGGATCTCCTTGGTGACCTGGCGGTAGGCGTCGATCACGCCGATCGGGTCCTTCCAAGGGTCGAATCGGGAGACCTGGGTCATCAGCGGCCGGTCGACGTCGATCCCGAACTGATTGCAGACGTATGAGGCGTCGTCGGGCGAGAGGGCCATGTTCTTGGGGGAGAGGGGGTCGATCGCCGGCGGGACGATGCGGACGCCGCCGTGGCCGTCGAGCCCCTTCGGCACGTACTGCTCCATGTGCCAGACCGTGATGTCGTACTCCGAGATCAGCGGCAGCATCCTCTCGATCGGCTCGGGATTGGGCTCCGAGAGGTCGATGTGGCAGCGCCAGACCCAGTTCTTCGCGTGGTCGGTCGCGTTGTGGCGCATCCCGACTGGCTGGGGGTCGTGGACGATGATCACGTCCCACTCCCCCTCCAGGCTGTCCGCGTTCATCTTGTTGTAGTGATCGAACAGTTCCCACTGATTGGGGGTGAGCGTGTTCGGGTCCCCCTGGAGGGAGTTGTGGAGGAGCTTCGTCGCGTTGAAGAACTCCTCCCGGCCCATGATGATCTGCCAGTGCGTTTCCAGGCCGACGTCGCGCATCAGCGGCACCAGCGTGTAGAGGATCTCCGAGACGCCGCCGCCGAAGGCCGTCGCGCTGACGTGCAGGACCCGCTTGCCCTGCAGGTTCTCGGCCAGCTCCCGGATCTCGTCCACCAGGCCGCGCCCGGCCAGGTGCGTGTAATCGGCCAGGGACTTGCTTCCCAGCGCTACCTCCTGGAGCATCGTCCTGCCTTGATCCCTTGAGTGCGCAAGGGCGGAAAAGTACTCGTCAGGAGAACGTGGCGCGCAGCCGCTCGATGCCGCCGTCGAGCTCGGCACAGATCGCGGAGTGCAGCTCGGTGTTGGCGGCAGCCACGCATGACATCTGGAACTCGTGGCCGGAGCCGAGCAGCGGGCGGTCATCCAGCGGCTTGCCGTAGGCGTCCGTGACCACGGCGCCGCCCTCCAGCAGGCAGATCGTTGCGGCGGCGAGGTCATAGGGCGAGTTGTTGAGGACCGCCCCGCCGCCGATCCGCTCGAACTCCGCGCGAACGGCGGGGACGTCGTCAATCATCCGCGGCCCGGGCTCGATGTAGGCGTCGAGCTGGCCGGTGACCACGCGCGTCATGTCGAAGGTGGCGGAGCCCAGGTCGAAGGTGCCGCCGCCGACCGACGACGTGTCGATCAGCTCGGCGAGCACCTCGACCAGCGCCCGCGCAGGGCGCCCCCGGAAGCCGTAGGTCCAGAACATCCGCTCGAGGGAGCTGTTCTCCGACAGCTGCGCCCCGGGCTCGAGGCCGCGGCCGCGCTCCGCGACGAAGCTCGCGCCGCTCTTCAGCTCCAGCACGCAGCCCACCTGCACGTCGGCCATGGTCGGCTCCGAGTCGAGAGGCGCGGCGGCCACCGAGACGCAGCTCGATTCGAGGCCTGCGAGCGCGGGGCGCGTCCCGTCTATCGGGTCGACGATCAGGACCCACTCGGCCCGGCCCCCCGCTGGGGAGACCAGCCCGCGGTCCTCCGAGTAGAACGAGACCTCGGGCGCGCGCTCGGCCAGGAAGGACTCCATCCGCGCCTCGGCGCGCTCGTCGATCTCGAAGGTGACGTCGCCGCCCTCCGCCTCACCCGAATGGGCACGGCCCGCATGGGCGCCTAGGTGGGGCAGAACCTCCTCGCGCAGGGTCGCGGCGAGGTCTGTTACGAGGTCTGTTATTGACGGCTTCGCCATATAGCCGCGACCGCAAGCGGCCGCCCAGCATAAGTCGCTGCGGCCTTCGGCCTCCGCTCCAAAGTGCAGCGGCCTGGCGGTCGCTACTGGTTTACGTCAGCGGGCCGCGAGCCGAGGGTGACGTCAACCGTGGCGTGGTGGCCGTCCCGGATGATGTCGAGCGTGACCGTTTCGCCGGGCTTGTGAAGGGCGACCAGCTCGGAGAGATCGTTGTTCTGGAAGACGGGCTTCCCGTCGACGGCGATCACCACGTCTCCGCCGGTCTTGACGTGCTGAAGCTGGAAGGTCGTCTCGCCCGCCGATCCCTTCAGGCCGGCTTTGTCGGCCGGGCTGCCGCCGACCACGTCGGTGATCATGGCGCCGCTCTGGGTGTCGAGGCCGAGATGCTCGGCCAGCTGCGGGTAGAGCGACTCGCTGGTCACCCCGAGGAACGCGTACTCGACATTGCCGCCATTGCGCAGCTGGTCGAGCGAGTAGCGCACCGAGGTCACAGGGATCGCGAAGCCGACGCCGGAGTTGCTGCCGGAGCTCGAGGCGATCTGCTCGTTGATGCCGATCACCTCCCCCTTCGAGTCGAGCAGCGGCCCGCCTGAGTTGCCGGGGTTGATCGACGCATCGGTCTGGATCGCGTTGTCGATGCCGAAGTTGGTGAGGCCCTCGACAGTGCGATCGGTCGCCGAGATCACGCCGATCGAAAGCGACTGGGTCTCGCCGAAGGGGCTGCCGATCGCCGCCACCGGCTCGCCGACGGCGAAGGCGGACCGGTCTGACAGGGGGACCGGCACGAGGTCGAGGCCGTCCGGATCAACCTTGATCAGGGCGACGTCCGCGTCGGCGTCGAAGCCGACGATCTGTGCCGGGACCCGGTTGCGGTCGCCGAACTCGACAAAGACCTGCTTCGCCTCCTGGGGCGTCCCTCCGCCGTTCAGGTGCCCGCCACTGGTGACTACGTGGGCGTTGGTGACGATGTCGCCGTTCTTGTCGACGACGAAGCCGGAGCCCTGGCCGGCGGAGGTGCCGCTGCCGCCGAGGACCGAGTCCCCGCCGCCGTTGAAGACGGAGGTGATCGTGACCACGCCCGGTGCGACGTCCTTGTAGATCTGGGCCGGGTTGAAGCTGCCGTCGCTCGCCTGGATCACCACCTGCTGGGTGGTGGTCGGCGTGGCCGACGCGCCGTTGCTGGAGTTGTCGCTGCCGCCCCCGCCACAGCCGGTCGCGATCAGCGCCGCGGACAGGGCGGCCAGGAGTGTCACGCGGGTCTTCGTCACGCAGCCGCTCCGGCCGGCTCGCGCTGGCGCTTGCGGCGTTCCGCCAGGGGCAGGCTCAGGGTGAATGCGGTGTGGCCCCGGCGGGAGACGACCGCCAGCCGGCCGTCCATGCGCTGGGCGAGCTCGTCCGCGATTGCGAGGCCCAGCCCCGAGCCCGTCGCGGTGTCGCCTGTGTAGAACCGGTCGAAGACCCTGTCGATCGCCCGCGGGTCGATGCCCTTCTTGGCGTTATCCCCGACGATCAGCTCGGCGGTGTCGCTGCCGCGCACGGCGGTGACCGTCACGTTCGTTCCCTGCGGCGTGTGGGTGATGGCATTGTCGATGAGAATACGGATGATTTGTGAGACTCGATTTAGGTCCGCCAGGGCGACCACCTGGCCGCGTCCTCGGACCTGGAGGGTGGAGTCGCCCGCCTTTGCGGCGGGCCGGAACTCGTTGGCGACCTGTCGCGCGGCCTCCTTCAAATCCACCTGCTCCCGCCCGATCTCCATCACGTCGGCGTCGAGGCGGGAGAGGTCAAGCAGGTCGATGGTGAGCTTCTGCAGCCGCTCGATCGCCCCGCGCATCTCAGCGACGAAGGCCCGCCGCTCGGCCGCGCTCGGATTCTCCGTCTCGAGCAGCTCGACGAAGCCACCGAGCGAGAAGATCGGCGTGCGGAGCTCGTGCGATGCGTTGGCGATGAACTCCTTCCGGGAGCTGTCCAGGCGCGCCAGGCGGCGCTGCATTTCGTTGAAGCTGCGTGCCAGCTGACCGAGCTCGTCGGAGGAGTCGACCGGAATGGGCTGGTCGAAATGGCCGTCCGCGACCGCCTCCGCCGCCTGCCGCATCCGGCGGAGCCGCCGCGAGACCGCGCCGGAGGCCCAGTAGGCGATCAGCGAAGCGGTGATCAGGGCGATCCCACCCGCGATCAGGATCTGGCGGCGGACCAGCGCAACGTCGTCGTTCACCTCCGCGAGCGGGGTCGAGAGCACCTGCACCCAGCGCGGCTGACCGCCAAGGTCGATCGGGACGGCCGACGTGGCGACCCGCGTGCCCGCGACGTGCTCCACGCCGGACGCGGCGTTCCCGTCGGAGATCGCCGCATCGGCGGTCAGGTAGCGGCCCTGGATCGCGGTGGCCTCGGCCTGGGAGTCGGCAACCACGAAGGCCGGCGCAGGGCCGCCTGAGAGGTCCCGCACGGCGAGCAGGGTCACCCTGCTCTCGGTGGACTGCGCCGTGGTGCGGACCAGGTCCTCGACCTGCTGCTGCGAGGCTCCCGACTCGAGGGCGTGAGCCAGGCGGGGCGCCTGCTCGTTGCCCAGCCGCTCGAGGCGGCGGAGCTTCTCGGCCGTCAGGCTCGACTCCAGCTGGGGTACGACGTACAGGTAGACGAACGCGATCGCCGCTGCAGTGATCAGCGTGATCAGCGCCACCAGCCGATTGCGGAGGGTGTTGAGTCTCAATCGCGGTCCGTGTCGCGGAAGCGGTAGCCGACGCCGCGCACCGTGAACAGGTACTCGGGCTGCTTTGCGTCGGACTCCAGCTTCTCGCGGAGGTGCCGGATGTGGACGTCGACGGTGCGGGGGTCGCGGTATGTCGAGTCGCCCCAGATGTGCTCGAGGAGCATCTCGCGCGTGAAGACGCGGCCGGGTGCCGCGGCGAGCGTGGCGAGGATCTCGAACTCGACGTAGGTCAGCTGAATCGGCTCGGAGGCCAGCAGCACCGACCGGCGCTCGAAGTCGATCTCCAGGTCCCCGGCGCGAATGGGCTCGTTGCCGGCGAGTGTCCCCGCTCCGGTCATTTTTCCGCGGCGAAGCGCCGCCTTGACGCGACTGCGGAACTCGCGCACCGAGAACGGCTTGGTGATGTAGTCGTCAGCGCCCATCTCGAGTCCGGCGACCTTGTCGACCTCGTCCCCCTTCGCCGTCAGCATGATGATCGGCACCTGGCTGCGGGTGCGCAGGCGCCTGCAGACCTCAATCCCATCCAGCTTCGGGAGCATGATGTCGAGGACCACGAGATCGAACCGCTCTTCCCCAAAGCGATCCAGGGCTTCCTGCCCATCCTTTGCCTCCACCACCTCATACCCTTCCTTGCGGAGCGGGTAGGTGAGAAGCGTCTGCACGGCCTGCTCATCGTCCACGAGCAGGATCCGCGCCTGTCCTCGCGCCATGCCTGAAGGTTAGAAGGCAAGCCAGTGATCGATTTGCGCCTCTACAGATTCGCGCTGCTCGCCGTCCCGGTCGCGGCCGTGATAGCGATGTTCTCCCTCCAGGGCGTGCCGTCCTCGCTCTCCGGCGGTGTTCCTCCCGACGCCTTCGACCCGTCGAGCGCGGCGCCCCTCGCGAAGCAGCTCGCGGAGACCGCCGCCTATCCGACACCAGGCTCGGCCGCCGACGACGCGATGGCGGAGCAGGTCAAGGCGCAGTTCTCGGGAATCGACGGAGCGACGGTCTCGGAGCAGGAGTTCGACGGCTCCTTCCACGGACGCGACGTCCACCTGCGCAACCTGATCGCGACCCTTCCGGGGGACTCGAACCGCCAGATCGCGCTGATCGCGCCGCGGGACGTCGCCCAGGGGAGCGGCGCGCTGACCAGCGCCGCGTCGACCGCGGCGATGCTCGAGATCGCCAACAGCTTCTCGGGCTCCTCGCATCACAAGACCCTCGTCTTCGTCTCCACGGACGGATCCAGCATCGGCGCCCTGGGCGTGAAGCGGTTCATCCGCGACTACAGCGACGCCTCCCTGCTCGACGCGGCCATCGTCCTGAGCCAGCCGGCCGTGCAGCACCCCACCGCGCCGCTCGTGATCCCCTGGTCCACGGGCCCGCAGAGCACCGCCAGCCAGCTCGAGGACACGGCGAACTCGACCGTCTCGAAGGAGTTGGCGTCGCCGGCCGGCGACGAGGGACCGCTCGCCGACCTGTTCAGGCTCGCCCTGCCCGCGGGACTGGGCGAGCAGGGCCCGCTGGTCGAGGCGGGCTCTGCCCGCTGTTCGCCTCTCGTCCGACGGCGAGCTGCCGCTCGATCCCTCACGGGACATCTCGGACGAGTTCAGCACGGACACCTTCGCTCGCTTTGGCCGCGCGGCGCTGTCGCTGATCCTCGTGCTCGATTCATCCCCGGGCGCCGTCGAGCATGGCCCCAATGGCTACATCGGGTTGGCCGGGAACCTGCTGCCGGGATGGACGATCGCGGTGCTGGCGCTCTCGCTGCTGCTCCCGGTGGGGCTCGCCGCGGGCTCCGGACTCGCGTCCGGGTCGCGGAGCCCGATCGAGGCGGCGCGGGGCGTCCTCTGGACCGCGCTGCGGGCGGTGCCGTTCCTCGGCTCCCTGCTGGTGCTTCTCGCCGCCGCGCTGGTCGGCCTGCTGCCCAGCCCCGAATTCCCCTTCGATCCGCGGCTCGAGTCCCTCGGCACCGGGGGAACGATCTCGGTGGTGGTGGCGGTGCTCGCCTACGGTGCGATCGCGTTCTTCATGCGCCCGCTGCGACCACCGCCGCCGGCAGCGGTCGCCAGCGCAGCCCCCGCGGCGCTCCTTGTCGCCTGTTTGGCCGCCCTTGGCGTTTGGGCGGTGAACCCCTATCTGGCCCTCCTGGTGGCGCTGGGCCTGCAGGCGTGGCTCGGGGCCGCAACCAGGCCGGCGGGCGGCCGCCTCGCCGCCGGAGGGTTGGTCCTGCTGGGGCTACTGCCGCTGGTTGCCCTGATCGCCAACCTCGCCGGCCGATTCGATGCGGGCCTGGGGGTCTGGCACGACCTGGTGCTGATGCTCGCGGATGGGCAGATCGGGGCGACCCTGGCGCTGCTCTCCTGCGTTCTCGCCGGGTCGGGCGTCGCGATCGTCGCCGTCGCGGGCCATGGTCCCGCGCGGCCACCCCGCGGGGTGACGTTCGAGGGACCGGGCGAGATCTCGGTGCGCCGGCAGTCGAGCGCCCCCGAGGAGGGGCCCGAGCCCCCGGACGATGCGGAACCCGAGGACGAACCGGAAGGGGAGACGGGTCCGGAGCCCGAGCCCGGGCCTCAGCCGGAGCCGGAGAGGGATCCCCGCCTCTGGTCGAAGCCCCTCGGCTGGATCTCGCCCCCGCCCGGCAGGCGCAGCGCGACCCCGCGGCCCTCCGTGACGTAGCCGATCTCGGTGAACACCCCGCCCGCCTCGCGCACGGCCGCCGTCGCCCTGACGAAGGCCTCCGCCGGGATTGCGGCGAGCAGCTCGTAGTCCTCGCCGGCGCCGGCGGCGAGCTCCAGCGCCGCCCCGTCGCCGCCCGCCACCTCGCTCACGCCGCCGGCGATCGGAACGCGGTCGAGGTCGATCTCGAGCCTGCAGCCGCTGGCCTCCGCCAGGTGGCCCGCGTCGGCTCCCAGGCCGTCGCTGATGTCGATCATCGCCATCGCGCCGCTCTCGGCCAGCGCATGACCCTCGTTCAGGCGTGGCCTAGGGTCGAGCTGCCTGGCGAGGAGCACTTCGCGAAGCTCGGATGGGACCTCGGACGTTGCCCCGCCGGGGTCGAGCAGCGCGAGGGCGGCACCTGCCCCGCCGAGCTCGCCAGTCACCCCGATCAGGTCGCCCGGCTTCGCTCCTGCGCGGGTGACCAGCTCGGCGTCCCCGGTTTCGTAGCCAACCGCCGTGACCGAAAGGAACAGCGTCGGCGAGCTCACCAGGTCGCCACCTCCGATCGCCACCGACTCCCGCGTCGCCACCTCGGCGAGTCCGTCGGCGATCCCGAGCAGGACCGCGTCCTCCAGCTCGGCCGGCGCGCCGAGGGCGACATAGGCCTCGCCCGGGGTGGCTCCCATGGCGGCGAGGTCGGAGAGTGCCGCGGCGAGGGCCTTGCGCCCCACGGGCCGAGGGCCGAAGGCATCGAGGTTGAAATGGACTCCGTCGACAACCGCATCCACTGACACGGCGGTCGCTGCGTAGGGCTCGACGACCGCGGCATCGTCTCCGCTCGGGATGCGGATCCGCTCCCCTCGCAGCGGCAGGCAGTCATTGATGGCGCCGATCAGGTCGAACTCGCTCGCCGGCATGGGCCTAGGCTAGGCCCTTGCTCACGATCGAGATCAAGGTCACGCCCAGGGCCAGCCGGGATGAGATCGTCGGCATGAGGGACGGTGTGCTCGCGATCCGCGTCACCGCTGCACCCGTGGACGACGCCGCCAACCGCGCCGCCGTCAAGCTGATCGCGAAGCGCGCCGGCGTGGCCCCCAGCAGGGTCAGAATCGCGCGGGGAGCCCGCGGCAGGCGCAAGCGAATCGAGATCTCAGGCGCGGGACCTGACGCCCTGAAGGCTCTTAGGGCGTGACGCCGCCGCTCGGTGGCGGGGCAGCCGGAGGCGGTGTGGGCGCGGGTGCGGGCGTCGGCGTCGGTTTCGGCTTCGGGGTGGGGGCGGGCTTCTGTCCCACGCCGGGGGCGTAGGCGCCCTTGTCTTGTCCGCTGTTGCCGTTGTCCGAAGTGGTGGTCTGGGTGTCGGTCGAGGACGAGCCGCAGGAGTACGAGCTCGTGCTGGTGCCCGAGCTGCTGCTGTAGCAGGAGCTCGAGCTGGATGCCGTGTGCTCCCCGTGGTACGCCGTCAGGGTCGGCAGGCTCGAGGGCACCTCGAAGTCGGGGCAGTCGCCCCCCTGGGCAGCCTCCATGTA
The DNA here is from genome assembly GCA_963817275.1 of uncultured Solirubrobacterales bacterium. Taxonomy (GTDB): domain Bacteria; phylum Actinomycetota; class Thermoleophilia; order Solirubrobacterales; family 70-9; genus DASUPK01. The sequence continues at coordinate 272,509 of CAWFOA010000012.1, read as the reverse complement.
GGAGCGCCAGATCGGGCCGGAGGTGGGGCCGCCGTACCCGGTGTAGTCGCGCGAGAGCGGGTGCCCGGTCCAGACGGCGGTCGAATACAGCGGGGTGTAGCCGACGAACCAGGCGTCGGACAGCCCCTCACTGGTGCCGGTCTTGCCCGCCTCCCCCGTGCAGCCGATGCTCGTGTAGCCGGCGCCGGTGCCGCTGGTGATCACGCCTTCGAGAATCTTCGTGACCTCGTAGGCCTGGCCGGGAGTCAGCACGCGCTTGCCCTCGCCGGCGCTCGGCTCGTCGACCTTTCCGCCGGGGAAGACGACCCGGCCGATCGCGGTCGCGTCGTGATGGACGCCGCCGTTGGCGAGGGTGGCGTAGGCGTCGGCCTGCTCGAGCGGGGTGACGCCGACGCTGAGGCCGCCGATCGCGTCGGCCGGGGGGATGAAGCAGTTCGGCCCGCCCTTGCAGGGGATGTCATTTGGAAGCTTGACCCCAAGCGGTGAGGTGATCCCCATCTGGTAGGCGGTCTGGGCGATGTTCTCGGGACCGACGTCGAGGCCGAGCTGGGCGAAGATCACGTTGACCGAGTCCCAGGTCGCCTCGGTGAGCGGCATCACGCCGCCGCCCGGCTCGGCGTTGTTGACCGTCCAGGTCGAGCCGCCGGTCTCGAGCGTCTTCGGGGAACTGCCGTCGTAGTACGTGGTGTCGGGATCGATGCCCTGCTTGATCGCCGCCGTCAGGTCGTAGACCTTGAACGAGGACCCAGGCTGGCGCTGTGCGTGGGCGGCGAAGTTGAACTGGCTGCTCAACGAGTAGCGCTGGGTCGAGGTCAGAGCGACGATCTCGCCGTTCGAGGGATCGATCGAGGCCAGCGCCGAGGCCGGGCCGCCGTCCGGGTAGCAGACCGAGCAGGAGTCAACGGCGCTCTGCGCGGCCTGCTGGAGCCGCGGCTGGATCGTCGTATAGACCTTCAGTCCGCCGTTCTCGACGGTGTTCAGCCCGTAGCGGTCCTCGAGCTCCTGCTTGACGAGATCGAAGATGTAGGGCTGGCTGATCCGGCTGTACTTGTGTCCCGGGTGGAGGCCCAGATCCTCGCCGATGGCGGTCGCGTAATCGCTGTCGCTGATCTTGCCCTGCTGGCGCATCGCCTGGAGCACCTCGTTGCGCCGGGCCAGCGCCGCTCGCGGGTTGAGGAACGGGTTGTACTGGGACGGAGCCTGGGGCAGGCCCGCGATCATCGCCGCCTCGGGCAGGGTCAGATCGCTGGCGTGCTTGGAGTAGTAGGTCTCGGCCGCCACCTCGACGCCGATCGCGGTGGCGCCCTCGTTGGTCCCGTAGGGAGCGGTGTTCAGGTACTTGGTCAGGATCCAGTCCTTGGAGTGCTGGTCCTCCTCCTCATTGGCCAGGCGCGCCTCGATGATCTTGCGCTTGACCGTGTCCTCCGGATCCTGGATGTAGAGGTTGCGGACGAGCTGCTGGGTGATCGTGGAGCCGCCCTCCCGCGGCTTGCCACCGGCGACCAGGTCCTCCCAGCCGGCGCGGATGATCGCCGAGGGGTCGACGCCTCCGTGGTTGTAGAACCTCCTGTCCTCGATCGCGACCGTCGCGTTCTTGAGGTCCTCCGGGATCTTTGGGCTGGCGACCGGCTGCCGGATGGTGTCCGAGTGGATCACCCCGATCAGGGAGCCATCTGCCGCGTACACCTTCGAGACGGCGCCCTTCGTGATCGGCCTCAGCGATGCGATCGAGGGCGCCGAGTCGTAGACGCTGATCACCCACCCGACACCAACTGCGATGGCCAGTCCGACCATCGCGAGAGGGAGGCCGAGGCCCAAGAGGAGCTTCTTCCTGCCCGATTCCCGAAGGCGCCGGCGTCGTCTGCGCGCTCGCTGCGTCATAACGCCCCGAAAGGGTAGTCGGCTGGGTCAGGGGGATCTAAGGAGGCCTGCATCGCGCAGCACGCCTTGCGCCCGCTCCCGCAGTTCCACCTCGTGGGTCTCCCGATCGGCGCCGACGTCGATCGCCGCCTTGACCTGGAGCCTGGCGCCCTCAGGGGTCAGCTCCATCAGATGGGCGGAGGTCACCTCCCCGCGCTCGAGCGCGGCGCGGGCGGCCTCGACGTCTGCGTCCGGGCGTAACCAGACGTCGACCGTGACCGGTGCGACCTCGTTGCCGGCGGAGTGGTTGACGACGACGTCGGTGCTCACCTTCTCGTTGGGGACGACGATCAGGCTGCCGTCCCCGGCGTCGACGCTCGTGTAGGTGAGCGCGATGTCCGTGACGCGGCCGTGCACCTCGTCCCCGATCGTGACCAGGTCGCCGATCCGGATCGGCTGGGTGATCGCCAGCATCACTCCCGCGACCAGGTTGGCGATCACCTGTCGGCCCGCGAAGCCGATGATGATTCCGAGCACCGCGGTCGAGGCGAGGACACCGGTCGCAAAGCGCTTGATCGAGGTGAACTGGCTGAGCGCCAGGGCGACCCCGATCAGGATGATCAGGAGAAAGAGCAGGCGCCGGATCAGGCGCAGGCGCGTCCGGGCCTCGCGGGAGAGCTCCCCGGTGTCCATCCGCATCGTCGCCTTGATCGTGCGGCCGATCAGCAGGCGATCGACGATGACCGCGATCGCGATCGCGACCAGCAGGGTGATCGCCGCCGAGATCTCGTCGCCGTGAGCCTGCCAGAAGGTCTGTTCCGCGGCCGCAACCATGCCGTCGGGCAGTATTCACCTCATGACCCGCGCTGTCTTCCTGGACGCCCTCGGCACGCTTGTCGAGCTCGAGCCGCCGTGGGTCTCGCTTCGCGAGCTGGTCCCCGCCGAGGTCAGCGACGAGCGGCTGGTGGCGGCACTGCGAGCCGAGATGGCCTACTACCGCGAGCACGCCCATGAGGGGCGAGACGAGGCCTCGCTCGCGGAGCTGCGCGAGCGCTGCGCCGCGATCGTCTCCGGCAAGCTCGACTTCGAGATCACGGTCGACGAGCTGGTCGATGCGATCCGGTTCTCCGCCTACCCCGACGCGGCGCCCGCGCTGGGTGCGCTCCGGGACCGCGGCCTTCGCCTGATCGCCGTCTCGAACTGGGATTGCGCGCTGCCGCGGGTCCTGGAGCGCTGCGGGATCGAGCGGATGCTCGACGGCGTCGTCACGTCGGCCGGGGCCGGCGCTCGCAAGCCGGACCCGGCGATCTTCAAGACGGCGCTCGAGCTGGCCGGCTGCGAGGCAGGGGAGGCCCTGCACGTGGGGGACACGGCCGAGGAGGACGTCGCCGGCGCCAGGGCTGCCGGCATCCGCCCGCTGCTGATCGACCGTGACGGGGGCGACGGCGACATCTCCTCCTTGGAGCAGATCGATCAGCATCTCTGAGATGTCCGATCTCGATTACGCGAGCTTCCGGAGACGGCTGCTGGCCGCGCTGATCGACAACGTCAGCTGGGTCTTCTTCTACTTCTGGATCTACACCTGGGTCGTCGGCGGCGCCGCGCTCGAGAGCGACACGGCCGCGATCGTCTCGCTGATCGTCTTCTTCTCGCTCTGGTTCAACTACTTCGCCTTCTGCGAGTGGCGCTGGGGCCAGACGATGGGCAAGAACGCAACCGGAATCGAGGTGCGCTCGGTCGACGGCGCTCCCCGGATCAGCTACGGCCAGGCGAGCATCCGGAACCTGCTGCGCCTGATCGACTTCTTTCTGGTCGGCGAGCTGATGATCGCCGCGAGCAAGCGCAAGCAGCGCCTCGGCGACAAGGCCGCGAAGACGATCGTGGTGCGGCGCGCCCCGAGGGCTGCGCCGGCACCGATCCGGGGCGGCGCCGAACCCGTCGTTCCACCGGCTCCCGCTCCCGCGCTGGAGCCGACGCCCGAGGAGCCCAGCCTGCCGGACATCCCGTGGGGCTTCCGCGACTCGATCTGGGGGCTGATCGGCGGCCTGCTGCTGGTGGTGATCGTCCCGCCGCTGCTGGTTCTCCCCTTCGACCCGAACATCGCCGATCCCGACAAGTCAAGCGACGCGGCCATCCTCGCCACGCAGGCCCTGTTCGACGGGTTCCTGGTGGCGGTCGCGATCGGCATGGCCTCCGGGTGGCACTTCGACCTGAGGGCGGCCCTCGGGCGGCTCGGTCTGAGGCGATTCGAGCCCTCGGCGCTCGGCTGGATGTTCGCCGTGCTCGGCGCCTACTACGCCGGAGCGATCGCGTTCTCGGCGCTGGTGGTGCAGCCCGACCAGGAGGACATCGGCAAGGAGCTCGGGGTCTGCAACCCGGGCATCGGGATCGCGATCTTCGCCGTGACGGCGATCATCGTGCTGGCGCCGATCGCGGAGGAGATCTTCTTCCGGGGCTTCTTCTTCGCCGGGCTGCGGACACGCTGGTCGCTGTGGCCTTCGGCTCTGCTCTCCGGAGCGATCTTCGGACTGGTGCACGCCCCAACCGGGCCGACCGCCGCGATCCCGCTCGCCGGGCTCGGGGTGGGGCTCGCCTGGCTCTACAACAAGACCGGCTCGCTCTACCCCAGCATGCTCGCCCACTTCCTCAACAACGCACTCGCGATCGGGGTGGTGATCGGTCAATGCTGAACGGCGCCGCAGGTCCGGCGGTCAGCGCCCACGGTCTGGCCAAGAGCTACGGCGACCGGGTCGCCGTGGACGGGATCGACTTCGAGGTCGAGCCCGGGATCTGCTTCGGGTTCCTCGGGCCGAACGGGGCCGGGAAGACCACGACGATGAAGACGATCTACGGGCTGGCGACCGTGGACGGCGGATCGCTCGAGGTCCTGGGCATGGACGCATCGCGCCGGCGCCGCGAGATCAAGAGCCGGCTCGGGGTCGTTCCTCAGGAGACCAACCTCGACGGGGACCTGACCGTGCGGGAGAACCTGCTGCAGCAGGCGCGCTACTTCGGAATCGACGGAGAGAAGGCCGCCGAGCGCGCCGACGAGCTGCTCGACTTCTCGCTGCTCACCGACCGAGCCGACGAGCGCATCCACGCGCCTCTCGGGAGGGATGAAGCGCCGCCTGCTGATCTCGCGCGCCCTGATGGGCGATCCGGAGCTGGTCGTGCTCGACGAGCCGACGACCGGGCTCGATCCGCAGGCCCGCCTGGCCGTCTGGAACGCCCTGGACCGGCTGCGACGACGCGGCGTCACGCTGCTGATCACGACTCACTACATGGAGGAGGCCGAGCGCCTCTGCGACCGCCTGGTGATCATGGACGAGGGCCGCATCGTCGCCAACGGCAGGCCTGCCGACCTGGTGCTCCAACACGTCGGGCGGGAGGTGCTGGAGCTGCGCCTGGAAGAGGGCTGCGACCCGGATCGGCTGGTGGGCTCACTCAATGGCCGCATCCAGGGCCACGACCTCTCCGAGCGCACGCTGATGCTCTACGCCGATAGCGCCGAGGCGTTGCTCGAGGGACTCGACCACGACGCGTTTCCCACCGAGTCCGCGCTGGTCCGTCGTGCCACCCTGGAGGACGTGTTCCTGCGACTGACGGGAAGGAGCCTCCGCGAGTAGATGGCGATGCTCGAGGAACCCGGCTACGCGGGCCTCGGCCCCCGGATCTCGGCGCGCGACCTGGTGCCCGCGCCGCGCCTGGCCGCCGCGGTCTGGCTGCGAAACGCCCGCGTCTTCTCGAAGCTCTGGCGCGGGGCGCTTCTGCCGACCTTCCTCGACCCGTTCCTCTACCTGCTGGCGATGGGCTTCGGGCTCGGCACCTACGTCGCCCACATCAACGGGATCCCCTACAAGGAATTCATCGCTCCCGGGCCTGATCGCCTCGGCCGCGATGTGGTCGTCGGCCTTCGAGACGACCTACAACGTCTACTTCCGGATGAACGAGCTGCGGCTCTACGACAACGTGCTCTCGACGCCGGTCGAGGTGCAGGACGTGGTCGCCGGCGACCTCGCCTGGAGCGCGAGCCGGGCCACCGTCTACGGCTGCGTGGTCCTGGCGGTGGTGGCGGCCTTCGGTCTTGTCTCCTCCTGGTGGGCGCTCGTGATCCCGCCCTTCGTGTTTCTCGGCGGCCTCTGCTTCTCGGTGATCGGCTACACGTTCACCACGCTGATCCCGAAGATCGACCTCTACTCCTACTTCTTCACGCTCGGGATCACGCCGATGTTCCTGTTCTCGGGGATCTTCTTCCCGTTCAACCAGCTGCCGGACTGGGTGAGCGTGATTGCCTGGTTCATGCCGCTCTACCACCTGGTCGAGATCACGCGGGGCCTGGCCACCGGGCCGGAGCTCTGGTCCGTGGTCGGCAACGCCGCCTGGCTCGCTGCGCTCAGCGCGATGCTCTTCACCATCCCGGTCAGGGCGCTGCGGAAGAAGCTCGTCGCTTAGCGCAGAGCACCGGCCACCAAAGGGCGCTTCTCGTCTCCCGGCCTGAGGTAGCTTTGCTCGATGCCCCGTCGCCAATCGGCCGCTGTGGCGGTCGTTCTCCTCTTGACCGCAACGTGCCCGGTGCTCTCGCTCGCGAGGGTCCCGACCGTTTCCGAACAGGGGAGGGCTCGACTCCCTGACACCCTGACGCCGGGAAAGATCGAGACCGTGGTTCTGAAGCGCCTCCCGGCCGACGCGAAACTTTAGCTCTCGGCCACCATCGACAGCAACGATTGTTCATCCGGGAACTGTCAGTTCACCCCGGCTCATCGGGCTCCCGGCGCAAAGCCGTTTCGGACATCGCGCAAGGGACGAGCGAGGGCACGCATCGTGATGCCGGCCGGCTACATGGATTACCCGGATGGCCCGCCGTTTGAAAAACTTCATTTCGTCCCCTTTGCCAACGGTGATCGGGTCCAAATCCACGTCGATGCCATCAGTCCTGACGACTTTGGATTTGCGAACGCCTTCAGCACGATTGAAATCCCCTAGGCCGACCCCGCTGTCTGCGGGGAAATTCTTGTTCGCACAAATGCAGTCGACCGCACGATCGTGCACAATCCCGCGTCGTGATTCGTAGGGGAGGAATACTCGTCGCCCTGATCGCCGCCAGCGTGGCGTTCGCGCTGCCCGCCTCGGCGAGTGCCGCGACCGGTCCCCCGACGCTGGCGCTGAACGGGCCCAAGAAGCCCGGGCTGCTCAGCAAGGTGACCGCGAACGGCGCGATCCCGGGAGCGACGGCGGGCGCTCAGGTGACGATCACGGTCGAGGCCAGCGGCCAGACCGTGGAGAAGAAGCAGCTCGCGGTGGCTGGGGACGGCAAGTTCTCCTTCCCCTTCGTCGTCGATTCCTGCTGTAACTACGAGGTGACGGCGACGAGCGGAGGCCAGAGCTCCCCGCCCAGCGCTTCTCCGTGAGGGTCCCGAAGCACCTCCGCAAGGGAGCGGTTACCCACCTCTACAACCAGTCCCTGGTCGACGAGGGCTACTACGTCGGCCGCAACGTCAGCAGCCACTACGGACTGGGCTCTCAGCTCGCGACCCTCGCGTTCCGCAAGGTCAACAACATGGCCAGGAACTACCAGTACAAGCCGGTCATCTTCCGCAAGCTCCTGATGGGGAGGGGCGCGTTCCAGCCCCGCTACCACTCCGGCCATCACGTCGAGGTCGACATCTCGCGCCAGGTGATGGCGCTGGTCGACGGCGACGACGTCGTCGCGACCTTCCACGTCTCGACCGGAAAGCCGTCGACGCCGACCGTGCGGGGGACCTTCCACTTCTACCGCAAGGACGCGGGCTACAACTCGGAGGGCATGTACTACTCCGTCTACTTCATCCGGGGCTATGCGACCCACGGCTACAACCCCGTGCCGATGCACGAGGCGGCGAGCCACGGCTGCGTCAGGAACCCGATCCCGTTCTCGACGTACATCTACAACTGGATCAACCTCGGCGACGCCATCCACGTCTACCTCTGAGGTCATAGATCGCCCGATTGTTGGCGCTTGACGTCGGGCGCCGTTTGATTAGCTAAGCCGATGAGGGTGTTCGTCGCCGGAGCGACGGGGGTGATCGGCAGGCCGCTCATCAAGCGCCTGCTCGAGGCCGGTCACGAGGTGATCGGGACGACCCGCTCGCCAGAGCGGGCTGAGACCCTCCGTGAGCTCGGGGTCAGGCCGGCGATCGTCGACGCCCGCGACACGGACGCACTTCGCGGCGCCGTGGTAGAGGCGGCGCCCGAGGTGGTGATCAACCAGCTCACCAACCTGCCCAACAAGATGAACTTCCGCCGGGCGGAGGAGACGTTCGGGCCGACCAACGAGCTCCGGGGAACGGCCGGTCCCGCGCTCGCCGGGGCGGCGGCCGAAGCCGGCGCGCGCCGGCTGATCGCCCAGAGCGTCTGCTTCTTCTACGCGTCGACCGGAATGCGGGCGCACAGCGAGGACGATCCCCTGCTGGAGCTCCCGCCCGACGTTCCGGCGGGCCAGGGCTTGGTGGCGCTTCAGTCGCTGGAGCGATCGGCGGTGGAGACCCCGGGGCTCGAGGGCGTCGTCCTCCGTTACGGGTACTTCTACGGACCCGAGGTCGAGATGGTGCCCGGGGGCTTCGATGTGAACGATGTCCGGCGGCGCCGCGCCCCGATGGTCGGCGAGGGGATCGGGATCTTCTCGCTGGTGCACGTGGACGACGCCGCGGCGGCGACGATCGCGGCGGTCGACCGCGGCGCCGGGATCTACAACATCTGCGACGACGAGCCCGCTCCCCAGGCGGAGTGGCTGCCGGCCTACGCCGAGGCGATCGGGGCCAAGCCCCCGCGCCGCGTCCCCGTCTGGCTCGCGAAGCTGGTCGCGGGAAGGCAGGCGGCCGTGCTGGCCACACGGCTCGAGGGCGCCTCCAACGAGAAGGCCAAGCGCGAACTCGGCTGGCAGCCGAGGTACCCGAGCTGGCGGCAGGGGTTCCGCGAGGGGCTCGGGCTAGTCGCTCTCGACCCGGGCGACGATGGCCGTCCCGACGCCGAGGATCGCAGCGAGCAGCAGCCCGCCCGCCAGTACGAAGAGCACGTAGCCGAAGTCCTTCGTCCCATTCCGGCCGAAGCTGATCACGGGGTCGACGCCCCCGGGCGCTCGCGTCGGCGCGACCGCCTCGTAGTCACCGGCCTCGGGGACCCTGAGCTTGGCGATCGAGCGCCGCACGTAGTCGCCGTCGTTGAACTGGTTGAAGGCATACGGCGTGGAGCCGAGCAGCTCCTGCCCGTTGGTGGTGCGCACCCGGAGCCTCAGATTCGAGGGGACGGCGAGCGGCGAGTGCTCGAAGGTGCCGATGCGCTCCCCGTAGAAGATGATCACCTCGCCAGCCGGCAGGTTCACCGACTCCCGTCCCGGGACGGGGACCTGGCCGTACGCATTGGCGTCGCGGGTGGCTCCCGACCGCCTCGACCACCAGGAGCACGATCGCGACGGCGATTGTGATGCCTGCGGTGGCCAAGGCGAGCCTGTACCCCGTCCGCATCGGACGCATCCTAGGATGCCCCGATGCCGACGGATCTCGAGGGTGCACACGACGTCCTGCTGGCCGAGTTGCGGGAGCACGCCCTGGTGATCGGCGAGGTCACCCTCTCCAGCGGCCAGACCGCCCAGTACTACGTCGACGCCAAGCGGGCGATCCTGCGGCCTCCGGCGTTTCGCGCCGTCGGTGAGCTGATCGCCGCTGAGGCGTCCGAGCGCGGGGCGACCGCCGTCGGCGGCATGACGATGGGCGCCGACCCGCTGGCCAGCGCGGCGATCGGTGCGGAGGCCGGCGACGGGCTGATCGCCTTCTTCGTCCGCAAGGAGAAGAAGCAGCACGGCCTCCAGCGCTGGATCGAGGGGCCGGTGCTCGAGCCGGGGACCCGCTGCCTCGTGGTCGAGGACGTCGTCACGACCGGAGGTTCCACCGTGCGCGCGATCGAGCGGATCCTCGAGGAGGGACACGAGGTCGCCGGCGTCGTCTCGGTGGTCGACCGTCTGGCGGGGGGCGGCGAGGCGATCGAGGAGGCCGGCGGCGCGCCGTATCGGCCGCTGGTCACGATCGACGAGCTCTACCCGGACCGTCCGGACCGGGACTGAACTACTTGCCGACCAGGATCTGCGGCTCGACGCCGCCTTCGATCGCCGGCCCCGCGGTGATCGTGTAGGTGCCTGGCTCGGTGATCTGGACCGTGCCGACCAGCGCACGGCTCCAGCCGCTGCCGACGTCCACGGACGAGCCCGTTCCGCGGAATCCCGGGCCCTTGATCTCGAGCGGGTCGCCTCCGGCGGCGTTCTTCACCTGCACCTGGAGGGCTGCCGGCACATCGAAGTCGATGCTGTCCCCTGAGCTCGAGGCCTTGTAGGCCTCCTGGTAGGAGATCCTGAGCTTCCCGGCGGGCGCGGTCACGGTGGTCTCGCCGGGCACTTGGAATGTGCCGTAGTCGTCGGCGCTGGCCCGGCCGGCGAAGAACCGCCGGATGATCCAGGCGTCGAACACCAGGAACACGATTACGCCTATCACGATCAGTGCGACGACCATTTGGGGGTCAGCGTACAGGTGGACTGCTTCGCCGTAAAACGGGTCGGGCTGGCGCGCGACCTCGCATCGACGCGACTTGCGAGGATGCCCCGCTTATGCGCCGCGCCGAGATGAGGGGCCGCGAGGCCGGGATCGCCGCGATCGGGGCCTGCCTGCTCGCGATCGTGATGACCTGGCCCCTGATCTGGCATCTGGGGTCGACCGTCCCCCGCGACATCGGGGACCCGCTCGCCGAGGCCTGGCAGCCGGCCTGGGGCGGCCACGCCCTGCTCCACCAGCCCCTGCATTTCTTCGACGCCAACCGCTTCTGGCCGACCAAGTACTCCCTCGCTTTCGGCGACGCGCTGATCGGCTACGCGCCCGCCGGGCTGATCGGCACGGGCCCGCACGCGGCGATGGTCCGCTACGACCTGCTCTTCCTCTTCGCCTATGCGCTCGCGTTCTTCGGCGCGTACCTGCTCGCCCGCGAGCTTGGCCTGGGCCCGGTTGGCGCCGTGATCGCCGGCGCGGCTTTCGCCTACGCGCCCTACCGGCTGGAGCAGGACGGCCACCTGCAGGTGATCTCGAGCGGCGGAATCCCGCTGGCCATCGCATTCGCCGTACGCGGCATCCGCCTGCGCAGACACTGGTGGATCCTCTGGGCCTGGATCGTGGCGGCGTGGCAACTCTCAATCGGCTGGGCGCTCGGCCTTCCGTTCGCGTATGGGATCGCCGGAGCCGTCCTGATCGGGGTGATCGCATGGCTGGTCCGTGGGCGGCCGCCGGTCCCGCGGCGGATGATCGTCGCAGGAGTGGCGGGCGCCGTCGTCTTCACGCTTTTCTCGTACTGGATCGCTCACGCATATCTCTACATCGGGGACCACTTCCCGGCGTCGAAGCGCAGTCCGCACGAGGTGGCGGCCTTCTCTGGGCCGCTCAAGGTGTTCCTCACGGCGCCGGAGGAGAACTTCGTCTGGGGCCACGCCACCGCCGGAATCCGCGACTCGCTCACCACCTGGCAGGAGAAGACGCTCTTCCCCGGCGCGGCAATCCTGCTGCTGGCGATCGCCGGGCTGTGGTCGAGCAGTCTCAGCAAGCGCTGGCGCATCTGGCTGGGGATTGCGGTCATCGCGTTCTTGGTTCTCTCGCTCGGCTTTCGTGAGGAGGGCGGCCTGCTGTGGCCCTATCGCGTCCTCTACGAGGGACTTCCCGGCTGGAACGGAATCCGCACCCCGGGCCGCATGATGACTTTCACTTCGCTGGCGCTCGCCCTGCTCGCGGCGGCCGGGGCGGAGGCCGCGATCCGGGCGGCCCAGCGACATCGCTGGCCCGCGTGGTCGGCGGCCGCGGTCACGGGCGTGCTCGCCCTCGCGATCGTCACCGAGGGCCGCAGCCTGCCGTTCGACCCCTTCGACAACCAGGCCGAGCCGGCCGTGCCGGCGCCAGCGGCTTCGACCGCCGACATCCCGCAGCCCCAGCTCCACCTGCCGGCGCTCACTGCCAAGGAGAACCGTGCCTTCCAGCTGGAGTCCACCGACGGCTTCCCCAAGATCGTCAATGGCAGAGCCAGCACGAACCCCGCCGTGGTACTGGATCTGGTCAAGCACATGGCAACCTTCCCCGACGCCGCGACAGTCCGCGAGCTGCAGGCGTATGGCGTCCGCACCGTGGTCCTTCACCTCGGGCTGACCGAGGGCACGCCGCAGGCCGGTGCGCAGCGCAAGCCGATCGCCGGGCTGCCGCTGAGGCGCTACCGGCTGCCGGATCGCCCGGGGCTGGTCTTCTACGAGGTCGGTTCGTCGAACGCCAGCCCGGGCCCGAGCGCGGCCTCGCGTGCCGGAGGCACCTCGGGGCCGGACTGAGCGCGTCGCTCGCGCAGCCGCACGACGGTGAGCGTCGTCAGGGAGAGCAGCAGCGCCGAGGCGACGAGCCAGAGCGCCGACACGTTGCCCCGCGCGAGCGGGCTGATGTCGTCGCCGGCGATCCCGGGGCCGACCGCCGAGACGCAGGCCCAGCCCAGGAGCGCGGGCACGGCGAAGCGATAGTCGGAGAGCGAGGTCCAGGGCGTGGCGCGGACGGCGAGGACGATGGCCGTCAGGACCGCGGCGACGAACGGAGCCACAGCGAGCCAGGCGTTCGTGACGCCGAATCCGGTCAGCACGGTGTGCTCGAGCTTGCCCTCGATCAGCCAGTCCGCCCACGTTCCCGTCCCCTGTTTCCCGAGCAGTGGGTAGGTCAGGGTTCCGATCAGCATGAGGAGCGCCGACGGGATCGCGAATCCAATGGTCAGTGCGGGAAGCCGCTTGTAGGCGTAGGGCAGCCCGAGCGCGACGAACGGCAGGGCGGGGATCAGGAACCGCGGGCCGGGGGTGCCGCCGCCGAACGGAAGCCAGTACCCGCTGTTGTAGAGGAAGTAGACCGCGGCGACGGCGAGGATCGTGTTCGCCTCGGCCCGGTGCCCGTCGCGGCGCATCATGAACACGCCGACGACGCTCATGACCACGATCGGGGTGAGGACGAGCAGGCCCCGGCCGGCGAGCAGCAGGCTGACCGCGCTGTCGAATCGCGGCGCGGTGATCCCGAAGAACCCGTGGCTGTTGAGACCGAGCACGTCGTGGCCGCTCACCCCGGGGAAGGCGACGGCGTTCCCGTAGGCCAGCTTGAGCGGGTTGCCGAACGCCCAGAAGTTGAAGGCGAGCATCGGCAGCGCCCCGACGACCGTGCCGGCCGCGTACGCGGCGCCGCGCGCAACCAGTCAGTCCGGCGGGAGAGCGCGTAGCCGAGCAGCACCACCCCGACCAGGCCGGTCTGGAACTCGAAGGTCACGGCCAGCCCGGCCAGCAGGCCGGCCCCGGCGACCATCCAGGGCCGCGGAGGCCCGTCCCTCTCCTTCATCAGCAGGCAGAAGGCCGCGAACGCGAAGCCGGCCGAGATCACGTGGGAGAAGAACTCCGCCGCGAAGGTCATCACCACGGTCGCCAGGCCGAGGGTGATCGCCGCCGCGGTGCCGTAGCCGGGAAGGAAGCGGTCGGCGGCCCAGCGCACCGCGAGCAGCAGCAGGATCCCGGGGATCACCGCCGCCAGCAGGGTGAGCGCCCAGACGATCGGCGTCGACTCCTCGACCGCGTGCTGGGCTCGGATGCCGCGCTCCACGTCGTAGCCGTAGTTCTCCAGCGGAATGACGCTCTGCGGGTACCACTTCGGATGGGCGGTCTGGCGCTCGTTGTCGACGACGGCGCGCGCCAGCTTGTCCCCGCCGAGGTCCTCGATGGCCTTGTACAGCGGGGTGGTGAGGGCGGCGACGCCGGGGCTCTTGACCGAGTAGAAGTGGCCGTCGACCCAGGCCTTGTCGTTGGTGTTCCAATGCCACTGGTCGATCTGGGTCCGGCCCTTGGAGAAGGCCTGGACCTGGTCGAAGTGGCCCATCTGGGCCCAGCCCATCTGGTGCATGACGAGGCCCCAGGCGACCCCGAGCGTGACCACGGCGGCGACACCAGGGCGCGCGCGGAGTGATGCGAGGCGCCTCATGAAGGCGGCGATTGTACGCGGCAGAGCGCCATGGTCCACGGGGTCGGGGTCCTGACCTCAACTACCTCCAAACGGGACGTGAGAAACCGCACGAAGTCCCGCTTGGACCAGTGGTTCAGGTGCCCGGGCGTGTTGCCCAGCTCGCCGACATAGGAGAGCCGCGCCAGGTTGAGCGCCCGCCAGAGCGGCTCGCGGGGAACGCTTGCGATCAGCCACGGCCTCGCCAGCCCGGCCAGCACGTCGAGCGCGCGCTCGGGGTCATCGAGATGCTCGAGCACCTCGCAGCAGACGATCAGCTCGGCGCCATGCCGCGCGGGCTCAAGCTGCTCGACGGGGGTCGCCTCGAAGACGATCTCCACGCCCGCTGCATCCGCCCGCGTCCGCGCCTCGTCGAGCACCTGGGGAAAGGCGTCGGTTCCTCGCACGCGGATCCCCCGGCGAGCGAGCCTGATGGCCAGCTCGCCCTCGCCGCAGCCGACCTCATGCGCCTCGGCGGCACCGGTCAGCTCGACCAGCTCGTCGAGCTGTGCCATGAACCCGGTCATCAGCCGGCGCGCGATCGGGTTCGACGTGCCGTACTTGTCGTAGACGTTTCCGCCTGATGCGAGGGTGCTCCGAGCGGAGCGAGGAGCAACCCGTTTCATGCCGGCGCTCACCGGGCGATGGTCGTCTTGATCGTCTCCACGGAGAGCCGGCGACGGGGCTCGCGATCGCCGCGCTCGTAGTTGGAGGGCTCGACACCTGCCTCCAGCTCAAGTCGCCTGACCCGCTCGTAGACGCGCTGCGCGATCACCCGCTGGCCCGCGAGCGCGTCGCCGATGATCCCCAGGGCGAACATCTGGACCGCGGCCAGCATCAATACGGCGCCGAGGATCAGGGACTGGATGTGGCCGCTGCGGTCGCCGTTGACGATCCAGTCGAACAGGAAGGGCGACCAGGCGGCGAGCGCCAGCACGCTGAAGACGGCGGCGAGCACCATGAACACCCGCAATGGCTCATAAAGGGTGTAGGCGCGGAAGATCGCGTAGGCGTTGCGACGGACGTAGGCCGAGGTCGAGCCGAACAGGCGCGAATCGCGCTCCGTCGGGTTCGGCGAGATCGAGACGTCCTCGATCGCCACGGACATCTTGCCGGCCTGGATCAGGCTCTCGAGCGTGTACGTGTAGCGAGAGACGACGATCAGCTGCAGGGCCGCCTCCCGGTTGTAGGCGCGGAAGCCGGAGGTCGTGTCGGGCACCTTGGTCCCCGAGGCCTGCCGCACCACCCAGCTCCCGGTCCGCTGCAGGAGCTTCTTCGTAAAGGAGAAGTGCTCGACGTTCTGCACCTGGCGGTCGCCGACGACCATGTCCGCCCGGTGGGTGACGATCGGCTCGACCAGCCGGGGGATGTCGGAGGCCCTGTACTGGCCGTCGGCGTCCGTGTTGACGATCGCGTCGGCACCGAGCTTGAGGGCGGCGTCCAGGCCGGCCTGAAAGGCGGTTGCGAGCCCCCTGTGGCTGGTCAGCCGGACCAGGTGGTCCACGCCGTGGCGCCTGGCCACCTCGACCGTGCCGTCGGTGGAACCGTCGTCGATGACGAGCCACTCGACCTGGTCGAAGCCAACCACCTCCCGGGGGAGCTCCGAGAGCACCTGTGGCAGGGACTCCTCCTCGTTGAGGCATGGGATCTGGATGACCAGCTTCATCGCGGTGATCGTAGGGTTTGTTCAGAGATGACGCGGCCCTTACGCATCGCCGCGCTCGCGCTGTGCGTGGGCGCCGTTTCGTCGCCTTCCACGGCGTCCGCGCTCGGGCTGAGCGTGTCCGGCAACCACCTGGTGGACGAGTCGGGGCAAGTGGTCCGGTTGCTCGGTGTCAGCCGCAGCGGCTCCGAGTACGCCTGCGCGGAGGGCTTCGGGTTCTTCGACGGGCCCACCGGCCCGCGCAGCATCAGGGCGATGAAGAAGTGGGGGATCAATGCGGTTCGCCTGCCCCTCAACCCCGACTGCTGGCTTGGGATCGACGGGGTCAAGCCGGCCCTGGGCGGTCAGGCCTATCGCAACGCGATCGACGGCTTCGTCGCGCGCCTCAACCAGGCGGGCCTCTACGTCGTGATCGACGAGCACGTCGCCGCGCCCGCCGGGCAGAGGGCGCTGGGGATCATCCCGATGCCGGACGCCGATTCCTCGCCGGCCTTCTGGAGCTCGGTCGCCTCGCACTTCGCCCCAAATCATTCCCTGGTCTTCGACCTCTACAACGAGCCACACGACGTCGGCTGGGACTGCTGGCTCGCGGGCTGTGAGATCCCGGCGGGCGGGCGGTTCTCCGAACGACACCCCGCCTACCTCGCCGCCGGGATGCAGCGGCTGGTCGACGCGGTGCGCTCGACCGGGGCGACGCAGCCGCTGATGCTCGGCGGGACCGACTACGCCCGCGACCTCTCCGGGTGGCTCGCCCACGAGCCGGTCGACCCGCTCGGCCAGCTGGTCGCCTCGGAGCACAACTACGGCCATCACCTGGCGCCCTGCCTCCGTGGCTGCAAGGCGGCGATTGCCTCGACGGCCGCCTCGGTCCCGGTCGTGGTCGGCGAGCTCGGCCAGACCGACTGCCGCCACGACTACATCGACAAGTGGATGCGCTGGGCCGACCGGCGCGGGATCTCCTACATCGGCTGGGCCTGGGACACCAAGGGCGGCTGGACCTGTCACGCCGGACCCAGCCTGATCCAGAACTACCGCGGCAAGCCGACGGGATTCGGCGTCGGCTTCCGCAACCACCTGCTGGCGCTGAGGCGGCATGCTCGAGGTTGAGCGGCTCGGCGAGGGCCCGCCGGTCCTCTTCGTGCACGGCGACATCGTCGGAGCGCCCACCACCTGGCGCAAGCAACGCGAGCTCGCCGAGCGCTGGAGCCTGATCATTCCCAGCCGCCCCGGCTTCGGGGAGAGCACGCCTCTGGAGCGCAACGACTTCGAGGTGGAGGCGCCGATGTTCGCCGAGCTCCTCGGCGATGGCGCGCACCTGGTCGGCCACTCCTATGGAGCCGTGATCGCCCTGCTCGCCGCGGCGCAGCGGCCGGAGGCCGTCCGCTCGTTGACCGTCTCGGAGCCCGGCTCGCTGCGGGTCGCCGAGGGCATTCCGGTGGTCGACGAGATGATCGCCAACGGGGAGCGCCTCTTCAGCCACGCGTCCGAGATCCCGTCCGAGGACTTCCTGCGGCTATTCCGCGGCGGCGCCGGTTCCGCTTACGAGACTCCGGACGAGCTGCCCGGGGAGCTCCTCCATGGTGTCGAGCTGCTCAAACGGGAGAGGCCCTCGTGGGAGGCTGAGATCCCGCTCGAGCGGCTGGCGGCAGGCGGCTTCCCGGTGCTGGTGATCTCCGGCGATCACTCGCCGGCCTTCGAGGCGGTCTGCGATGCGCTGGCGGACTCCCTATCCGCGGAGCGCGCAGTGATCCCCGGCCGGGGGCACACGG
Source organism: uncultured Solirubrobacterales bacterium (assembly GCA_963817275.1). GTDB lineage: Bacteria > Actinomycetota > Thermoleophilia > Solirubrobacterales > 70-9 > DASUPK01. Next base: position 255,155 of record CAWFOA010000012.1, on the reverse strand, counting down.
TCCCCTCCACCGGTGCGGCGTACAACGAGCGCCTCGAGGCCTTCCTCACCGCCGCCGAGCGGGCCTGACCCGCTTCTCCCATCTGGGCAATCCGATGATTTATACGGATGCGACCCCCCGGTCCGTGGGCTACGGTCGCCTGGTTTGGCCGCACCGCCGCGCTTCAGCCGAAGGCAACGCAACCGGGTTCTTCGCTACGCCGTCCTCGGGAACGGCTTGCCGCTCGCAGTCGCAACTGCGACGAACTTCGATTCGCACCACACCGTCTTCTTCATCGGCGCGGTGGGCGCCCTCCTCGCCCCGATCGGCGTCACGCTCTTCTCTCGTGAGAAGTCGCCGGTCGGCTTCTATGCAGCCGCCTTGGGGGGACTTCCGGCCCTGACGATGATGCAGGCCTACAGCGGTGGCGTGGCATCCGGCTATTCCATCCTGATGATGATGGCGATGATCTGGTTCGGGGTGCAGACGACGGACAGGGAGATGGCGGCCGGGATGGTGGTCCTGGCGCTCTGCGCCTACCTGCCGATGTTGATCTTCGGCCCGCCCGCCTATCCAGTGAACTGGGGGCACGCCACCCTGCTCGTGATGGTCGGGATCACGGTGGCCCTGGCGCTGCGGGCCCTGACCCGCGAAACCCAGATCCTCAACGCGCGCCTGCTCAAGGATGCGACCGTCGACGACCTGACCGGCCTGCTCAACCGCCGCGGCTGGCGGCAGGCCGCCGAGCGCGAGCTCGCGCGCGCGGCTCGGGACGGCACTCCCGTCGGCCTCCTCCTGCTCGACCTGGACAGCCTCAAGGAGATCAACGACACGCGCGGCCACGACGAGGGGGACCGCGTGCTGGTCGAGACCGCCGAGCGCATGCGCAGCGCGCTGCGGGCCGGTGACGTCCTGGCTCGGCTCGGGGGCGACGAGTTCGGCGCGCTCCTGATGGACACCTCGGACGGCCAGGGCCTGGCCGCGGTGGAGAGGCTCAAGCAGATGACTCCGGAGCTGGGCAGCTTCTCCGCCGGAGTCGCCTCCTGGGAGGGCACGCAGTCCCTCGACGAGCTGCTCCGCCGCGCAGACGTCGCCCTCTACACGGCAAAGAAGACCGAGGGCGGCAGCCGGGTGGAGTTCGCTCCACCGACGCTCGAGCCGGCCGATGCCTTCCCGGAGGCCGAGACCGCCGGCGACTAGCCCTTGCCGTTGGCGGTCCGGACCGACGAGGCGACCAGCCGCGAGTAGAGCTCGATCCCCTTGCTGGTCAGGTGGATGCCGTCGGTGGTGATCCCGCCGTGCGAGGAGGCGATCCCATGCCAGTCGACGAGCTGCGCCTGCCCCCAGTTGTGCGCGGCCTCGGAGAGGGCCGAATTGACCTCGCCCTGCCAGCTCCTCGGCACCTCGACGTTGACCAGGTAGACGTGCGCGACCCCCCTGAGGGCGTCGTGCAGCTTCTCCAGGTCATCCGAGTAGACCGGGCCGTTGTTGCCGAGCTGCAGGACGACGTCGTCGGGGACCTTGCCGGCCGCGGCGTAGTCGTGGAGCAGGGAGACGATCTCGCCCGGCTGGCGGGCCGACCGCGGCGTTCAGCGTCAGCTCCGGCCCAGCAGCGCGCCAGCCCGGAGCGCGCGTCGACCATCACCGAGTCCCCGAGGGCGAGTACCGGCAGCGCGTCGCTCCCTCGCGTGCCGGCCTTGGCCGGCGCGGCGACCCGGGGACCTCGACACCGCACTCGCCGCCCGAAGGGGAGATCGAGCCACGACCTTCGGCGTGATCCGCGCGGAGGCGACCGCAGCTGGCCGTGGTGGCCCCGGGGCACGATCCCGCTCCAGCCCACCACGAGCACGACGGCAGTCACGCCAACGGCGATCCCAACCCGCCCGATGCGCAGCCAGTCGGGCCGCTCCCAGCTGGTGGAGCGGCGGAAGGGCTGTTCGACGTAGCGGTAGGAGAGGTCGGCGAGCGCCAGCGTCGCACCGAGCTGCAGGGCGAGCAGGACGGGGCCGTGCAGGGGCACGTCGATCCCCGGCCGGGTCAGCTCGAGCACCGGCCAGTGCCAGAGATAGAAGCTGTAGCTGCGCAGGCCGAGCCAGCGCATCCCCGGGTTGCCCACGATGCGACCGATGTCCGCGGCGGGGTGGGCGAGCGCCGCGATCAGGAGCGCCGTCCACAGAGAAAGCAGCAGGAAGCCCCCGTGGTAGAGGGATTTCTCGTAGTCGTGGACGGTGAGGAAGGTGATCAGCATCATCGCCAGGGCGAAGGCCCCGATCGCGTCCAGCGCGGCGGGGGCCAGCGTCCCGGTCTTCGCCTTGAGCCGCTCCGGGTTCCAGAAGAACGCCAGCGCCACTCCGATCAGCAGCGGCGTGGCCCGCGTGTCGGTGCCGTAGAAGACGCGGTTGGGGTTGACCGGGTCGAAGAGGATGGCCATCAGCAGGCTCGAGGCGATGGCGCCGGCGATCACCCCGACCACCAGCCGGCGGTGCCCGAACCGGGTCATGCAGGCGGCGAAGACGAGCGGCCAGAGCAAGTAGAACTGCTCCTCCACCGCCAGCGACCAGAGATGCCGGAACAGGGAGGGCCGCGCGAACTGCTCGAAATAGGACTGGTGGCTGAAGATCAGGTCCCAGTTGGTGACGTAGCCATCGAGGCGAGCGCCTGGCCTCGCAGAGTCGAGATCTCGCCGAAGTCGAAGAAAGCGCCGAGGACCATCACGACCGCGATCAGCACCCCGACCGCCGGCAGCAGGCGGCGCGCGCGGCGCAGCCAGAAGCGGACGAGATCGACGCGCCCCTCCTTGCGGAACTCGCTGAGCAGCAGCGAGGTGATCAGGTAGCCGCTGATCACGAAGAAGACATCGACGCCGAGGAACCCGCCCGGAAGCCAGCCGCCGCCGTTGTGGAAGTGGTAGACGAACACGGCCAGCACGGCGATCGCGCGCAGCCCATCCAGGCCGGGCATGTACGGCAAGCGCTTGCTGCTGCTGGACACCGACTACCTCGTCAGGAATGGTCGCAACATCAGCCCAGCTTGACCAGGCTGTGGACGAGGTTTGCAGACGAACGCCCCGACCAGGATTCGAACCTGGGACCTACTCCTTAGGAGGGAGTCGCTCTATCCAGCTGAGCTATCGGGGCTCGGCGCCATTGAAGCACCGCGTCAGGTCAGGGGGACCTCTACCGCCGCGTTGAGGTTCGGGTAGTACTCCTTCACCTTGTCGGCGCCGTACTTCTCGCCGAACACGTCGGCGACGTGCTCCACGGTGGCGGGGTCCTCGGTCGGCTTGGCGTCGGTGCGGAGCTCGGCGCCGTCGCCGCTCAGGCCGATCGTCGGCGTCTTCGCGACGTTCCGGTACCAGTTGCTGTCCGTGCCGCCCACCGGGAGCAGGAGGAGCTTGTCCCCCTCGATCACGAACCAGATGGGTCGGGAGGTCTCGTTGCCGGACTTGCGGCCGGTGACCGTGAGGTCGACCTCGTTCGCGTCCTGCAGTGCGCTCTTCAGCTCGTCTGATCCCATCGTTTCCTCCTGTGAGCTGTCGGGGTCTGCTCCTAGTGTGACGTAACGCCCCTAGTCCACGGCGGACTCACCTCGCATGCCTGCCTTCGACAACCTGTTGATCGTCGTCGCCATCGCCTTCGCGGCACCCTTCCTGCTCGGCTTCTTCCCGAGCGTGAAGCTGCCCTCGGTCGTGCTGGAGATCCTCGCCGGGATCGTCGTCGGGCCCGTCGGTGCTGGGGATCGTCGAAGTCGACGAGACGATCTCGGTCGTCTCCGTGCTCGGCCTCGCCTTCCTTCTCTTTCTCGCCGGGCTGGAGATCGACTTCTAGAAGCTGCGCGGGCAGGTGCTGCGGTTGACGATGGCGGCTTCGTCCTCTCCTTCGGCCTTGCGTTCCTGGTCTCGTTGGGGCTGAAGGCGACCGGGCTGATCGAGACGCCGCTGCTGATCGCGATCATCCTCTGCGCCACCTCGCTGGGCGTGCTGATCCCGGTGCTGAAGGACGCCGGCGAAATCTCCTCCACCTTCGGCCAGCTGATCGTCGCCGCCGGCACGATCGCCGACTTCGGCGCCGTGATCCTGCTCTCGATCTTCTTCTCCGGCGAGGGCGACGTCGGCTCGACCCTGCTGCTGATCGGCAGCCTCGTGCTGCTCGCGGTCGTCGTCTTCATCGCCGTGAAGAGCGCCGGAGCGTTCCAGGCTGCTCAGGCAGGACCTGGTCCGTCTTCAGGACACGACCGCGCAGATCCGCGTCCGCGGCGCCGTCGTCCTGCTGGTCGGGTTCGCCGCGATCGCCGACCAGCTGGGCTTGAGTCGATCCTCGGCGCCTTCATTGCGGGGGCCATCCTCTCGCTGCTCGACAGGGACGAGGCGATGACCCATCCCGAGTTCCGGCGGAAGCTCGAGGCGGTCGGCTTCGGCGTCTTCATTCCCGTCTTCTTCGTCACCAGCGGCGTCAACTACGACCTGGACGCGCTGCTATCCAGCGCCTCGAATGTCCTGATGGTGCCGATCTTCCTGGCCGCGCTGGTTGCGGCGCGTGGCCTGCCCGCGCTGATGTACCGGCGCCTGCTCGACGGGCGGCACACGATGATCGCCGGCCTGATGCAGGCGACCTCACTGCCCTTCATCGTCGCCGCAGTCGCGATCGGCGAGGACCTCGACCTGGTGACCGCCGCGGAGGGGGCTGCCCTGATCGGCGCCGGGCTGCTCTCCGTGCTCCTGTTCCCCGTGATCGGACTCGGCTTGCTGAAGCGCGGCGATGACAAGGCGCGCGCGCCGGAGACCGAGGAGTCGGACGCCCTGATGGCGATGTAGGTCTAGGCTCCGCCGGTGCCTCGACTGCGACTCCCGATGCTGTTCGCATCGATTCTGGGAGCGCTGGTCCTGGGCGCCTCCGGTTCAGCCCAAGCAACCGGTGCCGGCGAGAGGGCTGCGGCGAGCGAGTCGCCTGTGCTCAGCCCGTGCGACCTGAACGCTGGGCCTCGGTACCGCTGCGGCCGGATCACCGTGCCGGCGGTCCGGGGAGACCCGAGCGTTGGGGATCAGTCGATCTTCTTCGCGGTTCGCACGCGGGATCGCGCCGCGAAGCCGCCGGTGGGGACCATCGTCGCCGTCGAGGGTGGGCCCGGCTACGCGAGCACCAACTTCGATTCCGCGAAGTCGTACCGGGCGGTCTTCGGGCCGCTGTTGCGTCGCCGCGACCTCGTGCTGATCGACCAGCGCGGCACCGGGCATTCGCAGGCTGTGGACTGTCCGCAGCTGCAGCGCGGGATGGTTCCGGAGCTGATTGCGGTCGGCTCCTGCGCGAACCAGCTCGGGGCGCGGTATCAGGGGTTCACCTCGGCTGAGTCCGCGGCCGATATCGAGGCCGTCCGCACCGCGCTCGGCCTGGGGCCGATCACGCTGTACGGGGACTCGTACGGGACGCTGCTGGCGCAGGCGTACTCGGTCCGCTACGCCTCCAGCCTGCGCTCGGTCGTGCTCTCTTCGGCCTACCCGGCCGACGATCCCTTCTGGCGGACGATCTACCCGGCGGCGATGAGAGCGCTGAAGCTGAGCTGCGCCCGGAGCTCATCCTGCCGCGCGCGCGCCAAGTCCCTCTGTGGCGAGAAGGGGTTGCGCTGCTCGTGGGATGGCGAACAGCGCTTCCGTCACGCGCTCGCCCGGATTCAGCGCACCGGCGGTCCGCTCAACGGCACGCTCGAGTACCTGCTCGAGGCGGGGACCTGGTCGCCGAACTCATACCTGGCCCTGGACCGAGCGGTCACCGAGTACCTGGCGGGGGATGCCGAGCGCCTCAATCGCATTGCCCGCGAGGGGAGGCCCGGTGACGGGGACGTCCACTACTTCTCCACCGGGATGGGCACGGCGGTCGAGTGCAACGACTACCCGGTGGCCTGGGACCGAACGGCCGACTTCGCCCAGCGCACGGCGCAGCTCGATCAGGCGATCGCCGCGTTCCCCCGCCGCCGGCTGTTCGCGCCGCTGACGGTGAGCCAGTGGATGACCCTCCCGGCCACCGGTCTGACTGGATGCCTCGCCTGGCCGGCGCCGACTGCGCTGATGCGGCCGCCCGTGCCGGCGGGCGACAGGCAGCCCGCGGGGCTGCCTGTCCTGGTGCTCGCCGGCGAGTTCGACGACATCACCACGGTCCGAGAGGCCCGCCAGGTGGCGAGCCTCTACCCGTCATCCCGACTTCGGATCGTCCCCAGCCGCGGACACGTCTCCGACCTCTACTACCCGCACCGCTCGCCGGCCGTTCACTGGATCCGACGATTCGTCGCCGGCCACTAGCGCGCTACTCAGGCTCGTCGTACAGGCTCTCGACCGCGAGCTGCTGTCCCTGCGCGCTCCAGAGCTTGACCTCGAGGTAGAGCTCGTCCGGAAAGCCCTTGACGGCGTCGAGCGCGACCAGGGTGAAGCGCTCGTCGGTCACGGGCGTCTGGTCGACGACCTCGGCGTCGAGCTCGGCGGTGGCAGCGGTCGCGCCGCGGACCAGCGGGGTCCCCCAGACGAGGGTGACGTCGCCACGGCGATCGCTCTCCCCGCGCCAGGCCCCGATCACCTCCTCGTTCAGGTCGATCATCCAGTCCGGATTCTGGTCGGCGGTGACGTCGGTGAAGTCGGCCGTCGCCTCGAAGGAGCCCGCCTCCCCCTGCTCGGCCTCGGCGGGTCGGACGAAGGAGACGAAGCCGAAGTACTCGCTCGGCTCCTGGGCGCCCTCCACCGGAGCGATGGCCGGCACATAGACCCGACCGCCCCAGGCCCGCTCCGGGAACCAGGTCACCTCGCCGGGCGGGCCTCCCGCTTCGGAGACATGGGGCTCGCACGCCTTGGCGAACTCGTCGCGGAGGCGCTGGCCCCAGCGCCCATAGGGCAGACCCTCGGTGCTCGCGTCGGCGACGAAGCGGGGTATGGGTCGGCTGACCGGCGGCACGGGCGGGGGACCCTACCCCAGCGCCTCGCGCAGCTCGGCGGCGGCGCGTTCAGGCGGGAACACGTTGAGCTCCACGCCGGTGGACATCTCGAAGCCGGCGCGAATGCCGATCCGGGGGGCGATGTCCAGATGCCAGTGGAAGGGCTCGGCACCCCGGGGAGCGGTCAGCGTCCAGGCGTTGAGCTGCGGGACCTGGTCGAAGCGGGCCTCCAGCGCCCGCAGCGCCGTGCGCAGCATGCCGAGCCCGACCTCGCCGTCCCGCTCGAAGCTCGCGGCCGGCCGCCGCGGGATGATCCGCAGCTCGAAGGGCGACCGGGAGGCCCAGGGGCAGATCAGCAGCGCGTCGTCGTCGATGGCCACCAGGCGCTCCTGGCGGCGCACCTCCTCGGAGGCGATCTGGGCGAGCAGGTCCCCGCCCATCGTGTGCTGGTTGTACGAGGCGAAGCGCTCCCGCTCGCGCGCCACCTGAGCCGGGACGAAGCTCAGCGCATAGAGCTGCGCGTGGCTGTGCTCGAGGGAGGCGCCCGCCTCCTTGCCCTCGTTGACGATCAGCTGGACGTAGGCGGACCGCTCGGCGTGCTCGCTCATCCGGGCCCGCCAGCCGGCGACCGCGGCGGACAGCTCCGAATCGTCGAGCTGGCCAAGTGAGGTGCGGTGGCGCGGCGAGTGGATGATCACCTCGTGGAAGCCCGTCGCCTGCGAGGCGGTGAACAGGTCCGGCTCCCTGCCGCGGGACGACGCCCGCAACGGATCCTCTGCGGCCGTCAATCCGTCCTCGGCCTCGCCGGCCGGTGCGTCGTCCTCGTCGCTCTGCGCAAGCGCCGGATAGAGATTGGGGACGGCGCGCACGCGCCAGCCGGGCGTGTCGGGTTCGCCGCCATCGGGGCGGTCTGCCCAGACCTCGGGCGGGGTGCGGTCCTCGCGGCCCTCGCAGAAGGGGCAGTTCTCGGCGGCCTCGCTGTTCTGCTCGGTGGGAGTCCCGCCGAAGTCGAAGGGGCGGTCGGCCCGGGCCGGCGAGAGGATCGTGCGCAGCCCCGTGAGCTGGTCGAGGCGGATCTCCGGCGTTGGCTTCTCGTCGGCCACTAGAGCGCCTTCCTCATCCGGACGTGCTCGATCCCGGCGTCAATGAACGTCTCGCCCTCGGCGACGTAGCCGTTCGCGGCGTAGAAGGGCTCGGCCCGGCGCTGGGCGTGCAGGAGCATCTCCGACGACCCGTGCTCCCGCGCCTCGGCTTCCGCCCCGGCGAGCAGCCTGCCCCCGACGCCCGACTCCCGCAGTCGCTTCTCGACCACCATCCGCTCGAGCTTGCACGTGCCGGGGTCCGGATATCGCAATCGGCAGGTTGCGATCACACCGGAGTCGTCCAGGGCGACGATCTGGGTGGCCACGGCGTCGAGCTCGTCGCGTTCCTCCTCCTCCGAGACGCCCTGCTCACCGCAGAAGACCCGGATGCGCAAGTCCATCGCGGCCTCGACCTCCGCGGCGTCGCGGGCCGTCCGCACGGTGACGGTTAGCCGGCAGTCGGCGCTCAAACGCGCGTCTGAACGGAGCGGTGTTCGGTGGGGCTCACTTGCCGGCGTTGGTCTTGGCCATCGCCGTGAAGGCCTCGATCAGGTCGATGGGCAGTGGGAAGACGATCGTCGTGTTCTGGTTGACGCCCATCTCCAGCAGCGTCTGCAGGTAGCGCAGCTGCAGGGTCGCCGGGTTCTTGGAGATGATGTCGGCTGCCTGCGCGAGCTTCTCGGCGGCCTGGAACTCGCCCTCGGAGTTGATGATCTTCGCGCGCCTCTCGCTCTGCCTCGGCCTGGCGCGCCATCGCACGCTGCATCTGCTCGGGGATCTCGACGTCCTTGATCTCGACGGTGCTGACCTTCACGCCCCAGGGCTCGGTCTGCTCGTCGATGATCTTCTGCAGGTCCTCGTTGAGCCGCTCCCGCTCGGCGAGCAGCTGGTCCAGGTCGGCCTTGCCGAGCACGGAACGAAGCGTGGTCTGGGCGATCTGGGACGTGGCCAGTAGGAAGTTCTCGACCTCGACGATCGCCTTGTTGGGGTCGATCACGCGGAAGTACGCGACTGCGTTGACGCGGGCCGGCACGTTGTCGCGGGTGATCACCTCCTGGGGAGGGATGTTGAGCGTCACCGTCCGCAGGTCGACCCTGACCATCCGGTCGATCACCGGGATCAGGATGATCAGCCCGGGCCCCTTCTGGGCGATCAGGCGGCCGAGCCGGAAGATCACGCCGCGCTCGTACTCGCGCAGGACGCGGACCGCGGAGCCAAGGAAGATCAGAATGAAGAACGCGATTACAACGACAACGCCGATCGCTACCGCCATGTCTGTCAGGCTCCTTTCTCGACGCTTGCCGGGTCTTGATCGGCGGCCGGCTCGACCACCAGCGTCAGTCCGTCCACCGACCTGACTCGCACTCTATTGCCTAGGTCGATCGTGCTCTCGCGATCCGCGACGCGAGCGCGCCAGAGAGCGCCCTCGATGAAGACCTGGCCCTCCGGATCGAGCGGCTCCCGTACCTCGCCCAGGTCGCCCACCAGCTCCTCGTAGCCGGTCCTCACCGGTTGGCCGCGATGCGCGGCGAGCGCCTTGCGGCTGGCGAAGACGATGAACCCGGCGAGGATCACCCCGGCGATCACGATCGCTGCGACCGGCAGGTCGTGTCCGGCGTCCCGCCACGCGAAGCCCGCCCCGACCAGGGCGCCCACCCCGAGCAGCCCCAGCACGGTCGTCGGCGCGTGCGCCTCCGCGATGAAGAGGAGCACGGCGACCACGAGCAATGCGATGGCGAGCTCGGTCATGGATCCATTATCCGCCCCCCAGCGCGTAGCGCTGGATATCGGCCGCGAGCTCGGCCTCGGTCCGGTACTGACCCTGGTGGGTGAAGGCCACGTTTCCGGCGCGGTCGTAGAAGACGGTGGCCGGGTAGCCGATCCCGTGCAGCTCCTGGCGGATGGACTTGTCCGGGTCGCTGTAGGAGGGATACGGCAGGGGCAGCTCGCCAAGGAAGGTCTTGGCCGAGCCGCTCGAGTCGTCGGAATCCACCCCGAGGAAGGCGATGTCCTTGGCGTGCTTCGTGGCCTGGGATTGAAGGAAGGGGAACTCGAAGCGGCAGGGACCGCACCACGAGGCCCAGTCGTTGACGACGACGGGGGTGCCCTTGAGCGCCGCGAGCCGCTGGTCGAACGCATCCTTGCCGCCGTCCAGCAGCTGATTGGCCTGACCGCGAATCTCGGTGAGCTGGGGAGGGGCGCCCGTGAGCGGCTGGGTCGCCTGCTCGAGGGACAGCCGCGAGTCCGGGTTCCCGCCGCTCCCGCCGGCGCAGCCCGCAACCGCCAGCGCTGCAGCCAGAGCTGCAATGCCGAGCAGCGCGCGAGCGTCACGACGCCTGGACGAGTCCGGATTTCACATCTAGGGAATACGTGTTGTCGATCAAGAGTGCTTTAATTCCTACCGGTCCATCGAGTTCCTGGACCCAGGGAGAGCCCGGAGCGGACAGCCGTATCTCGGGTGTCTTCCGTGATCAGGCCAATTGCGCCTCGCCATCCTTTCGATTGGCGGGGAGCGGCGGATCAGAGAGCCTCAGATGGCTGAAGAGACCAAGCCGGCCGCCAAAGCGGCAAAGGCGCCTACGAGCGCCGACATCGAGCGTGCTCGAGAGTTCGCGCGTGAGCCATTCCTGCTCGAGGGCGAGAAGCCGAAGGACCTGGCCGCCGGCACACCCCGCCGCAGGGCCCTGGACGCCGCCCTCGCCGAGATCGACGAGGGGCTCGAGGCCCCCTCGATCGAGTGGCGACGAGACTTCTCCCTCATGCTCGGCCTCGAGCGCCTGCTCTCCGAGGATGAGCCACATCTTGCAGACGGCGCCGAGCTCTCCTCACACCAGGTCGACGCGCTCTCCGGAACCCTCGCCGCCCTGATCGCCGACGTCCAGGAGCGGCTCAACGGCCACGCCTGGACCGGCAATGGGAACGGCAATGCCTCTCCCGCCCCCACCAAGGACGAGGCGCCCTCGGAAAACGGGACAGGTTCCGACACCGAAGAGGAGGCCCTCGAGGAAGAGGAAGAGGAAGAGGAGGCGACTGAGGAAGAGGAGGCCGAGGACTGGGTCGAGCAGGTCGACGAGGAGGTCGTCGAGGAGGCTCCGGAGGACCCCGGAGCCAACCGTCGCTTCTGGTTCGAGCACGCCACCGGGTCCGGGAAGACCGTCGCTGCCGTTGGCTTCATCGAGGCCTCGCGCACGGGCGGCATCCTGATCCTCACCCATCGCCGCAACCTCGTCGACCAGTTCATCGGCGAGATCTCCGACCGCGGCTACGCCGACCGTCTCTCGCCGCCGCTGCTTGACGGCGCCGACCATCCCTACGGCCCGGTGACGGTCGAGACGTACCAATGGTTCGTCCGCAACGCCGGCCGGATCTCGGACGCGTACTCGATCGTGATCTGCGACGAGGCCCACACCGCCCTCGGCGAGAAGACCAGCGGCTGCATCCGCGCCTGGGTCGGCCCGGTCTTCATCGGCATGACGGCTACCGGCGCCCTGATCGCGCGCCACGTGGCCGATCTCTTCCCCACCCAGACCTCCCGTTTCGACCTCGCCCAGGCGGCCCGCCGCGGCGTGATCGCTCCGCTCCGCTGTGTCCGCATTCCTCCGGGGCCGGGCGTGCGGACCATCGCCAAGGTGCCCCTGCGCAAGGGCGAGGTGGATCAGGACTTCGACCAGGAGGAGTTGGCCAAGCTCCTCGACCAGGCGCCCTTCAACGTTGCGATCGCGGACCTCTACCGCTCGCGCTTCCGCCGGGTGCCCGGCGTCGTCTACACCGCCGGCGTCAAGCACGCGAAGAACGTCGCCAAGGCCTTCCAGGACGCCGGCATCAACGCCCGCGCCGTCTCGGGCGAGACGCCAAAGCGCGAGCTCGCCGAGATCCTGGCCGGGTTCGAAAGAGGCGAAGTCGATGTGCTCTGCAACGCGATGCTGCTCGCCGAGGGCTGGAACTCGCCCCGCGCGACGATCTGCATGCACCTGGCGCCGACCGCCTCCCGCCGCGTCTACCAGCAGCGAGTCGGCCGAGTGACCCGGCGCAACCCCGGCAAGGAGGCAGGCCTGGTGATCGACCTCGTCCACCCGGCCACCACCCACGACGAGACCATCGTCACCCTCCACAGCCTGCTCGACCGCGACGTCTACCGCGGCGGCGCGATCGTCGTCGGACCGGTGAGGCGCGGCCGCGGGCGCAGGGTCCGGGTCGAGAAGCGCGTCGTGCCGGTGTCCGACCAGTCGGAGCGGCGCCTGCGCGTCCTCGAGCGCGAGCTCTGGCGGATCGCCGTCGAGAACCTGAACCACTCCGAGCAGCACGTCTGGGCCGCGCTGGCAGGCGCCCGGGTCAATCCCTCCGGCTGGCGCCGCGCCAAGGCGATGCTCCAGCATGACGAGACCAAGGAGCTCCGCCGCCGGTTCCTGCTCACCTGCGTGCAGCGGAACCGAAACCAGCAGCTTCGGCTCAAGGCGCTCGCCGAGATCGCTGCGCTCCGTGACGCCGATGCCTTCGACGACGCGATCGACACCGTCGGGACCTGGTCCCGCGACGATCGCCGCGCCGGGACCAAGGTCCTCCTCGAGGCTCTCGCCGAGCGGCGGATTGGCCGCCGCGATCAGGCCCAGGCCTGGGTCTGGCGCCTCGCCGACTACACGCGCGACCTGCACGAGGAGTACGCGGTCCAGCGCTGGCCCGAGACCAAGCGCCTGCTGGGCCTGCTGGTCAACTCATCCGGCCGCGCCCACGGCCGCAACGCACGCCGGCTGGTCCACGCCGCCCGCAATCACGACCGCCGCCTGGCCGCGGCCCTGCTCGCCGCCGGCGTTTCCCACACGCCCGAGGGCGAGGAGGTCCTGCGCGGAGCCAAGATGCGTGCCGCCCGCAAGCCCTCCGCCGTCGCCCGTGAGCTGCTTCGCAACTTCCCGAAGGCCGGTGGCGGACGCCGCCGGCGTCGCAAGCGCAAGGGCGGCTCACAGGGGGGCGCGGCAAAGAAGAACGGCGCCGCCGCGGAGGCGAACGGCGGGCGCACCGACGAGCCGGACCTCGAGGACTTGGACATCGAGGAGAGCGAGAACGGCACGGCGCCGGATGTCGACGAAGAACTAGAGGCCGCCGAGGCCGCCGACGAGTCCTAGGCTTCTCGCCTAGCGCTCGATGGCGAGGTGGACCTCTCCGGCTCCCAGCGCAACCCTCTCCCCGTCGCTTGTCTCGACCACCAGGTGCCCGCGCTCGTCGATTTCCTCGGCGACCCCTTCGCCGCCCTCCCACGAGATCCGTCTGCCGCAGAGGGCGTCCCGCGCCCGATAGGCGCTCAGGATCTCCTCGTCGGGCGCCTCGGTCCAGCGTCCCAGGGCCTCGTTGAGCGCTCCAAGCGCCGCCGGAACGCTCGGCGCCCCGCCGGCCGGCAGCCCGCCCTCGGCCTCGGTGGGCAGCAGGGACGCCGCCCTTCCGCGCAGGTCGGGGGGAAGTCTTCCTCCGCGATCGCAACGTTGAGTCCCACGCCGACCACGGCCCAGCCCTCGTCGGGCCGCGCCTCAGCCAGCACCCCCGCCACCTTGCGCTCGTCGACCCAGACGTCGTTCGGCCATTTGAGCTGACAGCGAACGGGCGCCACTCTCTCCGCCGCTTCGCAGACCGCAAGGGGGACGGCCAGCGGAAGCAGCGCTGACCGGTCCGCCGCGAACGGACGAAGCAACGCCGAATAGAGCAGGCACGACCCCGGCGGCGCGAACCAGGCGGTGCCCCGGCGCCCACGCCCGGCAGTCTGCTCGGACGCCGTCACCACAAGCCCGCCAGGAGCGCCCGCGATCGCCATCTCCTTGGCGCGCTCGTTGGTCGAGTCGGTGCGTTTGTAGTGGCGATGTGGTCTTCCCAGATCCACAACTACTTGACCGGGCGAAGCGTGACCTCGCTGTCCGGCCGCAGGTCCATCAGGCCGGCAGCGCTGCCGCCACTGACGGCCAGGGCGAGGGCGCCCGAGGAGTCCTCGAAGAGCAGCACGTCGGCTGGGCCCACATCCGCGAAGGTGCGCGCCCAGACCGCCTCGAAGCGGCCATCGGGCGCGCGAACCTCCAGGGCGTCTCCAGGGCGGATGGGGCCGTCGGCGAGCATCGAGGAGTCGACGTCGAGCGTCACGTTGCCGTAGCCGTCCTCATGGATCGCGTGGGCCACGATCTCGCCGCTCGAGATCCGCGGCGTAGGAAGGTCGAGCGCGGCCAGGGAGTCCGGGTCGATCGACTCCCCAGCCTCGTCGAGGCGGGCGCCTAGAGAGAGATGCGCCGCCACCGGCGCGAACAGGTCCCGACCGTGGAACGTGGCCGAGATCGGCTCCAGCCGAAAGGCCGAGCGGGAGATCTCCACCGCGTCCAGCGCCCCGCCGAGCCGGTCGAGCGCCCTGGAGAGCAGCCCGTTGTCGGGCCCGACGAGAAAGCGACCCTCGGCCGCGGCGACCGCCACGGCGCGGCGGGCGGAGCCAACCCCTGGGTCGACCACAGCGAGATGGACGCCCGGCGGGCAGGAGGGCAGGGAGTTGGCGAGAGCGAAGGCGCCCTGGCGAATGTCCTGGCGGGCGATCCCGTGGGTGAGGTCGATCAGCGGCGCGCCGGGCGCGATCTGCGAGATCACGGCGCGGCAGACGCCGGCGAACTCGTCCTCGTATCCGTAGTCGGAGAGGAACGTGATCGGCCGCGGAGTCGCCACGGCCGGATCCTATGGGCCCTACTTGCCGGCCTTGATCTTGACGACCTCTCGGTGTGAGTCCCCGTAGACGGTGGTTGCGTCGAGGGTGACCTTCGCCGCGCCCCTGTCCTCGAGTCGACTGCGTCCTTTCTCGGTGAGTTTGATGCTGATTGCACGAAGCTGGCCCTGCAGCAGCTCGAACACCTTCGTGTTGGCGGCGCCGCCCGCCGTCAGCGTGCAGTCCGCATTGCACTTGACCTTGATCTTCGCCGACTTCCCCGGCTTCTTATGCCGCTCGGCCGAGGCGCGGACGGTGAGCGGATCATGCGTGATCCGCAGGTCCCAGCCGTTGAACGTCCCTCCGCCGCTGAGGAGGCCCGCGTCCCGAACATGCAGCGTCCACAGTCCCGCGCTCGGCTTTCCCGCGAACGTCCCGAGCAGCGAACCCTCGTTGAAGTCGTGCGGCTTACCTATGCCGTTCTCCAGCTGAGTGGAGCAGAACTCCGTGCCATGGGCGCCGCTTCCGTCGGCGAACAGGGGGGCGCCGTCGGCGAGCGTGAAGTGGGTGCCCCCCGGCATGTCGGGGCATCCGACAGTCACCAGATACATCTGGTCCCCTCTTGGATCGTTGAGCCACGCCGAGAAGTCGGTTCCATTCGTGAGCCAGACGGGCTGCAGGTCCCCCACCTCCAGGGACTTGACTGGGGGTCGGCCAGTGTCAACCTTGATCGTGCTGGGAATCCCGTCGACGCCCGTGTTGTTGGGAACCGTGACCGACTCGAGGCTCGTATAGGTGACGGTCGAGGCTGCCGCGTTGCCCGGCACCGCGAATGCCGCCAGCGCGATAGCGAAAAGAAGTGTGCGGGTGCGGTCGGCCATCTGCAGTCAAAGCCAACCATCGGGCGACCCTCGCCCAATCCGTGGTGGCGACCGGGATCGACTCCGGGCTCCCCACCTAGATGACGCCTGAGCGTCGCTCAGCCCGCCGCAACGATGAGCGCCTCGACCAGCCCGCCGATGTCGTGGCGCTCGGCTTCCACGTCGACGGTGAGCCCGGCCTCTCGGGCGGCCTGACTCGTGATCGGGCCGATCGAGACGACCTTGGCGCCCTCGGGAATCCCGTTGGCGCTCGCCTCCATGAAGTTGCGGACCGTGGAGGAGGAGGTGAAGGTGATGAAGTCGGCGTCGCTGGCGCGCTCCAGCGCCTCCGGGTCAGGTGCCTCGGCGACGGTCTCGTACAGCGTCACCACGTCGACCTTCGCGCCGCGCTTGCGAAGCGCCTCGGGGAGGACCTCCCGCCCTTCCGCCGCGCGCGCGATCAGGACGGGCTTGCCGTCCAGCTCGAGCTTGTTCAGCTCCTCGACCAATTCCTCCGCTACGAAGCGCTCGGGGACGATGTCGGCCAGCACGCCGTGGGCCGCGAGCGCCGCCTCGGTCCCGGACCCGATCGCCGCCACGCTCGCGTTGGCCAGGGCGCGCGCGTCCCGGCCCTCTGCCGCCATCGCCTCGAACAGCAGCCCGACGCCGTTGGTGCTGGTCAGGCAGACGAGCGCGTAGCTGTGGAGGGACTCCACCGCGAGACGGACCTCCTTGGAGTCGATGCGCGGCTCGATCCGGATCGCCGGAAGCTCGACCGACTCCGCCCCCAGGGCGTCGAGGCGGCGGGCCAGCTCGCTCGCCTGCGCCCGGGCCCGGGTGACGACGACCTTCTTGCCGTGCAGCGGCCGCCGCTCGAGCCAGGCGATCCGCTCCCTGTGCGCGGCGACCGGGCCGACAACCGTCACGGATGGCGGCCGAATCCCGGCCTCATCGGCGGCGGAGGCGATGCCGTCGAGGGTAGATGTGACGGTGCGCTGCCCGGGGAGGGTGCCGCGCTCCACGACGGCCGCCGGCTCCGAGGGCTCGCGACCGGAGGCGATCAGGCTCTCCGCGATCCGCGGCAGGGCCTTGACGCCCATGTAGAAGACGAGTGTTCCCGGGAACCTGGCGAGCGCCTCGTAGTCGAGCGCCGAGTCCTCCTTGTCCGGATCCTCGTGCCCCGTGACGAAGGCGACCGCCGAGGCCTCGTCACGGTGGGTCACCGGGATGCCCGCGTAGGCGGGCGCGGCGATCCCCGCGGTGATGCCGGGGACGACCTCGAAGGGGATCTCGGCGGCGGCCAGGGCCTCCGCCTCCTCACCGCCCCGGCCGAAGACGAAGGGATCGCCGCCCTTGAGGCGGACGACGAGCTTGCCCTGCCGGGCGCGATCGATCAGCAGCTCCGCGATCCCCTCCTGGGGGACGCTGGCCGCGCCGGGCTCCTTGCCGACGTAGATCAGCTCGGCGTCCGGCCTGGCGACGGCCAGGGCGTCGTCCGGGATCAGGCGATCGTGGACGATCACGTCGGCCGCGACGATCAGCTCGAGGGAACGGGTGGTCATCAGGCCCGGGTCACCGGGCCCGGCTCCGACCAGGAAGACGATTCCGGGACTGGCGCTCATGTCACCACCGCCATCTGCTCGGCGCGCTTCAGGATGTCGGCGGCGCCAGCCGCCTTCATCCGCTCCGCCAGCGCCCGGCCGAGTCCCTCGGGATCGGATGCGTCCACCTCCATCTCGTCGCGCAGCCACTCGCTGCCGTCAGGCAGCCCGCAGAAGGCGCGCAGGCGCATGAGCCCGCCACCCTCGAGCGTGGCGATTGCACCTAGCGGCGTGTTGCAGCTGGCGTCGAGGGCCGCGACCAGGGCTTGCTCGGCGGTGAGCGTCCCCAGCGCGCCCCGATCGGTGATCGACTCGGCGGCCGTGACGGGACGGTCCTCGGAGTGGCGCGCCTCGATCGCCAGCGCGCCCTGGCCGGGAGCGGGGACCAGCTCGTCGGGCTCGATCGGGAAGGCCATCTCCTCCGCGCGACCGAGCCGGTGCAGCCCGACGGCCGCCAGCACCAGGCCGTCGTAGTCGCCCGCCTCCAGCCGGTCGAGCCGCGTGTCGACGTTGCCGCGGAGCGCGACAACCTCGAGGTCCGGCCGCAGGGCGAGGATCTGGGCGCGGCGCCGCAGGCTCGAGGTGCCGATCCTCGAGCCCTCCGCGCACTCGCCCAACGAGTTGACGTGGCCGACGTAGGCGTCGCGCGGGTCCTCTCGCGTGGGCACCCCGGCGATCTCGAGCCCGTCGGGAAGGTCGCGTCGGCAGGTCCTTGGCGGAATGGACGCCCAGGTCGACCTCGCCGATCAGCAGCGCCTCGCTCGATCTCGCGGACGAAGCGGGCCTTGTCGCCGCCAGCCTGCGTTCCGTCCCCAGAGGTCTTGATCGGGACGATCTCGGCGCCGCCCAGCAACTTGGCGACGAGCTTCGCCTGCGCCAGCGCCAGGGCGCTGCCGCGCGTGCCGAGCCGGAGCGGTGGCTCAGACATCGCCTTAGCTGCGTTCGTTCCGACGACGCCTCTCGTCGAGGGAGGCGACGTCGGCGCCCTCTGCGGCCTCGGGCTCGGTGCCGGCGTCGAGCCCGAAGAGCTCGCGGAGCGCGCTGACCTGCAGGTAGGCGTCCTCGCGGTCGGCGATCCCCTTGATCCTCACCGTGGGCTCGTGCAGGAGCCGGTTGGCGATCGCTCGGGCCAGCTGCTCGACCCGCTCGCGATCGGTGGCGGAGAGACTCTCCCACCTGGTGGCGTTCTCGGAGAGGACCTGGGCGACGATTCCGTCGGCGCGCTCGCGAAGGGCCGCGACGGTGGGCATCACCTCCTGGGCACCGAGCCAGCGCTCGAAGCGGCTCAGCTCGGAGTCCAGGATGCCGCCGGCGTGGCGCGCCTCCGCCTCGCGGCCGGAGGCGTTCTGCTCGACGATCGCCTGCACCTCGTCGACGTCGAAGAGGCTCACACCCTCGATCTCGCGGCACTCCGGATCGATGTCGCGCGGCACGGCGAGGTCGATCAGTAGCAGCGGCGCGGCCTCGCGCTGGCCCATGATCAACTCGAGCTCGGAGCGCTCGATCAGATGGTGGGGCGAGTTGGTGGCCGAGACGACGATGTCAGCGCTCGAGAGCTGGGCGGGGAGCTCGTCGATCCGGACGGCGCGGCCGCCGAACTTCTCAGCCAGCGAGATCGCGCGGTTGTAGCCGCGGTTGGCGATGAAGACGGCGTCCGAGCCGCGGGCGGCGAGTGCTCGGGCGGTGAGCTCGGAGGTCTCGCCGGCCCCGATCAGCAGCACGCGCCGGGCGCTCAGGTCGCCGAGGTTGCGCTGCGCCAGCTCGACGGCGACCGACGGAATCGAGACGCCCTTCTCGCCGACGGCCGTCTCGGTGCGCGCCCGCTTGCCCGCCGCGAGCGCGCCGCGGAACATCCGGTTGAGGATCGGGCCGGTCGCGCCCTCGACCAGCGCCAGCTCGTAGGCGCGCTTGACCTGTCCCTGGATCTCGGCCTCGCCGACGATCATCGACTCGAGCCCGGCGGTCACCCGGTAGAGGTGCCTGGCGGCCTCGGCGCCGCGGAGCGAGTAGAGCGGGCCGAGCAGCTCGGTGGGCCGGATTCCGGCCTCCCGGGCCAGAACCCCGAGCCCGGCGGCCTCGGCCTCGACCGAATCGGTGGCGACCAGGTAGAGCTCGGTGCGGTTGCAGGTCGAGAGCGCCGCCGCCTCGCTGATCGGCTCCTCCGTGACGAGCGCGTTCAGCACCCCGGCCGCTCGCCCCTCCGTGAGGGCGAGCTGCTCCCGCAGCGCCAGCGGCGCCGTGCGGTCGGAGACGCCGAGCGCGAGCAGGCCGCTCATCCTCGGCCTCCCTGACGCACTGCCTCGATCTCCTCCTCGCGGCCGCGGATCGTCCCGACGCCGCGGTCCGTGCCCTGTCCCTGCGACCGGTCGGCGAGGTCCGCGAGCGAGTTGAGCTCGCGCTGGATGCGCTGGAGCTTCGCGGCCATGATCGCCACGTAGATCAGCAGCAGGAGCAGGAAGGCGAGGTACGCGCCGCCCACGTAGCGGTCGGCGTTCTCGATCGCGAGCGGGATCAAGTGGTCGCCTCCAGGGCCCGCCGGATCCGCTTCAGGTTCCCCGAGGTTGCCTTGGCGTCGAGCTCGAACCAGACCAGCGTCGCCCAGAGCAGCGCCATGCCCGCGAGGCAGACGAGGAAGGCGAACAGCATCGAGTCGGGCAGGCCTCCCGTGGAGGAGAAGGTCCGCGGATGGATCAGCGGCTGCGCCAACCGGACGGCCAGGAAGTTGAGGGGGACGAAGGCTCCGGCGGTGATCGCGAACACCGACGCGTAGCGGGCCTGGCGGTCGCGGTCCTCGATCGCGTAGCGCAGCGGGTAATAGGTCGCGTAGAGCAGGAAGACGATCAGGAAGCTGACCAGCGTCGGCTCGCGCCACTCCCACCAGACGCCCCAGGATCCCTTCGCCCAGATCGCCCCGGTGAGCAGGACCGCGAGGCCGAAGATCACCGAGATGTGGATCGAGACGTAGGAGCGGGCGTCGTGCTTGGGATCACCGGTGCGCAGATGCTGGATCGCGTGCACGGCGGCCACCATGAAGCCGACCAGCGCGACCGTCGCAAGCGGCACGTGCAGATAGAAGATCTTTTGGATGAAGCCCTGGTCGGCGTCCTCAGGCGCGTACATGAACGCAAGCGCGTAGCCCGCCCCCATCACCACCACCGTGGCGATCGCGAGGCGGCGAAGCGTGATCGATTGGAGCGCGCTGGCCATTTCGAAGGTCCTCGGGTCAGTCCTCGAGCAGGAAGTCGAAGGTCGCGTAGCCGACCAGGAGGAAGATCAGATCGTAGAGGCCGAGCAATCCCAGCCACGTGCCGAAGCGCCCATAGTCGGGCCCTCCCGCCGCGAGCAGGTGCTCGCCTGCGCCCGCCGCGGCGATCACCAGCGGGATCAGCAGCGGCAGCAGGATCAGGGGCGCGAGCAGGTCCCGCGCGCTCGACATGGTCGCGATCGTCGAGATCACCGTGCCCGTCGCAGCCAGGCCGATGTTCGCCAGCAGGAGCACGAGCGCGAACGGGATCAACCCGGAGGCGGAATCGAGGAAGAAGAGGGCGAAGATCGGCACCGCCACCAGCTCCAGGACGATGAGGTAGATGACCAGTGCGCTCGCCTTGGCGGCGAACAGGACGGTGCGGTCGACCGGCGCGAGGCGAATGAGGTCGAAGCCGCCCTCCTCCCGCTCGGCGACGAACAGGCGGTTGATCGCGAGCAGGGCGGCGAACAGCAGCGTCGGCACCAGCACGCCGGCCGCGAGCTCGCCGTCCAGCGTGGTGCGGTCGAGCCCGAACCGGAAGATGACGAAGGCGGAGACGGCGAAGAGCGCCATCGCCGGCAGCGAGCGGAGCGTTCGGAGCTCCACCCGCAGGTCCTTGCGCAGAAGCGCGGCGAACGGGGTCATTCGAGCTCCAGGACGACGTCCGCGCCCGCCGTCGCCGCCTCTCGGTCGTGGCTGACGATGACTCGGCTGCGCTTCCCGCCGGCGGCGATCAGCGGCTCGATCAGGCGACGAGCCTCCGAGTCCAGGTGGGCGTCCGGCTCGTCGAGCAGCAGCAGCTCCGGCTCGTGCAGCACGGCGCGGCAGATGTCGATGCGCTGCTTCATCCCAGCCGATAGCTCCGCGACGCGATCGTCGCCGCGCTGGGTCATCCCGACGGTGTCGAGCAGCTGCTCGATGCGGGCCGCCGCGGCCACCGGATCGAGCCCGTGCAGGGCCGCGGCCAGGTTGAGGTTCTCGCGGGGGCTCAGGTCGCGATAGAGGAGGGGTGCGTGTCCGAGATAGCCGACCCGGCCGCGCAGCCGATACGTCTCCTTCGGTAGGGCGCAGCCCAGCACGGAGACGTCGCCGCCGCTCGGCCGCAGCAGGCCGGCCAGGATCCGGAGCAGCGTCGACTTGCCGGAGCCGTTTGGCCCGAGGACCGCCAGGCTCTCGCCGGATTCCAGGCGGGCGCGGATGCTCGCCAGGGCCGTCCGATCGCCGAAGTCGCGGCGCAGCCCGACCAGCTCGATCGCGGGCTGGACAGTCTCGCTCGCGGTGGGCGTCGCTATGGCCGCCGTCTGCTCCACGCGAGCAAAGCTAGCGGTGATTTGAGGGCGACCCCGGCTCTAGAGCTTCAGGCAGTAGCCGTAGGCGGTGAGGGTTCCGCTCGGGCCGAAGTGGTTGTAGGCCGAGGCCTGCCAGCTGCCGTTGGTGTTGATGAATCCGTTGGTGAAGAGGGATGAGCCCGTGGGAGATGTGCTGAACCCACCGAAGACGAGGTTGCCTGCCGGGCAGGAAGGCGTGGTCGCGGTCGCGAACTCGCCGGTCCCCACCGAGGTTGAGGCGGAGACCTCTTTGAGCAGTGGCTTCTTGCTGCGCCAGCAGTAGGCGATTGCCGTGAGCTCGCCGCCAAAGCCGCCGAAGGCGCGCCCGGTGACGCTCCAGGACTTGCCTGAGATCGCTCGGGACTCGGTGATGTAGTCGCCGCCGCGGGCGACGAAGTCGGTGCGCTGGAACCCCCCTCCGAACAGATGCCGCCGACCGGGGCAGGTGGCGACGGCGGTCTTCGTCTCGCCCGGACCCACGAAGACGGTCTTGTGGGGAGGGGTGACGTGCTTCTGTTTACGGGCGCAGGCAACCTGCATCGTCACGTTGCGCGCCGTCGTGCTGCCGGCGGAGGGGTCAAAGAGGACCACGGTGCTGTGGTATCCGTGCTGCACGCCCAGCCGCTCGTAGGAGTGCGGATAGACCCCCTCGCCGTCGGCATCCGGCAGAGGCGAGCTCGTCATTCCACCGCCGAGGGGAACCAGTCGCCCGGGGCAGCGTACGGTCAGGCGTTGCTTGCTGTTCGCGCCGCTGAGCTGGAAGGTCCGCTGTGCGTAGCTGACGGACTTGCTGGCGTGCGCCCGGGGCTTGGCCGCCGCGTTGCCTGGCCCACCGAGGAGCCCCAGCAGAAGCGCGCAGGCGGCAACCGCGAGCACGGCGACCGTCGCCTGGGTCCTGCCCACTCCTGTGGCTATCGAGCGCATCTCTATCGGTAACCCATCGGCAGCCCGATAGTCACGCTCAAGCGCAGAACTGTCCCGCTCGCCCCAAGCACGCCCCAAGCATTGACGAATCCGGGGCTAAGCAAACGTCAGGTGACGTCTATTGGACGTCTATTTCCCCTTCTGCATGGTCCGCCGCGTGACCTCCACAAGTGGCCGGAAGCCCTCGCGGAGCGCCTTCAGGCGGTTGCCGTTGCGGCTGTAGAGGAGCTGCGCCGAGGAGCGGAGCGCGTCGCCGAGCTTGCGGTCGTATGGCTGCCACCACAGGTCCCGAGTCCAGCCGGGCTCCCAGGCGAGCTGCTTGACGTTGACGCACTCGTAGAAGCCGAATTTGGAGTGCGAGCGGCCAAGGCCGGAGTCCTTGACGCCGCCCCAGGCGCACTGGCAGGCGCCGTGCGAGAAGGAGTGGTCGTTCACCCAGACCATCCCCGACTCGATCTCGTGCGACATGCGCTCGCCCTTGGCGCGGTCCTTGGTCCAGACGCTGGCGCCGAGGCCGAATTGCGAGTCGTTCGCCAGCATCAGGGCCTGTTCTTCACTCTCGACCCTCATCACCGGCAGGACCGGGCCGAAGATCTCCTCGTTCATGATCCGCATCTCGTGGGTGACCCCGGTCAGCACGACCGGAGCGATGAAGCTGCCCTTCATTCCCTTGACCTTGGTCGGGCCGCCGGTGAGCTTGGTGGCGCCGCTCTTCACCGCGTCGTCGACCAGCTCCGTGACGATCTTCGCCTGATCGTCGGAGACCATCGGGCCGATCTCCGTCGTCCACTGGCGCGGGTCGCCCACGGTGAGCCGCTCGGTCTCGCGGACCACGCCCTCGAGGAATGCGTCGGCGACCTCATCGACGACGTAGACGCGCTCGATCCCGGAGCAGGTCTGCCCGGCGTTGGCGAAGCCGCCCCAGACCGCGCCGGACACCGCGTTGGCGAGGTCTGCGTCGGCGCAGACGATCTGGGGATCCTTGCCGCCGAGCTCCAGCACGGATCCCTTCATCCGCTTGGCGCACTCGACGCCGACCTTCTTGCCGACCTCCACGGAGCCCGTGAAGAAGATCTTGCCCGCGGTGGACTTGACGAGCGCGTCGCCGATCCTGCCGCCGCCGTGGACGGTGCGGATCAGGCCCTCGGGCAGCCCGGCCTTCTCGAAGGTCTGGCGGATCCGCTCGCCGATCAGCGGAGTGAGGCTGGCCGGCTTGAGGACCACGCCGTTGCCCGCCATCAGCGCGATCGCGACCTCGCCGAACGGGATCGACCAGGGGTAGTTCCACGGCGCGATCACGCCGACGACGCCGATCGGCTCGAAGCTGAACTTGGCGCTCTTCGACTTCAGGATCAGCGGCATCGAGAGCTTCTCGTCGGAGAGGATTCCCGGCCCGTTGTCTGCGATCCACTTGAGCGAGTCGATGGTGGGGAGGAGCTCCATCGTGTAGCTCTCCACCCGCGGCTTGCCCTGCTCGTTGGTGAGCAGCTCCGCGATCTCGTCGAGGTCGTTGAGCAGCACGTCGACGGCCCGGCGCATGTAGCGAGCACGGTCCTCGAGCGAGAGGGCCGCCCAGAAGGGCTGCACCTCAGCGACGTCGTCGACGATGCCCTGCACCTTCGCGGGCGTGATCGTCTCGACCGTGCCGATCAGCTCGCCGGTCGCCGGGTTGAAGGATTCGAGCGCGGGCTTCGCCTTCGCCTTGGAGCGCTTCGCTGAGGACTTCGTGCTCTTGTTGCCGTTGGGGCTGGACTTCCGGCCGGTGCGGGTCTTGCGGGAGCTGCTCGCCTCCATCGCTGCTTCCTCTCGTCGCCTTCGCTCGTCCTCGGCGATTCTACGCGCGAGGCGCATGCGAGCAGCGACCTCCCGCCGAGGCCGCTTCCTCCCAGTTTCCCCGAGCCAAACCGCCTGAAGAAAATTGAAGGCCGGGAGCAATCCCCGAGCTCCCGGCCTTCGTTGTCCACTCCCCGGCTTTTTACGCGCCGGCTCCGGCGAACCAACGACTGCCAGAGCGTCAGACAATCGTCAGAACACGGACTTCTCGAAAAGGTTGCGCAGTGAAGCGCACCCGCCGCTGCTTAACGTCGCGCTAATCGTTTGAGAGGAGCCGGCGCAGCCGCTCCAGCCGCTCGCCGAGCTCCGCCTCGAAGCCGCGGTCGGTCGGCTCGTAGAAGCGCTCGCCGCGCACGGATTCGGGGGCCAGCGGCTGGTCGGTGACGCCGCCCGGCTCGTCGTGCGGATAGCGGTAGCCCTCGCCCCGGCCGAGCTGCTTGGCGCCCGGGTAGTGGGCGTCCTGGAGGTGCGGTGGCGGCTCCGCGGCGCCGTGCTCCCGGACGTGGGCGGTGGCCTTCGAGATCGCCCTGGTCGAGGCGTTGGACTTCGGCGCCAGCGCCAGGTAGGCGGCCGCCTGGGCGAGGTTGAGGGTGCACTCGGGCAGCCCGACGCGGTCGACGGCCTGGCCCGCGGCGGTCGCGATCACGAGGGCCTGCGGGTCGGCGTTGCCGACGTCCTCCGAGGCGAAGATCACCATGCGGCGGGCGATGAAGCG
The DNA here is from genome assembly GCA_963817275.1 of uncultured Solirubrobacterales bacterium. Classification (GTDB taxonomy): domain Bacteria; phylum Actinomycetota; class Thermoleophilia; order Solirubrobacterales; family 70-9; genus DASUPK01. The sequence continues at coordinate 230,010 of CAWFOA010000012.1, read as the reverse complement.
CGGGTCCTCTCCGCCCTCCAGCATCACCGCGAGGTAGTAGAGGGAGGCGTCGACGTCCGAGCCGCGGGTGGCCTTGATCCAGGCCGAGATGTAGTCGTAGTGCTTGTCGCCCTCGCGGTCGTACAGCAGGGCCTTGCGCTGCAGCGCGTCCTCGACAGCGTCGACGCCGATCTCGTTGCCGCCGGCGGCTCGCGTCGCCTCCGCGGCGCGCTCGAGCGCCGCAAGCGCCACGCGGCCGTCGCCGCCGGCCCGGGAGGTCAGCATCGCGAGCGCCTCATCGGAGATCGCCGGAGGATCGGGGATGCCGCGCTCGTCGCCGAGCGCGCGGAGGACGAGTTCCTCGATCTCGGTTGAGGTCAGCGGCCGGAACTCGTAGATCTGGGAGCGGGAGAGCAGCGCCGAGTTGACCTCGAAGTAGGGGTTCTCGGTGGTCGCGCCGATCAGCGTGATCAGCCCGTCCTCCACCGCCGGCAGCAGGGCGTCCTGCTGGGCCTTGTTGAAGCGGTGGATCTCGTCGAGGAAGAAGATCGTCGGGCGACCGGACGCGCGCCGCTCCCTGGCGCGCGCGATGACCTCGCGCACCTCCGGCCGTCCGGCGTTGACTGCCGAGAGCTCCTCGAACGCGCCCCTGGCTCGCGCCGCGATGATGCGCGCCACCGTCGTCTTCCCGCTGCCCGGAGGGCCGTAGAAGATCGCGCTGTGGGGCTCGCCGGACTCGATCGCGATCCGCAGTGCCGACCCCGATTCGAGCAGATGGGTCTGCCCGGCGAGCTCGTCCAGGTCGCGGGGACGCATCCGGACTGCGAGTGGCGCGTCCTCGGCTGGGACGCCCGTCCGTGGCGCCTCGCCGCCGGTCTCGAAGAGCTGGTCGTTCAATCCGACTCCGATAGGCGCTTGGCGACCTCGAGCGCCTCGCCCACTGCCGGGTAGGCGTGGAAGCGGACCATCTGGTCGTCCCTGACCTCCCACAGCCAGCCGAACACGGAGTCGACCTCAAGGCCGCTGCCGGCCCCGCGACCGACGATGTGCACCGGGATGACCACAAGGGTCTTCCCGACGTCGATCGGCTCGCGGAGTTCGTAATTGACCTCACCCCAGGCCTCCTCCCACTGGGCAATCCACTGCCGGAAGCCCTCATAGCCGTGATAGGTCCCGGAGTTGATGAGACCCGGAGCGCCGTAGATCTCCCCGTCGGCCGGCATGGAAGCTCGCAAGGTTTCCTCGTCCCCGGTCAGGTAGGCGGTCAGCATCCGCCTGACGAACTCCACGTTCTCGCTTGACATGCTGCCGCAGTATGAACCGCCCCACCGCGCCGCTCGGGACGATCGCGAGGGAGTGGCTGCGGATCGGGCTGACCGGCTTCGGCGGGCCGCCGGCTCACGTCACGCTGCTGCGCGAGCTGGTCGTCCGCAAGAACGGCTGGATGGACGGGCGCGCGTTCGAGGACGCCAACGCCGCCTGCTCGCTGCTCCCCGGCCCCTCCTCGACCCAGCTGTCGATCTTCTGCGCCTACCGCGTCGGTGGGCCGATGGGCGCCGTCGTGGGTGGCCTCGGATTCGTCCTGCCGGCGGTCCTCATGGTGCTCGCGCTCTCCGTCCTCTTCCTGTCGTCCTCTCCGCCGCTCTGGGTGCGGGGCGCCGGCGCGGGCGCCGGGGCCGCGGTCGCCGCAGTCGCGGTGCGAGCGGGTAGCGAGCTGGTCGGGCCGAGCTACCACCATGCGATGGAGGGCCACGGTCACCGGCCCCGCTGGCTCGATCTACCTGCTGGCCGGAGTGGTGGCCGCGATCCTGATCGGCCCCTATCTGGTGCTCGTGCTGCTCGCCTGCGGGCTGTTCGAGCTGGTCCGCCGCGGGTGGTTCTCGGGCGCCGCGGCCTTCGGCTGGAAGCCCGCCCTCGTCGGCGCGGTTTCCACCGGAGGGGTCGGCGCGCTCGCCTGGACGGCGCTCAAGGTCGGCGCCCTCTCGTTCGGAGGGGGCTTCGTGATCATTCCCCTGATGCAGGACGACGCCGTCCACGTCTATCACTGGATGACGAACGCCGAGTTCCTGAACGCGGTCGCGCTAGGGCAGGTGACCCCGGGGCCGGTGGTCGCCACGGTGGCGGCGGTCGGCTATGCCGCCCACGGCGTCGGGGGAGCGCTGCTCGCGGCCGCCGTCGCCTTCGCGCCCTCGTTCTCGTTCATCCTGCTCGGCGGCGGCCGCTTCGAGCGGCTGCGGGGGAACGACAGGGCGCGCGGGTTCCTCGACGGCGCCGGCCCCGCCGCGATCGGCGCCATCCTCGGTTCGGCGGTCACGCTGGCAGGCGCCCTCCACCTGGGCTGGCAGTTCGGTGTGCTCGCAGCCGCGGCGGTCGCCCTGCTGATCGTCAGACTCGGCGTCGTCGAGACCCTGATCGGGGCCGGCGCGGTCGGCGTGGTGCTGGCGCTGGCCGGAGCTCCGCTGCCCTAGGGCGCACTCGACTTCGGAGCTAAAGTGGCCCAATGGAGGAGGGCACAGCCACCGCAGCCGTCCCCCAGGGCCTCGGCCCTCGGGCCGTCGATCTCCTCGGGCGGCTGATCCAGACCAACACGGTCAATCCGCCCGGCAACGAGGGCCCGATCCAGGACTTCCTGCAGGACACGCTGTCCGCCGCGGGGTTCGAGTGCGAGCAGCTCTCCGCCGAGCCCGGCCGGCCGAACCTGGTCGCGCGACTGCGAGGCGCGGGCGACGGACCGACGCTGACTTTCCTCGGCCACGTCGACACGGTCCGCGCCGATCCCGCTGAGTGGACGTTCGACCCGTGGTCCGGCGACGTCGTGGACGGCTGGGTGAGGGGCCGGGGTGCTCTCGACATGAAGGGGCAGGTGGCCGCCGAGGTCGCGGCCGCCGCCACATTGGGGGACAGCGGGTGGCGGCCGGCCTCCGGCGACCTGCTGCTGGTGATCACCGCCGACGAGGAGGTGGGCGGCGGCCTCGGCGCCCATTGGCTCTGCGAGGAGCGGCCAGACGCGGTCCGCAGCGACTTCGTCGTCAACGAGGGAGGCGGCGAGCTGTTCGAGTTCGCGGGCCGGCGCCTCTACACGCTCAGCGTCGGCGAGAAGGGGATCTTCCGGATGAAGCTGCGGACCCATGGCGAGGCCGGGCACGCCTCCCTGCCGCGGATCGGCGACAACGCCCTGCTGAAGCTCTCTGGCCACCTGGCGGCCCTCTCCGAGCAGCCGCAGCCCGAGCCGACCGAGGTCGGGGAGGCTCTTCTCGAAGCTCTGTTCGGTGAGCCCTTCCCAGGCGAGGAGGGCGTCCGCGCCGGGCTCGAGCGGATCCGCGCGGAGGAGCCGCTGCTCGCGGACTATCTGGTGGAGCCGATGCTCGGGGTCACCCTCACCCCGACCAAGGCCGAGTCCGGCAAGAAGGCGAACGTGATCCCCTCCGAGGCCGAGGCGTTGATCGACTGCCGGGTCCCGCCGGGCCAGGGCAAGGACGATGCACTGCGCCAGCTCGCCGCGCTGCTTGGCGACAGCGACTACGAGGTGGAGTTCAGCGAGGCGGTCGTCGGCAACAGTTCACCGATGGAGTCTCCTCTGACCGATGCGATTCGCGGCTGGCTCGCCGATGCCGATCCGGGGGCGGGGATCGCGCCCACGGTCATGCCCGGCTTCAGCGACAGCAACCCCTTCCGCACGGCCTTCCCGGACGCCGTCGTCTACGGGTTCTGCCCGTACCGGGAGGTGGACCTGCTGAACGCGGCACCGCTGATCCATGGCGCCGACGAGCGGATTCCGGTCTCCGACGTCGAGCTATCCGCTGGGTTCTTCTACGAGCTGCCGCGACGGATGCTGGCGTGAGCGAGACCAACGGCAACCGGTCTCCGGCGCCGCAGGAGGAGGAGAAATACGTCCTCCGGCTCGGCGGCATGGCCCTCCGCAACGGACTGCTGATTCACGGCCCGACCTCCTGGGCCGCCGCCGCACGCGACCAGGACGGCGAGATCCAGGTCGCCTCTGCGCGCAAGCCGGCGCTGGCCCCGGACCTCGCGGTGCGGGTGCCGTTGCTCCGCGGGCCGCTGCGGCTGGCGGAGGCGTTCCTCCTGATCCCGACCGTGCGCATGAGGCTCCGGGCGGCCCGCCTCCCGTTCGAGGACGTGCGGGTGATCGCCGCGATGCTGGTCGCTTCGAGCGCCAGCCGGGCGCTCCGTAAGCGCCGCGCGAGCGCCGCGGGCGAGCTGGTCCAGGCCGCTCTTGGTCTCGCTCCGGCGATGGTGGCGCTCAGCGACCGCAACCTCGCGGCCTACCACGGCGTCGAGCACAAGGCGATCGGCGCCTACGAGGCGGGCTCCGACGACCCAGCGTCCGCCAGCAAGGAGCACGAGCGCTGCGGCTCCAACCTCGTCGTCCCGATGCTGGTGCTCTCGGCGGCCGGTCAGCTGCTCCTCGAGCGGACCCTGGAGGAGCCGGGTCCGGTGGCCAGGGCGGCGGTCGGCGTCGCGAGCGCCTCGATCGCCGCGGAGATGTTCGCCTGGAGCGAGCGCAACCCCGAGACGTCGGCGGCGCGCGCCTTTCACCGCCCGGGTCACGAGATCCAGCGCCTGATCGCCACCAAGGAGCCGACCCCCGAGCAGCTCGAGGTCGGGGTGGCCGCCCTGCGCGAGATCCTCCGCGTCGAGCAGGAGGCGGACGGCGGCCGCTCAGAAAGCGATCCCCTGCCCGCTACGTAGACTTCCCAGCCCGTGTTCGGCCGGATAGATCACATCGGCGTCGCCACCGACGACCTCGAGGGGGCGCTCGCCCTCTACGAGAAGACGCTCGGCATGCCGCTCGCGCACCGCGAGACCGTTGAGTCCCAGGGCGTCGAGGCCGCCCTGCTCGACGTCGGCGACGGTCACGTCGAGCTGCTCAGGCCGCTCGATCCCGACACCGCCGGTCGGCAAGTACCTCGCCAAGCGCGGACCCGGCCTGCACCACGTCGCGTATGCCGTCGACGACATCGACGACGTCCTCGGCAAGCTCAGCGACGCCGGCATCGAGCTGATCGACTCCGAGCCGCGGCGGGGCATCCGCGACTCACGCGTCGCGTTCCTGCACCCGCGCTCGACCGGCGGGGTGCTGACCGAGATCGTCGAACCGGCCAAGGAGCACTGATGACATCAGCTGAACGGGTTTCGATTGGGTTCTCAGGCGGGCAGGTCGTCGAGGTTCGGATCGACGATTCCAAGCTGAAGGACCTGCGCAAGGCGCTCGAGAAGCCGGATGGCTGGCTCGACCTCGAAGCCGAGGAGGGCGCGGTCTCGATCGACCTGAGCCAGGTCGTCTTCATCCGCAGCGCGACCACCCCCGGGAAAATCGGCTTCAGCGGGTGAAGCCGCGGCGCCTGCTGTTGGGCGCCGCCGCAGCCGTCGCCGGGGCGGCGCTCTGGTGGCGCAAGAACCCCTCGGTTTGCCCGTATGGGCTGCGCCTCTGGGTCCAGGTGCCGCACCCGCTGATCACCCGCGGTCGCCTGCGCGAGCTCCTCGACCCAAAGCCGGGTGAGCGGATCCTCGAGATCGGCCCCGGGACCGGTTACTACACCCTCGACGTCGCAGAGTGGGTCAAGCCGGACGGCCGGGTCGACATCCTCGACCTCCAGCAGGAGATGCTCGACCACACGATGAGGCGCGCCGCCGAGCGGGGCCTGACGAACATCACGCCAATCCGGTCCGACGCTACGGCGATGCCCTATGAGGATGCGACCTTTGACGCCGCCTTCCTGATCACGGTTCTCGGGGAGATCCCGGACCAGGAGGAGGCACTCCGCGAGCTGGCGCGGGTGCTCAAGCCCGGCGGCAGGCTGGTCGTCGGTGAGCTGTTGCTGGGCGATCCTCACTACAGCGGCCTGGGCGCGCTCCGACTGCGCGCCAGCGGCGCCGGGCTGGGCTACGAGCGACGCGTCGGCAACGTTCTCGGCTACTTCGCGCGCTTCGCGAAGAGCTAGATCAGCCGCGCTCGGAGAGCGCGGCCCAGAGGCGCTCCTCGGCGTCGAGCACCTTCGCCGCCTCGGCCGAGAGCTGACGCCAGTGCTCCGGATCGGCCTCGTCCGGCTCGCTCGCGGCTGCGGGCGGCGATCGCGAGGGCGCTCCAGTCATCGGCCGCCTCCTGGGCCAGCGCGGACTCCTCGTAGCCCGCCTCCTCGAGGAAGCGCGAGTACATCTTCCGGAAGTTGCCGCCGCCGGTTCCGCGGCGCTCGATCACCTGGTAGAGGAAGCGGGCGCACCACTGCCAATCCTCGGCGGCCTCCGGCCAATCGCCCACCTCGGCGGCGAAGCGGCGCAGGGCCGGGAGCCCCTCGAAGTCGCCCAGCGGAGGCTCGAGCATCTGGCTGGCCGCCCGCTCGATCGCCTGCGGGGCGTGCGCGAGCAGGTCATCCCGGCTCAGCTCGACGCCCTCGGGCAGGTCGATCGCGTGCCCCTCGAGCGGGAAGATCGGCTGCTGGGAGTGGCGGGCCTCCCTGAGGCTCTCCAGCGAGGTCGTCTGCAGGTCCTCGAAAGCCGGTGTCCGAGAGCCAGGCGAGCTCCTCGTCGTATCCCGCGAGCACGACCGCGTGGCCCGGGAAGTGCGCCGAGCGGCCGTAGTGGTCGAGGTAGTAGAGGTCGGTGAGCAGCAGCACCGGGCGGCCGGCGTCAACCGCATCCTTTGCGATCTGCCACGAGGCCTCGGGATCCGTCGTCGGTCTGGAGCCGGAGCGGGGCACCGGTGAGCTCGAGGAAATTCTCCTCCAGCCGGGCGGCGCGCCCGTTGGTGAAGCGGGAGGGCGAGTGCTCGTCGAGGACGACGTAGTAGAAGCAGGCGCCCGCGCCGAGCCCGAAGGCCATCTCCTCGGAGATCTCGACGCCGTGGAAGGCGAGCAGGTTGCGCAGCGCGGTCGAGCCGCAGTGGTTCCCCGGCACGTGGCGGTAGCCGGGGACCATCACCCTGTTCGCGGTCTCAGCCACTGCGCCCGATTGTCGCCGATTCGCGCCCGCAGCCTCAGGTACTCGCGCGCGCTCCTCGAAGCTCTTCCGCATCTCGGAGGTGAGCTCGTCGAGGAACTCCTCGCGGTAGGTCGAGTCGGTGAAGCATCGCGATCGAGAAGTAGAAGCCCGAGAACGCGGCGAGCCCGACGGCGACGCGGAGCAGCTCGCTGGTCAGCTCGCAGTCGCTCGCCGAACAGGTTGAAGTGGAAGAGCGCGTTGCCCGGGTCGCCGATCCACTGAGTACGCATGGCGTCGTCGATCGCCAGCACGCCGAAGACGACGAGGAACGACGCCGATCATCAGGCTGACCAGCAGCACCTGGACCGCCTGGCTGACGAACATCACCAGCCCGACGTTGACGAGCTGGCGCCGCCGAAGCGGCGGTCCGTCGGCGCTGACCTCGTGCTCCAGCCGCGCGCCTCGCGCGGCAGCCGCACGGCCAGGAAGGCGACGCCGAGCACCGCGAACAGGGCGATGATCGTCGCGTAGACGCCCGGGGTCGGGTTGCTGAACATCTGCCAGAGCTCCTGAGTCGGGGAAGGAGAGCAGGACGAAGATCGCCAGCAGCGGCACGGCGCGCGCGAGCAGGGTCGAGCGCCGAGCGCAGCTGGGTGACGATCCTGGCGATCACCCAGCGAACGATCGCGACCAGGCCGAGCCCGACCACCGCATAGATCAGCGCGAGCAGGAGGAGGTTCGCACCGCGCCGTGGCCAGCGCGCTGCCCAGCTGCCCGCCGAAGATCAGCGGCAGCACCGACGGCACGAGCACGAACCCCGCCAGCTCGGTCTTGCCCGAGCCGCCGCGGGATCGCAGAGAACGACCTGCCGCGGGCCCGATTGAGCGCGGCGACCGCGACCAGCAGGATCGCCAGCCCGCCGGCCACCGCGAGCACGTTCTGCCACCAGGTCCAGTCGAGGTTGCCGGCGCCGAGCAGCTCGCCCAGGAAGACGAGGCCGAGCAGCGGGGCCGCCCGGTTGAAGATGTCCTCCGACGCCGAGATGTCCTCGCCGAACAGCGGCAACCCGGCCCGCCGGAAGTCGACCTCGTACTCGCTGCAGCCGCTCGGCGTCCGAGATCCCATGAAACGGGTCACGCTATCGCGTGCCCTCGCACGACCGTATTCTGCGCCGGTGCTGCAGAGCCTCGACAGTCGCCTGCTCTATGCGATGCGCACCCGGTTCCACAGCCCCGCGGCGGAGGCGGTCGGCGAAGGCGCTGGGCAAGATCGGGGAGTACGGCGCGGTCTGGTTCGCGATCGGGATCGTGATCGCGTTCGTCGATCCCGACAACGGGGAGGACTGGGTCGATCGCGGGGTTGCTCGGACCGGTCGCGATCGGGCTCAACTTCGCGTCAAGCTGATCGTCGGCGGCCGCGGCCGGTGCTCGAGGGCCTGCCGCCGCTGGGCGGGGCGCCGAGCTCGCTCAGCTTCCCCTCCGCCCACGCCACCTCGTCGTTCGCCTGCGCGACGGCGATGACGCGGATCGCCCCCGAGGCGGCGTTCCTCTTCGTCCTGGCCGCGGCGATCGCCACCTGTCGGCCCTACCTCGGGATGCACTACCCCTCCGACGTGGTCGCCGGCGCGATCCTGGGAACGGCCCTGGGCCTGGTCGTGCCTCTCTGATGAGGATCGGGATCGTCGGGATGCCCAACGCGGGCAAGTCGACGCTGTTCAACGCGCTCACGGCGGCCGGCGCCGAGACGGGGGACTACCCGTTCACCACCGTCGAGCCGAACGTGGCCGTCGTCCAGGTCCCGGACGAGCGGCTCGACCGCGTCGCGGAGACGCTGCGCTCGTCCGAGACCCTCTACGAGACGATCGACTTCCACGACATCGCCGGGTTGGTCAAGGGTGCGTCACAGGGCGAGGGCCTCGGCAATCAGTTCCTGGCCTCGATCAGGGAGACCGACGCGATCTGCCATGTGATCCGCGCTCACGGGGCCGGCGCGGTGGCCCATCCGGAGGGCAGGGTCGACCCGGTCGCCGACGCCGAGCTGATCGAGACCGAGCTGCTCGCGGCCGACCTGGAGGGGGCCGAGCGTCGCCTCGAGCGCGTCACCAAGCTGGCGCGGTCCGGCGACAAGGAGTCCGTGGCCGAGCACGCCTGGCTGGAGCGGGTGGTCGAGGCCCTGTCGGCCGGGCGCCCGGCCCGCGAGGTCCCTGTGCCCGAGGCCGCCCCGGACGCGCTGCGCAAGCTCTCGCCGCTGACGGCTAAGCCCATCCTCTACGTCGTCAACGTCGACGAGGGAGTGACGGAGGCGCCGCCCGAGCTGATCTCCCATGCGGAGGAGATGCAGGCGAAGGTGGTGGTGATCTCCGCACGGGTCGAGGCGGAGCTGCGGGAGCTCGACGCCGACGAGGCGGAGGAGATGCGGGCGGAGCTCGGGATCGAGCGCTCCGGGCTCGAGCGACTGATCCGCGCAGCCTTCGAGCTGCTCGACCTGGTCAGCTTCTTCACGGCGGACACCGACAAGGAGGCCATGGCCCGCACGCTGCGACGTGGCGGCAGCGCCTACGACGCCGCGGGCAGGGTCCACGGCGACATCCAGCAGCGCTTCGTGCGCGCGGAGGTGGTCGCCTGGGACGAGCTGGTCGACGCCGGCGGCTACGCCGCTGCCCGCGACCGCGGCACGCTGCGAATCGAGGGGCGCGACTACGTCGTTCGCGACGGAGACGTGGTCCACATCAGGACCTAGTCGCGGACCCGCTGTCTAGAGTCGAGCCATGACGGCGCCCTCGGCCGACCGGAAGCCGGCTCTGCGTGATCCACGGCAACAGCCTCCCGGAGGGAGCGGACCCGGTCGAGGGCAAGCGGGTGACGGTCGACGCGGGCGGCGCGCTTCCCGTGGAGGCGACCGACGGCGGCGACATCGTCGGCATCCCGCAGGCATGGGTTCGATCGCTCGATCCCGGCCCACCTGGTCGATCACCGAGCCAACATCCGCGCCGCCTGCGAGCTCGGCTGCGACCGAGTGCTCGCGCTGGCCTCGGCGGGGAGCCTGGACAAGGACCTGAAGGTCGGGACGCTGATCTGCCCCGACGACTTCTACGCGCCCGAGATCGCTCCCAGCTTCTACCGCGACCCGCGCGGCCACTCGGTTCCGGGCTTCGATCCCGATTGGCGCCGGATCGTGATCAGCGCCTGGGACTCGCTGACCAAGACGGAGCTCGAGGACGGCGGCGTCTACGCTCAGACGATCGGGCCGCGCTTCGAGACGCCGGCGGAGGTCAGGGCGCTCGCCAACTACGCCGACATGGTGGGGATGACGATCGCGGCCGAGGCAGTGCTCGCCGGGGAGGCGGCTCTCGCCTACGCGGCGGTCTGCACCATCGACAACCTCGGCAACGGCATCTCCGGCAAGGCGCTGACGGTGGACGAGTACCACCGCGGCCGCGACCGGACCGCGCGGCACGCTGGCGTCGGACCTCGGCCACGTCCTGCCGGCGCTCGCCAAGGGGCTCCCGGACAGTTGAGCCTGGCGGTCACAGGCGCGACGCTCGACGGCGAGCCCGTCGGCCTGCGCGTGGAGGACGGCGTGATCGCCGAGCTCGCCCCGGCGGTCGAGGCGCAGCCTGGTGACGAGGCGCTCGACGCAACGGGCCTGATGCTCTGCCCGCCGATGGTCAACGGCCACACGCACGCCGCCATGACCCTGTTCCGCGGGTTCGGTGACGACATGCCGCTGATGGAGTGGCTGCGGACGAGGATCTGGCCCGCAGAGGCGAAGCTCGAGCCCGAGGACGTGTACTGGGGAACCCGGCTCGCCTGCGTTGAGATGATCCGCTCGGGGACGACGAAGTTCGTCGACATGTACTGGCACGGGCCCGAGGTCGCGCGCGCCGTGGTCGATTCCGGCATCCGCGCGGTGGTCAGCAGCGTGATCATCGACCAGCAGGACGCGGCCAAGGGTGAGGCGCTCCGGCCCGAGGTGCTCGAGGTGCTCGATCGGCTCGCCGAGGCCGGCCCCCGCGTCCAGCCCAGCCTGGGACCGCACGCGATCTACACGGTGAGCCCGGAATCTCTCAGCTGGATCGCAGAGCTCGCCGCCGAGCGCGAGATCCCGGTGCACATCCACCTCTCCGAGACCGAGCACGAGGTGAACGACTGCGTCGACTCCCACGGGAAGCGGCCGGCCGCGTATCTGGATGAGCTCGGCTTCCTCAGCGAGAGGGCGATCCTGGCCCACGGCGTCTGGCTCGACGAGCCCGAGCTGGAGCTGATCGCCGGGCGCGGCGCCACCGTCGTGGCCAATCCGGCGGCGAACATGAAGCTCGCAGTCGGCGGGGTCCTGCCGTATCCGGCCGCGGCGGAGGCCGGTGTCGCGATCGGCCTCGGGACCGACGGGGTCTCCTCGAACTCCAACCTCGACATGTTCGAGGAGGTGAAGCTCCTCGCCCTGAGCCAGAAGCACGCCAGCGGCGACCCGGCGACGCTCCCCGCCGCGGAGGCGCTCGCGATCGCGCGGGGACAACGCTCGGCCCTGCTCGACGGAACCTCGCTCGCGGTCGGAGAGCCCGCTGACTTCCTTCTTCTCCGCGCCTCCGACCCCGAGCTCTCGGCGGGCGACCCGACCGCCGACCTCGTCTACGCGGCCGGTGGCTCCGTCGTCGATACGACCGTGGTCGCGGGCGAGGTTCTGATGAGGGGCCGAGAGGTCGAGGGCGCCGGCGAGATCGCCGCGGAGGTCCGCTCACGAGCCCGGAGGCTCACGGGCCTATAGCGTCCCGGCCGTGCGCACCGAAGCTCGATTCCCTGAGATCCCCGAGAAGGCCGGTCACTACGAGAGCTTCTATCTGAAGCTCGTCCAGCCCGGTGGCGGCAGGGGCGCCTGGATCCGCCACACCGTCCACAAGCGCCCTGGGGAGGAGATCACCTGCGCGATCTGGTTCGTCCTCTTCGACTCGTCGGCCGCGGGGCCGCGGGCCACAAAGCGCCAGTTCGGCCCGGGCGAGCTCGGCGCCGACCCGGAGACCTACATCCGGGTCGCGGATGCCACGCTCACGGACGGTCACGCCGTCGGCCGCGTCGCCACGGACGTCCTCGAGGCGAGCTGGGACCTGAGCTTCGCCGACAGCCACGAGCCGTTCCACCACCTGCCGCGCGACTTCCTCTACCGCTCGAAGCTGCCGAAGACGAAGTTCCTCAGCCCCTACCCGGACGCCGTCTTCAACGGGAAGCTGGAGGTGGGCGGCGAGCCGATCGAGGTGGATGGGTGGCGGGGCATGATCGGCCACAACTGGGGCGCCGAGCACGCCGAGCGCTGGGTCTGGATCCAGGGCTCGGGCTTCGAGGGGCGCTCGCCCGAGGACTACTTCGACATGGCGGTCGGGCGGATCAAGGTCGCCGGCAGGACCACCCCCTGGGTCGGCAACGCGATGCTGATGCTCGATGGCCGGGCCCACCGCCTCGGCGGTTTCGGCCACATCCCGAGCACCGAGGTGAGCGAGTCGCCGACCGGGGCCAGCTTCGAGCTCGCGGGGCAAGGGCGCCAAGGTCAGCGGCAGCGTGCACGCCGCAGCCAAGGACTTCGTCGCCTGGATCTACGCCGATCCGGTCGGTCCCGAGCACAACACGCTCAACTGCTCGATCTCGGACCTCGAGCTGGACGTCGAGCTCGACGGAGGCCCGGCGGAGCGCCTCATCGTCAAGGGCGCTGCCGCGTACGAGTTCGGCACCCGCGATCCCGACCACGGAATCCCGGTCCAGCCGTACCCGGACGGCTGAGCGCTGTCTACTTCTTCTTCTTGAAGAAGGCCCAGGTGTCGGGCAGGTCCGAGCGCGCTGGCGAGCTGAGGCCCGTTGACCGTGGTCGTGCCGCCGCTGCCGACAAGGTTCGCGTGCACGATCCGGGGCGAGGCCCCTCGCTGGGTCACCACGATGTTCCGGAGCTTGCCGTGCAGGCCCAGGCCACTGAGCGCCGAGCTGATCCGGCCGACTGAGAACTTCCGCTTCCAGTGCTCGTAGGGCGATCCGGCGTCCGCCTCGTAGGGATCGTCGACCCCACGCAGGTAGGGGACCGGGGGCTGTCCGAAGCCGAGCGAGGAGAACTCGTTGTTCTCGGTGTGGCCCCCGGAGGTCGAGAAGAAGAAGGTCTGGGCGACCTTGCCGCGATAGAGGACCACCTGCAGGTGAGTGGCGCTGACGGCCTGGTCGGTCTTGGCGGTCTCGGCGCCGACCCCGGCGTAGACCTGGCTGCGCGTGTCGTCGAAGACGTCGAAGCTCCCGCCGTGGGCGGCGGTGGAGATCGCGTAGGAGCGGGCGGCAACCGCCTGGGCCTTGAGCGCCTCGATCGGCCAGGAGGAGGGCGACTCCTTCGAGACGACGCCGCGGACGTAGTCCTCGAGCTCCACTTCGTTGATCGCGTCGAGGCCGCCCGACGACGCCAGCACCTCCAGGGAGCCGCGGTAGGTGCCCTTGCCGTTCACCACGACCGTCGGCGCTCCGGTGGCCGTCATCGCCGGCCCGCACCTGGCAATCACCCTGCGCTTCTTCGTCCGGAGCACGACCCCGCCGCCCTTTCCCTTCGCGACGTAGGTCTTGCCGGGTTTGATGGGGGTGTCGCAGGCCGAGCTCGCGCCGTGGAAGATGACGCTGCGCGTGTCGTCGCGGAGCAGAACCCGCACCGTCTGGTCGGGGGTCGGGCCGATGGTCGTGCCCGTGTAGTAATGGGTCAGGATCGCGTCGTAGGAGAAGCCGTGCTTCGCGTATCCGTACGCGCCGTACTGGCTCATGCCCACCCCATGGCCGAACCCGGCGCCCTTGACGATCCAGACCTTGGCCGAGGCTGCGGCCGGGAGGGCCAGAGCCAGGGCAAGCGCGGCCAGCAGAACGGTCTTCGACCCCCGAAGCATCACTGCTGAATAACGGGTACGGCGGCGGGAAGTTGCGCTTTACCGTGCGAGCTAGGCTGGTAGGCAGCCGAGCTAAGGAGAGGAATATGGCGACCGAGACGATTCAGGCCACAGATCACAAGCTCTACGTCGCCGGTGAGTGGATCGAGACCGGCGAGTGGTCAGAGGTGAAGGCTCCCTACGACGAGACCCTGATCGGGCGTGTGCCGAAGGGCGACGCCGCCCTCGTCGACAAGGCCACGGATGCGGCAGCCGCCGCGTTCGCCAAGGGAGACTTCCCTCAGCACAAGCGCGCCGCCGTCCTGGACCGAGCCGCCGAGCTGGTGGCTGAGCGCGAGGACGACCTGACGATGACGATCGCCGCCGAGGCGGGTAAGCCGGTGAAGACGGCGCGGGTCGAGGCCCAGCGCTGCGTGGGTACGCTCGAGTTTGCGGCGGTGGAGGCCCGCAGCCTGACCGGCCACACCGTTCCGATGGAGGCCGGTGTCGCCGGCGAGGGCAAGCTCGGCATCGTCATCCGCGTCCCCTACGGGGTGGTGGGCGCGATCAGCCCGTTCAACTTTCCCCTCAACCTCGTCGCCCACAAGCTCGGCCCGGCGATCGCCGCGGGCAACGCCGTGGTCCTCAAGCCCGCCGGCCAGACGCCGATCTCGGCGATCAAGCTGGCCGAGGTCCTCTACGACGCCGGGCTGCCGGAGAACTGGCTCCAAGTCGTCTGCGGCTCCGGGTCAGACGTCGGCAACGCGATCGTCGAGAACGATCAGATCGGGGCGATCACCTTCACGGGCTCGGCGCCGGTCGGCTGGGGTATCCGCTCCAAGGCGCCGCACAAAAAGGTCAACCTGGAGCTCGGCTCGACCGCGCCGCTGATCGTCAACGAGGACGGCGACTGGGAGCAGGCGGCCGACAAGGCGAAGCTCCACGCCTTCTCGCACGCGGGACAGAGCTGCATCTCCGTGCAGCGGATCCTGCTCCACGAGTCGATCGCGGACGACTTCACAAAGCGCTTCGTTCAAAACGTCGAGTCGCTGGTCACCGGCGACCCGATGGACGAGAACACCGACGTCGGGCCGGTGATCTCCCGGGACGACCGCGATCGGGTGAAGTCCTGGGTCGACGAGGCGGTTGCCGCGGGCGGCGAGCTTCTCACCGGTGGCGAGCTCGTCGACGAGGACCGCTGCCTGGCGCCGACCGTGATCCGGAACGACCCGCCCGAATGCCACACGTGGAAGGACGAGATCTTCGGACCAGTGGCGACGATCCACACCTTCAAGGACCTCGACGAGGCCCTGGAGATGGCGAACGACTCGCGCTACGGGCTCCAGGCCGGCGTCTTCACGCGAGACGTCGGCAACGCGATCAAGGCCGGCGAGACGCTCGAGTTCGGCGGCGTGCTGATCAACGAGGTCCCGACCTTCCGCACCGACCAGATGCCCTACGGCGGCGTCAAGGACTCCGGGCAACACGCGAGAGGGCCCGCACTACGCGGTCCGCGAGCTGACCGAGGAGCGGCTGGTCACCTTCCAGGGCTGATCCAACAACCGGCCAGGCTTCGGCTCGATCCGGTCCCGCTGCCGGATCCGGGCGTAGTCTCAAGAGGGATGTCAGGGGGACCGACATCGGGGAGAAGGATCTCCTCTGCCGCAGCGGTTGGCCTGACAGCCGCCGCGCTGATGGTGGCGCCCGCCCAAGCGGGGGCGGTCAGCTTCTTCAGAGGCGACGTTCCCGTCGGCACGCATCCGACCTCGGTCGCAGTCGGCAACTTCAACGGCGGCAAGCCTGACGTGGCCGTCGCGAACGAGGGCTCGAACAACGTCTCGATTCTGCTCGGGAAGGGATTCGGCCAGTTCACGGCTGGAACCCCGATCTCAGTCGGATCACCACTCCCAGCTCGGTCGTCACGGGCTTCTTCAACAACGACGCCTTCACCGATCTGGCGATCGCCAGCGTCGGGGACGACAACATCGCGATTCGGCTCGGCAACGGCACCGGCGGCTTCACCGGCACGGGCACGGTGGCGACCGGGATGGATCCCCGGGCGATCGCAGCGGGTGATTTCAACAACGACAACAAGACGGACCTGATCTCGGCGAATACCGGCTCCAGCACGGTCTCGATCCTGCTCGGGGACGGGTCGGGTGGCTTTGCGGCGGATACGACACCGTTTGACGCTGCTACCGCGGCCGCCAACCCGGTGGCGATCGCGGTCATCCAACTGGGGGGCACAACGGGCACTCCTGACACCAACCTCGACGCCATCATCGCCAGTCAGACCAATGATCAGGTCCTCATGCTGGTGGGCGACGGCACTGGTGAGATCAACGGCAGCGGCACCCTCTACGGCTCCATGGGGATCGCGGGATCTGATCCGAGCGCGATCGCGATTGGCAGCCTGAATCCGAACAGCCCGAACCCGGGCTTCGCGGCCGAGCCCGACCTGCTGACCGCGAACCAGGGCCCGGACCAGCTATTCCCGGCGTACGGGAGGACCGACGGCATCTTCTTCGACTTCGGGGGCGTCCTGGCCACCGGAGCCGATCCAGTGGCGGTCACGTTCGGGGACTTCGACGGCGACGGCGACCAGGATGGGATCAGCGCTAACTCCGGCGGCGGGACGGCGACGGTGATCCTCTCGGACGGTCTGGGTGGGACCAGCGTCGACACGTCTACCGCGGTGGGCTCCTCGCCGAGGGCAGTCGCGACTGGGTACTTCGACGGCGATTTTAGGGCTGACGCCGCCGTGGCGAACTACAACTCGAACTCGGTCACGGTGTTGACCTCGCGGAAGCCCGGGCCGCCGATCGCGCCACCGGCGACCACGCCGCCGCCGCCGACGCCGCCGACCGCGAGCCCGACCCCCATCACGAGCCCGGTCAAGAAATGCAAGAAGAAGAAGCACAAGCCGAGCGCCAGCGCCGCCAAGAAGAAGTGCAAGAAGAAGAAGCGGCGCTAGAGCCAATCCCTTCGCGCGGTTCGCCCGTAGGTGATCGACATGGGGCACCGACCGATCGCACGGACGCGACGGATTGCATGGCTGTTCGCCGCCGGTGCGGTGGCCGCCCTCTTTGTTCCCGCGGCGGCGAGCGCCACGACGCGTTTCGCGGCGCCCGGGGGAAAGGCCCCTGACACCGTCTGCCTGAGCGACACGGGGCCGGCCTGCAGCATCGGCACCGCCGCGGGAGGCCCCGACGTCACAGCCGCTGATGAGGCGGTGATTCTCCCCGGTCACTATTCGGACGCGGATCTCAACGGCGACTCCAACCAGCCGATGGATCACACGGTGCAGGTCATGGCCGCCAAGGTCCACGGCGAGACCGGCGATCGACCGGTGATCAACCTCGTCAGCGACCTCGGCTTCGGTGCCTTCGTGGTCCACACGGGCACCACCCTCTCGGACGTCGAGGTCGACGCGCCGAACTCGAGCGGCGTCATCTCAATGGCGGGAGGAGTCGTCGAGAGAGTCATCGCGAGAACGAATCGCGACGGCTCGGTCCCCTGCAGGGTCGGTGTCGATTCTGTCGGAGTGTTGCGCGACTCGTTCTGCTTCAGCGGCGGCCAGGACTCGTCGGCCATTGGCGCGGCGATCTTCAACAACGTCGGGACCCACACGATTCGACTCCGCAACGTGACCGCGGTGGCCACGCAACCTGACTCCGATGGGCTCTTCTTCGAGGGGCGCGGGCAGGGGACGATCATCAACGTCGACGCGAAGAGCATCATCGCCCGTGGCGACATGGGGGATGTCCTGGCCGAAGGCCTGAGCGCGTTCGATCCACCCCTGCCGAACACGGGGGCGAACGTTTCGATCGTGTTGGACCACTCCAACTACGTGACCACCGACGCGAGAACGGACACCGGGGGTGGCACTGCGACGATCACGCCCGCGGGCTCGGGGACCAACCAGACGGGCGCCGTCGTCTTCGCGGCGGACGACTATCACGAGGTCTTCGGCTCCGGCTCCATGACGATCGACCACGGTGCCGTCGACGCCTTCAGCGGGACGACCGACATCGACGGGCAGAGCCGCACGATCGGGCTGGCACCCGACATCGGCGCCGACGAGCTCGCCTTCCCGACCACCACCACCGTTTCGTGCGCTCCGAACCCGCTTCAGCTCGGCATGGGCCCGTCCCGGTGCAATGTGACGGTCACCGACCCCTCAGGTCCACCGCCGATCAGGTTTCACGCGGGCGTCCGCGTCGGCTCCCAGCTCCCCGGCATGATCGACAGCGCCTGCGAGGAGCTGCCTACGACCGCTCCCAGGCAGGCGACCTGCTTCTTCCGGTTCACCCCGAAGCTCGCCGGCCCCCAGAGGGTCAGCGCGACCTTCCCTGGCGACGCGACCCACGACCCGAGCGCGGACACGGACTTGCTTCGGGTGGTTCAGCCCCCCGCACCGCCGAGCGTCGCGACTCCGCCGCCGCACCGGTCGAAGTGCAAGAAGAGAAAGAAGAAGCACCACAGAACCGCCGCGGCCAAGAAGAAGTGCAAGAAGAAGAAGCACCACCGGCGCTGAGCCGGAAGCAGGGTCCGGCTCAGTCGTGCGGGCGCGCCATCTTGCGATGGTCGAGCGCCTCGTCGAGGATCTCGTCCGAGACCCCCATCTCCTTCGCGACCTCGCGGATCGAGCGGTCCGAGGCGGCCGCCTCCTTGACGATCTCGCCGGCCTTGTCGTAGCCGATGTGCGGGTTCAGGGCCGTCGCGACGATCAGGTTCGCCTCCCTGTGCCGCTCGAGCATCTCCTCGTTCGGCTCGATGCCGCTGACGCACTTCTTGTCGAACGCGCGGGAGACGGCCGCGAGCAGCCCGATCGAATCGAGCAGGTTGCGCGCGATCAGCGGCACCCGGACGTTGAGCTCGAACTGCCCCTGGCTCCCGGCCAGCGTGATCGCGGCGTCGTTCCCGACCACCTGATCGGCGACCTGGATCACCACCTCGGGGATCACCGGGTTGACCTTGCCGGGCATGATCGAGGATCCCTTCTGGAGCTCGGGAAGCCGCAGCTCCGCGAGGCCGGCTCGGGGGCCGGAGCCCATCAACGCCAGGTCGTTGGCGATCTTGAGCAGGGAGACGGCGACCGTCTTCAGGGAGCCGGACAGCTCGACCAGTGCGTCTCGGTTGGCCTGGGCCTCGAAGGGGTCGGCGGGCTCCGAGATGTCGAGCCCGGTGTCGGCGCTGAGCTGCTCGCGAACCTTGGCCGCGAACTCGGGATGGGTGTTGAGCCCGGTCCCGGTGGCGGTGCCTCCGAGGGGGATCTGCCCGACCCGGCCGAGGGTCGAGCGCACCCGCTCCGCGCCAAGGCGGATCTGGGCTGCGTAGCCGTCGAACTCCTGGCCGAGGGTGACCGGGACCGCGTCCATCAGATGGGTGCGGCCGGTCTTGACCAAGTCGGCGAACTCGTCGGCCTTGCGCTCGAGGGCGGCGCGCAGCTCGTCCAGGGCCGGCAGCAGGTCGGAGTGGACCTCGCCCAGCGCCGCCAGGTGGACGGCCGAGGGGAAGACATCGTTGGAGGACTGGCCCATGTTGACGTGGTCGTTGGGGTGCGCCTCGTCGCCGGCGAGCTCGGCGATCACCTCATTCGCGTTCATGTTCGAGGAGGTCCCGGAGCCGGTCTGGAAGACGTCGATCGGAAACTGGTCGTCGTGCTCGCCGTTGGCGACCTCGTCAGCGGCCTTCGCGATCCGCTCGGCAAGGTCCGCGTCGAGCTTGCCCAGCTCCGCGTTGGCTCGGGCCGCACCGGCCTTCAGCCGCCCGAGCCAATGGATCACGGGCGCCGGGATCGGATTGCCTGAGAGCTGGAAGTTTTCGACGGCTTTCGTGGTCTCGGCACCCCAGAGCTGGTCGGCGGTCTTGGCTTCCATCTCCATCCAGGCTACCTAGCCGGAGGTGTGCCCGGCGGCGTAGCCGCGGCCGAAGGCCCGCTCGAAGCTCGCCGGCAGCGTGCCGCCGGTCGGAGCTGAAGCGGGCCGCGGAGTTGAGGCGCCTGACCAGGTCGGTGTGGATCGCGTCGGCCCCCTTGGCGACCGCCCCGATCAGGTAGCCGAGCTGGAGGGTGGCCGGCTCGTCGCCCAGGCGGGCCTCCGCGTTGAGCTTGGTCGCGGCGATGATCATCTCGTGGCCGATGTTCGCCAGCTGCCCGGCGTCCTGCTCCGGGACGAGGCAGGCCGAGATCGGGGTGGTGCCCGCCAGCCGCACCTCGCCCGGGGCACGCTCGAGCGCCCTCAGGTACCCGCGGTTGGTCACCAGGCAGGTCGCCGGCGCGAGATCGTTCTTCTTCGCTCCGCAGCCGGCGACGGCCAGGATGGCCGCGGCGGACAGGAGCACGATGGACGTTCCCCGGAGCACGCACTGATCCTACGTCCGCTGCGGCCCATACCTTGATCGGCAGTGACCGACGAGGCGACGCCACTTCGCCCCATCGATCCGCTCGCGCATCGTGCGCTGGAGGCGCTTGTGCGGGCGCAGGCGAACCTCACCCGCCGCCTCGCGGCGGACCTGGAGAGGATCGGAGTCTCGGCGACCGGCTTCACGATGCTGGTGCTGCTGACCAGTGCCGGCGGGCGGCTGGAGCTGCGCACCATGCGCCGCCGCCTCGGCGCCTCCAAGGCGACCGCCACGGAGGTCCTGGACACGCTCGAGAACCGTGGCTTCGTCGGTCGCAGCCGGCTGGAGAGCGATCGCCGCGCGGTCGCCGTAGCCCTGACGCCGGCGGGCTACAACCTCGTCACCCACGCGTTCCCGGCGCACGCGGAGCGCGTGCGGGAGGCCTTCGGGGTCCTCGACGAGACCGAGAAGCGCCAGCTCGCGGACCTGTGCCGCAAGCTGGACCGCGCCGCTTAGCGGCCACAGGCCGCCCCATCTGAGGGCAAAGCCGTTTGCCAGAATGGCCGCATGGAACAGCGTCTCAGCCTGATCACATTGGGAATCTCGGACCTTGCCCGTGCGCGCAAGTTCTATGAGGCGCTCGGCTGGAAGACCGGAGCCGAGGAGGCCGACGACGTCGTCTTCTTCCAGGCCGGCGGCATGGTGTTCGCCCTCTGGGATCGGGCCAAGCTGGCCGAGGACAGCGCGGTCGAGGAGGGCAGCGGGTGGGGAGGAATCACCCTCGCCTACAACACCCGCTCGACCGACGAGGTCGACCAGGTGATCGAAGAGGCCCGCAAGGCCGGCGCCACGATCGGCCGCGAGCCGGCCGAGACCTTCTGGGGCGGTTATTCCGGCGTCTTCATCGATCCGGACGGCTACCCCTGGGAGGTCGCGCACCATCCGCACTGGACCATCGAGGACGACGGCGCGCTGACGATCTCCGGCTGACTGCCAGAATCCGGCTCCATGGCCGGATTCCGCCCAGTAGACCCGAAGCAGTCCTTCCCGGCGCTCGAGGAGCGGATCCTCGAGCGCTGGCGCGAGCGCGACGTCTTCCAGGCGATCGCTCGAGAACCGCGAGTCGGCGCCGCTCTGGGGCTTCTACGAGGGCCCGCCCACGGCGAACGGCCGCCCGGGCTCACACCACGTTTTCGCCAGGGTCTTCAAGGACATCTACCCGCGCTTCAAGACCATGACCGGCCACCAGGTGCCGCGCAAGGCCGGCTGGGACTGTCACGGCCTTCCCGTCGAGCTCGAGGTGGAGCGCGAGCTCGGCATCACCTCCAAGGAGGAGATCGAGGAGTTCGGGATCGCCGAGTTCAACGCCCGCTGCCGCGAGTCGGTCTTCCGCTACGTCGAGGACTGGGACCGGCTGACCGAGCGCATCGGCGTCTGGCTCGACCTGGACGACCCGTACGTGACGATGACCAACGACTACATCGAGTCGGTCTGGTGGGCGCTGCGGCGGATGTGGGACGAGGGCCGCCTCTACGAGGACTACAAGGTGGTGCCGTACTGCCCCCGCGACGGCACCGCGCTGTCGTCGCACGAGGTGGCCCTCGGCTACCACGACGTCGAGGACCCCTCCGTCTACGTGAAGCTCCCGGTCAAAGAGGCTGCCGCGCCGCTGGAGAACGGCGACCAGTTGCTCGTCTGGACCACGACCCCCTGGACCCTGATCACGAACGCCGCCGTGGCGGCGGGCGGCGAGATCGAATACGTCCGGGCACGGCTCGGCGACGAGGTCTTCATCCTCGCCCGCGATCGCCTGGAGCATGCGCTCGGGGAGGAGGCCGAGGTCCTCGCCAGCTTCCCCGGCGCGGCAATCGCCGGGACCTCCTACGAGGCGCCCTTCGACTACATCACCGACTACGGCCCCAGCGGGCACACCGTCCTGCTCGCCGACTTCGTCACCACGGAGGAGGGCACGGGGCTGGTCCACACCGCGATCGCCTTCGGCGAGGACGACTTCAGGCTCGGCGAGCAATACGGGATCACGCTCCAGAACCCGGTCGACCTGCGCGGCCGCTTCGACGAGCGGATCACCGACTTCCAGGGCCAGTTCGTCAAGGACGCCGATCCGGCGATCGTCGATGCGCTGGAGGCCAAGGGCAAGCTGCTCCGGGCTGAGCCCTACCTGCACTCCTATCCGCATTGCTGGCGCTGCGATACGCCCCTCCTCTACTACGCGAAGGCGAGCTGGTACGTGAAGACGACGGAGGTCCGCGACCGGATGCTGGCCGCCAACGAGGAGATCGACTGGCACCCCGAGCACATCAAGCACGGGCGTTTCGGCAAATGGCTCGAGGGGAACGTCGACTGGGCGCTCTCGCGCGACCGCTACTGGGGCACCCCGCTGCCGATCTGGGAATGCGACCAAGACGACTGCGAGGAGCGCTTCTGCGCAGGATCGATCGCCGAGCTGCGAGAGAAGGGCGCCGAGGTCCCCGACGACCTGCACCGCCCCTACATCGACGACGCCAGCTACCCGTGCGAGCGCGACGGCTGCGACGGCACGATGCGCCGCGTCGCCTCGGTGATCGACACCTGGTTCGACTCGGGCTCGATGCCCTGGGCTCAGTACCACTACCCGTTCGAGAACGAGGACACCTTCAAGGAGCGATTCCCCGCCGACTTCATCTGCGAGGCGATCGACCAGACCCGCGGCTGGTTCTACACGCTGCTCGCCGAGTCGGTGCTGCTCTTCGACACCTCGAGTTACCGCAACGTCGTCTGCCTAGGCCTGATCCTCGACTCGGAGGGCCAGAAGATGTCGAAGAGCCGCGGCAACGTGGTCGAGCCCTGGGACGTGATCGCCCGCCACGGCGCCGACGCCTTCCGCTGGTACTACTTCGCCTCCCAGCAGCCCTGGGCCGGCTACCGCTTCTCGGTGGACACGGTCGGCGACGCCGTCCGCCACTTCCTGCTCACGCTCTGGAACACCTACTCGTTCTGGGTCCTCTACGCGAACGCCGAGGGCTTCGAGCCCGAGGCGCTCGCCAACGTTTGGAGCTCCGGCCGCCGCGAGAAGGGATCCTCCGGCGAGCTCGACCGCTGGGCGCTCTCCCGGCTGCAGCGCACGATCGCGGAGGTGCGCGAGCAGATGGACGGGTTCGACTGCACCACTGCCGCCCGCGCGATCGCCGACTACAGCGATGAGCTCTCGAACTGGTACCTGCGCCTCAGCCGGCGGCGCTTCTGGGACGGCGACGAGACCGCCTTTGCGACCCTGCGGCACTGCCTGATCACCCTGGTGACGCTGCTCGCTCCCTTCACCCCGTTCCTCGCCGATGAGATCTACACGAACCTCGCCGTCGGCACGGACGAGGAGGGGTTCGGGGAGTGTCCAGATTCAGTTCACCTCTGCGATTACCCGGAGGTCGACGAGGCTCTGATCGACCCTCAGCTCGAGGCGGGGATGGACGCGGTGCGCCGCACCGTCGAGCTCGGCCGTGCTGCTCGCGCGCAGGCGAAGGTGAAGCTCCGCCAGCCCCTCCGCAAGGCGGTGGTCGTCGCCTCGGACGCCGAGCGCGAGGCCATCGAGCGGCTCGCTCAGGTGGTGGCCTCCGAGCTCAACGTCAAGGAGCTCGACTTCGTCCATAGCGAGGCTGAGTTGGTCGCCTACGGCGTGAAGCCCAACTACCGCACGCTCGGCCCGCGCTTCGGCAAGGAGATGCCGCAGGTGGCCGCCGCGGTGGGGGCCCTCGATGCCACGGCGGTCGCCGACGCGCTCGAGCGCGGCGAGGAGGTCGGCATCCAGGTCGAAGGCAAGGACCACACCCTGACGGCCGACGACATCAACCTCGTCATGGAGCCGCTGGAGGGCTACCAGGTGGAGGCCGAGGCGGGACATGCCGTCGCCCTGGAGCTCGACCTCGACGACGAGCTTCGCCGCGAGGGTCTTGCCCGGGAGGTCGTCCGTGCGGTGCAGGAGGCCCGAAAGCAGGCCGGCCTCGAGGTCTCCGACCGGATCTCTCTCGAGCTCGGCGGGGACGACGACCTGCTGGCCGCGGCGCGCGAGCACGAGTCCTACATCGCCGGCGAGACCCTGGCGACCTCAATCGGCTACGCCCTGGACGGTGCCGGCGAGAAGGCGACGATCGAGGGTCGCGAGCTGCGGATCGCCGTCAGCAAGGCCTGAGTGCCGGACGCGGTGATCTTCGACATGGACGGCGTCCTGGTCGACTCCGAGGCCGTCTGGGACGACGTCCGCAAGCGGTTCACGGAAGAGAACGGCGGCCATTGGCACGACGATGCCCAGCGGGAAATGATGGGAATGAGCTCCGTGGAGTGGTCGCGCTACGTGCGGGACCGGCTCGGCGTCGACATGGATCCGGAGGAGATCTCCGCTGCGGTCGCTGACCGGGTGGCCGACGTCTACCGAGAGCACCTGCCATTGCTGCCGGGCGCGGTTGCGGCGGTCAGATCGCTTGCCGAGGAATGGCCGCTCAGTCTCGCCTCATCCTCGAACCGTCACGTGATCGACCTGGCCCTGGAGCTGGCGGGAATCGCCGACGCCTTCCGGGCGACGGTCTCATCGGAAGAGGTCGGAGCCGGTAAGCCGGCGCCGGACGTCTACCTCGAGGCCGCGAAGCGACTGGGAGTGGACCCCGGCGCCTGCGTTGCGATCGAGGACTCGACGAATGGGATCCGCTCCGCACGAGCGGCGGGAATGGCCGTGATCGCGGTGCCGAACCAGGACTACCCGCCCGAACCGCCCGCTCTCGAGCTGGCGGACGAGACGGTCGGCTCACTCGCCGAGCTCACGCCGGAGACGGTACGGACGCTCCGGGCAGCCGAATAGGCTCCAGCGATGGAGCCAGGGGGCGACACCAAGGCGGTCCTGCTCGCCGCGGGGCTGATCTTCATCTGGGCGCTCGTACTCGGCGCATGGAAGTACCGGCAGATGGCGGCCACTCCGGAAGGGGTGGCGCATCCATACGTCGACACGGCACATCGTGCCGCGCTGCTCTACTCGTTCGCGACGCTGTTGATCGCCGTGTTCGTGGAATTGTCCGGGTGGTCGACCGCGGTGAACCTGATCGCGGCGTTCGCCGTGATCGCCTTCTTCGCCATTGCGATCTCGGTTTACGTCTTCCACGGAATCGTGCGAGACACCGACAACCAGTTCCGCGAAGGTGACGAGGCGCCGGGCCTCCACCCGTTCATGTGGGCGCTGATCGTCGTCGAGATCGCCGGCTTCGGCGTCCTGCTCGCCGGCTTCGTCAGCGAGCAGATCCTCTAGTCGGACGTCAGGAGCTAGGCGAGAACCGGCTCGAGCTCGGACTCGAGACGAGCCTTGGGTCGCGCGCCCACCAGTCGCGTGGCGACGTCGCCGTCCTTGAAGACGATCATCGTCGGGATGGAGAGGACCTCGTACTTGGCCGCGGTCTGAGGGTTCTCGTCCGTGTTGAGGCTGACGATCTTGAGGTCCTCCCGCTCGGAGTCGATCTCCTCGAGGACGGGGTGGACCACACGGCACGGACCGCACCAGGGAGCCCAGAAGTCGACGAGAACGGGGCCGTCGGCGTCGAGCACGTCGGACTGGAAGGTGGCGTCGGTTACATCGGTGAGCTTGCCCGGCACTGTGGTCTCCTAGGTAGTGGTTGGGGGTCCGACATTCAGTCTAGCCCGACCCTCCAGAGTTACTATACAAAGTGAAGCGCCTACCGGCGCCTGAAACGCATCGCCGGCACCCGCCACATCGCCTCGGCGACGATCGCCTTGCTCATCTTCGAGGTCCCGTCGGCCCGGTCCTTGAACACGATCGGCACCTCGACGACCCGGAAGCCGGACTTGATCGCGCGGTAGGTCGTCTCGACCTGGAAGGCGTAGCCCCGGGCCTGGATCGTGTCGAGGTTGATCGTCTCGAGAACGATGCGGCGAAAGCACTTGAAGCCACCGGTCAGGTCGCGAACGGGGAGGCCGAGCGCGGCACGGGCGTAGGCGCTTCCGCCCCGGCTGATGAAACGCCTCACCGGGCCCCAGTCTGTGATGCCGCCGCCCGGGACGTATCGGGAGCCGATCGCCAGGTCGGCGCGCTCGGTCGCCTCGATCAACCTCGGCAGGTATGAGGGATCGTGGGAGAAGTCGGCGTCCATCTCGATGATCCGCTCGGCGCCGGCGTCCAAGGCCACCCGGAAGCCCGCCAGGTAAGCCGGTCCCAGCCCCTCCTTCCGGTCCCGATGAAGAACGGCAATCGACTCGTTGTCGGCCGCGAGCCGGTCAGCGATCTCCCCCGTCCCATCCGGAGAGTTGTCGTCGACGATCAACACCCGCCCCGATTGCGGCAGCTGCTCCAGGATGGCGGCGACGATCCGCTCGAGGTTCTCGGCCTCGTTGTAGGTCGGCAGGATGACCCAGACGTCCTGGGTCCGGGGAGGGGCTGCGGGCACGCGCTAAGGCTAGTTAGCCGCATGGCATTGGGAATCGCCACCACGGGCGCGTTTTTGGCTGCCCAATAACTTGTCTGGTATGCGCAACGCCGAGATAGCCGCTGCCCTGCGGGAGCTGGGGATCCTCTACGACCTGGACGGTGCCGACCGGTTCCGAGTGCTCGCCTACCAGGAGGCGGCCCGGACGGTGGCGCAGAGCCCGATCTCGATCGAGCAGCTGGCCGAGGAGGGGAGGCTCACGGAGCTGGCCGGGGTCGGCAAGACGCTGGCTCAGAAGATCGAGACGTTGATCGAGACGGGGAGCATCCCTTCTGCCGACAAGCTGAAGGCCAAGTTCCCGGCGACCTTGGTGGAGGTGACCCGGGTGCCGGGCCTGGGCGCCAAGACCGCGCGGCGCATCTACGACGAGGTGGGGGTGGAGAACCTCCAGCAGCTCAAGGAGGCCGCCGAGCAGGGCCGGATCGCGGGCATCCGGGGCCTGGGGCCGAAAACCGAGGAGAACATCCTCGCCTCCCTGGAGGGAGCCACCGAGGACGGGATCGGCGAGCGGCTGCTGCTCTCCAACGTGCTTCCGATCGCGGACGAGATCCGCGGCGACCTGCTGGAGCTCGGCGTCGCGAAAAGGATCGAGCTCGCCGGCTCAGCCAGGCGATGGACGGAGACCTGCAAGGACGTCGACCTGATCGCCACCACGGACGACCCTGCGGCGCTGGCGGAGGCGCTGGCGACCCACGGCCTCTCGGCCGAGACGCGGCGTGGCGGAGATGCAGCCGCCAGCGTCCTCACCCACACGGGTCTCAAGGTCGACCTTCGGATCGGCGCCGAGGAGACGTTCGGCAACCTCCTCCAGCACTTCACCGGGTCGGCCGCCCACAACGTGCAGCTGCGGGAGCGGGCGCTGGCGCGCGGTCTGTCCGTCAGCGAGAACGGCGTCGCCAAGGTCGAGGGCCGCAAGGTCCACAAGCTCGCCGACGAGGCCGGCGTCTACGAGCTGCTCGGCCTGCCCTACATCGAGCCAGAGCTGAGGGAGGGCCGTGGGGAGATCGAGGCCGGCGACACGGGCGAGCTCCCCGACCTGATCGCCCTCGACGACATCCGCGGCGACTTGCATTGCCACACCACCCTCTCCGACGGCCGCAACTCGCTTGAGGAGATGGCGGATGCGGCGCGCGGGCGCGGCTACGCGTATCTCGCAGTCACCGACCACTCCGCGAGCCACGGGTTCGGCAATGACGTCACCCCCCGCCAGCTCGCGAAGCGGATCGAGGAGATCCGGGCATGGAACGAGTCAGCGCCCCGCGGCTTCCGGCTGCTCGCCGGGTCCGAGGTCAACATCGGACTCGACGGCTCACCCGACTACCCCGATGAGCTCCTTGCCGAGCTCGACTGGGTCATCTGCAGCGTCCACACGTCATTCACGATCTCCGAGAAGGCGATGACCGATCGGGTGATCGCGGCGATGGAGCATCCGCTCGTCGATTGCATCGGCCACCTCACCGGCCGCTTGCTCCTCCGGCGTGAGCCCTATGGCATCGACATCGAGCGGATCGCGGAGGCGGCGGCGCGAACCGGGACGATGATGGAGATCAACGGCAATCCGAACCGGCGCGACCTGAACGAGGGGCACGCCAAGATCGCGGCCGAGGCCGGGGTCGGCATCGTCTGCAACACCGATGCCCACGGCACGGACACCCTGGTGAACATGCAGTACTCGGTCGCCACGGCCCGCCGAGCCTGGCTCGGCGCCAAGCAGATCGCGAACACGCGGCCCTGGCGCTCCTTCGCGCCCCTGCGGAAGAGGGCGCGCCGCTAGCGCGGCTGATTGAGGCGTGCGCGCGGTGGGGGCAGCTTGGCGCTGCCGGGGGCGCGCATCCCATCGAGCATCACCTCGAGGAACCGCTCCCAGTTCATCGCCGGCATGCTGCCGTCGGCCGCGCCGGTCACCGCGCTGAGGCCGCAGATCATGGTCGGGATGTCCTCGACCATCAGGTCCTTGCGCATCTCGCCCGCCCGCTGGGCCTTCTTCATCAACTTGTCGCTGAGCTCGATCAGCCCGGACTTGGCGGCCGCGGCCTCGCCCACCAGGGGCCGCGATCCCAGCACCTCCGCAGAGCCCGCGGTCGTCGGCCTGAAGCTTCGCGGACCAGCGCATCAGGTCACAGAAGGCCTCCCAGGCGTCCTCGTGCTCCAGTGCCTCCGCGGTACGCGCCGCCAGGTCTCGAAGCGGTCCGCGACCAAGGCGTCGAGGAGAGCCTCCTTGTTCGGGAAGTGCCGGTACACGGTCCCGACGCCCACGCGGGCGCCGGCGGCGATGTCCTCCATCTGACAGTCGAAGCCGTGCTCGGCGAAGCCCTGCCGCGCCGCTTCGAGGATCGCCTCGCGATTCCGTCGGGCGTCGGCCCGCAGGGCGGGTCGCTCGGTCTGCTTGGTCGCGGTGGGTGCCATGGTCTCCAGGGTCGTGGTCGGTGGGGACGTGTGCTGACGAGCATGCACGCAAACGGAATTGAGATTCCGTATAGTTCTAACCGAAACCGGAACTCACATTCCGAATAGAGCATACCTCACCTGTCCATTTGAGCCAATCCCATTCGTCGTAAGAGTGAAAAGGCACCAAAACCCCGCATCGCGAAAGGAGTCAGGGGGATGACTACAGCCCAGGAGTACCTAGAGCGTCGCTGGACCGCGTTGATCCTGCTCTGCGTAGCGCAGTTCATCGTGGTTCTCGATGCGTCCATCGTCAACGTGGCCCTGCCGAGCATCGGCAAGGGGCTCGACTTCTCGGAGGCCAACCTTCCGTGGGTCGTAAACGCCTACGTGATCGCCTTCGGTGGCTTCCTGCTGCTCGGTGGCCGGGCGGCCGACCTGCTCGGCAGGCGGCGGGTCTTCATGGCCGGCCTGCTCGTGGTCGGAGTCGCATCGCTCGCCGCCGGTTTCGCGGCCACCCAGGGACAGCTGATCGCGGCGCGAGCCGCGCAGGGCCTGGGCGCTGCAATCGTCTCCCCCGCAGCCCTGTCCATCGTCACTTCAATGTTCAAGGACGGCGCTGAGCGCAACAAGGCCCTTGGGGCCTGGGGCGCCGTCGCGGGCTCGGCCGGCGCGGCGGGAGTGCTGCTGGGCGGCATCCTCACCGAATGGCTTGGCTGGGAGTGGGTCCTCTGGGTCAACGTCCCGGTCGCGGCGATCGCGCTTGCGTTCACCCCGGGCCTGATCCCGGAGAGCCGCTCTGAATCGGCCACCCGTCACTTCGACGCGGCCGGGGCGGTCAGCATCACGGCCGGTCTCTCTCTGCTGGCGTACGCGTTCCTGGATGCGAGCAGCTCAGGGTGGGGTTCAACCAAGATCATCAGCCTGCTCGCTGGATCCGTGGCCCTGATCGGGATCTTCGTAGCAATCGAGCTCCGCTCGAAGGCTCCGCTGGTCCCCTTCAGGATCTTCCGGCTCAGGACCCTGACCGGAGCAAACGTCTCCGGCCTGCTGCTGGGCGCCTCGCTGTTCTCGATGTTCTATTTCATCTCCCTGTACATGCAGCAGGTGCTCGGCTACAGCGCGATTCACGCCGGGCTCTCGTACCTGCCGCTGGCGTTGATGATCGTCGTCGCGGCGGGCCTCGGTGGCCAGCTCGTCACCCGGTTCGGCTTCAAGCCGATCCTGGCGACCGGCCTGGCGTTCGTCTCTGCCGGCCTGCTCTGGTTCAGCCAGGTGTCCGTCGGCGGTGGCTTCCTGACCGACATCCTCGCCCCGTCGCTCCTCGCGGCGATCGGGCTCGGGTTCGGATTCGTCACCTCGACGATCGCGGCCGTATCCGGGGTGGAGGACCGCGAGCAGGGTCTGGCGAGCGGCCTGATCAACACCTCCCAGCAGATCGGCGGAGCGCTTGGCCTCGCCGTGCTGTCCACCATCGCCACGACGCGCACGGATCACGTGATGGCGACAGGCACGTCGAGTCTCCCGAACGCGCTCACCGAGGGATTCCAGAGCGCGTTCCTGGGCGGCGCCGTGATTGCCGCGCTGGGTGTGGTGGCGACCCTGGTCCTGATTCGGACCCGCGACAGCAAGGCCCACGTCGAGATGTCGAACGCCGAGGCGGCTCCCTCGGCAGCGTAGGACGGCTTCGCCATCAGGCGCGGCCGACAAAAGCCGCCCGCATAAGTCGCTCCGGCCTTCGGCCTCCGCTCCGAAGGCGAGCGGCTTATGCGGCCGCTGGTGGAGGCGGAGGATGCCCTGGAGGAGGTCGGTCGCGGCGCATGCCGGGCGTGCGAATCAGCCTGACCGGTTGCAGCGCCGACCCGGGTTCGACGTAGAAGCGCACACCGTCGCGCTCCTCGATGGCGGCCACCGCCCCCTCCCGGGCGCGCAGGGTGAGCGCCGCGCCGAGCGCAAAGCCGGTCCCGATCGCCGCCACTCCTGAGAAGACCAGCCCCAGCCCGCCGGCGATGACCGCGAAGGCGCCCAGGGGCCAGAGCCGCGCCAGCGCGGCCCGGGTCGGATTGCCGAGCGAGGGAAGCGCGGTCGCCGTCTTCGCCTCCGCCAGGACCGGGCGCATCGCCTCCGCGGCCCGGGTCGGGCGCCCCAGGACGATCCCACCAACCAGGGCGACGATCCACCAGCCCCCGGCGACGTACAGCGTCAGCGTGTCATCGGCGCCGCTCACGGAGATCACGGTTACGGCGGCAAGGGCAGTGGCCGCGCCGGCGGCGAGCAGAACCGTCATCCGCAAGAGGTCGCAGAACGCCATCACGAATCGGCCAGGGTCTCGAGCACCCGCACGAAGCCCTCAGGCCCGGGGACCGTGACGTCGGCCCCTTCGGAGACCTCCGGAGGCGACTCCTCCGAGGCGACGGCGATGCACGCTGCGGCTTGGAGCTGGCCATCGTCCTTCAGCGTTCGCAGCGCGACGAAGGCGTCGACGTCGGTGCGATCGTCGCCTCCGTAGAGAGCCGCGACCACGGGACGCGCGGGGATCAGAGCCGCCACCGCGATTCCCTTGTTGATCGCCACGTTGGGCCGGATCTCGAGCACCTTGCGCCCCCGGTGCGGGACCAGTCCCTGCCACTCCGCCTCGCTGGCGATCTCGTGGGCCAGGGATTCGGCGGCGCCCTCATTGTCGGCGCCCCGCCAGTGGAGGCCGACGATCGCTCCCTTGTCCTCGGTCCTGATTCCCACCCGCTCGAGCTCGGACCGGTCGAGGCTGTCGACGAAGCGCGGCGCGTCCCCCTCGTGTCCGTCGAGAGACGGGTCGGGCCGGACCTCGTCCTCGCCCGGGAGAAGCAGCTCGAAGCCGTGATTGCCCGAATACGCCAGCTGATCGAGCCCGACGACTCGGCGGGCGTCCAGCGCCCGCCTCCCGCTGAGGCAGCCGACCAGCGCGTAGCGCTCGGCCAAGCTCCGCAGCAGCTCCCGGGTTCGCAACGGCACCGCCGCATCGGCCGGATTGAGCACGATCGGCGCGATCGTCCCGTCGACGTCGGTGAGGATCGCCGAGCGGCTCGGGTCCGCTTTGAGCGGGGCGAGTAGCCGCTCGAGGTCACTCTCGTCTGCCGCGGGGGAGCCCATCGCCGTAGTATCGCCCGCCATGCCCAGGACCCTGAAGCTGGCCGTGATCGGGACGGCCGCCGGTGCGTTCAGCGGCCTCCTCGGGGTGGGCGGCGGAAGCGTGATAGTCCCGCTGCTG
The DNA here is from genome assembly GCA_963817275.1 of uncultured Solirubrobacterales bacterium. Classification (GTDB taxonomy): domain Bacteria; phylum Actinomycetota; class Thermoleophilia; order Solirubrobacterales; family 70-9; genus DASUPK01. The sequence goes on along the minus strand of CAWFOA010000012.1, from coordinate 197,765 downwards.
ATCGTCTGGCTGGGTTACGGCGAGCGGGAGGCAACGGGGACGAGCATGATGGCGATCGTCGTGATCGCCGCGCTGGCGGTCTCCCTACAGGCGCTCTATGGCAACGTCGATCCGCCGAACGCCGCCCTCGTTGGAGTCCCGGCCATCGGCGGAGCGATCGCCGGCACGGCCCTCCAGCAGCGCGTGCCCGAGCGCCTCATCTCCCTGCTGTTCGCTGGGCTCCTCATCATCATCGCCGTCGAGCTGATCGTCCGATGAGCTCGATCGCCGCTGCCTTGATGGGGTTCGCCGGGGGAATGGTCGGCGGGCTGCTCGGCGTGGGTGGAGGGATCATCTTCGTGCCGGCGCTGGCGATCTTCCTCGACGAGAGCCAGGTCGGCGCCGAGGCGACGTCATTGCTGGCGATCGTCCCGGTCGCGATTGTGGCCGTCTGGCGGCAGCTCGGCTACGGCAACGTCCGGGTCCGCGAGGGCCTGGTGATCGGAGTGCTCTCCCCGGTCGGGGTCGGCCTCGGCGTGATCACCTCCAACACGATCCCGCAGCGGGCGCTGGAATTGACGTTCGCCGGGCTCGCCCTGTTGATCGCCGCGCAGCTAGTGATCCGGGCCCTCCGGCACGCGGATCAGCCATCGCACGACTACTCGGACTGATTCAGCCCTTAGAGGCCCTGCTCGAGCGCGCCCTTGACGCCGGCGTCGAGGGCGTTGAGCCGGTACAGGGCGAGCGCCTCGGGTATCCCGAAACCCCGGCCTCCGGCGCCCGACCGGTTCCCGTCCGCCCCGTGATGGGCGAGAACGCAGTGGAGCAGCGCGGCTCGGCGCTCCGGGGACAGCCCTCCGGCGGCGGAGCCGACGATCTCCGCTCCCAGCGCCAGGTGACCGATCAGCCGGCCCTCCTCGGTGATCCCGAACTCCGCCCCGTAGCTGAACTCGCGGGTCTTGCCCACGTCGTGCAGCAGCGACGCCGCCATCAGCAGGTCCGAGTCGAGACGGGGGTGGAGCTGGCAGACCTCGCCGACCAGGGTGCAGACGGCGACGGTGTGCTCGAGTAGGCCGCCGACGTAGGCGTGGTGGCCCGCGCGGGTGCAAGGGGCGCGGCGAAACTCGGCGGCCACCGGCTCCGTGAACAGCACCCGGGCGACGACCTCGCGCAGCGGCGCGTCGTGAACCTCCCGCGTCAGGTGCTCGAGGAACCCCTCGAGCTCGGCGGCGTCCCTGTACGCGGCGGGCAGGAACTCGGCCGGGTCGAGCTCGGCCTCCTCGAGCGGCTCGATGTCGTCCACCTCGGCCACCAGCTCGCCTCGAAAGCGCTCCACCTTGCCGGATACGCGGATCGCGTCGCCGCGCTCGAAGCGCGCGCCCAGGCGATCGACCTCCCGGAACACCCGCGCCGGGATCGATCCGCTGCGGTCACGGAGCTCGAGAGTCAGGTAGATGGAGCCGTTGCGCGCCGACAGCCGGTCCTTTCGGACGCACGCGTAGACGCCGCGGAAGCGCTGCCCGGGCCGCAACTCGGCGATCTGCGGCGGGGCGGCGGTGGCTTCCATGCATTGAGTTTTCAGATTCGACCGGACGCCTACCCCACCAACCGGGGTACTCGATGCGCCCGACTCGCTAGTCTCGAACCATGGACGCGCTCGCCTGGGAGGCCGAGCCTCCGCAGCTTCGATCGCCGGTCCTCGTTTGCGCCTTCGCCGGTTGGAACGACGCGGCGGGCTCGGCCACGACAGCTCTCACCACAGCGGCCGAGTCGCTCGACGCCGAGGTGATCGCCCAGATCGATCCCGAGGAGTTCTTCGACTTCCAGGCCAACAGGCCGACCATCCGCATGACCGAGGGCCAGACCCGCGAGATCGAGTGGCCCGGCAACGTCCTTCTCGCCGCCACTCCGGCTGGCGCCGAGCGCGACCTGCTGCTGCTTGCCGGCACCGAGCCCAACCTGCGCTGGCGAGCCTTCTCGGACGGCATTGCCGATGCGGCCGAGATACTCGGGGTGGAGATGGTGGTAACGCTCGGCGCCCTGATCGCCGACGTGGCGCACACTCTCCCGGTGCCTATCACCGGTCTGGCCTCGGACGAGGAGCTGGTCGACCGCCTCGACCTGGCTCGCTCAAACTACGAGGGACCTACCGGGGTCGTGGGGGTACTGCACGATGCGTGCCGCCGGCGGGGAATCCCGTCGGCCAGCCTCTGGGCCGCCGTTCCGCACTACGTCGCGGCGGTCCCGAATCCGAAGGCGGCCCTGGCGCTGCTGCGACGGCTCGAAGGGCTGGTTGGGGTCGCGGTGGAGGCCTCCGGCCTCGAGGAGGAGTCCGATTCCTACGAGAAACAGGTGAGCCGGGCGGTCGCGGCCAACCCCGAGATCGAGGAGCTCGTGCAGCGCCTCGAAGCGGAGCAGGCCGAGAGCCTCGACGTCGAGGACGATGTCCCCTCGGGCGAATCTCTCGCCCGCGATTTCGAGCGTTACCTGCGCCAGCAGGGCAGCAGTCCGGACGCCTAGCTGACGAGCCGCTCGATCAGGCGCCGCAGCTCCGGCAGGAGCTCCTTCGCCGCCTCGGCGGGGTCAGCCTCGCGCCCCAGCAGTCGCTCGCCGAGCCCGTCCAGGGCCGCGACCACGAGGCTGGCATCAGCGCGCGGATCGGTGCTCCCCAGGTTCTCGAGTGCCCCCGCGACGGAGCGCTGCTCGGCGTCGCACCAGCTCTGGGCCGCCTCGCGCAGCTCCGGTCGCCGGCCGGCCTCCAGCCAGAGCTCGTACTCGGCGATGTAGGCGGTTCGGTCCTCCGCGGCGGCGACCAGCTCGGAGACCAGCCGGTCGGCGAGCTCTCGCGCCGACTTGACGGAGCGAAGCTCATCCCCGAGGCGGCCGTATCGCTCGACTTCCTGAGCGGCGACGTGTTCCAGTGCCTGCCCCAGGATGTCGTCCCGGGAGTCGAAGTAGTAGGTCGTCGAGCCGAGGGGAACGCCGGCCTCCTCCGCCACGGCCCGGTGAGTCACCGACTCGCGCCCGTCGCGCCCGATGACGCGCAACGTGGCGTCGAGGATCTCCTCGCGGCGCCCGCGGGTGGCCTGCTCCGCCGTGGCAATCACCCTAGTTCGCGCCCGAGAGGTTCAGCCCGACGACGCCACCGATCACCAGCGCGATGCTCGCCAGCTTGAGGGTGTTGACGGACTCGCCGAGGGCGGCCATGCCGATCACCGCAACCGCGGCGGTTCCAACCCCGGCCCAGACGGCGTACGCCAGGCTGATCTCGAGCTGCCTCAGAGCGAGCGCCGTCAGCCAGAGTGATCCGGCGTATGTGACCACCACGAAGATGGAGGGGCCCGGCCTGGTGAAACCGTCCGTGTAGCGCAGGAAGACGGTGCCCACGACCTCCGTGGCGATGGCTGCCGATAGATAGATCCAAGCCAACATGATGTGTACAAATGTACCAAAGATATGTACATATGTACGTGAGTTGCGTCACGCTTCCGAGGCCGGACAGATCAGCCTGAAGTCGCACCAGGAGCAGATCTCGGGGGAGGGCCGGGGCTCGAAGTCCTGGCCAAGGATGCCCTCGCCGACCTCCAGCACAACTCCCTCGACCCGCTCGAGGTCGTCGGGCGACGCACCGACCGCGACCTTCTCGTCGGCGAGCACGTACCAGTAGCTGCCGGCCGCACCCTCGAGGCGCCAGGCCTCCCTGGCCGCCAGGCGGTAGATCGCGAGCTGGACGTCGGACTCGAGCTCGCGCGGGGGCTTCGGGTCGCCGGTTTTGTAGTCGATCAGCTCGTACCCGCCACCGGGCAGCTGGTCGACCCGGTCGACGCGGCCGCGGAGGTGGTGCGGACCGATGCGAAAGTCGAACTTGCGCTCCACCCAGCGGGGGTGGGAGCCACTCGCAACCTCGCGCGCGTGATAGCGGCGGAGCGCGTCGATCGCCTTCTCGCGGAACTGGAGCTCGTCGTCGGACTCGCCGAAGCCCGACCTGCGCCAGGCGGAGGCGAACAGCGCCATCAGCCGCTCGAGGCTGCCGGCATCCGCCTCGCCCGTTGATTCGGCGGCCTGCTGTCCATGGAACCGCTCCAGGACCTGGTGGATGACGATCCCGAAGCGCTGGTTGATCGTCGTCTCCTGAGGAATGCCGAAGACCCGCGCGAACTTGTACTTGAGGGGGCAGGTCCGATAGAGCGCGATGTCGGTGGCCGAGAGCGCGAGCCCCTCGCCCCTCCGAGGCAGGAAGGCCTCGAGGGAGGGCTCGTCACGCTGTTCGATCAGCTCGCGGCGCCGCTTGGCCGCGCCCTCCTCGTCCAGCAGATACGCGTCGAGGCCGGAGTCGTGGAGGGCGGTGCGCTGCTCGGGCGAGATCGCGTGATCGAGGAGGTCGTTGATCGCCGCCAGCGCATCGGCGACCGGCTCCTCGCCGGACCCCTGGATCAGCCCCGCCAGCTTGACCAGCTCGAGGAAGCGGGCCACGGCCCGGGTCACGTCCATGTAGGTGTCCAGACGCGGCTCTCGGAGCTTCCCGCCGGCCCGCCAGGCCTCCTCGAGCACCTCGTCCTGGATCAGCCGGTAGGTGGCCTGGAGGCCCTCGGCGGGTCCGAAGAGCTCCTCACCCTGTTCCTGCTCGCCGGCATCGAGCACGGCTCGCGCGTCCTCGTAGAGCGGCGATGGGCGCGCGTTGCCCCCCTCGGTGGCGGCCGGTCGCGACAGGACCAGCTCGTCCCTGGCGCGCGTCATCGCCACGTAGAGCAGCCGGCGCGACTCGTCCTCGTGGGACGGGCCGCCGCCGCCGGTCCCCGCGGGCACCGCCGCCGGTCCGGCGGGGGGCGAGCCCGGCACGGCCCCGGCGTGGAGCCCGACGACATACACGCGCGAGAACTCGAGCCCCTTGGTGCGCTCCAGCGGCATCACACGGACGGCGTCCGCGATCGGCTCGACCGGCTCTTCGACAGGCGCAACCCCCGCCTCGGAGACGGCGACCAGGTAGCGGACGAAATCGCGGTTTGATCCCGCGGGCTCGCGCCGGGTCCACGCGGCAGCGAGCTCTCCGAGCCGGGAGAGGTTGCGCAGCCGCTCGGCGGCCTCGGGGTGTGCGGCGAACAGGCGGTGGCGTCGAAAGCCGATTCTCTCGATCAGGCGCCGCACGAAGACGTCGGCGCGCATTTCGCCCATCGCCCGGGCGGCGGCGCGGTGGAGCTGGAGGAACTCGCGGATGCGGTCGCGGGCCTCGGGCGGGATCTGCGGGCTCTCGAGCGATGCCTCCAGGGCCGAGACCATGTCGAGCTTGCGGCGCCTCGCGATCGTCGTGCAGCGCGCCAGGTCGACCGACCGCAGCTCCACCGGCGGGCGGCTGAGAGCGCGCACGGCGGCCGCCGCGTCCGTCGGGTCGGCGAGCAGGCGAAGCCAGGCGATCACGTCGCGCACCTCCGGCCGCTGGAAGAAGGCGCCCGGACCCGTCAGGCGGTACGGCACGCGTCTCTCCTCGAGGGCGGCTGCGATGGCGCGAGCCCTGCCGCCGCCGCGCGGGACCGCCACGCAGACCTCCTCCATCTTCACCTCACCCGCTGCGAGGGCGGACTCGATGTCCCGGGCGACGGCCTGTGCCTCGGCGCGATCGTTGGCCCCGCACCAGAAGCGCACTCGAGTCGCCGGCCCGGCCGCACGACGAGCCACCTCGGCCCCTTCACGCGAGGGCGCGCCGTCAGGCGCAACCCGATTCGTGATGCGGGCCACGACGGCGTGCGCCGCGTCCAGCAGGTCGCCCCCGTACCGCCAGCTTGGCTCGAGGATCACCTCCTTGGGGGCGAGCGCCTGGCGCGCCCACGCCGACGCCGCACCGCACGGCGCCCGGGCCTGCTCGTCATCGCAGGAGAGCACTGTGCTCTCCGCTCCGCGGGCCAGCGCCTCGATCAGCGAGCGCTCCGCCGGACAGGCGTCCTCGGCCTCGTCGACCATCAGGTGCGGAAAGCGCTTCGAAACGGCCTCGGCGAGCGCCGGGCGCTCGCCGAGCAGCCGCGTCAGCTCCAGCACGGCATCGGTGTCGTCCATCGCGCCGGCCGCACGCAGCATCGAGTCGTGCAGCTCGTAGATCTCGGCGAACTCCCGCTCCCTGGCAGCGGAGTCGCGCTCAGACTGACTGCCGCCCGCCTGCTCCTCCGTCCAGCGGCGGAATCGCTCGGCCGTCACACCGGCGGACTTGAGCGCGTCTATCCGATCGATGATCCGGGCGAGCAGACCGGCCGGGTTCCCTCGAATCTCGTGACGGCGCAGAGGCAGCTCCTCGAGCCGGTCGAGCAGCATCGCGAGCCTCTCGGCCGGGCTCAGCGATTCGAAGAACGGGTCCAGCCCCGCCTCGGTCGCGTGCTCCCGGAGCAGCCGCGCGGCCGCCGCGGGGTGAGTGTGGACGACCAGCTCCTCGTAGGCCGTCTCGATCGCCTGCTCGGCACGGCTCCTGATCCGATTCGCGCTCGCCAACGATCGGGTCAGGACGAGCGGTCGGCTTGCCTCGCTGACCAGGCGCCCGAGCCTGTGCGCGAGTGCCTCCGTCCGGCCGGTGCCGGCCGCCCCGAGAACCAGCAGGGCTCCCCCGTCATGGGCGACGACGGCCTCCTGCTGCTCGGTCAGCCGAGGCACCCCGTGATCGTGTGGATCTCCCATCGATTTCAGGCTAATGCACGCATCTGCCGCCTCGGGCGGCCTTGCCGCTGGTCGCGCGAAAACGCTCGCTAACCTGGCCGCGTGGCTGGGCCCTCCAACGAGGAATGGATTGAGGCCTGCCGCAGGGCCGTTGAGGTGCAGCGGCGCATCTTCGACGAGCACCGGGGGATCGAGGCACGCACGCAGTACGAGGGCGTCGGCGAAGGAGGCGACCGCACCCTGGTCATCGACCGGCTCTGCGAGGACGCGATCTTCGACCAGCTCGACGGGCTTCATGAGGCGGGCCACGAGTTCACCGCGGTCTCCGAAGAGCGCGGCTCGGTCGATTTCGGAGGGGGCGGGTCGGCATTGCGGGTCGTGATCGATCCGATCGACGGCTCGCTCAACGCCCGGCGGACGATTCCCCTGCACAGCGTCAGCATCGCCGTCGCGGATGGCGACTCGATGGGCGACGTGACCCTCGGCTATGTCTACGAGTTCGGGGCCGGCGAGGAGTTCGTCGCCACCCGTGACGGTGGCGCTCAACTCGACGACGAGCCGATCGCGACGCCGACCGGCGACGGACTCGAGCTCGTCGCTCTCGAGGCGACAAAGCCCGAGCGGGTCCTGAAGGCCGTCGAGGTACTCCAGGACCGCGCCTACCGGATCCGCGCCCCGGGATCGATCGCCGTGGACCTCTGCTACGTGGCCTGCGGCCGTTTCGACGGGATGATCACAACTCGAAGCTGCCGCTCCGTGGATGCGGCAGCCGGCCAGCTGATCGTCCGACAGGCCGGCGCGACCCTCGAGTTCGGGGGCGGCAGCCTCGAGGAGGCCCCACTCGACCTGAGCGCGCGCTACGACCTCGCCGCGGCCCGGACGCCGGGCGACCTGAGTGTCATCCGTGAGGCGCAGGAGGCCGTCTATGCCTGAGGGCCTCGTCGACTGGAACATGGCCGAGCGCGTCGCCCATGCCCTCTCGGGGAGCGGCCCGCAATGGGACGGCAGCGAGGCGGAGCTCCGCTCCGAGTCCGACCGCGCCGCCGAGCTGGTCCGGCACTACACGCGCCTGAGGCCAAAGGGGGATGTGCCCCCCGCGGAGCTCGTCGATCGGGCTGAGTGGGCGGAGGTGAACCTCGAGACGTTCCGTGAGCTCTCGGCCACGGTCGAGCAGCACCTCGAGGAGCGGATGGAGGGCTCCCGCAACGGAGGCAGGGGCCTCCAGCGAACCATCGTCGGCGCCGCAACCGGTGCCGAGATCGGCCTCGCGGTCGGCTATCTCTCCCAGCGGGTGATCGGCCAGTACGACGTTGCGCTGATCGGTCCGGCGCGCGCGCCGCGGCTGCTGTTCGTCGGGCCGAATCTCTCGGCGGCGAGGGCCCGGCTCGGCGTGGATCGCGACCTCTTCCTGCGCTGGATCGCCCTCCACGAGACGACCCACGCCGTCCATTTCGCCTCGGTGCCGTGGCTGCGCGAGCACATCGGCGGGATCGCCGAGGAGCTCTTCGAGAAGGCGGCGATCGAGGTGAAGCCCGGCGAGCTGCTCGGCAAGCTCGCACGGATGAACCCGCGCGAGCTGATCCGCTCGGCGACGAACGGTGAGCTCGCCACCCTGCTCTGGCCGGAGCCGCAGCGCCGGCTCGTGGAGCAGCTCACGGCGACGATGACGCTGGTCGAGGGCTACGCCGAGCACGTCATGGACGCCGTCGGCGATCAGCTCGACCCGGGTTACACGAATCTCCGTCGCGCACTCGACCGGGATCGCGAACGCCGTGGGCTGCTCGACTCGATCGTCTCCAAGGTGCTCGGTCTCGAGATGAAGCTGGCGCAGTACCGTCGCGGAAAGGCGTTCGCGGATGAGGTCGTTCGCGCTCATGGCATTCGCACCCTCAACCGCGCCTGGCGCGAGCCCGACGCCCTCCCGCGTCCCGATGAGCTGGACAGCCCGGCGGGGTGGGTCGACCGCGTGGGTGCCGCCCGCGAGAGCCGCCTCCTCGCGATCTTCCGTTAGTCACGGACCAAATCCTTGCGTGTAACCGGGTCCCCGATACCGGTTAAGAACATGTGTTCGCCAAAACATGTGTTCGGTGCTAAGCTCCGAACATCCTTAGAGCTAATAAGAGACCGACGAAAGCAAGCTGAAGGGATTGAGAGCTCAGATGGCCAGCAAGACCAAGAGCAAGACCGCAGAGAAGACCGAAGTCACCACCAACGTCCGCAAGCCGTCCGAGCAGGCCTTGCAGGCCGTCGATGTTGCTGTCGGCGCCGTTCCCACGGTCGCCGAGAACGTTCGGAGCACCGCCGATACGTGGCGCAACTCCGAGACCCGCTCGCAGGAGATCGAGACGCTGCAGAAGCGCGTCCAGACCCTCCGCGACCCGCAGGCGAGGACGACTGAGATTGAGTCTCTTCGCAAACGACTCGGCAGCGAGATCGAGAAGGCCGAGGCGAAGGGCGGGGACGTCCGGCGTCAGGTCACCGAGCAGCTGGTCGGCCAGGCCCGCAAGGCGCGCGAGCGCGTCGAGCCCGTCTACCGCGAGCGCGTCGAGCCCGTCGTCAAGGAGCGCGTGGAGCCCATCTACCGGGACCGGGTCGAGCCGGCGGTGAAGAAGGTGCGCGAGCGCATCTAGTCGCTTAGCCCGGGCCGCCCTCGAGAGGTGGCGCGCCCGGAGAAGCCCCTCACCATGTGAGTGGGAAGCAGCAACCTCTCCTCCCTCGAAAACCGGGCCCTCGTGGCCCGGTTTTCACTTATTGGGGTGGGCCCAAAGCCTCAACCTGCGAAAATCCCTCCCTCGTGCCCAGCAGAGAACAAATCACAGAGAAGCTCACTCAGGTGATCGACCCGGAGCTGCGCCGGTCGATCGTCGAGCTGGGCATGGTGCGCTCGATTGACATCCACGACGACGGGCGGGTGGACGTTGTCGTCTCCCTGACGACCCCGGGCTGCCCGATCCGCTCGCACTTCCAGCAGGCGGTCGCCAAGCACGTCTCCGAGCTGGAGGGGGTCAACAGCGTCGAGGTCGGCTTCGACGTCCTCTCCGACGGAGAGAAGTCCGACCTCCAGCAGAAGCTGGGCCGCGCGAAGCTCCCGGAGGGGGCCCTGGCGCAGGTCAAGAACGTGATCTGCGTCGCCTCCGGCAAGGGCGGTGTCGGGAAGTCCACGATGACCGCCAACCTCGCAGCCGCGCTGGTCGCCGATGGCCACAAGGCCGGTGCGCTCGACTGCGACGTATACGGCTATTCGATCCCGCGGATGCTGGGGATCAACCGGAAGCCCGACGTCTCGCCGGAGCGCAAGATCATCCCGCCGGTCTCCCCGTCCGGCGTCAGCGTGATGTCGATTGGGTTCTTCGTCGAGGAGAACGCCGCTGTCGTCTGGCGGGGCCCGATGCTCCACAAGGCGATCCAGCAGTTTCTCGAGGACGTCGCCTGGGATGAGCTCGACTACCTGCTGCTCGACCTCCCGCCTGGGACCGGCGACGTGTCGATGACGCTCGCCCAGCTCCTGCCGCAGGCGAAGATCGCGATCGTGACCACGCCGCAGCCCGCGGCTCAGAGCGTCGCCCGGCGAGCCGCCGAGATGGCCGCCAAGGTGGATCTCGAGGTACTCGGCGTGATCGAGAACATGTCCGCCTTCACCGGACCTGACGGCGACCGCGTCGCGATCTTCGGAGAGGGCGGTGGCCAGCTGCTTGCGGACGAGCTCGACGTGCCGCTGCTCGCCAAGGTTCCGCTCTCTGGCGATTTGCGCGAAGCGGCCGATGACGGGAAGCCCCTGGTGATCGAGGATCCCGACACACCTGCCTCGCAGATGATCCGCGAGGCTGCCCGCGGCATCGTCGCCTCGACGCCCGTGGAGCTGCCCCTCATGGAGGCGCAGGCCGTGCCGGCGGCCGCCCCCAACGGCGGCGGGGTCAGCGGCACCGAGCTGCCGATGGTGCAGTAGGCCTTGGCTACCCGCTGGCGGGCGACCGCGGCGGCCCTCATCTGCGCATTTCATCTGGCGGTATTCGTGCCGACGATCGGCGACTGGTCGTCGATCCTGATCAACGACTTCGCCCCTCAGGCTCAGGCGATCAAGGGTGGAGACCTCCCCTATCGCGATCAGGACATCGAGTACCCGCCCCTCTCTGTCCCGGTCCTGATCGCTCCGATCTATCTCGACGACAGCACGCAGGGGTTCGTCGACGGCTTCATGTGGGAGATGCTGGCGTTCGATCTCGCGGTCGTCGTCCTGATCGCGCTCGCGCTGCCCGGCGATGCGAGGCGAGTGCTCTCGGCTCTGGGGATCTACACGGTCGGCGTGGTGATCCTCTCCGATGCGGTGCTCGACCCCTCGCTGATCGACACCGGACCGCTGGTGCTCAGCCGGTTCGACATCGTTCCCGCGCTGTTCGTGCTGGCCGCGGTGCTGGCTCGCGATCGCGGCCGCTCGGCGGCGTGGTCGGGACTCCTCTCGGTTGGAGTGGCCATCAAGGCCTTCCCCCTATTCCTTTACCCCGCGCTGCTGCGCGGCGAGAGGAACCTGCGGCGGGTGATTGTCGCCGGCGCGATCCCGCTGCTGCTCTCCGTGGCGGCCGTCGTCGTGATTGGCGACGAGTTCGGTTCGGCGATCACCTACCACACCGATCGCGCGCTACAGGTGGAGGCCCTTGCCGCCAGCCCGTTCGAGGTCGCCCACGCGCTGGGGTCCTCCGGCGTCGCGACGGTGACAGGACATGGCGGATTCGAGCTCTCGGCGTCGGGCGCCGACGCGGCGCGCTGGGTCTCCGTGGCGATCGGGGCGATCGGCTACCTGATGCTGGTGCGTGCCGGCTGGCGCTCGGAGGTTTCCAACCTCAAGCTGGCCACGGCGCTGGTGACGGTGCTGGTCGTCTTCGCGCCCGTGCTCTCGCCGCAATTCCTGCTGTGGATCCTGCCGATTTCGGCCTGCGCGTACGGACTCGGCAAGGAGAACCTCGTCCTGCTCGTGGCCATCCTCCTGACTCAGATCACGCTGCAGAACTACGACGGCGTGGATTCCCTGACGGGCGCATTCGTCTGGCCCCTGGCGGCCAGAAACGTCTCTCTGCTCGTCTATCTGTGGATCGTCTGCGAGCCGGTGCTCGGTACCGCCCGGGAGAGCGGCAGCGTGGGCCTGCCGGCCCGCTCGCCCGGCTAGCTCGGCTAGTGGTGGTAGCCGAAGTGCGCGACCCAGATCGCGATGCCGCGGTGGCCGTGAAACCTGCCGTCGACCACGCTGATCCCGACGTCGTCGAAGCTGGGGGTGAGCAGCACGGATCGGTGCATGTCGGAGTTGAGCCAGGCACTCATCATGCGCCGCACAGTGCCCCGGTTGCCCTGTCCGTATGCCAGGTTCTCGCCCGCGCCCCAGCTGCCCCGCATGAACCCGACCCGCCTGAACCAGTAGAAAGCGTCCCGCCCGCAGGCCTCGTGGCTGAACTGCCGGCAGTGCCTGATGTCGCGCGCCTTCTTGTGCGAGGAGGAGCGAAGCTTCTTCATCGGGTGCAGTGCCTTCAGTCCCTTCTGCGTGCGCGCCCAGTTGTGCATGCAGACCATCGTCTCCTCCTGCGCGGCGATCGGCAGCGACCTGTCCGACTGGCCCGGGCAGGCCGACTCGGGCGCCAGCAGGTTGTCCCAGGACCCCGATGCGCTCGCGCCGGCGGGCGCGAGGAGGATCGCGGAAGCAACGGTCGCCAAGGCAATTCTCCGGAGCGTCCTTGCCATCCCCAGCCCGATCGGCTCGAATGGCCGTCCAGACAAATATTCGGCTGGCCCTAGCCGAATGTTCCAAAACTACGTAGCGAAAGGTGTCGCTATGTCCAGCGGGACGAGCTCAGGAGGCCTCGACCGGGTGCCTAAGAGGCCTTGGACTTGTAGTACTCGAGGTTGACCTGCGTGTACTTGGACCACTCCTCGGGGAGCTGGTCCTCGGCGAAGCAGGCGTCGACCGGGCAGGCCTCGACGCAGGCGTCGCAGTCGATGCACTCGTCCGGGTCGATGAAGAGCTGCTGGACGTTGTCGTAGTCCGGCTCGTCCGGGGTCGGATGGATGCAATCGACGGGGCAGACCTCTACGCAGGAGTTGTCCTTCTCGCCGATACAGGGCTCCGCGATGACGTATGCCAAGGCGCCTATTCCTTTCCGGAGTCGTAGTTGCGGTTGCGGCGCCCCGTGGGCGCCGCAGGACGCGACATTCTAGGCGAGCGCGGCCCCCGGGGGGAGCCGGGGCGGGCTGGTTACAGTGGCGGCGTGATCCTCCTCACAGGAGCAACAGGCGTGGTCGGCGGCGAGCTCCTGCCGATGCTGCTCGAGGAGGGCCACCAGGTGCGGGTCTTGGTCCGGGATCCGAGGAAGCTCGGAGAGCATCGGGTCGACGTCCAGATAGCTCTCGGGGACCTCCGGGACCCGCTCTCGATTCGCCACGCGATGCGCGGCATCGAAACGGTGGTCCACCTGGCGGCGACGATCCGCGACCAGCCCGGAGGCACCATCGAGGAGCTCAATGGGTTGGCGACGGTCCGGCTGCTTCGGTCGGCCGAGCGCGCGGGCGCATCCCGCTTCGTCTTCTTCTCCGCGCTGGGTGCCACCGGGTTTCAGAGAACCCGCTTCTTCCGCTCCAAGGCGCTGGGAGCGCACGCGGTCCTTGAGTCCCCGCTGCGGGCGACCGTCTTCGCGCCGTCGATCGTCTACCGGCCGGGGGATCCCTGGATCACCCTGCTCCAGCGCCTCTCGATCCTGCCGGCCGTGCCCGTCTCCGGCTCGGGCCGGTCGCGCTACCAGCCGATCTGGGCGCGGGACGTGGCTCGCTGCGTGGTCTCGTCCCTCGACGGATCGAACGGCCGGTACGAGCTCGCCGGGCCCGAGATCCTCTCCTATGACGAGATCGTCGAGCGCGTCCTCGAGGCCAGCGGGCGCGACCGGCCGCTGCTGCACACCCCGATTCCGCTGGTCCGGGCGGGGCTGCGGGCGCTCGAGCTGGTCGTCGGCCCCAGGGTGTTCGCCACCTGGGAGGAGGCTGAGCTGATGGAGGTGGCGATGACCAGCCGGCGTGGGACGGAGGATGCCGAGCGGCTCGGGGTCGAGCCGCGGCCGATGGGCGCGGTCCTCGGGACCCAGGCCTAGGCCGTGCGGAACCGGTCGGCAATCAGGAGGACGACGCCGGCCGCGAGCTCCAGGATTCCCCCAACCAGCGAGACGTAGCGGACGGCATCGACCGTCCCGCTCGACGGCTCATCCGGGACGTCGAGCCCGGAGAGCAGGTGGTGGTAGAGCCAGCGATAGAGGTCCTCGGGCACGCCGAGGAAGTGCAGCGCCAGCGTCACTGCCGAACCGGCGATCAGGAGAAGGCCCGCGAGGCCGAGCTTCGTCACCGGCTCAGAAAAGCAAGAGACCCGGCGTCAGCCGGGCCTCTTGAACTAATCGGGTTGCTCCTGCGGAGCACCCTCTCGTTACGAACACACTCGCCTGTTGCGGCAAGCGTAGTCCTTACATCATGCCGCCCATGTCGGGCATGCCGCCACCGGGCATCGCGCCTGCGCCTTCCTTCTCGGGCGGCTCGGCCACGATGGCCTCGGTGGTGAGGATGTTCTTCGCGATCGACGCGGCGTTCTGCAGCGCCGAGCGCGTGACCATGGTCGGGTCGATGACGCCGGCGGCGATCAGGTCGCCGTACTCGCCATCGGCTGCGTTCAGGCCCTCGCCGGCCTTCAGGCCGCGGACCTTCTCGACGACGACGCTGGCCTCGAAGCCCGAGTTGTCGGCGATCTGCCGGATCGGAGCCTCGAGCGAGCGCTGGATGATCGATGCGCCAGTCCGCTCGTCGTCGTCCTTGTAGGAGTCGAGCTTGATCGCGTCCTGGGCGTTCAGCAGCGCGACGCCGCCACCAGGGACGATGCCCTCCTCGAGCGCCGCACGGGTCGCCTGCAGGGCGTCCTCGACGCGGTGCTTCTTCTCCTTCATCTCGGTCTCGGTGGCCGCGCCGACCTTGACGACCGCGACGCCGCCGGCCAGCTTGGCCAGCCGCTCCTGCAGCTTCTCGCGGTCGAAGTCGGAGTCGGTCGTCTCGACCTCGGACTTGATCTGCTTGATGCGGCCCTTGATCTGCTCGGAGTCGCCGGCGCCGTCGATGATCGTGGTGTTGTCCTTGCCCACCACGACGCGACGGGCCTTGCCGAGCTGGTCGAGCTGGGTGTTCTCCAGCTTCAGGCCCATCTCCTCGGTGATCACCTCGCCGCCGGTCAGGATGCCGATGTCCTCCAGCATCCGCTTGCGGCGGTCACCGAACCCGGGCGCCTTGACGGCCACGCCGGTGAAGGTGCCGCGGAGCTTGTTCACCACGAGGGTGGCGAGGGTCTCGCCCTCGACGTCCTCGGCGATGATCAGCAGCGACTTGCCGCCCTGCATCACCTGCTCCAGTACCGGCAGGATGTCGCGCACCGAGCCGATCTTCTGGTTGGCAATCAGGATGTAGGCGTCATCGAGGACGGCCTCCATGCGGTCCTGGTCGGTGACCATGTAGGGCGAGATGTAGCCCTTGTCGAACTGCATGCCCTCGGTGAACTCCAGCTCCATGCCGAAGGTCTGGCCCTCCTCGACGTTCACCACGCCGTCCTTGCCCACCTTGTCGATGGCGTCGGCGATGATGTTGCCGATCTCGTCGTCGGCGGCCGAGATGGCCGCGACTCGGGCGATCTGCTCCTTGCCCGCGATGTCCTTCGACTGCTTCTCGCGGAGGTCGTCGACCACCTGATTGACGGCCTTCTCGATGCCGCTGCGCAGCCCGAGCGGATTCGCTCCGGCCGCAACGTTCTTGAGGCCATGATGGACGATCGTCTGCGCCAGCAGCGTCGCCGTGGTGGTTCCGTCGCCGGCGACGTCATTGGTGGCCGTGGCCACCTCACGCACCAGCTGCGCGCCCTGGTTCTGGAAGACGTCCTCGACCTCGATCTCGCGGGCGATGGTGACGCCGTCGTTGGTGATGGTGGGCGCTCCGAACTTCTTGTCGAGGACGACGTAACGACCCTTCGGACCGAGAGTCACCTTGACCGCATTGGCCACGGCGTCGACCCCGTCCTGCAGAGCGCCACGCGCATCCTCGTCGTACAAAAGCTCCTTGTGAGCCATGTGTGTGGTTCCTCCTTCCTAAGTTCCTGGACTAGCCGACCTTGGCGAGTACGTCCGACTCGCGCAGGACGAGCAGCTCGTCCCCGTCGACGGTGATCTCGGTGCCTCCGTACTTCGAATAGAGAACCTCGTCGCCCTCGCTCACGTCGAGCGGGCGGCGGGACCCGTCCTCCTTGACCTCACCGTCACCGACGGCGAGAACCTTGCCCTTCTGGGGCTTTTCCTTCGCTGTATCGGGGAGGACGATCCCGCTTGCGGTCGTCTCCTCCTCCTCAACTGCCTGAACGATCAGGCGGTCGCCTAGCGGCTTCAGCTTCATCGGCAATTCCTCCTAGCTCGGATGGGCGTCTCTCAAGTCTGCGCGACTCTTTGGCACTCTCGATGGGAGAGTGCCAGCGCGCCTGCTGATTGTAGCCAGACGCAGACTTCGGGTAGTGATCAGTTAGTCAACTGCGAGCAGGGGCACGCCGAGCAGCTTGGCGAGCCCATGACCGCCGTTCCGCATCACGTAGTCGTGATTCACCGCGAAGATCGGCCGGGCGATGGGCGTGAGCAGGTTCATCCACGCCCTGGTAGTGCGCACGTTCCACTCGTACAGGGCAGCAGTTACCCCGTCGCGCTCGAAGAGCCGCCAGCGCCCCACGCCGGCGAGCTCGCCCTCCGCGTTGCCCTCGAGCAGGAAGGGCTTCTCGACCTTGACTGTGCGCACGAAGAACTCGAGCTTGTACGGCAGCTTCGACTTCCAGACGTAGCGCCCGTACTGCCCGACGCCATCGTCGTCCCCCTCCTCGAGCTTGTCGGCCTCCAGAACGCCGTGCCACCACTCGGGCCAGCGCTCGGACTCGTAGATCGCATCCCAAACGCGCTCCTGAGGAGCCTCGAGCAGCCAGGTTGTAAGGAACCGATATTCAGTCACGGAATGCGGAATAGACCGCTCAGTTGCGGGACGGCGTCTCGCCGTTGCCGAACTGCGTACTCGGCCTTTCGACTATCTGCGAGAAGCGGATCACCGTGACGGTGTCGTCCTCGCCGATCGACCGCGTGTAGATCTTCTCCAGGAAGGCCACGGCCTCGTCGCGCCGGCGGAACTCCGGGTTGTCGTGCTCGATGTCCCGCGGTGAGAGCTCCTGGATCCGCTTAACCTCGACGTCGTCGATCACGGCGGCGAAGATCTTCTCGCGCGGTTGGTGCCGGTAGCCGACCGTGATCCAGACCACCTGCCCGCGCTTGTACTTGCGCGATTTGTCGCCCAGGCGGATGGTCGCCGTCTTCCGGCCGCTGCGCAGCTGGTCGACGAAGATCGGCGAGTAGAAGTTGAGCACGTAGAGCGCGGAGTTCACCCGGCGAGCCTACTTATTGAGACTGCCCCGGGGGGTTGAAGCCCTCGGCCCCAATCAAAGGTACGAAGCGGCAGGGCCCGATTGTCTCCTGTCGCAGGTTGCCGTTCTCCCGGATGAAGGCCGTCAGCAGGTCAGCGGTGCCCGTTGCGATCGGTACAACGAGGCGGCCGTCGGTGGCCAGCTCGGCGAGCAGGCTGTGTGGGGCCTCCGGGGTGGCGGCGTGAACGGCGATCGCGTCATATGGCGCGCCCTCGGGATAGCCACGGCTTCCGTCGCCGACGATCACCTCGACGTTCTCGATGCCCAGCTCCTCGAGCTTGCGCCGCGCCGCCTCGCCGAGCTCCGGCACCCGCTCGACGCTGATCACGCTTCGGGCCAGCCTCGCCAGGACGGCGGCCGAGTATCCGGAGCCGGTCCCTATCTCGAGCAGGCTCTCGTCGCCTTCGAGCCGCAGCGCCTCGCAGATCGCCGCGACCACCCACGGCTGCGAGATCGTCTGCTCGTGCCCGATCGGCAGGGCGGAGTCGTTGTAGGCGCTCTGGCGAACCCCCTCGGGGACGAAGTGCTCTCGGGGGACGTCCGCCATCGCCGCGAGCACCCGCTCGTCTCCGATTCCCCGCCGGCGCAGCTGTCGCTCGACCATCCGGGAGCGCTGCTCGGCGAACTCCGGGGAGCGGCCGAACGAGGGCACTTAGAAAATGTAGGCGTCGAGGCGCTCGGGCTCGATCACCGTCACGCGCCCACGCCCAACCTGGACGACCCCGGCCCGCTCGAGCGTGGCGAGGAAGCGGCTGACGCTCTCACGCGAGGTCCCGGCCATCTGAGCGAGATCGGATTGACGCAGCCGGATGGTGACGCCATCCCTGACCAGCGGGGTGACGGCCTCCTCGGCGAGCAGCTGGTTGAGGACGCCGGCGACGCGGCTGGGCACCGTCTGGAAGGACTGCCGCGCGATGCGCTCGTTCGCCTCTCGCAGGCGACGGGTGAGCGCCACGATGAGTTTCTCAGCCATCTCCGGGTGCTCGCGGATCAAGGCGCGCATGTCGGTTGCCGGCAGCGCCAACAGCTCGGTGTTCTCTGCGGCCTCGACGCTGGCGGAGCGGCGCTCGCCGTCGAGCATCGCCAGCTCGCCGAAGATGGCGCCGGGGCCGAGCGTCGCCAGCGTGATCACGCGCCCGTCGGAGTGCTGGCGTATGACCCGGCAGCTGCCGCTGTTGACGATGTAGCAGGCGTCGCCGGGATCGCCCTCGTGGAAGACCCGCGTATCGCCTGGGTAGCTCCGCGGGATGGCGACCTGAGCGACCCGCTCCAGCTCCTCAGGCGAGAGCTCCGAGAAGAGCGGTACGCCGCCGAGGAGCTCGACGATCCCTTGTCTTGCTGCGTTCTCCATCCCACGCTCGATTATCCCTGCTTGGCGCCGGACACGGGAGGTGCTCCTCGCCGTGCTCAGTCGCGAGCAGGCGGCTGACAGCCAGGGCACCAATAGGTGGTCCGGGCCGAGTCGCCCTGGGCCCGGGAGAGGATCGTGGTTCCGCAGCGGGGACAGGGCCTTCCCGCCTTCCGGTAGACGCGGGCCGGCTGACGCCCCGTGTTCGCCGCCTCGAGCATCAGCGTCCTCGTCTCCTCCAGGACGGTGATCAGATCGTCGTCGGCAAGAGAGGCCAGCGAGCGGTTGGGATCGAGGCTCGCCGCGAAGCAGCCCTCCGACTTGAAGATGTTTCCGATCCCGGCCACCAGCCGTTGACCCAGCAATGCCTGACCGAGCTCGATCTCAGGTGCAATCGCTCGCATGCGATCGACCGCCGCCCCCGGATCGAAGTCGTCGCCCAACAGGTCCGGCCCGAGCCGCGCCAGGCGCGGATCGCGCCGCAGCTGGGCTTCCCGGGCGATCCGCATGGTCGAGCCACCGAAGTTGACCGCCTCGGCGCCCTCGGCCGACAGGACGATCCATGCCTGGTGCGCGGGTCTCCGCCAGCGCTCGCCGGGGCGGTAGAGCTGCCAGCTGCCGCGCATCCCGAGATGGCTGTGTAGCGCCAGGCCACCCTCGAAGTGCAGAAGCAGATGCTTGCCGCGGCTTTCGACTCGTTCGAGCTCGCGGCCGTTCAGCTCGCCGGCGGGCAATCCCGCCGGTCGGCGCTGACCGGGTGTGCGCACTGCCAGCGTCTTTCCCGCCAGCATCCCATCCATGCGCCTGGCCACACGGAGGATCGAATCCCCCTCCGCCATCTACGCGACCAGGCGGCGAGGCTGGCGCCTGAACCCGGCCTCGATCAGGGCAGCCTCCAACCCGGAGCCGATCACCGGCTCGCCGTCGAGACGCTCGATCGCCAGTTTCTCGATCTGGCCGCCCTGGGCTGCGGAGGCAAGCTCGCCCAGCGCCGTGGCGAGTTCCTCGCCATCCAGCCGCTGCAGTCGCAGAATTCCCTTGCCGCCCCGCTCGACGTAGAGCAGCGGCTCTCCGTCGCGGAGCATCACGTACGCGCCCGCGGTGCGCGCGGGCCGTCGCTGGCCTTCGAGCTTGGGCCAGGAGAGGGTTGCGCCATAGGGATTCGCCGGGTCGGTCGCGGCGAGCACCTGGAGCTCTCCCTCCGTCTGGGGCAGGCTGCGCAGGCGCTCGACCGCGCCGGGAAGGGCGAACTGGGCGCCCCCGAGGCCCTCCACGAAGTAGCCGCGCCGGGCGGTCCCCAGCAGCTCCAGGTTCTGGAGCTCTCCGTAGATCGAGGCGAATCCGCCGGGGATTCCCTCGGCGATTGCGGTCTCCCGGGTGACGATGCCGTGGCGCTCCAGCATCAGCTCCGCCAGCGCTCGCGTGCGCGGCCCGGCGGATGGCGCGCCCTCGAATAGCGGAGCGCTGAGCGACCAGCGGCCGATGACGGTCCCGGCCGCGGCTGCGCGGCGGCGGGCGAAGCGGCGGCCTCCGCGCTCCGAGCGCTGGGCGGCCCGGAGGCGAGGGGCGCGGAGAGGGGCGAACGCGTCGTTGGTCACCTCGCCCGACCAGGCCAGGTCCCAGAGCGCCTCGTGGAGCTCCTCGGCCGAGCCCTCCAGCTCGAGCAGGTCGAGCCAGAAGCAGGGGCCCTGGGACAGCCGCTCGCGGATGGCGTCGTGGATCTCGCCCTCGGGTCGATCGATCTTGGCGTTGGCCGGGGGCGGGCCCGCCAGCCGGACGTCCTCGCGGAAGTAGAGGGCGACCTTGCCGTCGTTGCGGCCGAGTGCCCCGCCGCCCACCCAGACCAGCTCGCCGCTGGTGCAGAGCTCGTCGAGCCAGGTCGGGCTGTAGGAGCCGAGCCTGCGGGGGAGGACGTCCCGCTCCCAGGTCTTTGGCGTCAGGGCGACACCTTGCAGCGAGACGAGCGCCTCACGCAGGCGATCGGGCCCGGCGCCCGAGCGGCCGTGGGCATCGACGTTCTGCCAGCTCGGCAGGAAGCGGGCCAGCTCACGCTGGTCTGTTGCCTCGACCTCCTTCCGCAGGCGTGCCAGGCTGGCTCGCCGCAGGCGGCGCAATACATCCGCCTCGCACCACTCGCGGGCGCTTCCCCCGGGGAGAAGCTCACCGCGAACCACGTCGCCCGAACGCTCCAGCTCCTTCAGTGCGGAGCTTGGGTCCACGCCGTACCGGTCGGCCAGCTGGCGGGTCGGGAAGGGCACGTGGGTCGCGGCGTAGCGCCGGACCAGGGAGACGAGGGCATCGTCGATCGGCTCCAGGAAGCTCTCAGGCAGCCCGGCCGGCTCCGGCACGCCGAGCGCGTCCCGGTACAAACCTGCGTCCTCCGCGGCGATGTAGCGCTCCTCGCCCGCGACCCTGACCACCGCGGCCCGGCGCTCCTTGACCAGCTTCTCGAGCATGGATGCGGCCGAATAGCCCTCCTCGGTTCGCTGCTCGCACTCCTCGGCGGTCAGGTCGCCGAGCCGGCGGAGGATCTGCTGAAGGCCGTCCCGGTCCTTGGCGAGCCCCGCCTCGGTCACGTGCTGGAGCTGTTCGGCGACCTCCGCGAGCGCCTCGGGGTCGATCAGCTCGCGCAGCTCCTCCTGGCCGAGCAGCTCGGCCAGGAGGTCACGATCGAGCGCCAGGGCAGCGGCGCGGCGCTCCGCGTTCGGCGTGTCCCCCTCGTACATGTAGGTGGCGACGTAGTCGAAGAGCAGGGAGGAGGCGAACGGCGAGGCCGTGGGCGTCTCGACCTCGACCATCGTGATCTCCCGCGAGTGAAGCTTCTGGAGGAGGTCCTTCAGCGCCGGCAGGTCGAGGACGTCGCGCATCACCTCGCGGTAGGTCTCGAGAATCACGGGGAAGCGGGGGAAGTCGCGGGCGACCTCGAGCAGGCTCTGTGACTTCAGACGCTGCTGCCAGAGGGGAGTCCTCTTGCCGGGCCAGGCCCGCGGGATCAGCAGCGAGCGCGACGCGTTCTCGCGAAAGCGCGCGCCGAACAGGGCCGAGCCCGAGAGCTCCCGGATCACCAGGTCCTCGAGCTCGTCGGGCTCGATCATCACCAGGTCGCCGGGAGGCGGTTCGTCGGCGTCAGGCAGGTGGATGACGATCCCGTCGTCCGACCAGATCGCGTCGGCCTCCAGGTCCTTGTCGTCGCGGATCTTGGCCGCGAGTGCCAGGCCCCAGGCCGCGTGCACCCGGCCGCCGAAGGGAGACAGGACGCAGAGCCGCCAGTCGCCGATCTCGTCGCGGAAGCGCTCGATCACGATCGCCTCGTCCGAGGGGACGACACGGGTGGCCGCCTGCTGCTCGGTCAGGTAGTTGACGAGGTTCTGGGCGGCGAGCTTGTCGAGGTCGTTCTCCTTGGCGAGCTTCTTTGGGTCCGCGTTGACCGCCTCGCGGCTGAAGGCGCCGATCGCCTTGCCGAGCTCGGCGGGACGGCCGATCCCGTCGCCCCGCCAGAAGGGGACCGCGCCGGGCGTGCCGGGCGCCGGCGTGACGATCACCCGGTCGCGGGTGATCTCCTCGATCCGCCAGGTGCTGGCGCCGAGCAGGAAGGTCTGGCCGGGGCGCGCCTCGTACACCATCTCCTCGTCCAGCTCGCCAACCCGCCGGCCGTCAGGGAGGTGGACGCCATAGAGGCCGCGGTCGGGGATCGTCCCGGCGTTGGCGACCGCGAGCTGGCGCGCTCCCGGCCGGCCTCGCATCGTTCCATTGGTGCGGTCCCAGACGATCCGGGGGCGCAGCTCAGCGAAGCGTTCCGAGGGATAGCGGCCGTCGAGCATGTCGAGCACGTTCTCCAGCTGCTCGCGGGAGAGCTCGGCGAACGGCTGCGCCGAGCGGACCAGCTGCTCGACCTCGTCGATCTTCCACTCATCGAGGGCCGCCATCGAGACCAGGTGCTGCGCCAGCACGTCGAGTGGGTTCTGCGGGATGACCGTCTCCTCGATCTCGCCCGAGCGCATTCGCCGGGCGACGACGGCGCACTCGAGAAGGTCGGCCCTGAACTTCGGGAAGATCCGGCCCTTGGAGACCTCGCCGAGGGTGTGCCCGGCGCGACCCACGCGCTGCAGCCCGCGGGTCACGGACTTCGGCGACTCCACCTGGATCACCAGATCCACCGCCCCCATGTCGATGCCGAGCTCCAGCGAGGAGGTGGCGACCAGGCAGGGGAGATCGCCGGACTTGAGCAGCTCCTCGACCACAGCGCGCTCTTCGTGGGAGAGAG
Source organism: uncultured Solirubrobacterales bacterium (assembly GCA_963817275.1). GTDB lineage: Bacteria > Actinomycetota > Thermoleophilia > Solirubrobacterales > 70-9 > DASUPK01. Next base: position 175,034 of record CAWFOA010000012.1, on the reverse strand, counting down.
ACCCATGATGTGCGCGGGCGATCTCGGCAGGCGCCTTGTCCCCATTCTTGGAGTTGCCGGCGTGCTCGGTGGCGGGCAGCTCCTCCTCCAGCCCATCGTTGTGCATCTCGTTGAGCCGCTTCGCGATCCGCTCGGCCGCACGCCGGTTGTTGACGAAGACGATCGTCGAGCTGTGCTCTCGCACCAGCCGCAGCAGCTCCGGGTAGATCGCCGGCCAGATGGATCTGGTGTTCGTGGCAGGGTCGAGCGACGCCTCTATGGGCCCCGGGTCGATCCGCTCCGGAGAGTGCTTCAGGTCAGGGTGAGGTGTCTTGCCGGTGTCCGCGCCGTCGCGGCGCTTGTTGGAGAGCGGACTGGGCTCGACCATGTCCTCGACCGGCACGACGATCTCCAGGTCGAGCTGCTTGGGCTCGCTTGCGTCGACGATCTTGCACTCACGCCCAGCTCCGACGAGAAAGTCGCCGATGCGGTCCAGGGGGCGCTGAGTCGCGGACAGCCCGATTCTCTGGATTGCAGCGCCCGGTCCCGAGCCGGTCGAGCCGCTCCAGCGTCAGCGCCAAGATGCGAGCCGCGCTTGGACGGCGCGACCGCGTGGATCTCGTCGACGATCACGGCCTCCACGCCCCCGAGGATCTCGCGAGCCTGAGAGCTGATCATCAGATAGAGCGACTCGGGCGTGGTGATCAGGATGTCCGGCGGCTCTCGCCGCATTGCCCGGCGCTCGGACTGCGGCGTGTCGCCGGTGCGCAACGCCACTGAGATCGGCGCCCCGATCCCCTGCAGCGGGGCTCTCAGGTTGCGCTCGATGTCGTAGGAGAGGGCCTTGAGCGGCGAGATGTAGACGATCCGGACACCCTGTCCAAGACGCTCGGGCTCCCTCGAGAGCTTGTCGATCCCCCAGAGGAAGGCCGCCAGGGTCTTGCCCGAGCCCGTCGGGGCGCAGATCAGGGTGTGCTCGCCCGAGGCGATCGCGGGCCAGCCGGCCGCCTGGGCGGGCGTGGGGGCCTCGAACGACGCCTGGAACCACTTCCTGACTGCCTGCGAGAAGGGCTCCAGGGGTGACTTTGGGGTCGCGGACGTACTCATGGCCAACCTACTGACCTTACAGATCAGCCAACTCGGCTCCGCCGGGAGACCGCGAGCGATTTGCGGCTAGGAGCGACCCTCCGCCGTGCCGACGGCGACCCGCTCGACATCGAGCCGCGGAAGTACCCGCTCCAGCCAGTCCGGGATCCACCAGTTGCGCTTGCCGAGCAGCTGCATCACGGCCGGGACGAGCACCATCCGCACGATGGTGGCGTCCAAGAAGATCGCCGAGGCGAGCCCGATCCCGAACAGCTTCAGGAACGTGTCCGGCGCGCTGAGGAAGGCGAGAAAGACCACGACCATGATCGCCGCCGCGGCGGTGATCACCCGCGCCGTCTTGGCGAGGCCGTCGGCGACCGCACGGCGGGTGTCGCCGTCCTTCAAGTACTCCTCGCGGATCCGCGAAATCAGAAAGACCTCGTAGTCCATCGAGAGGCCGAAGAGGATCGCGAACATCATCACCGGCATGAACGGCGCGATCGGCACCTCGTGATCGATGCCGATCAGGTTGCTGAGCCCGCCCCCGTTGGACGCCAGCGTCATCACGCCGTATGCGGCGCTCACTGAGAGAAGGTTCATCACCCCGGCCTTGAGCGAGATGAACGGCGAGTGGAAGGCGATCAGCAGCAGTAGGAACGAGAGGCCGACCACGCTGATGATGAAGATCGGCATGCGGTCCGTGATGAAGGCGCTCTGATCCTCGAGCGCGGCGGTGACGCCCCCGACCTGGATGTCGATCCCGGAGCCGCCGATCGCGGCCGGGACGATGTCGTCACGCATCCGGTTGACGAGGTCCGTCGTCTCGCTTGCCTGGGGCGAGCTCTTCGGGATCACCGGGATCAGGGCGGCATCGCCGGTGGAGTTGACCCTGACCGGCCCCACGAAGGCGACGTCGGGATCCGAGCGGATCTTGGTCGACAGAGCGTCCATCGTCGCCTTGTCCGATGGGCTGGGCAGCTTGGCGGCCACGATCACCGGGCCGTTGGTGCCGGGGCCGAAGCCGTCGGTGATCAGGTCATACGCCTGGCGGGTCATCGAGTCCGGCGGGTCGTTGCCGGCGTCCGGGAACCCGAGGCGCATGCCGAGGGCCGGTGCGGCCAGGGCGAGCAGGATCGCGGTCGCGACGATCGCCGCGGTCCAGGGGCGCCGCTGGACCATGTGGCTCCAGCGGGCGGCGGGCGACTCCTTGCCGCTCGTGTCCTCCCGCAGGGTCCGGCCGAGGAAGGGGATGCGCAGGCGGTCGACCCGCGGGCCGAGGTAGGAGAGCAGCGCCGGCAGCAGGGTGATCGCGGCGAACATCATGACGAGCACGGCGATCGACGCCGAGAGCGCCACGCCGTACATGTAGGAGAGGCCGGTCAGGAACAGTCCGAGCACCGCGATCACCACGGTGCAGCCGGCGATGATCACGCTGCGCCCGGCCGTGGTGACCGCCTCGACTACGGCGTCGTGGCGGTCCTTTCCGTCCCGCATCGCAGAGCGGAACCGTGTCAGGACGAGCAGGGAGTAGTCGATGCCGACGCCGATCCCGATCAGGCCGGAGACCGCGGTGGTCCAGTCCGGGACGTCGATGACGTTCGCGAGCAGGGGAATCAGGCCCGCCGAGGAGATGCCGAGGCCGACGAGGGCGATCCCGAGCGGCAGGCCGGCGGCGACCACGGAGCCGAACGCGATCAGCAGGACGATCGCGGCGGCGAACAAGCCGATCCCCTCCGGGCTCGCCTGCGACTCCGCTCTTTAGATCGGGTCGCCTCCAAGCTTGATCTCGAGTCCATTGCCGTCGTTCGCCTGGGCAGCGTCGATCAGCTGCTTGCCCTGATCCTTGGTCACATCCCACCCTGGAACGGTCAGCGGCAGGGTGGTCGTGCCGAACTGCCCGTTCTGCGAGACACGGATCGGCGTATGGCTCGAGATGTGGTTGACCTTCTCGGCCTGGGCGAAGAACGCGTTCATGCGCTGCTGGGCCGCCGGGGTGTTGACCCCGCCCGTGTCCTTCCAGACGACGTAGATCTCCTGCCCCGAGTACCCGCCGAAGCGCTGCTCGGTGATGTCGCTCGCCGCCTTCGACTCCGAGCCGGGGGTGTTGTAGTCGGCGTTGAACTCGCCCTTGAGCGACGAGCCCACGCCGATGATCACGATCATCGCGACGATCCACCCGATCACCACGCGGCCACGCCGCCGGTAGGCGATGTCGGCGAGACGGGATAGGTAACGCGTCATGCTGAAGTCCTTCCCCCTTCCTTGGCGACCCGCTCACCCCTTGCAGTGAGCGACCACCTCGTTCTAGCAAGACGCCTACCTCGGCGTCTTCTCCAAACGTGCTGTCCGCTTACTTGAGCGCCTTGCCGTACTGGCGCTCGTAGTACTCCCGGTAATCCCCTGAGCGGATCGGGGCCCACCACGGCTCGTTCTCGCGGTACCAGGTCACGGTCCGCTCGATGCCGTCGTCGAAGTCCACGGCCGCCTGCCAGCCGAGGGCCTGCAGGCGGGCGGCGGACAGGGAGTAGCGCCGATCGTGGCCGGGGCGATCGGTCACGTACTCGATCAGGGACTCGTCCCGATCGGTCAGCGCGAGGATTCGCCTGATGACGTCGATGTTCGGCAGCTCGTCCGGCCCTCCGACGTTGTAGACGTTCCCGGGCTCCCCCTTCTCCAGGACCGCATCGATCGCGGCGCAGCAGTCCTCGACGAAGAGCCAGTTCCGCACCTGCATTCCGTCGCCGTAGACGGGCAGCGAGTCCCCGGCGAGTGCGTTGAGGATGCAGAGCGGGATCAGCTTCTCGGGATGTTGGCGGGGGCCGTAGTTGTTCGATGCGCGAATGATCAGCGCCTCGGCGTCATAGGTCCTTGCGAAGGCCGAGACCAGCAGGTCGCCACCCGCCTTGGAGGCGGAGTAAGGGGAGGACGGGTTGAGCGGCGATTCCTCTGTGGCGGATCCCTGGAAGAAGTCGCCGTAGACCTCGTCCGTCGAGACCTGCAGATGCCGAACGCCCGCGTCACGGGAGGCCTCGAGCAGCACGTAGGTGCCGAAGACGTCCGTGCTGATGAACTCGCCCGGCGCCTCGATCGAGCGGTCGACGTGCGACTCGGCGGCGAAGTTGACGACCGCGTCGCAGCCTTCCACGGCCGCCCGGGCCGCTTCGCGGTCGGCGATGTCGGCCTCGACCAGCTCGAAGCGGTCCTGTGGGAGCCCTTCGAGGTTCTCGCGGCGACCGGCGTAGGTCAGCTTGTCGAGCACCCGCACCGAGTCGCCGGGGTTGCCCTCGAGGCGCAGGCGCACGTAGTTCGAGCCGATGAAGCCGGCGCCGCCGGCGACCAGGAGCTTCATGCCGCGTCCTGCCCCTTGTCCGCTCCGTCGGACCCGTCTTCCCATGTGACGTCGTCGAGCGGCAGCTCGTTCTCGCCCGTGATCTCTTCGCCGTCCGCCTCCCTCTCCTCGCGCTCTCGCTTGGTCCAGTCGAGCATGGGCTGTCTGCGCGAGGAGCTCGAGCGCTGCTTCGGCGCCGCCTCGTCCTCGGAGTGGCCACGGCGAGCCAGGTAGTCGGAGAGGCCGCGCTGCCAGGTGGGCAGCTTGATTGGGGCGGATCGGCGACTGACCAGGACCGAGTTCTCCGGCCGTTTCGCGGGCCGCTCCATCATGTCGGTGGTGGAGGCCATCACGCGGGTGACGACCTCGGCCTGCCGGAAGATCTCCATCGCGAACTCGTACCACGAGCAGCTCCCGTCGCCCGCCATGTGGTGGATGCCGTAGGCGGAGCTGTCGACCAGGCGCAGCAGGCCGACGGCCAGATGGCCCGTATAGGTGGGGCATCCGACCTGGTCGTGGACGACCACGACGGGCCCGCCCCCCTCGCCCAGACGCAGCATCGTCTCGACGAAGTTGCCCCCATGGGGGCCGAAGAGCCAGGAGGTCCGGACGATGAAGCTGCGCCCGTTGACCAGGGCGGTGGCGCGCTCCCCGGCCAGCTTCGTCCGGCCGTATGCGTTGATCGGGTCGGGGTCATCAGACTCCCCGTACGGGCCGCCGGTTCCGTTGAAGACGTAGTCGGTCGACGGGTAGATGACCTTGGCGCCGACCTTTGCCGCGGCGCCCGCGACGAACCCCGCGCCCTGAGAGTTGATCACCGAGGCGTCGTGCTCGGACTCCTCGGCGCCGTCCACGTTGGTCCATGCCGCGCAATTGATCACGGCCCCGGGGCGCTCGCGGGTGATCAGCCGCTCGACCTTGGCCGGGTCGGTCACGTCGAGGTCGTCGTGGGTGAGCGCGACCACCTGGTGGCGCATGCCCTCCGCCAACCGGACGATGTCGTGGCCGAGCATGCCTCCGGCTCCGGTGACCATCAGCTTCATGGGATCGAGATGTTCGCGTTGTCGCCCACCAGGAACCGCAGAGTCTTGGGCATTCCCTCGCTGCGGCTCAGGCTGACGTTCTTGCCGAGCAGGCTGGCCTCCATGCGGGCGTGGAGGTCTCGGATGCTGGATCCCGCCAGGACGATGGAGTGCTCGACCTCGGAGCCGGTGATCACGACGTCGCGGTCGATCGCCGTGTAGGGGCCGATGTAGGAGTCCGAGATCTGAGTCCCGGTGCCGATGATCGCCGGGCCGCGCACGATGGTTCTCTCCAGCTTGGCTCCCTTCTCGATCACGACCCTGCCCTCGACGCGCGAGGCGGTGTCGAGCTCCCCGTCGATCCGCTGCTCTATGTCCTCGAGAACGAGCCGGTTGGCCTCGAGCATGTCCTCGAGCATGCCGGTGTCCTTCCACCAGCCCTTGACGATGTGTGGCTCGACGCGGAGGTCGGACTCGATCAGCGCGTCGATTGCGTCGGTGATCTCGAGCTCGCCGCGAGCCGACGGCTCGATCTCGTGGGCTGCCTTGAAGATCGAGGGCCCGAACATATAGACGCCCACCAGCGCCAGGTCGCTGGGCGGGTCCTTGGGCTTCTCGACCAGCCGGATGACCCGGTCGCCGTCGAGCTCGGCGACGCCGTAGGAGGAGGGATCGTCGACGTGGGTGAGCAGGATCAGCGCGTCAGGCTCGGATCGGCGGAACACCTCGACGAGCTCGACGATCCCGTCCCTGAGCAGGTTGTCCCCGAGGTACATGACGAACGGGCTCTGGCCGAGGAAGTCCTCGGCGGTGAGCAGGGCGTGGGCCAGCCCCAACGGGGCCTCCTGCTCGATGTACGTGATCGAGGCGCCGAACGCCGACCCGTCACCGACCGCCTGCCTGATCTCCTCGCCGGTCTCGGGCGCGATGATGATCCCGATCTCCTTGATCCCGGCCTCGACCAGAGCCTCGATCCCGTAGAAGAGCACGGGCTTGTTCGCCACCGGCACGAGCTGCTTGGCGGAGGTGTGGGTGATCGGGCGCAGGCGAGTCCCGGCCCCTCCCGAGAGGATCAGCCCCTTTAGATCTTCCATGCGCGGGAGAGGCTAGCCCGCGAGACGAATTCGCGAGTTAGAACTGCTTGCCAGGCTTGCGGCCACCCAATTCGCAGCTCTTCGGCTTGGGGTCGATCTTGTCCGCGCGGATCAGGTCCCGAAAGCCCTCCCCGCAGGAGATGAAGGCATCCGTCTGCCCGTCGAGGGTCTGCAGGGTGTCCGAGCCGCGGCCGCCCTTGTAGATGTCGGCTCCCTGGCGGCCGCGGAGGGAGTCCCGGCCGTCATTGCCCTTCAGGACGTCGCCGCCTACGCCACCCTGAAGCACGTCGACCCCTCGCCCGCCAATGATCACGCCTCCGATCAGCGGGGGGAAGAGTCCGTTGCCGCCCGCCGTGGAGATCTGGGCCGTGTCGTCGCGGTCGCGGACGTCGATGAAGAAGCTGTGAACCCCGTCGGTCCGGCAGGTGCCGACGCCATTGATCAGCTCGCAGAGCCCGCCCCCGATCTGGATCGGGTTGGCGTCCGCATCCGTGAACGTGTAGACCGTGACGCCAAGCACGCGGTCGGTACCCACCACCAGGTCGTTGCGCTCGCCCTGGTTGGCTACGTAGTAGATGGTGGCGCCAAATTGGCTGAGGACGGCCGCCTGGGCCGTTCCGGCGCCGAGCAGCATGATCCCCAGAGTCGTCAGTGCAATTGCGATCCGTCGCATGGGCTCCCCAATTTTTGTCGTCAGTCCGTAACGAGCGCGGGCATTCTGCCACTTCCCAGGCGATTCCTCATCAAAAGTGGGGTGCTGCAAGCAGCCACCCAGAATCCGGTATGGACTAGTAGACGCCGCCCAGCTTGCGGTGGTCCCAGGTCGCTACGCGCTTGGGGTGGAAGTGGATCGCGACGCGCTTCGGAGCCTGGGCCTGCAGGGCGGCGGCCGCGTCGCCCTCGACCGAGTCGATGCCCTCGCTGTAGCGAATGGTCAGGTCCTTGGCGAAGTCGACGATCGGGTCGACGTCGCGGATCAGCTCCGCCTCGGCCTCGATCTGGACGCCCCTCAGCTCGGTGTACTCAAGCCCCGTCTCGATCAGCAGCGTCGCGCGCGGGTCGCGCTCGAGGTTCTTCACCTTCTGGGACTTGGCGTAGGTCCAGATCCAGATCTCGCCGCCGCGCGGGACGTACCAGAGGGGCATCGAGTGCGGCCAGCCGCGCGGCCCGTTCGATGAGACGACGACGATGCGCTCGCTCTCGAGCAGCTCCGCCAGCTCGTCCTCGGAGAGCTTGATCTGATCGCGGCGGGACGGCATCAGGGGCCGGGTGACAGCACGAGGGTCTCGAAGGGGCCCTCGCCCGCCATCGGCTGCATCTCGCCCGCCTCCCAGCTCGATTGGAGGTCGTCGTAGTGGCTGCTCCAGGCGTGTCCCGATTGACCGGTGAACGCCTGCCACCGGGAGCGGCCGGGCGCCGCGGGGTCGGCGACCATCCGCCAGCTGGGGGCCCAGATCGCGTGGTAGGGATCGTTCGGGTCATACGCGATCTGCGCGACGGTCTCCTGCCCGCCGCCCGGGTGCAACGTGCGGTTGAAGACCCACTCGGACACCGGATGGAGGGCCCCCAGCGCGTGCGGGAATTGCAGCTCGTGGACGTGGCCCCACTGCCACTGCTCGGGGTCCGGGCCGAAGCGCTCCTCCAGGTCGTCGAGCGCGCCGCGCAGCGCCTCCAGGACCAGCTCGTCCCATGAGCCGCCGATCACCTTCTCGTCGCCCTCCGCCCAGAGCTCCATGAGGTGAGAGTGCCAGCGCCAGGGTGAGGTGACGTGGGAGATGAAGCCGTTGTCGGCCCGGTCGAGATAGCGGTCGGCCAGGTCCCGGTCGCCGATCGCCGCCCTGGTGAACTCTCGCGCGAGCCGCAGCAGGAACGCCTGGTAGATCGTCCCCGCCACCGTCTCCGGGCTGAGGGTCCGATCCCAGCTCTTCAGGCGCTCGATTGCGCTCGTCTCTCGCTGGCTCGTCGGCTCCAGGCGGGCCAGCCGGTGAACGACCTCGTCACCGGGGATCGAATAGAGGTCGGTCTGCATGCGGCGGAAGCTCTCCAGGTCGTGCTCGTCGGTCTCCGCCAGGAGCTGCTCGATCCGCGCGGCCCGGTAGCCGTCGAGCCAGTCGCTGGTGATGTGGTGCGGGTAGGAGCTGTCGACCACGCGGTTGTTCGCGGTGACGATGTACCCCTGCTCGGGATCGATCAGCTCGGGCAGCTCGTCGTACGGGATCCATCCGTCCCACTCGAACTCGCCCGTCCATCCCGGCTTGGGCAGGTCCGGGCAGTCGCCCTTCCGCTTCGGGATGCTCCCAATCATCTTGTAGCCGATCGATCCGTGACGATCGGCCCAGACCAGGTTCGAGACGGGCATCGTCACGGTCCGCAGCAGGTCGACCAGCTCGGGGCCACTGCGCGGCTCCAGCACGCCCAGGTGCGCCAGGGAGATGGACGGCTCGTCGAGCGCCGCCCAGCGCAGGGCGAGTGGCTGCTCGTCGTCGGCGCCGAGCGCCCGGTTGACGATCGGGCCGTGGTGCGTGAGGCGCACCTCGTGGCGCTCCGGCACATCCTGCCCGCGGACTGCGATCGATTCCTCCACGACCTCGAGGGGCCGCTTCTCCCCCTCGAACTCGTAGGTCTCGCCCTCGATCCGCTCGACGAACAGGTCCTCGACATCGGCCATCACGTTGGTGAAAGCAAAGGCGACGTCGTTGTTCTGCCCCAGCGAGATGCCCGGCAGCCCCGGGATCGAGGCGCCCCGGCAGGTCCGGCCGTCGAGCTCCAACGCGATCTCGTACCAGACCCCGGGCATCCCGCTCGGCAGGTGCGGGTCGCCGGCGAGCAGAGCTCCGCCGGTTGCGGATCGGCTCGGGCTCACCGCCCAGTTGTTGGAGCCGCTCGCGGCGGCCGCCAGGCCGATCGCATCGCGGACGCGGCCGATCTGCTCGGCGAGTTCAAGCCCGTCGCCGTCGAAGCCCTGGCCGGGCCGGAGCACGATGGGGTTCCCCTTCGGGTAGGTGGGGTCGATCCTGGCGGCGCGCTCCTCGCCCAGCTCCCTGACCAGGTCGGCTCGCAACAGCTCCCGCTCCCAGTTGGTGGAGAGCCCGAAGGAGAGCAGCTTGCCGCCCGCCAGCATGTCGGCGGGCCGCCACGGCTCGAACTTCAGCCGCAGCAGCTGGAACTCAGCCGCCGGCGCCGAGGCGGTTCGCGCTGCCTCGTTGATGCCGGCGCAATAGGCGTCGAGGAGCGCCCGCAGCTCGCCCTCGAGCTCGGCCTCCTCGCGAAGGGCGACGCGGCGCAGTCCGAGCGTGCGCATCAGCCGGTCGACCGGCAAGCCGGCGGGCCCGGCGATCTCCGCGATCCGTCCCGAGCAGATGCGCCGCTGGACGTCGATCTGCCAGAGCCGGTCCTGGCCGTGGCAGAAGCCCTGCCCGAACCACAGGTCCGCCGCGGTCCGCGCCCTGACCGTGGGCATCCCCCAGCGGTCGCGGGCGATCTCAACCCGGTCGTCGAGCCCGCGGACCGTCAGGCTCCCCTTGGTCCGCGGCAGAGGCTGCCTGAAGAGCCGCCACCAGAGGCCTGCGGCGGTCGCGCCGAACAGCGCCGTGCCGATCCCCAATCCTTTGGCGCCGGTGCGCAGTAGGCGGGCTGGATCTAGACCCATGGGAGGTTCATACCAGGGGGGCTGCCTCGGCGGTCAGTCGCGCAGGTCGGCCGGCAGTCGCCCCTCGTCCTGAAGCTTCTCGAGATGCGCCTCCATCGCGATCGCCGCCGGCCCGCGGAGCTCGCGGGGAACGTCGTCCCACACCTCGGCGAGGAGCGCGGTCCGTGAGCGCTCCCCTCGATCGAGGGCCGCGACCAGCCGCCGCTCGCGCATCATTCGATGCTCGATGTACTCGGCGATCTTCGCCCCTGGGTCGTGGACCTCTGGCCCATGCCCGGGATAGAGGACCTCGAGATCAACTTCCTGCAGACGCTCCAGCGATCGCATGTAGTCGAGCAGCGAGCCGCCGGTGTCACGGGGCCCCACGATCGTCGAGCCCATGCCCAGGATCAGGTCCCCGGTGAAGCATGCCTTCCCGAGCAGGAAGCAGAAGTGGTCCGCGGCATGCCCCGGGGTCGCCAGCGCCTGCAGGCCGGCGATCATCTCGCCGTCGGAGACCGGGGTGGGCCCCACGCCGAGCGCCTCGACGCCATCGGTGTGGTCGCCGTGCCCGTGGGTGAGCAGGACCGTCCCGATTCCGCCGCGTGCCTGCGCCGCCTCGCGGACCGCCTCGATGTGACCGGCGTCATCGGGGCCAGGGTCGATCACCACGGCCGGGTCCCGGCCGACGACGTAGGTGTTGGTCCCCTCCAAGGTCATGGGACTGGGGTTCGGTGCGGTCAGGCGCTCGAGGTCGATCGGCATCGCGGGCATTGTGATGCGAGGGCGCTCCGAACGGAGTGACCCGCCCATGAGTTGACATGTGACCAAAAGGTCACCTATACTCATCCACATGGACGAGGTATTCAGGGCGCTCGCCGACCCGACCCGTCGCGATCTGCTCGACCAGCTCTTCAAGCGGGACGGCCAGACGCTGAGCGCGCTCGAGGAGCGCCTGCCGATGTCGCGCTTCGGTGTGATGAAGCACCTGAGGGTGCTCGAGGAGGCGAATCTCGTGGTCACCCGCAGGCGGGGCCGCGAGAAGCTCCATTTCCTGAACCCCGTCCCGATCCGGCTCGTCTACGAGCGCTGGGTCAGCAAGTACGCGGAGCCCTGGGTCTCCGCACTCACGGGCCTGAAACGAGAACTCGAGGAGGAAGACGTTGCCTGAGGAACGACGTACCCCACAGGATTCAGCTGGTGCCGGAGCCCGAAGGGACGGGCGGCATGGCCGTGTTCGAGATCTACATCAAGACGACCCCGGAGCGCCTCTGGGAGGCGATCACCGACCCGGAGATGAGGGCGAAGTACAGCTTCGGGGTCAGCACCACCTCCGAATGGACGCCTGGGTCCGAGTACAGGTCCGGCGTCCCGGACGTGATCGACATCGCCGAGGGCGAGAATCTCGAGGTCGATCCGCCACGGCGGCTCGTGCAGAGCATGACCGCCCTGTGGAGCGACGAGGTCAAGGCGGTCGGCACCTCGAGGGTGACCTGGGAGATCCGGAAGGTCGGCGACTCCTGTCAGCTGACCGTGATCCACGACCAGCTGCCGATCGACGCCAGCGGCGAGCTCTACGGCGGCTGGCCGATGATCCTCTCCGGGCTGAAGACGCTGCTCGAGACCGGAGAGCTGCTCGATACGCCCGGATCGCTGCGCTACTCGCAGGCCTCTGGCGGAGGGTCTTGATGGAGGTTCTGATGGACGGGATCGCGATGGGCGAATCCCCGCGCTGGCACGACGACCGGCTGTGGTTCTCGGACTGGGTGGCGCATGAGGTCGTCGCGGTCGATCTTGAGGGCAATAGCGAGTCGATCGCCTCGGTCGAAGCGTTCCCCTTCTCCATCGATTGGCTGCGGGACGGGCGCCTGGTGATCACGGCTGGCCGGCTCCTGCTTCGCCTGGAGCCGGACGGCTCATTGGTTACGCATGCCGACCTGAGCGAGCTCACGGACTTCGGCTGGAACGAGATCGTGGTCGACGGCCGGGACAACGCCTATGTCAACGGGCCCGAGTTCGACTTGATGTCGGGCGAGGATTTCGCACCAGGTTGCATCGCGCTTCTCACCTCCGACGGCGCAGCGAGGCGGGTCGCGGAGGGGGTCGCGTTCCCCAACGGCATGGCCGTGACGCCCGGCGACGCGACGCTGATTGTGGCCGAGTCCTACGGCAAGAAGCTGACGGCCTTCGAGATCGAGCCCGACGGCGGCCTGTCGAGCGGCCGGGTCTGGGCCGATCTCGGCGATGGTGTCCCGGACGGGATCTGCATCGACGCGGAGGGCGCCGTCTGGTATGCCGACGTCCCAAACCGGCGGTGCGTCCGGGTGCGCGAGGGCGGCGAGGTCCTGGAGACGATCGAGCTCGACCGCGGCTGCTTCGCCTGCATGCTCGGTGGCCCCGAAGGACGGACGCTGTTCATGGTGGCTCAGGAGTGGAGCGGCACGGGTGGGGTGGCGCAGGGGGAGCGAACCGGCCAGGTGCTGATGGCCGAGGCGCCGGCGCCGCACGCCGGGCGCCCATAGGAATCTGGCAAGGTGCCGGGTATGGCAACCAACACGCAGCTCCTCAACGGCGTCGACTTCATCGCATTCCCGACCAAGGACTGGGAGGCCGCCAGGAAGTTCTACGGCGAGACCCTCGGGCTTCCGTTCGGGAAGCAGTGGGGCGAGATGCCGGCCGGCGAGTTCGAGACCGGGACGGTGACAATCGCGCTGATGCAGGTCGACGCCTTCGGGATCGAGTTTGCACCGAACACCACGCCGCTCGAGTTCCACGTCGACGACTTCGAAGCCGCGAAGGCGGAGCTGGAGTCACGCGGTATCGAGTTCGTCACCGATGTGATCGACAGCGGGGTCTGCAAGCAGGCGATCTTCCAGGACCCGGACGGCAACTCGCTGGCGATCCACCACCGCTACGCGCAGGGCGCTGCCTCGCAGGAGGAGATGGATGCGGCCACGGAGGCCGCGAAGCAGTAGCTAGGCCGCTTTGACGGCGGTAGCGCCAGCGTCGACCTGGAGCTCCTCGGCGATCGCCTCGCGGGCGCTCTCCGGCTCCAGCACGACCAGCTCGCCGGCTCCCTTGAGGATCTCCCTCAGCAGCCAGTCGGTGCTGCCGTAGGGAACCTCGATCAGGACGGCGTCGTCCGCAAGCTCCTCGGTCACCGTGTGCTCCTCGCGCGCCCAGCGAGCGCGCTCCGGGGAGACCCAGACGCGGGCCACGTCGGCGGCCGGCACGTTCTCGCCCGACAGCCAGCCTCCCTCGATCGCGGCGATCTCCTCGACCTCGGGGCGTGGCTCGAAGCTCTCCCTGGAGACCTCCGCCTCCTTGATCCGGTCGAGGCGGAAGTGGCGCACGTCCTCGCGGCGGCGGTCATACGAGGCGACGTACCAGCCCTCCGGGCCGTTGGCGAGCCGATAGGGCTCGATCTCCCGCTTGGTGAACTCGTCCTCGTTCTCCTTGTAGTAGTGGATGGAGAGGACCCGCTGCCCCTCGATCGCCTTGTTCACCTTGCGGGCGACGTCGGAGTCGTCTCCGCCGGAAGCGGCTATCTCGAGACCCTCCTCGGAGGGGTCGTGCCCGAGGGCCGCGACGATCTTCTTACGGGCGCTGGCCAGGCCAGTCTGGGGAAGGTGGTCGCCGAACAGGTCGATGGCGGCGACGAGCGCCTTCGCCTCCAGCGGCAGGAGCCGCGCGGGCTTTGCGAAGTTGTCGCCGTATGGCTCGGCGTCGACCTCGATCTCGTCGCCCTGCAACTCGGCGTAGAGGACGTAGGTGCCGCCGCCGAAGTTGACGACGTTGAGCAGGTCGATGTCCTCGCGGAGCTCCTCCTCGGTCACGTGCAGCCGGTCCACAACGTCGGCCTTTGACAGTCGAGCCTCGCCCTTCGCCGACTCGATCAGCATCCCCGCCAGGGTCACCAGGCGGGCGAAGCGCTCGGGGCGGATCGAGGACTCGGAGCGGCCATTCGAGCGGGACGTCCGCGGGGCTGGTGGCACCGTCCGCACCGACTCGGCCGGCTCGAAGTCGGCCCTGTGGCGCTCGTTGAGCAGCTCCAGGCGCTCGGCCACCTCCTCCGCAAGCTCGGGCGGATCCAGCACCGTCGCGTTCTGGCGCCAGTGGAGCACCCAGGCGACCATCTGGCGGCTGGACGCGTATTCGGTTTCGAAGATCCGGCCCTTGCCGGGGGAGCCGTCGCCTCGACCGGGGTCGCGGAACTCGCCGTAGGTGCCGAAGTCGCGCTCGACCAGCCAGGCGACCCGTTCGCGCAGGAAGATCTTCGCCGTGCCCTTGATCTCGCCCAGCTGCCACTCCGCGCGGCGGGCATAATCGCGGCGCTCAAAGCCCTCGGGCGGGCCGAAGTCATGCTCGGCCTTCGAGGCGTAGGAGACCTTGCCCCGGATCCGAGAGAGACGGAAGACCCGAACCGCGTCGCGCTCGTGCGAGTGGCCGATCAAGTAGAACTGACCGCCGCGATAGACCAGGTGGTAGGGGTTCACCTTGCGCTTCTCGGTCGTGTCCCGCTCGATCGTGTAATAGGTGAACTCGATCGTCTTGCGGCGCGAGATCGCCGTCTCGATCTTCGAGAGGCGCTGTGAGACCTCGGCGCCGTCGGCCTTGGCAGTCATTCGCACCTCGACCGAGGACTGCTCCGGGGCCGTCAGCGGGCTGGGCCGCCCCCAGGAGACCTGCTGCAGGGCCAGGCGCAGCGGCTCGGCGTAGGCGAACTCGCCGTCGAGCAGCTGGAGGGCTGTCTGCAGCGCCGCGAGCTCGTCATCGCCGAAGCGGATCTCGGGGAGGTAGTAGTTCTCGGGCGGGAGCGAGTAGAGCTCCGACTCGTAGCCCTGGAGGCTCTCGCCGGGCTTCTCGACCTGGAGGGTGATGCCGAGGCTCTCGAGCTCCGCGCGGTCGGCGTAGAAGCGGCGCGCGAAGGCGTCGTCGTTCATGTCGCTGTACCCCTCCACCTCGCGCTTGATCTCGAGCGCCGAAGTAGGCCTGCCCTGGGCCATGAGGTAAGAGATCAGCGAGAGCTGGCGGATCAGCTTCTCGGTGTCCTTGGCCATCGCGAGCAGCATAGAGCCGGGTCAGTCCCGCCCAATCCGCGGGATTACGGATCAGAAATCGATTTGCGCAATTTGCGCGGGCGTATGCGGGCTACGCCGCGCGCGAGCCGAAGAACGCGGAGCCGTCGATGCCGCGGTCGAAGCGCGACCAGCTCTCGCCGTCCGCGAGCTCCTTCTCGAGGCGGTCGAAGCTGCCGAGCTTGCCGCCGAGGTTGTCCATCGTGTGGACCAGGGTCGCCTCGCGGGTGGCGGGCACGACCGGTGAGCCGTGCTCGAGCTGGCCGTGGTGGGAGAGGATGATGTGGAGGATGGCCTGCGCGAGGTCGGGGTCGAAGCCGTCGATGCCTTCGATCTCGCGGCGGACCTTGTAGTAGCCGCGCGGGATCTCCCCCTCGAGGCGGCCCGCGTCGGTCAGCTCGATGGCGAGTGGGTCGTCGTTGTAGGCCTCGGTCTTGCCGATGTCGTGCAGCATCGCCCCTGTGACCGCGATCTCGCGGTCGAGGCCGGGGAAGAAGTTGGCGGCGGCGCTGACCGCCTGGGCGACGGAGAGTGTGTGCTCCAGGAGCCCGCCCGCGTAGGCCTGGTGGTAGTGCTTGGCGGCCGGCGCGTCGCTGAACCGGGCCCATGACTTGGTCTCGGCGCCGAAGAAGCGGTCGAGCAGCTCGCGCAGCGATCGGTTCTGCACCGTGTCGATCAGCGCCCGCAGGTCCGCCTCGAGCAGCTCGATCGAACGCGCCGGGCCCTCGGTCAGCTGGTCGGCCTCGTACTCGCCCGGCCCTGCCGGCGTGACCGCGGCCAGCTTGATCTGCCTCCCGAACTGCGGATGGATGGAGAAGCTGCCTCTGACGAGGACGATCGACCCGGGGGCACAGGCCTCGAAGAGCTCGGCGACGCCGTCCCAGGCGATCGCCGGGACCGTCCCGGTCTTGTCGGCGAGCACGACGCGAAGGAAGTGCTCGCCGTTCCGCTTCTGGCGCCGATCCCGCTCCCGCACCACGAAGGCGCCCCTGACCTCGTCGCCGTCCGACAGCTCGCGGAGCAGGCGGGTATCTCCCGCCTTGGCCGGCGTGCCCTTGCCGTTGCTGCCGTTCCCGTTGTCGAAAAGGGTCTCCGTCATCAGGTCACTGAAATTAGAGGCGTCCGCGGACAGGACTCTCCGCTGAGATGACCGACTTGGTAACGAGAATGATCCCGATGAGCGACGGCGAGGGGCGGAAGAGGGGCGTCGAGGCCGAGCGCGAGCCGAACTTCCTGTTCGCTCGCTTCGAGCGACGCTTCCTGCCCTGGGCCGCCGAGCGGCTGCCGCGCTGGGTCCTCCCCGATGACATGACCGCGGTCGGAGTGCTCGCCGCCTTCGGAGTATGCGCGGCCTACCAGCTCTCCAACCAGGGCCGGGGCTGGCTCTGGGTGGCGAGCGGGCTGCTGGTCCTGCAGTGGGTGGGGGACAGCCTGGACGGCACCCTGGCCCGAGTCCGCGGCATCCAGAGGCCGAAGTACGGCTACTACCTCGATCACATGGTCGATGCGATCGCGACTGCGGCGATCGGGCTGGGCCTCGGCCTCTCTCCCTTCATGCTGCTCTCGATCGGAGCGCTGATCGTCGTCGGCTACCTGATCCTCTCGATCAACGTCTACCTGGAGAGCATGGCGTTCGGCCGCTTCCGCCTCGGCTACGGGCTGCTGGGCCCGACGGAGATCCGGGTCGTGCTGATCCTGTTGAACACGGCGCTCGCCCTCGACCTGGGCCTCGACTTCCGGCTGCTGAGGCTGAACCTGACCGTCTTCGACGTGATCGGCCTGGGGATCGTTGCGCTGATGATCGCCCTGCTCTCCGTGCGGGTGTTCGGCAACCTGCGCGAGCTCGCCAAGGAGGAGCCATCAGCGGCCCGGCGGTGAGCCAGGAGGAGGTCCGAGTCTCGTCGATCGAGCTCTTCTTCGACCTCGTCTTCGTCTTCACGATCACGCAGCTGACCGCCGTCCTGGCGAGCAAGCCGGACGGGGAGAGCCTCGCCCAGATCGTCCTGATGCTCACGGCGATCTGGTGGATGTATGCGGCTTTCGCCTGGCTCACCAACGCCGTCCCCCCGGTGCGAACCGCGCTGCGGCTGCCGCTGATGGCGGGCATGGCCGCCTTCTTCGTCATCTCGCTGACGATCCCGACCGCGTTCGACGGCGACGGCGTGGTGTTCGCCTGCGCCTACATCGCAGTGATCGCCATCCACACGGTGCTCTACATGCAGTCGGCGAGGTGGTCGGTCGCCGGGGTCTGGAGCTTCGCCCGCATGAACCTGGTCGCCGCGGCACTCATCCTGGCCGCGACGATCGTTGGGGGCACCTGGGAATACGTGCTCTGGGGCCTCGCCGTCTCCACGTTCGTCATCACGCCCTGGCTGGTCCCCGAGGAGGCGGGCTGGATCCAGCCCTCCCATTTCGTCGAGCGCCACGGACTCGTGGTGATGGTGGCGCTCGGCGAGTCGGTGGTGGCCGTGGGGATTGGAGCGTCCGGAATCGAGATCACGGGCGAGATGCTCGCCGTGGCCGTGCTCGGCCTGATCGTGAGCGCGGAGCTCTGGTGGGTCTACTTCGGCGGGGACGACGTCGAGGCGGAGGGCGCGCTCCGCCGGATGGTCCCGACCAGGAAGGAGTTCTACGCCGCCAACGTCGCGTATTACTGGGCCCACCTGCTGATCCTGCTCGGGATCGTCTGCGACGCCGCGGCCCTGGAACGGGCGATCGGGCACGCCTTCGATCCTCTGGACTTCCCTCGTGCGCTGGCGCTCGGCGGTGGGACCGCGCTCTATCTGATCGGGCATGCGCTCTTCCGCCGCACGCTCAAGCTGCCGGTGCGACCTTGGCGAGCGCTCGCTGCGGGCCTGGCCCTGGCGACCATCCCGCTTGGCACGGAGGTCTCGGCGCTGGCGCAGCTGGCGGCCCTGGCCGGAGGAGTGGGGATCTGCCTGGCGCTGGAGGGCGTCCCGGAGGCGGCCCCCGAGCCCGCCGGCTAGCCGAGCGCCTCGCGGACGAACGCGATGTCGGCGCGCATCTCCTTCGCCCCTCCGGGCGTTTCGACCACGACCGGCGGCCCGGCCGCCTTGATCATCTCGCGGAGCACGTCGGCGCCGATCTCGCCCTTGCCGAGGTTCGCGTGCCGGTCGGCGCCCGTCCCGGGCGGATCGCGCGAGTCGTTGGCGTGCAGCAGGTCGATCTTGCCCACGATCTTCAGCACTCGCTCGACCGCGTCGGAGAGATCCTCGCCCGCGGCGTGCGCGTGGCAGGTGTCGAGGCAAAAGCCGATCTCCGCGTTCGCGTCGGCCTTGGACACCGCTTCCCAGAGCCTGGCCAGCGCGTCGAAGCGGCGGGCGACGGCGTTGTCGCCACCGGCGGTGTTCTCGATGTAGACCGGCACGTCCGAGGTGAGCATCTCCAGCGTCCGCAGCCAGCGGCCCACGCCCTCCCCGATGTCGTCGTCCGCGTGGCCTGCGTGGACGATCACGGCCGCCGCGCCGACCTCCGCGGCGGCGTCGCAGGTCTGCTGCAGGATCTTGCGCGAGCCGTAGCGGACGTTGTTGCGCGGCGAGCAGACATTGATCAGGTACGGGGCATGTACGTAGAGGGGGACGGGCGACTTCTTCAGCTCGGCGGCGTCCTCGCGGGGCGGCGGCTTCTTCCAGCCCTGGGGATCTGAGAGGAAGATCTGCACGCAGTCGGCTCCGATCGCCTCGCCCTCCGCGAGCGGCCGCTCGGGCGCCACGTGTGCGCCGACGATCACCTTTCTCCTACGCGCCATCCGGCGCGAACCTACTTGTTGAAGGAGATGACCTGCTGGATGCCGCTCGGCCGGTTCGTGAACGCCATGGTGATCAGCGACAGCGGGTTGAAGTGGATCTGCTCGTCGGTCGCGCTGGCGCGCCATGCGGCGGGATCGGCCGTGCCCTGCTGGCCGGTCAGCTGGTTGCCGGCGGCCTGGATCGCGTTCCAGACCTCCGAGCGGCAGACGTTGACGTGGCCCTTGCCGCAGTAGGTCAGGTTGAGCTGGTCGGGCAGCCGCTTCTTGGAGAGCAGGCCGCGGATGTCGCGGTCGAAGTACTGGTACCAGCCGGAGTACTCGCCTCCCGGCGGCGCGTCCCAGCGGCTGGCGAGGGTGTCGAGCTGCGGGAGCAGCGCCTGCCCCAGTCGCGCTGCCAGCTCGTTGTTGACGATGTTCGTGTAGGCGGCATCCATGATCGCCGCGCCCGGGTAGTCGATGAGGCCATCGTTGTTCAGGTCGAGCCTGTTACCGCCATGCTGCCGCCACTGCTTCATCAGGTCGAGCATCTGCGCCGCCATCGGCGAGGGCGCCCTGGAGCCTCTGAGCAGCTTTGCCAGCAGCGGCACCATCACGATCGCCCGCACGTCCTGGGTCGCCGAGGCGTTCATGGCGGAGGTGATCGACTGCGGTGACCACTTGCCGTGCTTCTCGAGGCGCTTGAGGTTGAAGTTGAGGAGGTTGATCCGGCCAACCGAGCCGTTCCTGTTCCACTCATCATCGGCGGCGCCGAAGCCGCGGGCAGCCCCGTTGTTCCAGTTGGTCAGGTAGCCCTGCTTGTTGTCCTTGCCGTGCATGTGGGCCATGGGCTTGAGGAAACCGCGCCACTCGTACTTCCCGGTTCCCTTGGTGGGCAGGCCCGGGTCCACCTGGGGATTCCGGATCGGATCGCGGCCGCTCGTGTACTCGGCGATGTGCTTGCTGTCGATGTAGAAGGAGTTGAAGGTCTGCGGGGTCAGCGAAGCCGCCTTGAAGAAGGTCTGCGGGCTCTTCACCTGCCCATTGGAGAGGCGGCGGAAGTAGAGCTGGTCGAGGACGTCCTTGCCGTAGCTCGAGCGCTTCTGTGAGATCGCGACGGTGCGCCCGTGCACCCTGCCGTAGCCCTGGACCGGGCCGTGCACAGTGGTCAAGAAGCTCACCGGCTTGCCGTTCAGTGTTCCGGCGTCGAAGTGACCCATGTTGCGGCAGCGGCCCTTGTACATGTACTTCTGCGTGCTGCCACCGCAGAGCGTCTCCGCGTACTGGTCGATGATGTCGCTGCTCGCGGAGGTGAGGGTCGTCGAGAAGCTGGGCGTGCGCCCGATCAGCAGATAGCCGGGGAATGGCGCGGAGGTGGCGCCGCGCCAGTGGAGGTTGGGCGCGTGCATGTCCATCTCCAGGACCAGGCCCGGGAAGAAGTAGCTGATCTGCGGGCCGCCGACCAGGATCGGATGCCCGGTGCTGGAATGGCGCCCGGTCACCATCAGCTCGTTGCTGGCCTGGACGGGCTTTGTCGCGAATTTGCGGGCGAGGCTGGCCGGCACGGCCGGGGTCGGGGTGAAGCTGTGGTTTTCGAGAACCACGCTGCCGGAGTGCTTATGCGGGATGTGCCCGTAGGGGAAGGTGCCGTTGATGGAGGTGACGCTGCGCGGGTTCTTGAACTGGCGAAAGTCGTTGAAGGCCTCGAGGCCACGGCGGGCGCCGAGCTGCGCGCCAAGTCCGCTCAGGAACTCGGAGTTGGCAGCCTCTCTACCTCCGCCCTGGCCCAGGAACTGGCCCTTGAGGGCGTTCACCGCGTAGACGTCGTTGCGCGTCCACGGTGCGTTGGTGGAGTGGGTCGCCGTTAGGTAGGCGTTGATGCCCTGGACGTAGACGTCGATGTCGTGCAGAACGGCGCGTCCCTCCTTGCCCTTTCTCATCAGCGCTGTGGTCTCCGTTGCGGTGAACGCCTCGGTCTGGGCACTGGGCACGAAGTTCTGAAGGCTGGAGATCAGCCCGATGGCGCTCAGCCCGGGCGCGTCGATGACGGCGACGCGCGAGTCGTAGCGAGCCTGCTGGAGCAGCAGCCCGCGATCCTCCGCCAGGATCCATCCGGCCGCGAAGGTGCCGCCGTCGTGAGTCTGCGCGTAGACGTGCGGGATGTTGAAGCGGTCCCGGATGATGGAGACGCCGGGGTACGGCACGCTCTCAGTCGTGGTCGGTCCGTCGGTGTCGACGCCGAGCTTCTCGGACTTGAAGTCCGTGAACAGGTCGCTGGAGGTGACGTGGTCGAAGAGGGGGGTGAGCGCGTTGTACATCTCCGCCTGGGCACGGGCCGCGGGGCCGCTGTTCACCTGGAACTGGCCCGAGGGCAGGATGTTCCTGGCGATGCTGGTCCGCTCCTTGGCGAGCGCGCTCGAGCACGCCACCAGGACGAGCATCGCAGCCCCAACGGCAATCAAGGCACGTCGCATGCGGAGCACCTCTCCTACCTCTCCTCTCTCCTCTCAAGCCGCGCTCGTCCCTGAGCGCGGCCGGGACGCTACTAGACCGGCCTAAAGAGCGCTGCTACGGAGCGCAGGTCAGCCATCCCCCGCGGCTGACCCTGACCCCATCTCAATAAATTACCCCGATGCCCGAGAGCCCCGGCCGCCGTACGTGGGACCCGGTCCTGTTGCTGCTCGCCGCCGCCGCTGTGGCCTCGGCGGCGCTGCTGCTCTTCTGGGGGTCGAAGCTGACCTTCCTGCTCGACGACTGGGAGTTCCTGCTCTACCGGCCCGGCTTCACCGCACATTCCATCCTCACCCCCCACGGGGAGCACATCTCGGTCACGCCGATCCTGATCTACAAGGCTCTGCTGGCGACGGTCGGCATGAGCTCGTCATTGCCGTACCTGGCCGTGTCGATCGCCCTCTTCCTGACCACGTCGATTCTGCTTTTCGTCTACCTGCGGCGCCGGGTGAACCCCTGGTTGGCGTTGCTGGCGACGGTGATCGTGCTCTTCCTCGGGTCGGCATTCGAGGACCTGCTGTGGGCCTTCCAGATGGGCTTCATGGGCTCGCTCGCCTGCGGCCTCGGAGCGCTCCTATTGCTCGAGCGGGGTGATCGCCGCGGCGAGGGGCTGGCCTGCGCGCTGCTGAGCGTGGGGGTGACCTTCTCGAGCCTCGGCCTGCCATTCATCGTCGCCGCCTGCGTCGACGTCGCTCTGCGCGGCGAGCGCCTCCGGCGGCTCTACGTGGTCGCCGTGCCGGCCCTTCTCTACGCAGCCTGGTGGGTTGGCTGGGGGCACACCGCCGACACCGCGGTCTCTGTGCACAATGCGGCGGAGACGCCCCACTTCGTCCTCGACGCCGTCGCCGGGGTCTTCGCCTCCCTGTTCGGGCTGGTCCAGGCCGGCCAGAGCGCGAGTCCTGGCGGCCTGGACTGGGGGCAGCCCCTCTTGCTGGCGGGGATTGGATTCGGCGCGTGGCGTCTGCACCGAATGGGGCGGGTGCCGCGCGAGCTGTGGATCGTGCTGGCGCTCGCCGCGACGTTCTGGGTTCTGGCCGGCCTCAACGTCAAGCCGGGCCGTGGTCCACTTGCGAGCCGCTACCAGCTGCCGGGGGCGATCTTCGTCTTGATGATCGCCGCCGAACTACTGCGCGGGGTTCGTGTGCCGCGCGGCGGAGTCCTGGTCGCTTACCTGGTCGGTGCGGCGATTCTGGCGGGCAGCGTCGGCTTCCTCCACGACGCCTACATCTCCTATCGCCGCACCAGCGACCTGATCAAGGCCGACCTCGGCGCTCTTGAAATCGCCCGCGACACGCATATCCCGGTCAGGCTGGATCCGGACATCGCGGACACGGCCTACGTCGGCGTCAACTCCGGCATCTTCCTGTCCAACGCCGACAGGCATGGCTCCCCGGCCGACAGCCCGGCCCAAATCGCCGCCGCGCCGGAGCCCGCCCGGGTCGCCGCAGACAAGGTGCTGGGACGGGCCTTGGGGATCAGCTTCGTGCCCGCTGAGGGATCTTCTGTCCCCTCGGGGCAGCCGCCGCAGCTGCTCTTCCCTCCGCAGCTGGATGCCCAGCGCCATGGCAGCTGCCTCGCGCTCGGTGCGGGCTCGCCTGTGGCCGTGCTGCGCCTGCCCCCCGGCGGGGTGATCGTCCACGCCTCGCGGGAGGCCGGCGGCCAAATCAGCCTCCGCCGTTTCGCCACCGACTCCTTCCCGATCACTGTCGCACGATTGGCCCCCGGCCAGGTCGGCGTCCTCCAGATCCCAACGGATCGGGCCACCGAACCGTGGGAGGTCGAGATCAACCCCGCGGCGGGAGCCACCGTCTGCGGCGGCGTCAGCCCGTAGTGACGCGTGAAGTGGCGAGGGCCAGAATCGAACTGGCGACACCACGATCTTTCAGACACTCGGCCCCCATGACCGCTGGCGACATAATCGACATCCGTGGAGCTCGTCGCGGAACTCAAACGCGGGCGTGAGGCCCTCGGCCGCCAGGCATGGCGCGAGGCCCATGAAGCACTGACCGTCGCCGACCGCTCAGCACCGCTCGGCCCCGCCGACTTGGAGCTGCTCGCGACCTCGGCCTACATGCTCGGCTGGGAGCAGGAGTACATGGAGGTCCTGGAGCGCGCTTACCGGGCTTACCTCGACACGGAAGAACCGCTAGCGGCAGTCCGCTGTGCGCAGTGGATCGCGGTGAAGCTCGCCGTGCGCGGTGAGCTCGGCCAAGCGGGCGGGTGGCTCGGCCGTGCCGAGCGACTGCTCGAACGCGAGGGGACCGATCGCGTCGAGCGCGGCTATCTCCTGATCCCGCGAATCATCGAGCAGGAGGTGGCGGGCGATCTGGAGCGCGCTGCGGCGATCGCGGCCGAGGCGGCCGCGATCGGCGAGCATTTCGGCGATCCCGACTTGGTCTCGGTCGCCACCCACGCGGAGGGCAGTGCCCTGATCAGCCTCGGACGCTTCCGCGAGGGCTTGGCGCTCCTCGACCTGGCGATGGTCGCCGTGCTCGCGGGCGAGGTCTCTCCGGTCAGCTCCGGGATCGTGTACTGCGGCGCGATCCTCGCCTGCGAGGAGGCGCATGACCTTCGTCGCGCCCGGGAGTGGACGACCGCCCTCACCCGCTGGTGCGAGGGCCAACCTGACCTGATCGCCTTCACCGGGCGCTGCCTCGTCCATCGGGCACAGATCATGCGGATGGACGGCTCCTGGCAGGAGGCGATCGAAGAGGCTCGCCGGGCTGCCGAGCGGTGCTTGAAGGGAGAGAACCCGGTGGCGGCCGGCGAGGCCCACTACCAGCGGGCTGAGGTTCACCGCCTGCGCGGTGAGCATCCTGCGGCCGAGGAGGCCTATCGCGAGGCGAGCGGCCAAGGTTGGGAGCCGCACCCGGGCCTCGCTCTGCTGAGGCTGGCGCAGGGGAAGGGAAAGGCGGCGCAGGCGGCAGTCCGGAGAGTGCTCTCGGAAGCTCGTGACACCGGCAAGCGAGCGGGTCTGCTTCCGGCGTACGTCGAAATTCTGGTGGCCGTCGGCGACCTGCAGGGCGCAGCGAAGGCCTGCGCCGAGCTCGACTCGATCGCGGGCAGGGAGGAGGAGCCCGGTGCACTTGCCGCCCTGGCCGCGCATTCCCGCGGCCTGGTCGAGCTGACCGCGGGCGATCCAGACGCGGCGCTTGCAGCACTTCGCCGCGCGGTCGAGCTGTGGCAGCGCTTCCGGACCCCGTACGAGGTCGCCCGGACCCGGGAGTTGATCGGGCTCGCATGCCGCGACCTCGGGGACGAGGACACCGCGAGACTCGAGCTGGAAGCGGCGGGGGAGACCTTCGCGCGCCTGGGCGCCGTCACCGATAGCGCCCGGATCGAGGGGCCGGCAGGTCTCGGCAACGCCGTCGATTCGCACGGGCTCTCCAACCGGGAGCTGGAAGTCCTAAGCATGCTCTGCGCCGGGAAGACGAACCGGGAGATCGCAGCAGATCTGGTTCTCAGCGTGAGGACCGTCGACCGGCATGTGAGCAACCTGTACGCCAAGCTCGGCGTCTCGTCCCGGGCCGCGGCCACGACCTACGCGCACGAGCACGGCCTGATCTGATCGGCGAGTGGGTGATCTCACCCACTCGCTCCCGGCGCGCATTTGGGTGGTTCAGCCGATGTGCGTGCGGCGGGCGCGCCGTAGGTTCGCGGCTGTATCCGAATGCCGACCTAGGGGGACGAATGAAGCTAGAACACCGAGTCATAGTCGTGGGGGCCGGGCCCGCGGGGATCGCCTCCGCACTCGCTCTCAAAGACGCCGGGTTGACCGCGTTGGTGCTCGACCAAGCCGACCGGGTCGCCTCTTCATGGCGCTCGCGATACGACGGTCTGCGGCTCAACACCTGGCGCCGCTTCTCGCACCTCCCCGGTCGGCGCTTCCCCAGGGGTACCCCCACGTTTCCAAGTCGCGACCAGGTGATCGACCACGTCGAACGTCACGCGGGTGAGGATGGGATCGAGCTGCGCTTGGGCTGTCGCGTCGAGCGGTTCGAGCGGGGTGACGGGGAATGGGTGGTTCGCACCAGCGAGGGCGAGCTTCGCTCTCCCCAGGTGATCGTCGCCTTGGGCCACGAACAGGTCCCGTTCATTCCTGGGTGGCCCGGCCGCGACGCCTTCGAGGGCGCGCTGCTCCACTCGTCGCAATACCGAAACGCCGAGCCGTTCAAGGGCCAGCGGGTGCTGGTGGTTGGCCCCGGTAGCTCCGGGATGGAAATCGCCCACGAGCTGGCCGAGGGCGGTGCCGCCAAGGTTTGGCTTGCGGTCCGCACTCCACCCAACATCCTCCTGCGCCAGGGTCCTGGACCTGTGCCTGGGGACCTGATCGGGACCTGGCTCTGGCACCTACCGATCCGACTCGCCGATCGGATCGCCCGCTTCGCAAGGCGCATGGATGTCGGCGACATGACCGAGTATGGCCTGCCGGCGCCCGAGCGGGGGGTGTTCGCCGACCTGCGGATGCGCGGCAAGGTTCCCGCGATCGTCGACGCCGAGGTGATCGAGGCGATCAAGGACGGTCGGATCGAGGTTGTCGCGCCTGTCGACTCGCTCGACTCGAGCGGGGTCGAGCTGGCCGACGGAACGCAGGTCGAGACCGAGTCGGTGATCTGCGCGACGGGGTACCGGCGGGAGCTCGAGCCGCTGCTGGGCCACCTCGGGGTGCTGGGTGAGCGCGGCATGCCGACGGCAATCGGCCCGCGCCCGGCCGCCGAGGGTCTGCGCTTCATCGGCTACTTGCAGCGCCCCGGCGGGCTCGGCTACATGGGCAAGGAGGCGCGGCGGGCGGCGAGGGCCATCCAACGCGAGCTTCGCGGGGGACGACGACCCGCCCGGATTCCCGGCATCACGGAACCGTCGCGGTCCGCGTTGAGTCCCGGGGCGGCGCGCCGTCCCTAGAGGTGGTGAACCCCGACGACAGGAGGACGACGATGGCAATGGAGACCTGGAGCGCGCCGCTCGGGTTGACCGGATGGCTTGACGAGGGACTGATGACGGCGTCCCCTGAGACTCTCGAGGAGCTCGAGGAGATCGTCACCGACGTCGGTAAGTCCCCCTGGCTGTGGGGCCATGCCGTCAAGTTCGACCCGGAGCGACGCAGCCACCGGATGCTCTACAAGACCCCTCACTTGGAGATCGCCCTGTTCGGCTGGGCGGCAGGCCAGGACACCGTCTTCCACGACCACGGCGGCGCTAGCGGAGCGGTGTTCGTCTGCAGCGGCCGGCTGGTCGAGGACTCGATCGAGGCCGTCGACGGACAGGTCGTCACCCAGCACACCCACGGCCGGCGCGCCGAGACGGCGTTCAGCTTCGGCCCCGACTACGTCCACCGGGTCAAACACGACCCCAGCTGTGGCGTCGCCCTGTCGATTCACGCGTACACGCCGGCGCTCTCGGACTCGGTCGACTACGAGGTCCTACCGGATGGGACGCTGCGCGCACTCGACCGCGTTCGCGAACTCCACGCGATCGGACAGGCGGAGGCGTGAGCGCAGATTCCCTGGCGGGCGGGCGCGACGGAGTGATCGCGGTCGCGGTCGACCATCGCTTCGCCGTCCCGCTCCGGGAGGGCTTCGACTACATCACGGACTCCGCCAACTGGTCCGAGTACTGGCCAGGCCTGGTCGCGATCGAGCCCGGGTCGCGCTGGGGGCGGGTCGGGGATCGCGCCAGACTGTCGCTGCGGATGATGGGACGCCCGACCGAGCTGGTGATGACCCTGGGGAAGCTTGAGCCCTACAGGCTGGTCTCCTACAGAAGCGAGCAGCGTGGCCTCCCTCCCGCCGAGCACGAGCGGCACTTCTCCGAGGTCGGCAACGGGTTCGATTACCGGCTCGTCGTCAGCTACCGGCCGCGGCGGGGACTGCGTGGTTACTTCGACCGGACTATCTTCCGCCGCGCGGTGAGGAGGGCGTTGGAGGAAACGGTCGAGAATCTCGAGCGGCGCTTCGAGGAGCGGGCTCGCTAAATGCCGCTGATCGACCTCTCGGCCCCGATCCGGCCGGACCCGCCGGAGCTACCGGAGGTGCTCCGAACTGAGATCTCCTTCGAGGACCACGCCGCCGGCGCGAAGGCGATCGAGACGCTTTTCGGCGTCCCTCCGGAGCTCCTCCGGGACGGCGAGGGGTGGGCGACCGAGACGTTCCTCCGCTTCGGCACCCACAACTCCACTCACGTCGACGCGCCGTGGCACTACAACTCGCGGATCGGCGGCGAGCCGGCGCGGACGATCGACCAGCTCCCTCTCGAGTGGTTCTACGCGCCGGGCGTCGTGATCGACGCAACCGACCGCGGCGACGGCGAGGCGCTCTCGGCCGCTGACCTCCGGGGGCGGCTCCCGCGTGACCTGCGCCCTCTCGACATCGTGCTCGTGTACACCGGGCGCGACCGCTTCTACGAGGAACTCGATTACATCGCCCGCGGCCCAGGGGTGAGCGCCGAAGCCACCCGCTGGCTCCACGACCAGGGGGTGCGGGTGATGGGGATCGACGCTTGGGGCTGGGACGCCCCACTGCACATGCAGGCCGAGCGGGCGAAGGCTTCGGGCGAGGCCGGGGTCTTCTGGGAGGCTCACCAGGTCGACCTCGACTACTCCCAGATCGAGCGGCTCTGCAACCTCGGCACCCTCCCCTCGGAGGGATTCCGGGTCGCCTGCTTCCCGCTCCGGCTTGAGGGAGGCAGTGCCGCTCCCGCTCGCGTCGTGGCGATCGTTCCCGACTAAGGCCAGGTGAGTGGCGAGGGCCAGAATCGAACTGGCGACACCACGATTTTCAGTCGTGTGCTCTACCAACTGAGCTACCTCGCCGGGGCGCAAAGGCTAGCGTCCGAGCCGTGATGCGGAGCATCGTCGCGGTCGTCGCTGCAGCCTTCGTCGCCGCCTCCGTCTCGGGCGCGACCGAGCAGCCCCCGAAGCCGATCGAAACGGCGCTGCCTTCGCCCCAATTCGGGATTCCGCGGTCGGGGCCGTTCTCCCGCGTGGAGGTCCGACGACACACCAGAGCGCTGGGCCCGGGCGCCCCGCGCTGGGCCCGGCGCCTCTACCTGCGCTCGGTCCGGGTGCTGGTCGACCTCACAGACCCGCGAACCGGAGCGATGATCGCCGGCGCGCGCGACGGCTGGGACTACGTCTGGCCACGGGACGCCTCCGCTGGAGGGATTGCGCTCGAAGCCGCCGGGCTCCGTTCCGAGGCCAGGCGCGTCGCCGGCTTCCTCAGCGGCTTGGACCTCGATGGCGCCCGCTTCCATCCCGACGGCGATCGCGTCCCGGGCCGGCCCGAGGCGGGGGACGCCGCCGGCTGGGTGTCGGCCGCAGCGGCTGCCACCGGGGGGCGGCACGCCGCAGGGCCACCCGCTTGGCGCGACCACCAGGACTACGGCGAGAACGTCAGCGGAGATCTGCTCGGCAACGCGATCGCGGCCGGCGTCCCGGCAGCCGAGATCGAGCGGCGCTTCTTGACTCCGCGCGGTCTGGTTCGCGAGCAGGGCGGCGATCAGCTCGACTCCTCGGCCGCCTGGTCGGCGACGGTCTTCCCCGCCCCGGGCCTGCATGCCGCCGTCCGGAAGACCCTCCTCGCTCTGGCCCGCGACTCGACGCCCTACGGCATCCCGCCGATCGAGGGCTGGACCCCAGGCGAGGTCTGGACCGCTCCCACCGCATGGTCGGCCTGGGCCCTCGTGGAGCTGGGGGAGAGGCGGGCGGCGGACAGGCTGCTGGCCGAGCTGCACCGGGCCGAGACGCCTGCTGGGACCCTGCCGGAGCGGGTGGACGCGCGCAGCGGGCGCCCCACCTCGACCACGCCCCTCGCCTGGTCGCACGCCTTCGCGATCCTTGCCCTGCGGGCGCGCTACCCGTCGTCCTAGCTGCGATCGACGTCGGGCTGGTCGAGGACGTCGTCGGCCGTCTCGGTGCGATCGTCCGAGCTCGGCTCGATCACCGCTGCGGACAGGGCCGCCTTGACTGCCTCCTCCGGGCTCTCCGCCTGCACGATCCCCAGGTCGGTGCCGGCGTGGTTGCGGAGCGTCCAGCTCTGGATCGCGACGACCGGCCTGCCGAGCTTGCGCGCATACGCGATCTCGGAGAGCGTCCCCCACTCGCCTCCGACCGCGATCACGGCCTCGCCGGAGGCCACCACCGCCAGGTTGCGGGCGTGACCCGTCCCCGTGGCGACCGCGTGGGTGACGTAGGGGTTGGCGTCCGCCGGCGACAGCGTGGGGAGGACGGCCAGGACGGTTCCGCCCGCATCAGACGCGCCCTTCGAAGCGGCTTCCATCACACCCGTTAGGCCGCCGCAGACGAGCACCGCGCCCGCCTCGGCGATCCCGCGGCCGACGGCCTCGGCGTCGCGAAGGATCTCGTCCGAGCCCTCCGACGCCCCGATCACCGAGATCTGGGCTCTCTGGGTCACGAGGCCTTTGCCTTCCCCTCCGCCAGCATCTGCCCCATCAGCTCCAGCGCCCCGCCCTTGTGGAGGTGCTCGTTCAGGTTGCCGCACTTGGGGCTCTGCACGCAGGAGGGGCAGCCGTCGTCGCAGGGGCACTCGCGGATCAGGCGATCGGCGTCGGTGACGAGTCGCTCGAACTTCTCATAGCCGAGCCGGGTTATCCCGACGCCGCCCGGATGCCCGTCGTAGATGAAGATCGTCGGGGAGCCGGTCTGATGGTGGATGTTGGTGGAGAGGCCGCCGATGTCCCAGCGGTCGCACATGGCGATCAGCGGCAGGACCGCGATTTGGCCGTGCTCGGAGGCGTGCAGGGCCCCGAGCAGGACCTCGCTTGGAAGCGCCGCCGCCATCCGGTCGCCGATCACGTACCAGAGCGCCTGGGTGACGAAGTTCTGCTCGGGCAGATCCAGGGAGACGATGTCGATCACCTTGTTGTCCCCGAGCCGCTTGCGCTGGTAGGCGATCACCTGCTCCGAGACCGAGACGGTCCCGAAGCTGAGCTCCACCCCGAGGGTTTGCCGCTGTCTCTCCATCCCCTCGACGTAGACCTCGGTCTCCTTCTTCACCTGCGTGTAGTAGTCGCCCTCGAAGGGCTTGACGATCGCCCGCCGCGAGCCGACGTCGAGCTCGGAGACCTCGTAGGAGCGCCCGAGGTGCAGGTAGATCGCGCCAGGGTGGACCGTGGAGAAGGCCCTCTCGGCCTCGACGTTGCCGAGCATCTCGCCCGAGGAGGCGTCGACGACTGCGACGCTGTCCACCGATGAGGACCGCAGCGCGATCCGCCCGGCGACGAAATCGCCGGTGCGCGTCAGGTAGCGCTCACCCCGGCCGCGCCGCAGCTCTCCGGCCGTCACCAGCCGCTCGGCCCGCTGCTGCCATCCCTCCCCGAGGATCTCGTCGTCGTCCGGCCCGAGCGGGGACTCGTAGGCCGCCGCGAGCAGGTGCTGCATCTGGATCTGCTCGGAGCGGTGGTCGAGGATCGCCGCCTCGACCGGGCGCTCCAGGAACTCGTCGGGGTGGCGGCAGAAGAACTGGTCGAGGGCGTCCTCTCCGGCGACGTAGACGGCGAGCCCGCGCTTCCGCCTTCCCGCGCGGCCCCACATCTGGCGCAGGCTGGCGACGGTGCCGGGGAAGTTCACGCAGATGGCAGCGTCGAGCTCGCCGACGTCGATCCCCAGCTCCAGCGCGTCCGTTGCGGCGACGGCGAGCAGCTCGCCCGAGGAGAGCTGCGACTCGATCTCGCGCCGCTGCTGCGGCGTGTACCCCGCCCTGTACGGCGCGATCCGGTCGGCGAGGTCTCCATTGCCCTCCTCGGCGAGCTTCATAGAGGCGAAGCGGTTGATCAGCTCGATCCCCCGCCGGCTGCGCATGAAGCAGATCGTCCGCACCCCGCGGGAGACCAGCTCGACCAGCAGGTCGGCCGCCTCCGATACCGGCGAGCGCCGGGTCATCGTGTGCTGCTCGATCACCGGCGGGTTCCACATCCCGATCTCTCGGCCGGCCCGGGGCGCCCCATCGTCATCGAGCAGCTCGAAGGGCAGGCCCGTGAGCCGCTCTGCCAGCTCGCCCGGGTTGGCGATCGTCGCCGAGGCGAGGACGAACCGCGG
This sequence comes from uncultured Solirubrobacterales bacterium, assembly GCA_963817275.1. Taxonomy (GTDB): domain Bacteria; phylum Actinomycetota; class Thermoleophilia; order Solirubrobacterales; family 70-9; genus DASUPK01. Next base: position 143,512 of record CAWFOA010000012.1, on the reverse strand, counting down.
CTCGGAGCCGTAGATCCGTGCCACGCGCCGCAGGCGCCGCAGCACGTTCGCCACGTGGGAGCCGAAGACGCCTCGGTAGGTATGCGCTTCGTCGACCACCACCCAGCCGAGGTTGGCGAGGAAGTCGCCCCAGCGCTTGTGATGAGGGAGGACTCCGACATTGAGCATGTCCGGGTTGGTTAGGACCAGGTTGGCCCGGCGGCGGATGGATGGCCGGTCCTCCCGCGGCGTGTCGCCGTCGTAGATCGCCTCGCGGAGCCCCGGGGGGCGCAGCTCGCCGAGCTTGCGGGCCTGGTCCTGAGCCAGGGCCTTGGTCGGATATAGGTAGAACGCCCGGCGCTTGGGATCCCGGGCGATGCCGTCGAGCACGGGCAGGTTGAACGACAGCGACTTCCCCGAGGCCGTGCCGCTCGTCAGGATCAGGTTGGAGCGGCGCGCCGTCTCGTACGCGGCCGCCTGGTGCGAGTACAGGGACTCGATCCCGGCTCCCGACAGCGCCTCGGCCAGCGCCGGATCGAGCGAGTCCGGCAGCCCGGTGAGCTTCGCCATCGTCGCGGGCTCGGCCGACTCGGCGACCAGGCGCCCGTCCTCCCGGGCCGGCCGGAGGGCCGGCTCCCAGGCTCCGCCCGCCACCGCGGGGCTAGCCAACCTGCGCTCCCCGCGGTGCCTCGATCGCGGCCGCGATTCGCATCGCCTGGAGGGCACTGGCGTCATGCAGCCGCAGGAGGTCCGCGCCGGCCGTCACGGCGAGAGCGGTCGCGGCCGCCGTGGCCCACTCGCGGTCCGGCGCCGGCAGCCGTGACTCCCAGGACCCGGCGAGCAGGGCTCCGAGGAAGTCCTTGCGTGAGAGGGATACGTACAGCGGCCGACCGAGCTCCTTGAGCTCCCCGAGCCTGCGCAGGACCTCCAGGTCGTCCTCCAGCGACAGGTCGAAGTCCAGGCCCGGGTCGAGTGCGATCTGATCCTCGCCGACGCCGCGCGCCAGCGCGGCCTCGATGCGGCCCGAGAACCAGCCGCGCAGGTGGTCGACGGGGTCCTCGTAGTTCGGGATGGCCCTGTCCTCCCGCGGTGGCCCCTCGATGTGCATGATCACCAGCCCGCAGCCGGAGTCGGCGGCGACCTGGAACATCTCCTCACCGCCCCCGCCGATGTCGTTGATCGCGACCGCGCCCGCCTCGAGCGCCCGCTCAGCCACCTCCGGGGAGAAGGTGTCGGCCGAGAGTGGCAGCTCGGTCTGGGCGGCGAGGCCCTGGATCGCCGGGATCAGCTTCGCAGCCTCCTCCAGCGGCGGAACCGGCGGCCCGCTGCGCGCCGCCACGGCACCCACGTCGAGCATGTCGAAGCCCGCCTCGGCCAGGGCGACGCCGTCCTGGACCGCCCGCTCAGGCGTCCCGCTCCGTGCTCCCTCGAACATCGAGTCCTCGGTGACGTTGACGATCCCGACTCCGGCGGGCTCCTCGAGCTCGAGCGCCCGGCCCTTGAGCTGCCACGGCGTAGCCACGCCCACCATTAAACGGGTTACTCCTGCGGAGCACCCTCGGATAGACCCAATACCGTTGGCGGCTTGGCACTCCGCTGCGTATACACGGACCTCGACGGAACCCTGCTCGGGCGCTGGGGCTCCCTCTTCCGGGACTCCGAGGGGGAGTTCTCGATGCTCCAGGCCCGCATGCTCGAGGCCTGCCATCGCGCCGGCGTCGAGGTCGTCGTCAAGTCGGGCCGCCGCGAGGCGCAGGTGCTCGAGGACGCGCGGCTGATGGGCCAGCGCTCGTACATCTACGAGGTCGGCTGCGCCGTGGTCATAGACGGCGAGAAGACGATCCTGGTCGGCGACGCCGAGACCGAGCCGGGCAAGACGCTCGCCGAGACGATGGTCGACCGCGGGATCCCCGATCAGCTCTTCGAGCACTTCTCCGGGCGGCTGGAGTGGCACAGCCCCTGGCACCGCCAGCGGGAGCTGTCGCTGCTCTTCAAGGGCAAGGTCGACACCGGCGAGGCCAATCGCCTGCTGGCCGACCGCGGCCACACCGGCCTCCGGCTGATCGACAACGGTGCGATATTCGCTCCCATGGACGGCATCGAGGGCCCGGCCCACGCCTACCACCTGCTGCCCGAGGCGGCCAGCAAGTCAAACGCCGTCGTCTTCCATATGCGGGCGCGCGGCTACGCGCCGGAGGAGTGCATCGCGATCGGGGATTCCGTCGAGGACCTCGCCGTCGCCGACGTCGTCGGCCGCTTCTTCGTGCCCGCCAACGGGCCGGAGCGCGATCCGGCCCTGGCCGAGGCGATCGCCGGCCGTCCCAACGTCACCGTCACCGAGGGCAAGATGGGCGACGGCGTCTACGAGGCCGTCGTCTCTACGCTGGCGGGCGCCTGATGCGAAGTGTCCACGTCACGCGCACGATCCCCGGGCCCCCCGAGCCGATCTTCGATCTGCTGGCCGACCACGCCAACTACGACCGGTTCCGCCCCATCAACGCCTCGGAGCTCCTGCGCGAGGGGGAGCCGCCGCCCAACGGGGTGGGCGCGCTCCGACGTGTGAAGGTGCGGCCCCTGAGCTTCGACGAGGAGATCACCGCCTTCGAGCGCCCGACCCGGCTCGATTACCTGATCGTGAAGCTCAACGTCCCATTCGAGCATCGCGGCGGCGCGATCACGCTGACGCCGGAGGGCGGTGCGACACGCGTCGACTGGCGATCCAGCTTCACGGTGCCAACGCCGGTGGTGGGTGGCCTCCAGCAGCTGGTCTGGCGGCCGGTGCTCACCCGCGGCTTTCGCCGAGTGCTCGAGGACGTCGAGCGGATGCTCGCCTAACCCTCGCCGTTCTGCGCGGCGAAGCCGGTGCGCCGCTGCTCCAGCTCCCGCTGCTCGATCACCCGGTCGATCAGCCCGTACTCGGCCGCCTCGTCCGCCTTGAAGAAGCGGTCCCGGTCCATGTCCTCGTGGACCTGCTTCTTGGACTTGCCCGTGTGCTTCGCGTAGATGGCGTCGAGCCGGTCCCGAAGGTCGAGGGTCTCCCTGGCGTGGATCTCGATGTCCGACGCCACCCCCTCGAACCCGCCGGTCGGCTGGTGGATCAGGATCCGCGAGTTCGGCAACGCCATCCGCTTGCCCTTGGCGCCGCCTGCAAGCAGCAGCGCTCCCATCGACATCGCGATGCCGTAACAGATGGTCCGCACGTCGGGCTTGACGAACTGCATGGCGTCGTAGATCGCCATGCCGGAATAGACGACCCCGCCCGGCGAGTTGATGTAGAGGGAGATGTCCTTATCCGGGTCCTCCGACTCGAGGTGGATGATCTGGGCGACGATCAGGTTGGCGACCTGGTCGTCGATCGCCGAGCCGAGGAAGACGACCCGCTCGCCGAGCAGGCGGGAGTAGATGTCGAAGGAGCGCTCGCCGCGGGCGCTCTGCTCGACGACCATGGGGACCAGCGGCATCCGGGACCTCCTCAGTTGGTATGCAACCAATCGGTTGCGCTATCTACGGTAGCATAGGCAACTATGAGGTTGCGAGACGCGAAGTTAAGCGATGAGAAAGCGCCGTGGGTCGAGCGCGACACTCTCGTCGAGGCTACTCCCGAGGAGGTCTGGGAGGCCCTCACCGATGGGGATCGCCTGGAGGAGTGGATGGCCCCCGAGGTCGAGCTCGATCCGGCCGAAGGTGGCGAGATCGCCGTCCGCGACGGCGACGATGAGCGAGCCGGCACGGTCGAGACGGTCGAGGAGCACGAGCGCCTGGCATTCACCTGGTCGCGCCCCGGCGAGGGCGAGAGCTTCGTCGAGTTCACGATCGAGGCACTGCCCGCCGGGACGCGGGTGACCGTTGTTGAGACTCCGATCGGGCCGACCGCGATTGCCGCCGCCGGCTGGGGATCCAGGCTCGCGCGCCTGCGCCATTCCCTGAGGCTCGCACCCGTCGCTTGAGGGCTCCAGCGCACCGACACGTCGACGCGGTCTTCGTCGCGCTCGCCGATCCGACCCGCAGGCGCGTGGTGGAGACGCTGGCGCGCGGCGGCACCGTCACGGCGAGCGGGCTGGCCGCCCAGCTGCCGATGACGCGCCAGGCGGTCGCCAAGCATCTATCGGCCCTGCGCGGCGCGGATCTGGTCAGCGCCTCTCGCATCGGCCGTGAGACCCACTACAAGCTCCGCCCGCAGCCTCTGGACGAGGCCGCTCACTGGATCCAGATGGTGAGCGCCGAGTGGGACGATCGCCTCGAGGCCCTGCGCCGCTCGCTCGAGAAGCGGCGAAGTCGGGCCTAGACCCCCTAGTAGGCTGGTTCCAATGGCTCAAGCGACGGTCGCGGAGGAGGAGTACCTGCAGACGATGTTCTGGCTGGAGGAGGCCGGGCTGCAGATCAACGGCGCGAACATCGCGCGGGCGATGCAGCTCTCCCCGCCCACCGTCCACGAGATGATCGGACGGCTGGAGGGCGACGGCTACGTCGAGCGCGCCGACGACAAGTCCCTCACCTTCACCGAGCGCGGTCGCGGCGAGGCGCAGGCGATCGTCCGGCGCCATCGCCTGATCGAGCGGTTCCTCACGGACGTGCTCGGCATCCCCTGGGACGAAGTCCACGAGGAGGCCGAGCGGCTCGAGCACGCGATGTCCCCCGTTCTGGAGGAGAGGATGCTCGCCGCGATCGGCGATGCGAAGACCTGCCCCCATGGACACCCGATCGTCGAGGGAGCCCGCGAGCAGGGCGTCCTTCTGGCGGACGTCGAGCCCGGTGCCGATGTGGTCATCCTGCGCTTCGAGAACGAGGCTGAGGAGATCCTCCACTACCTGAAGGGGACCGGGATCCACCCCGGCCTGAAGGGAAAGCTCGAGAGCTCGAGCGACGATGAGGTCGTGGTCGGCTCCGACGACGGGAAGCACCCGGTCTCCAAGAGCGTCGCCGAGACGGTCTCGGTCCGGGCCGATCCCGCGCCGGCGCCGCGGGCGCCCCTGCCCGAGCAGCTGGTCATCTCCAGCGATCGCTACGGGCGCTGAAGCCGTTTACCACCTCTTAGCGACCGCTTGAGGTAGGTGGCGCAGACTCCTTGCTACGATCGACCAAACCTTAGTCGAGTAAGTCACTCAACAAACGGGGAAATAATGGAAGCAAGCACCAGCACACTGATCACCGACCGCAACATCGCCGAGCGCCGGCTGGTCTCAATCGTCAGGGCGATCGAGGCCCACCGCAACGAGCAGCGCCGCAAGCCCTACCCGACCCGCGCGGAGGACCTCAACCTCTACCGGCGTGCCCGGGAGATCCTCGGGGACCGGGCCTAGGCCGCTCTTGCGCCGGAGGCGCTTTCGCGTAGGCGCTCCAGAGCGCGGGCGAGGCGCTGGACACCCTCGGCCACTTCGTCGGCCGGCACGGGGGCGAACGAGAGCCGCAGGCTGGAGGTACCGCCGTCCAGCATGAAATCCGGTCCCGCGACGAAGGTGACGCCCTCCTCCTTGGCCTCGGCGAGGAGCGCCTCGGTGTCGACGTCGTCCTTCAGGTCCAGCCAGAGGAAGTAGCCGCCCTCCGGCACCACGAACTCGGCCTCCGGGATGTGCTCGCGGAGCGCCTCGACCAGCGCGTCGCGTCGCTCGCGGAGCGCCGCGTTCACGACCCTGAGGTTTTCTTCCAACCCGCCGGAGCGGCAGAGCTCGAAGACGATCGACTCGGCGAGCATGTTCGGCGAGATGTAGGTCTCGTTCGCCCGCTTGGCGAGCGTCGCGATTTGCTCCGTCGGCCCGACCAGATACCCGACTCGAACGCCGGGGCTGACCGACTTCGAGAACGAGGACGCATGGATCACCCGGTCGGCGGTGTCCATGTCCAGCATCGTCTCGCCGCGTGACTCATCGAAGCTGATCAGGCGGTAAGGGTCGTCCTCGAAGAGGGTGAAGCCGTTGTCGGCCGCGAGCTTGACCAGCGCGCTCCGCTTTTCGAGCGAGAGGGTGCAGCCGGCCGGGTTGTGGAAGTTGGGGATGACGTGGGCGAGCTTCACCTCTCCCTGGCCGCACGCCAACTCGATCGCGGCCGGGTCGACGCCGTCCGCCTCGAGCGGAGCGCCCACCAGGTCGGCGCCGGCCTGTTGTAGGAGGAGCAGGGTGCGGTCGTAGGTGGGTTGCTCGATGACGACGCGATCTCCCTCGGAAACGAGGTGACGGAAGAGAAGCGCGGCGCCCTCCATCGAGCCGTTGGTGACCATGACCTGCTCGGGCTGCGCACCGTGCAGCTCGGCGATCCACTCGCAGAGTCCCAGGTGGCCACGCCCGGTGCCGTAGCTGAGCGCCTTCTCCCAGTCCGAATCCAGAGCATGCGCCGCCGCCTCACGCACCGCGTCGTGGGGGAGGATGTCGGCGCTGGGAGCACCCCGCGCGAAGCTGATGGTCCGTTCGGCCACTGGCGCTTCGAGTATACGAACGGTGCCATAATCGCCGGCGCGGGGGATGAAGGCCGCTGATCCGGGCAAGACGCCCTCCGGCCGGCATGGACGCCATTCCGGCCCAGATCGAATTCGCAGCGGCCGATGCTTTGGCAATACTGTTGCCCGATGCCCGCATCGCTCGAGTTGGTCAAGATCGCGCTGCAGGCCTACGGCAATGGGGACTGCGAGATCGCCCTGGGGCTCGCCGCCCCGCTGATTCGCTGGGACGAGCGCGCGTCGCGACCCGACGGTGACCTCGTCTGGGGTCACGACGAGGTGCAGCACGCGATGCGCCGCTACCTCGACGACTGGGAGCAGTACCGGTTCGAGATTGAGGACATCGCCGAGGTTGGGCCCGGCAACGTCGTCGGCATCTGCCGCGAGCGGGGAAAGCCCAAGGAGGGCGCCGAGATCGATCGCCGCTTCGGCGGCCTCTGGGTGGTGGAGGACTCCAAGATTGTCTCCTGGGCGACCTACCTGACTCCCAAGGAGGCCGTGCGCGCGGCGAAGGAGCTGCTGGGCGGCAGCCTCGAGCAGGACCAGGTCAAGCGGACCACGGGTCCGAAAGCCGCGCCGCAACCGGCTCCGGCTCCAGCCGAGCCACCGTCGCCCGCACCGGTCGATGCTCCCTCTCCCGCACCGGTCGAGGCCCCCTCGCCCGCACCCGCGGAGGCGTCAGGGGAAGAACGTCCGCGCAAGAGGGCGCTGACCAAGAGCGAGGAGCAGAAGCGGGCCGCCAAGGCGCGTGCGAAGCTCCGCCGCCGCGCCTCGCAGAAGACCGCTTAGGCGCTAGGTCCTGGCGCCGATCGTCTCGGCGGCGAGCTGCGCCGTCTCGGTCGGGCTCTTCCCCACCCGAATCCCCTGAGCCTCGAGGGCGACCTTCTTCGCCTCGGCGGTCCCGGAGGATCCCGAGATGATCGCCCCGGCGTGACCCATCTGCTTGCCGGGCGGAGCGGTGAAGCCCGCGATGTAGGAGACGACCGGCTTCGAGACGTGATCGGCGATGAACTCGGCGGCCCGCTCCTCCGCGTCGCCGCCGATCTCGCCAACCATCACGATCAGCTCGGTCTCGTCGTCGTCCTCGAACAGGGTGAGGACGTCGATGAAGTCCGAGCCGACGATCGGGTCGCCGCCGATCCCGACGATCGTGGAGTTGCCGAGGCCGGCCTGCTTCAGCTCGTTGCCGATCTGGTAGGTCAGCGTCCCCGACTTGGAGACGACACCGATCGAGCCCTGCTCGAAGAACTGCGCCGGGATGATGCCGACGTTCGCCTTGCCCGGGCTGAGGACGCCGGGGCAGTTCGGGCCGATCAGCCGGACGCCGGCGTCGCGCGCCTTCCAGTAGGTGGCGAGCATGTCGTGGACCGGGATGTGCTCGGTGATCGCGATCACGGTCCCGACGCCGGCGTCGATCGCCTCGTTGATCGACGCGGCGGCGAACCGGGCGGGAACGAAGATCATCGACGTGTTCGCGCCGCGCTCGTCAACGGCCTCCTTGATCGTGTCGAACACCGGGATGCCCTCGACGTCCTGGCCACCCTTCTTCGGGGTGACACCGGCGACGACGTCGGTGCCGTAGTCGCGGTTGCGCAGGCCGTGGAAGGTCCCCTCGCGCCCTGTCAGGCCCGAGATGACGAGCTTCGTGTCGTCGCCGACGATGATCGACATGGGCCTAGGCCTCCGCCTTCGCGAGCTCGACGACCTTCTCCGCGGCGCCGAGCATCGTCTTCTCCACGTGGAGGTTCGGGAGGTCGGCGTCGGCGAGCAGGCCGAGCCCTTCCTCGGAGTTGGTCCCGTCGAGGCGGACGACCAGTGGCACGCCGATCTCGATCTGCTGCGAGGCCTCGATGATGCCCTTGGCGATCTCGTCGCAGCGGGTGATGCCGCCGAAGATGTTGAAGAGAATCGCGACGACCTTGGGGTCCGAGGTGATCACCGTGAGGGCGTCGATGATCGCCTCCGCCTTGGAGCCGCCGCCGGCGTCGAGGAAGTTGGCGGGGGAGCCGCCGGCCTGTGCGACGACGTCGAGGGTCGACATGCAGAGCCCGGCGCCGTTGCCGAGGATCCCGATGTCGCCGTCGAGCTTCACGTAGGTGAGGCCCTTCTCCTTGGCCATTCGCTCCTGCTCATCCTCGATGAAGCCCTCCTCGAGGTCGGCCAGGTCCTCGTGGCGGAACAGCGCCGAGTTGTCGATCGTCACCTTCGCGTCGAGGGCCATGACGTCGCGGTCCTTGGTCACGACCATCGGATTGACCTCGATCAGGGTCGCGTCGCTCTCGTTGAAGGCGTTGTACAGCTGGACCATCATGGCCGCGGTCTTCTCACGAGCGTCGTCCGTCACGCCTGCGTCGGAGGCCAGGGCGGCCGCCTGCGAATCGCCGAATCCCTCGGAGGGCTCGACGTGGCGGCGGACCAGCGCGTCCGGGTCCTTCTCGGCGATCTCCTCCACGTTCATGCCGCCCATGGTCGAAAGCATCGCCAGCAGCTTCTTGGCGGAGCGGTCGAGGATGATCGAGGCGTAGTACTCGGCGTCGATCTGGGACGCGCCCTCGACCCAGACCTGGTGGACGGTGAACGGGCCCTCACCACGTGGGCCGCGAATGTCCATGCCCAGGATGGCGTTGGCGTGCTCCTCGGCCTCGGCGCGGTTCTCCGCCACCTTGATCCCACCCGCCTTGCCGCGCCCGCCGATCTGGACCTGCGCCTTGATCACGCACGGGTAGCCGATCTCCTCGGCCGCCTCGACGGCCGCCTCGACGGTGTCGGCGACCCTTCCGTCGGGTACGGGGACCCCGTGGCGAGCGAATAGCTGCTTTCCCTGATACTCGAGCAGATCCAAGGCCGCGAGAGGGTACACGAGGCTCTGTCAGGCCCGCGGAGGGGGTCGGCAGCGCCTTGGGCCTGTCCCGCCGCGGATCGCACCCCCCGACGGGACAGGCCCCGAAGAATGCAAATTGCCATAATCCCGCGGCTCTCATGGCCCTTCCAAAGCTGAAAGACATCAAGTGGGTGACCACGGATTGCTACGGCACCCTGATCGACTGGGAGAAGGGCATCACCGATGCCTTCAAGAGGGAGGCCGACCGCGACGGCCTCACCATCGACGAGGGGGCGTTCCTGCAGAGCTTCTTCGAGAAGCAGGCGCAGATCATGTCCGGCTCCTACGAGCTCTACGCCGAGGTCCTGCGCAGGGCCGCCGTGCAGGCCGCCGAGGAGATCGACTGGACGATCGAGCCCTCCCGCGCCCAGTTCCTTCCGGACAGCGTGGCGGCCTGGCCCCCTTTTCGCGAGGCGAACGCCGCGATGGACCGCCTTCGGGAGCGCTACGAGATCGGGATCATCTCCAACGTCGACGACAAGCTGCTCGGCATCTCCAGGCGGCACCTCCGAACTGAGCTAGACCTGGTCGTCACCGCGCAGCAGGTCCGCAGCTACAAGCCCGACCCGACCCACCTGCGCGAGTGCGCCCGCCGGATCGGCGGCAAGAAGGGCTGGGTCCACATCGCCGCCGGCTACGAGTCGGACGTCGGTCCCGCCCTGAAGCTGAATGTGCCGGTGATCTGGGTGAATCGCAACGGTGAGAAGCTCGAGGGGCGCAAGGCCCCGGACGCAACGGTCAAGAACCTCCGCGAGGCCGCTGCGAAGCTCGGCGCCAAATAAAACGGGTTGCTCCTCGCTTCGCTGCGGAGCACCCTCGCACTAAAAGCACATCGCCTGGCTCTGCGCGGTCATCGTCCCGGTGGCGGAGCCGCCGTTGACCGCCGTGTCGATGAAGCCGTTGCCGACGATCCGGCTTTCGGCGTGCACCGGAAGCACCCCGATGCCGATGCTGAACGGGCTGTAGAAGGCGCCCGCCGAGAGCACGGGCTTGAGCTTCCTCCTTCTCTTCTTCGCCTTGGGCGCCCGAGGACAGACCGAGGTCTCGGTCAGGGAACCGAACACCGGGACGGTGGCGGTGCCGTGATCCTGCCTGAACGCTGGGACCTTGATGCCCGTCGCGCAGTACACGTGCGCCGTGATCGTCTGCGCGCCGGTAGAGCTGTTCTGCGCCACTACCTGCCAATTCCCAACCGGCGGCTTCCCCCCGGGCACCGGCCCGCCGCCGATGCTCTGCTCGGGGATCGGGAGGTGTGCAGGCAGCGGACCGCTCGTCATCTGGAAGCCTCCGCTGAGCGCGACGTCCCTCGGCGTACAGTCCGCTTCCACGAGCCTGCTCTGGCCCGGGCCACTTGCGAGCGTGTCCGTCGCCGCGACGTCGGTGACGCGAATGGCCTTGCGGCGGCAGTATGCGTAGGCCGTCGCCGCTCCCGAGCCGGAAACGAGGACCGCGGAGACGCGCCAGGAATGGCGAGAGCTTCGATAGGACTCGTTTACGACGAGGCCGGCACCCGGTGCGAACGGAGCCGAGAATCCCCCGCCCACCGCCTGCAAGCCGGACGGGCAGGTGGCTGTCGCGGCCGAGGTCCCGGCTGGAGTCGTGACGACCGGTCCCGTGGCCGTGGCGGTCACGACCGGACCGAGCCCCGTTGGCTTCTTGTGCTTCTTCGCGGAGGCGGGCGAAGCGGCCACTGCGAGAGTCAGGCAGCAGGTCAGCAGCAGGAGCCGCCTCATCGGCCCAACCTATTCGATCTTGGCGAGCACGTCCCCGGGGTTGACCGAGGCGCCCTCCTTGGCGGCGAGCGCCGTGATCTTGCCGGCCTTGTGGGCGGTGATCTCGTTTTCCATCTTCATCGCCTCGATCACGCAGACCAGATCCCCCTCGGAGACCTCCTGCCCCTCCTCGACGGGGACCTTGAAGACGTTGCCCTGAAGTGGAGAAACCAGCTCGTCGCCCGACGCCGCGCTCCCGCCGCCACCGGATCGCTCGCGCCTGGGTGGGCGCTTCAGCCCCGTTCCGCCCCCCGCGGCGGCCCCGACGGGCGCCGAGGCGGCGTCGCCGATCACCTTCACCTCAAAGAGCTTGCCGCCCACCTCGACCGCGTAGTCACGTGAGATCTTCTCCCCGTCCGAACCCGCCGGGACGGCGGTCTCGGCGGTCTCCTCCGCGGCGAGGCCCTTGAGCCAGGCGCGGTCGCCGACCAGGTCGCGGCAGGTCTCGCCCTTCGCCCATTGCTTGGTCGCCAGCAGCGCCTTGTGGAAGGGGATCAGGGTGGTCACGCCCTCGACCTCGTACTCGCCCAGGGCCCTCAGCATCCGACTGGTGGCGTGCTCACGGTCGACGTCCCAGACGATCAGCTTGGCGACCATCGGGTCGTACATCGGAGTGATCTCGGAGCCGGCCTCGATACCGGAGTCGACCCGTACACCGGGCCCGGCGGGTTCGCGATACACGGCGACCTTCCCCGGGGCCGGGGCGAAGTTCTTGTGCGCCGCCTCGGCGTTGATCCGGCACTCGATCGCGTGGCCCCTGAGCTCGACGTCGTCCTGCGAGATGGAGAGCTTCTCGCCGGCCGCGATCAGCACCTGCTCGCGGACGATGTCGATTCCGGTGACCATCTCGGTGACGCAGTGCTCGACCTGGACACGGGTGTTCATCTCGAGGAAGAAGTAGTCGTCGCCCACCTGGAGCCCCTCGACGGTCCCGGCGGAGCGATAGCCGACGGCCGCTGCGGCGTCGATCGCGATCTTGCCGATCCGCTCGCGCATCTCGGCGTCGACCTGCGGGCCGGGAGACTCCTCGATCAGCTTCTGGTGGCGGCGCTGGACAGAGCAGTCGCGCTCACCGAGGTGGATGACGTTGCCCTTGGAGTCGGCGAGCACCTGGACCTCGACGTGGCGGGGATCCTCCAGGTAGCGCTCCAGGTAGACGGTGGGGTCGCTGAAGAACTTCTCGCCCTCGCGGGCGGCGCCCTCGAAGGCATCCGGGAGCGACTCCTCGTCGACGGCCACTCGGAAGCCCTTGCCCCCGCCTCCGCCGGCCGCCTTGCAGGCGATCGGATAGCCGATCTCCTTCGCCTGCTTGAGCGCGGCCTCGACGTCCTCGACGGGCGAGGTCGCGCCGGGGACGATCGGCACACCGGCCTTTTGCATCAGCTCGCGAGAGCGGGTCTTCGAGCCCATCGCCTCGATGGCCTTCGGCGGGGGCCCGATGAAGGTGATCTTCGCCTTCTCGCAGGCCGCGGCGAAGGCCGCGTTCTCCGCGAGGAAGCCGTAGCCGGGATGGATCGCCTCGGCGCCCGCGGTGGACGCGATCTCGAGGATCTTCTCGACGTTCAGGTAGCTCTCGGCGGGCGTGGCGGGCCCGAGCAGGAATGCCTCGTCGGCCTCGCGGACGTGCGGGGCGTGGCGGTCGATCTCCGAGTAGACGGCGACCGAGCCGACACCCATCTCGTTCAGCGTGCGGGCGACGCGGATCGCGATCTCGCCGCGGTTTGCGATCAGGACTTTCTCGAACACGGCGGGGGAGTATTGCGGCTCGGGCGGTTCGGGGACGTGGGGCGGTGTGCGGCCAGCCGTAGTTATTGCGGATGCGAGTCGGTGAGCGCGTTCTCTACCGTGAGCCGGTGCAAAGGGACCTCTACCGGCCGAAAGTTCGGCGCCTGGCCGCCATCGCGTTCGTGTTCGGAGGATTCGCGATCGGCGCACAGGCCGCCGCAGCCGCGCCTCCGGCAACGCCGACGATCATCGAGCCGAGCTTCGACAACGAGGTGCTGAGCGCGGCCGACGTCCACATGGAGGCGAACGGCTACTCCGATCCCGACGGCGATCCCCAGGGCTGCTCGGACTGGGCGATCTGGACCGCACCCGCGGACCCAGGTATCCCCGAGAAGATCTGGCATGCCGACTGCGTCCCGTCGCCCCTGAACGTCCACATCCATCTGGGGGACGGGGAGTTCATCGGCTCCTACGACGGCAACAGCACGCTCGAGGACGACACCGACTACGTCCTCCACGCGACGTTCCACGACGACAACGGCGACGCCAGCCCCGAGGCAACGCGGCCCTTCAGCACCTATCCGCCGAACCCGCCGGGGGACCCGGAGCACCCGTGGGTGGTGAAGCAGCCGGACTATGTGGTCCAGCAGGTCGCCGGCGGCCTGCGGCTGCCCGTGGACATCGCCTTCGTCCCTCATCCGGGCGCCGATCCCGGCGACCCGCTGCTCTACGTCACCGAGCTCTACGGGACCATCAAGGTGGTCACCCGAGACGGCCACGTGAGCAACTACGCCACCAATCTCCTCAACTTCGACCCGACGGGCCCCTTCCCGGGATCGGGCGAGCAGGGGGTCACGGGGATCACCGTAGATCCCAAGTCCGGCGACGTCTTCGCCAGCGCCCTGTATGCGGCCTCATCGAAGCATTACGGGGAGGTCCTGCGCTTTCACAGCACCAACGGCGGGCTGACCGCCAGCTCGCGAAAGCGGATCCTCAGTCTGTTCCCGGACCCGACCGGGCCGTCGCACCAGATCTCCAACCTGACGATCGGGCCAAGCGACGGCAAGCTCTACGTCCACGTAGGGGATGGGTTGGCCCATCCCGACTGGGCGCAGGAGCCGGATCACTTCCTGGGCAAGATCCTCCGGGTGAACCTGGATGGGACCCCGGTGTCCAGTAACCCGTTCTATGGCGCCTACTCCCCTGCCGACTATGTCGTCGCCGAGGGCTTCCGCAACCCCTTCGGAGGGGCGTGGCGGGCGGCCAACGGCGCCCACTACGAGGTGGAGAACGGGCCGGACAACAACGATCGCCTGGCCGAGATGTTCCTGCCCTCGGCCGGCATCTGGAACTTCGGCTGGGACGGGACGGCCGAGAGCATGCGGACGGACGCGCTCTACAACTGGTCGCCCCCGCACGCCCCGACCAACATCGCCTTCACGCAGTGCGCGACCTTCAAGGGGAGTGGGTTCCCCGCCTCCGATATGGATGAGGCCTACGTCGCCGAGTCCGGCCCCACCTACGCGTCGGGCCCACAGGCGCTCGGCAAGCGGATCGTCGAGTTCGATCACGATTCGAGCGGGGAATTCGGCTCGGTTCCGGCAACGCCGCTGGTTGAGTACAACGGCGTCGGCCACGAGACCGTGGTGGGGCTCGCCGCCGGTCCCGATGGCCTCTACTTCACCGACCTCTACAAGGACGATGGAGACGACGGCAGCGCTCGTGGGGCCAACCTCTGGCGAGTCAAATACGTCGGGAGCGGGCCTTTCCCCACCTGTCCGAATGAATCGTCGGGGCCTGGCGGCGGGGGCGGCGGGGGGCCAAGCACACCAGCGCCAACCTCCTCGCAGGTTCCACAGTTCGACCTCAAGTCCGCGAAGAAGAGGTGCAAGAAGAAGTCCCGCGGCAAGGCCCGCAAGAAGTGCGTCAAGCGGGCGAAGGCGAAGGCTAGGGCGCTCTAGTCCTTGGCTGCCGCGGGCTCCGGGCGTGATCTGGCGTGTGCGCGCGCCGCGAGCTCGCGCTCCAGCCTCGCGTTGCGCTCCAGCTCCGCATGCTCCTCCGGGTCGTGCTCGACCTCCTTCGTCAGAGCCATCTGCACGGCGAAGAGGGCCACGACCGCGAGGGACGCACCGCCCACCACCCAGGGGACGAGGTCCGTATTGGCCTTGTTCATGATCGTGATCCCGGCTCCGATCAGGACGAATCCGAGCGCGTAGCGCAGGGCGCCCTGCGGCCACTTCACCGAGAGGTTCGAGCCGATCACCACGCCCGGGATCGAGCCGATCATGATGTTGGCGGCCAGCCCGAAGTCGACGTTGCCGCTGAAGATGTGCGCGATGGACGCTGCCCAGAGCAGGAGGGCGGCATGGACGACGTCGGTGCCGACCACCTTCCTTGGGGTGAGCCGGTAGACGGCGATCAGCATGATCCCGATCAGCGTGCCGCTGCCGGCGGAGCTCAGCCCGATCACGAAGCCCGTGGTCGCCCCGATCCCTACCGCCGCGACCTTGTGGCGGGTGTGCATCTCGAAGTCGTCCCGCTCCTGGATCTTGTCGGCGAGGAAGAAGCCGCGGAGGAGGGTGGCGGCGCCGACCACCAGCAGGCAGCCGGCGAGGATCGCGAAGACGGTCTCGTCGAGGTTGTCGCCGAGCCTGCGCTTCAGGTAGTCGAGGAACCAGACGCCCGCGATCGCGGAGGGGACGCTGCCGGCGGCCATCCAGTAGACCAGCGGCAGGTTCACGGTCTTCAGCTTCAGGTGCCGCCAACTGCCGGCGGTCTTGGTCACCGCCGCGTAGAAGATGTCCGTGCCGATCGCGGTCGTCGGCTTGATCCCGAAGAGCAGGACCAGCAGCGGCGTCATCAGGGAGCCGCCGCCCATGCCGGTCATCCCGACGAGGAAGCCGACGCCGAAGCCGAAGAAGATGATTGCTGGATCCATGGAAGTTGGAGGGGGGAGCGCGGCCGTTGGGACGAACGCCGCTTGTCCACCTTGTTCCCTTTCTTGACCGAAAGAGTCCTAAAGGAGGGCAGGACTATAGCGAAGGCCGCTATTCCCCCCTAACGGGTGCAGATACTTGGTAGTTGCAGGTGTTACCTGGTGATCCGGGCGCCCTCGTCCCGGGTCAGCGCAAGCACGTCGGGCGGGATCTTGCCGTCGCGGAGGTCCGCGATCGTGACGTGCTCGAGCACGCGGCGCAGCGAGGCGCGGACGGCGATCCAGACCTCGCTGAGCTGCTGCGCGTTGCCCGGGTACTTCGTCTGCTCCGGCGCCTGGTCCTGGATGTTGGCGAGGGGTCCCTCGACTGCGCGGATCACGTTCGCGAGGGTGATCTCCTCGGGTGGCTGGGCGAGCCAGTAGCCACCTCGGGCGCCGCGACGCGCCCTGACCAGCCGGGCGTGCTTCAGCTCGAGCAGGATGTGCTCGAGGAACTGGAGCGGAATCCCCTGGGCCTCCGCCAGCTTCTCGCCCTTGACGGGCTCGTCGCCTGCGGCAGCCATCTCGACCGCCGCGCGCACGGCGTAGTCGGCTTTTGCGGAGATCCTCATATGCTCCGCCGCCGATGATGGACCTTCAGAGCCATTCGACGTTCTCCGACGGAGAGCTGCCGCCCGCGGGGGTGGTGGCGGCCGCAGTGGAGGCGGGGGTGACGACGCTCGCGCTCACCGACCATGACGCCGTCGATGGCGTCGCGGAGGCCTCGGAGGCAGCCAGGTCGGCCGGCATCGTGCTGGTGCCGGCGGCCGAAATGTCCTGCATTCACGGAAGCATCGATGACATGCACATGCTGGGCTACTGGGTGGACACGACCGCGATGGCGTCGGCCTGCGAGCGCGCCCAGCGCGAGCGGGTCACGCGCGCCGAGGAGATCGTCGAGCGGCTCAACGCCCAGGGCGTGCCGGTCAGATTCGAGGACGCGATCGCCCAGGCGGGAGATGCCTCCTCCGTCGGCCGCCCGCACATCGCCAAGGCCGCCGGCGTCGAGCCCGAGGGCATGGGCGCCTTCTTCGAGGAGTGGCTCGTGCCCGGCGCCAAGGCCTTCGTCTCGCGGCGCTGGCCCGACGCGGCTGAGGCGGTTGAGATCATCCACGGCGCGGGGGGCTCCGCCGTGCTGGCACACCCCTTCTGGGACATGGACGACCCCAACGATGTGGCGGCGCTGATCGACGATCTCGACCTCGACGGAGTCGAGTGCTTCTACCCCGCGCACGACCGGGCGCAGACGAAGTTCCTGCTGGAGGTCTGCAGGGATCGGGGCCTTGCGGCGACCGCATCCTCTGACTTTCACGGCCCCAACCACGAGATGTTCGACTCCTTCTTGACCTATCCGACCTATGACCTCGGCGAACCCGAGTTGCCGCCCCGTCGCCCCGGCTAGGCCGGTTGCGCCGCAGGGATCAGCTGCCGCTCCTCGAGCAGCGAGAGGATCTTCTGGGCCGAGTCCTCCGCGCTCTCGTGCTCGGTGTCCAGGGTCAGTTCCGCGTTCAGCGGGGGCTCGTAGGGGTCTGAGACGCCGGTGAACTCCTTGATCTCGCCCTTGAACGCCTTCTCGTAGAGGCCCTTCACGTCGCGCTCGGCGCAGACCTCGACCGAAGCCTTGACGAAGACCTCGATGAAGCGGTCGCCCATCGTCTCTCGCGCTTCATCGCGAAGCTCCCGGTAGGGGGAGATCGCCGCGGTGATCACCGGGACGCCATTGCGGGAGAGCAGATCCGCCACGAAGGCGATCCGCCGGATGTTGGTGTCGCGGTCCTCCTTGGAGAACCCGAGACCCTTGGAGAGGTTCTCGCGAACCACGTCGCCGTCGAGCACCTCGATCCGCGAGCCGCGGGCGCGCAGCTCGGTCTCCACGAGGTGGGAGATCGTCGTCTTGCCGGCGCCCGAAAGCCCGGTGAACCAGAGGGTGAAGCCCTTGTCGTCAGCCATTTCCTTCTTCCTTGTATGAGTCGATCAAGATCTGAGCCACCTCGGGGCGGCTGAACTCCTGCGGCGGCTTTTCGCCGTTGCCGAGCATCTCCCGCACCTTCGTGCCGCTCAGGAAGACGTGGTCCTCCTGACCGTGCGGGCAGGTCTTGCCCGACGCCATTCCCTCGCACTTGTTGCACCAGAAGGTGTGCTCGAAGAAGAGAGGCTGGATGCCGAGCTTGTCGATGTCGAGTTCGTCGAAGATCGCCTGCGCGTCGTAGGTCCCGTAGTAGTCGCCAACCCCGGCGTGGTCGCGCCCGACGATGAAGTGGGTGCAGCCGTAGTTGCGACGCGCGATGGCGTGGAGGATCGCCTCCCGCGGGCCCGCGTAGTGCATCTTTGACGGGAAGACGTTCAGGATCACCCGGTCCGCCGGGTAGTAGTCCTCCATCAGGACCTCGTAGCAGCGCATCCGCACCTCCGCCGAGATGTCGCCCGCCTTCGTCTTGCCGATCAGGGGATGGATCATCAGCCCGTCGGTGATCTCCAGCGCTGTCTTGGTGCACGTGCTCGTGCGCGCGGTGGATCGGGTTGCGGGTCTGAAAGGCGACGATCCGCTTCCAGCCGCGGTCGGCGAAGGCCTTTCGCGACTCCTCCGGGCTGAGGTAGCGCTTCATGAACGCCTCCTCGTGGTCCGGAAGCTCATCGACCTCGTAGGTACCGGCGATACAGCGGGCGCCCTCCTCGTAGATGGCGGCCACGCCAGGGTGCTCCTTGTCGGAGGTCCGGTAGACGTTCTCCGCCTCGGACTCGAGATCGCGCTCGAACACCTCAGTCACGTTGAGCCGGCCAAGCGGCTTGCCCTCGTCGCTCGAGACCTCGACCGTGTCTCCCTCGGAGACGTCGAGGTCGGTCGCGAGGGTGATCGGGATCGGCCAGTACTCGCCGTTCGAGAGCGTCATGTTCTCGACGACGCTCTTCCAGTCCTCGGAGCCCTGGGGGCCGGTCAGAGGGGCGAAGCCGCCATTGCCGATCATCTCGAAGTCGGCGGTCTGGCGATCGGTCAGCTGCAGCTTGAGGGCGGTCTGTGTCATGGCGTCCTTGAGTGGATAAAGGTGATCAGGTCGGTCAGGAAGCGGGGAAGGGTAGCGAAGCTACCCGTGGAGCCCGCACTCGGTCTTTTCCGTGCCGGCCCAGCGGCCGGCACGATCGTCCTCGCCGGCCCCGGGCTTCCGGGTGCAGTGGGTGCAGCCGATCGAGGGATAGCCCTCGTCGTGCAGGGCGTTGTAGGGGATGTCGTGCTCCGAGATGTAGGACCAGACCTGCTCCTCCGACCAGTCGGCGAGCGGGTTCAGCTTCCAGAGCCCGAAGCGCTTGTCCCAGGCGAACTTGGGCGCGCCGGCCCTGGTCTGGGAGTCGGAGCGGCGGATGCCCGAGACCCAGACGTCGACGGCTGACAGCGCCGAGCGCATCGGCTCGACCTTGCGAATCCCGCAGCAGGAGTCCGGGTCGCGGCTCCAGAGCTCGTCGCCGTACAGGCCCTTCTGTTGCTCCAGGGTGATCGAGCTGTAGCGGTGGAAGTTGATGCCGTAGCGCTCCTCGAGCCGGTCCTTCGTCTCGTAGGTCTCGGGGAAGAGGACATCGGTGTCCAGGTAGAAGAAGCGCGCGTCGGGGTTGATGGAGTGCGCCATGTGGACCGTGACCGAGCTCGTCTTCTGGAACGAGCAGGCGATGTACATCCCCGGGTGGAAGGTGTCGAGGGCCCAGCCGAGCGCCTCCTCGGCGCTCGCGTCCTCCAGGTCGGCGGCCACCTGCTCGGGATCGAAGCTCAGGCCGTCGAGCTCGACGGTCGGCGCCGCTGCGTGCTCGGTCGCCGAGGCCTCGTGGAGGATCCCCTTGCGGCCATTCCCGTTTGCCCCGGCTACGGCCGGGCTCTCTGTGGTGATGGGCTCCATCAGCTCGCTAGACGGCGCACTCGCCCTCGCCGCGCTCGACCTTGTAGGGCTCGGAGCGGTTCCAGTCGATGAAGAACATGAGGTTGTCGGCGTTGAAGTCGACCGGCAGCTTCAGGTCAGAGATGAGCTCCTCGAACTGGTCGAAACCGGTGCGGTCGACGAAGGCGTTGAAGTTCTCGCCCTCATTGCGCTTCTCCTCGTAGTTGCGGATCCAGCGCTCGACGGCTTCGGGGACGCGCTTGGCGGGGAGCCGCGCCTTGAGCCGGTGGCCGAAGACGACGTCGCCGCCCTCGAAGTTGCCGGCGATGTGCGGGATGTAGGCCGGAATGGTGTGCTCGCCGACCTTGATGGACGCCCCATAGAAGCCGATCGTGGCGATGTGGTGCTGCGAGCAGCCATTGGGGCAGCCGCTCATCTTGATGTGGATCTGCTTGGTGAGCGGGTCGGTGATCTCCATCTCCTCGAGGCGCTTCTGGAGCTCCGCGTTCAGGCCCATCGAGGCGGTGATGCCGAGCTTGCAGCTGTCGGTGCCGGGGCAGCTGACCACGTCCGTTACGCCGAACGCGCCCGAATCCCCAAGGTTGAGGTCCTTGAGGCGAAGCCAGAGGTCGTAGAGGGACTCGGACCGGATCCAACGCAGGACCAGGTTCTGCTGAACCGTCGTGCGGGCATAGCCGCCAGTGAAGTCGCGCATGATCTGAGCGAGCCCTCGGAACTGCTCAGGCGTGAGGTCGCCGCGAGTCACCTTGACGGTGGCGGTGACGAACCCTTCCTGCCGCTGAGGGACGACGTTGGCGTCCACCCAGGCGTCGAACTCGCTCTTGTCGCCGTTGGGCGAGCCGTAGCTCTCCGGGACGGCGGGGGCATCGGCCTCCTCGTCATGGACGAAGAGAAGGTGATCGATGGTGAAGTCGCGCTCGTTGACCCAGTCGCCCGTCAGCTCCTCGTCGACCAGCTCGCGGAATGCGTCCATGCCGATCTTGTCGACCAGCACCTTGATGCGGGCGCGCATGCGGTTCTCGCGCAGCCATTCCTGGCGGTCGAAGATCCGCAGCGCGGCCTCGGTCACCTTCAGGTAGTCGCCGTTGTCGAGCTCGACGAAGTCGTACAGGGTGGGCGCGATGCGTGGCTGGATCGAGGTTCCACCGCCGATCCGGACCTCGACGCCCTTCACCTGCTTGCCGTCGACCTCCTTGACCTTCGGGATGAAGCCGACGTCGTGGATCCCTGTGATCGCCCGGTCGGCGTCGCTGGCGCTGAACGCCGTCTTCACCTTGCGCGGCATGAGCTGAGTGGTGGGGTGGCGGACGAAGTACCGCGCGTAGGCGGCGGCATATGGAGTGACGTCGAACGGCTCGTCATCGGCGATGCCGGCCCAGGGATCGCCGGTGACGTTGCGGATCGTGTTGCCGCATCCCTCGCGTGAGGAGAGACCGGCCTGGCTGATCTGCCGGATGAACTCGGCCGCGTCCGCCAGGGGGATGTGGTGGATCTGAATGTTCTGGCGCGTCGTGATGTGGCCCTTGTTGAGCGGCGCGAGCTCCTCGATCGCGTCCGCGAAGGCCTCCATCTGTTCGGGGCTGACGCCCCCGTAGGGAAGCTTCACGCGGATCATCTGCACGTCGGGCTGGCGCTGGCCGTAGACGCCCTGCTTCAGGCGGAAGCCGATGAACTGCTCCTCGGTCTGCTCGCCGCGCAGGAAGCTGGCCGCCTCCGTGTCGAAGTCGTCGAACTCGCGCTCGAGGATCGGGATCACATGGCCGGGGACGTTGTCGTAGACCTCCGGGTTCTCGAGGGACCCGAGCTTGCCCTTGCCGTGCTGCTTCTTCCCGGGGTCCTGCTTGAGGGAGGCGGGATCGACCGGCTTCTTGGCCTTTGCGGGCGCGCCATTGCTCGAGGCGCCCTTCTTCTCAGGGGCGGAGACGGGCTCCATGGAAACCGGCGTTCCTTTCGTCGACGTAGCCTTGCCCGGGCGTGTACCGCCGGTCAATCTAGCAAACCTGATCGAGTTTAAGGTGATTAGCCGCGGCGCTCAGCGGTGCCTGATCAACTTGACCTTGATCGGTGTCGTCCCCACGTCGCCGAGCACCGGCTGAAAGGTGACCTTGGGTATGACGTGGATGACGCCCTTGTCCTTCAGCCGTTTGCGTTTCGTGCCGCGGGCCTTCACCAGCACGCGAACTGCTCCCGGTGCGTCTAACGACGGTGGGCCGGTGGCGGTGACGTTCGGGCCCGAGTAGCTCAGCGTTCCGGCGTTCGGCACCGTGACGAGCAAGCTCGCGGTCCCCTTCTTCCTGTTGCGCTCGATGGATGCGAACCGGACCGTGTTGGTCGGCTGGACGATCGCCCGGATCAGGGTCTCGACGCCCGGGCTCGTCGTTCCATCGCGAGCTTGGCCTTCGGCCAGCGGCGGCAGCGCCCAGGAGATCTGACTCGCTCCGGCGATTCCGCTGGCGAAGATCTGCGCGCCTGTGGTGTTGACACCGACCGAGTCCCCGATCTTGATTGGCAGATCGGCGGCGAATTCGCCGCGGATGCCGCCGAGGACAGGGACCGACACCGTCGTGCCGGTGGCGGTGAAGCTGAGCCCGCCGTTCGGGTGCAGGACCCTGAGGCTGACCTGATTCCCCGGCGCGGCGGACCTGTAGTCCCAGCTGGTCACCGTGCCGTTCACAGGCGACTGCAGGCCCTGATAGGCCTGTTTCGAATGCGGCAGGGCCAGGTTGGTCGCCGTGCAGGTCAGGCTTGCGCAGGCACCCGCGGTGTCGGGCGTCGAGATCAGGTTGCTGCCGAGGAACACCGACGCGCCGGCGGGCGCGGCCGCGCTCAGCGCGACCGCGGTCCCCAGAACCGCTGCGAGGGCAGCCCTCCTTGGCATCGCTCGATCGTAGTCGGCGCAGCGCGGGAGCGATCGTCGGCGCCGATCGCGAGAATCCCCGCGTGACCGAGATTCCGGTCATCCCCGGGCAGGCCGTTTTCGACGCGATCGATCCCGGCACTGCGATCGAGCGCACGCGAGAGGCGTTCGAGCGCTATGGCCGAGGCGAATGGGCGATGCCGGCCAAGGTCTACCTCGACAGCCCGCCATACGGCGACTTCCGGGCGATGCCCGCTCGGGGCGACGGGCTGGCGCTGCTCAAATGGGTGACCTCGTTTCCCGGCAACAGCGCCAAGGGCCTGCCCGTCGTTCGGGGCGAGGCTCTCCTCTCGGACGCAGAGACCGGGAAGGAGCTGGCGGTGATCGAGTGCTCGTCGGTGACCTCGCTGCGCACCGGGGCGGCGGCGGCGGTCTCCGCGCAGGCGCTCGCCGCTGAGGGTGCGAAATCGGTCGGGATCATCGGCTGCGGCGTCAACGGCACCTGGTCGGCACGGTGCCTGGCTGCGGCCGGCTTCGGGCCGGGCGTCTGCGCCGACCCTCGCGCTGATGCGGCGCAGGCGTTGGCGGACGAGCTCGGATGGCGGGTCGGTGAGCGAGCCGATGCCGCCGCGCAGGACGTTGTCGTCACCGTCACCCCGGGGGAGGAGCCCGTGATCCTGGCGAGCGACCTACGAGACGGCCAGCATGTCGCCGTCCTGGGCGCCGACGCACACGGCAAGCGGGAGGTCGAGCTCGAGGCGATCGGGCGCTGTCGCCTCTTCTGCGACGAGTGGGAGCAGGCGAGCGCGGGCGGGGAGCTGGCGAACGGGGTCGAGGCCGAGGTGATCGAGCGCGATCGGGTGACGCAGCTCGGCGACGTCCTGATCGGGCGGGCCGAGGGTCGCAGCGGCCCCGACGAGATCACTCTCTTCGACTCAACCGGCCTTGCTATCCAGGACCTGGCGATCTGCCGGGCCGTCTACGAGCGCTGGCGGGAGGGTGACATCGACGCCCCGGTGGTCAGCCTCTGAGGCGCGCGACCGCGGCGCGCCGATGCCCCTTCTTCTTCCCCTTCTTCTTGCACTTCTTGGCCGCGGCAGCGTGGCGGTGTTTCTTCTTCTTGCACTTCTTCTTGTGCTTGGCGGGGGGACCGGGAGGCGGCGGCGATGGTGGCGGTGGTGGGCCATCGGTCAGTGTGAAGTTGTCGAGGTCATAGGTCTCGCCGGTTCCATCGGCGCTCTTCCCAGCGACGTCCGCCATCACCGCGATCTTGTCGCTGGCGCCCATCAAGTTCTGGAACTGCTCGGCGCTCGGGGCGGTGCAGGCGCCACCCTCATAGGGACACACCACCCAGCTGAGCTTTCCGGTCAGGCGAGCGGTCTCAGTGAG
The DNA here is from genome assembly GCA_963817275.1 of uncultured Solirubrobacterales bacterium. Lineage (GTDB taxonomy): Bacteria > Actinomycetota > Thermoleophilia > Solirubrobacterales > 70-9 > DASUPK01. Next base: position 119,621 of record CAWFOA010000012.1, on the reverse strand, counting down.
CGGAATCGAGAGGTGGTGGTAGGTCTTGCCGTCGCTTTCCGGGATGAAGCCGTCCAGGTAGTTGTCGCCCGGCGGGAGCAGCAGCAATTCGGCCCCGGAGTCGGGGTCGACGTCCTTCGAGCGCAGGTCGAATGAGCCTGTGCCGCCGTAGTTCGCGCCCAGGGCTGGGACGAAGGGGCTGAAGAATGTGAGGAGGCTGCAGTCCGTGGCACCGGGACAGCCCGTCTCCACGCCGCTGTCTCTGGCGGTCAGATGCCCGCCCGGGTTCCCCCCTGTGGCCAGGAATCCCGCCGGGAGGGCGGCGATGTTCGCGGGGTCCTGCTTCTGCGTCCAGCCCTGGTTGCCCGAGTTGAACGTGTAGGAGAGGGAGGTCGCGCTCGCGGAACCGGCGCTCGCGAGCACGGCGACGACCGCGACCGCGAGTCCCACCAGCATCCGCCTTGATCCCTTGGTGCGGGTCCTTCCGCACATAACTAATCCCCTGGTCCGTTGACGGGCCCAGGGTAGGCCGCGTGACGGGGCGAATCAAGCGGCGGCGGGCGTCGCCCTGCCGGCGCCCGCCGCCACACTCTCCTCCCAAACTCAGTCGACGCCGGTGCCCTCGACCAGGAACGCAACCCGCACATGGGCGCGCCACTCATCGAGGTTCTCGCCCCGCAGCCCGGTGGAGACGACGTCGATCGCGCGGATGTTCCGAAGCGAGCCCTGCGCCTGCTTCAGCGCCTGCTGTGCGGCGTCATCCGAAGACTTCTTGGAGCTTCCGACCAGCTCGATGATCTTTACGACGGCCACGGGCCCTCCTCTTGTGAGCGCGATGGGTTTGCGGCAAGTGTTCTATTGCACTTGCGCTCCGGGTACAAGCCCCGGCTCACGCTCCGGGCGTGATTCCCCAGCCGCTGCCGAGGCCCGACCTCGATCCGATCCCCTCCGCCAGCGCTGCTCGCTGCCAGCGGCTCACTTCGGCCGGGCGCGGCGCCGGTGCGGTCTCCCGGAGAAAGCGCTCGAGCGCCGCCGCGATCGCGGCGGCCTCGTCGGGGGTCGCGGCGACGCTCTGGATCTCGATTCTCGGCCGGGGAGGGCTCTGCTTGCCGTTGCGGGCCACCGCGGCAGTGTAAGTCGCGTCCCTACTTCCGCCTTTTCTTCTTCTTGCAGTGCTTCTTCTTAGCTGCGGAGGCGCCCTTCTTGGCCTTTTTCTTGCACTTCTTCTTCGTGACCGGCGCCGGTGCCGGCGCTGCGGTGGCGGGAGCGGTCGGGGTTGCAGTCGGTGGTGGCGGTGGCGGTGGCGGCGGCGGGCCCTCGATCGTCGCCTTCCAGAGCTCGCGTCCGGTTATCCCGTCGTTCGCCTGGAAGAAGAGGGTTCCGTTGACGTTGGTCAGGCTGTTCGGATCTGAGCTGTCGGCCGTCGTCGGCGTAACGCGGATGTTGGCGACCATCGTCGCCCCGGTGCCGTTGCTCTTCCAAAGCTCTTGGCCATTTGTTCCGTCGGTGGCCCGGAAGAAGACCTGACCTCCCAGCGCCGTTATGTCCGAGGGGAATGAGGGCCCCGTCGGGTTGATGTCCGCCACCAGGTCCGTCCCGGCGCCCAGCGCGCCGCCGTTGGACTTCCACAGCTCGGTGCCGCCGGTCGCGCCATGGGCCGAAAAGGAAGAGCGTGCCCCCGAGGTCGGTGAGGTCGTCGGGGTCGGAGGCCGACGATGGCCCGCCCGGGTTGATGTCGATCAGGTCGGTGGACACATCGGTATAGGGAGATGCGCTCTTCCAGAGATCTTGGCCGTGGAGGCCGTCATCCGCCTCGAAGAACAGGGTCCCCGCGACGTTCGTCAGGTTCACGGGATTGGAGTCCACGCCGGCGGCGGTTGCGTTGATGTCCTCGACCTGGACAGTCGATCCGTCGTCGTAGTCCGGCCCGGTGCTCTTCCACAGCTCCTGGCCGTCGGCTGAGTCCGACGCGCTGAACAGAAGTGTCCCGTTGACGTTCGTCAGGTCGGCGGGCACCGCCGTCCCGGTGTCGTCGATGTCCTTGACCATCGTGGCCGTGTCGAAGGGCGCCTCGCTCTTCCAGAGCTCGTCGCCGTTCCCGTCGTCGGCGATGAAGAAGAGGATGCCGCTGACGTCCGTGAGCTCGTCCGGGAACGAGGCCCCCGTGTTGTTGATGTCGATGACCTCCGTGGCGCTCGTGTAGGGCGGCGCACTCTTCCAGAGCTCTTCGTCATCGCTCCCGTCGTCGGCTCGGAAAAGCAGTGTGCCGTTGACGTTGATGAGGTCCTCGGGGGACGAGTCGGCGCCGGGCGCGGGGTTGATGTCGTCGACCATCGTCGCCGACGTGTAGGGGGGCTCGGTCTTCCAGAGCTCGGAGCCGTGTGCCAACGAGCCGCTGCCGTCGCTTGCCGCGAAGAAGACCGTGGCGCCGATGCCGGCGAAGCCGCTCGGATTGGAGCTGCCCGCAGCGCCGCTCCCCGGTGAGATCTCCGGGAGCATCTCCGTGCCCCCGGGGCCGAGGGCGCCGCCGTTGCTCTTCCACAGCTCGGTGCCGTGGGCACCGTCATCGGCCGCGAACATGAGCGTGCCGCCCGCGTTGAAGAGGTTGGTCGGGTTGCCCTCCTCCGAGCCGGGGTCGAGGTCCGCGACGCGGGATACGGTCACATCGCCGGGCGCCGCCAGGGCCTGGCCCGCGAGGCAGCAGGCCGCGAGCAGGACGAAACCGGCCATCCAGCTCGCGCGTCCTTGCGTTCGCCGCATCCCCTTCTCCCTGTAGACGAGTCCGCCGCGGACCCTAAGTGCGGCCGGGATCCGTTGTCAAGCTCGGCTAGAGCGGGATGTTGCCGTGCTTGCGCTTCGGCCCCTCGACCCGCTTGGTCTGCAGGGTGCGCAGCGCGCGGATCAGCTTCGGGCGGGTCTGGTGCGGCTCGATCACGTCGTCGATGTAGCCGCGCTCGGCCGCGGAGTAGGGGTTGGCGAAGTGGGCCTTGTAGTCGTCGATCAGCTTCGATCGGCGCTCGTCCGGCGTGGGGGACTTGGCGAGGTCGCGGCGGTAGATGATGTTGACCGCGCCCTCCGGCCCCATCACGGCGACCTCGGCGGTCGGCCAGGCGAAGTTGAAGTCGGCCAGCATGTGCTTGGAGTTCATGACGTCGTAGGCGCCGCCGTAGGCCTTGCGGGTGACGACGGTGAGCTTCGGCACGGTCGCCTCGGTGAAGGCGTAGAGCAGCTTGGCGCCGTGGCGGATGATCCCGCCCCACTCCTGCGAGGTGCCCGGCAGGAACCCCGGGACGTCGGTGAACGTGAGCAGGGGGACATTGAAGGCGTCGCAGGTGCGGACGAAGCGCGCGGCCTTCTCGGAGGACTCGATGTCGAGCACGCCGGCGAGGAAGGCGGGCTGGTTGCCGACGACGCCGACGGGGTGGCCGTCGAGACGGGAGAAGCCGCAGACGATGTTCTTGGCGAAGTGCTCGTGGACCTCGAAGAAGTCGCCGTCGTCGACGATCCGAGAGATCACCTCGCGCATGTCGTAGGGCTTCTGCGGATCGTCCGGGACGATCGTGTCGAGCTCGGGGTCCTCGCGGTCGGGGTCGTCGGTGGGCTCGACCCGGGGCGGCAGCTCGAGGTTGTTGAGCGGCAGGAAGCTCATCAGGTAGCGGGCGTCCTCCAGGCACTGCTCCTCGTTGTCGGCCGCGAAGTGGGCGACGCCCGACTTGCGGTTGTGGCTCATCGCGCCCCCGAGCTCCTCGAACTCGACCTCCTCGCCGGTGACCGTCTTGATCACCTCGGGGCCGGTGATGAACATGTGCGAGGTCTCCTTGACCATGAAGATGAAGTCGGTCATGGCCGGGGAGTAGACGGCCCCGCCCGCGCACGGGCCCATGATCAGGCTGATCTGCGGGATCACGCCCGAGCACTGGACGTTGCGGACGAAGACGTCGCCGTACGCGCCCAGCGAGACGACGCCCTCCTGGATCCGCGCCCCACCGGAGTCGTTGATGCCGATCACCGGCGCCCCGACCTTCGCGGCCAGGTCCATCACCTTGACCATCTTCTCCGCCATCACCTCGCCCAGCGAGCCGCCGAAGACGGTGAAGTCCTGGGAGAAGACGAAGACGGTGCGGCCGTCGATCGTCCCGTAGCCGGTGACCACGGCGTCGCCGTACGGGCGCCGCTTGTCCATCTCGAACTCGTGGGTGCGGTGGCGGACGAAGGTGTCGAGCTCCTCGAACGAGCCCGGGTCGAGCAGCTTCTCGATCCGCTCCCGGGCGGTGAGCTTGCCCTTGGCGTGCTGCTTCTCGACGGCCTCCTCCGAGCCGGCGTGGACCGCTTCCTCCCGCAGCTCGCGCAGGTAGGCGAGTTTCTCCTCGTGGGTGACCGGGTTCTTCTCTCTCATGGCGGGCGATTCTAGGTGGCGGCCCCGGGCAAGGCCGAGTCGGGGTATGCAAAGCGCTTCTCGAGCAGCATTCGCGGCCTGCCTTCACTTGCGCGAAGCTTCTCGTGTGAGCTCCGCCGAGCAGACCTCACCGCGGTCAGGCGTCGCCGCCGACAGCTCGGCGCGCGCGCGGCGGTACCGCGCCAACGTCCAGTCCGAGCTGGATCGTGCCGCCGTCTACGGGGCGATGGCCGCAGCTGAGCGAGACCCCCAGCTGGCCGGCAGCTTTCGGAAGCTCGCCGACGCCGAGGGCAGGCACGCCGAGTTCTGGCGCGCACAGCTGGCGAAGGTCGACCCGGAGACTCCGCCGCAACGGCCGACCGCCCGCGCCCGCCTGCTCGCACGACTCGCCAGGCGGTTCGGCAGTCGGCTCGTCCTCCCGGCCGCAACGTCGCTGGAGCAGGCCGAGCAGGAGACGTACGAACACCAGCCGGAGGCCGACGGAACGGCGATCGCCGCCGACGAGCGGACCCATGCGCGTGTTCTCGACTCCGCCGTAGAGGCCTCCACGGCGCGGTTCACCGCAAGCATGCTCGGCCGGATGCTCGGTCGCCGCCGTGGGGTCAGCGGGAACGCCCTGCGGGCAGCCGTGCTGGGAGCAAATGACGGACTGGTCTCGAACCTCAGCCTCGTGATGGGCGTCGCGGGGGCGAGCTTCTCCGAGCCGGACCGTGCTGATCACTGGCCTGGCCGGCCTCCTCGCCGGAGCGTTCTCGATGGCGATGGGGGAGTGGGTCTCCGTGCAGAGCTCGCGTGAGCTGCATCAGAGGCAGCTCGACCGCGAGGCCGAGGAGATCGCCACCGACCCGGAGCACGAGCGCGCGGAGCTGGTCACGCTCTACGAGCGCCGGGGGCTCTCGCCGGATGAGGCACAGAGCCTTGCCAGACGGGTGATGAGCGACGAGAACGCCGCGTTGGAGGCGATGGCGCGTGAGGAGCTCGGATTCGATCCGGAGGAGCTCGGCGGCTCGGCCTGGATCGCCTCGATCGCCTCGTTCCTGCTGTTCACCGTGGGGGCGATCATCCCGGTGGTTCCCTTCGCGATCACGGGCGGAGACACCGCGGTGGCGCTCAGCCTGGCAGCGAGTGGCCTCGCGCTGCTCGGAATCGGCGCAGCGATCACGCTGCTCACGGGACGAGGCGTCTGGCGCTCCGCCTTCCGCCAGCTCGCGATCGGGATCGGAGCTGCCGCGGTCACCTACGGCGCCGGGTACCTCGTCGGTGCCGCCGTCTAGCCGGCGGCGCCTAGAAGAAGGCGCCGCCGCGGTACTCGCCGAAGACGTCGCGCATCGCGTTGCAGACCTCGCCGATCGAGCCGCCGGCGCGCAGCGCCTCCTTGATCGGGTAGAGCAGGTTGCCGTCGCCGCGGGCGACCTCGCGCAGCTCCTCGAGCTTCTTCTCCAGCGCGGCCTGGTCGCGGTTCGCCTTGAACTTGGCGAGCCGCTCGAGCTGTCGCTTCTCGGACTCCGGGTCGACCTTGAGGATGTCGACGTCGTCGATCTCGTCGCTGACGTACTTGTTGACGCCGACGATGACGTCCTGGCCGGTGCGGTAGCGCTCCTGGTACGAGATCGCCGACTCCTCGATCTCCTTCTGGATGAACTCGAGCGCGTTCACCGATCCGCCCAGGTCCTCGACCTTCTTCATCAGCTCCCAGGAGCGCTCCTCGACCTCGTCGGTCAGGGACTCGATGAAGTAGGAGCCGGCGAAGGGATCGACGGTGTCGGCGACGCCGGATTCGTGGGCGAGCACCTGCTGGGTGCGAAGGGCGATCCGAGCCGAGCGCTCGGTGGGGAGGGCCAGCGCCTCGTCAAAGCCGTTGGTGTGCAGGGACTGCGTTCCGCCGGCCACCGCGGCAAAGCCCTGGAGGGCGACCCGGATGATGTTGACCTCCGGCTGCTGGGCCTGGAGGGTGACGCCGCCGGTCTGGGTGTGGAAGCGGATCGTCTGCGCCTTCTCGTCGGTCGCGCCGAACCGGTCCCGCATGATCTTCGCCCACATCCGGCGGACCGCCCGGAACTTGGCGATCTCCTGGAAGACGTTGTTGTGTCCGTTGAAGAAGAAGGCGAGCCGCTGGCCGAACTTGTTGACGTCGAGACCGGCCGCGATTCCGCCCTCGACGTAGGCGATCGCATTGGCGAGCGTGAAGGCGACCTCCTGGACGGCCGAGCAGCCCTTCTCGCGCATGTGGTAGCCGGAGATCGAGATCGTGTTCCACTTCGGGACGTTCTCGTCGCAGTACCCGAAGATGTCGGTGGTGAGCCGCATCGTCGGCTCGGGCGGGTAGATGTAGTTGCCGCGCGATACGTACTCCTTGAGCACGTCGTTCTGGACGGTGCCGCGCAGCTCCTTCGAGGGGACGCCCTGCTCCTCGCCGACCAGCTCGTAGAGCAGCAACAGGATCGCGGCCGGAGCGTTGATCGTCATCGAGGTCGAGACCTCGGCCAGGGAGATCTGGTCGAAGCAGATCCGCATGTCCTCGACCGTGTCGATCGGGACGCCGGTGCGGCCGACCTCGCCCGCGCAGAGCGGGTCGTCGGAGTCCCGGCCGAGCTGGGTCGGCAGATCGAACGCCATCGAGAGCCCGGTCGAGCCGTGCTCCGTCAGGTAGCGGTAGCGCTCGTTGGTGTCCTCCGGGCTGGCGAAGCCGGCGTACTGGCGCATCGTCCAGAGCCGGTCGCGGTACATGCCGGGGTGGATGCCGCGGGTGAAGGGGTACTCGCCGGGCTCGCCAAGGCGCTCCTGCAGGCCCGGCGCGACGTCGTCCTCCTCGTAGAGCCGCTTGATCTCGATCCCGGAGTCGGTGATCACCCGCTCGTCATCGGGGCCGACGACCGGGGCGATGTAGCGGTGGAGATCCTCGTCGACCGCGGCCTGCTGCTCGGCCTCGGGCGCGCCGTTGCCCTTGGCGCCGTCGGACCCCTCGGTCTGCGCCTCGTCCTTTGGCCGGGTGGCCATTGGGACAGGATAGATAGGGAGTACTTACCGAGCGGCGAGCGGATCAGAAGCCGAAGAACCGGCGGCGCTTCTTCTTCGGCTTGGGCGCGGGAGGCTCCGGCGGGGGACTCTCGGCCGCGGGGGCCTCTTCCTCCACCGGCTGCTCGGGCTCAGGCTCGGCAGGTGTCTCCTCAACGACCGCGATCTCGGGCTGCTCGGGCGCGGGCTCGGTCCCCTCGCTCATGCCCTCGAAGGGGCGCTTGGTCGGCGTGGCCAGCTCGTCGAGCACGGCGTCGAGCCAGCCCTCGAGCTTCGTGGCCCCGTGGCCGTTCTCGGCGCTGACGCTCACGTTGGTCCCCCAGCCCTTCTCGGCCAGTTCGACCTCGATCCGGGCTTCGTCGGACGCCGCCTTCCAGGCGAGCCTGGATTCCTCCTCGCGCTCGTAGACGCTGACGTCGGTCGCGTGTCCGACGAGGGCGGACATCAGGCCCTGCATTCGTCCGGGATGGTCGAGCTGCTCCCAGACCTCGGGTGGGGACTTGACCAGGGTGCGGCTTGCGGTCTTCATGGTGCGGGCATTCGCGCGGTGCGTAGTCGCTCCTGCCGCTTATCCGAATTGGGCGAATCCGCCCGGCCTGAAACGGGTCGCGCCTGGCGGCGCGCCCTCGCACTACGCGAGAAAGGCTTCGATCGCGGCTGCCGCACGAGGCCCGGCCTGGCCGTCCCAGAGCGGGATCTCCGGCGCCTGGGCAGGCGGTTCGGCGGCGAGCGTGCGCTGGGCGGCCTCTTGCAGCGCGTTCGGGTCGACTCCGACCAGCTCGTTGGTGCCGAGCTCGAGGGTGATCGGCCGCTCGGTGGTGGTGCGGTAGGTGAGACAGGGGACGCCGAGCACGGTGGTCTCCTCCTGGATGCCTCCGGAGTCGGTGATCACCATCCGGGCCTCGGCCTCGAGGGCGATGAAGTCGTCGTAGTCCATCGGCGGCGTCAGGATCACCTTGCCCCAGCCGGAGCCGGTCCCCGCGAGGCGCTCTCTCGTGCGCGGGTGCACCGGGAAGATCACGGGGATCGAGTCCGCGATGCCGGCGAGGACCTCCATCGTCGGGCCGAGGCTCTCCGGGTCGTCCACCAGCGCCGGGCGGTGCAGGGTGACCAGCACGAACTCGCGGCTCTTCACGGCGTTCCTCCCGAGCACCGCCGGCCGATTCACATCCTCGAGCAGCCTGAGGAGGCTGTCGATCATCGTGTTTCCGACCAGCTGGACCGCGTCGCCCTCGATCCCCTCCGCCGCCAGGTTGAGGACGGCGTCCTGCGAGGTGCAGAGCAGGAGATCGGAGACGCGGTCGGTGACGACGCGGTTCACCTCCTCCGGCATCTCCCAGTCGTTCGAGCGGAGCCCCGACTCGATGTGAGCGACCGCCGCGCCGAGCTTGGTGGCTGCGAGCGCCGCGGCCATCGTCGAGTTGACGTCGCCGGCGACCAGCACCAGGTCCGCCGGGTTCTCCAGCAGGTCCGCCTCGACCCCGGTCAGGACGCCCGCCGTCTGATCCGCGTGGGTCCCGGAGCCGACCCCCAGGTTGGCGTCGGGCTCACGCATCCCGAGCCGCTCGATGAACCCGTCCGAGAGCGCCCGGTCATAATGCTGGCCTGTGTGAAGGAGCCGCAGGGAGATCCCCTCGGATTGCTCCAGGGCGGCGACGACGGGGGCCGTCTTGACGAAGTTGGGCCGGGCCCCCACGACCGCGAGCACGCTGGCAGTCACAGCGGAGCAACCTAGCGGCTGGATCGGCTTCGGTAGTGTCCCCCGGCGTATGGCCGGCAACGAAAGTGGCGCGGTTGTGGTCACGGGGGCTTCGACCGGGATCGGCCGCGCGACGGCGCTACTCCTCGACAAGAAGGGCTACCGCGTGTTCGCAGGCGTCCGCAAGCAGGCGGACGCCAAGTCGCTCTCCGAGGAGGGATCGGACCGGCTGACCCCGATCACGATCGATGTCACCAAGGACCGCTCGATCAAGGCGGCCAGGGACAAGGTCCGGCGCGCGGTCGGCAAGGAGGGACTGGTCGGGTTGGTCAACAACGCCGGTGTGGGCGGTGGCGGGCCGATCGAGTTCATGGACCTGAAGGACTTCCGTGACACCCTCGAGGTGAACCTGGTCGGGCAGATCGCCGTGACCCAGGCCTTCATGGGAATGATCCGCAAGGCGAAGGGCACGGTCGTCTTCATCGCATCGATCGGCGGCCGCATCGCGACCCCCTTCCTCTCTCCATATAACGCCAGCAAGTTCGGCATCGAGGCTCTCGGCGAGTCGCTGAGGGCTGAGGTGAAGCCCTGGGGCATCGACGTGGCGGTGGTCGAGCCTGGCTCGATCGACACGGCGATCTGGGCGAAGGGGGCCGACACGGCGTCCGATCAGGAGAAGGGCCTCTCGCCCGCCGCCCGCCGGCTCTACGGCAAGCAGCTGACCCGCTTCGGGGAGGTCCTCACCGAGACCGCCGACCGCGGCATCCACCCGGACAAGGTTGCCAAGGTGATCCACAAGGCGATCCGCTCGGACAAGCCGAAGTACCGCTACCTGGTCGGCACCGACGCGAAGGTCGCCGCGCGCCTCAAGGGCAATCTGCCCGAGCGCACCTTCTCCAAGATGGTCGCGCGGCAGACCAAGATGCCGACCGATATCCCGGCGAAGTAGCGGGGCCTCCCGATTTACGACCGGACCGGCCACTACGGTCGGCCTGCACGGATCGAAGGGGGTTGGTTCCGGATGAAACGACGCTGGATGCTCGCTGGTCTCGCCTTGGTGGCGATCGTCGCCGTGGCGGTCCCGGCGCTGGCCGGAGACTCGGGCGGCAGGCAGGTCGCAACCTCGTCCCGGACTAAGGCCCGCCACGCGCTGGGTGTGGCGCGAAAGGCCAGGAAGCGCGCCGACCGCGCACTGAAGCTGGCAAGGAAGAACGTCCCGGTGGCAGGTGCCTCGGTCCTCGCTCCCACATTCGCCGAGGCGGGCGGCGCGGTCTCGACCAGCAGCACAAGCAGCTACGTCGCGCTCGCGGGTGGTCCGTCGGTGACGGTCTCCGTACCGCAGGCGACCAACGCGCCGCAGGGCACCGGCCTGATCGAGGTTGCCGCCCAGGCGCACATCGGCGCCGACGCGGGAGCGGTCGCGCTCTTCCAGGACGGCTCGGCGATGCCGGGGCAGAGCGACGTCTGCGAGATCGTCGCCGGCCTCCCGGGGCCCGCGCTGTTCGCCTCCGCTGACACCATCGCGGGCACCTGGGGCACGCCGGCCTCGATCGAGTCAATCACCGGCGGCTGCGGCAGCACCGGGCCCGCCGCGCCGGTGGTGTTCACCACCATGCCGGGCAGCCACACATACGAGCTCCGCTACGAGTTCTGCGGCTGCAGTGGCACGGATGCGACCTTCTCCCAGCGCCGCATCTGGGTCACCCCGCTCGCCTAGGCGCCGAGCCACTCCCTCACCCGGCCGGGCGTGCCCATGTCGGAGAAGTCACCGTCGTCGATGACCCGCTCGGCCGCCTCGATGGCGCCGTTCACGGCCGCCCAGGTGAGCCCACCGCCCACGCTCACGCGCTGGGCGCCCGCCTCGGCGATCTGATCGAAGGTCAGCCCGAGGCGGCCGAAAGCGAGACGTTGACCGGCTTCGAGACTCCGTCGCAGACGGTCTTGATCTCCTCCGCGCTCAGGAACCCCGGCGCGTAGAGCACATCGGCCCCGGCCTCCTCGAACGCGCGAAGCCGGGCGATGGTGTCGTCGATATCCGGGTTGCCGCGGAGGTGGTTCTCCGCGCGCGCCGTCAGCATGAATGGGAAGTCGAGTGCCCTGGCGGCCTGCGCCGCGGCTGCGACTCGCTCTGCAGCGCGTCCCGGCTCATAGAGCTCGCCGTCGTCGCGGTCGTAGTCCTCGATCGAGCCGCCGACGGCGCCGGCTTCCGCGACACGGGTGATCGCCCGAGCGGCATCCTCGGGCGCGGGGCCGTAGCCGTTCTCGAGATCCACGGATACAGGCAGGTCAGTGGCCTCGCTGAGGACGCTCACGTGCGCCGCCACCTCGTCGAGGTTGACGGCGCCGTCCGGCCGGCCGAGCGTGAACGCAAAGCCGCTGCTGGTGGTGGCAAGCGCCTTGAAGCCGAGCCCGGCGAGGATCTTGGCGGACCCCGCGTCCCAAGGATTGGGAATCACGAAGGGCTCGCCCTCGTGCAGGGCGCTTAGTGCCTCGCCCTTCTCCTGCTGCGTCGCCACCCGCCGATCATTTCATTTCCCTGAGGCGGTCCAGCTGCCGGCGGCTGATCTCGTTGGTGGCGCGCAGGAACTCCATGATCAGCTCGAGCTCCTCTGCGCTGAACTTGGACAACGTCTTTCCCCAGGCCGCCCGCGGCGGTCCCCAGATCTTGTCGGCGCGCCCATAGAACTTGGAGGTCACCTCGACCTTGACGCGGCGGCGGTCGGCGGGGTCTGGGACTCGCCGGGCGAAACCCGCGCGCTCCAGGCGGTCGACCACCCCGGTGACCGCGCCGGTGGTCAGACCCGCCTCCACCGCCAGCGCCCCGGCCGTGATCCCACCGGTGTTCTCGATGATGTTGAGGCAGTGGAGGTCCGTCTCGTTGACGCCGAGCCGCTTGGCCGCCAGGTTGTCGAATGCGTCGTCGAGGTTGCCGCTGGTCCGGAACTCCCGGACCAGCTCGTCTATCTGCTCGCTCTTTCTCCGTCGTTGAGCCATTGTGATAATCTCTTAGATACTAAGAAGTTTAGCCGGTAAGTAACTCATCGGGCAAGGGGGAAGCTTAGAGGCGCTCCGCCGACCGAAAGGGGATTCGAGATGGCGAAGATCGAAATGAAGCTGGAGCTGATCCAGGTCCCGGTCTCGGACATCGACCGTGCCAAGTCCTTCTACGTCGAGCAGGTCGGGTTCAACGACGACCACGACCACCAGGTCAGCGACGAGATCCGCTTCGTCCAGCTGACCCCCCACGGATCGGCCTGCTCGATCGCCCTGACCACAGGCGCACACGAGATGGAGCCCGGCAGCCTCGAGGGCTGCAGCTCGTCGTCGACGATGCCGACGCCGCGCACGCCGAGCTCGCCGAGCGAGGCGTCGAGGTGAGCGAAGTCCAGGACATGCCCTGGGGCCGCTTCGTCTTCTTCAAGGACCCCGACGGAAACGGCTGGGTCGGTGCAGCGCTCGACTCGCCGCTACGCCCCGAGGCTGCGCCTAGCCGGGCTGGCCGACGAGCCGCTCGACGCCGGACTCGTCGATCGTCTTCTTCAGGCCGTCCTGCAGCGAGACCTGGGGCTCCCAGCCGAGCAGCTGCTTGGCGCGGGTGATGTCGGGCTGGCGGATCTTGGGGTCGTCCACGGGGAGCTGCTCGTGGACGATCTCGGAGCGCGAGCCCGTCACCTCGATCACGGTCTCCGCAAGCTGGAGCAGCGTGTACTCGTCCTGGTTGCCGATGTTGACCGGCAGGTGGACGTCGGACTCGGCGAGCGCGACGAGCCCGCGGATCTGGTCGTCCACGTAACAGAAGCTCCGCGTCTGGCTGCCGTCCCCGAAGACGGTCAGCGGCTTGTCCTGGAGCGCCTGGCGCAGGAAGGTCGGGATCGCCCGGCCGTCGTGCGCCCTCATCCGCGGCCCGTAGGTGTTGAAGGTCCGCGAGATGCAGGTGTTGACTCCCTGCTGGCGGTGGTAGGCCATCGTCATCGCCTCGGCGTAGCGCTTGGCCTCGTCGTAGACGCCGCGCGGGCCGATCGGGTTGACGTTTCCCCAGTAGTCCTCGGGCTGGGGGTGGATCTCGGGGTCGCCGTAGACCTCGGAGGTCGAGGCGACCAGGATCCGCGCCCGCTTGAACTTCGCCACACCGAGCATGTGGTGGGTGCCGTAGGAGCCGACCTTCAGGGTGTGCAGCGGCAGCCGCGCGTAGTCGATCGGGCTCGCCGGCGAGGCCATGTGGTAGACGAAGTCGACCGGCTCGTCGATGTGGACCGGCTCCGTTATGTCTTGGTTCGAGAAGACGAAGTTCTCGTCCCGGATGTGGTCGATGTTCTCGAGCGAGCCCGTGTCCAGGTTGTCGATGCAGATCACCCGGTGATCGCGCTCGAGCAGGTGCTCGCACAGATGCGACCCCAGGAACCCCGCGCCTCCGGTGACGATGCAGGTACTCACAGGCGAGCGAGCATAGCCAGGAATCCGGGCCGCGGAGAAAGGTGGATCGCAGCTAGGAGGGCGGTAGCTGCACGATCGCCCGCGCGAAGCCGAAGCTGTCCCGCCTCACCCGCTTGATGGTCGAGATCCCCTCGACGTCGATGTGGATCCGCTGCTGGTTGGCGAAGGTAACCGGCTGCTGCACCTTCGGGTCGAACGGATCGGTCTCGAGGAAATAGGTGTCCGGCATGACGAAGGTGAGCTGCGCCTTGCCCTTGCCGTTGGCCAGGTAGGGCGGGCTGCCGGGCGCGGGCGAGGTCGGTGCGGATCGCAGAAGTAGAGCTCCCCGCACTGCAGCGTCGTTGGGGGCGCCTCGACGAAGACCTGGATCGGCGCCTTCGGCGCCATCCGCGAGATCGAGATCGTCTCGAGCTGGCCCGGGGTGACGATGCCATCGGAGACGACCCGGGCCTTCAGGAAGATGAACTTGAGCTTCTTCGAGGAGGCGTGGGCGGTCGTGGAGCTGGCGACCCCGGACACCACCGGGATCAGCGCGCACGCCAGCGCCGCCGTTGCGGCGGTCAGGACTCGTCTTCCCCTCCCTGAGAACACAGGCTGACTATCGCAGGGCGGGGGCGGGTCGGCAAGGGGCGTCACGGCTTCGAATGACAGTTTCAGGCATCCCGCAATTTGCGCCGGTTTCGACGGGCCACTTGCGCAAATTGCGGGCGGCACTGGGGCCAATGCGGGGCGAGTCGTGGCATTTTTCAACTCACCCGGAGGTGTCGGAGGTGAGCCGTCTGGGTTTGATGGGAGGAACAACGGGTCGTGCTGGGGCCGACGTTCGATCCGCAAGCGAGGCCGGTGAGGCAGTCGCCTCCCACGAGTCGCGCCGTCGCGCCGCCAGCGCTTTGGTCGATAGCCATGACGCTGTATTCCGCCGGACGGCCCGGCGGTACTCCATCTGCACAGACGATGCCGAGGACGCATACCAACGCGCGCTCGAGATCCTGCTCACCAAGGCACCTCCAATCGAGGGCGATTCGCTGGTCCGGTGGATGCAGACGGTCACCAAGCGAGAGGCGCTCGCCGTGCGGCGTCAGCGCGAACGTCTCCTGGGGTCCCCCCGATCGAAGCTCGATGGCGATGGTGATCGGGATCCACTCGAATCAATCGCCTCTGAAAGCCCCGGTCCGAACGATCACGCCGCCCGGCGCGAGCGCGTCGCCCGCAGCGGGGAGGCGCTACAGGCGCTGAAGCCCCAGGAGGTTCGCGCCCTCACCCTCAAGGCGCAGGGCTACTCCTATGCCGAGATCGGTGAGATCACGGGCTGGACGTATACGAAGATCAACCGGTGTATGGCGGAGGGCAGGAAGCGCTTCCTGCAGGTGTTCGCCGACATCGAGCAGGGCCGCCGCTGCGAGGAGCTTGCGGCGGCGCTCTCCGAGCTGGCCGACGGCGAGCGTGCAAATGGGCAAATGGACGCGCTCGAGTTCCACCTCAGGAGCTGCGCTGCTTGCCGAGCCAAGCTCCGGGCCTACCGTGCGATCCCGGACAAGGTGTTCGCGCTTGTGCCCGCCGGGCCGTTGCTCGACCAATCGATGGGCGGGCGACCGCACGAGTGGATCGCGGAGCGGGCGGGGGCCGTTGTAGACAAGATCCGCGAGTCGGGCTACTCCCTTCTGTCACGCGGAGGTGGTGGCGGAGGTGACGCCGCCTCGGTGGCCACCGCCGGCGGAACCCGAGGTGCCGGGATGGCCGCGGTGGCCAAGGTGCTGGCGATCTGTGGTGCAACGGCCGCCGGAGGCGCGACCTGCGTGGCGACCGGGGTCGTGGACCCGGGTGCGATCGGGGATGACGCCGACGGTGGCAGGCCGGCCCTGCGAGCGGCCGGCGGAGCCGACGGCGACGACCGTTCCGCAGGCGCGCCCGGCGGAGCCGGTCCCTGACCCGGTCGTCTCGGCCCCCAAGGGGCCCGGGAACCGACGCCGCAGCTCACACCGGTCCAGCAGAAGACCGGCCAGTTTGGCGTCGAGCCGACGCACGACAGTCGTCGTCCTCGTCGAGCAGCAGCAGCGGCAGCGAATTCGGCGGCCCCTCGAGCGGTGGAGGTGGGTGCAGCTGGAACCGGCGGTTCAGGCGGCGGGTTCGGGATCGAGAAATGAAGCGTACCCGGGCAGAACTCTGCGACGCCGCGCGCCTTAAGGGAGGACGTATGAGTTCGGTTGATGAGAGAGCGGCTGAGGTGATCGAGGCTGCGTAGGTTCGCGCTGCTGTTGAGCGCCATCTGGTTGATCGCCGCGAGCTTCCCAGCTACGCGCACTCACTGCCGACTGCGGAGTCGCTGAATGTGCAGCCCCTGCGGTCTGCCTCAAGGAGGAGAGTGATGATCGAGATCGCGCCAGTAGATGCCTGGGTCGAGCTTCCAGCTGCGGGCGCTCACCCTGAGTGCGCTCATGAGTGGCGGCAACAGTGCAGTGCTCGGGATCTCGGCCTCGAACGCCTGGGGAGCGAGCAGCTTCGAGGTGTACGAGTGCAACGCCGGGACGAACACGCTCCTATGCCCGGGTGACCGGGGCGGGCGGCGCCTTGCAGTACGGCATCCAGTGCGCCAACCTGGACGGGGAGTGGCTGGAATAGGGGCGTCGTGCTTCACCCGTCCAGCTTCGACCCCAACTCCGCGCAATGCGCGCGCCTCTTTCGACGCGCCGCCCACCACCTACTTCGACCACGGCTCTTTCCGCTACGACATCGGCGCGCGTTATCCGTGCTCGGATCACGCTACTGCTGGTCCGCGGGAGCCCACGTCGGGATCTGGGTCGCAAGCATGCGAAGCACGCCGACCGCCGGCACTGATGAGCTGGGGGTCAAGTTGCGGGACCTTGTGCAGCCACATCCACATAGACGAGAGCTGCCAGAGCAGCTGCATCCACTTCGCGTCCGATCCCTGCGGGCAACGCCAACGAGCTGGTACTACGACTTCATCGCGATCCGCGACATCTACGTGACTGTCGTCGACACCGAGCCACCGGCTCTATCGCTGGGCGGCTCGCTCTTCGCCAGCCAGGTCGCCCACGGCACGCCGGGCCTGCGGATCGACGCCGCCGACCACGGCGGCGGCGTGCGAGGGGGTCACGGTCGACGTCAACGGCGTCCCGGTCGCGACCCCGCCCACTTACTGCCCTGGATGCCGCCGGACCGCAGCCTACGCCACCGGTTCCGCCCCTGCAGCGACCTCCAGCGGACGGTCGAGCTCGACACCGACGAGACGCCGTGGCGCGATCGGCTCGAACACCCTCCGGGTCTGCGCCTCCGACGTGGCGACCGGGCCGGGGGTGGCCAACATGGTCTGTGAACAGCGCACGATCTCGGTCGACAACAGCTGCCCGGACTCCCGCGGCGCCAGTCGGGCGGGCGCAGTCGATCACGGCCGGGCTCGAGGATCCGCACACCGGACAGCTCCGCGCGAAACCGCGCCGTTCGCTCGAGCGCACCCGCCGCGCTTCGCGGCCAGCTCACGCGGAGCAAACGGGCCGGTCAAGGCCGCCAGCGTCTGCGTCTACGAGACCGTCGACGAGCCGGCCGGGATCGAGCAGCTGCGTGCAGGTGGCGAAGTCGAGCTCTACCGGTCAGCTTCGGCGTCGAGCTCCCCAGGGCCCCAGCCGCACCTTCCGGGTCGGCCTACCGCTACGGCGCCCGCCAGATCGAGTCGCCGAGCATGTACTTGGAGTCCTCGGTGCTGCCGAGCCTCAGGCTCACCAAGTCGAAGCTCACGAAACGGCCGCGCGGTCGGCTTCCGGGGCCGGATCCCGGGCCCCGATGCCGACGGGCGCGCGGTCGACCATGCAGGCGAAGGTCGGCAAGAAGTGGCGGAGCATTCAAGCAGCTTGCAGACCGACGCCAACGGACATTTCAAGCGGCAAGTACCGCTTCACCCAGACCCGCGGCCGGGTGCTGCTACGTCTTCCGGGCGCAGGTCAAGAAGCAGGGTGGCTACCCCTACAGCGCCGGGCGCCTCGCCGAAGCGGAAGCGTCGTCGTCCACGGCTAGGTCGTAGTCGGGGGCCGGCGCCCTTTGGCACCGGCCGCAAGGTCATCTCGGCTCAAACGCGAATCCCGCCTACGAGCCCGGCGTAGTCCTCAGGCAGAGGGCGAAGGCGTCGATATCCGCCGGGCCGCGGGCCGCCGCTCGCCAGCTATTTCCCTCCGGAGCGGAGAGCGTGAGCTCGCCACCGCCGGCCGGGAATGTATTCATCCTCGCCCCGCCGCCGAGTAGTCGCTCGCCGCCAGGGCACGTCGCCAAGCGCGAAGTTTGTCCCGGTTGCCTGGCATCACGTCGATCCCGGCCAGCTTCGCCGCCGTCACGTCTGCGTCGGCGAGCTTCTTTGCGGTCACCCGCCCTGATCGGATGTTGCCCTTGCGGTTTACGTCGCTTTTCTTTGACCCCTGAATCGCGACGGCCAGGGCCGTGGTCCCGCCAGCCGCGGCGAGCACGAGCGCCAACGTGGCGACCACGTTTGCGTACGTGATGTGGGGCCTTAGCCACTGCATCGGTCCTCCCTCCTGTTGCTCCCCTTGAAACCCGCTTCGGCGCGGTGGTCGCGGTGACCCTATAGCGCCGTCCAGAAACTGAAAGTCTCTCGGCCGTGACCGGTAGGGAGAGAGTGTTCCTGGCGGCGACGGCGGCGATCACCGCGTTCGCAGGAGTGCTGCGCTACTCGGACGCGACGCGCGGTGCTCGCCTTCGCCGCCGCCACCCTCGCGCTCGCGGGACTCGCCTGGGTGGTGGCGCTGGCCACCGAGCAGGTCGGCCTCCGCTTCGGGCCGGCGGTCACCGGCTTCATGCAGTCGACGCTCGGCAACCTGCCCGAGTTCTTCATCGTCCTCTTCGCGCTCGGGTCGGGGGAGGTGGTCGGTCGCGCAGACCTCCCTGATCGGGTCGATCTTCGCCAACGCGCTGCTGGTGCTGGGGCTGGTGATCATCGCGGGGTCGTATTCGGGCCGACGACGGCTGCATGCGCTTCAGCCATCGCCTCCCGCAGGACACGGCCACGCTGCTGCTCGTCTCGCTGTTCGTGATCGTGATCATCGGGCTCTCGATCTCCTCCTCGGATCAGGCGAGCCACCACATCGAGGGGCTCTCGAACGTGGGGGCGATCTGCCTGCTCGTGGTCTACGCCGCCTGGGTCTGGCGCTACCTGGGATCGGACACCGCCACCGCGGAGGCCGGGGTGGAGGAGACCAAGCCGCGGATCTCGTTTGCGTTCGCCGTCGTCCTGCTGGCAATCGCCGGCGTCGGCGCTGCCTTCGTCTCGGACTGGTTCATCCACGCCCTCGACCCGGCGGTGGCCTCGCTCGGGATCTCCAAGGCCTTCGCCGGGCTGGTGATCGTCGCCGATCGCCGGCAACGCGGTCGAGAACTTCACGCGGGATCTTCCTCGCCGCCAAGGGCAAGTCCGACCTGGCGATCTCGGTGGTGAAGAACTCGGTCGCCCAGATCGCCGCCTTCCTCTTCCCGGCCCTGGTGCTCACCTCGCTGCTCTTCACCACGCCACCTCACCTTCGCGCTGGCGCCGGTCTACATCGGCGCGCTCTTCCTGACCGCGATCGCGATCTGGCAGATCACCGGCGACGGCGAGGCCCAGATGTTCGAGGGCCTCGCCCTGATCGCCATCTACGTGGTGCTGGCGGCGTTCACCCTTTACGACTGATTCGTTCGTTCGGGGCGACACGACCCGCCATCGTGACCACCGGGCGGCTGGACTGAGTCTGCGCGGAGGGTTGAACTCTCAAGGCGAGAGGCGTCACCCAGGATGACTGCGTCCGACCGAGAGGTTGGTTCCGGTTCGAGTCCGGCGCCCTCCGCGCTTAGACTTCGTACCACTGGGTGACGCGCGGGATTTGATCCCGACGCCGGGATTTGATCCCGTTTCAACCTCGAACGGCCCGCTTCGGTGGGCCGTTCGCTTGGAAAGTATCCGGTGGTCCGCTCGAGCTACCTGTTGACCCGGAAGCTCGCGCGGATCTGGGGGCGCGCCCTCGATGCCACGGCCTGTGGCTTGTGCGGCTGCGGATTGGCCCGGTGTGGGTGGCCCGAGTCGCTGCCGCCGAGGGACGGGAACATCGAGGCGGCGGCCAGCAGTACGAGGATCACCAGGGCCCAGCTCCGGATCTTCGCCCGTTGCATCCCCGGCTTTCTACCCGAACGGCGCCGTGCAAACGCCGCCGCCGGGCAGGGAGAGTCGAGATCAGTGAGCGACCGGCTCGGGGTGCGGGCAGAGCTCGCGGAAGCGGTCGAGCTGCTCGCTCGCCCAGGCGCCGTAGCCATGCCAGCCGACCTCTGGCAGCTCCTCCCGGAGCGCGTCGATGTCGACGTGATGGCCGGTCTCCTCCAGCCAGCCGAAGAGGAAGCGGACGCCGGGCGGCAGCTCGTCTGCGGGCGCCTGGCGCGGCTCGAGGGAGCGCGGGAGCAGGTCGGAGATCGCCTCGGCCGCCCGCTCGGCGGTGAGCTCGTCGGAGGCGACCGGAATGCGGCGGCCGGCAAAGCGGTCGGGACGCTCGATCGCGAAGACGGCGAGCGAAAGCAGGTCGGCCACTGCGGCCTGCTGGAGCGGGCGGTTGACCGGGATCGGGCTCGGGAGCACGCCGGCCTGGAGCGCTGGGATGTTCCAGGGGTTGAAGAGGTTCTCCATCAGATAGGTCGGGGCGAGGATGGTGTGGGACAGGCCGGTGGCGCCGATCGCCTCCTCCACCTCCCACTTGGCGCGGAAGAGGGGCAGCGGGCTGTCCGGGGCGGCGCCGTCGCCGGAGACGAAGACCAGGTGAGGGACGTCGGCCGCCGCGACCGCCTGGGCCAGGTTGGCGCCGTGGCGCGCCTCGCCCTCCGGGCCGACGTGATGAGCGGTGCCGGAGGCAAAGACGGCGTCCACGTCGCGAGCGGCAGCCGCCAGAGACCCCGCCTCCTCGTAGTCGGCGGGGACGATCTCGGCGCCCAGCTCCGCCAGCCGCGTCGCCGCCGGCGACTCGGGGTTGCGGCTGGTCGCGCGGACGGCGTGACCGCGCTCGATCAGCAGGTCGGCGATCGAGGAGAACCGCCCGCCGGCCCCGACGACGAGGATCTTCATGAGGAGACCAGCCTGCCGACCGCGCCCATCAGCTCCTGCACCTGCTCCTCGGAGGCGCCCTTGCCGGCGCGCATACAGTGGCGGACATGGTCGTCGACGAGTCCCAGCGCGATCTTGTTGAGGGCCGCCTGGGCGGCCTCGATCTGGGTGAGGACGTCGATGCAATAGCGGTCCTCCTCCACCATTCGCGCGACGCCGCCGACCTGTCCCTCGACGCGGGCCAGTCGCTTCAAGAGCTGTTCTTTGGAAGCCTTATATCCGGGTGTCTTCGTATCGGTCATATCCAGGAGCATACCCCTATGGGGTATAGTCGTCAACCGTGGCGGACGTAATCTCGACGATCGGGGAGGGCTTCAAGCAGTCCTTCCTGATGGCCTACGAGGTGTGGTGGGCCCTCGTCCTCGGCTTCGCGATCTCGGCGATCGTCCAGGCCTGGGTGCCGCGCGAGCGGGTCGAGTCGGCGATGTCAGGGAGCGGTTTCAAGCCACTCGCGAAGGCCACCGGCCTCGGGGCGGCCTCCTCCTCCTGCTCCTACGCGGCGATCGCGATTGCCAAGTCCCTCTTCCAGAAGGGGGCCTCGGCGGTGACCGCGCTCGCCTTCCAGTTCGCCTCGACAAACCTCGTCTGGGAGCTCGGCCTGGTGATCTGGATCCTGATCGGCTGGCAGTTCACTCTCGCCGAGTTCGTCGGCGGGTTCGTGATGATCGCCCTGATGGCCATCATGCTCCGGAGGTTCGTCTCGCCGAAGCTCGAGGAGAGGGCACGCGAGCACGCGCAGCACGCCCAGGTCGACCATCTTCACCACGCGGTCGGCGAGCGGATGAGCTGGCGAGAGCGCTTCACCTCGCTCCGCGCCTGGTCCGACGTCGCCCACAACTTCCGCGGCGACTGGCAGATGCTCTGGAAGGAGATCAGCATCGGCTTCCTCCTCGCCGGCTTCATCGGGCTGCTCGGCAACGACTTCTTCAACTTCCTCTTCATCGAGGACGCGCCGGCGGCGATCAAGACGATCGAGAACGTGATCGTCGGCCCGATCATCGCCGTGCTCAGCTTCGTCTGCTCGGTCGGCAACGCGCCGCTCGCGGCGGTGCTCTGGTCCGGCGGGATCAGCTTCGCCGGCGTGATCGCGTTCATCTTCGCCGACCTGATCGTGCTGCCGATCGTCGCCGCCTACATCAAGTACTACGGGCGCGCGTTCGCGCTGCGGATCACGGCGCTGATGTTCGTGACCATCGTGCTCTCGGCGCTGCTGGTCGACCTGCTCTTCGGCGCGGTCGGCCTGATCCCCGACACCCGCCCCTCGCGGGCCGACATCTTCGGCTCGATCGAGCTCGACTACAAGCTCGTCCTCAACGTCCTGGGACTGGCGATCTTCGCGGCGCTCTTCTATCTGACCGCCCGCCGCGGAGTGACCGACCCGGTCTGCGGGATGAAGGTGGACCGCTCGCGGGCGGTGCGGAAGGAGGTTGCCGGCGAGACCTTCTACTTCTGCTCCGACGACTGCTGGCACGCCTTCGAGGCCGACCCCGACGGGTACATGCACAAGGGTCGCCCGCCGGCCGAGGCGCACGCCGCGGGCCACGCTCACTAGATGGAAGCCTCCAGCCACACTCAGGAGACCGATCGCTCGGAACTCAACGGGTTGGCGATCGCGGCGACGAATCACTGCCTGACGGGCTGTGTGATCGGAGAGGTCGCCGGCATGGCGATCGCCACGGCCTTCGGCTGGGGCAACGTCGCCCAGATATCGCTGGCGATCGCCTTGGCCTACTTCTTCGGCTTCCTGCTCACCTCGCTGCCGCTGATCCGCGCTCAGCTCCCGCGGCGCACGATCGTCTCGACGGCCCTGGCGGCCGACACGGTCTCGATCACGATCATGGAGCTGATCGACAACCTCACGGTGATCCTGATTCCAAGCGCGCTTGGCGCGGGGCTGGGGGACCCTCTCTTCTACGGCAGCATCGCCGCGGGGTTCGCGATCGCCTATCCGTTCGCCTTCCTCGCCAACCGCTACCTGATCGCCCGCGGCCGCGGGCACGCCGTGGTCCACCAGCACCATGCCCACTGAGTCGCGGAGCTACCTGCCGGCGCTTCGCTTCCCGGCGCTCACCCGGATCTACGACCCGGTGATCCGGGCGACGACTCGGGAGGGGCGGTTCAAGGAGATGCTGGTGGAGCAGGCGGCCGCGGAGCCGGGACATCGCGTCCTCGACCTAGGCTGCGGCACGGGGACCCTGGCCATCCAGGTGAAGCGGCGCCAGCCGGGAGCCGAGGTCGTCGGCCTGGACGCCGATCCGGAGATGCTCGAGCGCGCCAAGGGCAAGGCGTCGGAGGCCGGCGTGGAGCTCCGGCTCGACGAGGGGTACTCCACCGACCTTCCGTATGAGGACGCGTCCTTCGACCGCGTCCTCTCGACCCTCTTCTTCCACCACCTCGACCCCGAGCCGAAGCGCCAGACCGCGCGGGAGATCGCCCGCGTCCTGAGGAAGGGCGGTGAGCTCCATGTCGCCGACTGGGGGGAACCCGCCGACCCAGTGATGGCGGCGGCGTTCCTCTCGATCCGCCTCCTGGACGGCTTCGAGAACACGGCCGAGAACGTCCACGGCGAGCTGCCTCGGATCTTCGAGGAGGCCGGCCTGCAGAAGGCCGAGCAGACGGGCCGGATCCGCACCATCTTCGGGACGCTGGCCCTCTATCGCGCCAGTCGCTGATCGTCCAATCCGTGCTCAGCACCGATGCCGGCCGCGCCCGGCAGACCTAACTTCTCCCCATGAACCTGGCTCTGCTGATTGCGGACACCTGGTCAATGCACGACAACGACATCGGAACGGGATGGTGGATTGTGATGATGCTCGGGATGGTTCTCTTCTGGGGCTTGGTGATCCTCGGCGTGATCTGGCTGGTTCGCGAGGTCGGTGGCCCGCGCCGCCACGCAGGCGGGCCCGACGATCCCCTGGCGATCCTCGACCGCCGCCTCGCGGAGGGCACGATCACCGTCAAGGAGTACGAGCAGCGCCGCAAGGTCCTCAGCGGCTGAAGATCGGACTACGGCGCCGAATCGTGTCGCCAGACGCTGAGTCAAACCGCGGGTCCAGCACCTTCGTCTTCGCCGACCTCGCCGGCTTCACCGCGCTGACCGAGGCCCACGGCGACGACGAGGCGATCGCGATCGCGACCGGCTTCACCGATCGGGTGCGCCATCTCCTGCCGCGCTACGACGCCGAGGAGATCAAGGCGATCGGCGACGAGCTGATGATCCGGGTCGAGGACCCGGCCAAGGCGGTCCATCTGGGAATGACCATTGTCGACGAGCTGGCCTTCCACGGCTCGCCGCCGGTCCGGGTCGGGATGCACTCCGGGCCGGCTACCCAGCTTGACGGCGACTGGTACGGCGCCACGGTCAACCTCGCCTCCCGCGTCGTCGACGCCGCCAAGCCCGGCGAGGTGCTGCTCACCGCCGAGACCCGGAGCCTGCTCGACGGTGGCGATGCGGTCGCGATCGAGGAGCGAGGGTCCCGCTACTTCAGGCATCTCGTCGATCCGATTCCGGTGTTCGAGGCGCTGGCTCCGGGAGGGAGGGCGAAGAGACTCGATATCGACCCTGTCTGCCGGATGGCGGTCGATCCGGAACGAGCCGCCGCGAGCAGGCATCGGAGAGGGGTGCATTACTTCTTCTGCTCAGAGAAGTGCGTCGGGAAGTTCGACGCCGGGCCCCGCCGTTACATCGCCACCACGCCGGGCGCCAGGGCCGCCCGCAAGGGTTTCCTGATCAACCTGGCGGCCTTCGTGGCCGTTGGTGGCGCGCATTTGATCGTCTGGGCGGCCCGAGGCTTCACCAGCGGCTCGCCGTCGATGTTCGTCCTCTTCGCGGCGTGGGGAATCGCCCTCCTCCTCCACTACCGGCTGGTGCGCTCCGTGCTCTGAGCGCCGGCCCCGATGGGGCCGGCGCCCACGCACGCTCAGATGCGGCTTGGCCTACTCGAGAGAGAAGGGCGGGTACTTGTCGGTGACCAGGATGAGCATGTACGCCGTCACCCGGTTGTGCCAGCGCGCTACCCCCACGACGAAGTCGAACAGCGACCTCGGATAGCGCCCGGTGAACAGGATCGCGAACCAGGCGAAGATCACGCTGAAGAACGCTCCGATGTACAGGAAGAACAACACGACGTAGTGCGGGATCGCCAGGAACCACTTGACCAGCGGCATTCCCCGCGCCAAATCGGTCTCGGCGTTCGGGTAGTCGATCTCCAGGTGGAGGGACTGCTCCTCGTCGGTCGACGGGTACGCGTCGTTGAGCAGCGCCAGATAGATGCCGACCCTGTTCGAGAAGCGCAGGAGCTCGCGATTCCAGTCGAACCACCAGCGCGGGTACTTCTTGCGGAACAGGATCATCAGCAGCGGGCCCGCGAACAGAAGCCCCCCCGCGGCTGCGTAGGTGGTTCCGCTCTGGTCCCAGCCGCCATAGCTTGCATGGGCCACCGTCCCGAGCAGGATCGCGATCGGGATCACCGTGAAGATCCGGAAGAACGTCGTCAGCCGGCTCAGCTCACGGTCCGGATAGTCGACGTCGTACGTCAGCGCGTACTTCTCGTCCATATATCTCACTCCCTCGTTGGGTTGCCTTCCCACGCAGGACAGCTACGCCGGGCGGCGGACCCCCCAGCGCGATCGCGATCATGTGCGCATGGCCCACCGGATCACCTGGCTGGACGTCTTCGCGGAGCGGCCGCTGGCCGGCAACGGCCTTGCCGTGGTCGATGACGCCGACGGCGTCAGCGACGAGACCATGCTCGCCCTGGCGCAGGAGACGCGCCTCTCCGAGACGACCTTCGTGCAGTCGACCGGCACCGAGGGGGCCGACTACCGCAACCGGATCTGGGACCCGCACGAGGAGCTCCCCTTCGCCGGCCACCCCTCGCTTGGAACCGCCGTCGCGGTGGCTCGCTGGCGCGGGTTGGACGAGGCGAGCTTCGTCCAGGAGACCGGCGCAGGCCTCCAGCCGGTGGACGTGCGGAAGGAGAACGGGGCGTGGCGGGCGTCGATGCTCCAGAACGAGGCGGAGTTCGGGCCGGAGCTCGACCGCGACGCCGTGATGACGGCCGTCGGCCTGCGCGCCGAGGACGCCCACCCCGAGCTGCCGCCGCAGGTCGTCTCCACCGGGATGCCCCATGTGATGGCCCCGGTCGCCGAGCACGAGGCTCTCTCACGCGCGCTCCCCGACTACTCGACGATCTACGAGCTGTCCGAGCCCCACGGGTCGATCGTCATCTACCTGGCCTGGTGCGAGCCCGACGAGGGGAGGGTCCGAGCCCGCTCCTTCACCCGCACCGTGGAGATGGGCGAGGACCCGGCAACCGGCTCGGCGGCGGGGCCGCTCGGCGCCTATCTGTTCAAGCGAACCGGACAGGAGCGATTGATGATCCGCCAGGGCGAGGAGATGGGCAGGCCGAGCGTGCTCGAGGTCGAGATGAGGGACGGGCGCCCGCGCGTCGCCGGGGGCGTGATCCCCGTGATCGACGGAGAGGTCAGCCTGCCGTAGCGCGGCGGCCGAGCGCGCGCAGCCGGTCCCGGACGCGGCGGCGCTTAGTCTCGAGCTCTCTCCTGAGAGCGTCGATCTCGTCGCGGCGGTGGCGGACGAGCTTCAGCTGGTTGTCGATGTGTCCCAGCGACTGCTCGAGGACCTGACGCTGACGCACGGGGTCCTCAATCCCCTCGATACCTTGCCGGTATGAGGCTGATCGACGTCAGACATTTGGGCCGCGAGCGGGTGATCGGCTGCTGGGAGCTCGACGGCGTCCTGATCGATCCGGGGCCAAGCAGCTCGATGGACAACCTGATCGAGGCGCTCGGCGGCGAAGAACCTCGCGCCCTGCTGCTCACGCACATCCACCTCGACCACGCTGGGGCGTCCGGGTCGCTGGTGCGACGCTGGCCTGAGCTGCCGGTCTACGTCCACGAGCGAGGAGCGCGTCACCTGGCCGATCCGGCAAAGCTGCTGGCGAGCGCCGAGCGCCTCTACGGCGATCAGATGGAGCGGCTCTGGGGCGAGGTCGCGCCCGTGCCGGAGCGGAACGTGCACCCGCTGAGCGGCGGGGAGGAGGTGCTCGGCTTCCGGGTCGCCTACACCCCAGGCCACGCTTCCCATCACGTCAGCTACCTGCACCCGCCGAGCGGGCGCGCCTTCGTCGGCGACATGGCTGCCGTTCGGATACCCCCGAGCGACTTCGTGATGCCGCCGACCCCGCCGCCGGACATCGACCTCGAGCTGTGGGAGGACTCGATCGAGCGGATCCTCGACTGGGAGCCGGCCAGCCTGGGCCTGACCCATTTCGGTGAGGTCGATCGGCCGGAGGAGCACCTCGAGCTGGTCCGGGAGCGGTTACGCGAGCAAGGGAATCTGGCTCGCGAGCTGTCGTCCGAGGAGTTCGAACGCCGGATTCAAGAGCGTATTCGCGAGCATGCCGACGCCGAAACCGCGGAGGCCCTGCTCCAGGCGGTGCCACCCGAGCAGCAGTGGCACGGCCTCAATCGCTACCTGCGGCAAATTGCGGATGCGCCAGGACGTTGATACGCCGATTCTGAGCCACGATGTCCCTGCTGCGCTCGTACTTCGCTCGACAGCCCGATCCCTACGCGGGCGGCGACATCGACAACGCCCAGAGGATCGGATCCGTTCTCTTCGGCCTCCAGGTCGTGCTGGTTGCGGCCCTCTGGCCCCTCAGCCCGCCCACCCACGCGATCGGAGAGGCCGGGTGGATCGTCGCCGCGGCCGTGGTCGTTGGGGGCGGCGCCGTCACCTACGGCATGCACGGGCGGCGGTTCGCGAGCTGGAACGCGCTGTTGCTCGCGGCCTACGGCGCCGTCGCCGCGCTCGAGGTCATGCAGTGGCTCGGTGGTGGCGTCCAGGCGCCGTACGAGCGTGTTCTCCTTTTGCCCGTCTTCTTCGTCGCCGCAATCCAGCCGCCGCGAAAGATCGCGGGGTTCCTCGGCTTCGTCGCGCTGGCCCTGGTCGTCCCTTTCATCTACGACGGATGGGACTCGCAGGCGGCGGGCGCCTCGGCGGCCAGCATGGTGATCCTGGCCGGGCTCTCGCTCGGCGTGAACGTGCCGATGAGCGCGATTCGGGCACAGCGCCTGGCCCACGCCAAGGACGAGGCCGAGGCCAGAGCGGAGGCGCGCGTCGACGCCCTGACCGGGCTCCCCAATCGCCGCGCCTTCGACGAGGCGCTGAGCGACGAGGTGAAGCTCGCCACCCGCCTTGGAATCCCCCTCAGCGTGGCGATGATCGACATCGTGTGCTTCAAGGAGATCAACGACCACTGGAGCCCCGCGGAGGGGGACCGGTGCCTCAGGGAGGTGGCCGAGGCGCTGGATTCCTCCCTGCGGGACCCGGATCAGGTTTTTCGCTGGGGCGGGGACGAGTTCGTCTTGATCCTCACCGGGACGGCAGCCGAGGACACGGGAACGCTCTCGGACCGGCTATCAGTGATCGTCTCCTCGGCATGCACACGTCCAGACGACGAGCCGATCGGGATTCGCTTCGCGGTGGCCCAGCTGGAGCACAACGGGACACCCACCGAGGTGGTGGAGATGGCCGGGCTGGCGATGACCGCGGCCAAAATGGACCGGAGTACCTAGTTCTCCGTTGCGCGCGGCATCGGCCTGAAATAGCCTGTTCTGCCCGCAACATCGACGTTTTGCGATCCGGGCCTCCAGGGGGAAGTCCATCATGAAATGGCGCCCAGCCCTCGGCTACCTTGCCAGCGACCCGGAACCCTCCGCCGGCGAGGATGTCGGCAACGCGCAGCGCATCGGCACGGTCCTCTGGGGGCTGCTTGTCGCGCTGGTTCTCGTCCTGGTGCCGTTGAATCCGCCGACGGAAGGCGGGATTGGCGGCTGGGTGGTGGCCGGCGCCCTGATCGTTGCCGGGATTGCAGCGGTCTTCCTCATCGCCTCTCGGCGGGTCGCAAGCTCGAGCGCGTTGCTTCTCGTCTCGTATCTGACCGCCGCGGGCTTGGGCGTGATGCAGTGGGTGTGCGGCGGCGTCGGCGCGCCGTATCGCGGGCTTCTGCTGCTGCCTCTGCTCTTCGTCTCCGTGACGCAGCCGCCGCGAAAGCTCGTCGCGTTCATGGGGTTCGCTTTGCTGGTGCTCGCGTCCCCGTTCGTCTACGACACCTGGGATCTGACGAGAGCCGAATCGTCAGGTGCGACGTTCGTGATCTGGTTCGCTCTGGCTGGCGGGGCGAACGTGTTGATGCGCGGGGTCAGGGCACAGCAGCGTGCGCTGCAGACCGAGCGGGAGGTCGCGCGACGGGAAGCTCGATTGGACAGCCTCACGGGCCTCTACAACCGGCGCGCCTTCGACGAGCTCCTGGCCGTCGAGGTCAAACGGGCCGACCGACTGCGGATCCCGCTCTCGATCGCAATGGTCGACGTGGAGAACTTCAAGGAGGTCAACGATCGGTGGGGCTACGCGGATGGCGACAGGTGTCTGCGGGATGTCGCAACCACCTTGAAGGTGGGCCTCCGCGAGCCTGACCTCTGCTTCCGCTGGGGCGGGGACGAGTTCGCTCTGATCCTCACCGGAACGCAAGCGGACGACACCGACCCCCTCGCCGAACGCCTGCGCAGTGCGGTCGCATCGAGTTGCCGGCGCCCAGACGGGAGCCCGATCCAGATCCGCTTCGCCGCAGCGGAGCTCAGCGACCAGATGACGCCGGACGAGCTCGTCGAGATGGCCGGTCTGGCCCTGGCGGCCGGAGCGGGGAGGGCCGCGACGACGAGGAGATTCGCCCCCACCCCGGCTTCAAGGCCGCGGGTCAACGCCGCGGCCGCCGCGGAGCCGGTAGGCATGGCCACGTCTGAGTCCCCTGCCGCGCCGCCGCCGCTCCGCCAGCGCAACACGGTCTGGTCACCGATGGTGATCGGTGTCCTGCTCGTCGCGGCTGTGGCGGCGGCCATCCTGACGGTCAGCGGCGGAAGCGACAACAAGAAGGAGGTAGTCGGCGTCACGATCACAACCCCCGGCGCTGCCACCCCCACCTCGCCGGCGCCCGCGCCCGCCCCACCACCGGCCCCGCCGGCACGGAAGGTGAAGCATTGCGACCCGATCTTCGGGAACGGCGCGCCATATCCGGTGACCTCATCGGCGCTCCCGGGCGGTCCGCGCCCCGCGGACTGCGCAAAGGCACATGCGCTCGTGCTCGCGGTGCTCAATAGCGGGGCGACCAACGTTGGCGATTGGCACTGCGTGAGCCTGCCGACGCGCGGCACGCTCGCAGTTTGCAGGTCCGGCCGCCGGGTTGTCTTTGCCCGCGTCTAAGTGAGCGGCATCAGACGATGAACGCGACGTCGTCCACGTAGCAGTACGACCAGTCCTCGCCCGGCTCCAGCGAGCTGACGATCGGATGGCCGCTTGCCTCGACATGAGCGCTGGCGTGCTGGTTCGGGGAGGAATCGCAGCAGGCGACGTGCCCGCAGCTCCGGCAAACCCGGAGGTGCACCCACGTACCGCCGATCTTCAGACAGTCCTCGCAGCCGGGGAATTCCTCCGGCTTCTCGACGGTGATCTGGTCCAGGTGGGCGCACTCGGCCATTCGCCGAGATTACACACGGCCCGGTGCCGCTACGCGAGCTCGGGAGCGGTGGTCAGCTCCTCGGGGGCGAAGCGGGGGGCGTGGATCGCGATCGTCCTGTTGCGTCCGTTCCGCTTCGCCTCGTACAGGGCACGGTCGGCGCGAACGAGAAGCTCCGCACTTGACTCCACGCCGTCCCACTGCGCGACGCCGGCCGAGACCGTCTCGCCGTCAGGCACGCACGCACGGAGGGTCTCGATCACCTCCTGTGCCTGCATGGCGTCCGTCGCGGTCAGCAGGACCGCGAACTCCTCGCCGCCGTAGCGGGCGATCAGATCGGCTGTTCTCAGCCGAGCCTTCCACATCGCCGCGGCCTCGCGCAGATGCGTATCGCCCGCCGGGTGGCCGTTCAGGTCGTTGAACTCCTTGAAGTGGTCGAGGTCGAGCAGCGCGGCGCAGACGGGTGAGCCGCTGCGATTGGCGCGCGCGAGCTCCCCTTCGAGCGCCTCGTCCCAGGCGCGGCGGTTGGGCAGCCCGGTGAGGGCGTCCGTGCGGGCCATGGTGCCGAGCTGCGTCTGGAGGGTCTCCCGCTGGAGGACCAGCTCGTTGACCGAGAAGCCCGTGATCCCCGCGACCCCCATCCAGAAGGCGGCCGCAAGCGGCTCGAGCGCGGGGTATCCATCGAACGCGGGAGACGGAATGGCGAGGGTGATGCCGAGCCCAAGGACCGCGAGAAGCAGCTGCCCCCGAGTGCCGTAGAAGGCGAACCAGATCACCGGGAGCAGCACGACCGGCGTGTACGCGGCGGTCACGCTCTCGTGAGAGCTGTGGACGAGCGCGACCATGGCGTAAGGCATCAGCGCCGGGACCGCCTGTGTCCAGGTCGGCAGCCGCTCCCACGGCAGGAACAGGGCGGACCCGACGATCACCGGAACCAAGGCGAGCGCGATCAGATCGCCGGTGCTGGGCCAGTCGGGCAGCAGCGGCAGGAAGACGCAGGCGAGCACGCCGGCGGTCAGCCACGGCAGGCAGCGCAAGAACACCCCCTCCCCCTCGAGAGGCCGGCCGCGGGTCACGTTCAGTCCCGCGTCGCTCAGGGCCTGCCGGGCGCTCCGGCCTTTGCTGCGTAACACGTGCAGCGAAGCTACCCCGTTTTTGGGTCCCCCGACAAGGCCCTTTCTGGGTATCCGCGGGGGCTGACAGGGCCTAGTCCGTGACGAGTAGCCTCGGGCGTTGCCAATGACCCACCCGAGAACGCTCCTGATCATCGACATCCAGCGCGACTACTTCCCCGGGGGCGCCTACCCGCTGGTCGAGCCCGAGGCCGCAGCCGCCGCAGCGCGCAGCGTCCTGGACTCTTTCCGCGCCGCAAACGAGCCGGTCATCCACATGAAGCACGTCTGGGATGCGCCAGAGGCCGAATTCATGCGCCCCGGTACCGAGGGAATCGAGATCCACCCGACGGTGGCGCCGGCCGATGGTGAGCTCGTCCTCGAGAAGGCGAGCCCGAACTCCTTCGTTGACACCAAGCTCGAGGATGAGCTCCGGAAGCTGGGGTCGGACGACCTCGTGGTCGCCGGGATGATGAGCTCGATGTGCGTCGACGCGACGGTTCGTGCGGCAGCGGACCTCGGGTTCTCGCCGACGGTCGTTCACGACGCGTGCGCGGCCCCCGATCTCGACTTCAACGGCGTCGAGGTCCCGGGGGCCGCGGTTCACGCGGCGTTCATGGCGGCGCTCGCCGACAGCTATGCCGAGGTGATGAGCGCAACCGAATTGCTTGCGGCCGGCTAGTAGCTGTAGCCGCCCGACGATCCGCCGGACGAGCCCGAGCTGGTGCTCGTCGTGGCGGCGCCACTGGAGCCTGAGCTTGTCGCCGTACCTCCGGCGCTTGCCGCGGTCCAGGTGAACGAGGTGCCGGCGAAGCTGTCCATAACGCCGTTGCCGGTCGCCTGACCCGGGCTGTCCTGCACGAACGTGTAGACGGGCATGCCGTTGTAGGTCACCTGCCCGTTCGAGACGCCGAGCTTCGCCTGCACGGCCGAGTCGGAGGAGGTCGGCTGCCCACCCGAGGACGCCATCAGTGGCGGCCAGATGCTCTGGCACGCACTGGTGCACGCCATCTTCGAGGCGGTGTCCTGGTTGTTCGTGTAGAGCACGTCGCCCTTCGAATCGACCAGCACGGTGCCGACGCCGCTCACCGACTTCGTCGAGACGGTGTCGGAGCCGGTGCTGGTCTGCGCCGGCGCATTGCTGGCTGCATTCGAGGAGCTGTTGTCGGAGTTGCTGCTGCCGCCACACGCCGCCAGGCCGATGGCGAGCACCGGCACGGCGACGAGCGCGAGATAACCACGTCTGAAATTCATCGCTTGTCCTTGTTTGTGCTGGTCCCCATTTCTTCCCAGCCGGTACTACGCGGCTAGCTTGCCGCGGGATTGGCTACCAGCCGGCTGGGGAGCCGCCGGCGACGTGGTGGCTAGATCAGATCAGCCGCAGCCGGTGTTGTTGCCGCAGCTCGAGCACGTGTAGCAGGAGCCAGTGCGCTGCATCATGCCTCCGCACTGATCGCAGGCCGGGCCCAGCTCCAGGTCGGCTCCCATCTTGGCCGGGACGACCGGCGGGGTGTCGGTCAGCGCGGCTGTGGCCGGCTTGGACTCCCCGTTGGAGACGCCGTTGCTCTCGCCGTTCGAGTGGCCGTTCTCACCATTCGAGGGAACGTCGCCGTCGTCCATCGGGAAGGCCTGCTGGGCGTCCTTCCGGGCGCGGACCTCGTCGGTCAGGATCCCGAGGTTCTCCAGGTAGTCGGTGTCCTCGATGAAGCGGCTGGCGAGCCAGCGCATGATGTAGTCGGGCAGCGACTTGGCGAACGGGATCTCCGGGTTTCGCGTGATCCCCTCCGGCTCGAACCGCATGTAGCTGAACTTCTTCACGTAGTCCTCGAGGGGGACTCCGTACTGGAGGCCCATCGAGATCGCGGTGGCGAAGGCGTTCATCAGGCCCTTGATCGTCGAGCCCTCCTTGCCGATGTCGGTGAGGAAGATCTCTCCGACCGACCCGTCCGGGTACTTGCCGGCGGTGATGTAGCCCTCGTGCATGCCCACCGAGAACTTGTGGGTGATGGACTCCCGCTCGCGAGGCATCTTGTTGCGCTTCGGCTTGGCCTCGGCGGGCTCCGACCTCTTTTCGCCGGCGTCCGTCTTCAGCGCCTGGGCGGTCTTGGAGCCGTCGCGGTAGATCGCCAGGGCCTTGAGGCCCTTCTTCCAGCCGTGCGTGTAGGCGTCGGCGATGTCGGAGACCGTCGCCGACTCCGGCAGGTTGACCGTCTTCGAGATCGCTCCCGAGAGGAACGGCTGGGCCGCGGCCATCATGTCGATGTGACCGGTGTGCGAGATGGAGCGCTCGCCGACCGCCACGTCGAAGACCTCGAGGTGCTCGTCCTTCAGGCCGGGCGCCCCGATGATCGTGTTGTGCTCGTTGATGTAGGCGTCGATCTGCTCGATCTCGGAGTCCGAGTAGCCGAGCGTCTCCAGCGCCAGGTTGACGCAGCCGTTGACGATCTTCATCTGCCCGCCGCCGACCAGCTCCTTGAACTTGACCAAGGAGAAGTCCGGCTCGATGCCGGTCGTGTCGCAGTCCATCAGGAAGCTGATCGTCCCGGTGGGGGCGAGGACGGTCGCCTGCGCGTTGCGGTAGCCGTGCTGCTCGCCGAGCGCGACGGCCTCGTCCCATGACTCGCGGGCCGCGTGCAGCAGGGGCTCCTCGACCAGCTCGTCCGAGATCTCATAGGCGGCGGACTGGTGCATCCGCATGACCTCGTTGTGGGGCTCGCGGTTGACGGCGTAGCCGTCGTACGGGCCCATGGTGCCGGCGACCTCCGCCGACATCTTGTATCCGCGCCCGGTCATCAGCGCCGTGATCGAGCCGGCCAGCGCACGACCCTCATCCGAGTCGTAGGCAAGGCCGTTCGCCATCAGCAGCGCGCCGAGGTTGGCGTAGCCGAGTCCGAGCTGGCGGAACGCCCTCGCGTTCTGCGTGATCTGCTCGGTTGGGTAGCTCGAGAAGCCGACCAGGATCTCCTGAGCCAGGAAGACGATGTCGACCGCGTGGGTGAAGTCGTCGACGTCGAAGGTGCCGTCGGCCTTGCGGAACTTCATCAGGTTGAGCGAGGCGAGGTTGCAGGCCGAATCGTCGATCGACATGTACTCGGAGCAGGGATTGGACGCTGTGATCGGCCCCGTGTTGGGGTCGGTGTGCCAGCGGTTGATCGTCGAGTCGTACTGGACGCCCGGATCGGCGCACTGCCAGGCGGCGTCGGCGATCTGATCCATCAGGTCGCGGGCCCTGACGGTCTTGATCGGGGTGCCGTCGGTGCGCGCGGTCAGGTGCCAGTCATCGTCGTTCGCCACCGCTTCCATGAACTCGTCGGTGACCCGGACCGAGTTGTTGGCGTTCTGGAACTGGACGGACGAGAACGCGTCCGAGTCGAGCCGCATGTCAAAGTCGGCGGCCTTCAGCGCGGCGGCCTTCTTCTCCTCGTCGGCCTTGCACCAGATGAACTTCTCGATGTCCGGGTGATCGACGTCCAGCACGACCATCTTGGCCGCGCGGCGGGTGCCGCCACCCGACTTGATCGCGCCGGCCCAGGAGTCTGCGCCGCGCATGAAGCTGACCGGGCCGCTGGCGATCCCGCCCTTGGAGAGCGGCTCCATCGAGCCGCGGATCTTGGAGAGGTTGATCCCGGAGCCGGAGCCGCCCTTGAAGATGATCCCCTCCTTGGTGTTCCAGGAGAGGATGGAGTCCATGTCGTCCTCGACGCTGAGGATGAAGCAGGCCGACGCCTGCTCGGAGCCGGGCTGCTTCCAGCCGACGTTGAACCAGACCGGGCTGTTGAAGGCGGCCTTCTGGTTGACCAGGATCGAGGTGAGCTCGTCCTCGAAGGCGGCGGCGTCCTCGGCTGTCGCGAAGTAATCGCCCTCGCGCCCTGCCTCGGCGATCCGGCCGGCGACGCGGCTGACCATCTGCTTGACGGAAGTCTCGCGCTCGGGGGAGCCGGGGCGCCCGCGGAAGTACTTCTGGGCGACGATGTTGGTGGCGTTCTGCGACCAGCTGGTCGGGAACTCGACGCCGCGCTGCTCGAAGGCGGGACCCCCCTCAGCTTGCGGATCGCCGATGATCGCGTCCCGCTCCTCCCACTCGAGCTCGTCATAGGGATGCACCCCGGGAGAGGTGAACCGGCGTTCGATGACGAGGCCCTTCTCGGTGGTGATCGCTGCCTTGGAAGTGGCCTTCGGCATCAGTTTTCTCCTCTCACTCGGTTTTTGGGGTGAGCACCGGAGCATCCTCCGCGCTTCGGACGGAATCGGCGCCCGTCTAATTCGTTATTTGCGGGGATTTTCATGAGAGCTCCGAGGGGGCCTCCGCCAGAGTTCCCGCAAACTGCAGATAGGCGCCGCGGTCGAGCTTCGCCAGTCCCGCCAGACAGAGCTCGCCGATCCGCGCGGCGCTCAGCTCGCCGCCCTCGTCCCGGGCGACCTTCTCGACGCCCTCGACGATCTCCTCGAGCCGCCGCGGGTCGACGTCTCGCTTGTGGGAAGCTCGCACGAGGCCGGAGCGGAGCTTCTCCCGCTTGAAGGGCTGCCGCCGCCCGTCGCGCTTGACGACCACCAGGGTTTCGGGGACAGCACGCTCGTAGGTGGTGAATCGGTGCCCGCAAGCGGAGCACTCGCGGCGGCGGCGAACGCTGCCGCCCTCGGCCTTACGGGTCTCGAGGGTGCCGGTGGAGGAGTCGCAGCGCGGACAGTTCACTCATCAGAGTGTACCTAGCAGTAGTGGTCGGCAAGGGCTGGAGATCGCTATGGACGCTAGATATAGCGCCTCGTCGGCCGGTACTAGTCGGGGTGCCGGCCGCGGACGCCGGTTAGGCGCCGGCTGGGCCCTCGAGGTGGTTGCCGACGGTCCCCTCGGCGAGCGCGGTCTCGCCCAGGCTGGTCGCCTTCAGGCGCGCACCCGGTCCTCCTGGGCCCATCTGGATTACGAGGCCCGCGTTCTCGAGCGCCTGGATCGCCTCTCGAGTCGGGTTCCGCAGCTGAGTCAGGTACTTGGTCCCACCCTTAAAGGAGCTCATCAACCAGCTCATCACCTGCAGGCTGTTGAGCTCATGTCCTGGGCGCGCACCGTCCGGGCCGAACGCCGGCATGACCGCCTCCGCCAGCTCCGATGCCGGCAGCGCCTGGAGCCGCTCGGCCTCAGCCTGCGCCGCCGCTTGCTCGGCGGCCTTCTCCTCACTCTTCCCAAACAGCGCCACGCGCGCCCGACACTAGCGGCTCCACTTGGCGGCGGCCACTATGGTTGAGCGCGTGAGCGCCGGAGACGAGACTCGGTCCGGCCCCGATCCGCTCGGGGCCGCGCGAGACGCGGCGGGAGCAGCCGGGGAGCGGCTGGGCAGCGCGAGGGCAGAGGCGGGCGAGAGGCTGGGGGCGGCCCGCGACGCGGCGGGCAAGCAGATGGCCTCCGCGCGCGAGACCGCTGCGATGGCTGCACACGCCGCCGCCCACAAGCTCTCGCAGAAGCCGCGCCTGCGCGGGGTCTCCCATCAGTGGGCGTTCTTCGTCTCGCTTGGGGCCGGCGCAGCCCTGATTCTTGCCGCCAGTGGCACCACGGCCGTGATCGCAATGTCGATCTACTCCTTCTCCCTCTCGGCGATGCTCGGCACCAGCGCCCTGTATCACCGGGTCACCTGGACGCCGGAGGTCCGGCAGTGGATGCGCCGGCTCGACCACACGATGATCTTCGTCTTCATCGCAGGCACCTACACGCCGTTCGCCCTGCTGGTCATGCACGGCACGCTGGCGAACGTGGTCTTGATCGTCGTCTGGGCCACGGCGGCGGCCGGGGTGGTGCTCAACCTGGTCTGGATCACCGCCCCGTACTGGGTCACGTCGGTCATCTATCTGAGCACCGGCTGGGTGGCGGTCGTCAGCCTGCCGCAGCTCTGGAACGAGATCGGGCCGGTCGGCGTCGGGCTGATCGCGCTCGGGGGTCTCCTCTATACGGCGGGCGCCGTCGTGTACGCGAAGCGCAAGCCCGATCCGAGGCCGCAGGTGTTCGGCTACCACGAGATCTTTCACGTGCTGGTGATCGCCGCGGCAGCCGCCCAGTACGTGGCGGTCGCGGTCTACGCGCTGCCGGCCGGCTAGGCGTGATCCAAAGCAAGTAACGCCCGCTTGATTTGTGAGACGGTTCGCCAATCCGAATGGAGGAGCGGAAATGGCAGAACTGACTGAGGCACAACAGCAGGCGCGCAAGCTGTGGTCCGCCGGTGACTATCCGTCCGCTATGCACGTGATCGCGAGCGTCGGGCCGCTGGTCGTTGAGCGCGCGGGGGTCACCGGCGACGACGAGGTGCTTGACGTGGCCTGCGGTTCCGGCAACGCGACCATCCCGGCCGCAAAGACCGGGGCAAAGACGACCGGGCTCGACATCACCCCTGAGCTGATCGAGGCCGGCAAGGCGAACGCGAAGGAGGCCGGCGTCGAGATCGACTGGATCGAGGGCGACGCCATGGACCTGCCGTTCGATGACGGCAGCTTCGACGTCGTCACCTCGGTGTTCGGCTGCATGTTCGCGCCGGACCACCGGAAGACGGCCGAGGAGCTCGTGCGAGTGCTGAAGCCCGGGGGTCGCATGGTCGTCGCTGCCTGGCGGCCAGAGGGCAACGTGGGCCGGATGTTCCGCACTGTCTCGTCTCACCTGCCGCCGCCGCCCGAGGGATTCGAGCCGCCCCCGATGTGGGGCAACGAGAATCACGTGCGGGAGATCTTCGACGGGACCGGGATCGAGCTCGAGCTCGAGCCGACCACCGTCGAATTCACGGCCGACTCGACGGAGGAATACTTCGCGGAGATCGAACGGGACCTGCCTCCGATCGTGATGGCGAGGACGGCCCTGGAGCCGGAGGGGAAGTGGGAGGCGCTGCGGGCCGAGTTGTTCCAGCTCTACACCGAGAGCAACGAGGCGGAGGACGGCTTCCGCTCGCCCCAGGAGTACCTGGTGATCAAGGGGACGAAGAGCTAGGCGGAGGCACCGAGCGTCGAGGCGAATCGCTCCTTGGCGGCTTCGATCAGCCGCTGCACCTCGTCCTCGCGCCCCTGCTTGACCAGCTCGACCGGATCGGGGTCGCCGTTGACGATCCCCTCGAAGAACTCCTTGCGGTCCTGATAGGTGGGGAGGGTTCCCTTGGCCCAGCCGCGGTGGTCGTTGAGCATCACGGCCAGGCGGGCGTAGGGCTCGCCGAAGGACTCGGCGATCTCGCGCTTCATCCGCTTGGCGAGGGCGGGGGAAGCGCCAGCGGTCGAGATCGCGATCGCCAGCGGACCGCTGCGCACGATCGCGGGCAGGATGAAGTTGCAGAGCGGCGGCACGTCGACCACGTTGACCAGCATCGCCCGGCGCTCCGCGCCCTCCGAGACCGAGATGTTGACGTCGGTGTCGCTGGTCGCGGCGATCGCCAGGAAGGCGCCGTCGAGGTCGCCGTCGACGAAAATGCGCTTCTCCCAGGTGATCGAGCCCTCAGCCGCGTACTTGGCGAGCTCGGGCAGCACCTCGGGGGCGACCACGCGGACATCGCCGTCGCAGAGGAGGAGGCCCTCGACCTTCTCGAGCCCGATGTCCCCGCCGCCCACCACCAGGCAGCGCCGTCCCTTGAGCTTCAGGGCGGCCATATATAGAGGGGTCTCGAGCATGTCGCGGACGCAGCTCTGATCGCAGATCCCGCGACGGAACTGACAAACGCATTCCTTGCCCTCGAAGGCCTGTGCAGGCATCGCCTCACAGATTAGAGAGCGGTCAGCGCCCGTCCCTGCCCCGTCCCCCGTGCTTGCCGCCTCGCTTGCGGCTCGGGGTCTTGAACGGGTGGGTCCCGCAGCGGAAGAAGTAGGGCAGCGCGCCGAGCGGCGCCGGGACGGTGACGCTGCCGGGCCCGCGGAACCTCCGGCCCCTCGGCTCGTGCACCCAGCAGCCGCGGGGCAGCGCCACGGTGCGAGAGGTCTCGCCCTTGGCGACCACCGGGGCGACCAGCACGTCGGCGCCCAGCATCCACTCCTGATCGCGGCCGATAGGCGGGCGCCTCCGGCGCGCTCAGCCAGAGCGGCCGGGTCACGGGGATCCCGGTCCGGCGGCCCTTTCGCCACAGCCTCCGGATCAGGGGCACCGCCTTCTCGTGGAGCGCCGCCATCGCCTCCCACAGGGCGAGCGTGGAGCCGCCGTAGGACCAGGGCATCCGGACGCCGGTGGACGCCGCGTTGTGGACCCGGAAGTAGGGGCTGAGCGCTGCCCACTCGCTCCAACGGTCATACAGCTCCTCGCTGGGCGAGCCCGTCAGGGTGTCGATGTAGCCGCCGATGTCCGTCGTGTAGCCGAAGGCGCCGCCGACCGCGCGGTTCAGCATGTCCGGGGCCAGCGAGCGCAGCCCCGAGGCCTCGCCCCAGTCGACGGTCTCGTCGCCAGGGAAGTTCCCCATCTCGTAGGCGGCGCTGCCGGGCCTGCCGCTGTAGCCGGCGCGGGTGAAGAACCAGATCGGCCCGCGCTTCGGATGCTTCGCAGCCCAGCGGTCGAGGATCCGGCGCGAGACCCGATGGAAGATGACCGGGTAGCGGTTGTGCATCTCCGTCCCGGTGCTGCCGTCGGCGAAGCGCATCCCGTCCTGGACCTGCTCGCCGAAGTCCTGCATGAACCCGTCGGCGCCGAGCCCGATCAGCAGATCGAGGCGCCGCCGCCACCAGGCGACCGTGGCGGGCTTGGTGAAGTCGAGCAGGGTGGAGGGTGAGCCGCCGTTGCCGCCGAACTCGTAGGGCGCCCCGGTGGGGGTCGTCGCGACCAGGCCGAGCCGCTCGGTCTCCTCGAAGTCGCCCTTCGGCTGGGTGGCCAGCGCGTCGTCGGAGACGTAGGCCCGCACGTAGAGGAACGCGCGGATCCCCATCGCATGCAGGCGGGCGATCACCGACCGGACGTAGCCGAGGTCAAGCATTCCCCAGCCCTCGAAGCCGTAAGCCGAGATCCTCAGGCCGTAGCGCTGGATGTCCGCCAGGTCCTGCTCGATCTTCGCCCGGTAGGAGGCCGGGTCCTCCGCCGGGGGACTGCCGGGCAGGGCGGGCGAGCGGACGGTCCGCGAGAGGGTCGGCCCCAGGGCCCAGCCGGGCGGCAGCCGGTGACGCCCGCTCACCGAGGTCAGGTCGCTCACCGCCCGGCGGCGGCTCCGCGCCGGGAAGACGGTGTAGTCGAGCCGGCTGCCGCTCGCGTGCACCTGCCAGGCGCCGGGACGGTCGTTGCCCATCCGCCAGCGCGCGCGGCTGCTCCGGTTGAGGAGGAAGCTGTAGCCCCTGGACGAGACGAACTCCGCCTGGGGGTAGTAGGCGGCGTTCATGCCGTTGGGGAACAGGTA
Source organism: uncultured Solirubrobacterales bacterium (assembly GCA_963817275.1). Classification (GTDB taxonomy): domain Bacteria; phylum Actinomycetota; class Thermoleophilia; order Solirubrobacterales; family 70-9; genus DASUPK01. The sequence continues at coordinate 78,983 of CAWFOA010000012.1, read as the reverse complement.
GCGCTCGAAGCCGCCGGGCAGCTCCGCCGGGCTCGGGACCCCACCCAGCTCCGAGATCGGATACGAGGTGCCGCCCCCGACCAGGACCGGGAACAGCGACAGGCCGGGCAGCAGCGTCTCCGATCCTCCGAGGTTCTCCTGGACGACGTCGGAGTAGAGCTTCTCGCCGTGCTTGTTCGTGCCCCCGTGGGTGCCGCCGAAGCCGTGGAAGCCCTCGCCGCGCCCCGCCGCGAATGAGTCGCCGATCTCGATCACCCCGGCCGCCGAGCTGGGGCGCACGCGGACGCGCAGGCCGCCGGCGCGGTCGGGGTCGATCCACGCGATCAGGCGCCGCCCCGGCTCGCTGGTGGCCAGGATCAGGCGGACGCCCTTGCCCCGCCGCGCGGCCGAGACCACGCGCCGCGCCGCGTAGACGGTCCCCGAGCGGCGATCGAAGAGCGTGTTGCCGTTCCAGAGCCCGGATTCCCACTGGGCGTGCTGCTCGGTGCCCACCTCGTAGGTGAGCGGGGCGTAGACGGCGTGGTCGGGGCGGCGCTCGAGAGCGAACGGCTCGGGGTCGTCGGTGCTCGGCAGCGTGGCGGGCGTGGTCGAGCGCGGTGCGCGAAGCTCGCGCAAGAGGGTGCGGCCCCGCGAGCGGAACACGAGCCGCAGGGGCGCCCTGTCGATCACCGCACGAGCGGCGCCGTTGGAGACCACGATCCGCTTCCCACTCAGCTTGACCGCGGCACCGGCCGGTGACGCCGCAGCCACGGCGAGCGCCAGCAACGACGCCGCCAGAACGGCTCCCCCCGCGCGGGTAGGTGCGCTCTGCTTCGAGATCTGGAAATCCTAGGCGGCGTCGGCGGCGAGCGTCTCCTCGAGCCCGGACTCGATCGTGCGCTCCGCCCGCCAGCCGATCCGCTCGGCGGTGGCGGTCGTGTCGAGGACGGTGCGCTCGACCTCTCCCTCGCGCGCCGGCGCGAACTCGGGCTCGAAGTCATCCCGGCCGAAGGCGCTGCCGACGCGCTCGACCAGCTCGAGGACGTTCGTCTCCACTCCCGTCCCGACGTTGAGCGGGCCTCGGTCGTCGCTCGCCTCCGCCGCCAGCAGTGCGGAGACCACGTCGGCGACGTGTACGTAATCGCGGGTCTGCTCGCCGGTGCCGAACACCGTCGGCCGCCCGCCGTCCCGCGCCAGGTCGCAGAAGATCGCCACCACGCCGGCCTCCGTCGCCGGGTCCTGCCGGGGGCCGTAGACGTTGCCCAGGCGCACCGTCCCGGTCGAGAGACCGCGCGTGCGCGCGTAGAGATTCAGATAGCCCTCGGCGGCGAGCTTGCTCTGGCCGTAGATCGAAAAGGGCTCGCAGCGGGCAGTCTCGGCGAAGGGGAGCTCGTCGCTTCGCTCGGCCCCCTCTCCATATATGGCGCCGCCCGTGGAGGTGAAGAGGAACCGCGATGCCTCCGCGCGAGCCGCGGCCTCCAGGGCATGCACCGTGCCCACGACATTGAGGCGGGCGTCGAAGCCCGGATCGGCCATCGAGCGGCGCACGTCGATCTGCGCCGCGAGGTGGAAGACGCTGTCTGGCCGAAATCCCTCGATCGCGTCGCGTAGCGCCTGCGCGTCGCCGACGTCCAGCTCGGTGACCGTCACGCCCGCCTCGAGCGCGGAGGCCAGGTTCTCGCGCTTGCCGGTCGAGAAGTCGTCGAGCACCAGGACCTCGTCGCCGCGCGCGGCCAGAGCGTCGGCCAGATGGGAGCCGATGAAGCCTGCGCCGCCTGTGACCACGGATTTCACGAGGGCAAGATCCTAAAGGCGGGCAAACCCCCTGCTACCCTCGCCGACCTCATCGGCCCGATCAGCCGTAATTGCCGTATATTAGTGGGCATCCAGCCCCCCGGCTACCGTGGGAGGGCCTATATGCGACTGATAGTCACCGAGAAGAACAACAGCGCGAAGAAGATCGCGGAGATCCTGAGCGGCGGGACCGCCACCGAGGGCGCGTCCTACAAGACGCCGTTCTACACCTGGGAGGGCCCCGACGGGCCCCAGATGACCATTGGCCTGAAGGGCCACGTCCTCAATCCCGCCTTCCCCGAGTCGTACAACAACTGGCAGGAGACCAATCCGCGCGACCTGATCGACGCCGACCTGATCAAGGAGCCGACGGATAAGAACGTCGTCCGTGCCCTGAAGAAGGTGGCCGAGGACGCCGACGACATCGTGATCGCGACCGACTACGACCGCGAGGGCGAGCTGATCGGCCTCGAGGCCCTGCAGGAGATCGTCGCGGCCAACCCCAAGCTCGCCACCGCCGAGGGCGTGCACGAGGACGGGACCCCCGTGAAGCGCGCCCGCTACTCCGCCCTCACCAAGGATGAGATCGAGCGGGCCTTCAACGAGCTCGACGAGCTCTCGATGCCGCTGGCCCTCGCCGGCGCCGCCAGACAGGACATGGACCTGATCTGGGGGGCGACCCTGACGCGATCGGTCTCGATGGCCACCCGGCGCTTCGGCTCCAACTTCCTCTCGGTCGGCCGCGTCCAGAGCCCGACACTCGGACTGATCGTGCAGCGCGAGCTCGAGCGGCGCGCCCACGAGCCCGTGCCGTTCTGGGAGGTCACAGCGAACTTCGCCCACCCGGACGGCGGCTTCGTCGCCGAGCACACGACCGACAAGTTCTGGGAGAAGGAGGAGGCTGAGGCCGCGGTCGCCAACTCCAAGACCCCGGGCACGGTCAAGGAGATCTCGGCGCGCAAGAACAACCGCAAGCCGCCGACCCCCCTCAACACCACCGCCTTTACGACGGACGCCTCGAGCCGCCTCGGCATCACGCCCTCACGGGCGATGCGGATCGCCGAGGACCTCTACATGGACGGCTACATCTCCTACCCCAGGACCGATAACACCGTCTATCCGAAGTCGCTCGACACCAAGGAGCTGGTCAAGCAGCTGGTCGGGATCGACGACTTCAAGGCCGCGGAGTTCCTGCTCGACGGCCGCTCGCTCGAGCCGACCAGGGGCAAGAAGGAGACGACCGACCACCCGCCGATCTATCCGACCCAGGCCGTCAACCCGCACCGCCTCGAGGCGCGCTCGGAGGCCCACCGCCGCGTCTACGAGCTGGTGGCCCGCCGCTTCCTCGCCACCTTCTCGCCGCCCATGGTCAGCGAGTCGACGCGCGCCAACATCGTCACCGCCAAGGGGACCCCGTCGGCTGAGGAGGGGGAGACCTACTTCGTCCGCGGATCGGTCGTGCTCGATCCGGGCTTCGCCGCGATCTACACCTACGCCCGCTCGGCCGACACCGAGATCCCGAAGCTCGAGGAGGGGCAGGAGCTGACGCTCGAGGGCGTCGAGATGGAGGGCAAGGAGACGCCCCCGCCTCCGCGGATCAGCCAGGGCAAGCTGATCGAGATGATGGAGGAGGCCGGCCTCGGGACCAAGGCGACGCGTGCGGACATCATCCAGAAGCTCTATGACCGCGGCTACGTCTTCGGCAACCCGCCCGAGCCCTCGGAGACCGGGATCGCGATGTCCAAGGCCTTCGAGCACTACGTGCCGCGCATGGCGACGCCTGACATGACCGCCGAGATGGAGGCGGAGATGGATCAGATCGCCGCCGGCGAGATGACGAAGGACGACGTCCTGAAGGACAGCCGCGACATGCTGCGCTCCGCGTTCGACGAGATGGGCGACGACGTCAAGACCGAGGACGAGGAAGCGAAGTGGCGCAAGTTCGCCCGCGAGGTCTGGGCCGGCATGGACCAGGACCGGATCCTCGGCCCCTGCATCGTCTGCGAGGAGGCGGGCCGAAAGCAGGAGGACGGCTCCCCCCACCTGCTGCGGATCATCAGGGCGCGCAAGTCGGGCAAGCGCTTCGTCGGCTGCTCCGGCTGGGACGGCGACAACCCCGAGTCGCCCGACTCGTGCGATACGACCTTCCCGCTGCCCCAGCGGGTTCGCGGCCTCTACAAGATCGAGGAGGTCTGCTCGGTCTGCGGCCGCACGCCGCGCCTCCAGGTCGTGCCGTGGCGCGGGCGCCCCTGGAAGCTCTGCCTGAACGACGAGTGCCCCTCGATGGCGGAGATGAAGGCCCGCCGCGCCGAGCGCGAGGCCGCCAAGGCCGCCAAGGAGGCCGCGGAAGCCGCGGCCAAGGACGGCGAGGGCAAGGACGGCGAGGCCGTCGACCCAGCCGAGGCCGCCAAGGAGGCGGAGAAGATCGCCGGCCAGGCCTCGGCGACCAAGGTCAAGCGCGCCCGGGGGAACGGCGCCAAGGCCAAGAACGGCACGAAAAAGAACGGCACTCGCTCTCGCGCCAAGTCGGGGAACGGCTCAAAGGCCAAGCCCCGGGCGAAGAGTTAGTCGCCCGTTAGGCCCGGCCGGACGCCAGTAGCACCTGGTTTGCTAGGCGCAGCGTGCCGCCGTCGTCCGACTGGTCCCGCACGTCATCGGCGATCGCCGCCCAGACCTGCTCCTGGACCTCCTCAGGATGGGCCGCGACCATTTTCCTGATCGGCGCGACGATGTCCTTGATGTAGACGCTGAACTCCTCGGGGGACTCCCACTCGAAGGTGAGGTCCAGCTCCTCCACCTGAACGTCCGAGAAGCCGCCTCCCTCGAGGAGGCCGCCGATCGCGTCCGGCGTCGGGCGGGATAGCGGGCCCGGGGTACCGGGCGGCGGCGGCGGGACGTTGAGCCGCTCCAGCGCCGTCCGCATGGGCCGCGCGATCATGGGCACCCGCTCGGGAGTGCCCCAGGAGCTGATCGCCATCCGCGCCCCCGGCTTGAGGAAGCCCCGGACGCGGGCCGCCGCTCCCTCGCCGTCGGGCTCGAAGATGATTCCCCACCGGGAGACCGCGGCGTCGAAGCTCTCCGCCGGGAAGTGGAGCGCCGAGGCGTCGGATTCCATGAACTCGATGTTGTCCAACCCCGCTGCGGCCGCCCGCTCGCGGCCGTAGGCCAGCATCTCCGCCGAGATGTCGGTGGCCACGACGGTGCCGTCGGCGCCCACCTTTTTGGCCGCCGTCAGCGCCGGCTCGCCGTAGCCGCAGGCGACGTCGAGCACCCGGCTGCCCGGCTCAACTCCCGCCAGATCCACGAGCCGCTCGCAGACCGCGATCGAGTACCTGTCGAGCCAGTCAGACCACTTCTTCCAACCCTTCGCCGCGTCATCCCAGGACTCTCGCTGCGTATCGCGGAACTCGGCGGGATCTACGGCCTTTGACTCCATCGCCCTCTCCTCCTCTCGCCGTCGGAGCGACGCTATCCGATTAGCATGGCCGCGTGGACCTGACGCTGTCCGCCGAGGACCGCGAGCTGGACCCCTGACAGATGAGCCGATCCGGCCAGCCGTGCGTCCTGATAACGATTCCCATCAGCCATTACTGCGAAAAGGCCCGCTGGGCGCTGGATCGCGCGGGCGTCGAGTACCGGGAGCAGGCGCATCTGCAGCTCATCCACTGGCTTGCCGTGCGCCGGGCGGGGGGCGGGAGGACCGCCCCGGTGCTCGTCTGCGGGGATCGCGTGCTGGCCGACTCGGCCGACATCGTCGACGAGGCCGACGCCAGGGCGGCGCCCGGTCAGCGGCTGTACCCGGACGATCCGGCCGCCGCCGCAGAGATCCGAGCACTGGAACGCGACTTCGACGCGAACCTGGGACCCCATGGACGAAGGTGGATGTATGACGCAATCCGCGGACGACGCGATCTCGCGATCGCCTATGCGTGTACCGGCGTCCCCGGCTGGGAGCGCCGGGCCCTGCCGCTGGCCTATCCGGTGGTAGCACGGGTGATCGATCGCTACCTCGACATCACGGCGGCCACGGCGGCGCAATCCGAGGCGCAGGTGCGGATCGCCTTCGACGCCGTTGCAGAGCGGCTCGGCGACGGCCGGCCATATCTCTGCGGTGACCGATTCACCGCCGCCGACCTGACGTTCGCCGCGCTGGCGGCGTCCGTCCTGATGCCGCCCGAGTACGGGGTTCCCCTGCCGCAACCCGAGGAGCTGCCGGTCGCGATGGCCGCGGTCGTGCGGGAGTTTCGCGGGCACCCCGCAGGCGCGCACGCGCTCGCGATGTTCCGCGACGAGCGGCGCTGAAGGTGCGCTCGCAGGCCAGGGATATTCTCGGCGTCGAGTCCGTGATGGCGTCGACCCTTCTGGCAAGCAATGCGTGCATTCCCTCGCGGATGCGGACGTCCAGCTCCTTGCCGGCCGGGTCATTCCCCTCGAGCAGCCGCTGGACGCCTGGCCCACCGCCCCACCCCCGGGGTAAAGACTTCATCGCTCGAGTGCCGCTCCGAGTTGGAACGGCTGTTGCGCGACCAACCGGATTACGCCGTCGTCGACACGCGACTTGCGGACGGGAGTGATGCCGCCATCCTCAGCGCAGCCTGGAACCTGTTCACGGCTCTGTGGCGCCCGATACCGCAGTATCGGACTGGGGAGCTCCTCTTCCCGGTGGAGGTGGTTGTTGGGGCGCGGCGTGAGTCTCCACGCGGGCACAGTACCGCCGGATACGGGCGCCCCTCGCATGCCGGTTGTCGCGCGGTTAGCCTGGGTCCGAGATGTTCATCTCGCTCGAGGGAATCGATGGGTCCGGGAAGACCACACAGGCCAAGCTGCTCGCCCGCGCGCTCGGCGAGGACGTGCTGCTCGTGCGCGAGCCGGGCGGGACCAAGGCCGGGGAGCGCATCCGGCAGGTGCTGAAGGACCCGCACCTGGAGCTCGACCCGCTGGCCGAGCTGCTGCTCTTCTGTGCGGCCCGGGCCGAGCTGGTGGCGCAGGTCGTCGGACCCGCGCGGGACGCGGGACGCGACGTTGTCTGCGACCGCTTCAGCGACTCGAGCGTCGCCTACCAGGGCGTCGCGCGGGGGCTGGGCGCCGAGCGGGTCGAGGAGATCTGCGATCTCGCCACCGGCGGCGTCTGGCCGGACCTGACCGTGCTGTTGCGCATCGAGCCCGATCGCGCCGCGACTCGGATCGGCCGCCGCAAGGCCGACCGGTTCGAGGAAGAGGGAATCGAGCTGCAGAGGCGGGTTGCCGAGGGCTATGACGAGGTGTCCCGCCGCCACCCGGAGCGGGTTCGGGTGGTCGACGCGGACGGCGATCGCGACACGGTCCACGCGGCCGTCCTCGCCGAGGTGCAGGCTGTCGCGGCCTGATGGAGGCCGCCGCGAGCAACTCCCGCGACTCCCCGATGCCCTGGCGGAGGCGACCCGGCATCAGCCGCGAGCGCGGGCGGCGCTGGTGGCCGCGCTCGCCTCCCCCGGCCACGCCTACATCTTCCGAGGACCCCGCGGCGCGGGCAAGGCGGCCGCCGCTCGGGCGTTCGCGGCCGAGCTGCTCGCCGAGGGTGCACCGGACCCGGACGACGCCAGGCGCCGGGCCCTGATCGATCCCTCGCCGCACCCCGACCTGGCCTGGCTCCGTCCGCCCGGCGCCCAGCACCTGGTGGAGGACGTCCGCGAATCGGTGATCCGGGCGTCCAGCCTGAGCCCGGCGGAGGGCGGGCGCAGGGTGTTCGTGATCGAGGAGGCCGAGGATCTGCGCGACGAGAGCCAGAACGCGCTGCTGAAGACGCTGGAGGAGCCCGCGCCCTTCGCCCACCTGATCCTGGTCTGCTCGGAGCCCGAGCTGCTCGCCGAGACGATCATCTCCCGTTGCACGCCGATCGAGTTCGGTCCGCTGGCGCCCGACGCGGTGCTCGAGACGCTCGGTGCGGGCGAGGACGCCGCCGCGGCCGCTCGCCTCAGCGGAGGCGACGTCGAGCTCGCCCGGCTTCTCCTCGGCGAGCGCGGGGCCGCGCTCAGGGCGACCGCGAGGCGGCGGCCCGGGCGCCCGCTCTCAGGACGCACCGCCCGAGCCCTGGCGCGCCCTCCTCGACGCCGCCAGCGAGGCGGGCCAGGAGGCGGGCGCCGAGGAGGAGCGCCGGCTGGCCGATGAGGCCGAGGCCATGGCGAAGCGCGGCCGCAAGGGGAAGCTGACGCGGGAGGCGACGGAGCAGGTGAAGCGCACCGAGCGCCGCGCCCGCACCCAGGCGCTCGACCTCGGCCTGGCGCTGTGCTGCGCCTGGTACCGCGACCTGGCGGCGATCGCCTCGGGCGCGGACGACGTCGTGCTGAACGCCGACCGCCTCGATCAGCTCGCCGAGGACGCCCAGGGACTGGACCCCGCCGCGGCGCGCTTGGCGGTCGAGTGGGTGCTCGACACCCGCCGGCGCCTGCGCGTCAACGTCTCCGAGGAGCTCGCCCTCGAGGCGCTCTGGCTCCGGCTGGCGGCCTCGCTGTCCGGCTGATCCGCCCGGCGGACCCGGGACGCCCACACGAATGTGAGCAAGCGGTAACAATCCATTGACCATGGCCGAGGATGTGAGGGGTGGGGAGAGAGGCCGCCGGATTCCGATGCGGCTCTGGCTCGGCGCTGCCTTCGCCGGGGTCTCGCTGATCACGGCGGCGTCCGTCTACGTCTTCGTCGACGACTCATCGGGGCGCACGCTGCAGAGCCAGTCCGCCGACCTCGCCGTCGGCAAGACCTCCAGCCTCGCGGACAACCTGGGCAAGGCCGACAAGCTGCACGCCGCCAACGTGCTGGCGCTGGCGAACACCGGGAACTTCGAGGCCTGGGCGGTCAACCGGCACGGCCACGCCGTTCGCGCCTGGGCAGGACCTCGCCGCGCTCGCCGCCGTGCAGCAGAAGCCGGAGGCGGTCCGAGCCGCGCTCGACAACCGCCGCTACCGGGCGAGCCTGCCCGGGAACGTGACGGTTGCGGCGGTCCCGATCTTCGGCAAGAACTACGTGCGCGGCGCCGTGATCGTCCGCGCCGAGCCGCCGCCGGCCCTGACCAGGGCCTTCGACCAGCTCCGCGGCGACCGGCTGCGGGCGCTGCTGATCGCGATCGCCATCGGCGTCCTGGTCGGCTTCCTGGTGTCCTCGCTGATCGCGATCCGGGTGAGGCGGCTGGCGCGCGCGGCGGAGCAGATGGCGGCCGGCCGCTTCGAGGCGCCGCTGCCGCCCGGCGGGGGCGACGAGATCGGGGACCTGACCCGCTCGCTCGATTCGATGCGCGAGGAGCTGCGCAAGACCTTCAGCATGCTCGCCACCGAGCGCGACCGCCTCTCGGCGATCTTCGACGGGTTGAAGGAGGCCGTGATCGTGGTGGGCGAGGACGGCGCGGTTCGCTTCAACAACCCCGCCGCCGCGCGGCTGGTGAGGAACGGCCAGCCCGCGGCCGCGCTGATCCCGTCGCTGCGGCGTGCCGCGGAGGGCGGATCGGACGAGATTCCGGTGCTCCTGATCGACGGACGCGTCTACGGCGTCCAGGCCCGCCGGGTTCCGGCCGAGCACGCTGTGCTGCTGGTGGTACGCGACCGCACCGACGAGCTCAAGCGCGAGGAGGCCGAGCGCGAGTTCGTCTCCAACGCAGCCCACGAACTGCGCAACCCGCTGGCCGGGATCATGAGCGGGATCGAGGTCCTGCGCGGCGGCGCCAAGGACGACCCCGACGCCAGGGACCGCTTCCTCGCCAGGCTCGCGGCGGACGCCGAGCGAATGACCCGCCTGACGCAGTCGCTGCTCATGCTGGCGCGGGTGGAGGCCGCGGGCGAGAGCGACCCCGCGCAGGTGGTGGACGTCTCCCACGCCGCCGAGGAAGCCCGCGAGGCCGTGGCGGCCCCCGAGGGCGTCGAGATGCGGGCGGAGATCGAACCCGACCTGGTCGCCGAGGGAGACCCGGTCCTCCTCCGCCAGGTGATGATCGGGCTGCTCACCAACGCCTGCGCCCACACCCCCCCGCCCGGCACGGTTACCCTTCGCGCGGCACGGGGGGAGGAGAAGACCGTGACGATCGAAGTCCAGGACACAGGCAAGGGGATTCCCCCTGACGAGCAGGATCGCGTCTTCGAGCGCTTCTACCGGGGCTCCGCGACCCTCGAGGGTGAGGGCTTCGGCCTGGGCCTCTCGATCGCCAAGCGGATGGTGGACGTCATGAACGGGCAGATGGGGCTGCGCTCGGAACCTGACCAGGGCAGCGTCTTCTGGGTCCGCCTGCGTGCGGCCAAGCCGACCCCGACCCCCGTGGCATGAGCCCGACGCCGCCGTCATCGAATCGCATCCTCGTGGTCGACGACGAGCTCTCCGTACGCGAGTCGGTGGGCTACGCCCTGGAGCAGGAGGGATTCGAGGTCACCCTGGCGGCGAACGGGGAGGAGGCCGAGGGCCAGATCTCGGACGATCGCTTCGACCTGCTGATCCTGGACATCATGATGCCGGGGAAGAGCGGCCTCGACATCTGCCGGGAGGTTCGCGCCCACAGCCCGGTGCCGATCATTCTGCTGACGGCCAAGGACGCGGAGGTCGACAAGGTGGTCGGCCTCGAGGTCGGCGCCGACGACTACGTCACCAAGCCGTTCTCGGTCCGCGAGCTGCTCGGCCGAGTCCGCGCCCAGCTGCGGCGCCGTGAGCTCGACCGCTCGACCGGTGCCGAGGGGACCGCGATCGAGTCGGGGCCCGTCTCCATCGACCTGGCTCGCCACCTCGTCACGGTCCGCGGCGAGCCGATCAACCTGACGCGCTCGGAGTTCCAGGTCCTGCGGTTGCTGGCCGAGAACCCGGGTCAGGTCTTCTCGCGCAAGGAGATCATGGAGGAGCTCTGGCAGACCGAGTTCCGCGGCGACGTCCGCGCCTGCGACGTCCACATCTCGAACCTCCGCCAGAAGGTCGAGCGCGATCCTCAGAACCCCGAGCTCGTCCTCACGGTTCGCCGCGTCGGCTACCGCTTCGCCGAGGACGCGTCGTAGCTAGAACCGGGCGTCAGCGATACCCGCGCAGCAGCCGGGCGACGGGGTTTGTACTGGGCTAGAAGCTGAGGTGGTAGCCGCCGCGGTAGGACGCGGGGCCGCCAACGATCTGGACCTGAGGAGCCGAGCTCTGGATCGGTGGCGGCGTGAAGCTGGGGCCGGAGCCGACCGAAGGCCGCCGGTCGGCGGAAACGATTGAGAGCTTGGCGTTCAGGTTCTGAGTCGAGTTCGGTGGCATCGGCTACCTCTTCGCCGTTTGCATCGGCGACCTGCCTGAGGCTTGAGGCGATCGACCCGAAAAACCGATCTGGGTAATGAGCCGCCGGACTAGAGAGCGGCGAGCTTGCAGCCGATCGGCACGGACCCGCTGGCGACCGTCTCGGCGATCGGCGGGCCCGAGGTCCAGATGTAGCGGAGCTTGGCGAAGACCCTCTTGCCGTTCGAGCAGAGCTGCGGCTTGCTGAGCTGCAGCTCCATCGGCGCACTCTTCGTCGTCCCGCTGGCGCAGTCGGGATTGCAGTCGTTGATCTGCCCGGTCCCGTTGCCGTCGGCCTTCTTCCGGGTCCACGTCGACCAGGTCATGCCCCGCGCGCCGAGGCTGGCATCGCCGCAGGCGATGATCACGTCCTTCGGCTTGAACTTCGGCTTGAAGCAGTTCGCGATCAGCTGGACGCGCTTGCCGCTCTCGGAGGCCACCGGGCTCGCCAGCGCGGCGGCTGAGACGCAGACCGCGACGACGGCCGCGACGACGATCGGGAGCACCGCCTTCATCGAGCGGAACCCTACTCCCGACCTACGGGCGAATCCGGAATTTCCGCCTGGCTGGACTGGTGTCCACCTGGCCGGCGCCGTCCACCGCGCGGACCCTGAAGCGGTACCGGCCCGGCCTCATGTTGCCGAACGACCTCGGCGAGCCGCAGGGCTTGAACCTCTTCTTTCGCGCCTTGTGCCCGTGCCTGTGCGGGCGGCGCAGCGAGCACTGGAAGCTGAGCGGGGGCTGCCCGCCCGAGCCGGTGAATTCGAAGGTCGCTGTGCGGTGCCTGACCTGCGCCGAGGTGATCTGGGTGTCGGGGCCCGTGCCCTGCGCGCCGCCGGCGCCTCCACCGCCGCCGCCGCCCGGGCCGCCTCCCCCGCCGCCCGGGGAGGTGTTGAGCTGGGCGCTCCAGCCGACGTTGCCGGCGTCGTCGATCGCACGGATCGCGACGTAGCGCCGATGGCTCGGGAGCGTGTAGGTCTGCGCAGTGCCGGCGCTCTGCGGAGCAGGCGGGCTCGCGAGCGGGGTGGCGGAGGCGAAGTTGGTGGGGGTGACGGGCGAGGGGGAGGTGACCATCTCGTAGTGGTCGGCGGTGCCGCACTGGCCGTCGTCGCCCGGCGCCTTGAAGCTGAGCTGATCGCCGGCGACCGACAGCTCGGTCGGGGTGGACGGCGCGGTGCCGTCCTTGTCGTAGTTGCCGGTCTGCTGCGGGTCGTGGCGGAAGGAGGGCCACTCGGTCTGGCACTTGGGCAGGCTGGGCTGATCCCATTCGAAGAGGTAGCCCTCGCGCGTGATGTCCGCGATGCGACCGTCGTCGGAGAGGGCCGCCGGGGCGAAGAGCCAGCCGCCCGTCACCTTCGGGAACCCGGAGACGTCGAGGCCGGTTGCTCCGTCGTAGGCGTGCAGCAGGCCGAGGCCGGTGCCGGCGAGCACCTGGTTGCTGGTCGAGGAGCCGTTGACGCTGGCGACGTCGGAGGAGGAGAGGAACTGGAAGTCGTCGGTGATCCGCGGGAAGGCGGGCAGCGGGACGCCGGTCTGGGCGTTGTAGGCCCCGATCAGGTGGTTGTACGGGGCGTTCTGCCCGGTGAGCAGCAGATTGGAGACGTCGCTGAGCGAGAGGCCGTACTTGACGATTGCCGGGCCCGTGAGCGGGTCGAGCTTCCCGATGGACGCCGACTCGAACAGGTTGATCGTCCCGGTTCGATCGGTGGCGTCCGAGGCCGCGCCGTACGCGCCCTGCTGCACGTCGTGGTCGAGGGAGCCGTCGGGCCTGTAGACGCCGATGTCCGCGGACCCGGTGGTGGAGGCGACTATCCGCGTCTGCCCGCCGATCTGGACGATCGAGGGATCCTGTCCCGGCCCGATCAGCGGCAGGGTGTCCTGGATCGCTCCGTTCAGGTGGATCGGCCAGCCGGTGAGGAGCTGCCCGTTCGAGCCGTCCACCGCATAGACCCTGGACGAGCCGCCGGCGGCGTTCGCGAGCAGGTCGGAGAGGCCCTGGGCGAGTAGCCCGCCGATGTCGTCACCGGACGGGGGCGCCGCTCCATAGGTCTCGTTGGTCGCCACCACGATGTCGTCCTTGCCGTCGCCGTTGAGGTCCCCCACGGCCGGCTCGTTGATCGACTCGGCGATCATCTGCTCGTTGGAGGGGACGTCCGGATCCACGAGCTGGACCGGGAAGCCCGGCAGCGCGTTGCCGTGGTGGTCCCAGGCGTAGAGGTGCCCGTCGAGAGAGGGGACGACGATGTCAAGAGGTCCCGGCCCCTCGAGGCGGGCCGCGACCGGGCTGGAGAGGAAGCCGCACTTCGGGTGGACCAGCGGCTGCGACTCGTTCACCGGATCGCAGAAGCTCAGGTTCGATGACACCGGGAAGCCGGCCACCGGCGAACCGTCGGGCTCCCAGGCGTAGACGTGGATGCCGGCCGAGTCGATCACCTCGGGCCGGCCGTCGCCGTTGATGTCCGCCACGACCGGGCCGCGGGGCGGCTCCAGGGGCGGCGTCGCGGGCACGACGGAGGCGAAGCCGGACGCCGACGCGTGGCCGTTGGCCGAGGTCTCGAGCTGGGTATGGACGGGCCACCCCGGCAGCTCGGAGCCGCCGGGCTCGTAGGCGTGAATGGCGCCGTCCTCCGTGGGGACGACCAGCTCCTGGACGTTGTCGCCGTTCAGGTCGGCATAGCGGATCGGCGCCTCGCCGCCCGTCCCGAGGCGCTTCGGGAATCCGTTGTGGAGCGTGGGGTCGTCGACCGAGGTGAAGACGCGGCGATCGACGCCCGGCGTCGGGATGTCAGGGTTGGTGACCACCAGGCGGACCGTGAACTCGTTCTTGTACGGGTTGGGGGAGGTCGATGAGAAGGTCGGGCCTCCCGTGTCCGCGGGCGGCGTGTAGCTCGCCAGTGCGGTCCGCACGGCGTTCATGTCGACGCTGCCGAAGTTGGTCACGGACGAGGTCGAGTCACCCTCGTTGACCGTCTGCCACGAGCTCGGTGTCTCGCCGGCTCCCCACTCGAGCTTCCAGTGGAAGCTCCCGCCGCTGGCGAACCGGGCCCGGGCCAGCCCGGTGACGCCGAGGCTGTTGCCGCTGACTGGCGCGTACCAGTCGGGGGAGTCGATGGCGGCCTCGGGCGGGATCTCGCCGCTCTGGGCCACGGCGACCGCCGCGCCGAGGTTCACCCGCCCCCAGCCGAAGTGGGTGGTCCACTGATCGATCGAGGGGGCGGAGGGGTCGGCGCCGGGATCCGGGTTGCCCAGTCCGGCTGTGTTGCCGGTCGTGACGCGCTCGGCCGTCTGCTCGAGGATCTCCCGGGTCTCGTCGGGGCGGAGCTGGACCGCGGGCGAGGCATCCCGAGCCGCGCTGATCACCAGCGCCGCGGCTCCGGCGGCCTTGCCGGTGTTCTCGGAGCCGGTCGTGCCCTCCATCGAGATGGAGCTCTTGCCGCCGTACTGGGTGGTGTTCGCGCCACGGAAGTACGTGCCGACCGGGCGCGCTGGTCCCTGGGCAGCCGATCGGCACGGGGATCGGGCCGCAGAGCCCCTGGAGTGCCTGCGCGATCTGGTTGCCCTCCTCGGTGCCGAGCCCCATGGTGTCCGGGTTCGTTCCCTGGATCAGCATCGTGTGGCCGTAGTTGGCGGGATAGTTGTGGTTGCCGGTGTTGAGGTCGTCGCCGGAGAAGGCTTGGACGACGCCGCGGTCGTACGCGTACTGCGATGCGGCCTCCGCGAACGCCGAGTGGTAGGTGCTGCCGTTGGCGCCCTCGATCACGCTGGCCCCGTTGCCTGTGCCGTAGAGAATCCCCATCGCGAACGTGTTGCCGTCGGAGACGAAGGTGTCCCAGGTCCGGATCGGCATCAGCTGGCAGTCGGGGCAGACGCCGATCCCGCCGTCGGCGTCGTCGCCGTCCTCGGCCGCGTTCTCGGCCCGCCCGGATCCGTGGTTCGTGGCGGCGAAGTAGCTGGAGGCGTCGTACGGGTCGTTGTCGTTGTCGAAGAAGTCCCAGCCGGCGACGTCGTCCACGAAGCCGTTGTTGTCCGCGTCCGTAGCGTCGCTGAAGGTCGCGATCAGGTCTTCGGCGTCGAGCAGGCTCGGGTTGCCATGCGCCCCGGCGTTGGCCGCGACGCGGGTGTCGCAGACATAGTCGAGGACGTTGAGGGCGCCGTCGCCGTTGGCGTCGTACGCGCTCGCCATGTTGGCGCAGCTCCCTCCCGGCACGGTCGAGGCGTCCGAGACCGCGTGTGCCGCGGGCGTGGTTGGGGACCGGCAGCTCCCCCTCTGTTCAGGTGGATCTGCAGCCGCAGGTCCGCGCGGTCCCACTTGATGCCGGTGTCGAGGATCGCGACCACCGAGTCGGGGCGGCCGCGGTCGAGCTTCCAGGCGCCGGACGCGTTGAACCCCGAGATCTGCGGCTGGAGCGCATTCGGCCCGTCCTGGTAGAGGGCCGGTCAGGCGGGTCCGCTGCGACGGCCAGCCGAAGAGGCCGAACGCCTCGTCGAAGACGTTCGTGTTGCCGACCGCGTCCGGATCGTCCGGCTCGGCGCCGTCGTAGCCCGGGTCGTTCGGCGTGTCATTGCGGTGCGGGTTGATCAGCCCGAACTGCTGCTGCGCGTCGGCGGACGAGTTGTCGGCGGGGTTCTCGAAGTCGCGGGCCGCCGCCCGCGCCGCGAAGGGCGCGACCAGCATGCAGGCGAGCAGCGCAGCAAGCGCAAACCGCCGCGGACCTCCGCTCCCGTTACCCATCCCGCGGCAACCGTAGCCAGTCCGCTCCAGGCGCGCGCCGGTTCGAAACACCCCCCATCCGGGGGGTGTTTGGGTGGCCGGCTGGCGTAACTTAGGCGAGTCTGCTGGGGTAGCCCATCGACGTGACCACCACGGAAGACTCGCTCCGCTCCGAGGCCCTCGACGTCGTCGTCCAGCTCCTCTTCGAGCTCGACGAGAAGCGAGAGCTCGACGACTTCTACGACCGCATCTGCGAGGCGGTCTGCCTGCAGACCTCGATGGAGCGGGCGGTCCTCTTCCTCTATGACGCCGAGCGCAGGCTCGTGTTGCCGGCCGGTAGCCACGGCGTCTACCGCGAGTTCATCGCCCACGGCTACGGCAGCCTCGAGGAGACCCCGATCGCGCAGCGGGCGCTGGCCGAGGACCGGGTGGTGGAGACCAGCGACCTGGCCGCCGACGTGCCCGGCCCGCTACCGCAACCTGCCCGGCGTCACCAAGCTCACCTGCACTCCGGTCGCCGCCGCCGGGCGCTGGCTCGGCGTGATCTTCGCCGACCGCGACGGCGAGCCCTTCGACCTGACCGACGGTGAGCGCTCGACCATGCACGCGCTCGGGCGCACCGCGGCCCTCGCAAGCCACGTCCGGGAGGTGACCCGCCAGCTCGAGCGGAGCCGCCGGCTCTCCGAGCGCATCGACCTCGCCCGCGAGGTCCACGAGCGCGTGACCCAGCGGCTCTTCGGCGTCTCGATGGCGCTCGGATCGGACCGGCCGCTGGCGGACGACGACCGCGAGCGCTGCGTCGCCGAGATCGAGGCCGCCCTCGGCGACCTGCGCGAGGCGCTGATCGGCTCCGCCGGGCAGCTCGCTGATGGAGCTGCAGGACGGCGGACTGCGCGCCGAGCTCGAGCGGCTCGGCCGCCAGTACAAGATGCTCCCGCTCGTGGTGGATTGGCGAGAGGGCGTCGACGTGCCGGAGAGCCTCGAGCCGCTGGCGGTGTCGATCCTGAACGAGGCGCTTCGCAACGCCGAGAAGCACGCGAATCCCGCCGAGGTCCGGGTGACGATCGACGAGCGCGACGGCGCCTTCGCCCTCGAGGTGCGAAACGACGGGCTGCCGCCGCGCCGGCGAGGCGAGTACGCCCGGCGGCTCGCGGATGGGCCTGCGGCTCGCCTCCTACGAGGCGCTGCAGCGAGGCGGAATGCTCGAGTACGGCCGGGAGGAGGACCGATGGCGAGTGCGCCTGGTGCTGCCGAGCAGCTGAACGGCGCCGAGAAGCTCCGCGTGCTCGTCGTCGACGACCACGCCGTCGTGCAGTGGGGCTTCAGGCTGCTGCTCGGCCGCCAGCCGTGGGTCGGCGACTGCGTGGTCGCCTCGACGCCGGAGGAGGCCGTCGAGCTCGCCGGCAGCGGCCGGCCCGACGTCGCGCTGGTCGACCTCTTCCTCGGCGAGCGCTCCGGCGCGGAGCTCTGCGAGGCGCTGCGAGAGGCCTCGCCGAAGACGCGCGTCCTGCTGATCTCGGGCGCCGGCTGGATCTCGCCCGAGGCCGCCAAGGCGGCCGGCGCCGCCGGCTTCATCTCCAAGGACTGGAGCGCCGACGAGGTCGCCAACGCGGTGCGCATGGTGGGCAGGGGAATGACCGTCTACGCGCGCCAGGCCGACGGGCCCGGCGACCCCGCTCTCGCCCCGCGAGCGCGAGGTCCTGGAGCTGATCGGCGCGGGAGCCACCAACCGCGAGATCGCCGAGCGCCTCTTCCTCTCGCCCCACACGATCAAGGACCACACCACGGCGCTCTACCGCAAGCTGGGAGTGCGAAACCGGGCCGAGGCGACGCGAAAGGCCGAGCAGCTGGGCTTGACGCGCAGCGCAGCGCCCGACTAGGCTCAGCACCACGAGTCGAATGGACCGTAGGCAAGGATGCTCGCGACGGATCGAGGGAAGGGGATTGAAATGAGCAAGCGCAAATACGTGCTCGCGTCGCTGCTGGGCGCCATCGGTGCTCTGTTGGTGAGCGGGACCGCCTCGGCGGCGGTCACCGGCTTCACCTACGGGGCCAGCATCTCGCCGAAGAAGCAATCGGCCAAGACGTTCGGCCCGGCGGCGATCACCAGCAGCCTGGATACGACCTTCACAGGCGGCGGGTTCTCCCCGACGCCGACCACCACCGTGGTTCAGTTCAGCAAGGACATCAAGTTCACGCCAGGCAACCTGCCCCAGTGCAACCTGCTCTCGATCAGCACCGTGCCGGATTCCATGGCGATGAGCCTCTGCGGCAGCAGCAAGGTCGGCCAGGGGAGCGTCCTGGTCAACGGCGGCAACCTCACTGGGAAGGTGACCGCGTACAACGGAGTCCCCACCGGCGGCGGCATCCCGCCGATCGGCTTTCACACCGACCTGTTCCTGCCGTCCGGTGTCTATTCGTTCAGCACGACCGGCATCGGCACCCTTGACACCAAGACCAACACCCTGACCACCCCGATTCCGCCCACCGGGACGTCTCTGACGCATTTCGACGTGGCGATCGGCAAGGTCAAGACCGGCAAGAAGAAGGGCAAGGCGACCTACTACGTCATGGCCCGGTGCAAGAAGAAGAAGTGGTCCCACACGGCGACGGAAACCTTCGCCGACGGCTCGACCCTGAGCTCGACGTCGGTCCAGAAGTGCAAGGCGAAGAACGATAGGCGACTCCTTCAGCTGAATCCACGGGGGCGGCCGTCCAGGCCGCTCCCCGGGTTCCACTTGATCCCCCGGCCGTCCCCCAGAACCCCCCCGAACGGGGGGCATGGCCGTCGAATCCCTTCACGCGACTCGCGGCCTCGCGGTTAGTGATTGGGGCATGGACGCCAATTCACGCTTCAGCGATCCTCTTTCCGGGTCAGGGGGTCGGGGACTCCGTCGAGCCGCGAGGCTCGTCGCGGATCTCCGCCCCGACCTCCTTGAGCTTGCCGCCGAGCTGGTCGGCGAGGATCCCTTCGAGCGCATGTCGGAGGGCACGGCCTACGCCCAGCCGGCCGTCTACTGCGCCTCGATCGCGGGCTATGAGCGGCTCGGCCGGCCGGCTGCCGAATTACTTCGCCGGCCACTCGCTCGGCGAGATCGGTGCCCTCGCCGCCGCCGGAGCGATCGACGACGCCGACGGCCTGCGGATCGTCGTGGCCCGGGGCCGGGTCATGGACGATGCGGCTCGCGCCGGCGAGCCCGGCGGCATGCTCGCCGTCGGCTCCGACCGCGATCGCGCCGAGTCGCTCGCCGCCGAGCACGGCCTGACGCTGGCCAACGAGAACTCCCCGCAGCAGTTCGTCCTCTCCGGCCCGCTGGACGCGGATCGAGGAGGCGGAGGCCGCCGCCAAGGATTCCGGGCGTGCGCGCCAAGAAGCTCGCGGTCGCCGGCGCCTTCCACACCGAGGCGATGGCCTCGGGCGTGGATGCCTTCCGCGCGGAGCTCGACGAGATCGACGTTCCGAGCGCCCGGACGCTCCGGTGGTCTCTTCGACCAGCGCCGACTTCTTCGCGCGACGACGTGCGCGACTCGCTGGCGCCTCGCTGGTCAGCCCGATCCGCTGGACGGCCGTGCTGACGAAGCTCGAGCCAGCTCGGCGTGACGCGCTACCTGGACGTCGGGCCCGGAAAGGTGCTCGCCGGGCTCGTCCGAACGGACGATCGACGGCGCCGAGGTCGAGATCGTCTCGAACCGGGAGTCGGCCCTTGCCTGAGCTCTCGCCCGGACAGCAGTGGGAGGTCGACTCCTCGCTCGTCGATCCCGAGGGGCTGGTGGCGCGCGCCACGGGTGCGGCGACCAACGGCGCAAAGCGGACCGCCGGGCCTGGAATCGCCGCCGTCGCGGCCTCGCTCCCCGAGCGCGTGGTCGAAAACGAGGAGCTGGCCGGCCCGCTCGGGGTCGACTCGGAGTGGATCTCCTCGCGAACCGGAATCCATCGCCGCCGCCGCGTGAACGGCGAGACGCCTGGTCGACCTGGCCGCCGAGGCCGGCTCCGATGCGCTCGCGCTCGCCGGGTTCGATGCCCGCCGACCTCGACCTGGTCCTGGTCGCGACCTGCACCCCGGACCGGCTGCTGCCGAACGCGGCGCCGCTGGTCGCGAGCCGGCTCGGAGCCAGGTCGGCGGGGGCCTTCGACGTCGGCGCCGCCTGCACGGGCTTCCTCTCCGCCCTCTCTCTTGCGACGGCGCAGATCGAGTCCGGGCGGGCACGGACCGTGCTCGTCGTCGGCGCCGAGGTGCTCAGCGGCGTGATCGACTACTCGGACCGGCGAACGGCGGGCCTCTTCGGCGATGGGGCCGGGGCCGCAGCTGCTCACCCTGGGCGGCCCCGGTCTGATCGGCCCGATCGCCCTGCGCTCCGACGGCGCCCGCGGGGACCTGATCCGCGCCTCGAACGAGGAACGGCTGGTGAGGATGGACGGCCGCGCCACCTTCCGCGCGGCGGTCGCGGCGATGAGCGACGCCACGCAGCAGGTCGTCTCCGACGCCGGCCTGGCCGCTCGACGAGATCGACCTCTTCGTCTACCACCAGGCCAACTCGCGGATCATCTCCGCGGTCGGCGAGCGACTCGACCTGCCGGCCGAGCGCGTCATCGACTGCCTCGCCGACTACGGCAACACCTCGGCCGCCAGCATCCCGATCGCGCTCTCCGAGGCGGCCTCGTCCGGGCTGCTCCGCAAGGGGTCGCGGGTGCTGCTCTCCGCCTTCGGCGCCGGGCTCACCTGGGGCGCCGGGATCGTCGAGTGGGAGGGGGCGGCATGAGCGTCGACTGCGAGGACGTCGCGACGCGCGACCCGCATGCGGCAATCGTCCGACGAACCAGCAGACCGGCTGCGCCCTGGTCACCGGCGCCTCGCGCGGCATCGGCGCGGCCACCGCGAGGGCGCTGGCCGAGGACGGCTGGTCCGTCGGCGATCAACTACTAGCCGCGACCGCGACGGCGCCGAGTCGGTCGCCGGCTCGATCGAGGACGCCGGCGGGACCGCGCTGACGGTCGGCGCCGACGTCGCCGATCGCCGAGGCGACCGAGGAGATGCTCTCCGAGGTCACCGAGCGGCTCGGGCCGGTGCTCGTGCTCGTCAACAACGCCGGCATCACCGCGGACAACCTCTCGATGAGGCTCAGCGACGAGGACTGGAGCCGCGTCCTCGACGTCAACCTGACTGCCGCCTTCCGGCTGACCCGTGCCGTCGATCGGACCGATGATGCGGCAGCGCTTCGGCCGGGTGATCAACGTCTCCTCGGTCGTCGGCCTGCGGGCCAACCCCGGTCAGGCCAACTACGCGGCCTCGAAGGCGGGATTGATCGCCTTCACCCGCACGGTGGCGGCGGAGGTCGCCCGGCGCGGAGTGACCGTGAACGCGGTCGCACCGGGGCTGATCGAGACCCAGCTGACCCGCGAGTTCACCGGCAATGGCACCGACTCGAACGGATCGACCGGCCTGCTCGACGCGATCCCCGCCCGGCGGACCGGATCCCCGGAGGAGGTCGCCGCCTGCATCCGCTTCCTCGCCTCCAACGAGGCCTCGTATGTGACCGGAGCGGTGCTGCCCGTCGACGGCGGCATGTCCGCCTGACCCGACCAACCAAAACGAAAGGAGCCGCAGATGACGACCGCAACCAAGGACCAGGTGACCGAGAGGGTGATCTCGGCGCTCGTCGAGTTCGGCGAGGAGCCGGAGAACGTCAAGCCCGACTCGCGCTTCGAGGACCTGGACATCGACTCGCTCGACCTGGTCGAGCTCGCTCAGGTGATCGAGGATGAGTACAAGCATCGAGATCAGCGACGCCGAGATGGAGAAGATCGCGACGGTCCAGGACGTGGTCGACTTCGTGACCCAGCGTCAGCAATGACTCGCCGGGTCGCGATCACCGGGATCGGCGCGGTCACGCCGCTGGGCGTCGGCGCGCCGGCGTTGCACGAGCGCTGGTCCGCCGGCGAGTCGGGGATCGAGGACGGCCTCGGCCGCTGCTCGGACTTCGAGGCGACCGACCACCTGACCAGGCGCCAGGTGCGCCGCACCGACCGCTTCACCCACCTCGCCCTGGCCGCGGCGGCCGAGGCGATCTCGAGCGCCGGCCTGGACGAGGCTCCCTACGACCGCGCGGAGCTCGGCTGTGTGATCGGGACCGGGATCGGCGGGCTGTCGACGATCGAGTCCGAGCACATCACCCTGCGCGATCAGCGGCCAGGGCAAGGTCTCGCCCCACTGCGTCCCCCAGATGATGGCCAACTCCGCCGCCGGTGCCCTGGCGATCGAGCACGAGCTGCGCGGTCAGTGCTTCGGCACCGTCTCGGCCTGCGCCGCCGGTGCACACGCAGTCGGGATCGGCTGCCCGCATGGTCGCCTACGGCGACGCCGATCGCCTGCGTGGCGGGCGGAGCGGAATCCGCGATCACGCCGCTGGCGACGGCGGCCTTCGCCGAGATGGGCGCCACGTCGGAGTCGGGCATCTCGCGGCCCTTCGACCGCCGCCGCGACGGATTCGTGATGGGCGAGGGGGCCGGGGTGATGATCCTCGAGGACGCCGAGACCGCCGAGCTGCGCGGCGCCCCGATCCTCGGGTACCTGACCGGCTACGGCGCCACCGCCGACGCGCACCACATGACCGCGCCGGAGCCGAGCGGCGACGGCGCCGCGCGCGCGATCCGCAAGGCGCTGGCGGACGCGGAGATCGAGCCGGGCCACCTCGCGTACGTCAACGCCCACGGCACCTCGACTCCGCTCAACGACCGCTCCGAGACCGAGGCCCTGAAGTCGGCGCTCGGCGAGGCCGGCGATGCGAATTCCGACCTCGTCGACCAAGTCGGCCATCGGGCATCTGCTCGGCGCGGCCGGGGCGGTCGAGGCGGTGGAGACGCTGCAGGCGCTCCGCGCCAAGCAGGCGCCGCCGACCCTCAACTACGAGGAGCCCGACGAGGGGCTCGACCTCGACTACGTCCCGGACGGGGCGAAGGCGCTGCCCCTGAACGGCCACCCGGCGATCGGGATCAGCAACTCGTTCGGCTTCGGCGGCCACAACGTCGTGCTCTGCATCGAGGCGGCCGACATGAACCTGATGCTCGCCGAGGCGGCGCCCAGCGCGAGCGGCTGACTCCGCTCGAGCGGCTCGAGGCGCTCTGCGATCCGGGCTCGCTCGAGCTGGTCCGGACGCGGATCGCCTCCCGCTCCGCGCGCTCGGCGCCCGGCGACGGCGTCGTCGCCGGCGCCGGCAGCGTCGGCGGGCGGCCGGTCTACTGCTACGCGCAGGACCAGAGCTTCGCCGGCGGATCGCTCGGCACCGCGCAGGCCGAGACGATCGTGCGCGTACTCGACCTGGCCGGCCGGGCGGAGGCCCCGGTCGTCGGGCTTCATCGCCTCCGGTGGCGCCCGCATCGACGAGGGGGCAGGGGCGCTCGGCGGATACGGCGCGATCTTCCGGCAGCACGTCGCTCTCTCGGGCCGCGTCCCGCAGATCAGCGTGATCACCGGGACCTCGGCCGGCGGCGGCGCCTATTCCCCCGCCCTCACCGACTTCGTGGTGATGACCGAGGAGGCCCGGCTCTTCCTCACCGGCCCCGGCGTGGTCGAGGAGGTGATGGGCGAGAGCGTGACGATGGACGAGCTCGGCGGCGCCCGCGTCCACTCCCGCAACGGCGTCTGCGACCTGGTTGCTCCCGACGACCGGCCGCCGCCGAGCTGGTCCGCGACCTGCTCGGCCACCTGCCGCAGAGCTCCGCATCGCCGCCGGACCCGGTCCTTCCCGCAGGAGCCGCTCGGCAGCGACCCGGGCACCGCGGTCCCGGCCGAATCCCCGCAAGGTCTACGACGTCCGCTCGGTGATCCGCTGCATCGCCGACTCGAGCTCGATGCTCGAGCTCTCGCCCCGCTGGGCCCGCAACATGGTCACGGCGCTGATCCGCCTGAACGGGCATCCGGTCGGCGTGGTCGCCAACCAGCCGCACCACCTCGGCGGCGTGATCGACTCGGCGGCGTCCGAGAAGGCGGCGGGATTCATCCGCCGCTGCGACGCCTTCGGGCTGCCGCTCGTCGTGCTCGTCGACACCCCCGGCTTCCTCCCCGGCACCAGGCAGGAGGGGATCGGCGTGATCCGCCACGGCGCCGGCCTCCTGCACGCCTTCTCCGCCGCACGGGTCCCGAAGGTCACCGTCGTCATGCGCAAGGCCTACGGCGGCGGGTTCATCACGATGAACTCGCGCCAGCTCGGCGCCGACGTCGTCCTCGCCTGGCCCGGCGCCGAGATCGGCGTGCTGGGCGCACGCCAGGCGGTGGGGATCATCCACCGGCGGGCGATCGAGGGATCGGCTGATCCCGAGCGCCGAGCACGCGCGCCTGGCCGAGGAGTACGCCGAGGGACATCTGACGGCGGAGGTCGCCGCCGGCGCGGGCGACGTGGACGAGGTGATCGAGCCGGCCGAGACGAGGGGGCGGCTGATCTGGGCGCTCTCGGCCCTCGGCGGAGCCAACGGACGAAGGAGAACGGCATGACGACCGAGACGATCGAGCGGACGCGCGAGGGGACCCTGTGGCGCGAGGCGCCGCCCTACTTCGACGATCTGGAGATCGGGGACTCGATGGAGTCCTCGGGCCGGACGGTGACCGAGTACGACGTGGTCTCCTTCGCCGCCCTGACCGGCGACTGGCACCCGCAGCACGCCGACGCCGCCTGGGCCGCCGAGAGCCCCTTCGGCCGCCGGATCGCCCACGGGATGCTGGTCCTCTCCTACGCGCTCGGCCTGCTCCCGATCGATCCGCGTGTCGTGCTCGCCCTGCGCTCGATCGACGGCGCCGTGCTGAAGCGGCCCGTCGGGCTCGGGGACACGATCCGCGTCCGCGCCCGGCTCGCCGACAAGCGCGAGCTCGGCGCCGAGACCGGGCTGGTCACGCTCGCCGTCCGGATCGTCAACCAGGCCGACGAGCTGGTGGCGCGCATGGAGATCGTCGTGCTCTGGCGGCGTCAGCCCGAAGCCGCGGATGGACCGCCATCCGACGACGAGCTCTCGCCGCTCCAGGACGGCAGGCTGCTCGCCTGATGCTGGCCGGCAAGAGATTCCTGATCACCGGGGTCCTGACCCGGAAGAGCATCGCCTTCGCCGTCGCCGCGCGAGGCGCAGCTCGCCGGCGCCGAGGTCGTGCTGACCGGCTTCGGCCGCACCCGGCGGATGACCGAGCGGGCCGCGGCGCGGCTGCCCGAGCCGCCCGACGTGCTCGAGCTCGACATCAACTCCGAGGAGGACCTGGCCGGTCTGGCCGGCGAGATCGACGGCCGCTGGGGCGGCCTCGACGGCGTCCTGCACGCGATCGCCTTCGCCCCGGCGGACGCGATCGGCGGGCGCTTCATGGAGACGCCGCCGGAGAGCGCGCTCGAGGCCTTCCGGACGAGCGCCTACTCCTACCAGGCGCTGGCGCGCCACCTCGCTCCGCTGATGGAGGACGGGGGCAGCGTCGTCGGCCTCGACTTCGACGCCTCGGTCGCCTGGCCGTCCTACGACTGGATGGGCGTCTCGAAGGCGGCCCTGGAGTCGGTCAATCGCTACCTGGCGCGGGAGCTGGGCCCGCGCGGCATCCGCTCCAACCTGATCTCGGCCGGCCCGATCTCCTCGCCGGCGGCGAGCGGCATCGACGGCTTCGACGCAGCTGGCCTCGAGCTGGCCGGACGGCCGCGCCGCTCGGCTGGGACACCGAGGACCCGACCCCCGTCGCGCGCGCCGTCTGCTTCCTGCTCTCGGACTGGTCCGAGGCGATCAGCGGCGAGGTGATTCACGTGGACGGCGGGGCCCACGCCGTCGGCGCGGTCACCGAGCAACGAACGGGCTCGAACGGCGCGGTGGCGTCGAGGGAGCTCGTGGGCGGCGAGCGGACCGTCACCTAAAGGCGTGAGCCAGAAAGCGCTGCTTTGCATGGAAAGCAGCACTCTCCGCGCGATACTGCGTAGTTGATGCCGCAGGAGAACGTCGAGGTGACGAAACGGGCTGTTGCTGCTCTGAACCGAGGGGATTTCGACGGCGTCGTCGAGTCCTTCGCACCAGATGCCGTGCTGCAAGACCTGCAGAACGCTCCTGATCAGCCGGTCACGGTTGAGGGCGTCGAAGCGGTTCGACAGACCCTGCGCCTCTGGGCCGACGCCTTCGACAAGTTGCAGGTCGATAGCGAGGAATACATCGACACCCCGGATGCAGTGATCTGCGCGGCGCATTGGCAGGGGCAGGGCAAGACGAGCGGGATCTCGATTGATGTCCACCAAGTCGACCTTTACGAGTTCCGCGACGGAAAAGTCGTCCGAGCGATCCTCGGCTTTCAATCCAAAAACGAAGCCCTCGAAGCCGCCGGGCTGTCGGAGTAGGCGATGTCTGAGCAGAACGTTGAGCTCGCTCGCGCTGCCCTTGCCGCACTGAATCGAAAGGACTTCGATGCGGCGTTTCGCGACGCATCCCCGGATGCAGAGATCGACCTGTCTCGGGCCGTCGGACTCGACCAGGGTGTCTACTCCCTCGATCAGTTCCGCCGCGTCACGGAGGAGTTCACTAAGAGCTGGGAGTCGGTCCGATACGGGGTGGACGACTACATCGACGCCGGCGAGCACGTCGTGACGCCATTTACGAACCTCCTACGCGGCCGTGACGGGATCGAGGTCCAAGCCCAAGGCACCTGGCTCTGGACAATCCGGGCCGGCGTAATTGTGCGGATTTGCCTCTATCAGGAGCGGCAAGAGGCACTCGACGCCGCTGGACTGAACAAGTAGCCAGCAGCTTCGGCTTTGGCCTCGAAGCCGCAGGGGTGTCGGAGTAGCTGCTTTGGACGAAAAGCAGACATCCTGAGCAGTTCTCTTGGGAATCACCGCGGACCGGGGGCGTAAAAGCCGACCTCACTCCCGCGCGGCGCGGCGGACCGCAGCGCGCAGAACCTCACCGCCGATGAGGCGCTCGAGATGCCCGACGACTGCCCACAGCGCCCGAAGGCGAAGGCCGGCCTGGCCATTGACCGGTTTGATCCGCGCCTCGCTCACCAGGGTGTTTCGCTCTGGGCCCTCCGGCTCGATCCAGTGAGCCAGAAGCACCCTGACCGTGCCGCGCTGGTCCCAGGCCAGGAAGTCGTCCGCACCTTCGATCCGAGGGTAGTCCCGCCGAAGCGTCCAGATTCGCCCGCACATGCCCGAAACCGACCAACGAGCCCCTTCGTCGATCACGGTGAACGGGTACTCCCGGAACAGATCCCGGAACAAGAGATCCGAAGAGGTGCCGGGGATCCGCCAGCGCACCGCCCGTCCCAGGGTGGGGGCGTCACGGAGCCGGACCGTCTCTGCCGCATGCCACAGTCGACCGGCGTCGGCTTCGGCGGAGAGGCGGTGGCAGGTGCGTACCTGTGGATTGGGAAGCCATTCATCGAGGTCGGGGTGCACGGATCGAGTACTACGCCACTGCCGCTTCTTAAGGATTGCCGCCGACCGCCTTCAAAGCGCCGCTTCTCGTCCAAAGCGGCTATCCCGGGAGTTCTCGTCCCGGCGGCCGAGACTTCCGCTTTCACGCGAAAGCGACAGCGACGGTTCACATCGCAATTCCCCCGCTCGAGGGAACTGCCTGTTCAGACCGGCAGTTTCTTGGCCCTCACAATGCATCTTCTGCGCTTGGCGTTGCCCTTCTTGAACCTGTTCCTACACCTCCTAGTCGCTGAGGCGCGCAGTCCGGTCGGCGGGTTGATCTGAGGAGGAGGGGTCGTTGTGGTCGGGGGCGGCGGAGCCGTTGTGGTCGGGGGCGGCGGGGTTGAGCAGGCGGTCCCGATCGCAGTGCCCAGCTCGCAGTAGGCGGGCTTCGGCGTGAGGTTTTGATACAGCACGCCGAACTGATTCCAGTAGCCGTCGCTGCCGGTGTCGTAAAAACGATGGATCACGAAGGAGGCGATGTCGTGCCCCTCGACGGAGCGGTAGAGCTGAGCGATCAGATCTCCCTGCTGGTCGGGTGGCACTCCGGCGGTCGCGTCGGTTGAGATGCCCACCTCGGTTATCCACAGCGGGGTGGCGCTGTCGCCGTTCTCGTCACGGACCGTTCTCAGAGCGTCGAGCCGCTTCCACATCGTGTCCACGTAGGGCGCCTGGTGGGGGTAGGGGTGCGCTCCGATGCCCTCGAAGGCGTCGGCTCCCGCGTTCGCGTAGACCTGTTCGAGGAAGGTCTTGGCCGACATGTTCGTGCCGTCGGTAGTCGCTGGAATCAGCCCGCCCACCAGGATGGGAGCGCTGCTTCCGGCGGCGATCGCCGCGCTGTGGGCCTCCTGGAGGAGGGTGGAATACCGGACCGGGTCGGCCGCGGGTGCCCAGAAGATCCCAAGATCCGGCTCGTTCCAGACCTCGATCGCCCTGACGTCCGGATAGCGGGTGACGGCGGCTCGGACGAAGGCCTCCCAGTCGCTGTCGTACCCAGGAAGGGGCGGATACCCACATGTGCCCCCGGATGGGCAGGTCGCCGATGGGTCGCGCGCCCAGCCGGGCGTATTGAAGAGCAACATGATCGGCCGCGGCGAGTGCTGCTGCATCGCGGCGTAGACCGCATCGGTCTTCGTCCAGTCGAAGGTCCCCGGGCTCGGCTCGACGTCTGCCCACTGAACGGTGAATCGATTGGCCGACAGCGAGTCCGGCATGATCGCGCCGGCCATCTGCATGTGCTGGTTGGCGGTGTCGGCGCTGAAGGCGCCGTTTGACCATCCCCAGTCCTCGTTGAATCCCCAGGGGATGGTCGGGCCGCCGGGGTCGCCCGTGGCGGTCAGATGCGTTCCGGAAGCGCCGGCGGGGACAAGCAGGATCGCCAGGACGCTCGCCACGACCGCGGCAAGGTAGCGAGCCATCATTTGCCGCCCGGCAATGAGTGGCCCCACAATCGCATGCGCTGGTTCCATGCCTGCGGGCTCGCGTGCTTCTTCATCACCGCAAAGCCTACGGTGGACCGGGACCGGGACCGGGGGCGGAGCGACGGAAGGCATGAGGACCGGGTTCTTCGAAGCTTCCGCTCTGCGACGAAAAGCGGTAACGCGTACCTCGCTTCCGCTTTCCATGCGAAGCGCCGCTTTTCGTAGAGTCCGATCCGTGCGGCTGATCCACACGTGCTATCGAGTCACCGACCCCCAGCGCTCGGTCAGCTTCTACGAGGCCCTGGGGCTCGAGAAGCGCCGTGAGATGCCGATCCGCGACGAGGCAGTCAACATCTTCATGGGCGTGCCGGGTGAGGAGCTCCCCGAGCTCGAGCTGACCCATAACTACGGCGTCGACGACTACGAGCTGGGCACTGCCTACGGTCACATTGCGCTTGCAGTGGACGACCTTGACGTCACCCTTGCGCGTCTTAAGAAGATGGGGATCGAGCCGGAGAAGCCGCCTTATCGAATCCACGAGGGCGGGTCGCGGCTCTGTTTCGTCAAGGACCCCGACGACTACAGGATCGAGCTGCTCGAGCTAGGGGGCTGAGGGCGCGCCCCTGGGCCGGTGTCCGGATCGAG
Organism: uncultured Solirubrobacterales bacterium; assembly: GCA_963817275.1. Lineage (GTDB taxonomy): Bacteria > Actinomycetota > Thermoleophilia > Solirubrobacterales > 70-9 > DASUPK01. Next base: position 49,760 of record CAWFOA010000012.1, on the reverse strand, counting down.
TCGACGCTGCTCCCGGTCACGTGAAAGCAGGACCCCAGCGCGTTGTCGCTTCGCATGGAAAGCAGCTATCCGGACGTACCGATCCCGCTGCGTCCCGTTCGCCGTCGATCAGACGATTGGCTCTGGCGCTGGGCACGCTGCGGTTCATTCCTCAGCGGACCTGACATAGCGGGACGTAAACCGGGTCGTACTTGTCCTGCCGCACTGGTGGGCCGACCAGGACCTCGGGCCGTTGGTGGTGCAGTGCGTCGCCCCCAACGTCGGATAGGCGGAATAGTCGAAGATGTTCAAGGTTCCCGAGGCCAGCTTCCAGAAGAACTTCTTGCCTGGGGGCCTCGGCTTGTTGAAGGGTCCCGGCCTCCATTTCGTCCTCCCCTGCCACATCTTCTGGCCGACTACCCGCACCGTGGCACTGAAGGGGTCGGTAATCGTGTCCGTGCGGGAGAACCGCTTCTTCGTGATCTTGATGTTGGTGCCTGTGCCCCCAGGACCGAAAGCAAACCCGGCGGTCCAGGGTTTCCCCTGGTCACAGGTCACAGGTATGTCTGTGTAGACGAAGTTCGTGACCCGGTGGGGGGTGAGCCTCTTGCGCCCGTTCTTGTGCTTGACGAGGTAGTCGATGCCCAGCTGGACCGCCCCGCCACCGGCAACCTCGCCCTCCAGCGTCAGGGACCGGACCTTGGTCGCCCCCTGAGCCGCTGGTGCGATCAGCACCACGGCGAGCAACAAACCAAGAACGGCAATCAGTAGGCGTTTCATCAGGCCCTCGGTAGCTCTAAACACTGGAAATCACCCCACAGAGCGTGCCAGCCGAAGACCGTGCGGGCCTCAATGGTTTTCACTGGCTTACGCTCCGCAGCGGGCCGCGATTGCGGAAGATGGCCGCTTTGGACGAGATGCGGCGCTTTCGGAATCCAGCTGTGCGCGAGGGGGGCGAGCGGACTACCGACCACGCCAGTTCGGCGCGCGCTTCTCACTAAACGCCGTTGCGCCCTCGATGGCGTCCTCGGAGGTGAACACTGGGGCCACGATCTCGCCCTGCTTCGCCCAGAAGGTCTCGTCGTCCCACGATCCCTGCGCGTTGAGGATCGACTTCGAGGCCGCGGTCGCGAGCGGCGCGTTCGCTGCGACCTCCGCGGCCAGCTCCAGCGCGACGTCGAGCGCCTTGCCGGGATCGGCGAGGCGGTTGACCAGGCCCAGCTCGGCGGCGCGCTCCGCGGTGATCGTGTCGCCGGTGAGCGCGAGCTCCATCGCAATCGCAGCGGGGAGGCGTCGGGGGAGCTGGCGGAGGGCGCCGCCCGCCGCCACCAGGCCGCGCTTCGCCTCGGGGATCCCCAGCTTCGCACCCTTCGCCGCCACGATCAGGTCGCAGGCGAGCGCGATCTCGAGGCCCCCTGCCACCGCGAAGCCCTCGATTGCGGCGATCAGCGGCTTCTCGGCGGGCTTCTGGACGATCCCGGCGAAGCCGCGGTCGCGCGCCCAGGGCCGCTCGCCCGTGGCGAACGCCTTCAGGTCCATGCCCGAGCTGAAGCCCTTGCCCTCACCCGCGATCAGGCCGACGCTGAGCTCGTCCTCGCCGTCGAGCTCGTCGAGCGCGGCGGCCATCGCCTCCGCCATCGCGAGGTTGACCGCGTTCCGGGCGTCGGGGCGGTTCAGGGTGATCAGCAGGACGCGGTCGCGGCGCTCGGTGATCAGCGGCTGCTCGTTCATGGGGCGGGACCTTACAATCGCCCGTCAGCAGGAGCGCCCAGGTAGCTCAGCTGGTAGAGCACTTCACTCGTAATGAAGAGGTCGCCGGTTCGATCCCGGCCCTGGGCTCTTGGTACGCAGGCGTCAGGGAGCTGCAATCGCCCGCCGGATGAATCCCAGTCTGTTGGCGACCCGGGCATAGATGCTGGGGCCGCCCAGGCCGCAGGGAAACACGCCGGCGCTGACCGCCCCGATCAGGCGGGGGCCGCCCGGTGTGTCGGCGACGAGCGGGCCGCCGCTGTCGCCCTCGCAGGAGGTGGCGTGGAAAGGAAGACGGCTGTGAGTCCGGCCGATCCTCTTGCCCAGCGCGCAGATCATCGAGGCCTCCTGGAATCCCCTCGACTTCCCGTAGGCCGTGTCGCACGCCCGCGCCGGGTAGACGCGCTCCTTGGTCGTCTTCAGGCGCCGCGCGACATTGAATCCCCAGGCGCTGCGAGTGCCCCAGCCGCCGGAGCGGACGATCCGGCCGGGACGCGTAGCGGCCTTCGACTCGGCGAGCGTGGGAAGGGTGATGGGCTGCGCTGCCGGCGCGCTCGCCAGCGTCAGCACCGCGAAGTCGTGTGAGTCCTTGCGGCCGTTGTAGGCCGGGTCGATGGCGACGGCCGTCACCTTGATCCGCGGCCGGCGCCTGTGCGCCGAGATCCAGGGACTGCCGGCCAGGACGGAGAGCTGCTTTCGCTTGCCGCCCTTGACGCAATGGGCGGCGGTCAGCACCTTGTTCGGGGCGACCAGCGAGCCACTGCAGATGAGGCGGCGCTTCTGGGTCAGGGCGACAGCGAACTGCCAGCCGCCGGCGTTCGCCTTGCCGCCGCCAACGATCCGCGGCGAGGATCCCGCGGCGATACCGCTGCCGGGAGCAACCGACAGGAGCACAGCGCAAAGGAGCAGAGCGGCGCCGCCCAGGCGCCGGTGCCGCCGGCTCACCGCCGGCTAGCCGTCCCGGAGAGCGCGGTAGCGCTCGCGCATGAAGTCGAGGGCTGCTTGGCGGTGGTCATCGGCGGCGATCAGCTCAGAGTAGGCGAGCTCGGCGCCCTTGAAGCCGGTCCCGTTCCAGAGCTCGCCGGAGACCTCGGCCGTCCAGGGGCCGACGTAGATGTAGGGCTCGGCGTGATCGTCATCCCCCGGCGAGGCGCCGTAATTGGCCCTCTGCCCGGCGGACTCGGAGCCCAGCTCGATCGCGAGGTCGAAGTGCTCGGGCCAGAGCTGCACGATCGAGGGATCGCGCGTCCCCCTCGTCGGCCCGGAGCTGCTCGAGCGCCGAGCAGGCGAGCCCGTAGAAGTCCCCGAGCGCGGTCGCGGATGCCGTGTCGACATCGGGAAGCGGCTCGCGGGTCTCCTCGGTGCCGCGCTGCCGCACGAGCTCGCCGTGCTCGACGCGGACCTGGCAGTCCGCGCCGTCCTGCTCGAAGAACGGGGTGCCGAAGCCGCCCCGCGTGTAGCGGAGCGCGATCTCGTTGGGGGGCTGGCGCGCCGGCGAGACGATCGCCTCGGCGACCGTGTGGAGCGCCTTTCGCGTCTCCGCGAAGGTGGCCGGCAGAGGCTCCAGCCGCTTCCACGCACCGAGCCAGCGCTCGGCGCACCAGGGCGCGATCTCCGGGTCCTCGCGGGCGATCTCGTCCCAGGTGAGGTCGCCGCGGTTGTGGACCGGCGAGACCAGCTTCCTGCCCTCGGGGACCTCGCCCGGGTGGACCGGGTCGTCCGCGTAGGGCGGCTCGCTGACGGCGGGAGGCGACGGCTCGAGCACGCGCGCCTCGTAGTCGCCGCCGAGCTTGTCCTCCGCCTCGGCCCTCGGGTTCGCCATCAGGCCGCAACCTTAAACCGCTCGATGACGCGGGCCGCGTAGCTGTCCTCCCATCCCTCACCGGCTCCGAACTCCCCCTCCAGCGCGACCAGCTCGGCCACCAGGTGACTGCGCACCGGCGCCCCGCCGAGCAGGTCCGGAAGCTCGGAATGGTCAATCAGCCAGTCCGCGTAGAAGGACGCCCAGTCGGCGTCCTCGCCGTCGGTGATCCGGTAGACGATGTGGTGTGTCTCGCCCGCCTCGTGGAGCAGGGCGCTGATCTTCTTGGTGGTCTCGTCCATGCCTCTCCTTTGTGTGTAACGCACCGACACCTCGCGAGACTCCTCGCCATGCGATCTCAAGCTCATTCCGGCGGTTGCGATCTTGGCGATCGGGTTCGCCGGGTGCGGGTCCTCCAGCTCGAGCGCCAAGGACGACCCGGCCACGGTCTCGACCCAGCCCGCGGCGCCCACCGCGACCAGCGCGAGCACTCGGGGTCCCAAGATCAAGGTGGTCAGCAGCGACTACGGCCGCATCCTGGCCGATGGCCACGGCAAGGCGCTGTACCTGTTCACCGCCGACAGCGGCAAGGCGAGCAACTGCTCGGGTGACTGCGCGACGGCCTGGCCTCCGTACATCGTCAAGTCGAAGCCGGCCGCCGTATCGGGCGCGAAGCTCGGCAAGGTCGGGACTACCCGCCGTGACGACGGCAAGCTCCAGGCGACCTACGCGGGCCACCCCGTCTACTACTACGAGGGCGACAGGGAGCCCGGCCAGGTCCTCTGCCAGGCCGTCAACGAGTTCGGCGGCTACTGGTACGTGCTGCGCAGTAACGGCAAGGCCGTTCGCTGAGCCGGAGTCGATCCGCCGCTAGAGGCGCACGAGGTTCGACGCCTCGATCCCGCGCGTGACGCCGCGGAAGTCGAGGACCAGCGCGGACTCGTCCACGACTCGCTGGTAGTCGATCGTCGGGTGCGCGGTGACGATGCAGACCAGGTCGGCGGCCCCCAGGGACTCATCCAGGTCGGCGGACGAGAGCCCGAGGTCGGGCAGCTCCGTCACGTGGGGGTCGTGGTAGGAGACCTCCGCGCCGAGGTCCCCCAGCAGCCCGATGATCTTGAGCGCCGGTGACTCGCGGATGTCGCCGACGCCGGCCTTGTAGGAGACGCCGAGCATGAGCACCTTGGCGCCGTTGGTCGCCTTGCCCGCGTCGTTGAGCGCGCGCTCGATCCTCCGGACGCACCAGTGCGGCTGGTTCTGGTTGATCTTCCCGGCCAGCTCGATGAACTCGGTGTAGAAGTCGTGCTCGCGGGCCTTGTAGGAGAGGTAGAAGGGGTCGACCGGCAGGCAGTGGCCGCCCATGCCGGGGCCGGGGTCGAAGCGCATGAAGCCGAAGGGCTTGGAGGCCGCGGCGTCGATCACCTCCCAGACGTCGATCCCGAGCCGCTCGCAGAGCATCGCCATCTCGTTGACGAGCGCGATGTTGACCGAGCGGAAGATGTTCTCCAGAAGCTTGGAGAGCTCGGCTGCGTCGGGGCTGCTGACCGCGATCACCTCGTCGCAGACGAGGGAGTAGAGCTCGACCGCCCGTTTGGTCGACTCCTCGTTGATGCCGCCGACCACCTTCGGCGTGGTCCGGATGGTGAAGTCGGTACGGCCCGGGTCGATTCGCTCGGGCGAGAAGGCGAGGTAGAAGTCCTTGCCGGCAGTGAGCCGGGACTCCTCGAGGAGCGGCTGCAGTCGCTCGCGTGTCGTTCCTGGGTACGTCGTCGATTCGAGCACGACCAGCTGGCCCTCCTGGAGCACCACCGAAAGCGAGGTCGCCGCATCCAACATGTAGCTCAGGTCGGGCTCGCGGGAATTGGTGAGCGGAGTCGGGACGCAGATGATCACCGCGTCGCAGGAGCTCAGGTCCGGGTAGCGGCTCGTCGCCGTCAGCTTGTCGCCTAGGGCGGCCAGGCGCTCGGTGGCCACGTCCTCGATGTAGCTGCGGCCCTCATCGAGGGCGTCGATCTTGCGCGGGTCGGCATCAAGGCCCACCACCTCGTGGCCCTCCTCGGCGAAGGCAACTGCCAGCGGCAGGCCCACATATCCGAGCCCGACGACTCCGACTTTCATGGGCGCAATGGTAGGGAGCGGGCTACTTCCCGCTGGATGCGTTCTTGCCCGTGGACTTCTGCTGGCCGTGCTGCGACTTGGCCTGCTGCTTCTGCTTCGTCTGGGTCAGCTGGTTGACGCCGATCAGGTGGTCCACGAACAGCCGGCACGCCTGGGCGGTCGGGACCAGCTTGAACCCGTCGGGGTTGACCGCCGTCAGGTTGCCGATCACCGCCGGGGCGTCCACGCCGATCAGTGACTGGAACCAGTTGACGTCGTCGGCCGTGACGCTGACGGTGACCGGGCCACCCTGGCTGGTGACCTCGCCGACGGGCCAGTACGGCCCCTGGTCGGGCCGATAGGGGATGGCGGCATCGACGCCGGCGGGGAGATGGACGTCGATACCGGGGGCTCTGACGGTCACGCCGGTCACCGGGCTCACGTACTGCAGCGAGAGCTCCCACCTTCCCGGCGGCAGGGGGATCGTCTGGCTGGCGGTCTGGCCCGGGCTCAGCTGGTTGTCGATCGGTGCGCTCTTCGCGGCCGCCACGCCGCCCTCGCCGAGGGCGCCGCCGTGACCGCCCGCCTTCCAGTACAGCCGCTTCGCGATCACGCTTCGCGGTTGCCAGGTCAGCGCCTGGCCGCCCGCCCGTGCGAACGGCGCCAGCTTCGGCCGGTTGCAGCGCAGGACGCGGCCGGGCCGCGCCTCTTCATAGAGGTTCGCGATCGGCGGGGTGGTGCCGGTTCGCTTCCAGAGCTTGTAGGAATCGGTCGAGTCGACCAGGGTCCAACCCGGCGGGGCCTGGCTCTGGTAGATCGCGCTGGTGGTGACCGCGTACGGGAACTGGTTGAGCACGCTCGCCGGCACCGAGTCGAAGTCGATCGGCAGCCGCTGGCTCTTGGTCACCGCCGAGGGAACCCTGATCTCCGCGTTGAAGGCCGGGCTGGAGACCTCCGCGGTGCGCAGGCCGTAGTCGGTGAAGCGGTCGCTGGTCAGCGCCAGGACCTTCTGTCCGGAGACCTCACCTTGGAACGCGCTCAGCTCCTGCAGCCGGTCGTGTGGGGCGACCACCGCGTCGCGGAGCGCCAGGAAGCTCGAATACCCGGCAAGAGCGACGAAGACGATGGCGAAGATCCGTTTCGGCCAGCCGCCACCCGGTGTGAGCAGCGCGGTGACCACGAGGAGCATCACCGCCGAGGCCGGCACCACGACGGCCTTGGAGAGGATGTAGAGGCCGCCGTCCTCGGCGTACTTGGTGAGCAGGTAGACGACCAGGCCGGTGATCACGGCGGCGGGGACGGCGTAGTCGCGCTTCGCGATCCACCAGGCTAGGCCGAACAGGGCGCCGGCCAGGCCGATCGCGCCGAAGATCCAGAAGTGAGAGACGTCGTGGGTCCCGAGCAACCAGCTCCCGCTCGGCCAGATGCCCAGCGTCTCCAGCGGCGAGATGACGTAGCGAAGCTTGCTGTTGGTGTCGGCGACGTTGCCGATCGAGCCGGAGTTGATGAAGTCGATCACCTTCGGCAGCTGCGTCAGGAAGACGAGGACGAGGACGATCGCCGCCGGGATGACGATCGGCATCGAAGCTCGGACGATGTCCCGGAGGCCCTGCGTTCCCTTCTCCGCCCTGATCCGGACGAGGTGCGCCACCAGCCAGAGGCCCGCGGTGCCGGCGAGCCAGGCCACGCCGGGCAGGCTGTAGACGGGCACCATCGCCGCCGTGATCAGCGCGAGGCCGATCACGATCGCAATACGACCCTCGGATTCCCGTTCGATCTCTCGCAGGCCGAGCGCAAAGGCGATCAGGAACATCCCCGCGATCAGCTCCTTGAAGCCGGCGATGCCGAGAACGGAGGCGGAGAGGAAGGCGAAGGCGACCAGCACGGCCGCGAGAAGCCGGCGGCCGCCGGGCAGCTCGCGCAGCCCGCCCAGCGCGGTGATGCCAGTCAGCACCGGGTGCCGCGACCAGCAGCCCGAGCCAGCCCCAGAGCGGCTGGGTGCCCAGCATGCTGACCACGGTCCCGACCAGGCTGTGGGGCCCGAGCGGGTAGCCGTTGATGACGCTCTGCGGCGTCGGCCGGCTCGGGTCGACGAGGTAGTCGACGTCGACCAGGTGCATGGCCATGTCGTTGTTGAGGCCGACCCCCGGGATGCCGATGTGGCCGCTGGCGATGAAGGGGAACGAGGCGAGCAGGCCGGAGAGCAGCGCGACAGGGATGGCGATGCCGGTGGCCGGGCCGAGAATCGCCTCCGGGCGGACCAGCAGGAAGATCACCGAGGCGACCAGCAGCACGGCGCAGGCGACGACGGACGTGGCCTCGTTCCCCGGCAGGCGGATCGCAACGGAGCAGACCAGGATCAGCGTCGCGAGGCCGACGGCGCCCTCCAGGAAGCAGGCCTGCGCGGCGCCCCAGCGCGAGCAGCACCGCGCGCCCGACCAGCAGGGACGCGAGCAGGATTATCCCTGCAGAGACGTAGGTTCCGGCGAAGGCGCCCAAGAGGGCGGACAGCATATGGAGTCGGTGAGAAAGGGGAGCTAAGCGCTCAAGCGATCTCGATCCGATTCGCCGCGCTCCCGCCCCAGCGTCAGGAACTGACCGAGCGGATAGCCCCAGCGCAGGCCTCGCAGAACCGACCAGTCCGAGCGCCGGCGCAGGGAGTCGACCTGCGTCCGACGCTCACGGATGAGCGCCCGGTTGGCGCGCACCCAGCGGTAGGTGTCGCGTTTCGCCCGCAGGAACTTGGGCCCGCGGAGCAGGCAGTAGCCCCACATCATCAGCTCGCTCAGCGCCAGCAGCGGGGACAGCGCCAGGCGAGTGCGCGCCCGCAGGTCGGCGAGCAGCATCTGTCCTGCGGTTGCGCTCGAGCAGAAAGAGCTTGTGGGGGAACATCGAGAGGTGGTAGTCGTGCGTCACCGTCGAGCCGGGGACGCACCAGATCTCGCTGCCGGCGATGCCGCAGCAGCCAGGAGAGCTCGACGTCCTCGAAGTAGAGGAAGCCGCTCTCGTCCCAGCCGCCGAGCCGCTCCGAGCAGCTCGCGCCGGATCAGGAAGGCGGCGCCGTGCAGGCCGGTCGTCTCGAAGGGGGCATCCCCGGCGCGCTCGCGCGGCTTTCCCAGCCAGCGGTTGAAGCCGAGACCCGGTCTTGTTGAGGTTCTGCCCCGCGGCGTTGATCCTGCCCGGATCTGACTCGAGCAGGATCAGCGGGCAGGCGACCCCGGCGTCGGGGGTTGCCTCGAGGCAACGAGACCAGCGGGTCGAGCCAGCCGGGGCTGACCACCACGTCCATGTTGAGGACGGCGAGATAGTCGCCGCGGGCCTCCGGCAGGGCGAAGTTGACCGCCCCCGCATATCCGCGGTTGGTCGGGGAGCGGAGCAGCCGGATCGAGTCATGCTGATCGGCGAGTGTCTCCGCGATCGCGGGGCTGCCGTCGGAGGACGCGTTGTCGACGACCAGGATCTCGCTCTCCGCCTCGCCGGTGTGATCGAGCAGGGCGCGGAGGCAGCCCTCGAGCGCGTCGGCGCCGTTGTAATTGACGACTACGACCGAGACCAGCGGGTCGAGTCCTCCTCAGCCACGCGGCTGAGCCGCCCGCTGAAGATCGAGATGAAGAGCACGGCGGAGATCACCTGCAGCCCGAGGACGAGGAAGCTCGTCGAGAGGACCAGCGCGCGGGTGTCGGTGAACGGGTTGTCGCCGGCCCACTGGATCGTCAGCTGGATCAGCTTCGCCATGGAGCCGAGCATCAGCACGAGCCCGATGACCCCGACGGCCAGCCGGAAGCGCACGGAGATCACCCGCAGCAGCCACCACGGCGGCGGCTTGCCCGCCTCGACCCCGTAAAGGGCCGCGGCGACGCCGAAGATCGTCAGCTGGAAGGCGGCGAGGACCCCGAGGGCGGCGACGATGAAGCTGTGGATGTTCAGCCCGAGGTAGGAGGTGGTGACCGGACCGCTGCTGAGCAGGATCGCCCCGGTGACGGAGATGGCCATCAGGACCAGGCCCGGGACGATGAAGGTGATCGTCGGGTTGTAGATCAGCAGCAGCACGATCACCCGGCCGAGGATGCGCAGGCCGTCCCTGCCCGCGCTGAGCTTCTTCTCGCCCACGCGCGGCAGGTACGAGATCGGGATGGTCGCTTCGCGCAGGCCACGGGCCTTCGCCTTGATCCCGATCTCGGTCTCGATGTCGAAGCCGCGTGCCTCGGTCCCCAGGCGGACGGCCTCCGAGCGGCGGATCGCGTAGAGGCCGCTGAGGTGGTCGGATCCCTCCAGGCCGTGGCTGAGCGCAAGCAGTTTGTTGAACAGCCAGTTCCCGAACCGGTTGACCACCGGCATGCTCTCGGGCTCCGACTCGCGAACGCCGCGGACGAGATCGTTGTCGTCGAGCAGCTCGACCATCTGCCCGATGGCCGGCACGGGATAGGTGGCGTCGGCGTCCATGATCACCACGTTCTCGCCCTGCGCCTCGGCGATCCCGGTCCGGATCGCAACGCCCTTGCCCCGGTTCGAGGGGTGCCGTACGAGCCGAACCGGAAAGCGCTCGGCGACCTCGGCGGTGTCGTCGGTCGAGCCGTCGTCCACCACCAGGACCTCATAGGTGTGGTCGAGGTACTCCCCGAGCTCGGTGAGCACGTGAGGCAGCGCCGCGCCCTCGTTGTACGCGGGCAGCACGACGCTCGTGCGGACGTCGTCGGTGCGCGCCGCGCTCTCGTCACCCGGCATTTTCGGAGCGGTAACCGCCATTGCCAGGGAAGGATAGGAGCGAAGGGCGGAGGAGGTGGGCGGGCTCAGCCCGTCTGCTCGGCCGCTGCCTGGCGCGCCTTGAGGATCTCTTCGCGCTCGGCCAGCCGGTTGCGCCTACGGGTCTCCGCCTCCCGCTGCCGGCGCTCCTCGACCGGGCCCTCGACCTCGAGCGGAGGCACCGGCATCGGCTTGCCCAGGTCGTCGAGGGCCACCATCGTCAGGTATGCGGTGCTGGTGGCGTGGATCTCGCCGGTGACCGCGTTCTCGGCCTCGACCCTGACCCCGACCTCCATGGAGGTGCGCCAGACCGCGTTGACGCTGGCGGTGCATCGCAGCAGCTCGCCGACGTAGACCGGGTGCAGGAAGGTCATCCGGTCCACCCCGGCGGTCACCACCCGGCAGCCCGAGTGCCTGATCGCCGCGATCCCGGCAACCTCGTCGCACATCCGCATCACCACGCCTCCGTGGACGGAGCCTGCCGAGTTGGCGTCCTGGATGCTCATCCACCGGATGAGCTCCGATCGGGACCGCGAGACAGGCTGTGGGCCGGACCGCTTGTGGGGCGCCTCTGCGATGAGCGCGATCCTAGTCGGGCCGAGATGGTTGATCCCATCTACTCTGCGGCCGACCTTGCCCCGCCACGACGACATCACGGTGGTGATCCCCTGCTTCAACCACGGGCGCTACCTGCGGGAATCGGTCGACAGCGCCCTGCGCCAGCATGGCGGGCCGCCTGGGGTGATCGTGATTGATGACGGCTCAACGGACGAGGGCACCATCCGCGCGCTCGACGCCCTACCGAAGGAGGTCGACGTCGTCCGGCAGGAGAACGCAGGGCTCGCCAACTCCCGCAACGCGGCCTTCGAGTGCGCCAACAGCGACCTGCTCTTAATGGTCGACGCGGACGACCGGCTCACGCCGGACGCGCTCGATACGTTGCGTCCGCCGCTGGAGGCGAACCCAGACGTGGGCTACTGCTACGGGCTGATGAGACTGATCGGGGCCTGGTCGGGGGTCCTGCGCTTTCCCGACTTCGATCCCTACATCCTTCTGCACCGGTCGATCGCCGGAGCGCAGCTCGGGCTGATCAGGCGCCGCTGCTGGGAGGATACGGGCGGCTTCGACCCGGACGTGATCGGCTACGAGGACTGGGACTTCTGCCTGAGCGCGCTCGAGAAGGGCTGGCGGGGACTGCAGATCCCGAAGGTGACGCACGAGTACCGCAAGCACGAGAGCTCGATGCAGGAGGAGAAGCGGCGCCGCTATCGCGAGTTCTACCGCCAGCTCCGCCGCAAGCATGCCGACCTGTTCGCGCGCCGCGCCGAGTTCGCCGCGGAGTCGCCGCTCAACCCGCTCCAGCGCTTGGTCTACCGGACCTTCTGGGCCTGGCGCCCGATCCCCGGCCGCCTTGAGACGGCGCTGTATCGGAACGTGCTCTTCCGGCGGCGCACCGCCGGCTAGCCGCCCTCTCGCTGTCACAGATGGCCGTTCCGTCTCGTCTTCCTCATGAGGCCGACGAAAGGAGCCGCCATGAACACCGAATCAGGACGTAAGAGGGCGGAAGTTGCCGACGAGATCTCGAAGTGGACGGTCGGCGGGGGGATCGTGACGATGGTTCTGTTCCCACTGGCGCTGCCGATCCTGGCCCTGACCGCGGTCGCGTTGCTGCCGCTGCTGGTGCCCGTCTTGGCGCTCGGGATTCTGGCCGGTGTCGTCTACCTGCCGGTCACACTGGCCCGACGGATTCGTAGGCGGCAGCCTCAGCTAGGCGGTGGGCGTGCGGCAGAAGAAGAGACGCTCGCCGGGGTCGAGCTCACACCGGCGCACCACTGACTCGTCGAATAGCTCTGACGGAGTTCGGCCCTCCACCTCGAAGCCGGCATCGCGGAGGCGGTCTGCCTGATCGGTCCCATAGATGCGGACGTGGTCCTGCTGGCCGAAGGCGACCATGCGGGCGAGCGGCGAGGTGATCGAGGCGTCCTCATAGGTGGGGCGATCGGGGCGGTATGGCGTGAGGACGAGCGCGAGGCCACCGTCGGCGAGCACGCGACGCAGTTCGGACATCGCGGCGCGATCGTCGGGTACGTGTTCGAGCACGTGGCTGCAGAGGATCAGGTCGAATGAGCCGTCCGGGAGATCCATTCTTGTGATGTCGAGCTTCAGGTCGGCGGGGGCGTAGAGGTCGGCGGTGACGCGTTCCAGGTCCGTCAAGCGCTTGAAGACGGGGTCAAAGAGCGGCTCGGGGGCGAAGTGGAGGAGCCGGTGGCCCGGCAGATCTCCCCGGGCAAGGAGCAGGGCGATCGCGCGGTGGCGGGGATGCGAGCGGCAGCGAGGACAGATGCCGCCCCAGCCGGAAAGGCGGCGGCGGGACATCCGCTTGAAATGCCCTCCGCAGCAGGGACACTCTCGCCCCTCGCCGCGAAGCATCAGGGCGCTCAAGCGACCGTTTGCGTCCTCGGCGGCGTAGAGGACGCGGGCGAGTCGGTGGTGGCGCAGCACCCACTCGATCGCACGCGCCAGCGCGACCGCGGCCCGCAGTCTCAGCGTCGGCCCCTCGAAGACCGGCCCGGGCTCTCCGAAGCTATCCACGTGCGCCGATCCGCCGCAGCAGCTTGACGATGCCGCGCGGCTCGGGGTGCGGCCAGGACGAGATCCGCGGCAGGATCGCCCGTCGCGCGCCCTCATAGGAGCGAATGATCCCTCGCTGGAGCGGGTTCCTTGCCCAGCCGAGCCGGATCTCCCTCGCCTCGTTCAGCTGGACCCAGACGTCGGTGGTCGTCTTGCTGGTCGGGTGGTAGCGGAAGTTGAGCAGCGGCTCGGGCATCAGGTCCACGCGGGCGCCGCGCAGCAGCCGCAGATAGAAGTCGTAGTCGGCGGCATCGACGTAGCCCTCGTTCAGCGACGGGGCCTGCTCCAGCAGCTCGCGGCGCCAGATGATCGTCGGCGTGGTGACGAAGGCGCCGAAGTAGAGGTACCGGCGCCAGCTGAACTTCGGCGGCACCAGCGTCCTGAAGACATCGCCGTGCTCGTCGACGTAGTTGACGCCCCCGAAGATCGCGCCCACCTCGGGGTTGCGCTCCAAGTGAGCGAGCGCGCGGTCGACCGCCTCGGGGATGTAGGCGTCGTCGGCGTTGACCCAGGCGAGCAGATCGCCGCGCGCGAGCCGCAGGCCCTTGTTGACGGCCTCGGTCTGGCCGCTGTCGGGCTCGGAGATCCAGTTCAGGTGCGGGTCCTCGCGCCCCTCGAGCAGCTCCACCGAGCCGTCATCGGAGTTGCCGTCGACCACGATGTGCTCGTGCGGCGTCTGCAGCGCCCCCACGCTTTCCAGCGTGTCCGGCAGGTAGCGCGCCATGTTGCGCGTGGGTGTGATTACGGAGAGAAGCGCCATTAGGGCATCATTGCCGCCCCGTGGAGGTGGTGACGACCAGACTCGAGGGGCCGATCCTGGTCCAGCCGACGATCCACCGCGACAAGCGGGGGTTCTTCCTCGAGAGCTACCGGCGCGACGCCCTCGCCGAGCTGGGCATCGCCGAGGAGTACGTCCAGGACAACCACTCCCGCTCCGGCAGGGGGATCGTCCGCGGCATGCACTTCCAGCCCGGCATGGCCAAGCTCGTCCGCTGCTCCAGCGGTGAGGTCGTGGACGTCCTGGTCGACATCAGGAGAGGGTCGCCCACCTTCGGGGAATGGGAGGCCTTCACCCTGAACGACGAGAACCTCCGCCACCTCTATTGCCCGGACGGCTTCGCCCACGGCTTCTGCGTGACGAGCGAGGTCGCGGACGTGGTCTACAAGTGCTCGGCCTACTACGACCCGTCGGCTGAGAGCGGGATCGCCTACAACGATCCCGACGTCGGCATCGAGTGGCCGGACGTTGAGCTGATGCCCTCGGACCGTGACGCCGGCGCCCCCCGCCTCAAGGACGTGGAGAGCGAGCTCCCCTTCGTCTACCGGGCTTAGCGTCCTCCCGGGCCCCTGCGTGAGCCCGAGGATGCCCCGGATGAAGCGAGACGGCCCGGGCTGACTTCGGATCGAGACCGGGTCGCAGGTAGTCCCCCCGGCTCATGTACCGCTCGAGCAGCACGTAGAGGACGATGAAGGCGTAGCGGCTGCCCATCTCCCGCAGGTCCAGCTTCGACTTGCCGGCACTCCGGCCGCGCCAGGAGATCGGCACGATCCCATAGCTGTGGCCCCGCACGATGGCCTTCAGCGGAATCTCGACGGTCAGATTGAACTGATTCGCGAGCAGCGGCTGGACCGTCTCGATCACCTCGCGCTTGTATGCCTTGAAGGCGTTGGTGGTGTCGTCGTAGCCGTGGCGGAAGAGCGCCCGGATCCACCAGTTGACCAGCCGGTTCAGGATCAGCTTGAACCGGGGGTAGTCGCTCACCCGGCCGCCGCCGCCGGCGAAGCGCGAGCCGAGCGCGCAGTCGAACCCGTCCTCCAGAACACGGTGGTAGGTGACCAGGTCCGCGGGATCATCGGAGCCGTCGGCCATCATGATCGCGACGGCATCGCCCTGGTAGCGGTCCAGGCCGGCCCTGACAGCGAGGCCGAACCCCCGGCTGTAGTGGCTGCGGTGGCAGTGGATCCGAGAATCCGACTCGGCCAGGTGGTCGACCACCGCGCTCGTCCCATCGACGCTGGCGTCGTCGATCACCAGGATCTCGTAGTCGATCCCGGCCTCGGACAGGGCCTGGGTCGTGGTGGTCACGCACGAGGCGATCGAGCCGGCCTCGTTGTGGGCCGGGATCACGACGGAGAGCTTCATGCCGGCGCGCTCGCCCAGCGCTCGACGTTGACGTCGTGGATCTGCTGCAGGATCGACTCGATGCCCTGGGTCAGCTTCCAGCCGGGGTAGTCACGCTGGAACTCGCCGAGGTCGCTGATCCACCAGCGGTGGTCGCCGATCCGCGCCTCGGAGCTGAGCTCCCAGTCGAGCTCGCGGCCGGCGATCCGCTCGCACGCCTCGATCGCCTCGAGCATCGAGCAGTTCGACTCGCGGCCGCCGCCCATGTTGTAGACGGCGGCCCGGCGAGGCGCGCGGTGGAACTCCAGGAAGGCCTCGACCAGGTCAGAGCCGTCGATGTTGTCGCGGACCTGCTTGCCGTCGTAGCCGAAGACGGTGTACGGAGTCCCGGTGACCGCGCACTTCATCAGGTACGCGAGGAACCCATGGAGCCTCGCCCCGGCGTGGGAGGGGCCGGTGATGCAGCCGCAGCGGAAGCAGACGGTCGGCATGTCGAAGTAGCGGCCGTACTCCTGAACCAGCAGGTCGGCCGCCGCCTTGGAGACGCCGAAGAGAGAGTGGGTGGAGCGGTCGATCGACATCGACGTGTCGATCCCTTTGAAGTAGGGATGGTCCTCCGGCAGCTCCAGGCGGCGCTCCAGGTCCTGCAGGGGCAGGGCGTTGGGGGTGTCGCCGTACACCTTGTTGGTCGACAGGAAGACGAAGGTGGCCTCCGGGGCGATCTCGCGGGTGGCCTCCAGCAGGTTGAGGGTTCCGATCGCGTTGACGCCGAAGTCGGTCTTCGGCTCGCGCGCCGCCCAGTCATGCGAGGGCTGGGCGGCGGCATGGACCACCAGCTCCACCCTGGACGCGTTCTCGCTGAAGACCCTGCGGACCGCGTCCTCGTCGCGGACGTCGGCCTCGATCGCCTTGAACTCGGGATACGAGCTGACCAAGTCGTCCGTGACGTGCGAGGTGGAGGCCTCGGCCCCGAAGAACCGAGCCCTCATGTCGTTCTCGAGGCCGACCACCTCCCAGCCGCTCTCGACCAGGCGCCGCACCGAGTCGGAGCCGACCAGACCACCGGAGCCCGTGACGATCGCGAGCGGCACCGTCAGTTCACCCTGGCCGCGGCGTCGAGCCCGAGCGCGTCGGCGAGGCGGGACTCGTTCGCGGTCGTCCACTCGTGGATGTCGGCGAGCGTCCGCCGAGGGTCGCGGCTCGGACGCCAGTCGGTGCGGGCGAAGAGCCGCGAGCAGTCGGCGATGAAGATCGGGACGTCGCCCTGCCGGGCCTCGGTCACCCGCTCGATCGGGACCTCGTTGCCGGTCAGCTTGCGGCAGATCTCGGTCGTCTCGAGCAGCGAGAGGCTGTGCTCGCGGCCGCCGCCGACGTTGCCGACGAAGCCGGCCCAGCTTTCGGGGTCGCGTGAGCTGCTCGTCGACCAGCTCGACCAGGTCGTCGACGTGCAGCAGGTCGCGGACCTGCTTGCCCTCCCCGCCGTAGCCGATGTAGCTCAGCGGCAGCCCGAAGTGATGATGGAAGAGCCAGAAGGCGAACACGCCCTGGTCGACCTTGCCCATCTGCCACGGCCCCGTGATCACTCCGCAGCGGTCGATCACCGTTCGCAGCCCGAAGCCCGCGGCGTACTCCTCGATCAGCAGCTCGGCCGCCAGCTTGGTCGTTCCGTAGAGGCTGCGGGCGCCCTCGATGGGGAAGTCCTCGGAGATCCCCGCGGACGACGCCCCGGGTATCTCCTGCTCGTCCGTGAGCTCGAACCTGGTCTCCTCCTCCACGTAGTCGAGCTCGCTCTGCGGCTCGATCGGATAGACGCGGCTGGTGGAGAGGAAGATCAGCTGGGCGTCGTCGCGGCGCGCCAGCTCCAGGCAGTTGTAGGCGCCCATCAGGTTCGTGTGGACGGTGTAGGCGGTCTCGCCGTCGGCGCCCGCGAGGACGGACGGCTCGGCGGAGCACTCGATCAGCGCGTCGACTGGCGCGATCTCCCTCGAGCTCGTCGGGGCTGCGAACGTCGCCTCTGGCGAAGTCGATTCCGGCCGCCTCGAGGCGTGGCAGGTTGAGCTCCGAGCCGCGCCGGTGAAGATTGTCGTAGGCGATCAGCTCCCAGCCCGGATGACGAGCGGCGAGGGAGAGACCGAGATTGGCGCCCACGAATCCGGCACCGCCTGTGATCAGGACGCGCATCGTGGGGTGCGAGGTTAACTACTGACCTCGCGGCCGGTTAACCACCGTCTTCTGCCACCATCCCCGCTGCCCCGCGCCATGAACGAGCCGCAGACGAACGAGCCGCACCCGTACCTGCCCCGGGTTCCCGGGACCGGCAAGCGCGCCCTGATCACCGGAATCTCGGGCCAGGACGGCTCCTACCTCGCCGAGCTCCTGCTGGAGAAGGGCTACGAGGTCCACGGCATCGTGCGGCGCTCCTCGAGCTTCAACACCGACCGGATCGACCACCTCTACCACGACCCCCATGAGCAGGGCGTCAGGCTGTTCACTCACTACGGCGACCTCTCCGACTCGGTCGCGCTGGTGAAGCTCCTCTACGAGCTGCAACCCGACGAGGTCTACCACCTCGGCGCCCAGAGCCACGTCCGGGTCTCGTTCGACATCCCGGAGTACACCTTCGACATCACCGGAGCCGGCACGGTCAGGCTGCTCGAAGCGGTCAGGGAGGCCGGCGTGAGCCCGCGCTTCTACCAGGCGTCCTCGTCCGAGATGTTCGGCGCCGCGCCCCCGCCGCAGAACGAGCAGACCCCGTTCCATCCGCGTAGCCCCTACGGCGTGGCCAAGGTCGCCTCCTTCTGGGCTACCGTCAACTACCGCGAGGCGTATGACCTGTTCGCCGTCAACGGGATCCTCTTCAACCACGAGTCGCCGCGCCGCGGCGAGACCTTCGTCACCCGCAAGATCACCCGCGCGGTGGCGCGGATCGCCGCCGGGATGCAGGAAAAGCTCTACCTGGGAAACCTCGACGCACAGCGCGACTGGGGGTACGCGCCCGATTACGTCGAGGCGATGTGGCTGATGCTGCAGGCCGACGAGCCCGAGGACTTCGTGATCGCGACCGGTGAGACGCACACCGTTCGCGACGCGGTCGAGATCGCCTTCGCCCGGCATGGCCTGGACGCTGACGAGCACGTCGAGATCGATCCCAAGTACTACCGGCCGTCCGAGGTCGACGTCCTGCTCGGCGACGCCAGTAAGGCGAAGGAGAGGCTCGGCTGGGAGCCCAAGGTCCGCTTTAAGGAGCTGATCGAGCTGATGGTCGACGCCGATGTGGCGGCCCTGGAGAACCAACTGGCGGGCAAGGTGACCCGCTAGAGCTATGGCTGGGTCCGTACTGGTCGCCGGAGCTGGAGGCTTCATCGGTGGCCACCTCGTCGGGGGACTTCTTCAAGACGGGATCTCGGTACGTGCCGTAGACGCGAAGCCGAGAGAGCGGTGGTACCAGCTCCACTCGGAGGCGGAGAATATGGAGCTCGACCTGCGCCTTCTGCCCGATGCTCGGGCGGCGGTCGCGGGAGTCAATGAGGTCTTCAACCTCGCCGCGGACATGGGGGGGATGGGCTACATCGAGAGCAACAAGGCGAACTGCATGCTCTCGGTACTGATCAACACCCACCTCCTTCAGGCTTCACATGACGCGGGCGTGGAGCGGTTCTTCTTCTCGTCGTCGGCGTGCGTCTACGCCGAGGGCAAACAGTCCTCCGCAGCGGTTGAGCCGCTCAGGGAATCGGATGCGTACCCGGCGATGCCCGAGGATGGCTACGGGTGGGAGAAGCTCTTCAGCGAGCGAATGTGCCGCCACTTCATGGAGGACTTCGGTCTCGTCACGCGGGTCGCGCGCTACCACAACGTCTATGGCTCCCATGGGACCTTCGAGGGCGGCCGTGAGAAGGCGCCGGCGGCGATCTGCCGCAAGGTCGTCGAGGCGAAGCTCTCCGGAGGCCACCAGATTGAGGTCTGGGGTGACGGCGAGCAGACGCGGAGCTTCAGCTACATCGACGACTGCGTCCATGGCACCCGCCTGATCATGGGCTCCGACATCGCGGACCCGATCAACCTCGGCTCGAGCGAGCTGGTGACAATCAACCAGCTCGTCGACATAGTCGAGGAGATCGCCGGGATCGAGGTCGAGCGCAACTACGACCTCTCGGCGCCTCAGGGCGTAAGGGGTCGCAACAGCGACAACACCCTGATCAAGGAGAATCTCGGCTGGGAGCCCTCGACACCTTTGAGGGAGGGCATGGCGCACACATATCGCTGGGTATACGAGCAGCTCGCGGCGCGGGCAGCCGCCTGAACGCGGTTACCCGCGATACCGGGTGAAGACGCCGTCGATCTGAAGGATCTCCCCGGTCCGCGGGTCCTCGAAGGCGGGCTCGAGTCGCTCCGGGTGAAATCCACGTTCCTGTAGGTAGGAGATCACCTCGGTCCAGTCCGGCGCTCCCTCATACAGGGGCACGAGTGATAGCTCCGCTTGAACGCCGTCGACGCTCGGGAGGGATCGCTCCGCCCCGCGGAGGGCCTCCAGCTCGAATCCCTGGACGTCGAACTTCAGAAACACGGACTCGCCCTCCCTGACGACCCTGGCCCAGATTTCATCGACGGTGCTCAGCTCGATGGTCTCCGTCCCGACGTACACGGACAGGGGGTCGCTGCGGGCGTGCCGCTCGCCCATCTCCAGAAGTGAGCTGCTGTCGGAGTTGCCCGCGACGTTGATCTCCGTCTGTCCGGGGTGAGCGCCCATTGCCAGTCGAAGGCAGGACCAGTCCGGATCGTCCGCCGCCAGCTTCTCGAGCCTCGCGAATGACGCGCGCAGGGGCTCAAACGAGCAGATCCTTCCCTCGAATCCGCCCCGCCGGATGGTCCTGCCGTAATTACCAGTGGATGCACCCACGTCGAGGACGAGGTCGAATTCCCGGTTCGCGAGGAAGTTGCCGAGGGCCCTCGCGGGCGGGTGATGCGGCTGCAGATCCAGGCCGCCAAAGCGCACCAGCCACTGCAGGAAGTGAAAGATCCGCGCCTTCAATCTTGCCCACACGGACGAAGTCTCTCTGAATTCAGCCAACATTCCTAGGATGATGGTCAGACCTGAACGGGAGCGGGTCCTGGTGGCTGTGATGGCCGAGACCCGCGCCTGGGAGATCACCGCCGAGAGCTTCTTCTCGAACGTACTCGAGGTCCTCGATGCGGATCTGGCGCTGTGCGTCGGGGACCACGAGAGCCCGAACCCTCTTTACGAGAGGGCGAAGTTCGTCTGGCGGGCCCACGAGCCCGACGACTGGGGAGAGCTGTATGACCGGCAGGCCGGGAGCTCGCGTTGGCGGACACTGCTCACGCCGGGATCCTTTCTCTTCGGCGGCATCGAGGACCCCGAGATCCATGAGCTCGGCTCCGGAGCGATCGTCCTCTACTTCCGGCAGTTCCTGAAGGAGTCGATCGAACGGGCCGGAATCGCGGACGATTACGACTGGCTGATCGTGACGCGCTCGGATCTGGTCTGGCCGATCCCTCATCCCGGCACGCGATTCCTCTCAGGACGCCACATTTACGTACTCGACGGGGAAGGCTACGGCGGGGTCGGGGATCGTCACCTGATCGTGCCCCGCCGGTATGTCAGGCGCTTTCTGGAGGTGCCGGACCCGATCTTCTCCGACCCGGAGCGACTCAAGCGCAAGCTCGCCCGTAGGAGCGTTACCCAGGATTGGCAGTTCCTGAATCCCGAGCGCTTCATCGCCGCGCGTCTCAAAGGCCTCGGGCTGTCGCGGCACGTGAGGTTCCTCCCCTATGTCCCCTATGCGATCCGGCTCCCGGGCGGCTCCACGCGCTGGAGTGAGGGGGTCTTCGACGAGCAGCACGGCTACTACGTCAAATACCCGACCGAGCTCGAGCGCTCGCGGATCGCTCAGGGTTTCGTCTACGACCAGAAGTCGTGGGGGCGCTACCTCGCGCCCATTCGCGGAGCCCGTCTGCGGCGGGAGCTCAGAGCCGCTTACCGCGAGCGCGACCTCTACGAGCGGCCGTTTCCTCTGCGCGAGGTCCACGTGCGGGCCGCTCGCAGGCTGCGCCGCTTCGCCGCCAGTCCGCTTCGGCGGATCCCGGGGGTGGCACCGCTGCTCGACGCACGGATTCGGCGGATCCGCCGGCGCGCTGAGCGACGTGCGGCCAGTCGGTGATAGTCGAGCTTCTCTCTCTAGAGTGCCCGCGATGATGAGCCCCTCTCTCGGGTACTGCAAGCTGTGCGAGCTCGAGGACTTCCGGGACCCCGACCTGCGGGACCTGATCCGCGACATGTCCGGGGTTGGGCCCGAGCGGCCCGACTATCCCGACGGCGAGGAGCATCGCAAGCCCTGGGAGGTCGCGATGACGGCCCGGGCGCTGCGTGACTTCGGGGCTCTGCGGGAAGACGCGGAGATCCTCGGGGTCGGGGCGGGCACTGAGAACACGATCTTCTGGCTCACCCGGCACGTCCAGCGGGTCTTCGCGACCGATCTGTATCTGACCGAGGACTCCTGGTCGGAGTCGGACTCCGGGGCCGGGATGTTGCACGCACCGGAGAGGGAGACGACCCTCGATTGGAATCCGCGCAGGCTGGTGGTCCAGCACATGGACGCTCTCGACCTGCGCTACGAGGACGACTCATTCGATGGAATCTTCTCCTCCGGCTCGATCGAGCACTTCGGGGGTCTCGACAACATTCGGAAGAGCGTCGAGGAGATGTATCGCGTCGTACGGCCCGGCGGGGTGGTGGCGCTGGCGACCGAGTTCAGGCTTGCCGGACCGTCGCCTGGCCTACCTGGTACGTGGCTCTTCGACGAGTCGGAGCTGCGTCAAGTGGCCCTCGACGGCATGAAGTGGAAGCTCACCTCGCCGGTCGACCTGTCCATCTCCGACGCGACGATGCAGGCGCCGGTGGACTTCGAAAGCCTCTTCGAGATGCAGCAGGCCAAGCCCTCGGTCTGGGCGAGGGTGCAGGACGCGCTCGGCAGGGAGGTCAAGGTTCCACCGCCCGCATTCCGGCACCTGCCCACGCCATATCCCCACATCGTCTTGCGCCAAGGCGAGCTGAAGTGGACGAGCGTCCACCTGGCGCTGATCAAGCCGGATCGGTGAGCCCGATCAGCGGGCGCCGTGACGGTCGCGGCGCCGGATCCGCGGACGGATACGGGCAGGAACGTGCTCGAGCAGATCGCCGCCGAGCTTGAGCAGTCGCTCGTAGGCGCGCCTGGGAAAGCCCATGAGGTAGTAGGCCAGAACCAGGCGCGTCGGCCGCCGCGGCGAAAGGGCGAAGTCGTAGACGACGAGCCGTTCGTCCGAGCCCGAGGATGAGATCCGCGCGTAGCTGGTCGGGCGCAGGTGGCCGCCGACGCTCACTTGGTACGGCTTCAAACCCATCTCCCGGTACGTGCCAAGGATGACCCGTGGCGTGTCACCTGTATGCGAGTCGTGGTCCGGGACGAACTCGACCGTCGCGATCAATCGGGGATTTGCCCGGAACAGTCCCGAGGCTCCGCTGAGCACCAGGTGGTCCGTCCCCTCACAGTCGACCTTCAGGTAGTCGACCCGTCCGTCGATCAACTCGTCCAGGCGGTAGGCGGCGACGGTGGATTCCCGAGGCGGGCCGGAGCTGACCTGCGTGCAGGCCCCGCCCTCCGGGACAACGCTCAGATTCAGCTCGGCTCTTTCCGACCAGGCCGCCGCCGCAAATACCTTCGCGTTCGTGCAGCCGTTCCTCCAGAGATTCGTCCGCAGGATGGCCACGTTCGCCGGATCGGCTTCGACGCAGAAGACCCTTCCCGCGGGCCCGACCAGCTTGGAGGCGCATATGGAGATGTAGCCGACGTTCGCGCCCGCGTCGACGACTGTCATCCCGGGGCGGAGGAGCCTGCGCAGAAGGTCCGTCACCTCCGGCTCCCAGCGCTCGCCGCCGAGCAGTGTCGGCGTCAGGATCTGCGCGTCTCGCTCCAGCCACAGGGTTCCGATGTCGGTTTCGACCTCGACGACACGCTCGAGATCCAGTTTCTCCTCGCCTGGCGAGAGCGGCTCGACCGTCGCTGTCATGGGTCAAGCCTAGGACAGGGCCTTTGGGGGACCGCCGTCGGTGGGCTGCCCGGACCTCTGCTTCAATCACAGCCGTGCCGGACCGAAAGCAACAGCTTGCGGTGGGCGGACCGCTTCTGGAGAGGGTCAAGCGCAGCCTGCTGCTGCTTGCCGTTCACCTGTTCCGGCTCCCCATCCGGATTTTGACCTTTCCGATCTCGCAGCTTCGCGAGGAGGTCAGATCCCTGCGTGCGGCTGCGGTGGAATCGATCGCGTACGTGGGCGTTGAGCTTCGCCGCCTGGGAGACCTGATCGAGCATGGGTCGAGCACGAGAGAGCCGGCGATCGCCGCAGGACCCTTGGCGGCCGGCCGGATGGCGGACGTCGTCGAGCTTCCCTTCGCCTTCCGATCCCTCGCCGGCGTCGCGTCGCCGGGGCCTGTGCTCGTGGTCGGCGCCGGCGCCCGCGGCATCGACCGGTCCCTGGCCTCACTCGGGTATGAGGTGAGCCGGGTCGGTCGGCTGGAGGACACCGTCGGCAGGGAGGGTGGCTTCCAGGCCGTGCTCTACCTGTCCGCCCATCCGGACCCCGGCGCGCTCGAGCGCATTGACGCCCTTCTGGCCGAGGGCGGAACCCTCGTGATGAGCGTGCCGTTCGACGCCGCCGGGGGGAACGGCACCGACGCCGCCCTGGACCAGAGCGCCCTCGACGGGCTTCTCAGCGACTGGGCCGTCGCCGACCGGATCGTGGTCGCCAGCTGTCCCGATGAGCGCTGGGCCCCGGTCCAGAACGGCGGGACTCCCGAGCGCGGCGTCGCGCTGGTGGCGGCTAGGCGCTCGGCTTCGCAGGGCTGATGAGCCTTCCACCTCGGAGCGTCTGGGTCGACGTTCAGGGCTGCCAGAACAAGAACAACTTCGAGCGCGGGATCGCGCGGCAGGCTGCGGAGTCGACCCAGGCGCTGCTGCGGGTGGCACCTGAGCTAATCCACACGATCGGCCTGACGCCGCTGCTTCCGGTCCCGACCTCGCTCGACTTCCTGTACGGGACCGGCAAGCTCGGGTGGGTCAGCGGCAAGGACTCGGAGCCCGATCCGGCGCCCTCCATCTATCACGTCACCTCCCCATTCGAGGGCCCCAACCCGCACATCACGCTCGAAGAGCAATGGCCGCATTGGGCTCGGCGCGCCGGGGTGAAGCTCGTGATCACCCTGCACGATCTGATCCCGCTGCTTTTTCCGGAGCACTACCTGGAGCCTTATGGGCTGCACAGCGCGCAGTGGGAGGCGCGGGTCGCCATGGTGCGGGCGGCCGATCACATCCTCGCGGTCTCGCAGTCCACGGCCTCCGACGCCGTTGAGCTCCTGGAGTTCGACGAGAGCAGGATCACGGTGATCGACGCCGGCACGTCGACGCAGATGGCGTCGATGATCGGCTCGCAGGCGGAGGCCGGAAAGATCGTCCAGGCGAGGTTCCCCGGCGTGCGCGACGACTTCCTCTTCTACGTCGGCGGCGATGACTGGCGCAAGAACGTCAGGGGCCTGATCGAGGCGTATGGATTGCTTCCGGAGAGGCTTCGGGACCGGCATCAGCTGGTCGTGACCTACAAGCTGGATCGGGTCGCGCGGGCACAGCTCGAGACATTCGCCCGCGCTCTGGGGATCGGCGAGGGGCAGCTGATGCTCACGGGCTTCGTCCCGGACCGCGAGCTCTCGGCGCTGTACCGACGCTGCGGCCTGTTCGTCTTCCCATCTCTCTACGAGGGCGCCGGCCTCCCGATCCTGGAGGCCATGGCGTGTGGGGCGCCGGTCGTCGGCAGCAACGTCTCCTCGGTGCCGGAGATCCTCGGCGGCGTCGAGTCGACGTTCGACCCCGCGGACCCGCGGGACATCGCGGCCTGCCTCGAGCGCACGCTCGAGAGCGATGCCGAGCTCGAGCGCTTACGTCGGGTCTCTGAGGCGCGCGCCGCCCATTTCACCTGGGATCGCGTCGCTCGCAAGGCGATGGAGGGCTACGAGCGGGCCCTCGACACTTCGAGCCTGCGCGAGTCGCCGGCCCGGCAGAGGAGGCGCCTCGCGGTGTTCACGCCCTGGCCGCCCGACCCGTCGGCTGCGGCGGGCTACAGCCGCGAGCTCGTCGAGCGACTCGCTGAGCACGCAGAGGTGGACGTGATCGTCGGCAGCGCCGACTCGGACGCCGCCTACGACCGCTCGCTCGAGCCGCGGGTCAGGGTTTGGGCCGCCCGCGACTTCGACTGGGTGCACGAGCTGCGTGACTTCGACCGCTTCCTGTACGTCGTCGGGAACTCGTCCCTCTACCGTCATTCGTTGGAGGGTCTGATCAGGCGACCGGGCGTTGTCGTAGCCAACGACGTCAGGCTCGGCAGGCTCTACGAGTCCCTGAAACCGCATTTCTGGCAAAACCCGAGCTGGCTGGCTGAGAAGCGCTACGAGATGTACGGGGACAGGCTCCCGCCCGCCGTGATTCGGCAGGAGGATCCTGAGGCGCAGGTGACGTTCGGGATCTACATGAGCCAGGAGGTACAGGCCCATGCCGAGAAGGTCCTCGTCCACTCCCGCTACGCGGCCGACGTTCTGCGCATGGACCGCCTACCCGGGAGCGCGGGCGCGGAGACGGTGGTCGTGGGCAGGGGGATGCCCGGGATCCCGGCGGAGCGCAACGGCGGGCCGAAGGCCGACGGGCCCACGGTGGTGTTCCATGGCGCCGGCGAGCGGGCGGAGGCCATCGACCTCCTGATCCACGCGTTCGCCGGGCTGGCCGGAGCTCGGCCGCGGGCGAAGCTGGCCCTGCTGGGCTCCTTGGAGAGCTCGGCGGAGCGACGGCTGCACGAGACGGCGTCCAACCTGGGTCTAGCCGGTGCGATCCAGGTTCGCGGCCATCTCGAGGGCAGCGAATACTGGGACGCCCTGGCGGGGGCGGACGTCGCTGTCCAGCTCAGAACCAGCACGGACGGTGAGGCATCCGGGTCGGTCTGCGACTGTCTCGCGGCTCGGCTTCCGACCATCGTCTCGGCGGTGGGCTGGCTGCGCGAGCTGCCCACCCCGGCTGTCCTGCATGTGCCTCGCGAATGCCCACCGGCCGAGCTCCGCAGCTGCATCGAGCGAGTCCTGGAAGACGCCGACCTGCGCGAGCGCATCCGTGCCGCTCAGGACGAGTACGTGACGGCCAATTCCTACGAGCGGGTCGCCGAGCGCTACGCGGAGCTGCTCGAGCTCTGACCCGGCGATCGCCTAGCCCGGCGTACGGGCCGGGTCGGAGAGCGCGTCGAAGGCAGCGGTGCTGATCGGCTCTAGCGACCAGGTGTGCTCGACCAGCACCGTGCGGTAGTCCATGATCCCCTCCTGGGTGCCGCCACGGCCGTGGAAGTCTCCGCCGGCGACGGTCAGCTCGGAGACGTGGTTGACCGCGTCCAGGCGCTCCCCCGCGGCGTCGGCGCGCAGGTCGACGTAGTACTGGCCGGCGGGCAGCGGGCAGCGGTGCACCGTGCAGCGCAGCTCGCCCCGTTCCGGGATCTCGGTGAAGGTCGTGCCGGTCGCCGCGGTGTCGAGGTCGAGCAGCGGCGTCTGGTCGCTCAGGGTGAGGATCGTCAGGTTGAAGCGGGAGCCCCGCAGCGCCTCCTCGGTGTGCTTATCGAAACTGAGCACCATGTCGAAGTCCTCGCCGGTGGTGGGGCTGTCGATCACCTGTCCCTCCTGCTCCAGCCGGAAGTCCACGAAGCGAAGCTTGCCGTTGCCGTGACGCCGCCGGTCCTTGAGCCCGCGCTCGAGGTCGGAGGTGACGTCGCCGACGTAGGCGTCGATGACGTCGCCGACCTTGCCCGCCGCCGCAATCCGGCCCTCCGAGAGCATGATCGCCTTGTCGCAGAGGTTCACCACGGACGGCAGGTTGTGGCTGATGAAGACCACGGTGCGTCCCTCGCGCGACGCCGTCTCCATCCGGCCGAGGCACTTCTGCTGGAAGGACAGGTCCCCGACCGAGAGCACCTCGTCGATGATCAGGATCTCCGGCTCCAGGTGGGCGGCTACCGAGAAGGCGAGCCGGAGCTGCATGCCGCTCGAGTAGCGCTTCACCGGTGTGTCGACGAAAGGGCCGATGTCGGCGAAGTCGATGATCTCCTCGAAGCGGTCCTGGATCTCGCGACGCTTCATGTTGAGGATCGCCCCGTTGAGGAAGACGTTCTCCCGGCCGGTCAGCTCGGGATGGAAGCCCGTCCCGACCTCGAGCAGGGCCCCCACCCGTCCGTGCAGACGCACCTCGCCCTTCGTCGGCGGGGTGATCCTGGAGAGGATCTTGAGCAGCGTGCTCTTGCCGGCCCCGTTGTGGCCGATGATGCCGATCGTCTCCCCGCGCTTGACCTCGAAGTTGATGTCTCTGAGCGCCCAGAACTCCTGGGGCTTTTGGCGGCGGCCCATCGACTTGAACCGCTCTGTGATGCGCTCGGTGAGCAGCAGGTAGCCGCCCTGGTCCGCGCTGATCTCGTAGCGCTTGCTGAGATCGCTGACCTCAATGGCGTTGTCGTTGCTCATATGACGTCGGCGAAGAAGCGCTCCGCCCGCCGGAAGTAGAAGATCGATCCAATGAGGAGGATGACGGCGCTGACGACGGAGATCAGGATCTTGGCGGTGCTCGGCGCCGGTAGATCGAGCAGGGCCCAGCGCGTGCCGTCGAGCACCGAGGCCATTGGGTTCACGTAGTAGGCGTAGGACCAGAACTTGCCCGCCTGCTGACCCACCGTCGTCCCCGAATAGAGCACCGGGCTGACGAAGAACATGATCTGGACGAGCATTGGAATTAGCACCTGGACGTCCCGGTACTTGACGTTGAGCGCCGCGAACAGGGTCGCCAGCGCGAAGGCTGTGAATACGCCGAGCACCAGGAACGCGGGGACGAGATAGACGGTGGAGGCGATCGGGACGCCGTAGGCGAGGGTGACAACGACCACCACGACGAGCGCGATCGCGAGGTCGAGGATCAGCCCGAGCGCCTTGGAGATCGGCAGCGCGAGGCGGGGGAAGTAGACCTTTGAGATCAGGTCGGAGTCCAGGACGAGGCTGCCGGCCCCAGTTGTGATCGCCTGCGAGGTGAACTGCCACGGGACGATGCCGGCGACAGCGAAGACCGGATACGGGACGTCGCCGGGAATATTCACCTTCAGCACCAGCCCGAAGAAGAGCGCGAAGACGAAGGCGAAGACCAGCGGCTGCAGGATCGCCCAGCCGATTCCGAAGAAGCTCTGCTTGTAGCGGATCTGGACCTCGCGCTTCGTCAGGAAATAGATCAGCTCGCGATGAGCCCAGAGCTCGCCCAACCGAAAGGCGCTCCAGCGCCCCGGTGGGGTGATGACGAGCTCCGGGTACTCCACGGCCTGCGCCTGCGTGTGAGCACTCGACATGTGCCTAAAGCTAGCGTCACGGCTAGTTTCCGTGCCATGTCCGATGCAACCACGGTCGGCGTGGTGATCACGACCTACAACCGGGGCCTCGATTTTCTCCCGGTCCTGCTGCGTTCCCTCGACGCGCAGAGCCACCGGGACCATGAGGTCACGGTCGTCGCCGACGGCGGCGACCCCGAGGTGCTCGCCTACCTCGATCGCGAGTGGCCGCAGGTCAGGGTCGTCTCCACCCCCGAGCCGCGCGGCTATGCCGCCGCCGCGGCCCTGGGCGTCAGGTCGAGCAGGGGGCGCTACCTGGCGATGCTCAATGACGACGTCGAGCTCGAGCCGCAATGGCTCGAGCTGCTGGTCGCGGAGCTCGACCGCGACCCGAAACTCGGATTCGTCACCGGCAAGACCCTGCTCTACGACGAGCGGGACGTGATCAACGAGACGAAGCAGGACCTCTACACGTGTGGGAGGTTCGAACCGCGGGGTTTGCTCGAGCGTGACGAGGGGCAGTGGGACAAGCGACTGCCCTGCGCGATCGCCACGGCCTCGGCGTCGGTGTATCGCCGGGACGCCGTCGAGGCGGCGGGGGGATTCGACGAGGACTACTTCATGTACTGCGAGGACGCGGATCTCTGCCTGAGGATGGTCCTGATGGGATCAATGGGGCTCTACCTGCCCGAGGCACGCGCCTACCACGCGTGGGCCGCGTCGAGTGGGCGCGGATCGAAGCGGTCGCGCTACCTCTCGGTCCGCAACACCCTGACCACGATGCTGAAGGACATGCCCGCCGCCATTCTGTTCCGCAGCCTGCCGAAGATGATCCTGTACCAGAGCCACAACCTGGGGGTCGCCCGCGACCAGGGCGACCGTCGCAGCGTGTTCCGCGCCTGGGGATCGTTCCTTCAGAACGCCCCCTCGACGCTGCGAAAGCGCCGCGAGGTGATGCGCCGGCGAACGATCGCAACCCGGGAGTTCGAGGCGCTGCTGATCGCCGAGTACCCGGTGCCCGTCGGGTTCACCCCTCGCGAGCTGAGGAAGTGGTTCCAGAAACGGGTCAGCGGACGCTTGCTGCGGTTCGGCGGGGACCTGCTCGAGCATGTCCCCGCCTCGATCCGCCCTCGAATCCGCGGACGGGACAGGCGCTAGAGGGCCGCGCGACGGCTCTAGACTGGCGCCCGATGACGACCGAATCGCAGCTGCGTACCCCGGTCGCGTTCATCATCTTCAGGCGGCCGGAGCGGACGGAGCGCGTCTTCGAGCGGATCCGCGGCGCCCGGCCTCGCCGTCTCTTCCTGATCGCCGATGGGCCTCGCGACGGCAGCGTCGAGGACGAGCGGGGCTGCGAGCAGGCCCGCGCCGTCGTCGATGCGATCGACTGGCCGTGCGACGTCACCCGCGATTTCGCCGACTCCAACATCGGCCTCAAGCGCCGGATCCCGTCCGGGATCGACGGGGTCCTCGGCGAGGTCGATCGGGCGATCATCCTCGAGGACGACTGCCTCCCGCACCCGGCGTTCTTCCGCTACTGCGACGAGCTGCTCGAGCGATACGCCGAGGACGAGCGGATCATGCACGTCGCCGGCAGCCAGCTCCTGCGCAGCCCGCCGACGGGCAGCGCGAGCTACCACTTCTCGCGCTACGTCCACATCTGGGGGTGGGCGACGTGGCGGCGCGCCTGGCGGCACTATGACGTCGAGCTCCGGGAATGGCACGAGCTGGATCCGGGCAGCCGGGAGGAGCGCCTCCGCAGCATGTTCGCCGAGGAGTCCGAGCGCCGCTACTGGCGATACGTCTGGGACAACTCCCGCGAGATCGAGAACTGGGACGCGCAGTGGTCCTACGCCTGCCTCTCCCGCGAGGGCCTGGCCATCAACCCGAATAGCAACCTCGTCTCGAACGTCGGCTTTGGAACAGAAGCCACCAATGCGACCGAGGATCCGCTGGGCATCGCGGCGCGCCCCCTCGAGGGGATCCGCTTCCCGCTCACGCACCCGGATTCGACCGAGCGGGACGCCGACGCTGACGCCGCGGCCTCCCTCTTCTTCCGGCGTGAAGACCCGGCGGCCGCCAAGCCGGCTTTGCGGCATCGCGCCTGGGCCGCCACTCTGCGGGCCGGTGGGCGGGCGCTCGACTTCGTCCCGGCGCCGATACGTCCCCGGATCCGCCACCGCGACCGGGCGCCGAAGGAGCCGGCGCGCTAGGTCTTCCGCGGGGCGAGGCCCTCGAGGTCGGCGCGGACCATCATCTCGACCACCTCCTCGAAGGAGACCCGCGGCTCCCAGCCGAGCGTCTCCCGGGCCTTGGCCGGGTCCGCCACCAGCTCCTCGATGTCGGCGGGCCGCGCGAGCTCAGGGTCGATGCGGACATGGTCGTCCGCCTTCAGGTCAACGCAGGCGAAGGCCGCATCGACGAGGTCTCGCACGGAGTGCGAGACGCCGGTCCCGATCACGTAGTCGTCGGCCTCGTCCTGCTGGAGCATCAGCCACATCGCCTCGACGTACTCCTTGGCATAGCCCCAGTCGCGCCGCACGTCCAGGTTGCCGAGCACGAGCTCGTCGCTCAGTCCGAGCTTGATCGAAGCGACGCCGTGACTGATCCGCCGAGTGACGAAGGCCTCGCCGCGGCGCGGCGACTCATGGTTGAAGAGGATCCCCGAGCTGGCGTGCAGCCCGAAGCTCTCGCGGTAGTTGACGGTGATGAAGTGGCCGTAGACCTTGGACACGCCGTATGGGCTGCGCGGGTAGAAGGGGGTGCTCTCACTCTGGGGCGTCTCGCGAGCCCGGCCGAACATCTCCGACGACGAGGCCTGGTAGAAGCGCGCTTCGGGGCAGACCTCTCGGATTCCCTCGAGCAGGCGGGTCACCCCGACCGCGGTGTACTCGGCGGTCGCGACGGCGAGCCGCCAGGACTCCGCCACCGAGGACATCGCCGCCAGGTTGTAGATCTCGTCTGGGGTGGAGTCCCGGAGCACGTCGACCAGCGAGCCCTCGTCGAGCAGGTCGCCCGGGTAGAGGGTGAGCCGGTCCGCGATCGGCTCCAGCCGCTCGAAGCGGCGGTCGGCGGACCCGTGGACCAGGCCGTGGACCTCGTAGCCCTTCTCGAGCAGCAGCTCGGCCAGGTAGCTGCCGTCCTGTCCGCTGATGCCGGTGATCAGGGCGCGCTTCACGGAGCTGGCACCCCCACCCGGTCGAGCGGCATCTCGAGCGCGCGCTCGTAGCCCTCCATCGTCCGTCGCGCCACCCGCTCCCAGGTGTAGAGCTCCACGCGCCGGCGGGAGCGCTCGCGGAGCGCTTCCAGTTTGCCCGGCGTCTCGAGGACCTCGCGGATGCAACGGGCGATGTCCGCCGGGTCGGCGGGATCGAAGGTCGCGTCGAGGTCGCCGAGCAGCTCCGGCATCGCGGAGGTGCCGCTCGCCGCCACCGCCGCTCCGCACGTCATCGCCTCCAGTATCGGCAGGCCGGCACCCTCGTAGAGGCTGGGGAAGACGAAGAGCTCACAGCTCCGGTAGAGCGCTGCCAGGTCCCGGTCCGAGACGAACCCGGTGAGCAGGAGGTTCCGGGACTCGACGCCGAGGCGGCGGGCGAAGATCCGCAGGTCGAAGCGCAGATGGGAGGCAAGGTTGCAGGCGATGACGAGCTGGTGCGCGTCCCGCATCGGCGCCGGCAGCTCCGCGTATCCGCGGATGGCACCCTCGAGGTTCTTGCGGTAGTCGACTCCCCCGACGTAGAGCAGGAAGCCGGGCCGGACCTTCGGCAGGGCCGAGCGCAGGATGGATTCCGCCTGATCTCGCGAAACCGCCAGTGAGGAGAAGCGGTCCGAGACCCCCGAGTCGATCACGGTGATCCGCTCCTCCGGGACGTTGAGACGCTCCATCGCGTCGTCGGCGGTCTGCTGGGAGATCGTCAGGATCTGCTGGGCGGATCCGAGCAGCCCGAGGCGCGCGATCCAGGCCGT
Organism: uncultured Solirubrobacterales bacterium; assembly: GCA_963817275.1. Classification (GTDB taxonomy): domain Bacteria; phylum Actinomycetota; class Thermoleophilia; order Solirubrobacterales; family 70-9; genus DASUPK01. The sequence continues at coordinate 17,244 of CAWFOA010000012.1, read as the reverse complement.
CGCCATGTAGCCCCAGTCGGCGTTGTAGCGCTCGCGCATGATCAGTGGGATCAAGTCGTAGAGGGTGACCACCAGCCGGGTGTCGCGGCTCCACCGCGGCCAGATCTCCTCGAGGTCGAGATCAGCCTCGAACGGCGACATCACGTGGTAGATCGGCGGGACCCCGCCCGCGGGTCCTCGGTCCCTTGTCTGCCACGCGGACTTCTCGGAATCGCGAAGCGGCTCGGCGATTGGAGGGACCGGGAAGTCCGGGCTCAGCCCGATCGCGCCGATGGCCTCGGGGGCGAGCTCCAGCAGGGCGAGGGCGTGCTCGGTGACATAGCGGGCTATCCCACGCTCGGCATGACCAACGCTCTGGGTCCCCCGGGCATCGAGCCAGACGGACCCGGGATCGAGCCCCATCTTCAACCGGCGTGCGGTCGGGCCTCGAGGGGCTCGTCGTCCTCGGCGGCGGGGCGGTTCCCGCGCTCGAGGAGCTCCCGCAGCGCGGCCAGCTCGCGCTCGATCGCCGCCAGGCGCTGATCCAGGGCGCGCACCTCGCTGCCCAGGTGGGTCACCGCCTCGACCGACGCCGAGCCGAGCCGCTCGGTTTGGCGGTCTATGTCCCCGAGCCTGTCGCGGAAGACGACCTGGTAGATGCTGCCGAGCACCCTCCGCACCGCGGAGAGCACGCTGACCAGCGCCCGTTGGAGCACGAAGACGGCGCGCTTGTCCGAAGATCCGGTGTCCACGTCGGTGAAAAAGGCCTGCGTTCAGGCGGGAGGCGGAGCCGCCAGAAGGATACGGTCTTCCTCTGCAAGGCTCCGCCCGCCGATCCGCCGGTAGTGGGCGCGAAAGAGGCGGGCGGTGTGGTCCCAGCTGAAGAGCTCGCTGCGCTTGCGGCCGCGCTCGGCCAGGCTGCGCCGCAGCTCCTCATCGGTCCAGATGCGCCGCACCGCATCGGCCATCTCGTCGGTGCTCGCCGGGTCGAACAGCAGCCCGGCGTCGCCGACCACGTCGGGAAGGCCGGTCGCCGTCGACGACGCCACCGGGAGCCCGGCGTCGAACGCCTCGCAGACCGGCAGCCCCCAGCCCTCGAACAGGCTGGGGAAGACCAACCCCGTCGCCAGCTCGTAGAGGCCGCGGAGCTCGAGTGGGGTGACGAAGCCGGGGAACCGGGTGAGCGGCTCGAGGCCGAGCCGGCGGATGAGCTCCTGTAGCCGGCGGTACTCGCCGGTCTGCTTCGCCGGGACAGACCAGCGGGATGGCGACCCCGTGGTTGTCCCGGATCGAGGCCAGCGCCTCCAGCAGCCGCGCGTGGTTCTTGTGGGGCCAGGTCTGCGCCGGATAGAGCAGGAACGACTCCGGCAGCGACAGGCGCGAGCGCAGCTCGCCGAGGTCGCGGTCGGTGGGGGACGGGTACTCCCGCAACACCGATCCGCCGGGGACGACGGTGACCTTCTCGGGCGGCAGGTCGTAGCTCTCGACGAAGTCTCGCTTCCCCCATGAGGTCATCGCCACGACCATCGCCGCCCGGTTGCAGTGTGTGCGGTAGATGCGTTCGCGCCTCGCGCGCACCCAGGGGCTGAACAGCTCGGGAAGGTGCAGGTGCTGGAGATCGTGCGGCTGGTAGATGCTCGGGACGTCCGTGGTGAACGCATCCTGGAACGGGAAGTGGACGACGTCGGCCCCGGCTCGCTCGACGGTCCCGTCGGAGGGGCGCACGGCGAAGGAGAGGCCGATGCCCGGCAGGCGCTCCAGCAGGCCGCGGGCGACGGCGCGCGAGCGCCGCGAGGGGTAGCCCCGGCGTGAGTGCAGGATGCGGCACGGACCGCCGAGGTATGGGCGGAGCCACTCGTCGTGCTCCGGGAGGGTGAGGAAGAGGTACTCCTCGTCGCCGTCGTCGAGCCTGGAGAGACCCGCGGCAAGTCCGATCACCACCTGCTCGACCCCGCCGAAGCGGCCCTCGCCAAGCCGGGCGTCGATGCAGACGCGCAAGGGCCTGCTCACGTTCGGCTGAAGCGGGCTTGCCATCGCGGCGAGGGTAATCGGCCAGGTACCCTCATGCCTCGATGGCCGACGCCACTCCAGACTCGGGATTCTGGTCCGGCAAGCAGGTCGTCGTCACGGGCGGCGCCGGCTTCCTTGGCCGGCCGACGGTGGCGATGCTCGGGGACCTCGGCGCCGAGGTGAGGATCACGCGATCCGCCGAGCACGACCTCCGCGACCGCGAGGCCTGCCTGGCGGCGCTGGAGGGCGCCCAGGTGGTCATCCACCTGGCCGCCAACGTGGGCGGCATCGGCTACAACCGCCGCAACCCGGGCCCGCTGGCCCACGACAACCTCGCCATGGGGTTGAACGTCTTCGAGGCCAGTCGCGAGCTGGGCGTCGAGAAGCTCGTCGCCGCCTGCTCGGTCTGCGCCTATCCCAAATTCACCCCGGTCCCGTTCAAGGAGGAGAACATCTGGGACGGCTACCCGGAGGAGTCGAACGCCCCCTACGGCCTGGCGAAGAAGGTGCTGCTCGTGCTGTCGGATTCCTATCGGCGCCAGTACGACCTCGATTCGTGTGCCCCGGTGATGGCCAATCTCTACGGGCCGGGGGACAACTTCGACCTCGAGGACTCCCACGTGATCGCCGCGATGATCCACAAGTACGTGCTCGCGGCCGACCGCGGCGACCCCGAGGTCGTTCTCTGGGGAAGCGGGAAGCCATCGCGCGAGTTCCTCTTTGTCGACGATGCCGCCCTGGCGCTGATCCTCTGCGCGGAGCGCCTGGGGACCTCGGAGCCGGTCAACATCGGCACTGGTCGCGAGACCAGCATCCGCGAGCTGGCGGAGATGATCTCCGATCTCGCCGGCTTCGACGGGCAGACCGTCTGGGACGACTCCCGCCCGGATGGACAGCCCAAGCGCTACCTCGACGTGAGCCGGGCGCGAGAGCTGGTCGGGTTCGAGGCGGAGACGCTCCTCGTCGACGGGCTGAAGCGGACGATCGAGTCCTTCCGCGCCGTGGACGTGGCAGCGGCGGGCTCCTCGAGCTAGCACGCGCATGGCGGACAGCCTGCGCTCCCTGGTCGGCGAGATCACGTCGTGCACGCGGTGCCCGCGCCTGGTCGAGTGGCGGGAGCGGAGCGCAGCGGAGCCGCCGCGCCGGTATCGGGGCGAGCGCTATTGGGCGCGGCCGCTACCCGGCTTCGGTGACCCCCGGGCACCCATCGTGGTCGTTGGGCTGGCGCCGGCGGCCCACGGCGGGAATCGAACGGGAAGAGTCTTCACCGGTGATCGCTCAGGGGACTGGCTCTACGCCGCCCTGCACCGGGCCGGGCTGGCAAACAAGCCGACCTCGGTGAGCGCGGACGACGGGCTTCGCCTGCGGGGCGCCTACGTCACTGCCGTGAACCGCTGTCCTCCGCCGCAGAACCGGCCGACCACCGAGGAGCGCGACAACTGCCTGCCGTATCTGGTCCGGGAGCTGCGGCTGCTCCGGACCGCCCGCGTGATCGTGGCGCTCGGCTCGTTCGCGTGGACCGGATCGCTGCTGGCTCTGGCGGGCTCAGGCGCGGAGCTGCCGCGCCCGCGCCCTCGGTTCGGCCATGGCGCCGAGGCGGTCCTCGAGACCTCGGAGGGCGGCCGGCGGCGGGAGTGGTCGCTGCTCGGGTGCTTTCACCCCTCCCAGCAGAACACCTTCACCGGCAAGCTCACCGAGCCGATGCTCGACGCGGTCTTCGCGCGGGCAGTGGAGCTGGGGGGCCGGGATTGAGGGGCGGGGTCAGGGAAGCCTGATCAGGAGGGCCTGCCCGGACGGCAGTGCGATCACGTTCTCGGGCAGTGAGGCGCAGACGTCGTCGATCACGGTGCGCTGGTCGTTGACTTCGCCGTAGCCGTAGTCGTCGAAGACGATGATCCCGCCTGGCACGAGTCGCTCGTACGCGTACTCGAGCGCGAGCCGGGTCGGAGCGCTTGCATTGAGGTCCATGTGCACCAGCGAGAGGTCTCCCGTGTCGGCTTTGGGGATCGTCTCGAAGACGTCTCCCACGTGGAACACCAGCCTGTCGCTCCAGGGCGCGAGGCGCTCTCGCACGTAGTCGACCGAGGTGTCGCTGAGGCGACCGACGTACCCCTGTGCCCTCTCGTCCTCGGTGAGCTCGCTGTCCGGGATGCCGGCGAACGTGTCGAACAGGTGGTAGCGGGCGCCCGGAGCCGTTCCGACGGTGCCGAGAATCATCCGGGTGCAGCCGGCGCGGTAGACGCCGAACTCGGCGACGTTGCCCGGGAGCCGCAGGGCCTGCCTGGCCATGCTCGTCAGGATCCACATGCGCCAGCGGATGTCCAGCCCGGGCGTTGCCAGGTACCACTCCGAGGCCATCTCGTCGTAGGCCGCGCTCCACTCGCTGTCGTGCTGAAAGGGCGAGTAGTAGACCGTCGCGATTCCATCGGCCTCGTAGACGTAGTCGAAGGCCGGCCGGTCCGGCGCGGGCTCGGAAGGCCGGCGGAAGAGGAAGACGATGTTGCGCAGGAGCAGCGCCGGGTATCGGAGCAGCCGCGGCAGCCGCGAGATCGGGGTGTTCGGATAGACCGTCCAGTCCATGCGCAGCCAGGGGATACTGCCACTCCATGTTTCAGCTGAACCTGCCGAACGCTCTGACCGTCCTCCGGATCCTGCTGGTTCCGGTTGTCGTTGTGGCGCTGCTGGACGAGACGCCGAACGGCGACGCGATCGCGGCCGGTGTGTTCGCGCTCGCCGCGCTCACCGACACGCTCGACGGCTACATCGCTCGTCACCGGAACGCGGTCACGACGTTCGGCAAGCTGATGGACCCGATCGCCGACAAGCTGCTGGTCGCGGCCTCGCTGATAGCGCTGGTCTCGCTGGACCGGCTCGCGGCCTGGATCGCGATGGTGATCATCGCCCGTGAGTTCGCCGTCACTGGGCTCCGGATGGTCGCCGCGGAGCAGGGGGTCGTGATCCAGGCGAGCTGGCTCGGCAAGGCGAAGACGATCCTGCAGGTCGCGGCGATCATCTGCCTGATCGCGGTCAACCCGGCGCCGCTCTGGGTCAACCTGCTGGTCTACGCGGCGGTGGCGGCGACCGTGATCAGCGGGGTCGACTACTTCTTCGGGTTCAAGCGGATGATCGAGGACTCCCGCTCGGCCAAGCGGACTGCCTGAGTCAGGCGGCGGGCGCTTCCAGCCACTCACGCATCGTCGTGTGGTGGCGTGAGTGCGCACCGCTCTCAAGTTCGCCGACGATCTCGGAGAGCAGGCCGTAACGCTCGGCGACGACGTTGTGGCGGTGGATGGTCTCGAGGTTTTCCTGGCGGGCGTGGACGAAGGCGCCGTCCCGGAGCTCGGGGAAGGCATCGGTGACCTGGCGGATCATCTCGCGGACGCAGTCCTCGACGAAGCGGGGATTGGCGTGGGCCTTCTCGACGACGGCGCGCTCATCGGCCCGCTTCATCAGCTCGTAGATCTCACTGGACATCGAGCTCTCGACGATGCGGAGGAGCCGGCGGGCGTCGATGTCGAAGCCGGAGTCCTCGGGGGTGCCGATGTAGAGGGTGCCGATGCCCCGCTGGTTGTGGGTGGCGAGCGGGACGGCGTCAACGATGCGGTCGATCTCGTCGGGGCTGAAGCCCTCCTCGATCAGGTTCTCGCGGGCGCCGTCCTCGACCAGGCCCTGGGCGCAGGGGCAGGCGGTCATACCCTGGGCCTCGACCCCGATCAGGGTGCGAGTGCCGCGCTCGGAGGACACGGCCGTGCCGAACAGGGTGTAGAGCTCCTGGGTGGGCAGGCCCGATACGGGAGCCGGGACGGTCTCCGGATACCGCGCCGCGATCTTCACCTCGGCGCGGATGCCGCCCTGTCGCTCGCGGACCCGCTCCGCGATGTGGGCGGCGAGCCCCTCGGCGCGCAGTGCCTCGCCGAGGACGACGGTGTCGATCGCCTCGTTGACGACCTCCTCGAAGCGGGACATGTGGACGCCTGCCTGCTCGGGGTTGAGGTCGACGAAGCACTCGAGGTCAGCGTGGTAGAGGGAGGCTTCGGCCGGGTCCGCGGGGCCGCCGTTCTGGGTCGCGCACACGCGGATGATCTTCTCGACGCCGACCACGCCGACGCGGGAGAGGCTGACCCTGGTGGCGGGCGCCTCGGCCTGGGCGTCGCGGCTCGGCGGCGACGCGGTCTGAATCGAGTTAGCCATCCGATCGAAGTATGCCTGGCCAGTGCTGCGGGCTGCGGAAAATGCCTGAAAAGTGAGTCAAATAGCCGCGCAAACCGTCCGTATACTCCCGCTCGCTTTCGGCTCTGGTCTCTTTTAGGGGAGAGGCCGAGCGGTCCGGTTAGGGGAGGAGGAGAAGAGGAATTGGCGCCGATTCGCCAGGCGGTCGTGGCCGATGATCACCCCTTTGGGGAGAGTGAGCAGCTGCGCGGGCTGATCGCGGAAGGCACGGAGAGGGGCTATCTGACCTTTGAGGAGATCGCCTCCACTCTGGAGGAGGTGGAGGTCACGAAGGAGCAGGTCTCCGAGTTGCACTCGCATCTGGTCGAGCAGGGTGTGGACGTGATCGCCGCCGACGGCGTCACTGCCTACAAGGAGGGCAAGGCCGAGGAGTCGCCCAACGGCCAGCCGAAGAAGCAGGAGCTCGACCTCACCGTGGAGCCGAGCCTCGATTGCCTGCGGCTGTATCTGCGCTCGATCGGCTCCGTCGATTTGCTCACGGCCGACCAGGAGGTCGAGCTCGCGAAGCGGATCGAGCGTGGCGACATGGGGGCGAAGCGCCACATGGTGGAGGCGAACCTGCGGTTGGTCGTCTCCATCGCCAAGTCCTATCTCGGGCGCGGGCTGAGCTTCCTGGATTTGATTCAGGAGGGCTCGCTGGGGTTGATTCGCGCCGTCGAGAAGTTCGACTACCGGCGTGGGTACAAGTTCTCGACCTATGCGACCTGGTGGATTCGCCAGGCGGTGACGCGATCGCTCGCCGACAAGTCGAGGACGATTCGGATCCCGGTGCACATGGTCGAGAAGCTGAACCGGGTGGTGCACGTCGAGCGTCACCTCGTTCAGCGCCTCGGGCGGGAGCCGGAGCCGCATGAGATCGCGGCGGACCTGGGATGGACGGCGCGCGACGTCCGCGAGGTGCTGCGCGTCAGCCAGATGCCGGTGTCGCTCGAGAAGCCGGTCGGCGATGAGGACGATTCGGAGCTGGGCGACTTCGTGGCCGACGAGGCCACCGAGTCACCGTTCGACAGGGCGTCCGACAACCTGCAGAGGGAGGACGTCCGGCGGGCCCTGGCGGCACTGCCGCGGCGCGACCGCGAGGTGCTCGAGTTGCGCTACGGCCTGAACGGGCGCCAGCCGATGACGCTCGAGCAGGTCGGCGACGCATTCGGCGTGACTCGCGAGCGGATCCGCCAGATCGAGAACAACACGCTGAAGCGGCTCAAGGTGCTCCCTGAGGCCCAGTGCCTCAAGGGCCTGGGCTGAGCGGCATAGTCTGCGCGGCATAGCCGCTGCGATCGAGATCTCAGGGCTGCGCGTCAAGCGCGGCGACAAGGTGGTGCTGCCTGACCTCTCGCTGAAGGTCGAGCCGGGATCGGTGACCGCGCTGCTCGGGCCGAGCGGTTGCGGCAAGACCACGCTGATGCGCTCGATCGTCGGGGTGCAGATCGTCGAGGCGGGTGACGTTCGGGTGCTTGGTGAGCCGGCGGGGTCGAGGTCGCTGCGCTCGCGGGTCGCGTACGTGACGCAGGCGCCGTCGGTGTACGGGGATTTGACCGCGCGGGAGAACCTGCGCTTCTTCGCGCGGGTGCTCGACGCGCCGGGAGAGCGGATCGATCAGGCGATTGAGATGGTCAGCCTGGGGGAGGTGGCGAACAGGGTGGTGCGGGACCAGTCGGGCGGGCAGCGGGCCCGGGTGTCCCTGGCGACGGCGCTGCTCGGCGACCCGGACGTGCTGATCCTCGACGAGCCGACCGTCGGGCTGGACCCCGTGCTGCGGCGGGACCTTTGGCAGAGGTTCTACTCGCTCGCGGACCAGGGGAAGACGCTGCTGGTGTCGAGCCATGTGATGGACGAGGCCGTCAACTGCCACAGCCTGGCCCTGATGCGGGAGGGGAGATTTCTCGCGATGGCGTCGCCCGAGCAGATCCTCAAACGGACGGGCGCGGACGATCTCACCGACGCGTTCCTGCGGCTGATCCAGGAGGAGGAGAAGGGGTGAGCGCGCGGTGCACGCTCGCGGTGGCGGGGCGGGTGCTCGAGCAGCTGCGGCGCGACCCGCGGACGATCGCGATGGTGCTGGTGGTGCCATGCGTCCTGATGACGCTCATCAAGTACATGTTCGAGGGGCAGCCCGGGACTTTCGAGCGAATTGGTCCGCCGATGCTCGGGTTGTTCCCGCTGATCATGATGTTCCTGATCACGTCGATCACGATGCTGCGGGAGCGGACCACCGGGACGCTGGAGCGGTTGATGACGATGCCGATGTCCAAGCTGGACCTGCTGGTCGGGTACGGGATCGCGTTCGCGCTGCTCGCCGCGCTGCAGGCGGCGGTGACGACGACCTTCGCCTACGTCCTGCTTGACCTGTCGACCGCCGGCGCGGCGTTTTGGGTGGCAATGCTGGCGATCACGAACGCGATCCTGGGGATGTCGCTGGGCCTGTTCGTGAGCGCGTTCGCCAGGACGGAGTTCCAGGCGGTGCAGTTCATGCCGGCCTTCGTGCTTCCCCAGATCCTGCTCTGCGGATTGCTGGTGCCGCGCAGCGAGATGTCGGGGTGGCTCGACACGCTCGCCGGCGCGTTGCCCTTCACCTATGCATATGACGCGCTCGCCCGCGTGGCCGCGGGACAGTCCTTCTCGGGCCGGCTGATTCTCGACGTCGGGGTTGTGATCGGGGCGACCCTGCTGTCACTCGCGCTCGGCGCCGCGACGCTGCGCCGGCGGACCACCTAGTGCGGCGGAGCCAATCTGCTGCCCTGCGAGGTTTGGGAAAAGCTCGGGCGGCAATTCAAAGGACGCGAAAGGAGCGCCCCGGTCGGTCCGCCCGGACCCCGGCAGCTTTCACCGCTTGACCGGTTCCTGCCTGGGTGAGAAGACCAACCCTCGGGTCTGGGGGAGAGGCGTCCGGGCCCACCGGCCCCGGCGCCCGTTCGCTAGAGGTCGGCACGTAGTTGGTCGGCTCGATGTGGCCTGGCGAAGAGATGGGGGAGGGAGGATTCGAACCTCCGAAGGACAGAGCCACTGCGTTTACAGCGCAGCCCGTTTGACCGCTTCGGTACTCCCCCGGGGAGCGGGGAGATTGTAGGCGTGGCTCCTCGGCAGAGGCATGCGCAGCCAGATAGCGTCACCGTCATGACCGACCTCGACGGAAGGGTGATCGCCATCGCCGGTGCGGGCGGCGGCCTCGGGCCCATCGTCGCCAAGCGCCTCGCCGACGCCGACGCCAGCCTCTCCCTCGCGGACCGCCGCCAGGAGACCGCCGACGGGGTCGCCCAGGACCTCGGCATCCCCGACGACCGCGTCGACCCCCAGGCCGTGGACCTGCTCGACGAGACGGCCGCCAACGCCTGGGCCGCTTCGACCGAGAAGCGCTTCGGCCGGGTCGACGGCCTCCTCCACCTGGTCGGCGGCTACCGCGGCGGCGATCCCATCCAGAGCTTCGACCTCGCCGATTACGAATTCCTCCACGGCCTCCTGGTCCGCACCCTCCAGCTCACCACCCGCGCCTTCCATCCCGCCCTCACCAAGAGCGAGCACGGCCGCTTCGTCCTCGTCTCCGCCGCAGCGGCCCAGAGCCCCGAGGACACCAACGCCGCCTACGCCTCGGCCAAGGCCGCCGCCGAGGCCTGGACCCTCGCTCTCGCCGACTCTTTCGACGGCACCCCTGCCACCGCCAACATCATCGTCGTCAACGCGATCGAGACCCCCCGCATGCGCGAGGAAAGCCCGGGCGAGGAGCGCCCCAGCTTCACGCCGGCCGAGGACCTGGCCGAGGCGATCGCCTTCCTCTGCTCCGACTCGGCCGGCCGGATGAACGGCCAGCGCCTCGCTCTCCACCCCTGAATTTCGCGAAACCAACCCTCTTCTGGCCCTCGCTACAGTGAGGCCCGCGCCCGGATAGCTCAGTTGGTAGAGCACTTCCATGGTAAGGAAGGGGTCGTCGGTTCAAGTCCGACTCCGGGCTCTCTGGACGGCGCTTCACTGGTCATCCACGAAGGCGCAGGGGCCGGCAGCGAGCTTCCGGTCGACGGCGAGCTGATCCTCGGCCGCGAGCACGGCAGCGCCGACTTCGTCATCGACGACGCTGGCGTATCCCGCCGGCACGCCCGCGTGATCGCCGACAACGGCGGTGTGATCGTCGAGGACCTCGGGTCCTCCAACGGCACCTATGTCAACGGCGAGCGCATCTCCGGACCCGTCGAGCTCGGCGCCGGCGACGAGGTCCAGGTCGGCGCCACCGTCCTCGGAGTCGAGGGAGGCACCGCCGCCACGGCTCTGATGCCACCCGGCGTCCCGCCCACAGCCGAGCACCCAGGGCCCGCCGCGCCACCGAGCCCCCGCCAGCCCTCACCCGGCCGACGTGCCGCCCCCCGCCGCCTCGCCCCGCCCCCGCACGACCAGGGCAACCTTCCAGCCCTCGCCGCCCTCTTCCTCGGCCCCCTCTCGATCCTCCTCATCTTTCTCAGCGCCGGTGGCTTCTTTATCGCCCTGCCCTGCGGCATCGCCGCCATCGCCCTCGGCACAATCGGGATCCGCAACGCGGACCGACGGCAGGCCGGCCATCGCCCCCTCGCCCGCATCGGCCGCTTCACCGGCATCGTCGGCACCATCCTCTCTGTCATCGCCGTGATCGTCTTCGTCGTGGTCGCGGCGGCTCTGCACAGCACCGAGCACAGCGTCAGCGGCCTGGTCAACCGCATCGAGGACGAGATCAACAACGTCAAGGTGCCGGACGTCAACGCACCGGACGTGAACTCCCCGAACGCACCAAGTCCGTCGAGCGGAAACGACAGCGGTGGCACCGCCGCTCCAAGCCGGTAACTGGCTGCATAGCCAGTTCGGTTACGCTCCCGCGCCGTGGACTTCAAGCTCACCGACGAGCAGCGCGACTTCGTCTCCGCGATCCGCGACTTCTGCCAGCGCGAATGCGGCACCCAGGAGCAGCGCGAGCAGCTCACCAAGGACCACACCGAGCTCCACAACGCCGAGATCTACAAGCAGATGGCCGAGCTCGGCTGGCTTGGGCTCACCATCCCCGAGGAGTACGGCGGCTCCAGGGGGACCATGCTCGACGCCTGCCTCTTCATGGAGGAGACCTCGCGCGGCATGGCCCCGATCGGCGGCTACGCCACCACGCTGATCGTCGCCGGCGCCACCAGGCGCTTCGGCACCGACGAGCAGAAGCAGCGCGTCCTGGGTGGCATTTCCAAGGGATCGGTCGAGGCAATCGCCATGACCGAGCCCGAGTCCGGCTCCGACGTCGGCTCCCTCAGTACCGAGGCCGTCCGCTCCAACGGCGGCTACGTGATCAACGGTCAGAAGGTCTTCATCTCCAACGCCCATTTCTCGGACCACGTTCTGGTCGTCTGCCGCACCACCAAGGGCGAGAACAAGCACGAGGGCCTCTCGATGATCTTCGTCCCCAGGGGAACCGACGGCATGGAGATGAAGCCGATCGACACGATGGGCGGCCGCGAGACCAACACCATCTACTTCAACGACTGCGAGGTCCCCGCCGAGCAGCTCCTCGGAGAGCAGGACCACGGCTGGACCCAGCTGATGGCCGGCCTCAACACCGAGCGCCTCATCCTCGCCGCCACCATGCTCGGCATCGGCCAGCGTGCATTCGACGACGCTCTCGCCTACGCCAAGGAGCGCAAGCAGTTCGGCAGGCCAATCGGCTGATTCCAGGCCCTCCAGCACCGCTTCGCCGACCTCGCCACCGACCTCGAGGCAGCCCGACTGATGACCTGGTGGGTGGCCTCACTCAACGACGAGGACCCGGACCGCATGCTCCCGAAGGAGGCGTCGATGGTGAAGCTCTTCGTCACAGAGACCGCCCAGCGCGTCGCGCTCGAGGGCATGCAGATGATGGGCGGCTACGGCTACTCCTCCGAGTACGACATGGAGCGTCTCGTCCGCGCCACCCTGGTCTCGACGATCTACGGCGGAACCTCCGAGATCCAGCGCGGCATCATCGCCAAAACCCTCGGGTTGTAGTTGAGCCTTAGCGGGGCGCACGTCAGGCGCGGCTAGGCGCGCTTCGGCGACTACGTGCGTACAAACCCCGTCCGTACTAAGTACAGAGCGCAAATTGCGGGAAAGCTCGGATGCAGAACGGCCCCGACCGTGCCGACGGTGGTCCGATCCGTGCTATGGGCCCCCGCAAGGGGGCCGGCCCGGGAAGAAGAGGAAGAGCACGCGGGTCAGGCTCAAGAGTGAGACAGAACCGCGGGCAATACCTGGTCTTACGCGGCTGTGTGGCCGTAGGGAGTGGCAGTGCAGGATGGATTCGATCCGCGACCTGGCTCCAGGAAAGGTCCGTCGGGTTCGGGCACGGCGCCTGTCGGCGCCGTGTCGCGGTTTGCGCGAGTCCTCACCGCCGGGTCGCTCGCCGCGTTCAGCCTGTTCATTCTGAGCGCACTGGGTCCGGGCCCGGAGGTTGCGCAGGCCGCGCCCTGCGACCCGCCGGTCCAGAACCCGATCGTCTGCGAGAACTCCAAGACGGGCAACCCGGCGAGCGAGTGGGACATCAGCGGCGGCGGCGCCGGCGACCCGGACCTGCAGGGGTTCGCGACCGACATCAGCGTCAACCACGGCGAGACCGTCCACTTCAAGATCGACACCCCCTATTCGGCGTATCACCTCGACATCTACCGGATGGGCTACTACAACGGCGACGGCGCCCGCCAGGTGGACACCGTCACGCCCTCGGCGAGCCTGCCGCAGACGCAGCCCGATTGCATCGACGACCCGACGACGACGGGGCTGACCGACTGCGGCAACTGGGCGGAGTCCGCCTCCTGGGCGGTCCCGGCCGACGCAGTGTCGGGCATCTACTTCGCCAAGCTCGTCCGCGACGGCGGCGGGGCCTCAGACGGCAGCCACATCTTCTTCATCGTCCGTGACGACACCGGTCAGTCAGACCTCCTCTTCCAGACGCAGGACACGACCTGGGAGGCCTACAACCAGTACGGCGGCAGGAGCCTGTACCAGAGCAGCGACAACGGGCCCGGGACGAATCCGGCCCGGGCCTACAAGGTCAGCTACAACCGCCCCCTCACCACCCGCGGTCCGACTCCGGAGGACTCGCCGTTCAACGCCGAGTACCCCATGGTTCGCTGGCTGGAGCGCAACGGCTACGACGTCAGCTACTTCACCGGGATCGACAGCGCCCGGAGAGGGAGCGAGATCCTCGATCACAAGACCTTCCTCTCGGTCGGGCACGACGAGTACTGGTCCGGGGCCAACGCGCCAACGTCACGGCCGCGCGAGATGCCGGCGTCAACCTCGCATTCTTCAGCGGCAACGAGAGCTTCTGGAAGACGCGCTGGGAGCCCAGCACAGCCGACGGCTCGAGCACCGACTACCGCACCCTCGTCTGTTACAAGGAGACTCACGCGGGCGCCAAGATCGACCCCGAGGCGAACATCTATGTCCGACTTTGCGGATCGTCGCATCGACCAGGAAGCTGCGATCGAGGTACGGCACCAGCTTCACGTCCGGCGGCAGCAGTTTTGCGTTGATCTGCTCGACCTTGGCGTGGATGCCGTCGAGTACGCGCGACGGATTTTCGCCCTTGAGCAGCACGACGATGCCGGAGATCACGTCGGGCTGTTCGTTCTTGCCGACGATGCCGTTGCGTTCCTGATACGACAACTGCACGTGGCCGATGTCGCCCAGCAGGGTTGGCGTGCCGCGCTTGGAACTGACGACGATGTTGCCGAGGTCGTCGAGCGACTGAACCAAGCCGATGCCGCGGACGACGAATGCCTGTTCGCCACGCACGAGATAGCTGCCGCCGGCACTCGCGCTGTTTTTCTTCAATGCATCGACGATGCCGCCGAGACTGAGCCCATACGATTGCAGCTTGTTGGGATCGACCTCCACCTGGAACTGCACGGTCTCACCGCCGAAGTTCGTCACGTCGGCAACACCCGGAACTTGCTTGAGCGCCGGAATGACGGTCCAGCGCTGCAGTTCGGACAGTTCGCGACGCGTGCGGAGCCGGCGGACTCGAGCGTGTACCGGAAGATCTCGCCGATCGGCGACGTCAGCGGATCGAGCCCCGGTTGCGCGCCGTACGGCAACGAGACCGCCGCGATGCGCTCGAGCAACCGCTGCCGTGCCCAATAGAACTCTCGCTGCCGTCTTTGAAGACCACGGTGATCAGCGACAGCGCGAACACGCTCTTCGAGCGCATGACCGAAAGCCCCGGCGTACCGTTGATCTCGCGCTCGAGCGGCACGGTGATCTGCCGTTCGACTTCTTCGGCCGCAAGTCCCGGAACCTGCGTGATGACCTGGGAGGTGACGTCGGCGATATCGGGATAAGCCTCGACCGACAGCTGCGACCACGAATAGGCACCGTAGATCCCAACGGCGGCGAACACGAGAAACGCGATCGCGCGTCGCGACAGAAAATACAGGATGGCTCTATTGACCATGAATGATCACGCCGCCTCTGATCACGACGCGCTCACTGCCGGCGAGTCCCCGCGAGATGACCGCCAGGTCATCCTGTTGATAATCGACCGAGACCGGACGAGCGCCGAAGAGCCAGGGGCCGACTTCAACATACACGACGTTTTCACCGCCACTCTGCAGCAGCGCCGATGTCGGAACCACGATGCGCGGGCCTTCCTCTTCCTCGAACTTGATCGCGGCGAACATACCCGGCTTCAGATGCTTGTCTGCGTTGTCGAGTGGAATCAGCACGGAGGCCCGACGCGTGTCGGCCGCGATGACGTCGGATACCGAGCTGACGACGCCGCTCACGCCTGCGTTGGGAAACGCGGCGAACTCGAGCTGCGCGGCAACGCCGGGTTTGACGTAAGCCAAGTCGCGCTCCGGAAGCTGTGCGTTCACGACGACGACCGAGATGTCGGCAACTGTGACGAGCGGTGAAGCGACGTCGTTGACGTAGGTACCGGGCGACGCGGTCAGCTCGATGACGCTGCCGTCGGCCGGCGCACGGACGACAAGAATGCTCGGATCGCCCTTGTTTTCGCCGCGATAACCCAATCCATTGAGGCGCGCATTGGTACGTGCCGTTTCGGCGGCAGCCTGCGCGAATGCGGCTTCCGCGGTCTCGACGTCCTGCTGCGCGGCAATGCCGTGGTCCAGAAAGTCCTGTTGACGCTCGAGGTTCTTTTTCGCGAGACGAGAGGACCCTGCCGCAGGCACTGAAGGAAGCGGGCTATCGGACCATGATGGTTGGCAAGTGGCACCTCGGTCATGCCGACAAGAAATTCTGGCCGCAGAACCGCGGGTTTGATTACTTTTACGGCAACCTCGTCGGGGAGGTGGACTACTTCACCAAAGTCGCGCGGAGGCGTGGTCCGACTGGCAACGCAACGGCAAGTTTCTTCAAGGAAGACGGCTACTTCACCACGCTCATCGGAATGAAGCGGTCAAGCTGATCGAAGGCCAGGACGGCAAAAAGCCGTTTTTCCTGTACTTTGCCTCGCTGGCTCCACACGCCCCCTACCAGGCGACGAAGGAAGTACGAGGACCGCTATGCCTCGATCAAGGACGAGAAGCGCCGGACGTATGCGGCGATGATTACCGCCTGGACGACCAGGTCGGTCGGATCGTGGCCGCGCTGAATAAGAAGGGGCTTGCGCGACAACACGCTGATCATCTTCAGCAGCGACAACGGCGGGGCCACGAAGCGCCTGTTTGCGACCGGCGCACGTTCCGAGGAAGAGCGTGCGGAGAGCGGCGGTGTCGCACTCGGCGCGAAGCCGCCGGCCTCCAACGGCAAACTGCGCGGCGGCAAGGGCTCGCTGTACGAGGGCGGCGTGCGTACGCCGACCATCTTCAACTGGCCGGGCAGGCTGAAGCCGGCCGTCGTCACGAACCGCTGCACATGGTCGACGTCATGCCCACACTGCTGGTGCTGGCCGGCGACCAAGGCGAGCGGTCATCATCCGCTCGACGGCAAGAACATCTGGGCAACGTTGGCCGAAGGGAAGCCATCCCCGCACGAGGACATCCTGATCAACGTCGGAGCCCATCCGCGGCGCCATTCGCAAGGGCAACTGGAAGCTACTTAAGATCGCCACGCTTCCCGGCAAGACCGAGCTGTTCGATCTCTCCCAAGACCCCGGCGAGCAGCACAACGTGGCCGATCAGCACCCGGACCTGGTGCGCGAACTCGAATCGCGTCTCGATGGCCTACGCCAAACAACAGAAGCCGAGCCGAGTGGATCAAGGCCCAGCCGCAGTTCCTCGGCGCGCAAGGCAAGACCGTCTTCGATCCCGACTTTGACATCGACGACGGCGGTCTGCCGCACGAGAAGACGGTATTGCCCAGGAAATGACGAAGAAATCAATCTGTTATTCCTGCAAAGGAACAGGAAAATGAAACGAATGATGGCACATATGGCCATATTGTTCAGACTATCAGTCCTGTTCGCAGTCATTGGGATTGTGTTGCTGCCCCGCTCGACCACGGCCCAGCAGGGCGGATCCGGTCACTACCTCCCCGGGTCGATGGCGTCCTTCATCGATGCCGTTCCTTGCAGGAGACGTTTCTCATGCGGGCAAACCTTGTCTACTACAACGGCTCGATAGGGGCCGACAAGCGGCTGCCGATCGCGGGTCAGACCACGCTGGGGGCGACGTCCGTCGCGGCGATCCGGCCTGACGACCCTCTGGCGCCCGCCGCTTGACCTGGGCGAGCGCTGGAGCTATGCGATGAGCGCGACGATTCCCTACCTCTTTATGAACGTGGATGCAGTGGCCACCAGCGCGCCGGCTTGTCTGCGATCTCCAGCAGCACCAACGCGCTGGGCGATATCGTCCTGATGCCGCTGATGCTGAACTACAACGTCGATCCCGACTTCAACGTGAACTTCCGCGTCGGCGTCTACGCGCCGACCGGCATCTACGAGGTCGGCCGCCTCGCCAATACGGGCAAGAACTTCTGGACCATCGAGCCGGTTGTCGGGTTCATGTACTTCGGGCAGAAAAACGGTATCGAGGCCTCCGCGTTCATCGGCGCCGACTTCAACACCGAGAACAAGGATACGAACTACCA
>CAWFOA010000011.1:0-28539 GCA_963817275.1 uncultured Solirubrobacterales bacterium | reverse complement strand
CCGAGCGGTCTCGAATTCCGGCTTCCGCAGGATGCGGGGCGCGACCGAGGTCCCGTCGACGAAGGACATGAGCATTCCCGCGGTTCCCAGGCGGCCGCCGGCCGGCTCAAGGAGAATCGGCTGGGGAACGCGGACGCCGGTCTCGGCTGCCTCAGCGATCAAGGCGTACTCGTCGGCGATCGGAACGAGCGAAACCGATCCCAGCGGATCGCGGCGGAGCACCCAGCGATCGCGCTCTCCCTCGACCAGCCAGGTCTCGCGCGAGGCCCCTCCCGGAATGACACTCAGCTTGAGTTCGCGCTCACCGAGCACGTCGGCGACGCCGGCAGCCAGCTCGTCCTCCGCCATGGGGCGGAGACTAGTCGGGGGCTAACCGATCTCGGAGGGCTCGCGCTCGCGGCCCTGGAGCCGGTCGCGACCGCGCTGCACTGCCTGCAGGAACTTCTGGAGGTTGACCTCGAGGGTCGAGAGGATGTCGTCGGCGTAGTCCTCGGCGCCGAGGCGGATCTCGCGCTCGCGCTCGCGCGCCTCCTCGACGATCTCCTCGGCGGCGCGCTCGGCCTGGCGGGTGATCTCCTCGTTCGCGACGAGGCGGGCCTGCTGCTCGCGGGCCTCCTTGACGATCCGCTCGGCCTCGCGCTTCGCCTCGGCGAGCATCTCCTGGCGCTCCTTGACGATCCAGCGGGCCTGCTTGATCTCCTCGGGAATCGTGGCGCGCATCTGGTCGAGGAGGTCGTAGATCTCCTCGCGGTCGACGCGCACCTGATCCGTGAGCGGCACCGGCCGCGCGTTGTGCGACCAGGTCGTCGAGCTTGTCGATGAGTACGAGAACGTCCATTTGCAGTCGCTAAAGCTTACGCATCGGGACTTGGCACCGGCCCCGGGTTGCCTTTCTGCGCCGGATTGCAAGCTCCTGCCCATCCCCCACGCACGACGACCTAGCGGGCGAGCCTCTCCGCAAGCGCTTTTGCAACCGGAGCCGGCACCAGATCGCCGACATCTCCCCCGAACGTCGCGATCTCCTTGACCCCCGTCGAGGACAGGAAGCTGTAGTTCGCCGAGGCGAAGATGTACATCGCTCGATGTCCGCGGCGAGCTTCCGGTTGAGCTGATTCATCTCGAACTCGTACTCGAAGTCCGAGATCGCGCGCAGGCCCTTGATGATCGCCTTGGCGCCATTCTCCTTGGCGAACTCGACCAGCAGGTTGGACATGATCTTGACCTCGACGCTGTCGAGATCGGCGGTCGCGTCCTCGATGAACGCCTTGCGTTCCTCGGCCGTGAACAGCGTCGTCTGCTTGCGGACCGGCTGGTTGACCACGCCGACGATCACGCGGTCGAACACCCGCGAAGTGCGGGTGATGATGTCGAGGTGGCCGTTCGTGACCGGGTCGTAGCTGCCCGGGCAAACCGCGGTCCTGCCGTCGGGGCTCATCGATCGCTCCCGTGGATACGAATCAGGGTGTCGCCGTAGGCGCGCTCGGTGATCAGCGGCAGGGTCAGCTCAAGCGGCCGTTCGGGGGAGGACTCGGCCATCACCCTCCCCTCCTTCGGCGAGCGCATTTCGTATGAGGGGATCGAGGTCGGCTGCAAGGCGGTCGGCGAGTCTATAGGGCGGATCGCAGAGCACCAGATCGAATGATCCCCCCTTGGCACGGCGCAGGAAGCGCGCAGCGTCGGCCCGAACCGTCGCGGCTCGATCGGTCAGCTCGAGGCCTCCAGGTTGCGCCGCGCCGCCGCCGGCGGCGTGTCGACCAGGGTCGCCTCGGCGGCCCCCCTGGAGAGAGCCTCGATCGCCAGCGCGCCCGTGCCGCAGAAGAGATCGAGGACGCGAGCGCCTGAGACGTCCCCGAGGATCGAGAACACCGCCTCGCGCACCCGCTCCGTGGTCGGCCGGAGCTTGGCCCCCTTCGGGGCGTGGATGCGGCGGCCGCCGAGCTCGCCGCCGGTGATCCGGAGCTCCGCCATCTCACCGCCGCGATCTGCTCGACCCGCTCGTCGCCGAAGCGGCGCCTGGCCTCGTCCATCAGCGGGCCGACGCCGGGCGCCTCGAGCGACCCGAAGCGCTCGCGCAGCTCCAGCACCCGGCGGCGAGCCTCGAGCAGCAGCGCGGTGTCCTCGGGCAGCGATCGCCGCGCGGAACCGCGGCAGGCCGTGCTGGCGGGTGCCGAGGATCTCCCCCTCCCCCCGGATCGAGAGGTCGACCTCCGCCAGCGCGAAGCCGTCGCCCTCCCCGGCGATCGCCTCCAGCCGCGCCTTCGCGGCATCCGACTCCGGATCGCCGAAGAGGATGCAGAAGGACTCGTGGCTGCCGCGTCCGACGCGGCCGCGCAGCTGGTGGAGCTGGGAGAGCCCGAAGCGCTCGGCCCCCTCGACCAGCATCACCGTCGCGTTGGGGACGTCGATGCCGACCTCGATCACGGTCGTGGCCACCAGGACGTCCGCCTCGCCCGAGGACGAAGCCGTCCATCGCGCGCGCCTTCTGCTCGGAGGACATCTGGCCGTGCAGGAGCGCCACCCGGAAGTCGCGCAGCTCGGTCGCGGCGAGCCGCTTGGCCTCGGCCTCGGCGGCCCGCGCCTCGATCACCTCCGACTCGCTGACCAGTGGGCAGACGACGTATGCCTGCCGCCCCTCGCGCAGCCGCTCCCGGATGAACTCGTAGGCCTCCGGGCGGCGGTCCTCGCCCACGACGCGGGTGCGGATCGGCTGGCGGCCCTTGGGCAGCTCGCGGAGCGCGGTCGTGTCCAGGTCGCCGTAGGCGGTGAGGGAGAGCGTCCGCGGGATCGGGGTCGCCGTCATGTGGAGGACGTGCGGAAGCCGCTTGCCTGGGCCCTTGGCGTCGAGCGCGGCGCGCTGGCGGACGCCGAAGCGATGCTGCTCGTCGACGACCGCGACCGCCAGCGAGGAGAACTCGACGGCCTCCTCGATCAGGGCGTGCGTGCCGACGACGAGCTGGGGCAGCCCGGCCGCGAGCGAGGCCAGCAGCTCGCGGCGCCGTGCCGGCGGCGTGGCCGAGGTGAGCAGGGTCGCGGGAACCGCCTGCGATGCGAGCAGCGACTCGAGCGTGCGGAAGTGCTGCTCGGCGAGCGTCTCCGTCGGCGCCATCAGGGCCGCCTGGTGACCGGCCTCGATCGCGCGCAGCATCGCGTAGAGCGCAGAGGACCGTCTTGCCGGATCCCACCTCACCCATCAGCAGGCGCTGCATCGGCTGCGGCCAGGCCGAGGTCGGAGTCGATCTCCTCGACGGCCCGTTGCTGGTCGCCGGTCAGCGAGAAGGGCAGCGATTCGAGCCAGGCCGCGACGTCGGCTCCCGCCGGCGGCAGCCCGATGCCCTTGCTCCCCGAGACGCCGGCGGCCGCGGCGAGTAGACGAGGGCCGCCTGGTAGAGGAAGAGCTCCTCGAAGGCGAGCCGCTCGCGGGCGGCCTCGGCGGCGTGCTCGTCGGCCGGGAAGTGCGGACGCGACGATCGAATCCGTCGCCCCCGCCATCCGCAGCTCACGGCGCAGCCGGCCGGGGATCGGCTCGACGGCGTGCCGCGCCAACGGCGTGCGCCTGCCAGACCCACTCCCGGATGCGCTGCGGCCGCAGGCGCTCGCTGGCCGGGTGCACCGGGACGATCCCGGTGGTGTGCAGTCCTGCGGGCTCGGTGGCGCGGCGTCGAGGAACTCGTGCTCGGCGACGTTGAAGCCCCGCTTCTCGAGCTTCCCGCGCAGGAGCAGCCGCGTGCCGGGCTGCAGGCGGTCCGCCAGCCAGGCGCGGTTGAACCAGACCGCCTTCACCTTGCCGCTCGAATCGAAGACGTCGGCCTCGAGGATCGTCAGCCGGCGGCGGCGGGTCGGCCGCAGCTTCGCGCCGGCCACCTCGACCTCGACCGTCGCCTCCTCCCCGAGCTTGAGATCCCCGAGACCGACCGGCGACGGCCCGGTCGCGATAGCCGTGTGGAACGTGCCTGAGCAGGTCGCCGAGGCTCGAGATCCCCATCTCCGCGGCCGCCGCCGACAGCTTCGGGCCCGCTCCCCGCAGCTTGGTGATCGGCGCATCCAGGATCGACGGGCGCGGCATCGTCTTCAGGGGTGTCTCCAGCATCCGCCCGCGCTCGAGGACCTCGCCGGTCGCGAGCGCACGGGGAACGTAGATCGGGCACCGGGTCGCGCTCGAGGGCGGCCTCCATCGCGATCTAGGCTAGGCGGCAACACGGCGTAACGACCCGAGGTTCCCCAGGACTCTGTTCACATGACCACGCAGCGAGCGAAGGAATCGGTCTGGGACTACCCGCGGCCGCCCCGCGTCGAGCCGCTGGACCGGCACGTGCGGATCGTGCTGGGCGGCGAGACGATCGCGGAGAGCGACCGCGCGCTGCGGGTGCTGGAGACGGCCGAGCCCGCCGACCGTCTACGTGCCCCGCGAGGACGTGCGCGCCGACGTGCTGATCGACGCCGAGGGCGTGCACACCGAGTGCGAGTGGAAGGGAACAGCGCCTCTACGTCCACGCCGAGGCCGGCGGCAAGCGCGCGCAGCGGGTCGCCTGGTACTACCCGGAGCCCAAGCGAGGGCTACGAGCAGCTGATGGGCCACCTTGCCTTCTACCCGCGGCGGGTCGACGCCGCCTACCTCGACGACGAGCAGGTCACCCCGCAGCCGGGCGCCTACTACGGCGGCTGGATCACCGAGGAGATCGAGGGCCCGTTCAAGGGAGAGCCGGGCTCCGAAGGCTGGTAGCCGCAGACGAGCCGCGGTGGCGCCGCCAGGTCTCCGTGATCCAAGCCAGCGCCGGGTGGTCGCGGTGGTGCTCGAGGAACTCCCAGCGCGGCGGCTCCGGCAGCTCGTACTGGAACTCCGGGCGGCCAGACCAGCGGGTAGAGCAGCGCGGCGGCGGTGAGATCGGCGACGCTGAACTCCTCGCCGACCAGGATAGTCCCCGTCCGGCGCGCTCGGCCTCGATCCGGTCGAGCGCGGCGATGAGGGTCTCCCGGCTGCGCTTGACCGCCTCCTCGTCGAACGCATAGCGCGCGCTCATGTAGCGCCAGACGCCGGGGAACGCGACCCTCAGCCCGACCCGGCCGACCGCCCGCCTGCCCTTCGGCTGATCGGTGGTCATGAAGTCGAGCGCGTAGTCCGAGGTTCTGTCGCGCCTCCCAGAAGCCGACGCGGCGCATGTCGTGACCGGCGTGCTCGTCGAAGAAGTCCTCCAGCTCCAGGGCCCGGCGGCGCTCGTCGGCGTCGGCCGGATAGAGGGCCGGCTCGGGCTGGCGCTCCTCCAGCGCGGCGATGATCGCCGTCGAGTCGACGATCCGCTCCCCGTCGAGGTCCAGGACCGGCAGCGTCCCGTCGCCGCGTGAGAACAGCATCGCGCGTGGGCCGCCGGGCATGAGCGAGCGGCGGCGGTGGCGGATGCCCTTGAAGTCGAGCGCCCAGCGGGCCTTCTCGTTGTAGTTGGAGAAGCTGTACTGCCAGAGGACGGGCAGCCCGTCGCTCACCTCACTGCGCGGCCAGCAGCCACCAGTAGTGCGGCTGGCCCCCCTCGTGAAGCTCGAGCTCCACGCCCTCGGGGGCATGGCCCTCGAGATCGCCGAGCGCGATCGGCGCCCCCTCCCCGCCGACGACGGTGAGGATCTCCGCCCCCTCGGCCAGGCGCGCCATCGTCTCCGACAGCGTCGAGCCCGCCCCGCCCCAGGCGACGATCTCGTCCTCGACGAAGCCGACGGCGTCGCCGGTCACGAACCGGCCCTTGGCGTCGTCGCGCGCGGCCGGGGCAACCGAGCCCGCCCGGATCCCATCCAGCGAGGCGAGCGAGCCGCTCGCCGTTCTCGTCGATGGAGGCCCTGGGATCGAGCTCGACCAGCGCGGCGAGGCCGGCCTGCTGGGAGGTGCAGACGACCACGCGGGCCTGCTTGTCCGAGAGCTCGGCCGCCCGCTCGGCCGCCATCACCACGTTGGGGTTGTTGGGGAAGACCAGGACCTCCTCCGAGGGCACCTCGTGGATCGCGGCCAGCAGGTCGTAGATCGACGGGTTGAACGTCTCTCCGCCGTCGACGACGAAGGCGCCCAGCCCCTCGTAGAGCTCCCGCATCCCGCGGCCCGCGACGACCGCCACGGCGGCGCAGCGGCCGGCCTGCAGCCGCGCGCTTCGCTCGGCGATCTGCTCGCGCATGTCGGCCACATCGAGCTGCGAGACGCCTCCGGCCTGATCGAAGAGCGCCACGGCGGCCTCCGGCTCGTCGGTGTGGACGTGGACCTTGAGGGTCGCCTCGTCGCCGACCACGAGGACGGAGTCCCCGAGCTCCTCCAGCATCGGCACGAACGAGCGGCTCTCGAGGCCCGCGCCGGTGACGATGAAGTTCGTGCAGTAGCGGTAGCGGCTGTCCTCGTGATGCGGTCGCGTGTCCATGGCCGGCGCGTAGTGGGGCACCTCAGGGGAGGTCTCGATGCCCCCGCGGAGCCCCGCGACCACGCCGGCGAGGATCACCACCAGGCCATGCGCCCCTGCGTCGACGACTCCGGACTCGCGCAGCACCTCGAGCTGCTCGGGGGTGCGTGCAACCGCCTGCTCGCCGTCGCGGACGGCGTCCTCCAGCAGCTCCGCGAGCAGGGCGTCCTGCTCGGCGGGCGTGGCGTCCGGCGAGAGGCGGATCTCCTCCATGTGAGCGAGGCGCCGTGAGATCGAATGGGCCATCTCGCGGAAGACCGTGAGCATCGTCCCCTCGGCCGGCTCCCGGACGGACTCGTAGGCGGCGTCGGCCGCGCGGGCGAACGCGGCGGCGACCAGCATCGGGTCGACCAGCTCTCCCGGACGGCTGGCGAGCTCCTCGGCCGCCCCGCGGACGATCTGGCTGAGGATCACCCCAGAGTTCCCGCGGGCGCCCATCAGCGCGGCGCGCGCGAGGGCGTTGACCAGCTCCGTGCGGCCGATCTCGTCCACCATCTGGCCGTCGAGGCGGTCGAGTTCGTCGCTGACGGCGCGAAGCGTGAGGGCCATGTTGTCCCCGGTGTCGCCGTCGGCGACCGGGAAGACGTTGAGGTCGTTGACCTCCTTGCGCCGCTCCTCGAGATGGGCGGCGGCCGCGCTGACGACGCGCCGGAATCGCTCTATGGAGGGATCGGCCATGGGGAGCTTGGGGGAAGTTACAGCGAGAGGCCCGGGCTCTCGCCCGGGCCTCTGCGTTCACAGCCAGGCCGGCTCTGCCGGACTCCGGCTTATTGCGACAGGCACTCCGCGACTGGCGTGAAATTGTGCGCTGCGCCGTCGCCGTTCCCGGCTCGGATGAACCAATTACCGAAGGCGAACGACTGGGAGATCGCCAGGTCGGCATCGGTCGAGTCCCAGAGCGCACCACCGCTGAGCAACTTTTCGCCCGCGTTGCAGCCGTTGCTGGACAGGACGCTCGTATTCGCTGCGACGCCCGTCGACGTTCCCGTGCGGGTGACGACGGTCTTCAGCGCGGATCCTCCAACCGAACCATTCGCCAGCTTGCCCGTGGTGATCGCCGCGTCGGCGATCTTGCCCTCCGTCACCGACAGCGTCAGCGATCTTGCCCGTGCTCACCGCGGCGTCGGCGATCTTGCCAGTCGTCACGGCGTTGTCGGCGATCTTCGTCTCGGTCACCGCATTGTTCTTGATCGTCAGGTTCGGATAGGTCCCCTGGAGGTCCCCGCTGGCGGGCGAGTTGATCGTCGCCTCCAGCGCCCCCACACGCTTCTTGAGTTTCTTGAACTTCGCGTTACTGACCGCGCTCGTGGAAGCGGTCGGTCCATCTCCTGCGGCGATGGCCGTTCCACTCAGAGCGATGAAGATCGCCAAGAGACCCAGCACATGCCTGCGCAGGTACTCGCGCACCTTGATGCTGTCCATATCCCACTCCTTGATTTGACGCCGCGGCTGCCGTGAACGAGACCGTGTCACTCTCCCCTCGGCACCGAGGTCAGCTTGGTTGTCGAGCGCATACAACCACGATGCGCGGCGGGCAACAACCCCCGCGGATCCCCCCAGTCGACTATTTAGTAGTCAGGCGGCCTTGATGACCTTGTTCGACTTCAGGCAGCGCGCGCAGACATAGACCCGCGCCGTCCCGCCCCCCGGCTCCTGGATGCGGACCTTCTGGAGGTTGGGGTTGAAGCGCCGCCGGGTCGCGACCATCGAGTGGCTCCGCGAGTTGCCGAACGCGGGGCGCTTGCCGCAGCTGTGACAGACCTTGGCCATGGGCGGGGCATGGTAGCGGCCAGCTGATACGCAGGGACACGGCCCGCATTGGAGAAACGATCAAGTTCTGCATGGGATCAGTCGACCGATACTCGGTAGGAGAGATCCTTGCGGCGGCGAACGACGCTCTTGAGGATCAGATGACCATCCGGCACACGACTCGATTCGGATCGCGCGCACGCCCTGGGGGCGGAATCCGACACGCTCACCGACTCGATCGCCGACCTGCTCGGCGACATGATCACCGCCCACGCGCCCGACGGGACGTACAAGTACGCCTCGGCTGCCTCCCGGGAGCTGCTCGGGCTATGAGCCCTCAGAGCTGATCGGAACCTGGGCGTACGACTACTTTCACCCGGACGACGTCAGCAAGATCTCGCTCGCCCACCAGAGCGTCCTCGCGGGCGCGCCTTACACCGTCGCCTACCGCTGCGGCGCAAGAGCGGCGAGTGGCTCTGGGTCGAGACGACCACCCGCGTGATCCTCGATGACGAGCGGGAACCCGTGGAGATCATCTGCTCGACTCGCGCCATCGAGAGCCGTCAGACGATCGAGCAGATCACCAGCGAGGAGCACACTCTGTGGCTCGAGCGGATCCGCGAGGTCCTGCGCGACGAATCGATCGACACCGTCTTCCAGCCGGTCCTCGACCTCGAGAGCGGCCGGGTGATCGCGGTCGAGGCGCTCTCGCGCTTCCCGGGCGATCCGTCTCTCACTCCGGACCGCTGGTTCGGCCGAGGCCTGGGAGGTCGGCCTCGGCGTCCCCCTGGAGCTGCTCGCGGTTCGCCGGGCCGCGCGAGCGCTGCCTGAGCTACCGGACGGAATCGGGCTCAGCGTCAACGCCTCGCCCCCGACCGTCTCCTCCGAAGCATTTCTGCCCTCGTTCGGTTCGGCCGACCGGATCACCGTCGAGCTCACCGAGCACCTCCAGATCCAGGACTACAAGACCTTCGCCTCCTCGCTCGGCCCGATGCGCCAGGCCGGCGGCCAGGTCGCGATCGATGACTTCGGCGCCGGATACGCGAGCCTCCGGCACATCCTCAGGCTGCGACCCGAGTGGATCAAGCTCGACATCAGCCTGACCGAGCGAATCGACGAGAACCCGATGGCCCACGCGATGGCGGCAGCGCTCGCGTCCTTCGCCAAGGACGTCGGCCTGCAGGTGGTCGCAGAGGGCATCGAGACCGAGGAGGAGCTCGAGGCGCTCACCGACGTCGGCTTCCGCTACGGGCAGGGCTTCTACTTCGGGGTGCCGGCGCCGCTCGACGAGACCCTGGCGCAGCTCAGCTGAGCTGAGCGGCCCAAGAGCGCCATCCGCATCGCAACCACCGCGGCTCCACGCCCCTGGTCGCGCTTGCCGCCGCCGGAGCGGGCGAGGGCCTGATCCATGTTCTCGGCCGTGATCACGCCGAACGCGCACGGCACGCCGGTGTCGAGCTGAACTCGCTGGGTCCCAGCAGCGACCTCGTTGCAGACGTGGTCGTAGTGGCTCGTCTCACCGCGGATCACCACACCGAGGCAGGCGATCCCGGCGAACCGGCCCGACTCGGCGCAGAGCTTCGCCGCGAAGGGCAGCTCGAAGGCACCGGGGACCCTGAAGGTGTGAACCGACGCTTCGCTGACGCCACCCAGGTCGAACCCCTCGGCGGCGCCGTTCAGCAGGCGCTCGGCGATGTCCTCGTAGAAGGTCGCGACGCAGACCGCGAACTCGCTGCCGGTGAGGGCCTCACGCTCCTGATCGGAGAAGCGCTCGTGCTCGGGCGTCTCAGTCACCGGGCGGGTAATCGGGCGAGCCGGCGGCCTCCCGGCGATTCTCCTCGTCCTTGCGGTGCTCCTCGTAGAGCAGCTGCTCGTCGAGCGGCAGGCCCTGGTGGTGGAGGGCGTGGCCCATCTTGTCGCGCTTGGCGTTCAGGTAGGCCTCGTTGTGGGGGTTGGGCACCGACTGGATCGGCACCTGGTCGGTGACCGAGAGCCCGTAGCCCTCCAGGCCGAGGATCTTCTTGGGGTTGTTCGTGAGGATCCGGATGCTCGACAGCCCCAGGTCCACCAGGATCTGGGCGCCGATCCCGTAGTCGCGCAGGTCGGCGGGCAACCCGAGCTTGAGGTTCGCGTCGACGGTGTCGAGGCCCTCCTCCTGGAGCTTGTAGGCGCGGAGCTTGTTCAGCAGCCCGATGCCGCGGCCCTCCTGGGAGAGATAGAGCAGCACGCCCTTGCCCTCCTGCTCGATCGTCGCCAGGGCCGCCTCGAGCTGCTCGCCGCAGTCGCAGCGCAGCGAGTGGAAGACGTCGCCGGTGAGGCACTCGGAGTGGACCCGGACGAGCACGTCCTCGGACCCGGCAACCTCGCCCTTGACCATCGCGACGTGGTGCTTGTCGTCGATCAGCGAGCGGTAGCCGACGGCGCTGAACTCGCCGAACTTCGTCGGCAGCTTCGTGGAGACGATCCGCTCGACCAGCTTCTCCGTGCGGCGGCGGTAGGCGATCAGGTCCGCGACCGTGACCATCTTCAGGTCGTGCTTCGCGCAGTAGTCCGCCAGGTCCGGCACGCGGGCCATCGTGCCGTCCTCGTTCATCACCTCGCAGATCACCCCGGCGGGAATCAGGCCGGCGAGGCGGGCGAGGTCGACCGCGGCCTCGGTCTGGCCGGTGCGCTCCAGGACGCCGCCGTCCTTGGCCTTCAGCGGGAAGACGTGACCGGGCTGGACGAGGTCCTCGGGCCGTGAGTGGGGATCGATCGCGACCTGGACGGTGCGAGCCCGGTCGGCTGCGGAGATGCCGGTGGTGACGCCCTCCCGAGCCTCGACCGACACGGTGAAGGCCGTCTGGAACGGCGCCTCGTTCTTGGCCGCCATCAGGTTGAGCCCGAGCTCGTTGCAGCGCTCGTCGGTGAGCGCCAGGCAGATCAGGCCGCGGCCGTGGGTCGCCATGAAGTTGATCGCCTCGGGAGTCGCGAACTGCGCGGCCAGCGTCAGGTCGCCCTCGTTCTCGCGGTTCTCGTCGTCGCAGACGACCACCATCCGGCCGCGCCGGATGTCCTCGATCGCCTCCTCGATGGTGGCGAAGGGCGACTCGGTCTTCGTCTCGGTCTGCTTTGACATCTTCACTCCTGTTCGATGGGTAAGGGTGACAGGCCTGCGTCCCCGGAAAGCTGCCGGCGGACATAGCGGGCGAGGACGTCGCATTCGACGTTGACCCGGTCGCCGGGCTCGAGCGTGCCCAGCGTCGTGCGCTCGAGCGTCTCGGGGATCAGCGAGACCTCCAGGACCGAGCCGTCGAGGTCGGCGATCGTGAGGCTGACGCCCTCGATCGCGATCGAGCCTCGCTCGACGACGTAGGGCAGCAGCTCCTCGGGCAACTCGAGGCGGAGGCGCTTGGCGAAGCCGTCCGCCGAGACGTCCGCGACCGTGGCCGTCCCGTCGACATGGCCCTGGACCACGTGGCCGCCGAGGCGATCGGTGGCCCGGAGGGCCAGCTCGAGGTTGACCGGCGAGGAGGCCTCCAGCTCGCCCAGCGTCGTCAGCGAAAGCGTCTGGTGCATGACGTCGGCCTCGAAGCCGCCGTCGCCCACGGAGGTGGCGGTCAGGCAGGCGCCGTTCACCGCCACCGAATCGCCCGGCCCGAGCTCCGAGGCGAGCTCCGCGCGAATCCGCAGGCGCGCCCCATCGTCGGAGCTCTCGACGGCCTCGACACGACCCATCTCCTTGACGATCCCGGTGAACATCAGCGCGTCACCATTCGCGGAGCCTCGCTCGAACGAGCATGTCCTCGCCCACCTGCTCGAACTCCGTGGCCAGCGGGCGGACGCCGTCGGCGATGCGGATCGCGCCCTCGCCCTCGAGCACTGCTCGCGCCTCGGCGGCGCCGACCAGCACCGGGGCGATGAACAGTCGCAGCTCGTCGATCTCCCCCGCGTCGAACAGCGCCCCGGCGAAGGTCGGTCCGCCCTCTACCAGCAGGTCCTGGATGTCGCGCCGTCCGAGCTCCGCGAGCCCCGCCTCCAGGCGATCCTGGTCGGTGCGCCCCGGAGCCACGATCACCTCGGCCCCGGCGCGCTCCAGTGCGTCGCGCTTGGCCGACGGGGCCTCGGGGGCGCAGATCACGATCAGGGCGGCCTCGTCGATCGAGGCGACCAGCGCGGATTCGATCGGCAACCTGGCGCCGGAGTCGAAGACGACCCGCGCAGGTTGGCTCGCCGCGCCCTCGATCCGGGCGGTCAGCAGTGGGTCGTCGGCGATCGCGGTGCCGATTCCGATCGCGACGGCGTCACACTCGGCGCGCCAGCGGTGGACGAGCTCGCGGCTCTCGACGCTCGAGATCCAGCGGGAGTCTCCGGTCGGCGATGCGACGCGGCCATCCAGGGACATCGCCGCCTTGTAGGTGACGAGCGGGCGGCCGGTGCGGGCGCGCTTGCGAAATGCCTGGTTGAGCAGCCGCGCGGCGCTCGCCTCGGGGCCCCCGGCCAGCTCCACCTCGACACCGCCGTCCCGGAGCATGCCCGGCCCGCGCCCGGACGCCTTGTCGGTCGGATCCTCGGAGGCGTAGACGACTCGAGAGATCCCGGCCTCCAGGATCGCCTCGGTGCAGGGCGGCTGACGGCCCTCGTGGGCGCAGGGCTCGAGGGTGACGTAGATGGCCGAACCGGCGGGGTCTGAGCCGTGGGCGCGGCAGTCCTCGATCGCGGCCCGCTCGGCGTGTGGCCCGCCGAGTTCCGCGTGGAAGCCCTCGCCGATGACCTCGCCGTCGTGAACGATGACGGCGCCGACCAGCGGGTTCGGGCTGACGTTCCCGCGACCGCCCCTCGCCAGCTCCAATGCGCGGCGCAGGTAGGACGCTTCCTGTTCGGTGCTGACCGTGGCGATGCTCGCCTCCTTTGGGTCGAGCTCGACTGATTGACTGGTCAGTCAGCCAGTGATTGTACGCCAGTAGTCTTGCGCGTCGATGGCAAGGGCAAGGCAAAAGGCAGGCGAAAGCGAGGCCAGGAGCTATGGGCGCCGCGCCAGCCTGCTCTCGATCGGGGTCGGCATCACGGGGCTGATCACCTACCTCTACTTCGCGATCGCCTCGCACGAGCTCTCGACCGAGGAGTACGGGCAGGTGGCGGTGCTCTGGTCGGCGGTCTTCATCGTCGTCTCGGTCCTGCAGCGCCCGGTCGAGCAGCTGCTCTCCCGCACCGTCTCCGAGAACATGGCTCACGACGCGCCGATCGCCCGCACCGTGCGGGTCGCGGCGACGATCCAGCTCTTGGTCGCGGTCGGGCTGGATGTGGTCGTACTGGCGCTCCGGGGGCCGATCCAGGACCACCTGCTGCACGGCAACTCGACGCTCTATTGGATCGGCGTCGGCGCAGTCACCGCCTATCGGCGCGAGCTACTTCGCCCGTGGCTTCCTGGCCGGCAGCCACCGCCTGACCATCTACGCCCTACTGATCATCAGCGAATCGATCTCGCGAACGGCCTTCCCGCTCGCGGTCGCCATTGGGATCGCATCCGGCCAGACCGCCGTGGCGCTCGGCATCGTCGCCGCCCCCACGCTCTCGCTGATCGTGGTCCCGTTCGCGTTCCTCCGCCGCTTCGGGGGCGACCGCGCCGAGCCAGAGCCCGCGGTCGAGTCCCCGGCCGCGCCCGACAGCTCGGAGCTCACGCTCGCCCGCGGAGGCCGGTTCGCGGCGGCGGTGTTCCTGATCATGCTCTCCGAGCAGACCTTTCTCAACGCCGGCCCCCTGCTGGTCAACGCCTCGGCGGGCGCCGCGGCGGCCGGCTACATCTTCAACGTGCTGATGATCGCCCGAGCGCCGCTGGTGCTCTTCCAGGCCGTGTCGACCAGCCTCCTCCCCCACCTCACCCGGCTCGGGTCCCAGGGGGACGAGGTGGACTTCCGCGCCTCGGTGCGCGTCACGATCCTCGCCATCGCCGGCTTCGCGGCGGTGGTGGCGCTCGCGATGGTGGTAGCCGGGCCCGATCTGATGCAGATCGCCTTTGGCAAGAAGCACAGCTACGAGCGGATCGATCTGGTGATCGTCAGCATCGGCATGGGCCTCTATCTCTCCGCGGCGACCCTCAACCAGGCGGCATTGGCGAAGGGACAGGTGCGCCGCGCGTCGTTCTGCTGGATCGGCTGCGCCGTCCTCTTCCTCATCTGGACGGCGGTGCCACTCGTCGACAACGACTTCCACCGCGTCGAGATCGGTTACCTGGGAGCGGCCACCGTGCTCTGCTCGCTGCTCTACTGGCTCTACCGCCAGCCGCTGGCCGTCCGCGAGGAGCGGCTCGAGCCGGGCTCGACCGAGGAGATGGAGCTGCAGCTCGCCGCGGCGGACGAAGCCGGTTAGCCGAGGTCGCCCAGGATGCTGTCGGCCGTCCCCGCCGGCTTGGGAACGAACAGCGATTCGAGCTTCTTGAGCGCCTCGGTCGTTCCCATCGCCACCAGCACGTCCCCAGGCTGTAGGACCGTGTGCGAGCCCGGCTGTGGGTGGACCTTGCCGTCGGCGCTCCTGATCGCGGCCACGGTCGTGGTTCCCCGGACCTCCCCGATGGTGCGTCCCGCCGCCTCGCAGCCCTCCGAGACGTCGATCTCCTCCATCCGGTACTCGGGCGCCACATCGACGACGCCTGTGACCTGCGGCTGCAGGGCGAGGCGAGCCATCTCGGCCCCGCTCGACTTGTAGGGGGAGATCACCCGGTTGGCGCCCGCACGGAGGAGCTTCTTCTCCGAGTCCTCGACGCTGGCGCGCGCAACAACCGTGATGTCGGAGCGGAGCTCTCGCGCGGTCAGGCAGGTGAAGATGTTCTCGGCGTCCGAGTCCACGCAGGCCAGGACTGAGATCGCACGGTCGACGCCCGCCGCCTTCAGCATCTCGTCGTCCGAGGGCCGCCCCTGGAGGAAGGGCGCATCCATCTGATCGGCGATGTGCTTGTTCTCATCGAGCTCGTCGATGACGACGAAGTCGTCCCCGCCGGCCTGGAGATCGCGCGCGACCTGACGCCCGACCCGGCCGAAGCCGCAGATCAGGTGATGCCCGGATAGGTCTTTGATCTGATTCAGGGTGCGGCGCTCCTCGAGGATCTCCCCCAGGTGGCCGGCGACGAAGAACTCCGTCACCGTCACCAGGGCGTAGAAGAGCGTACCCACGCCCAGGACGATCAGCAGGACCTTGACGATCTGGCCCGGCAGGTCCGGGGGGTCGGGTCTGACCCGACCGTCGCCACGGTGTCCAGGGTGAAGAGGAAGCCATGCCAGATGGAGACGCTCTCGGTGAGCGAGTAGGCGATCGCCCCGGACGCCTGAACGACGACGATGACCGCAATCAGAAGGGCGAGGCGGCGCAGGAACGGCTCAAACTCGCCGCGCTCCCCGGGGCCGTCGAAGCTCCGGAAGCGACTGAGACGCGCGTGCCTGTCCGCCACGCGAGCCTAGGCGGCGCCGGCCGCTTCGGCGATCGAGACATATGCCGCTGCCGGGTCGTCCGACCCGAAAACGGCGGAGCCGGCAACGAACAGGCTCGCCCCCGCGGCGGCGACCCCGCCCGCGGTGCCCGGGTCGATGCCGCCGTCGACCTCGATGGTCCCGGCCCCGACGAGTGCGCTCAGCCTCCCCACCTTGTCCGGCGACTCGGCGATGAAAGGCTGGCCGCCCCAGCCCGGGTTGACCGTCATACACAGGAAGACGTCGGCCTCGTTCACCGACTCGCTGACGGCGGCGACTGGCGTGCCCGGGTTGATGGCGAGGCCCGCCAGGCAGCCCAGCTCGCGGATCGCGTTGAGCGTGCGGTTGACGTGCGGGGTCGCCTCGGCGTGAAAGGTGATGTTGTCGGCGCCGGCCTTCGCGAACTCCTCGATCTGGCGCTCGGGCTGCTCGATCATCAGGTGCACGTCGATTGCCCCACCTGCGCCATGGACCAGGTCGGCGATCGAGCCGGCGACGAGCGGCCCGATCGTGATCGGAGGGACGAAGTGGCCATCCATCACGTCCACGTGGATGATCCGCGCGCCCGCGGCCATCACCTCCTCCACCTGCGCGCCCAGCCGGGAGAAGTCGGACGAGAGGATCGACGGAGCCACCCGCTTCGTCGCGAAGAGGCCGTGGCGGTCCGTCGTGGCGGTGTCGGTGGCGGCTTCCAAGGTCAGATCGAGCGGAGCATCGACTCGCCGCATTGCTGGCACTTCATGTCCTCGGTCCTGCTCATGCGGCTGATCGTCCCGTGCTCTCCGCAGTTGGGGCACTGCGAGACGAGCTCGAAGCGGCGTAGGCAGTACACGCAGACGAAGCGCCCGGGGAGTTGTGCGGGGCGCAGCCAGGGCTCGCCGCAACCCGGGCAGTTCGGGCGCTGCAGCGCACCCTCGGTGGCCTCGGGAGCGCCGGTCTCCTCATCCACGCGATTGTCGACTCGTTCGGCCATGTGACGAGAGTATCGAGCGCTACAGAGCCTTTGAGGGTGCGTCGTGTCCGCGCAGGAATTCGGCCGCGCTCATGGGCTTCTTTCCCGGGGGCTGGACGACGTCCAGCCGGAGCGCACCATCGGAAGCGCCAAGCACGAGCTGCTCGCCGCGCGCTTCGATCGCACCCACCGGCGGGCCATCCGGCGCCGCCCGTGCGGCCCGTACACTGAGACGCTCCCCGCCGTCGAGCTCGAGATAGGCGCCGATGTGCGGCGTCAGCGCCCGGATCGTCCTCTCGAGCTCGGGCGCGGTCCGCGACGGCCGCAGATGGCGCTCGTCGGGTGTGACCTTCTCGGCGTAGCTGGCCATCGACTCCTCCTGGTCGGTGAAGGCGAGCTCCCCCGCCTGCAGCGAGTCAAGGGCCCGGACCAGTAGGTCGCCCCCCAGATCGGCAAGCTTCGCCGAGAGGGACTCGTAGTCGTCTCCGTTCGCAATCTCGACCTCCTCGGCGAGGGCGATCGGGCCCGAGTCGAGCCCCTCCGTCACTCGCATGATCGTGACGCCGGTGATCGGATCCCCCTCCATCAGCGCCCGCTCGATCGGCGCCGCGCCACGCCAGCGCGGGATCAGGGACGGATGGACGTTGAGCATCAGGAACTCGCTCAGCAGCGGCTCCCTGATCAGCTGGCCGAACGCGCAGACCGCGATCGCGGCCGGCTTGGCCGCTCGGATCGCCTCCAGCGACTCGGGCGAGTTCACGTTGCCCGTCTGATGGAGCTCCAGATCGAGCTCGCGCGCCGCCTCCGCAGCGGGCGGCGGGGCGAGGTGGCGGCCTCTACCCCTGCGGCTGTCGGGAGGGCTGACGACCAGAGCCGGCCGGTGCGGGCTGCCGGCCAAGCGCCGCAGGACCGTCGCGGCGAACTCCGAGGTGCCGAGGTAGGCGGTCCTCAATCCTCGGTCGACGTCGACACCGGCTCATCACCCTCGCCAACTGCGTCCTCTTCCGGGCGCTCGGGCGCGAACGTGCCGCCCTCGCGGAGCGCACTGAGGGCGCCGCGTCGCTGCTCGCGCTCAGTGCGGTCGAGCATCAGGACCCCGTCGAGGTGATCAAGCTCGTGCTGGATCACCCGCGCCTCGAGGCCGGAGGCCTCGACCGATAGCGGTTCGCCGTGTACGTCGACGGCGCGCGCGCGGACAAAGAGCGAGCGCTCCACGTCGACGATCACGCCGGGCAGGCTGAGGCAGCCCTCCTCCGCCGTGGCGAGGTCGTCCTCCGAGCGCCACTCGATCTCCGGGTTGACGAGGATCGTCGGCTCCGCTTCCGAGCCGACCTGGAAGACGAGCATGCGCCGGAGCGTGCCGAGCTGGGTGGCGGCGAGCCCGACGCCGATCGCGTCCCGCATCAGGCCGATCATCCGCTCCGCCTCCCTGGCGAGGTCGTCGTCGAACTCGGTCACCGGCGAGGCCGCCGACCGCAGCACCGGATCGCCGAACTTGACGACCTGGGCGAGCGCCTCCGATCGGCGCTCGACAGCTTCCTGGTCGATGCCCTCCGGCTCCCCGGCCTCGCTGGCCAGCTCGTCGTCGAGCTCCTCGACGGGGGTAGGTGTCTGCTCGTCGCTCACGCCTTCGAGTCTAGTCCGGCGCGCTCAATCGCCCGGGATCGGCTTGCTACTGCGGATCCACGTCGACGGAGATCGAGACCTGGCGCAGGGCGCGATCCCGGACGGCGGACGCAACAGCGTCTCTGACGGCCGCGACCGCGTCGCGCCGGCGCTCGGATTTGACCACCAAACGGCGGCGGTGCTTGCCTCGCAGGCGGAAGAGCGGCGCCGGGCCGAGCAGTTCATCATCGGCGCCCAGCCGGTCGGCGACCAGGCCGCGAACCGTCTCTGCGGATGCCTCCACTCGATCGTCCTGCTCACCGGCAAGGCCGATCTCGATCAGGTGGGAGAAGGGCGGATAGCGCAGGGCGCGGCGCCGCTCCAGCTCCTCGGCGAGGAACCCGCTCGCATCGTGCTCCGCGGCGTGTCGAATGCTCGGCGCGCCGGTCGCCATCGCCTGCACGAGCACGCGTCCGCCGGCCTCGCCCCTGCCGCTGCGCCCGGCCAGCTGGGTGATCAGCGCGAAGGTGCGCTCCTCCGAGCGGAAGTCCGGAAGGCGCAGCGCGCCGTCGGCATCGAGCACGACGCTCAGGGTGACGTCCGGGAAGTCGTGGCCC
Organism: uncultured Solirubrobacterales bacterium; assembly: GCA_963817275.1. Classification (GTDB taxonomy): domain Bacteria; phylum Actinomycetota; class Thermoleophilia; order Solirubrobacterales; family 70-9; genus DASUPK01. Next base: position 9,746 of record CAWFOA010000011.1, on the reverse strand, counting down.
TTGGCGACCATCTGGGTGCCGACGAGCACGCCGGACTCGGCGGATTCGAAGCGGCGCAGGACATCGCCGTGTCCGCGACCGGCCGCGCTGTCGGAGTCCAGGCGGAAGATCTCCAGCGGCGCGAGCAGCTCGTTCAGCTCGGCCTCGACCCGTTGCGTCCCGGACCCGACCCGGGCGATCGTCACCGATGAGCATTCCGGACAGGAGCCGGGCTCCGGCTCCGCGTGCCCGCAGTGGTGGCAGCGAAGAGCGCCGTCGCGGTGGAGGATCAGGGAGACGTCGCAGTTCGGGCACTCCCATGCGTGCCCGCAGGAGCGGCACGTCAGATGCGTCGACCAGCCGCGCCGGTTGATCAGCAGGATCGCCTTGCCGCCATCCGCGGCCACCTTGGTGAAAGCCTGGCGCGTTCGCGGATGGAGCGGTCCGGGCACCGGTCCGCGCATGTCGACGATCTCGACCGGCGGCAGGCGACGCCCGTCCACGCGGCACGGCAGCTCGAGCCGCTCCAGCTCATGCCAGCTCTCGGGACGAGGCGTTGCGGTCCCGCAGAGCAGCACCGCCCCGGCCTCGGCCGCGCGGCGCCGCGCAACCTCGCGCGCGTCATAGCGCGGGTCGCTCTCCTGCTTGTAGGAGGAGTCGTGCTCCTCGTCGATCACGATCAGCCCCAGGTCGGCGACGGGAGCGAAGACGGCGGAGCGCGGGCCGACGCAGATCCGGGCCTCGCTGGACCGCAGCCGCCGCCACTCGTCGTAGCGGACGCCCGCCGGCATCTTGGAATGAAGGAGCGCGACGGAGTCCCCGAAGCGGCGCCGGAAGCGGTCCATCGTCTGCGGCGTAAGGGCTATCTCCGGGACCAGGACGATCGCGCCCTTCCCCCGCGCCAGCGTCTCGCGGGCTGCCTCGAGATAGACCTCCGTCTTGCCGGAGCCGGTGACGCCGTGGAGCAGCAGCGAGCGGCCGCCGCTCGACGTCTTTCCCTCCGGTAGGGAGGCGACCACCGTCTTCAGGGCAGCCGCCTGATCGGCGGTGAGCTCGACGCCCTCGCGAACCGCGCCAACGCCGGGCGATTCGTGGCGGCGCCTGCGCTCCACCTCGCGGGTCGTGACCAGGCCACGAGACTCCAGGCGCCGGAGCGTCGCCCGGTCAGAGCCCGCCGTCGCCGCCAGCCGGCGGGCCGGCTGCGGGCCGGCGATCAGGGCGCGGAGCACAGCCTTCTGCCGCAGGCCAAGTCTCTCGCCGCCCGAGACCGCCTCAATGCCCTCGGGCGTCGCATCGACCTCCAGCTCAACCAAGGGCCGCACCCGACGGGCCTCCGCCCCGGTCCCAACCCCGGGCGGGAGCACAAGCCCCAGGCCGCGCGCAGTCGTGGAGCAGTACTCCACCCCGACCCAGCGCCCCAGCTCGACGAGCTCCGGTGGGACGCCTGCCTCCAGCGCCTCGACAGGCTCGGCCAGCCGGGCCTCTGGGAGCTCGCTGCGCTCGGCCAGGCCGACGACCACGCCGACCACGCGCCGCCGACCGAATGGGACGACGAGTACCGAGCCCACACCGACCTCCCCCATCGCCTCGGGCAGGCGATAGTCGAACGGCCCGGAGACGCTCCGGGTCGTGAGCAGGGGCTCTACCTTGGCGATCGCCACCGGCCCAGGCTAGGCGCGAGGACGGACATCCGCCCATCGCCATTGCGCAGCGCTTCCCCAGCTCCTACAGTTGAAGAGGCCAAGGATGGCTTCGTCTCGAAGGATCAGGGTGGTAATCGGGGGGATGGTGACGGTTGCCACCCTCCTGTCTCTACCGGCGGCATCCTCCGCGGCAGTCACCTGCAGCTTCACGTCCGGCGGTCCAGTGGTCGTGGACATCACGGCCGGGGACGTCGTCGCCGAGGTACGGAACAACGCGGGCACGATCGAGGTCCTGAACGCCAGCAACCCTCCCGTCGTGCAGGCGTGCAGCCCTGACACTCCGACGACGGCGAACACCGACGCCATCACGATCAACGACACGGTCGCCGGCCAGAGCTCCACATTTCTGTTCGACCTGTCCGCAGGGCCCCTCGGTCCGGGCCAGACCGCCGAAGGGAGCGGCACATCGGAGATCGAGGTGACGATCAACGCTGGCGACGCCGGCGCGGACCGCCTCCAGCTGGTCGGGACCCCGTCGGCCGACACCTATCGCTTTGGGGCGCTCGCTTCTGGGGCCGGCGCCAATCTCAACAACGACGATGATGGCGACGACATCACCGTCAACAACGGCGAGCGACTGACGGTGGCCTCGTTCGGGGGCGCCGACACCCTCGACGCGACCGGGGGCGCAGAGTTCGCGGGGCCACTCCTTTACGACACCCTGGGACAAGCCGCCGTCGTGCTTCGAGGAGGTACAGAGAACGACATCCTCAAGACCGGGTCGGGCTCGTCGTTCCTCGACGGGGGTGGCGACAACGACACGATGACCGGCGGACCCGATGAGGACGAGATCGAGCTCGGCACCGCGGGGGGCAACGACATCGCCGACGGGGCCGGCGGCACGGACTTCGCCAACTTTCAGTTCTCTCCGGCCGGTGCCCTGGCGGTCGACCTGCGAATCGCCGGGCCGCAGGACACCGGCGTAGGCGGTACGGACACGCTCTCGAACTTCGAGGGCCTGGTCGGCAGCCAGCAAGCCGCGGGCAGCGACACATTGATCGGGACCAGCGGCCCCAACCGGATCGTCGCGAACGCGGGCACAGACACGCTGATCGGGCTTGGCGGGGACGACACCCTCGAGGGTGGCCCAGGCAGCGACACCGCGAGCTATGCGCAGGGATCGACCGGAGCGGTCACCGTCGATCTCGGGAATCTGCTCACGCAGGCCACCGGGGGTGCCGGAAGCGACACCTTGCCGGATGTCAGCCCGGTCCCAGATGGATTCTCCGATATCGAGAACCTGATCGGGAGCCCGTTCGGAAGTGACGTCCTGACCGGCGACGCCCAGGCGAACAAGATCGACGTCTACGACGGCCTGGCCGACACGGTCGACTGCATCGCCAGCAGCGACGGTGACGTCGCCACCGCGGACGAGGTCGGGGTGGACGCGTTAACCCTTTGCGAGACCACGGACAACGCTCCCCAGACGACAATCGTCTCCGGCCCCGCCTCTGGTGCCACGATCGCGACCCGCACACCCACCTACGGGCTCAGCGCCGACGAGCCGTCCACCTTCCAAATCAAGGTGGACTCGGGCAGCTTCCAGGCTTGCGCCGCGAGCTGCACGGTCCCGTCGCTCGCCAATGGCCTGCACACGATCGCCTTCCGCGCGATCGACGTGAACGAGAACCTCCATGCCGACCTCACCCCCACCACCCACACCGTGAAGGTGGCCGTTGCTCCACCGCCGGTCATCACCGCCCCGCCGCCGGACACGATCGCTCCCGAGACCACGATCGGCTCGCACCCGAAGCCGAAGACTCGGAAGCACCTGGCCAGCTTCACCTTCAGCTCGAGCGAGCCCGGCTCCGCCTTCCTCTGCCGCTACGACGGCAAGGCATACGCGCCGTGCTCCTCGCCGTTCACCACGCCCAGGCTCAAGAAGGGCAAGCACCGCTTCGACGTGCTCGCCACGGACGCGGCCGGCAACCGCGACCAGAGTGCCGCGACCTTCTTCTGGAAGGTCGTCAAGCGCAGGAAGCGCTAGCGGTCGGATAGGCTGCCGACCGTGGATCTCCAATCTGGCGAGAAGGTCATCTACCAGGGTCACCCGTCGTGGCGGGCGATCCTCGGCTTCTACCTGAAGGGCGCCGTCGTCGGAGCAGCTGCCGGAGTCCTCGCCGGGCTGCTCAACGAAGGGGCCGGCCTCGGAGTGCTCACCTTCGCCGTGATCCTGGCGATCACGATCGTCGTCGGCTTCATCAAGCGCGTAGCCACCGTCTACACGATCACCGACCGGCGGCTCAACATCAAGGTGGGCATCGTCGCCCGCAAGGTCCAGGAGACGCGCCTGCAGCGGGTCCAGAACGTCAACTACAACCAGGGCGTCTACGAGCGGATCATGCAGATCGGCGATGTCGAGTTCACCACAGCCGGGACCGATGAATCGAACTTCATCTTCGCGGGCGTGGCGCAGCCGGAGCAGGTCGTCCAGCAGGTCGAGCAGGCCACTCCGATCCTCTCCGGCCTCCAGGGCGAGGCCGAGACGAACTAGGCGGGCGCCTCCGCCTTCGCACCAAGGCCGGCGGCCTCGCGCAGCGCATCCGCACGGTCCGTCCGCTCCCAGGTGAAGTCGGCGTCCTCACGGCCGAAGTGGCCGTAGGCCGCGGTCTTCTGGAAGATCGGCCGGTGGAGGTCGAGGTAGCGCCTGAACGCCGCCGGGCGCAGGTCGAAGTTCTCCTGGACGATCCGGGCGATCTCGGAGTCCGAGACCTTGCCGGTGCCGAAGGTCTGCGCCATCACCGAGACGGGGTGCGCGACGCCGATCGCATAGGCGACCTGGATCTCGCAGCGCTCGGCGAGACCAGCCGCCACCACGTTCTTGGCGACATACCGGGCCGCGTACGCGGCTGAGCGGTCGACCTTCGACGGGTCCTTGCCCGAGAAGGCCCCGCCGCCGTGTCGGGCGGCGCCGCCATAGGTGTCGACGATGATCTTGCGGCCGGTGAGGCCCGCGTCGCCGACCGGGCCGCCGATCACGAACTTGCCGGTCGGATTGACGAGGAAGTTCTCCAGCAGCTCCTTCTCGGTGAAGAGCTCCTTGTACTCGGTGTGCAGCACCGGCTCGAGGACGTGCTCCCAGAGGTCGTTGCGGATCATCTGCTCGCCGGCCTCCTCGCGGTGCTGCGTGGAGATCAGGACCTTGGCGATCTCGACCGGGCGGTCGTTCTCGTAACGGACGGTGACCTGCGTCTTGCCGTCCGGGCCCAGGTAGCCGATCACGCCGGCCTTGCGCACCTCGGCGAGCTGGCGGGCCAGCTGGTGCGCGATCTGGATCGGCATCGGCATCAGGGCCTTGGTCTCGCGGGAGGCGTAGCCGAACATCATTCCCTGGTCGCCGGCGCCGGCCGAGTCGAGCTCGTCCGAGGACTCGCCCTCACGCTGCTCGAGGCCCTTGTCGACGCCCTGGGCGATGTCCGGGGACTGCTCGTCGATCGCGCTCAGGACCGCGCAGGCCTTGTGGTCGAAGCCATAGCGGGGATCGTCGTAGCCGATCTTGCGGATCGTCTCCCGGGCGATCGATGGGATGTCCACGTAGGTCTCCGTGGTGATCTCGCCGGAGACGACCACGAGGCCGGTGTTGACCAGGCACTCGCAGGCGACCCTGCCGGTGGGGTCCTCGGCCATCACGGCGTCGAGGACGCCGTCGGAGATCTGGTCGCAGACCTTGTCGGGATGGCCCTCGGTGACGGACTCGGACGTGAACAGGAACTCGTTCTCTGAAAGCTGTTGCATGGTGCCTTTTCTCAGTGGTGGATGGCCAGGAAGAGCTCTGAGCGAAGCTCCTCGTCGCTCCCTCTCACGGCGAGGCCGAGAGACTGAACGTGAGAGATGTCTTCGCTGAGCGAGGCATACAGTGGGTCCTCTGCCAGGCCGGCCTGCTGGGCCAACCCCAACACCTCATTGAGGTTGAGGAAGACTAGCGCTGAGACGTCATTGGGGAGGTGATCCGTGGCAGCCTCGTATGCGCCCGTGCCGGCCAGGCTGTCGCCGCTCGAGCGAACCTGGGCGATGCCCTCGGGCTGCGTCGAGATCACCAGCTTGCCGTCGAATACCGCGTAGGAGAGGTCCACGCTGGGCGAGACCTGCACCGAGTGCACCGCGACGCCGTCCACCTCCTTGGTCTGGAAGGCCGGAACCTGCGGGCCTCCCCTTGCCAGGGAGCGCACCAGCGGCGCCTGCAGCGACGCGAGGGCCTCGTTTGCCTTGTCCTCGTCAACGCCATCGACGATCAGGCTGGCGTAGGGGGCGCTGCCGGTCGGCTCCGCGACCAGTGCGGCCTGGCCGCCGAGCGCAGGGAGCAGGTCCTTGAGCGGATCGACACCCGCCTGCTGCTGGAGGCTCTGAGCAAGCGCCCGCAGCGACCCCGCCAGTCCCTGGGCCCCTGAGCCCGCCGTCGCCAGCGCCTTGTTGAGCGCCGGGCCCAGGTCTCCCACTCCGATATATCCGAGCGCCCTGGACCCGGCCTCGTCCGCCAGCGCGGGCTCGAACCGCGGCAGGCTGGCGAACACCGTGGGGCTCGTGGCCTCCAGCTTGGGGTCGAGGTCGCTGACCAGGTTGATCTCGACCCCGTCGTCCCGGGCTCGCGCGGAGACCGCCATCCCGGTGCTTGCGCCGTAGTCGACAAATGTGTCGAGCTGCGTCGCGCTCCCCTGGCGCCCGATGAGGAAGCGGCGCATGCCCGCCTGGGAGAGATACACCTCGGCGAGCCGGACGTCCGGCAGCGCGGCGCGGGCGGCGTCCTGGTCGGAGCCCTGCAGGCCGGGGGCGCCTCCGGACTTCGTGTCGAGGGCGGCTCGCACGGCCGCCACGCTGCCGAACAACGCCTGGGCGCCCGAGCGAGCGGTGGCGAGGCCGGTGGCATAGACGCTCAGCGTCGCGTCGCCCACCTTCACCTGCTTGGACTTGCCGCCGGGCCCCAGAGCGGCGAGGAACTGATTCGCCTTGGAGTCATCCCCGACGCCCGCGATGTACGCCTCGGGCGTCGTCTTCTTCGGGCCGGGGACACCGACCAGGGCGATGTCGTCCTTCGCCCACGGCAGGACCTCGTGCGAGAGATCCACCGGCCGGCCGGACGGGATGGCGAGGGCGCTGGTGTCGCTCTGCAGCAGGGCGGTGATGTTCGGAAGCTCGTCGTTGAGGTCGCCGGCGAGATCCGATTGGTGGCTGTCGCCGTTGACCGTGACGTGCGCGTAGATGACCGCGTCCCTGGGCACGTAGGCGATCGTGTCGTTCGACGGCGCGCACTCCTTTGCCGCCGAGATCTCGCAGGGAACCCCCGGCACCGGCAGGAACTTGATGACCAGATAGCAGGACGATCACTCCGGCGACGGCGAAGATCCGCCGGCGCGTCGCTCGGGAGCGCTTGGACCACCAGTAGGTGAGCGCGCTTCCGACCTGCTTCAACCAGCGCCAGACGATCTGCGCCTTCTCCCTGAGCCAGTAGCCGATCGCCCGCAGGCGGGTGTGCAACCGGAACCAGAGATCGCCCTCGGTCTTCGGCTTGGGCAGCTCCACCTTCGGCAGCTTCGGGCGCTCCAGCTTGGGGGCCCTCGGCCTCGGCAGGATCAACCGCCGGAAGCGTGCGCGGCGGCGCTTCTTACCCTCCTCGCTCTTGTCGCCGGTCTCGCCGGGGGCCTTCTTGCCTCCGGGGTCACCGGGTTGAGGCGTGCTCACGGACCGCCGGTTATACCCGGCCCGCCCGCTGCGACGCTCCGGTTCCGCCGACCCTTCCGCGGCACGTAGTCGATCACGAGCGGGACGCCCTCGAGCGAGTAGGCGTCGCGCAGCCGGTTCTCGAGATGGAAGGCCCAGTCGCGGGTGATCAGCCTGCGGTCGTTGACCTGGATCGCGAAGCGCGGCGGGCGTCTCCCCACCTGCGCCGCGTAGTAGAGGCGAAGCCGCCTGCCATGCCGCTGGGGCGGCGGTCGATCCGCGACGACGCCGAGCCAGGAACTTGTTGAGCTCCGGCGTCGGTATGCGATCGGCCGCCCGCTCGGCGAGCCGTATCGCCTGAGTCAACACCGCCCCCACGCCGCGACCCGTGACCGCCGAGCAGGTGAGCACCGGCGGGCGCAGCCGGTTCTTCTGCAGCACGCGGGCGCGGGCGTCTTCGAGATCGGTGCTCGAGAGCGTCCCACTTGTTGAAAGCCAGGACAGTGGCGCAGCCGGAGCGCATCGCGAGCTCGGCGACCCGGAGGTCCTCGGAGGTGACGCCCTCGGTCGCGTCGCAGACGACGATCGCGGCGTCGGCGCGCTCCGCGGCGCGCTCCGAGCGGAGCTGGGCGTAGTAGCCGACCGTCCCCGCGACCTTCGCCCGCCTGCGGAGCCCGGCCGTGTCGACCAGCACGATCCGCTTGCCGTCGACCTCGGCCTCGGTGTCGACCGGATCGCGGGTCGTGCCCGCCCGGTCGCTGACGATCACCCGCTCCGAGCCGAGCAGCGCATTGAGCAGCGAGGACTTGCCGACGTTCGGCCGCCCCAGGATCGCGATGCGCGGGACCCCTTCCTCAGCGTCCTCGGCCATCCTCGCCGGCGTGCGCCCTGAGCAGCTCGACCAGGCGATCGAGCAGGTCGCCGGTACCGAGCCCATGGTTGGCTGACACCGGCAGGGGCTCTCCGAGGCCGAGGCGCGTGGAGCTCGGCGGCGAGGGCCTCGTCCTCGGGCGGTCGATCTTGTTCGCGGCGACAACCACCGGGCGCCCGGAGCGGCGCAGCAGGTCCGCCAGCTCGGCGTCCCCGGGGCCGAGGCCGCTACGCGCGTCGACCACGATCAGGATCACGTCCGCCTCCTCGATCGCCGCCCGCGCCTGGGCCTGCACGGAGCGGGCGAGCTCGTCGGAGTCCGCCAGGTCCACGCCGCCCGTGTCGATCAGGTCGAAGCTGAGACCGTTCCACTCGCACTCGAGCGCGCGCCGATCGCGGGTCACTCCCGGCTCGGCGTCGGTGACCGCCTCGCGCCCCCCGCCAGCCGGTTGATCAGGGTGCTCTTGCCGGCATTGGGAAAGCCGACGACCGCCACCGCCGGGCGACGGCGCAGCGCACGGCGCGGGGCGTCGAGCCGGTGCCCTCGGCCATCAGGCGATCCCCCTCTCGCGCGCCAGCTCGGCGATCCGCTCCACGACCTGCTCGGGCGTGAGGTCCGTGGTGTCGACCGCCACGGAGTCATCAGCCGCGCGCAGCGGGCTATCGGCCCGGTCCTGATCACGCCTGTCGCGGTCCCTCATGTCCTCTTGCACCTTGGCAACCGACTCGCCGCTGTCGGCCGCCCGGCGTCGAGCTTGCTCCTCCTCGTCGGCCGTCAGGAAGATCTTCAGGGGGGAATCGGGGCTGACCACGGTCCCTGATGTCGCGCCCCTCCGCCACGTAATCGCACGACGCGATCAGCTCCCGCTGGCGCTTCACCATCGCCCGCCTGACCTGGGGATGGATCGAGACGTGCGAGGCGGCGATCGTAACCTCGGGCGATCGGATCTTGCCCTCGACGGGGGCCCCGTCGAGTTGGATCGTGCCTCCATCGAAGGCGATGTCGAGGCTCCACGCCAGCTCGCCGAGCCGTTCGCCCTCGATGTCTACACCGTGCTCGAGGGCGGCGAGTGCCACGCAGCGGTACATTCCCCCGGAGTCGAGATAGGTGAAGCCGAGCGCGCTTGGCGACGCCGTGGGGCCACGGTTGACTTGCCGGCCCCGGCGGGACCGTCGATCGCGATCACCATCGTTGTGGGAGCGTACGGTTCCGGGATCCCGGGCGTGGATATAGAGTCCCGCGTGCCGATGGAGAGCTGGAACCTCGGAAACGAGCTGGAGATCGAGCTGGCCCGCTCCCAGGCGCTCGCCGACCGGCAGTCCCAGGGCCGCGCCATCGGCTACGCACCTGCCCAAGGGCGAGCAGCTGCAGGAACATCAGGTCCACGAGCGCGCCTGGGTGCTGGTTGTCGATGGCAATGTCGAGATCAACACGCCCGACGGCAAGTGGGCGGCCGGCGGCCCCGGCTTGCTGGCCATCTTCGACCCGAAGGAGCGCCACGAGGTGCAGGCGGTCGAGGACTCGAGGCTGCTGCTGGT
>CAWFOA010000010.1:0-145308 GCA_963817275.1 uncultured Solirubrobacterales bacterium | reverse complement strand
ACCCGAATCGTCCTGCCGACGGCGCTGGCCGGCCTCGTCACCGGGGTCATGCTGGCGATCGCCCGCGTGATCGGCGAAACGGCGCCGCTGCTCGTCACGACCGGGGTGATCGACTCGGTGAACACCAACCCGCTCAGCGGCCGGATGCAGAACCTCGCCGTCTACGCCTACAGCGAGTACAAGGACCCGGGAGTCGACGTACAGGCTTCCTACGACAAGGCCTGGGCCGCGGCGCTGACACTGATCGTGATCGTGATGATCCTCAGCCTGCTTGCCCGCTGGATCTACCGGCGCTTCGGCACCGACCTTCGGGACACCAGATAGCGCACGTGAGACTTCGAATGCCCAGTGACAGGAGGAAGATGCCCGAGACAGCAGACACCACCAAGGGTAAGGGGAGGTCCAACGTGGCCACAGATCTCGCCCCCGCGGCCAGGAAGGCCGTCACGGCGGGGTGGCGATAAGGTCGAGCGCGTGGCCAAGCGCTTCACCGTCAAGGACGTGAACCTCTTCTACGGCGACTTCCACGCCGTCGAGGACGTCTCGATGACGATCGAGCCCAATCAGGTGACGGCCCTGATCGGCTCCTCGGGCTGCGGGAAGACGACGGTGCTCCGGTCGCTCAACCGGATGCACGAGCTGACCCCGGGTGCGCGGGTCGAGGGCGAGGTTGCGCTCGACAACCAGAACATCTACGCGCCGAACGTCGACCCGGTCGAGGTCCGCCGGCTGGTTGGGATGGTGTTCCAGGCGCCTAACCCGTTTCCGACCATGTCGGCCTACGAGAACGTCGCCGCCGGCCTCTCTCTGAACCGCAGGGGGATCTCGAAGTCCGAGAAGGACGACATCGTCGAGAAATCCCTTCGCGGCGCCCACCTCTGGGACGAGGTCAAGGACAGGCTCGACCGCAAGGGCTCTGCCCTTTCCGGCGGCCAGCAGCAACGCCTCTGCATCGCCCGAGCGATCGCCGTCGAGCCCGAGGTGCTGTTGATGGACGAGCCGTGCTCGGCGCTCGATCCCGTCGCCACGCTTGCGGTCGAGGACCTGATCGAGGACCTGAAGACCCGCTACACGATCGTGATCGTCACCCACAACATGCAGCAGGCGGCCCGTGTCAGCGACGTCACGGCGTTCTTCAATCTCGAGGCGGCCGGCAAGCCGGGGCGCCTGATCGAGATGGACGCCACGGACAAGATGTTCACCACCCCCTCCAAGAAGGAGACCGAGGACTACGTCAGCGGGAGGTTCGGCTGATGGCCGAGGCGCGAATGCACTACCAGGACCAGCTTGACGAGCTCGAGAAGAACTGCCTCGGCGGGCTCGACCTCGTGATCGCCTCCCTCGACCGCACGATGGAGGCGGTCCAGCACCAGGACACGGAGCTCGCGGAGCTGGTGATCGCCGATGACGACCGGATCGACGGCCGTTACCTCGAGGTCCATCAGGAGATCCTCACCCTGCTGGCCACGCAGGCCCCGGTGGCTACCGACCTCAGGCTGATCTCGGCCCTCCTTCACGTCATGCACTCGATCGAGCGGATGGGCGACCAGTGCGTGAACATCTCCAAGGTCATTCCGCTGACCGGCAACGATGCGCCTGTCCACGACGAGATGGTCGATCGCATCCTGCTGATGGGCAAGCAGGGCCGCTCGATGCTCTCCCAGGCGAAGAAGGCATTCGAGGGGCGCGACGTCGAGCTCGCCCGCGACCTGGTCCGGCAGGACGACCTGATCGACAACCTGAACAAGGAGTGCTTCAAGATCGCGGTCCAGGTCGGAGAGGACGTGGACACGCGGGAATGGGCGATGACGATGATGCTCGTCGCGCGAGCCCTGGAGCGGATCGGCGACAACGCCGTCGACATCGGCGAGCAGGTCGCCTTCGTGGTGACCGGGCTGTTCCGCGAATTCGAGGACGCCTCGCACCCCGGCCAGGCGCCGCTCCCCTCCAGCTAGCCGATCACCAGGACCGAAGCGCCCGCATCCGCGAGGCCTTCTTGAACTGGTGGCCCTCCATCCGGCCGAGAACGTCGTCGAGCAGGCGCACGGCGTCGGTCGCGTAGGGCCCCTTGTTGAGCATCACGCACTCCGCCCGTTCGGCCATCGCCGCATCGGTGATCTCGGCTCGGTGCCGGATGCCCTTCTTGACGAAGTTGTCGAGCACCTGGGTCGCCCAGATCACGGGCACGTGGCCAGCCTCGCAGAGCCAGAGGAGCTCCTCCTGCATCTCCGCCATCCGCCGGCTGCCAACCTCGACGGCCAGGTCGCCGCGGGCGATCATGATCGCGAGTGGCTGCTGGCCCGCCCCCTGCACGATCAGCTCGGGGAGGTTGGAAACCGCGAGCCGCGTCTCAATCTTTGCCACCAGGCCGACCGAGCCCGCGCCGCGGGCGGCCAGCTCCTCCTGAAGCCGGGCGATGTCCTCAGGCCGCTGCACGAACGAGTAGCCGATCAGGTCCGCGATCGGCGCCACCGCGTCCAGGGTGTGCAGATCGGCGGAGGTCAGCGGATCGAGTCCCAGTTCGATCGTCGGGAAGTTGAGGCCCTTTTCGACCCTCAGGTGCTCCCCCTTGTCGCGCGCCTCGGTGACCCGGAGGAGCAGACCGTAGTCGAGGCGCCGCTCCACCACGGCGCCAAGCCGTCCCTCATTGACCCAGACCTCGTCCCCCTCCTCGAGCTGGGCCAGGGCCTCGGGGAGGGAGCACTCGAATTGGAGGTCCCACTCGCTGGCCACAGGTACCTCCAGTGAGGTCATCAGCAACCTGTCCTCGCGGTGAACGCGGTCTTCATGAGCGACCGTTGTCGAGGCGATCCTCGATCGTGGGCCGCTCAAGTCGAAGCAGACCCGGCACGAGCGGCCGGTTTCGGAGGCCGCGCTGCGCACGTGCTCGGCCATCCGATTCCAAGCGGGGACGTCGTCGTGAGCGCAGTTGATCCGGGCGACGTCCATCCCTGCGAAGACAAGGCTCCGCACCAGGTTGTAGGACGTGGCCGCCTCGCTCGGCATCGTCACCATCACCCGGACCGCGCGGTGCTGAGGGGTCGGGCCGAGCACCGTCTCGGTCTGGGCGCGCAGCAGCTCATGCCCGCGAAAGAAGGAGTCCGCGTCCGGCTGCGACGGCTCGTGTTCAGCCGAACCGATACTTGCGAGAGCCGCAAGCACCGCGTCGAGATTGGGCATCACCCGGGCCTCACAGCGCCCCAGCGAGGAGAGTCCCAGCGGCATGAGCTCGAGCTGCAGATCTCGCAGGTCGTGGTGGCGCAGGGCGAGATAGAAGGCGAGGTTTCGGGCGCTTGGGATGTATTCCTCCCGGCGGACTCGAGGCCGCCAGCGATCGAAGATCTCGTCTCCCTCCCGCGCGACCTCTCGGCGCAGGTCCATGACGGCGCCGTGCAGCCGGCGGGCGGTGGCTTCCGTAGAGGGGTGTCCTGTGGCCGTCGGCATGCGTGTCAAACAGGATCGTTCCTTGGGACCACTCGGACGTGAATGCCTTGTAAAGGCCTACGCGGCCAGATCCAGCTCCTGTCCAGACTCCGACGCCGGGATGGCGAACGGCAGGACCTCGGCGAGCTCGGCCGGCTCACCGACCGGCTCCACGGACCGCACCCGCCAGGTCCAGCATGCCCCGGCATAGAGCAGCACCGCCAACACAGTCGAGGTGCCGATCACCATGCCCGCCGCCGCCGCGGCGGACAGATCGGTGGTCCCCATCGCGGCGATCGTCGCGGTCGGGGCCGTGCCCAAGGCGCTGAGCGGAAGCAGGCCGATGGCGCCCATCGAGAAGAGCAGCAGGGCCGTATTGGCCGGCCCGGAGGGCAGCCCGAATCCGATCAGCACCAGCCACGTGCGCACCAGGGCTGCGACGGTGAACGCCAGGACGATCCCGATCAGCCGGGCCCGTGGCCCGGGCTCGGCCAGCACAGCAAGGCCCGCCGCCAGGGGCCGATGCCGGAAGCGCAGGTGGGCGAGCCGCAGCGCCCAGAGGATCGCGACGGCGCCGAGCAACGTCACGATCGGCGCCCAGACGGGGATCGAGGGAATGGCTGTGGCCGCCAGTCCCGCGAGCAGGGCGGAAGTGCAGACCTCGAGCATGAAGATCGGGGCATCGGCGAGGGCGACCAGGGAGACCTCCGGAGCGTCCCGTCCTCCAAGGCGACGCAGCAGCGCCACCCGGGCGGGCAGGGCGGCATGGCCCTGCACGGTCCCGACCAGGAAGGAGCCGGCGTTGGCGGCATGAAGAACCCCGGATTCGAGGCCCCGGTTGCCCCCGGCCGCCAGCACGGTCCGCCAGGCCTCCGTGCGGAGGACGAGGGTGGATGCATGAGCAAGCGTCGCGCCGACGATGACCCAGGGCGGGCAGGCCGCGATCGCCACAACCACCTCGTCACCTCGGGTCGCCAGGATCCAGCCGATCAGGGGGGCGGCCACCAAGCCCGGCGCCAGCGCCGAGATCACCCTGCGTGCGCGTCTCCCCGTGGAGGCGTGCATTCCGCCCCCGGAGTCTGAGTTCGGACATTCACCCGCGCGTTACCCGAAGGTGACGAACTTGCGAACAACCCGTGACCGGGAGTGGACTAAACCGCGGCCGGAACCGCCGGAGGCGCCACGGCGTTGACCGCCGCCTCAAAGAGGTGGGCCGCCGCGGGCCGGGGCGGGTGGACCTCCAGGATCAGCGGGGCCGCACCCTTGCGGGCGATCAGCGGAGCGAGACGGTCCCACGGCACGTTGCCGCGGCCCGGGGGCAGATGGAGGTCGAGCCGCAGTGGATCGATTTCGGGAGAGCCCGAGTCATCCCGCCGGGCGCCGAGGTTGTCGTGCAGATGGAAGAGGACCGCGCGGTCGAGCGCGGGCTCGATCAGCTCGAGCGGGTCGGTGCGGCGCAGGCGGGCGACGATGTTGGCGTGGCCGATGTCGAGGCAGAGGCCGACGGCCGGGGATGAGATCCGCTTCGCCATCGTCCGCAGCACCAGCGGGGTGAAGGAGAGGGCGTCGGGAGAGGGGTAGACGGGCGCCAGGTTCTCGAGGGCGATGACGACCCCGAGGCGCTCCGCGCGTGATGCCAGGGCGGCCAGCGATCGCGTCTCCGCCAGGCGCGCGTCCTCGCTGGCGGGCTCGTCGGGGAGATTGGCGGCGTGGTAGACGACCAGCGAGGCGCCCACCTCGGCGGCATAGGAGATCAGCCCCTCCAGCGCGAGGTTGCCGTTGCGGGTTCCCGCGCGAACCGACCCGGGGCCGTGCAGGACTGGGCGGAGGCCGGCCGTGCTGAGCGCCTCGGAGAGAGCCGCTGCGTGCCGGGTGGCGTCGCGGGGGCTGACCAAGACGGAGGGTGGGGGAGACGGGACCTGGACGAAGCGGAATCCGGCGGCCTCCATCTCCTTCAGGATCGGCGCGGCGGGCCACCAGTCGTAGGGGATGCTGAGCCCAAGTCGCTCCGTCGGGTCGCTCGAAGGCATCGATTCGAAGGTACGACGGCCCTCCGCAAATCCCGTGAAGAGTCTGTGAATGCGAGCGCTCCGTGCGCCGAGGCTAGGCGGCGGTGGAGGGCGCCTCCTGCGGGACCATGACCTCGGCGGCCTCCTCGGGCGTGATGTCGGGATAGAGGATCCGCAGCACGCCGATCGCAACGGCCCCACCGACGAGCTGGGCGACCACGAAGGCCGGGACCGACGCCGGCGCGATGCCCGCGAAGGTGTCCGAGAACATTCGGCCGACGCTGATCGCCGGATTGGCGAAGCTGGTCGAGCTGGTGAAGAAGTAGGCGGCGCCGATGTACGCGCCCACCGCCGCCGGCGCGATGGACCCGCGCCGCGTCCGGGCCAGCGCGAAGATCACCAGGATCAGCCCCAGCGTCGCGACCACCTCCGCGAGCAGATGCGCCTCCGAGGCGCGGTGCTTGTCCGAGATGCTGATCGCCGCGAGGGCGAACATCCCGTTCGCCGTGATCGCGCCGGCGATGCAACCGAATACCTGCGCCGGGATGTAGGCGAACGCCTCGCGCCAGCGCAGGCCGCCGAAGCTTGCGTCGACCAGGGAGACGACCGGGTTGAAGTGGGCGCCGGAGACGGGCCCGAACATGAGGATGATCGTGAACAGCGCCGCTGCTGTCGCCGCAGCGTTCTCGAACAGCTGCAGGCCGATGTCGCCGGGCGAGAGGTTCGCGGCGGCGATCCCGGAGCCGATCACGGCGGCGGCGAGAAAGGCCGAACCGAGGAACTCGGCGAACAGGCGTCGGGCGAGCGGAGGGGTCATCGGCGAGCGAATGTCAGGCCGCGACCAGCAGTTTCTCGGCGTACTCGCCCGGAAGGCCCGCCTCGGCGACCTGGCTCGCGGCGTACTCGGTGTCGTATTCGAAGCGCTCGATCCGCGCGCCGACCTCGCCGTCCTCGCCCTCCAGCAACGCGAACCCACCGCGTGGATCCCCGTCCTTGGGCTTCCCGACCGAGCCGCAGTTGACGAAGAGGACGTCTCCGTAGGTGTGGATCCACGGCTTGTGGGTGTGGCCGAAGACCATCACGTCGCAATCCGCCCCCGCCGCGATCCGCTCGAACGTCTTCGCCGGCTTGTCCTCGAACAGGTACTCGTTCACCTTCCGCGGAGATCCGTGCACCAGCAGGATCCTTTTCCCACCGAGCTCGAAGCGCAGGTCGAAGGGGAGCTCCCGCATGAAGTCCTTGGAGGCCTGGTCGGTGTGCTCGAGGGTCCAGTCGACCGAGAGCTGGCCGAGGTCGCGGTCGTGCTGGTTCGGGTACGCGCACATGCAGTCCTCCTCGTCTCGCCCGATCGCGTAGTCGTAGTTGCCGTAGATCGTCGGGATCTCGCGCTCCTGGATCAGGCGGCAGACCTCGTTGGGCCAGGGCCCGTAGCCGACCAGGTCGCCGCCGCAGTAGATCCGCTCGATTCCCAGCTCCTCGATTCGGCCGAGCGCACCTTCCAGAGCCGGCAGATTGCCGTGGATGTCGGTGATGACGGCGACGCTAGGCTGCATCGCCGGAGCTCGTCAGGGTCGCGATCAGCTCCTCGACGCGGCCGTGAATCTCGTCGCGGATCCGGCGCACCGTCTCGAGGTCCTTGTCCGCCGGGTCCTCCAGGTCCCAGTCCTCGTAGCGCTTGCCCGGATAGATCGGGCAGGCGTCGCCGCAGCCCATCGTGATCACGACATCGGCGGCGCGGACCACCTCGTCGGTGAGCGGCTTCGGGAACTCCTGCGAGATGTCGACGCCGACCTCGTCCATGGCCTTGACGGCGTTCGGGTTGAGCTGATCGGCCGGGTCGGAGCCGGCCGAGCGGACGTGAACCCGGCCCTCGGCGGCCTTGTCGAGCAGCCCGGCGGCCATCTGGCTGCGCCCCGAGTTGTGGACGCAGACGAACAGAACCTCCGGGACCTCCTTCGTCACCTTTCCCTCCGCCTGGGCCAGCGCTCGCAGACGCTGGCGCGCGAAGCGCTCGACCATGATCGGCACGAATTCCTCCACTTTCGCGTCCGCGAATTGGTCGAGGCTCTCATCGACATATGCATCGATGGTCTCGCGCGAGAAGATGCCCGCGAACTCCTCCGCGAGCACGTCGATCGAGCGCTGGATGTGGTGTCTAGTCGTCTGCTCAAGTTGGGCGGCCATTCTCTTCCTTCCTCGGGCCAGTTCGTTGGGAAATCGTAAAGGTTGACAATTGTCTATTCAATCGATATACGTGTATAGATGGCTGTCGATCTGGAGCTGGCTCCCAAGCAGAAGCGGCCCGCAGGGGAGCCGTGTTGCGAGCCCGTCGTCTATCCGGACATCGAGCGCGCACAGGCCGAGCGGATGGCGAAGGTGGCCAAGGCCCTGGGCGATCCGATTCGGATGCAGCTCGTCGACGTCCTTCGGAAGCACGCTGGGAAGGTCTGCGTCTGCGAGCTCGTCCCGCTCTTCGATCTCTCCCAGCCGACCGTGTCGCACCACCTCAAGGTCCTGCGCGAGGCCGGCATCGTCGGTTCCGAGCGGCAGGGCCTCTGGGCCTACTACTACGTCAACCCCGATGCACTGGAGGAGCTGAGCGCATGGCTGAGCAACTGAGGTCCACCGACGAGGTCCGCGAGATCGTGCGCGAGCGCTACGCCGCCGCGGCGGACTCCGTGGAGACCGGGAAGGCGGCATGTTGTGGGCCGTCCGAAGCGGCCGGCGGCGGTTGCGGATGTGGGACGGACGTGCCCGACTCGTGCGGCGGCGAGACGTTTGGGGCGGAGCTTTACTCCAGCGGGGACCGCGAGGCACTGCCCGACGCCGCGAAGCTCGCCTCCCTGGGCTGCGGCAACCCGACGGCGGTCGCCGAGCTTCACGAGGGTGAGACCGTCCTGGACCTGGGGTCCGGCGGCGGCATCGACGTGCTGCTCTCCGCTCGCCGGGTTGGGTCGACCGGCAAGGCGTACGGCGTCGACATGACCGACGAGATGCTCGAGCTGGCGCGTCGCAACCAGCGGGAGGCGGGAGTTGAGAACGTCGAGTTCCTGAAGGGGACGATCGAGCAGGTACCGCTGAAGGATGACTCCATTGACGTGGTGATCTCCAACTGCGTGATCAACCTCTCCGCCGACAAGCCCGCCGTCTTCCGAGAGGCAGCACGCGTGCTGAGGCCCGGCGGCCGCTTCGCCGTCACCGACATCGTCGCCGACCCCGGGATGGACGAGGAGATCCGGCGCGACATGGCGCAGTGGACCGGCTGTATCGCCGGGGCGCTGACCGAGGAAGAGCTCACGGGCCAGCTGGAGGCCGCAGGATTTGAGGACGTGGAGGTTCGCGAGACCCACCGAGTTCACGACCAGGCCGGCTCCGCGATCATCCGCGCGAGCATCCCCGCGTGAGCTCCTCCGAAACCCTCACCCTCAAGGACCCCGAGCGTCTCTACCTCGACTGGGAGCACGCCCACTGGGCCTCTCAGGACATCGACCTCGGTCGCGACCCCGCGGACTGGGCCGGCCTCGAGGAGGGCGTGCGCGGCCTCCTCTACTTCGCGCTCAGCTCCCTGATGGTGGCCGAGGAGCGGATCTCGACCCAGTTCGTCGGCCTGGTGCTCGCGCAGGACGACGAGGAGGAGGGCAGCTATCTGTCGACGCAGCTGGTCGACGAGGTCCGCCACATGCAGTTCTACGCTCGCTTCCAGGACGAGGTGATCGCCGACCCGGCCGCGATCGCCGCCCATGTCGCGCGCGCCCGGGAGGTGCTCGGTGATGCCTTCGAGCAGGTCTTCGACCAGGCGCTCGTCCAGGCCCACGACCGGCTGCGGCTCGACCCCGGCGACCGCGAGGCCAAGGTCCGCTTCGTGACGATCTACCACATGGTCATCGAGGGGACGCTCGGGCTCACCGCATCCCACTTCATCCTCGACTTCCTTCGCGAGCGTGAGCTGCTCCCCGGCTTCACCGAGGGATACGGCCTGATCGCCTCCGACGAGCAGCGCCACATCGCCTACGGGACCTGGTTCCTGCGCGAGGCGGTGGATGCGGATCCGGCGATGGCGGAGGTGATCCGCGACCAGATCAAGGAGCTTCTGCCCGGCGGTTGCCGAGTCGATCGCACCGCCCAGCGAGGGCGCCTGGGACGTCCTCGGTGTCGAGGAGGGAGCGCTCGGGGAGTTCGCCCTCGGCGCCCTGAATCGCCGACTGGCGCCGATCGGCGCCCCACTCGACGGTTAGCAGCAGCCGTCGGCGCAGCCCTCGCCGCGCCAGGCCTCACGTCCCTCGTTGACCGCCACTCCGGCGATCAGGAGGGCGGTGACCGGATCGGCCCACCACCAACCGAAGGCGGCATTCGCACCGAGGCCGACGAGGAGCGCGGCGGAGAGGTAGGCGCAGAGCAGGTTCTGCCGCCCCTCACTGCGAGTGGCGGCGGAGCCGAGCTGGTGGGCGACGCGGCCCTTCGCGGCGGCGAGCGCCGGCATCGTGGCGAGGGTGACCGCCGCGAGCGCGATCCCGACGTAGCTCACCGACGGCTCATCGCCGGCGATGAGGGACCGAATCGCCTCGCCGCCGACGTATGCCGCAATCAGCCAGAAGGTCAGGCCGATCAATCGCTGGGCCCGCTGCTCCGCCTCCTCCGACTGAGCTCGTCTCTCGCCGAGCCTCCAGAGCAGGACCACGCCGGCGATCGACTCCACCACCGAGTCGGCGCCGAATCCGATCAGGGCGATCGAGGACGCGGCCACGCCGGCGGCGAGGGCGACCGCGGCCTCGATCGCGTGCCAGGCGAGACCCAGGCGCGCGAGAAATCTGGCGCGTCGCACCAGCGAGTCGCGGTGGGTGGCGCGAGCGGGAGTGAGGGCGCGCGAGCCTCCATTGAGTCGGAGGGTACTTGCGTCCCTTGCGGGCGTTGCTCGCAAGCTGCGGCTTCGGGTCGCGGGCTTGGTCCGGTTCCCCTGAGAGAATCCGACTCCGGATGCTCTGCGGGGCTATCGACATCGGCTCGAACACGACGCGCCTGCTCGTCGCCGAGCCGTCGGAGGGCCAGCTCCGCAAGGTGATGGAGCAGCGGGCCTACACGCGGATCGGCAAGGACGCGTCGAAGAACGGGAAGATCACCGCGGAGAAGATCGCGGAGGTCGCCGACGTCGTCACTACGCAGGTGCGCCTCGCCCAGGAGATGGGCGCGGAGGTGGTCAAGACCGTGGCGACGGCCGCAATCCGCGAGGCGAAGAACCGCGACAAGGTCGTCGAGGAGATCGAGGAGATCGCGGACGTCGAGGTCGACGTCCTGGACGAGGAGGACGAAGGCCGCTTCGCCTTCATCGGGGCGACCAAGTCCCTGAGTCACCCGGTCGAGGGGAAGGTGGCCGTGGTGGACGTCGGCGGCGGCTCATCCGAGGTGATCTACGGGACGATGCCCGACGGGGTGACCGAGGTGAAGTCGTTCAAGATCGGCTCCGGGTCGCTGACCGAGGACCATCTCGAATCCGATCCGCCATCGGCCGCTGAGATCCGCGAGCTGCGGGATCACATCTCGGACGTCTTCGAGGATGTGGAGCTGGAGCAACCGGACCAGGCGGTCGCGGTGGGCGGCAGCGCCACGTCGCTGCGGACGCTGGTCGGGGCCGTGCTCGAGTACGAGACACTCGAGCGGGCCGTCCGGGTGCTCTCCAGCGACGAGATCTACGAGGTTGCCAAGCGCTTCGAGCTCGACTCCCGGCGCGTCAAGCTGTTGCCGGCTGGCGTCCTGTTGCTCGAGAGGTTTTCCCAGATGCTCGGCCAGCCGCTGCAGATCGGCAAGGGCGGCCTGCGCGAGGGCATCATCCTGACGCTGCTGAACGGCAACGAGAACGGGTCGCACGAGAAACTCGCTGCATAGCTTGGCCTGCGACGCCACGCGCGGTAGCGTTGGCGCCCTCTCGTGGCCAAGCCCAAGCCGATCCCCGACCTGACGGCCGACGTCCCGTACGCGGAGGCGGCCGCGAAAATCGTCACGGTCAGGGGCAACGAGCTCGCCGAGCACGCCCAGGGCGTGCTGGACACCGGCGACATCGAGCGGGTCCATGACATGCGGGTGGCCACCCGTCGCCTGCGGGCGGCCCTCGAGATCTTCGAACCCTGCTTTCCGGCGAAGCCTTACGGCCAGGCCCTCAGTGAGGTGAAGCGCCTCGCCGACGCCCTCGGCGAACGGCGGGACCGCGACGTGGCGATCGCCGCCCTCCACAACTTCAACGACCAGATGGCGGCCCCCGATCGCCGCGGCGTCGCCTCGCTGATCGAGCAGTTTCGCGGCGAGCAGGCCGAGGCGAACGAGGAGCTGGCTCCCCTGGTGACGGAGGAGAACCTGAGGGCGCTGCGGGAGAGCATGGAGGACCTGGTGGACCACAGGCAGGAGGCGCCGGCGTGAGGGCGGAAGTCGGGCGGGCAGTCGGGACCCGTATAGCGGCGGTCCGCGCCGAGCTGGACGCAGCGGCCGCGCTGGTCGAAGTCGAGGCCATGCCGGGCGCCGAGGCCTGTCACCCGCTCCCCGTCGATCAGCGGCCAGCTCACGCCGAGGCGCAGCCAGTCCGCCTCTCCGGGATCGATCGTGATCAGCAGCCGGTCCGGGGCGGGGGAGGAGATCTCGACCTCGTCCTCGCCGAGCCCCACAGGGTCCTCGCGCTCCTCATGGACCAGGACCCCCTCCGTCAGCGTGATCAGCTGGTCGCGCGCGATACCCCGGCACGCCCACGGGCGCAGCCCCGCCAGCAGCCTGGCGGCCACCTCGTCTCCGCTCCACAAGGCCCCTTCGGGCACTCCCCTCTCGAATGCGACGCCGATGCGCCCAGTGTGCCAACGAGGGCGTTCACGACCTCTTTACGTGGCGGACACGACCTCGTAACGGGATTTTCCCTGCAAACGGCCACCCTCCGTGATGTCAAGACGATCGAGAGAAAGAGGGTCAGATGAACCCCATATCGACCACCCGGGTCGATCTGCACTGTCACTCAACGGCGTCCGAGATCTCCAAGCTCGGCATCCAGCGAAGCCTCGGCCTTCCCGAGTGCGCGACGCCGCCGGAGGAGGTCTATGAGCTCGCCAAGCGGCGGGACATGGACTTCGTGACGATCACCGATCACGACACGATCGACGGCTGCCTCGAGATCGCCGATCGCGACGACGTCTTCATCTCCGAGGAGCTCACCGTCTGGTTCCGGGGCGAGCCGCAGGCCGTCCACCTGCTCTGCTTCGGGATCGATCCCGACGACCATGCCTGGCTGCAGGAGCACAACCGCGACGTGGAGGCATGCGCCGAATACCTGCACTCGCGCGAGATCTCCTGCTCCCTGGCCCATCCCTTCTACGCGGTCGAGGCGCCGCTGACGCCGGCGCACAGGCGACGGCTCGCCGAGCTGTTCCCGGTGTGGGAGACCCGCAACGGCTCCCGCGCGCGCGAGCTCAACATGCCGGCCGCGATCTACATCGAGACGCACGGTGGAACCGGCACCGGCGGCTCGGATGACCATGCCGGCGTGGACATCGGGCGGACGTTCACCGAGACGCCCCCCGCAGCCACGCCGGAAGAGTTTCTGCGCCACATCCGCGAGGGCCAAGCGGACGCTCGCGGCGAGCAGGGCAGCGCCGCCAAGTGGGCGCACTCGGCGATGGCGCTCGGCACTCGTGCGCTGCTGCTGAAGGGCGCCGAGTCGAACGGCGACCATTCCGCGGAGCCCGATCCCGACGCCATCCTCAAGATCGCCGAGCGGGTGATGAGCGAGGGCGACCTCCGCCGGGGCGAGACCGGGGGAGACCTCGGCCCGGAGGACGCGCGGGCCCTGCTCAACGCCTTCGTCTCCTCCGTTGGAGTGGAGCCCGGCCGCGCCCTGATCGAGTACATGCAGGCGGACGAGTTCAGCCACGCGGAGCTCGCAAGGCGCGCCCGCCGAACGCACGAGCGCCGGCTGCGCGAGGTCGTCGAGGAGACCGTCGAGGCGGTTGGGAGCGGGGGCGAGCCGTCAGAGCTCGCCGCTCGCGCGGTGGAGACCGGCCGCAACCTCTTTCGAGCCGCGATCCCGGCCGATCCCCTACGCGCCCGCAGCCGCTTTCCTGGGCAGCGAAAAGGCGAAGCTCATCCCCCGCGAGGGCCCGAAGCGCGTAGCCCTCGTCGCCGACGCGATCGGCGGCGTGCACGGCGTCACCCACACGATCGAGCGGATCCGCGAGCTCGGGGTGCCCGGCCATGAGGTCGAGGTGATCGGGACCGACCGCAACGTCGATCGCCGCCTCTCAGCCGTCGCCGAGGTCGGCATCCCCTTCTACGAGGGCCTGGAGATCGGCATTCCGAGCCTGCCCGCGATGGTCGAGGTCCTGGCCGAGGGTCGCTTCGATGCGGTCCACCTGACCGCGCCCGGGCCCGCCGGCGTCACCGCGGCGTTGATCGCCAGGGTCATGGACCTCCCGGTGCTCGGCAGCTGGCACACCGAGCTGGGCGCCTATGCGCGCCTGCGCTCTTCGTCGCCCGAGCTCGAGCGTGGGATGGACATGGCGCTCTCGATGTTCTACCGCCAGTGCGGGCGGGTCCTTTCGCCCAGCCCGGCGAGCGACGAGTCGCTCGTGCGCCTCGGAGTCGAGCGCCAGGCGGTCGGCCGCTGGGGGCGTGGGGTCGACACCTCCCGATTCGATCCGGCTCTGCGCGACGCGGATTCCTACCCGGGCGAGATCAAGGCCCTGTATGTAGGGAGGCTGACCCGCGAGAAGGGCGTCGACCTGCTGGCCGACTCCTTCATCCGCGCGCAGGACGCGGATCCGAGGCTTCACCTCCTGCTGGCCGGCGGCGGGCCGGAGGAGGGGATGCTCAGGGAGCGGCTCGGTGACCGGGCGACCTTCCTCGGCTGGCTGGGCGGGGATCAGCTGGCGCGCGCGTACGCGAGCGCCGACCTCTTCCTCTTCTGCAGCCAGACCGACACCTTCGGCCAAGTGCTGGTCGAGGCCGGAGCCAGCGGCCTGCCGTGCGTGGCGGTGGACGAGGGCGGGCCCTCGTCGATCGTGGTGGACGGCGAAACCGGGAGGCTCTGCGAGGCAGACCCCGGCATGCTGGCCGCCGCGATCCTGCAGCTGGCCGATTCGCCCGCCTGGCGCGCCAAGCTCGGCCGCCAGGGCCTCGAGGCCGCCCGCGCGCGCACCTGGGAAGCGGCGATGACGCAGCTCGCCGATGGGTACGACCGGGTCATCGAGCCGGCGGATCAGCCACGCATCAAGCTCGTCAGAGCTGCTTAGTAGTCACCGCTAAGGTGACTGTGTGACCGACGAGCTAGCCCAGAGGACAAGCGAATCGACGCGGGCCGCGGCCGATGGAGGAGCCGCGCTCTCCGCCGATGAGGTGCGGACGAGCGTCTCGGACCCCGATCTCTCGGACCCGTCGCTCTACTTCAACCGCGAGCTTTCCTGGCTCGACTTCAACGACCGCGTGCTGCAGCTCGCCGAGGATCCTCGGATCCCCCTGCTGGAGCGGGTCAACTTCGCCGCGATCTACGAGGACAACCTCGACGAGTTCTTCATGGTCCGAGTCGCCGGCCTCCACGACCAGGTGGAGTCGAAGATCGACGCTCGCGGCGCCGACGCGATGTCCGCCGCCGACATCATCGCGCTGATCCGCCAGCGGACGATCGAGCTGCGCGCGCGCCTCTGCCGCTGCTTCGCGGACGAGATCCGTCCGGCATTGTCCGAGCACGGGATCCGGATCATCTCCCTGTCCGACGCCAATGCGGCGGAGCGGGAGGAGGTGGAGCACCTCTTCACCAGCCAGGTCTTCCCGGCCCTGACGCCCCTGGTGATCGGCCGTGGCCGGCCCTTCCCCTACATCTCGAACATGTCGCTGAACTGGGGCGTCCTGCTCCGCAACCCCGAGAAGGACGAGGAGGTCGCCGCCCGGGTGAAGGTGCCGAAGGAGCTGCTGCGCCGCTTTCTCTCGATCGGGGACGGGCTCACCTTCGTGCCCCTCGAGGACGTGATCGCGGCCAACCTCGACGACCTCTTCCCGGGAATGGAGATCGTCCACCAGTCCCTCTTCCGCGTTACCCGCGACACCGACTACGACATCTCGGACGAGGCCGACGACCTGCTGCTCGCCGTCGAGGAGGAGGTGCGTCGGCGCCGCTTCGGCGAGGTGGTGCGCCTCGAGGTCACGCCGGAGATGGAGCCGAGGCTCCGCGACCAGCTGGTCGAGGCGATGGACATAGAGGCCGATCAGGTCTACGAGTCCCCTGGGCCACTGGGCCTCGACGACCTCACCGACATCTACTCCATCCAGGGCTTCCGCGAGCTGCGCTATCCGCCGTGGCAGGGGGTCACCCCGCCCCAGCTGCAGCAGGGGAGCCGCACCCAGCGAGAGGTCGACGTCTTCGGCGCCATGCGGCAGGGCGACATCCTCGTGCACCACCCCTACGACTCCTTTGCCGGGTCTGTGGAACGCTTCGTGCGCCAGGCGGTGGAGGACCCGAACGTCCTGGCGATCAAGCAGACGGTCTACCGGACGAGCGCGGACTCGCCGCTGGTCCCGGGCCTGATCGAAGCGTCGGAGGCCGGCAAGCAGGCGGTCTGCCTGGTGGAGCTGAAGGCGCGCTTCGACGAGAGCGCCAACATCCGCTGGGCGAGGGCGCTCGAGGAGGCGGGCGTCCACGTCGTCTACGGGATCCCCGGCCTCAAGACCCACGTGAAGTGCGTCCTCGTCGCGCGTCGCGAGGGCGACGGCGTGCGCAACTACGTCCACATCGGGACGGGCAACTACAACCCGAAGACCGCCCGCATCTACACGGACTTCGGCCTCTTCACCGCGAACCAGGAGATCGGCGACGACATCGCCGAGATGTTCAACTACCTGACCGGCTACGCCCGCCCGAGCGGCTACCGCAAGGTTCTGGTCGCCCCCTTCAATCTCAAGGAGGGAATTCTCAGCGAGATCGAGCGGACGATCGAGGCACACTCGCCGGAACACCCGGCCCGCATCCGGATGAAGATGAACTCGCTGCTCGACCCTCCCTGCATCAGGGCTCTCTACCGTGCCTCCCAGGCCGGTGTCGAGGTCGACCTCAACATCCGTGGCATCTGCGCGCTTCGCCCCGGTGTTCAGGGTGTGTCGGAGAACATCCGGGTGGCATCGGTCGTCGGCCGCTTCCTCGAGCATTCGAGGATCTACTCGTTCGAGCGCCCGGACGAGACCCGGATCCTGATCGGCTCGGCGGATCTGATGCCCCGCAACCTCTACAACCGGGTTGAGCTCGTCACCCCGGTCGAGGACGAGGCGAACCGTGACCAGCTCACAGACGCGCTCGACCGAGCCTTCGCAGACAACACGAACGCGTGGGAGCTGGGGGACGACGGGGTCTGGTCGCGACGGACGCTCAACGGCGACGAGCCGCGCAGCGTGCAGACCGAGCTTCTCGAGCGCCACGTCGACGCGGGCGGCCGACAGCGGCCGTCGTCAGCGGCTACGACCGCTGGTAGCTCTGGCCCTCGGTGCCCCTCCGCTCCGTGACAAGTAGGGATGCGGTCTATTTCGAGTCTGCTCGCCGAGGCCGGCGCCAACATCCTGCGCGGGGCGAAGCTGCTGGAGCACATGTTCGACACCTGGCCCGAGGAGAGCGGGGTCGCGCGTGACATCCTCAAGGCCGAGCAGGAGGGCGATCGGATCACGCAGGAGATCGTCCGCCGCCTCAACTTCGAGCCGCCCAAGGGCCTCGACAGCGCCGAGGTCTACGCGCTGGCCACGCAGCTCGACGACATCATCGACGACATCGAGGAGGCCGCCGACTTCATGGGCCTGTTCGCGATCGAGGCCCCGATGGAGCAGGCCCACGTCCTTGCCAACATCCTCGCGCAGTCCTGCGAGCAGGTCTCGGCCCTGCTCACGGACCTGCGCAGCTTCACCGACCTGGAGCGCTACTGGGTGGAGATCCACCGGCTCGAAAACGAGGGCGACCGGGTTTGGCGCGAGGCCCTCGCCTCCCTGTTCTCGAACGGCATCGATCCCATGGTGGTGATCCGATGGAAGGACATCTTCGGCCTGCTCGAGCGCGCCATCGACTCCACCGAGACCGCCGCTCACAAGATCGAGGCGATCGCCGTCAAGCACTCGTAGCCGCGCCGCGTCTGTGGATCGCCATCGCGATAGCGGGAGGGAGGAGTCAGAGGAGGAGCGCGCGGACCGAAATCTCACCGACCTTCTCCAGGAGCTGCGGGTGGCGCTCCCGGGAGTCCAGGTCCTGTTCGCCTTCCTGCTCACCGTTCCCTTCTCTCAGCGCTTCGACGACCTGAGCGATTTCGATCAGAAGCTCTACTTCGCGGTGCTGATCTGCGTGTCCCTGGCGACGGTCCTGCTGGTCGCCCCGACCATCGGCCACCGCATCCTCTTCCGGCGCCAGCAGAAGGAGTTCATCGTGACGATCTCCAACAGGCTCGCGCTGATCGGCATGCTGATGGTGGCGCTCGCCATGTGCGGGGCGATCGCGCTGATCAGCGACTTTCTCTTCGGGACCGCCACGGCGGTGATCAGCACTGCGGTGATGGCGAGCGCATTCATCGGATTCTGGTTCCTGGGGCCGATCGTGCGCAGGCAGAACCTGCCCCCGCGTTGAGGATCCTGATCTTCAGCGCGTCGATCGGCGAAGGCCACGACCTGCCCGCCCGGGTGCTCGCCGACGGGATCGAGCGCGAGGCGCCCGGCGCCGAGGTCGAGATCGTCGACTCGCTCGCCGTGGTCGGGTGGCTCACCCGCCGGCTCGTCATGGACAGCTCGCGCTTTCACTCCAAGTGGGGCAGCAGGGTGTTCGACCTCTCCTACAGGCTGATCACCGACGTGCGCCCGACGCGCTGGTTCGCCGCCAGGCTGACCCAGTGGCTGGCCGCCCGGCCGATCAGGCGCGAGGTGCTGGAGCGGCGCCCAGACATCGTGATCTCGACCTACCCTGGCACCACCGAGGTGCTGGGCGACCTTCGGCAGAAGGGAAGGATCGACACGCCGGTCGTCTCGGCCATCACCGACCTGGCCGCGCTGCGCTTCTGGGCCCATCCGGGCGTCGACCTTCATCTGATCACCCACCCCGAGTCGGCCGAGGAGGTGCGGGAGATCGCGCCCGGGACGGACGTGCGCTGCGTCCGCGGCCTCACCGACGAGCGCTTCTACGAGCCGCGCAGCCAGGCCGATGCCCGCCGCGAGCTGGGCCTGCCGGCGGAGGGGCCCATGGTGATCGTTTCGGGTGGTGGCTGGGCGGTCGGGGACCTCGAGGGTGCGGCGGCGGAGGCGCTGGGTATTCCCGGCGCGACCATCGTCTGCCTCTGCGGCCGGAACGACGAGCTCCGGGCCGAGCTGACGCGGCATTTCTCGGGCGAGCCGCGGGTGAGGGTCGAGGGCTTCACCGACCGGATGCCGGACTGGTTTGCCGCCGCAGACGTCCTCGTCCACTCCACCGCGGGACTGACGGTGCTCGAGGCGATCATGGAGGGCTGCGGGGTTGTCTCGTACGGGTGGGGCCGTGGGCACGTGCGCGTCAACAACGCGGCGTTCGAGCGCTTCGGCCTGGCGGAGGTCGCCGGGTCGCGGGAGGAGCTGGGGGGCGCTCTTGTACGCGCCCTGGCAGCGAGCGGCGCGCCGGACCGCTCATTCGCCAGGCTGCCCACCGCCGCCTCCGTGGTCCTCGGCCTCGCCGACGGCGAGTTGGGCGACCGCGGGAGAGCTCGCCAGCAGGCCGGCGCCTAGGGCGACCGTCACCAGCGCCATCACGAGCACCGCGCCGCCCAGCGGTGTGTTGCTCCAGCCCTCGCCGCCGACCAGCGGCGCCATCACGACCGGGATCACGATCTGCATGACCAGCACCGTGGGGGCAACCCGAGTGGCGGCGAAGCGTTGCAGGGCGGTGGACTCGCTGATCACGCCGACGAGCACGACCGCGGCGACCAGGGCCGCCCAGGCGATCACCGCCAGCAGGGCTCCCTCCGAGGCGTCCTGGGCGACGATCTTGGCGACGAATGCCGCCATCCCGTCCGCTGCGCCCGCGCTTGCGACCAGCATCAGCATCGGGAACGGGCGGTGTGCAATCAGCCCGATCAAGTAGGGCGTCACCGTGACGACCGCGAGGATGCCAAGTGCGATGACGAGCCCCGCGCTCCGCTCGACCTCGCCCGGCTCACGGGGCGCCGCCCAGGCGAAGACGCCGACCGAGGCGATGATCAGCACTACGGCGGCGATCTCCCTTGGTCCCACGTGCTCGCCGAGGATTCGCACGCCGAGCACCAGAAGCAGAAGCAGGCCAAGGGCGAGCACCGGCTGGACCAGGGTCAGCGGCGCGTGCGTGAGCGCGAGGATCTGCAGCGGCCAGCCGACCAGGGACAGAGCGGTCGCGCCGACCCAGAGCGGCCGCCGGATCAGGTGCGTCATCAGCGACGGCTTCAGGGCCCGCTCGGCCGGCGCCCGGCGGGCCTCGATCGCCTGCAGCGCGTAGCCGGTCTCGTAGCAACAGGCGGCTGCCGTCGCCAGGCCGAAGCCGAGCGCGATCTCCCCGCTCACTGGTAACACCTCATCAGTGGCACCATCCTGCCAGTGAAAGCGGCTCCAGCACTCCTGATCGGCTCGGCCGCCGCAGCGGCGGCATGGTGGACACCCGCGCTCGCTCCGATCGTGCCGGGAGTCGCCGAGGCGCTCGGGTTGCCGCGGCGAATCGGCGACTCTGCCGGCGTCGCGCTGACCTTCGACGACGGCCCCCATCCCGAGGGGACGCCCGCGGTGCTGGAGGCGCTGGAGGCGGCGGACGCGAAGGGCACCTTCTTCCTCTGCGGCGAGCAGGTCGAGCGCGAACCGGCATTGGCCGCCGAGGTCGCCGCAGCCGGCCACGTCGTGGCGATACACGGTTACCGGCACCGCAACATGCTCCGCCTGGCGCCGCGCACCTTCGTCGAGGATTTGGAGCGCGGGATCGCCGCGATCGAAGACGCGGTCGGCCTGCGCCCCGAGATCTACCGGCCGCCGTACGGCATCTTCAGCTATCCGGGGATGGTCGAGGTGAGGGCCCGGGGGCTCCGCTCACTGCTCTGGTCGCGCTGGGGTCACGACTGGCGAGCCGCCAGGCCGCCGGAGAAGATCGCGGCCGAGGTGACGCGTGACCTGGACGCCGGTGACGTGATGCTGCTCCACGACGCCGATCACTACAGCGAGCCGGGCTGCTGGCGCGGGACGGTGGCGGCGCTGCCGATGGTGGTGGAGAGGATCAGGTCGGCGGGACTCAAGCCAGTATCGGCGTGAATACCCGGCTGCAGGCGGCCGCCGCTAGGAAACCGTGTCGGCGGCGGCTTCCTCGTCCTCGAGCCATCGGGTCGCCGCAGTCGCCACCACCAGCGCGATCGCGAGGCCCATCGCGCTCAGCACGATCGTGCCCTTGTGAGGCATGCCGAGGTTGAGGATGTTGCGCGTCCAGGGGAGCGTCTCGAGGACCACGTAGCCGGCGATCAGCCAGCCGGCGATCACCCCGCCCCTGGCCGGTCGACCGCCCGCTCCAAGGGGTATGAGCGAAAGTGAGGCCAGGATCGCGATCAGGCAGGTGATCGCGACGTAACCGGCCTGCCCGGTGCCGAAGTCGTCGGTGCGGAAGGCGAGGGCCGACGGGATCAGCGTCCCGGCGGCGCAGGCCAGGGTGACCACCCATGCGCTGGGCCAGGACGGAGTCGGGGCGCTCGGCCATCCGCGCGGCTCGGTCATGGCGGCGACCGGCTCGAACGCCGCCACCGGAGCGTGGACGGGCTCGGGCGCGAGCACCGGCTCTGGCTCCGCGGCGGGGGCGCGTTCGGGCGCGAGCCAGGCGAGGTAGCGGCGGACGCCCTCGCGCAGCGGGGTCGAGGCACGCCAGCCGAGCTCATCGGCGGCCCGCTCGTTCGAGATCACCGCGCCGCCGAAGTCGCCGTTGCGGCCGGGGGTGTGAACGATCTCGGTGTCGTCGATCAGGCCCGAGACGACGTCCGCGAGCTCGCGGATCGTCACCGTCTCATCGCCCGCGAGGTTGTAGACGCGGCCCGCCGCGCCTCGCTCGAGCCCCGCGACCACCCCCTCCGCCAGGTCCTCGACGTACACGAAGCGCCTGGTCTGCAGGCCATCCCCGGCGATCGTCAGCGGATCGCCCTTGAGCGCCTTGGAGACGAAGATCGGGATCACCGCAGCCGGCCTGGCGCGCGGGCCGTAGGGGATGCCGAAGCGCAGGATCGTGCAGGGCACGTCATAGAGCTCGGCGTAGGAGGTGCAGTACATCTCCCCGGCCAGCTTGCTGGCGGTGTAGAGATGGTCGGGCAGGCCGAGCGGCGCGTCCTCGTCGATCAGGCCGTCGCCGGAGGCGCCGTAGACCCAGATCGTGCTGCCGTAGATGACCCGGGTGCCGGTTGCCCGGGCGGCCTCGAGTACGGCGAGCGTGCCGCGCGCGTTGCATTCCTCGGCGTTCACCGGCTGATCGGCGACGATGCCCACGTCGGCGTAGGCGGCGAGGTGGACGACCGCGTCGCAGTCCTCCATCGCCTCGTTGAGCGTCTCCTGATCGAAGAGGTCGCCGATCACCGTGTCCACGGAGCCCGGCTCATGGTGCGGCGATTCCCGGAGGTCGTAGATGCGAGGCTCGAAGCCGGCGTCGGCGAGCTTGTCGACCACGTGCGAGCCGATGAAGCCCGAGCCGCCGGTGACCAAGACCTTGCTCATGCTGTCTCCTCGACCGAAATCTCGTCGGACTCAAGCGCGGGCGCGTAGTAGAGCGGCACGCACCAGTGGTTCCGGGCGACCCAGTCGGTGTTCGGGAGCTCGTCGCCGGTTCCCATGATCCGGTGGCAGGGATCCTCGTAGACCTTGCCGGTGGATCGCTCGATCTCCTCGAAGACGATGTACTTGTAGAGGCCCGAGGTCATGCCCTCGGGCAGCTCGAGGTGAGACGCGTAGACGGGGTCGAGCCGCTCGCGCGCGATCGCGTTCTTGCGGGCGACGATCTCCTCCAGCCGCTCGGTCTGGATCAGGCCGATCGCCGCCGTGAACTCGCTCATCCGCAGGTTGAGGCCCTCGACCCTGTGATCGGGCTTGCCGTAGTTGCGGAAGGCGCGGGCGTGCTCGAGCAGCTCGTCGTTGCCGGAGACGAGCATGCCGCCCTCGCCGGTGGAGATCGTCTTGGTCGCGTAGAAGGAGTAGGCGCCGGCATCTCCCCAGCTGCCGGGACGCCGATCGCCCCAGCGGGCGCCGTGCGCGTGGGCGCAATCCTCCAGCAGGAAGATCCCCTCGGCCCGGCAGTAGTCGGCTATCCGCTCGACCTCGAAGGCGACGTGGCCGCCGATGTGGACCAGAACGGCGGCGCGCGGTCTGTGCTCCTCGGCCTTGCGCTGGAAGTCCTCGAACGACATGCAGAGGTCCTCGCGGTTGCAGTCGACGAAGACGGGCTCGGCGCCCGAGTGGATGATCGAGAGCGGGGTCGCCATGAAGGTGTTGGAGGGGCACAGGACCTTCTCGCCGCGGACGCCGGCGAAGTCGAGCGCGGCGAGCGCCGCGCCGCTCCAGCCGCCGGTGGCGACCGACCCGAGCCGATGCAGCTCGCCCCAGGCCGCCTCGAAGCGGGCGGTCATCTCGCCCTCTGACCAGCGCTCCGAGAGCACGATCTCGTCCCAGAGCTCATGGAGCCTGGGCAGATCGCGGCGATCAAAGCCGATCGCGAATTGGCTGTGGTCGGCGGGCGTCAGGGAGTAGGTGAAGCTTCAGCGGGTTCCGCGTAGGTCGCGGCGAAGCGCAGGATAGTCAGTCAGGCGGCGTGATGGATCCGGAATAACCCCTGATGTGAACCGGTTGTTACCGAGGCCCGGCTTCGGCCTTGAGCGCGCTCAGCTCGGCCTCGATCTGGCTCAGGAACGGGGTTTCCGGGTCGAGGTCGTGAAGCTCCTCGAGGTCCTCGGACCAGAGCTGGAGCCGCTCCTCGAGGGTGGTGCCGAGGCGGTCCCCCACGGCGGCGCGGTCCTCGGGCGGGACCTTGCGCCAGTCGCGCATGTTGGCGACCCGGTCCGCGGCGTAGATGATCACCGGGTCGCCGCCGGACGCGAGGATCCCGCTGCGCAGGGCCCGCTTGCGCGCCGCGTAGCCGGCGATCTCGGGGTCCTCGCTGAGGCAGTCGACCAGGTCCGCCACGCTGGGACCAAAGCGCTCGCGGATCTCGTCCAGCTCCACGTTGGTCTTCTCGACGACGTCGTGCAGGTACGCGGCGGAGATCAGCGGGCCGTCGTAGCCGGACTCCGTGAGCAGCCGGGCAACCGCGATCGGGTGCTCGACGAACTGCTCACCGGTCTGCTTCCGGTGCTGGCCGAAGTGAACCCGGCGGGCGAAGCGGAGGGCGGAGATCGCCGAATCCGAGTCCGTACGAGGCTCAGGTCGTGATCGAGACTTCGGTCATCTGTCGAAACGCTAACGACGCGATCCCTGATTCGCAATTTGGGTTCGTCGGATTTCCGCAAATTCGGCCAAAACTGGTTGACAGTTCTTTCACATCGCCGTTTCAGTTGCAAGCGCAATTTTCTCCGGCGCGTCTCTCCTAGAATCGGCGCGGTGCTGCAGACGCTCCGGAACATCGCGATCATCGCCGCCTTGGCGGCCGGGGTCGACTTCCTGCCCGGGGGCGGGGCCGCCGCGGCAACAGTCCTCTCGGCGCTGATGATGATCTTCTTCGCCGCGATCGCCTGGCTCGTCTACCGGGTCTACCGTGAGCAGCAGCTCACCCTGGCGACGCTGACCGACGGCCGCAAGGCCGGGCTGTTCGGAGCGGTCGGGGCAATAGCGCTGCTGGTGGTCGGCTATGACGAGTTCGCCTCCTGGACGGGCGGCGTCCTCCTCTGGATCGCGCTGATGGCTGGATGCGTCGGGGTGATCTTCCTGGTCTGGCGCAGCGCTACGACGTACTCGTAGGCTTTCGCGCGCATCGCGTGACGGGGTCGGGCCTAGGTTCGGCCCATGACCTGGAATGAGGAGCGCGAGGCCGCGATGGGTGGCGGCCAGGCCTCGGTCGAGCTGGTCGCCGTTCTGCCCGCGCTCGCTGTCTGCCTGGTGATCGCCGCCCAGACCGTCGCCGTGGGCTGGGCGCTGTGGTCGGCCGGCAACGCCGCACGAGCCGGCGCCCGCGCCGAGCAGGTCGGCTCGGACGCGAGGTCCGCGGCGCGGGAGGCGCTCCCGGGATCGCTGCGCCACGACGCCGTGATCCGCTCCGGCGACGGCGTGCGGGTGAAGGTCCGGGTGCCGGCGCTCCTCCCTGGGGTCGAGCTGCCGTCCGTCACCGCCGCCTCGACCCTCGACGGGGATGGCAGCTAGAGCCTCGGCGGACGGCCAGGCTTCGGTCGAGCTGCTCGCGGCGCTGCCGGCGCTGGCCCTGGCGGCCGCCCTCGCCCTGCAGCTGCTGCTGGTCGGCTACTCGCTGACCATCGCCGACGGCGCCGCGGAGGCGGGGGCCCTGGCGGGCGCCTCCGGGCGCGACCGGCGGAGCGCCGCGCGGGAGGCGCTGCCCGGCTGGGCCCGGGGACGCTCGCGGGTGAGCGCCGACGGCGGCAGGGTGAGGGTGGAGCTGCGCCCGCCCGCCCCGCTTGCCGCCGTGGCCGACGCGCTCACGGTCAGCTCGGAGGCCTGGTCGCGGTCTCCCAAGGGAAGCGGCCGATGACCCCGGCGATCCTCGTCACGGGGAC
The DNA here is from genome assembly GCA_963817275.1 of uncultured Solirubrobacterales bacterium. Taxonomy (GTDB): domain Bacteria; phylum Actinomycetota; class Thermoleophilia; order Solirubrobacterales; family 70-9; genus DASUPK01. Next base: position 120,173 of record CAWFOA010000010.1, on the reverse strand, counting down.
CGGCCGGGGACAGAGCCTGGGACTGGCCGCCGCGGTGGCCGTCGAGGCGGCGGTCCTGACGGGGGCGGGAACGCTGCTGATCGAGGTGGGGGAGGCCGCCCGCCGCCGCGGCGCGACCCTGCTCGCGTCGTCGGGGTCGCGACGGATCGAGGACGGATTGAGAGTCGCCGGCGTCAGGGCGTCCGCGCGAGGTCACCTCTGCCACCTGGCGTTGGCCGAGCGGGATGAGCCGCTCGCCGAGGCGGCGGCGGCGATCTCGGAATCGGACGCAGAGCTCGCCGTGGTGCACCTCCCCGGGCGGCTCTGGGTCCCGGCGCTGGAGACGTCGGGACTGGGCGCGGCCGGGGGTTGCCTGCTCGTCTCGCTGCCCGCCGAGCGGCCTCTTGCGGCCCTGGCGGTGGACGAGCTGGCACGCCGCGGGCTGCCGGCTCGCGTCGCCTCCAGGCCGCCGGGACAGCTTGCCGCTCGGCGCGCCCTGGCCGGCGCTCGGGCGGGCGGCTGGGTCTCCGAGACTGGCCGCGCGATCGCGCGGCGGCTGCTGGGGCTCGGCCGGCCGGGTCCCGACGCATCCGGGCGGGTCGCGGATCGTGAGCGTGGCCAGGCCCTGCCCGCAGTGCTCGGCGCCGGGCTGATCCTGGTCCTCGCCGCGCTGGCTCTCGCAGCGATCGGCGGGGCCGCCACGGGGAGGGGGAGGGTGCAGAGGGCCGCGGACCTGGCGGCGCTCTCAGCCGTTCGCAGCATGCGCGACGACGTGCCGCGGCTGCTTTCTCCGGCGCGGCTCGCGGACGGTGCGCCCAACCCGCGGCACCTCTCGCGAGCCGACTACCTGTCTCGCGCCAGGCTCGCGGCGATGGGCGCGGCGCGGCACAACCGCGTCGATCCGGCGCGCCTGCGGATCTCCTTCCCGGACGCCGCCGCCGATCCGCCCCTGCAGGCTCGCGCCACCGTCGTCGGCGAGGTTGATCCGGAACGGCTTCCGGGCGGCCATCGCCTCGGTGACCGCCCCCCGATCCGGGTGGAGGCCTCCGCCGTCGCGGAGGCCTCGGCGCCGGTCTCCTCCTGGACCGGGATGCCCTCGCGCGCGGAGGGGGGCGGCTACTCGGGCGCGCTCGTCTATCGGGACGGGGAGGGCATGCGGCCCGATGTGGCGGTCGCCTACGACCGGATGGCGGCGGCGGCGAAGCGCGCAGGCCTTGACCTCGTCGTGGTCTCCGGCTTTCGCTCCGACGCGGAGCAGGCCGAGCTGTTCGCGCGCCACCCCGATCCGCGCTGGGTGGCGCCGCCGGGCCATTCCCTCCACCGCTGCGCCACGGAGCTTGACCTGGGGCCTTCGCCGGCCTACGGCTGGCTTCACGCCAACGCGGATCGCTTCGGCTTCGTGCAGCGCTACAGCTGGGAGGCCTGGCACTTCGGCTACCAGGCTGGGCCGCCGCCGTGCTCCGATGCGGGCAATGTCGTCACCGGCGCCGGGGCGCTCGGGGAGCAGGAGGGCCTCGGGCAGAGCTCCGGAATCCCGAGCTTCGTCCCGGCTCCCTACAGGGAGCCACTGCTGCGCTCGGCGTCGCGCTGGAACGTCTCGCCCGGGCTGCTCGCGGCCCAGCTGATGGCCGAGTCCGGCTTCAACCCGCGGGCCGTCTCGCCCGCCGGCGCGCTCGGGATCGCGCAGTTCATTCCCTCCACCGCGCGCTCCTACGGCCTCCGCGACCCCTTCGACCCGGTCGCCTCGATCGACGCGCAGGCGCACCTGATGTCCGACCTGTTGCGCCGCTTCCATTCGGTGCCGCTGGCGCTGGCCGCCTACAACGCCGGTCCCGGCGCCGTCGCGGCCTGCAGCTGCGTGCCGCCGTACCCGGAGACGCGTGCCTACGTGGCGCGGATCCTGGCGCTGGCTGACGGGGCGGGAGTCCTGCTCTCCCCACCGCTCGAGGTCAGGCTGGTCCGCTGAAGCTACGGCGTGGCTGGATTCGGCTTCTCGGCCGGGATCTCTCCGACGACCTCGAGGCCGCCGGGGGTGTACTGGTAGACGTCAAAGACGCCGGCGGTCGGGTCACCGTGGACGTCCATGTCGATCGGGCCGGAGGCGCCCGTGTAGTCGATGTCCTTGCCGTCCTCGAGCGCCTTGATCGCATCGGGCAGCTGCTGCCAGGTGAACTCCTCGCCTCCGGGGGCCGTGATGTCGATCAGGTGGTCGGCCATCTGCTGCCCGTCGGTGGAGCCGGCGGCAACCGCCGCGAGGTAGCAGAGGACCGTCGCGTCGAACTCCTGGGCGGCGTACGGCGCCAGCTTGACGTCGTGCGGATCGGCCGACTTGAACTCGTCGACGAAGGCGGAGGAGGACTCCTCGCCCTTCGGGGCGCCCGGCGCAAGGGCACGCATTCCGTCGATCGCGTCGGACCCGGCCTGGTCGGGAAGGCCGGGGGAGACGAGCTGGTCGCTCCCCCAGGCGGTGTTCGGGTCCCAGGAGAAGCTGGAGGCGAGTGCGGGTGTCAGCAGCGTGAAGCCGTTGAGGTCGTCGATCAGCACGACGGCGTCGGGGCTGCCGTTGGTGATGTGCTGGGCCTCCTCCGAGTAGGCGGAGGAATCGTCCGGGGGTAGCGGCGCAAGCTCGATCAGGCCGCTTAGGCTCCCGTCATTGCCCTGCCAGTCCTCGATGAAGTCCTGGCTCAGCGTGCTGCCGTAGGTGTCGTTGCTCGTCGCGACGTTGGCGCTGTGACCCTGCGCTCCGCCCAGGTCCTGGTCGATCGCCTCAGAAAGCGCTGAGCCCTCGGCCGACTCGGGGAGGGCGGTGCTGTTGACCAGGTCGTGGTCACTCAGGTCCGCGACATCCTGGCCCGTCGGCACGGGTGCGATCTCCAGGGCCTTTGAGGGGATGACGACATCCTGAGCCGTCTGGGCAATGGCGTCGGATGACCACGGGCCGGTCAGGCAGGTGGCCTTATCGTCGTCGACGAGCCTCCTCGCCGATTCCGCGGCGGTAACCGAGTCGCCCCCCTGGTCCTCGGAGACGGTGCGGATCGTGTGCTCGGCGTCCGCCTCGTCGATCGCCTGCTTGATCCGGTCGACGGCCAGATCCGAGGCCTTCTGGCCGGACTCCCCGAGAGCCCTGGACGTCCCGCTCAGGGGTAGCGAGTTGCCGATCACGAGGCTGAGCTGCTTTGAGCCTGGACCGTTTCCGCCGCCGCCACCGCCCCCGCCGCAGGCGGCGAGGCCGAGCACGAGCAGCAGCATCAACGTCGGCCACAGACCTTTCAGGTGCCTATTCATACTCGGTGCGGTAAAGGTAGGGTGCGAGCCATGGCGACCGTCGAGGTGGAGGGGATCGAGGGGCTAAAGGCCCTGCAGGGAGAGACGATCGGCCCGAGCGAGTGGCGCGAGGTGACGCAGGAGGACATCGACGCCTTCGCGGAGCTGACCGGCGACCACCAGTGGATCCACACGGACGTCGAGCGGGCCAAGAAGGAGAGCCCGTTCGGGACGACTGTTGCGCACGGCAACCTGACCCTGTCGCTGATCGACGGGCTGCGAATCGAGCTCATGAAGTCCACCGGCTTCAAGCTGGGCGTCAACTACGGCTGGAACAAGGTCCGCTTCCCGGCGCCGGTTCCCTCCGGCTCCAGGATCCGAGCGACCGCCGAGGTGGTCGAGATCGAGGAAGTCGGCGGCGGCTGGTTCCAGATCGTGACCCGCTTCAAGGTGGAGGTGGAGGGCTCCGAGAAGCCCGCCTGCGTGGCCGACTCCGTCGGTCGCGCTCTGCCCGAATAGCTCAGCGGGATACGCATCTCGCGCGGGTGGCGCGGAATCTCAGCCGCGGTGAGATGCCTCGATCCGCGGTGAGATTCCGCGACAGGACCCGCGCGCCATGCGCTGGTCCCGCGCTACTTGACGGTCAGCGTTCCTTCCATGCCGGCGTCCCTGTGGCCCGGCACCGTGCAGTAGAACGTGTACGTGCCCGGGCTGCAGGTCCACGGTCGCATTCGCCGTGCCCGACGAGACCAGATCGGTCTGACCAAGGACCTTGCCCGACGAGTCGGCAACGGCCACGTCGTGCTGGAGCGCTTCCTTGTTGTCGAAGTTGATCGTCACGCTGCCGGCCTTGGCGCTGACGTCCTTCTGGTCGTAGGCCAGGGTGCTGCCACCGGGCGTCGAGATATCGACGGTCGAGCCGCCACCCCCGGCGCCACCTCCGGCGGCGGGGGTCGTCGACGCGGGGCGTCGATGCCGCCGTCGTGGAGTTGTCGTTGCTGCTGCTGCCGCAGGCCGCCAGGCCGACAACGGCCAGCGCCGCAAACACCAGCACTGCTGAAGCTCGTCTCATCCGGAACACCTTTCTCTTGTCGCCAGGTTGGCCCACTCTATTACGGGCCCTTGAGCACTTGGGATTGGTCAGTCGCCCTCGAAGGTCGGCGTCTCGCCCGCCGAAGAAGGCCGTGACGCCGCGCCGCAGGTCGCTCGGTTCCCATGCTGTCGGCGATTCCGTGGCGCTCGAGCTGCAGGTGGTCGTTGATCGAGTTCTCGATGCTCTCGTGCAGCAGGCGCTTGGTCATCCGCACGTAGTACGGGGCCTTGGCGGCGAGCTTCTCCGCCTTCTCTCGCGCCCGCGTCATCAGCTGGTCGGCGGGAACCACCTCGGTGACGAGCCCGGCCTCGAGCGCCGCCTTGGCGTCGAGGTTGGGGTCGTTGAGCGCCAGCTCGAGCGCCTTGGCCGGGCCGACGACCCGCGGCAGGAAGTAGGTCATGCCGCCGTCGGGGGCGGCGCCGATGCGCCCGTAGGCGATCGCCAGGAACGCGTCCTCGGAGGCGATGCGGATGTCCGCGGAGAGCGCCAGCGACATGCCCGCGCCCGCGGCGGGGCCGTTGACCGCGGCGATCACCGGATAGGGGATGCGCCGGATGTCGACGATCGCGTTGTGCAGCGCCTCGGCGCCGCGCCGCACCTCGGAGGGCAGGTCGACGCCCTCGTCGGTGACGCCTCGCTTGAACCAGTTGACGTCCCCGCCCGAGCAGAACGCGCGCCCGGCGCCGGTGACGATCAGGGCGCGAATCGGGGCGCGATCGGCGAGCCAGGCCGCCGCGGTGGTGAGCTCGCCGATCAGCTCCGGGCTCATCGCGTTGAGCGCGTCGGGCCGGTTCAGCGTCAGCGTCCCGACCTGGCCGTCCACCTCGATGTCGAGCGTCTCGAGCTCGGGGGGATCGCTGGTCAGCAACGGAATCTCGGTCTCTGCGGTCGTCGTTGCCATCTGAGCCTCCTGGGCCACCATAACGGCGGCTCGTCCGCTTGCGTCCGGGCCGCCGACCCGGGACCCTACCCTGTCGTTTGTGCCCAAGAGCAGCAAGAAGTTGGCCGATCAGCGCCAGGAGCTACCCGACGCTCCGGGCGTCTACGTCTTCCGCAACCGCGCGGGCGACGCGCTCTACGTCGGCAAGGCGAACTCGATCCGCAAGCGGGTCGCCTCCCACTTCGCCGGCAAGGGCGGCGGCCGCGGATCGGGCATGGGCGGCACCGCCGAGCTGATCGACCGCACGGACTCGATCGAGTTCCTGGTCACGGAGAACGAGCCGGAGGCGCTGCTGGCGGAGCAGAGCTTCATCAAGCGCTACCGGCCGCGCTTCAACATCCGGCTGCGGGACGACAAGTCGTATCCGTACGTCGGCGTCAGCCTCGACGAGGAGTTCCCGCGCGTCTACTTCACTCGCGAGCGCCATCGCCCGAACCGCGCCTACTTCGGCCCGTTCTCGAGCGCGAAGCGGGTCCGCGAGACCCTCGACCTGCTCGGCAAGCTCTTCCAGTACCGCACCTGCGAGGGGCCGGAGCCCGGGCGGCGCTCGGGCGTCCCCTGCCTCGACTACTACATCAAGCGCTGCCAGGCGCCCTGCGTCGGCTACATCGACAAGGAGGAGTACCGGGGCAACATCGACCGCATCGTCGGCTTCCTCTCCGGCCGCTACAAGGAGATCGCCGACGACCTCGAGGCGAAGATGGAGGAGGCGTCCGAGGCGCAGGACTTCGAGCGCGCGGCGCTCTTTCGCGACCGGCTCAACGCCGTCCGGAGCATGATGGAGCGCCAGCAGGTCGCGGGCGGCTCGCTGGGGAGCGCCGATCTGATCGCCGTGGCGGTGGAGGGAAGCGACGCGAACGCGCAGGTCTTCCAGGTTCGCGACGGCGTCCTGGCCGAGCGGCAGGGCTTCTATCTGGCGGGCGAGGACGAGGCCGCCGGCGACGACCGCGATCCCGGCGAGGTCGCCGAGACCTTCCTGCTCCAGTACTACGGCGCCGCGCCCGCGGTGCCCGGGAGGGTGGTCGTCGGGCCCGAGCTGAAGGGCCGCACGACCGTGCTCGCCGAGGCGCTGAGCAGCCAGCGTGACTCGCAGGTCGAGGTGCGCGTCGCCTCGCGCGGCGACCTGCGCCGCCTGCGCGAGCTGGCCGAGAAGAACGCGAAGCTCGCGCTCGCCCAGGACAAGCTGCGCCGGGAGCATCGCCGCCAGCAGAGGGTGGAGTCCCTCGCCTCGCTCCAGGAGGCGCTCGGCCTCGAGCGGGTGCCGGTCCGGATCGAGGGCTTCGACATCTCGAACCTCGGCGAGACCCACACGGTCGCCTCGATGGTCGTCTTCGAGGGCGGCGCTCCGAAGAAGTCCGACTACCGCAAGTTCGGCATCCGCGGCGATCAGGACGGCAACGGGAGCGGCCCTGGACGCACGTTGAATCGCCCGATGACCGAGGTCCTGACCCGGCGCATCGGCCGCTACATGCAGCAGGCCGACATCTCGCCGCACGACTCCGACCGCGACGCCAGCTTCGCTGCGCTCCCCGACCTGATCGTGATCGACGGCGGCAAGGGCCAGCTCTCGGCGGGGATGAAGGCGCTCGAGCCGCTGCTCGAGCGGGGCGTCGCGGTGGTCAGCCTCGCCAAGCGGATCGAGGAGGTCTTCGTCCCGGGGCGGTCCGACCCGATCCTGCTGGAGAAGGGCTCCGATGCCCTCCGGATCCTCCAGCGGGTGCGCGACGAGGCGCACCGCTTCGCCATCACCTTCCACCGCAGTCGGCGCGACAAGGCGATGACGGCGTCGGTGCTCGACGGCGTTCGCGGCGTGGGCCCGGCGCGAAAGCGGGCGCTGCTGCGTCACTTCGGCTCGCCGGACAAGCCTGCTCACCGCCAGCCGCGAGGAGCTCGAGGCGGTGCCCGGGGTGCCCGGTAAGCTCGCTCGCGAGATCCACCGGCAACTGCACAGAGCGGGCTGATGGCCAAGGATGCCCCGCCGAACGGAGACGGCGCCGGCCCCGGCGAGAAGCGGGTCGAGCTCGTGGTGATCACCGGCTACTCCGGCGCCGGCAAATCGGAGGCGATCGCGGCCTTCGAGGACGGCGGCTACTTCTGCGTCGACAACCTGCCGCCGAGGATGATCGGCGGCCTCGGCGAGCTCTTCCGCCACGAGGGCAGCGGGGTGCAGAAGGCCGCCGTCGTGACCGACGTGCGCGGTGGCGAGTACTTCGAGGACCTGCAGGCGGTGCTCGGCGAGCTGGAGGCGGGCGGCCTCGACCTCAAGGTCGTCTTCCTCGAGGCCGACGAGGACGCGTTGCTCCACCGCTACAAGGAGACTCGCCGCCGCCACCCCCTGGCGCGCAGCGGGCGGATCGTCGACGGGATCCGCGAGGAGCGCGAGCTGCTCGCGCCGCTGCGGGAGCGCGCCGACGTCGTCATCGACACGACCTCGCTGACCGGCGGCGCGCTGCGCCGGCGCATCGCCACCGAGTTGATCGGCCGGGACGCCCAGGGGAACCAGCTCGCCCTGACGATCCTCACCTTCGGCTTCAAGAACGGCCCGCCGTCCGACGCCGACCTGACCCTCGACGTCCGCTTCCTGCCCAACCCGCACTACGTCGACGAGCTGCGCCCGCTGACCGGTCTCGACGAGCCGGTGAGGGAGTACGTCGAGTCGGGCACCCAGGCGGGCGAGTTCTACGGCCGCCTGATGCCGCTGCTCGACTTCCTGCTGCCCGCCTACGTGGCCGAGGGCAAGCAGCACCTGACGATCGCGGTGGGCTGCACGGGCGGCAGGCACCGCTCCGTCACAGTCGCCGACCGGATCGCCCGAGCCCTCGGCAATCGAGACGACGTCAAGCTGCAACTCGTGCACCGCGACGTGGAGCTGGAGCCACGTCCAGCCGCCAGCTGACATCTGGCGGCTGTCAGCTCCGGTCAGCGGTTTTTGTGGCGGCCGTCTGGGCGAAGCCGTCCATAACATCCGCCCGTGGCCGAATCCGTGATCAGCGTCCAGGGGCTGCGCAAGTCGTACGACGACTTCGAGGCGGTGCGCGGTATCGACCTCGAGGTCGACCGCCGGCGAGATCTTCGCCTTCCTGGGGCCGAACGGCGCCGGCAAGACGACCACCGTCGAGATCCTCGAGGGGTACCGGTCGCGCAACGGCGGCGAGGTGAGCGTGCTCGGGATCGACCCGCCCGCGCGCGGACCGGGAGTGGCGCGAACCGGTCGGATTCGTCCTGCAGGAGTCCCGGCTGGTCCCGGAGCTCACCCCGCGCGAGGCGGTCGAGCAGTACGCCGGGTACTACGCACACCCCCGGGACGTCGACGACACCGTGAACCTGGTCGGCCTGGCCGACAAGGCGAACGTGCGGACCTCGAAGCTCTCCGGCGGCCAGCAGCGCCGGCTCGACGTGGCCCTCGCCCTGATCGGCGACCCGGAGCTGCTCTTCCTGGACGAGCCCACGACGGGCTTCGACCCGTCGGCCCGCCGCCAGGCCTGGGACGTGATCGGCGGCCTCCGCGACCTCGGCAAGACCGTCTTCCTGACCACGCACTACATGGACGAGGCCCAGGCGCTGGCCGACCGCGTGGCGATCATCTCAGCCGGCCGGATCGTGGCGACGGGGTCGCCCGAGGAGCTCGGGGGCGACGGACGACACCCGCACCGAGATCAGCTTCCGGCTGCCGCAGGGAGTCGGCGCGCACGGACCTGCCCGATGTCGTGCGCACGAGCGCCCGCATCGACGCCGGCGCGGTCTCGCTGAGCGCGGACGAACCCGGTGCCGGTGCTCCGTGAGCTGACCACCTGGGCGACGCGAGCGGGGCGTCGCACTGCCTGGGCTGCAGGTCCGCCGCCCGAGCCTCGAGGACGTCTACCTGGAGCTGACCGACGGGGGCGCCGCGGACGCAGGGCGGGAAGGCACAACGTGAGCGGGGTGGCCGTCGTGCTGCACCAGTTCCGCTTCGACCAGAAGGTCTTCTGGCGCAACCCCGCGGCCGTCTTCTTCACCGCGGCTCTCCCGCTGCATCTTCCTGTTCATCCTGGCGACCGTCTTCAAGGACAACCAGATCTCCGGCCTCGACGTCAAGGGCGCCACCTACTACGTGCCGGCGATCATCTCGCTCGCCGTGATCTCCGCGACGACGGTCAAGCTGGCGACGAACCTCCCGGCGGAGCGCGAGGCGGGACAGCTCAAGCGCGTGCGCGGGACGCCGCTGCCCCCGGCCGCGTTCGTCGCCGGGCGGGTGGGGAACTCGCTCGTCATCTCGGTGATCATGGTCGCCCTCGTCAGCGTGATCGGCGATCTGCTCTATGGCGTGACGATCCCGACCCACACGATGCCCGCAATGCTGGTCACGCTGGCGGTTGGGGCGTTCGCCTTCTCCTGCCTGGGTTTTGCCCTCGCCGCCGCAATCCCGACCGCTGAGGCCGCGCCGGCCGTAACCAATGCGACGGTGCTGCCGCTCTACTTCCTGTCAGGCGTCTTCATTCCCCAGGATGAGCTTCCCAGCGGTGTCATCAACTTCTCCGACGCGTTCCCGATTCGGCACTTCTTCGAGGCGATGTTCACTGCATGGGACCCGAACACGACCGGCGCGGGATTCGAATGGGGACATCTGGCCGTCGTCGCTGCCTGGGGCCTGTTCGGCCTCGTCATCGCGGTCCGGTTCTTTCGCTGGGAGCCACGGCGCTGACGCCGGATTCGGCCTCACCTGTAATCTGAGGGTCGAAGGCCGACCGCGTGAGAGAGGAGCAATTCGGCGCGCTGGTCGGCAGGGAACGTCTCGATCTCCCCTCATCTCCTGATGCTCAACTACGCAGCCGTAAAAGTCACAGACCTCGAGCGCAGCGGCGCCTTCTACGACTCGATCCTGGCGCCGCTGGGCTGGCGCCGCCAGGATGCGCCCGCGAACTCGGTCAGCTGGGGGCTGATCAAGGCGGAGTTCTTCATCGAGCTGGCCGACTCACAGCGGCCCGGATACGGCCTGATCTCATTCCCGGCGAAGAGCATCCCGGCCGTCAAGGCCTCGTTCGAATCGGGCTCCGAGAACGGCGGCGAGCCGGTTGCCGAGCCCGGGAGCGCCCCCTCCTTCGGCCCGGGCAACTACGCCTGCCGCCTCAACGACCCCGACGGCTACCTCGTCGAGGTCTGCGTCGCTCACGACCGCTGAGGGATCTCCGTGCTCCGCACGGGGACGGGGCGAGCACTGGCTCGATAATTTGAATAGAGCAAACCCCGGCTAGGAGGACTTCAAATGGCAGTCAAGGTGGGCATCAACGGCTTCGGGCGCATCGGGCGGAACCTCTTCCGCGCCGCGCTCGAGGCGGGGTCGGATCTCGAGTTCGTCGCTGTCAACGACCTTGTCGACGCCGAGACGATGGCCCACCTGCTCAAGTACGACACCGTCCTGGGTCGCTTCCCGGGTGAGATCGAGGTCTCCGGCGGCGGCATCAGCGTCGACGGCAAGGAGCTCAAGGTCCTGAACGAGAGGGACCCGGCCGCTCTCCCCTGGGGCGACCTCGGGGTCGAGGTCGTGATCGAGTCCACGGGCCTGTTCACCGGCCGGGACGACGCCGCCAAGCACCTGGAGGCAGGCGCGAAGAAGGTGATCATCTCGGCGCCCGCCAAGGAGCCCGACATCACGGTTGTCCTCGGGGTCAACTTCGACGACTACGACCCCGAAAAGCACAACATCATCTCCAACGCCTCCTGCACGACCAACTGCCTGGCGCCGGTGGCCAAGGTGCTGCACGACATGGTCGGGCATCGATCGCGGCCTGATGACCACGATCCACGCCTACACGGCCGACCAGCGCCTCCAGGACATGCCCCACAAGGACCTGCGCCGCGCCCGTGCGGCGGCGATCAACCTGATCCCGACCAGCACCGGGGCCGCCAAGGCGGTCGGCCTCGTCCTGCCGGATCTGGAGGGCAAGCTCAGCGGCATCTCGGTCCGCGCGCCGGTGATCACCGGATCGCTGGTCGATCTGACCTGCGACGTCTCGAAGGCGACCAGCGAGGAGGAGATCAACGCGGCGATGAAGGAAGCCGCCTCGGGCCCCTTCTCGGGGATCCTCAAGTACACCGAGGACCCGATCGTCTCCACGGACATCGTCACCGACCCGCACTCCTCGGTCTTCGACGCCGAGCAGACCAAGGTGGTCGACGGAACCTTCGTCAAGCTCCTCTCCTGGTACGACAACGAGTGGGGCTACGCCAACCGCTGTGTCGATCTGGCGGAGAAGGTGCTGCAGCCGGCCGCGGTAAGTGCCTGACGAGACGGCGTCGCGCTCGTTCGCAAAGGCGAGCGTCAGGGACGCTGAGGTCGATGGCCGTCGGGTCCTGCTGCGCGCGGACCTGAACGTCCCGCTGGACGATGGCAAGGTCGCCGACGACACGCGGATCCGCGCCTCGCTGCCCACGATCGAGCTGCTGCGCGACCGCGGCGCGAGCATCGTCCTCGTCTCGCACCTCGGACGTCCCAAGGGGCACGACCCGAGCCTCTCCATGGCCCCGGTCGCCAAGCGGCTCGGCGAGCTGCTGGACGCCCCGTGCACGCTGGCCCCGGCGTTGGTCGGCGACGAGGTCGAGCGCGATGGCCTCCGAACTGGCCCCCGGCGAGGTCCTGCTGCTCGAGAACAGCCGCTTCGAGGACGGTGAGAAGAAGAACGACCCCGAGCTGGCGAAGGCCCTCGCCGAGCTCGCCGACCTCTACGTCAACGACGCCTTCGGCACCGCCCACCGGGCCCACGCGACAACCGAGGGCGTCGCGCACCACCTGCCTGGCTACGCCGGCCTGCTCCTGGAGGAGGAGGTGAAGCAGCTGACCGCTGTCCGCGACGACCCGCAGCGCCCGCTGATCGTCGTCCTCGGCGGGGCGAAGGTCACCGACAAGCTCGGGGTGATCGACCGTTTTCTCGGCTTCGCCGAGGAGATCCTGATCGGCGGGGCCATGTGCTTCAGCTTCTTCAAGGCCGAGGGCCGGGACACGGGCAACTCCCTTGTCGAGGACGAGGGGGTCGAGTCCGCCAAAGGCGTGCTCGCCGAGGCGGAGAAGAGCGACACGATGCTGGAGCTGCCGGAGGACCTGGTCCTCGGCAGGGAGCTCGACGCCGGCACCGAAACCCGAGATCTGAACGGGGTGGACGTCCCCGAGGGCTGGATGGGCCTCGACGTCGGCGCCAACACCGCGGCGAACTTCGCCAAGAGGATCGGGCGGGCGGGGACCGTCTTCTGGAACGGGCCGATGGGCGCCTTCGAGATCCCGCCGTTCGACGCCGCCACGCGCGCCGTTGCGGAGGCGGTCGCCAAGGCGCCCGGGCACACGGTGGTCGGTGGTGGGGACTCCGTGGCCGCCCTGCATAAGTTCGGCCTGGCGGACTCGGTGGACTGGATCTCGACCGGCGGCGGCGCCTCGCTGGAGCTGGTCGAGGGACGCGATCTGCCCGGGGTGGAGGCTCTCCAGGATGCCTGACCGCACGCCGATCCTGGCCGCCAACTGGAAGATGAACAAGACGATCGAGGAGACCGAGCGCTTCCTCGCCGAGTTCCTGCCGAGCGTCCCCGAGGCCGGCCCGGAAGTCGTCATCTGCCCGCCCTTCCTCTCGCTGAAGACAGCGGTCGAGCACTGCGCCCAGAGCCGCGCCCGGGTGGCCGCCCAGAACATGCACGAGGAGGCCGACGGTGCCTTCACCGGCGAGGTCTCGGCACCGATGCTGATGGAGCTGGGAGTCGACGGCGTGATCCTCGGCCACTCCGAGCGCCGGCAGTACTTCGGCGAGACGGACGAGGCCCTCGCCCGCAAGGTGCCGGCGGCGCTGCGCGCCGGTCTCGAGCCGATCCTCTGCGTGGGGGAGAACGAGTCCCAGCGGGACTCGGACGAGACCGAGGGGATCCTGACGCGCCAGATCGAGGCCGACCTCTCCGACGTCCCCGAGGACCAGCTCGGCGACGTGGTGATCGCCTACGAGCCGATCTGGGCGATTGGCACGGGTCGCACGGCGACGCCCGAGCAGGCGCAGGAGGCGTGCGCCTTGATCCGCGGGCTGATCGAGAGCCGCTCGGGCGAGGCCGCTGCCGCGATTCGGATCCTCTACGGCGGCTCGGTCAAGCCGGGCAACGCGGCCGAGCTGATCGCGCTCCCCGACGTCGACGGCGCGCTCGTCGGCGGGGCGAGCCTCGACCCGGCCGACTTCGCGGCGATCGTCGAAGCGGCCTCCTGATGAGCCTGCCGGCAGGGCCGACCAGCGTGCCGGTGCCGTCACTGGCGCTGGTGATCCTGGACGGCTTCGGCCTCGCCCCCGACGGCCCCGGAAACGCGGTGTCGCAGGCCAATACGCCCATCTTCGACGAGCTCTGGGCGGGATATCCGCACACGGAGCTCTCCACCTCGGGCCGCGACGTCGGCCTCCCCGACGGGCAGATGGGCAACTCCGAGGTCGGCCATCTCAACCTTGGTGCCGGAGCGGTCGTCAAGCAGGACCTGATGCGCATCGACGACGCGATCGCGGACGGGAGCTTCTTCGAGAACCCCGCCCTGCGCGCAGCCTGCGGCTCCGCGCGCGAGTCCCGCCGCGGCCGCCTGCACGCGATCGCACTCGTCTCCGACGGCGGCGTTCACTCGGGCTGGGAGCACATCGAGGCCATGATCGAGCTCGCCGGGGAGGAGGGAGTCTCGGATCTCGTGCTCCACGTCCTCACCGACGGCAGGGACACGCTTCCCCACAACGGCGCCGGCTACGTGGAGGAGGTCGAGCGCTGGCTCCGCCACACGGGCCGGATCGCCACGGTTGGCGGCCGGTACTGGGGCATGGACCGCGACCGGCGCTGGGATCGGACGAAGAAGGCCTACGACGCGATCGTCCACGCCGAGGCGCCGCGCGCCGAGACGGCCGTGCAGGCGATCCGCGACGCCTACGAGGAGGACGTCACCGACGAGTTCATCGAGCCGACGGTGATCGGCGACTACGACGGCGCCGCAGCCCGACGAGCCGTTCGTCTACGTCAACTTTCGCCCGGACCGTGCCAGGCAGATGACCAGGGCCCTCGGCGAGCCGGACTTCGACGAGTTCGACCGCGCCGGCGCAGGCGCCTTCGAGTTGACGACGATGACCGAGTACCACCATGGCTGGCCCTACCCGGTCGCGTTCCCGCCGCGCGAGCCCGAGACCACGCTCGCCCAGGTGATCGCCGATCAGGGTGACCACCAGCTCCACGTGGCGGAGACCGAGAAGTACGCGCACGTCACCTACTTCTTCAACGGCGGGCGAGAGGAGGAGTGGCCCGGGGAGGAGCACTTCCTCGCGGAATCGCCGCGGGACGTCCCGACCTACGACCACAAACCGGAGATGAGCGCCGCCGCGGCCGCCCGCCTGTTCACCGAGCACTGGAGCGCGGATGGCTATCGCTTCGGGATCATCAACTTCGCCAACCCGGACATGGTCGGCCACACCGGCGTCATCCCCGCGGCCGTCGCAGCGGTCGAGGAGGTCGACGGCCGTCTCGGCGAGGTCGTGTCCGCAGTCCACGCCGAAGGGCGGCGCGCTGATCATCACCGCCGACCACGGCAACTGCGAGCAGATGCTGGAGCCCGACGGCTCGCCCAACACCGCCCACTCGACGAACCCGGTGCCGGTGATCGTGACCGCCACGGGCATCGAGCTTCGCGACGGCGGAATCCTGGCCGACGTGGCGCCGACGGCTCTTGACCTGCTCGGCATCCCCCAGCCGGAGGCGATGACCGGGACCAGCCTGCGCGTTCGGTGCAGGCAGGACCCGGCCAGGCTCCGGTTCGAGATCAAGGCCCGCGACGGCGATGCTCGCGCGGGCCTGATTCATCTGGCGCACGGGGAGGTGGCGACACCGGCATTCATCCCGCTGGCGACCAAGGGCAGCGTCCGCGGGCTCTCGTCCGCTGAGGTGGCCGGGCTCGGCTACGAGATGGTGCTCGGCAACACCTTTCACCTGCACCTCTCACCGGGCGAGGAGCTGATCGCGGCTCGCGGCGGGCTGCACCGGTTCATGGGCTGGGAGCGGCCGATCATCACGGACTCGGGCGGCTTCCAGGTCTTCTCGCTGGCCCACGGCGGCGTCGCCGACGAGATCAAGGGCCGTCGCGGAGAACCTGGCGGGTGGCGCGAAGGTCGAGATCTCCGAGGAGGGGGTCGCGCTTCCAGTCGCTGCTCGACGGCTCCAACCGCTTCCTCGGCCCCGAGGAGTCGATGCGGATCCAGGCGGCGCTTGGCTCCGACATCGCGCTCACCTTCGACGAGTGCACGCCGGCCCACGCCGACCGCGACTACACGGCGCGCTCGACCGAGCGCACCGACCGCTGGCTCGACCGTTGCCTCGAGTGGCACGACCGGGAGGGGCCGGCCGACCAGGCGGTCTTCGGCATCGTCCAGGGCGGCGTCCACGAGGACCTGCGCCGGGAATCGGCGGAACGAACCGCTGCCGCCTCGATCGACGGGATCGCGATCGGCGGCACGCTCGGCCGCGAGAAGGAGGAGATGCACGGCGTCCTCGGATTCACCGTGCCGCTGCTGCCCGGACGAGGCTCCTCGCCACCTGCTGGGGATCGGCGAGGTCGACGATCTGCTGGCCGGCATCGGAATGGGCATCGACCTGTTCGACTGCGCGATCCCGACCCGCCTTGCCAGGCACGGGACCGCCCTCGCCCCGGAGCCGGGGGGCCGCTTCCGCGTGGATCTGACCAAGGCCTCCTACGCCGAGGACGACGGGCCGGTCGTCGAGGGCTGCGGCTGCGAAGCCTGCTCGCGCCACACGCGCGCGTACCTCCACTACCTGGCGCGCAACAAGGACCTGACCGGGACCCGGCTTCTCACCCTCCACAACCTGAGCTACATGGAGCGCCTTGTCGCCCGCGCGCGGGGGGCGATCGAGGGAGGTCGTTTCGCCGACTACGCGACCGCCGTGCTCGGCGGCGCGGTGCCCTGGGCTGCCTGAACAGCGATCTAGACTCGTGGCCATGAAGGGTGTCGTCAAGCAGAGGCCGGCCTGCCGCCACTGCGGCGCCACGCTGGAGCATTCGATCTCGAAGTGCCCGAAGTGTGGGCGGCGCTCGGTGCTCTCGTTGCTTTTGCCGCGGGGCCCGCGGACCTAGCGGCCGCTACTTCGTGTTGTCGTCGACGACCTGATTGAGGGCGTCGATCTGGTCGTTCACGTTCTGCTTGACGACCTGATCCAGGTTGATCTTGCCCCCGTTGCTGCTCGAGGCGAGGACGACGATGGCGGCAACCACCGCGGCGAGCAGGAGGATCGCGATCAGTGCGAGCAGGTTGCGAGCGACCGTCGGGGCCCGGCGGCGGCGTGGGGGTGCGGCCTGGCGCCCGCGCGGCGGCGCGGGGCGGCGCTGAGGGCGTCTCTGGGTTCGGGTGCGCGGCATGTGGCGGGTGGCGTCCGTTGGGGCGTCCCCGCCGAGGACACGGGTCTGGGCCGTGGCGGCGGGCGAGACGCCCGTCAGGCCGCGCCGCAGGGCGTCCGCCAGCTCGCCGGCAGCCGCGAAGCGATGCGCGGGATCGGAGTCGAGTGCGACCAGGACCGCGTCCCCGACCGCCTGGGGGACATCCTCGCTGTACGAGCTTGGGTGGAGCGGCTGCTCCGACTGCTGGCGGACCGCCAGCTCCGCGAGGGACGCGCCCTCGTAGGGCAGCCGCCCTGCGAGGAACTGGTAGAGCACGACGCCGAGCGAGTAGACGTCCGAGGAAGGGGTGGCCTCCTCGCCGCGCGCCTGCTCGGGCGCCAGATAGGCGGCCGTCCCGACGACGGACCCCACCTGGGTGATGCGCGTCTGCTCGCTGGCGCGCGCGATGCCGAAGTCGGCCAGCTTCACGGTCATGTCGCCGCCCCCGGCGGGACCGCCGATGATCATCAGGTTGCCCGGCTTGACGTCGCGGTGGATGATCCCGTGGCGGTGGGCGTAGTCGAGGCCGGCGCACGCCTGCACGCCGATCTCGACCGCGGTCTCCGGATCGAGCTTCCCCTCCGCCTGCAGCAGCTGGGCGCCCGAGCGGCCGCGGACGTACTCCATGACGATGTAGTACTGGCCGCCGTCGTTGCCGGTGTCGTAGACCTGGACGATGTTGGGGTGAACGAGCTTGGCGACCGCCAGCGCCTCGCGGCGGAAGCGGGCCACGAAGCGCTCGTCGTCGGAGAGGTGCTCGGCGAGGATCTTCACCGCGACCGTCCGCTCGAGGATGGTGTCGGTGGCGCGGAAGACGCTCGACATGCCGCCCGATCCGAGGCGGTCCTCGATCCGGTAGCGATCGGAGATCAACTCGCCCTTCGGGCTGCGCGGGCTCATAGTCCTCCCGGTCCGATCCCGCCCGATCCGCCGGGGGTCGTGGTCGGCGACGTCTGAGTCGGGGTGGTCGTGGTCGGCTGGGTCTGGGTGGGGGTGGTCGTGGTGGTGGGACGCGTCTTGGTCGGGGTCGACTCCGTCGTGGACGGCGTGCTGGTGGTCGTCGGGGAGGTGGTGGAGGTGGTCCTGCCCTGGCACTGGCTCGGGTCGCCGAGCAGGATCTTCAGTTGGTTGGCGCCGTTCTCGAGCGCCGTCTTGACCTGATCGTTGACGCTCGAGGGGAGGCTCTGGACGTCGGCGATCAGGTCGTCAGTCTTGTCCTGGGCGACGACGCAGCTGCCGACCTGGACGTTCGCCTGGATCTCGTCGATCTTCGAGCTGAGCACCGCGGCCTCCTGGGAGGACAGCGAGGGGTCCGGGCCGCTCGACCCGCCGCAGCCCAGAACCCCCGCGGCGGCGGCCGCCAGGAAGAGGGCAAGCAGGATTGGCCGCAGCTTCTTCGGCATCGCGGCGATACTAGCCGGGGCGCTCAAAGGGCTTCTCTTCATCCGATCGGCCGACATCATTGGCCCACATAGAGGCGGTCGGCGAGCAATTCGGGCAGCCCCGCCTCCCTGATCGCCTCCGCCGCCTGGTCGATGTCGTAGGTCACGCGGTGGTAGGTCGCCTTCCAGCCCTCGGTGTCGAGCTCGAGCCAGGCCGCGCGCGGATCCCCGTCGCGCGGCTGCCCGACGCTCCCCGGATTGAGCAGCCAGCGGTGCTCGGAGAGGTCCATCTCCCTGCCATCCTCAGCCTGGCCACCGCCGTCGGAGCCGGGCGGGCCGTCTGCAGTCCGAGAACCAGAGTGCGACGTGCGAGTGCCCGATGAAGCTCACCCGCGCGGACTGCTCCTCGATGCACTCGCGGGCCTGGTCGACGGCGAGCACGTACTCCCAGACCGGGTCGCGGGGCGACGCGTGGTAGAGGCCGACCTCGTGCTCGGTGTTCTCGGGCTTCAGGGTCTTCAGGAACTCGATGGTGGAGGCGTCCGAGTTGGCGCGGGTCCACTCCACCGCCGCGGCGGCGGAGGCGGAGAAGACCTCGGTGCTGATCTCGCCCGTCACCGCCAGGTCGTGGTTGCCGACCAGGCTGAGCTCGCAGCGCTCCGAGACGAGCTTGGTGCACTCGTCGGGCTGAGCGCCGTAGCCGACCACGTCGCCCAGGCACCAGCGGCGCTCGAGGCCCGCCTCGTCGATCGCCGAGAGCGTCGCCTCGAGCGCCGGGAGGTTGCTGTGGATGTCGGTGAGGATCGGCGACTTTCACGGGGGATTCCGGACGATCTGCGCTTAAGGTCCGCCGAAGGGGGCCGTTTATCGTAGGGCGGTGGCTGTCCGATCATCGTCCAAATGGGTGCGTCTCGGCGTCACCGCCGTCGCGGCCGTGGTCGTGGCCGAGGCCGCCGCGTGGCTGCTGCGCCCTCGCGACATCGAGCAGCCCGTTCACGCCGACGAGAACGCCTACTTCTCCCACGCCGAGCTGACCAAGGCGCGCGACTACGCCTCCGGGCAGCGGCTGATCCTGGTCGGCGGCCTGGTCGCCGAGGGGGCGGTGCTGATCCTGCTGGCGACGGGGCGTCCCGCGATCACCCGGCGGGCCCTCGATCGCCTGGCCGCGCGGCCGGTGCTGGGCGGGGCGGCCGCGGCGGCCGGGCTCTCGGTCGCCGTCGCTGTGATCACCGTGCCCTTCGGGATCGCCGCGCACGAGCGGTCCGTGGACGTCGGCCTCTCCACCCAGTCCCTCGGCGGCTGGTTCAGCGACTGGGGCAAGGGAGCCGCGATCGGAGCAGTGCTCGCCGGCCTGGTCGGCACCTTCGCGCTCTGGCTGATTCGCCGCTTCGGCTCGCGCTGGTGGATCCCGGGCAGCGTGGCCGTCGTGATCGCCGCGGGAATCATCACCTGGCTGGCCCCTGTCGTGATCGCGCCGCTCTTCAACAAGTTCGACGAGCTGCCGCCGGGACAGGCGCGCAGCGACGTCCTCGAGCTGGCGAGGAAGGCGGGGGTGGACGTCGGCCATGTCTACGAGGTCGACGCGAGCAGACGGACCACCGCGATCAACGCCTACGTCAACGGCCTCGGCTCCTCGAAGCAGGTGGTCCTCTACGACACACTCGTCCACGACCTGAACCGAGGCGAGCGCCGGGCGGTGGTCGCCCACGAGCTCGGGCACGTGCACGGCCACGACATCCAGCGCGGCCTCCTGTTCGTCGCGATCGTCACCCCGCTCTCGCTGATCTTCATCTCGCTGATGGCCGGAGGGATCGCGCGGCGCCGCGGCGTCGAGCCGGGCCAGCCCTCCTACCTGCCCGCCCTCGCGCTGGCGATCTTCGCGACCTCCTTCGTGATCGGGATCGCCGGCAACCAGCTCTCGCGGGCGGTCGAGGCGCGGGCGGACACCTTCTCGCTCCAGCTGACCGACGACCCGCGAGGCATGATCGAGCTCCAGCAGCAGCTCGCGGACCGGAACCTCTCCGACCCCGATCCGCCCGGGCTCTTCAGCTTCCTCTTCGGGACCCATCCGCCGGCGGTCGACCGGATCGGCGCGGCGCTCGCCTGGGAGCAGGGCAAGCGGCCGTGAAGGTGACGGTGGTCGTCGTCGGCAAGATCAAGGCGCCGTTCGCGGAGGCCGACTCCCACTACCGCAAGATGCTGCAGCGCCACCAGCCGGTCGAGGTGATCGAGGTCCGGGACGAGGTCAACATCGAGGGCCGGATCCCGCCGCGCTCGCACGTGATCGCGCTCGATCGAGGCGGTCGTGCGCTGAGCTCGAAGGCCTGGGCGAGCTGGCTCTCCGAGCGCCGGATCGACGCGCAGGACCTCTGCTTCCTGATCGGCGGCCCGGAGGGGCTCTCCTCCCACAGCATGGCCCTGGCCGACGAGCGCGTCTCCCTCGGCCCTCAGACCATGGCCCATCAGCTCGCCCGGGTCGTGCTGCTCGAGCAGCTCTTCCGCGCGACCAAGATCCTCGCCGGCGAGCCGTACCACCTCTAGCGGTACCCGTAGGATCGAATCCATGGGAGATCCGGTCGCAGAGCTCCGCTCCGCCGTCGAGGCCGCGGCCTCCGGCGCTGCGCGACGGCGCCGAGGCCGGCGATCCGACGCCGACCCTCGAGCGCCCGCCGAAGCCCGAGTTCGGCGACTACTCCACCAACGCCGCGATGCTCCTGGCCCCCGCGCTGGGAGAGAAGCCGCGCGGCACGGCGGAGAAGCTCGCCGACGAGCTCGGCAAGAGCCTCGAGGGCAGCCTGGAGAAGGTCGAGGTGGCCGGGCCCGGTTTCCTCAACCTGTTCCTCTCCGACGCCTGGTATCGGCAGCGCCGCCGGCGAGCTGGCCGCGCAGGGAGAGAGGATCGGCAGCCGCCCTCCCCGACGACGCGACCGCGGACAGGGTCAACGTCGAGTTCGTCTCGGCGAACCCGACCGGCCCGCTGACCGCCGCCGGCGGCCGGGGCGCGGCCCTCGGCGACTCGATCGCGCGCGTCCTCGAGTTCGCCGGGCACTCGGTGGAGCGCGAGTACTACGTCAACGACCGCGGGGGGCAGATCGACCGGTTCGCGGCGTCGATCGCGGCGCGGATGAAGGGCGAGCCGGTCCCGGAGGACGGCTACGAGGGCGACTACGTGGTCGAGATCGCCAAGAGCCTCGAGCAGGAGGGCGTCAGCCCCGAGGACCTCGACGCCGTCGGCCGCCGCGGGATCGCGCTGATGCTGGCCGCGGCTGAGGAGACGCTGCATCGCTACGGCGTCGTCTTCGACACCTGGTCGTCCGAGCGCGCGCTGCACGAGTCCGGGGCGGTGGAGCGAGCCCTCGAGGAGGCGCGGGAGGCGGGCCACGTCTACGAGAGCGAGGGCGCGACCTGGCTGCGGACCACGAGCTTCGGCGACGACAAGGACCGGGTCCTGATCCGCTCGGACGGCGAACCGA
The DNA here is from genome assembly GCA_963817275.1 of uncultured Solirubrobacterales bacterium. Classification (GTDB taxonomy): domain Bacteria; phylum Actinomycetota; class Thermoleophilia; order Solirubrobacterales; family 70-9; genus DASUPK01. The sequence continues at coordinate 98,632 of CAWFOA010000010.1, read as the reverse complement.
CCTACCTGCTCTCGGACATCGCCTATCACCGCGACAAGCTCGAGCGCGGCTCCGATCGGCTGATCGACGTGGTCGGCGCCGACCACCACGGCTACGTCGAGCGGCTGCGGGCCGCCCTGGCTGTTCTGGGCCATGACCCGGACGCGCTCGAGGTGGCGATCATGCAACTGGTCCACGTCGTCGAGGGCGGCGAGAGGGCGCAGATGTCGAAGCGCAGCGGCGACTTCGTCACGCTCGACGAGCTGATCGACGACATCGGCGCGGACGCGGCGCGTTTCTTCATGCTGCAGCGCAGCCACGACACCACCGTGGACCTCGACCTCGAGCTGGCGCGCAAGACGTCCAACGAGAACCCGGTCTACTACGTCCAGTACGCCCATGCCCGGATCGCGAGCATCCTGCGCAAGGCGGGGGAGGGGGCGGAGGAGCGGGCGGCGGCCGACTTCGCGGCCCTCCCGGTGGAGCCCTCCGAGCGGGCGCTGATCAAGCGGCTCTGCGAGCTACCCGACGAGGTCGCCGAGACGGCCGAGCGGCGCGCCCCGCATCGGCTCTGCGCCTACGCGATGGAGGTCGCGCGCGACTTCCACGCCTTCTACCGCGACTGCCAGGTGGTCGGCGCCGAGGGTGAGGGCGTCGAGGAGGCGCGGCTCGGCCTCTGCCTGCTCACCAAGCGGACGATCGCCCGAACCCTCGGGCTCCTCGGGATCTCCGCGCCGGAAAGCATGTAGCCACCCGGCTGTCAAAGATCGTAGGAGGAGATATCCCGCTCGAGCCGGGCCTCGTCGCCGGGATCGAGCGGCGGGGGCGGGTCGGGTGGGCGAGACCGGCGGGCGAGCCGGGTTGCTCCGACGGCCAGTCCGGCGATGGCCAGTGCGATCAGCAGTCCCGGGACGATCCAGGCTGCGAGGTCGAACCCGTGGCCGCTCGGAGTGGCCAGGACCCGCGGTCCGTACTGCGCCACGAGCGCGTCCTTGATCTCGTCCTTGGTCTCTCCCCGGTCGATCAGCCTGCGGATCAGGGCCCGCTCGCGGTCGGCCTGAGGGGAGTCGGACTCGGCGAGCAGCGTCCCGCAGATCGTGCACATCACCTCGTCCTCGACGTCCGGCAGGTTGGTCCGCGGCGTGGCCGCGGAGGCCGATCGGTGCCAGAGAGCCCAGCGCCAGCACTGCCGCGAGCGCGAAGGGCGCGAGAGCGGGCCGGAGCCGGCGGCTCACGACCGGGCCTGGATCAGCGGCAGCGACCATCTGGTCCAGATAGCTCTGGTTGACGGGCCCGCGCCTGATCAGCGCGATCTTGCCCCGCGGGTCGATCAGGAAGGACTCGGGGAAGCCGGTCATCCCGTAGGCCTCCTTGCGATCGTCGCCGCCCGACTCGTGGAGCTGCGGGTAGGTGAGCCCGTAGCGGTGGACGAAATTGAGCGCGTCCTCGGTCGAGTCGTAGAGGTCGATGCCGAGCACCGTGAAGCCCTGCGCCTGGTGCGCCCTCTGGAAGCTCTCGAGGACGGGTGCCTCGGCCTTGCAGGGCTCGCACCAGGAGGCCCAGAAGTTGACGAACACCCACTTGCCCCGATAGTCGGCGATCTGCCCGCTGCCGGATCCGTCGAGCGTCTGAAGCCGCTTGTCGGGCGCGGTGTCTCCAAGGGACAGCGATGCCTCGCCCTTGCTGAGCAGGCCGAACCCCAGCAGGCCGATCACCGCCAGGACGGCGATCACCACCGCGAATGACTTCGAGCTCACTCCGGGAAGGCTAGTGAGCCACCGCAGCCGACCTTAGAATGTCGGCAGCGCGGATGTAGCTCACCTGGTAGAGCGCCAGCTTCCCAAGCTGGAGGTAGCGGGTTCAAGTCCCGTCATCCGCTCTCTTCGCACCCCCGTTCTGTTCCATCCCTGCATGAGCCGAGCCCGCCGCCTCGCGTCCATACCCGTCTTTGCGCTGATCGTCGCCTTCCTGCCGGCCGCACCGGCGGACGCGCTGGTCGTGCAGGGCGCCCAGCGCCTCGAGCCACGGCTGCTCGAGTTCACTCTCTCGACGCCGGCCCTCACCGAGCCCACCCACGTCAGGGTCCTGCTTCCAGACGACTATCGCCGAGACAAGCGACGCTACGCCGTCCTCTACCTGCTGCATGGCGCCAACGGCTACTACGGAAGCTGGACCAAGACGGCGCTGAACCTGACGAAGCGCCTGCCGCTGATCGTCGTCACGCCGGACGGCGGCCCGTACGGGTTCTACTCGGACTGGTGGAACGACGGCAGGGAAGGGCCGCCCATGTGGGAGAGCTACCACACGGGTGAGCTGATCCCGTGGATCGACTCCCGCTTCCGCACCAAGGCCGTCGGGCGGGCGCGAGCGGTCGCCGGGTACTCGATGGGCGGCTTCGGCGCCCTCAGCTACGCGGCGCGGCACCCGGGGCTGTTCTCGGTCGCGGCAAGCTTCTCGGGCCCGGTCGACTCGGACTACCGGCCGCTCCGGTCGCTGTTCGAGACGCAGCGAACGCCCCTGGGCAACCCGGCGGTCTGGGGCCCGCCCGAGACCCAGGAGGCACGATGGCAGGCGCACAACCCGTTGGACCTCGCGCCCCTGCTCGGGTACACGCGGGTTCTGCTCTTCACCGGGAACGGACAGCCGGGCGGGGCGTATGGCGGAGGCCCCGATCCGTTCGAGGCGGACATCGAGCAGACGAACCTCAGCCTCGACCGCCGGCTGGAGGAGCTCGGCATTCCCCACCTCTTCGTGGACCGGCCCGGCACCCACGCGGCCGTCTACGCGAAGCACGATCTCGCCGAGACCCTGGACTACCTGATCGGCGTTCTGCCGCATTCCGCAAACGGCAACCTGCGCGCGCGCATGCGCGGCGCCATTCGGGGTAACCGGCAGGGGCGATGATCTTTCGCGGCATCAACCGGCTGATCGCGTGGAGCGGTAGGCGCGCTGCCGCGCGCAGCCGCTGGCTGGCCGAGCGCCTCTGGTTCATCGCGGCGATCGAGGTCGCATGGCTGGCCAACCGCCACTGGCGGCGGCTCGAGCCCGACGAGCGGCGCAGGCTCCGCGAGCTGATCCGCAAGTCGCGGGGCCGCCCTTCAAGGCTCTCGCCGAGCGAGCGCGAGGAGGCCCAGGAGCTGATCCGGAAGCTCGACTACGCCGAGCTCGGAGGGAGCGTCGCGACGACGCTGCTTCCGTTCAGGCCCGTAGGGCGTCTGGTCGAGTTTGCGCTGGGCCGAGCTCACAGGCAGGAGCGCCCGCGACCGTAGCGCTCACCCGCCTGAATCGCGATTTGCAGGCGGTTCGCCGGGGTGGCCAGCGGGCAGACCCAGCTCGGGTCGTAGGAGCAGGACGGGTTGTAGGCGAAGTTGAAGTCCAGGACGAGCCGGCCGCCCTCGGCGCCGAGGTCGGCGCCTTTGACCGTGTCGAACAGGTAGCGCCCGGCGCCGTAGGTCGTCTTCGCGCTGGTGGCGTCGGCGAAGGGGAGAAACAGGCCGCCGCCATAGCCCTCAAGCCAGTAGAGCTCGAGCGAGCGTTCCTCCCCCGACAGCGCGAAGATCGCGAGACCGAAGCGCTCGAAGGCGTACGCGCCGTCCCCGCTGGTCCCGATCTCATAGCGACGCGGCTCGGTGTCCTCGACCTCGGCGAGGACCCTCAGCGCGGGGTCGTAATCGAAGTACTCAAGGCCCCCGAAGCCGTCTCGCTCAGAGGCGGGCAGCGGAGACTGCGGGTGGGACTCGAACAGCTCGTCGCGAGTCCGGCGCCAGAGCTCCCATGCCTCGCCGGGGTCGGTCGCCGCGCGGACGTCGGCGTAGAGGCCGAAGACACGCCGCTTCCAGTCGAGCAGCGAAAGCGGTTCCGTGGGCGCGCTCACGAAGCGTCACCATATGCGGGGTGGAGGAGAGGGAGGAGCTGATGCGCGCCTACCTGGGCGCCTGGAACGACCGCGACGCCGATGCGATCGCGTCCTTCTTCACGGAGGAAGCCGTCTACGAGGACCACGGCGCCGGGGCGACCGCGCTCGGCCGCGACGGGATTCGCGAGCATGCTGCCCGCGTGCACGCCGGCTTCCCCGACCTGCGCTTCGAGCTGGTCCGCGCCGCGCACGGCGATGACTTCACCGCCGGCGAGTGGCAATCGGTGATGACCCACCTCGGGGACTTCGAGGGCCTGCGGCCGACCGGCAGGGTGGTGGAGAGCAGCGGGGTGGATGTCGCGACGCTCGACGGAGAGGGCCGGATCCTTCGCCTTGACTCCTACTACGACGGTGCGGAGATCATGCGCGACCTCGGGCTGTTGCCCCGCCGCGGTTCCAGGGTGGAGAGAGCGCTGGTCCGCGCGGCCTCTCTGGTCAGGCGGAAGGGCCGGAGCTGAGCCCGTTTGCATCGAGGGCTTCGTCCGGGTCGGAGTACATATCCATTCGGGCCTGCTTGCCGTCCCGGATCGTCCAGACCTGGGCGAAGGACATCTCAACGGGCATCCCCGCCGCTTTCGAGCGGCCCCGCTGGCGCAACAGGGCAACCACCCTGTCACCCGCGTCGTGGAGGGCGTCTACCTCGAGCTCCCAGTCATCCCACGCACCCGTCCACGCCCTGAGAAACGTTCGCGCGCCCTCAATCCCTTCGTAGACCTGCTGCTCAGGCCACCCTTGGAAGTTCGACATGTCCCAGGCGAAGTCGGCCGTGATGTTCTCTTCGCTGAGATCACCCGTTGCGGCGAAGCGCTCGTAGCCGTTCCGAACGATCTCCACGTTCTCCTGCGACATCCCACGGCCAGTATCTCGGAGCAGGAATCAGTTTGTGGCCGCGGCCGGTCTCACCTCGGGGTGCGCGCGGTACCACTCCAGCGTCCGGCCGAGCCCCTCCCGCAGGTCGACGGTCGGCTCCCAGCCGATCTCCGCGCGGATCTTGGCGGAGTCGAGGTACTGGCGCTCGATCTCGCCGCTCGGGTTGCCGGCTCCGCGGTAGTCCGCCTCGATCTCGCCTGGGCCGAGCTCGCAGATCGTCTCGACGATCTCGCGCACGGGGTGGGGCCGGCCCCACCCCGCGTTGAACGCCTCGCCCCCCGACCGGCCGGCGACCAGCGCCTCGGCGATCGCCAGGTAGGCGGAGGCGGCGTCCTCGACGTAGAGGAAGTCGCGCTCCGGTGAGCCGTCCGATCGGATCACCGGGCGGCGCCCGTCGAGCACGGCGGTGACCGTCTCGGGGATCAGCCGGGAGAAGTTGCGGTCGCCGCCGCCGTAGATGTTGGCCAGGCGAGTGACGGCCACGGGCAGCCGGTGGGTGTGCCAGTAGCTGCGGGCGATCAGGTCGGTCGCGGCCTTCGAGACGTCGTAGGGGTAGATCGGCTGCAGGGCCGAGTCCTCGGTGTATGGAAGCTCGTCGTGGCTGCCGTAGGCCTTGTCGGAGGAGGCAACCACCACGCCTTCGACACCGGCCTGGCGGCAGGCCTCGAGCACCATCCAGGTGCCCTGGATGTTGGCCTCGAAGGTGGGGACGGGGGATGCGTTCGCGTCCCCGACTATGGCCTGCGCCGCGAGGTGGAAGACGGTGTCGATCGAGTCCTCGCGGATCAGCGACAGGACGAGATCGCCGTCGCGCAGGTCGCCGGTGACGTCGTGGACCGCGCCCGCGACGCCCAGCAACTCCAGCCCGCTCGGCTCCCTGCCGCCGCGATCGAGCGAGGTCACGTCCGCGCCCGAATCGAGCAGCGCCTTCGCGAGCCAGGAGCCCGCGAACCCCTGCGCCCCTGTGACCAGCGCCTTCAAGTGGCCACCCGCCAGGGCGGCTCGCCGCTCTCCCAGAGGTCGTTGAGCAGCACGGCGTCCTTGTAGGTGTCCATGCAATCCCAGAATCCCTCGTGCCGGAAGGCCCGCAGCTGCCCGTCGGCGGCAAGGCGCTCGAGCGGCTCGCGCTCGAGGACGCTGTCGTCGGCGAGGTACTCGAAGACCCCGGGCTCGAAGCAGAAGAAGCCGCCGTTGATCCAGCTGTCCACCCGCGGTTTCTCGTGAAAGCCGCGGACCAGACCGTCGTCGCCGAGATCCGCGACGCCGAACTGGAGCTCGGGGCGCACCACGGTCATCGTTGCGACGGCGCCGCCCTCACGGTGGAAGCCGTCCAGCGCGGCCAGGTCGATGTCCGCGACGCCGTCGGCGTAGGTGGCGGAGAACGGCTCGCTTCCGATTCGATCCTGGGCCGCCTTGATGCGGCCTCCGGTCGGCGTGTCGAGACCGGTATCGATGCAGCTGACCTCGACCCCCTCGGGCCACGGTGTCCCGGCCACCCAGCTAGCGATCTGCTCGCCCTTGTAACCGGTGAGCAGCAGGAATCGCGAGAAACCCTGCTCGCTGTAAATCGAGATCACGTGCCAGAGGATCGGGCGGCCGCCGATCTCGACCAGCGCCTTCGGGATCGACTCGGTTCGCTCACTCAGGCGGGTGCCCCGCCCCCCGCAAAGGATCACGACTGGGTCCGGCGTCGCCAAGGCGCACGGAGGCTAGCCGCACTCGGCCGAATCAGATGCGCCACCGCACCCAAGAACGGCATTGTCGGTATATGGGGGCTCTCAATAGTTCTCCTGGGTGGTTGGCCGAATCGACCGTATCCGGCCTCGTGGGATGCGGGTTTCTACGGTTATACGCGCGGCTGGGGCGTCGATACCAAAAATATGAGGTTTCGCGCCTCAAACCTTTGGCTGCTCTGCGGGCTCGTCCTGGCGATCGCCGCGGCGATCGTGTTGACCGATCGGGCCCAGCGCCACACCGGCGACGAGTCGTTCAACGAAAACACGGCCAATCAGTCCGTACAGGACGCGATGCACCGGCTGGTGGAAGGCACCGAGGCATTCGTCGTCAGCGGTGATCCGCGGACGCTGGGGCGGTACGAGGGGGCGCAGCTCCGAGTCGAGCAGGCCGTGACCAGCCTGCAGGACATTGCGAACAGCGGCGACGAGCAGGCCGCGGTGAAGCAGATGGCGAAGCAGATCAAAGTCCAGCAGACGCTCGATGCGAAGGCCGTCCACCAGCGCCAGGCAACCGGCCATCGGGGATCGGTCGCAGAACAGTTGCGCCGAATCCGAGTCTTCGACCAGGTGATCGCCTCGAATGCTCACGTCTCGACCGTGATCGACGAGGAGCGCCGCAGCAGCCAGACGGAGACCAGCCTGGTTTCTCTCGGCGCGATCAGTGTCCTGGGCCTCGTGATCATCGCCCTGGGGCTCGCCGCGCGACGCGCCGACCGCCGTCGTCGCCGCATCCGGCGCTTCGGCGAGGGTCTGCAGGCGGCCCGCACCGAGCCCGAGGCGTACAGCCTGGTCCAGGCCCATATCGAGCGCTCCGTGCCCGGCTCTGAGGTCTCGGTCTTCAATCGCAACAACAGCGCCGACCGGCTCGAGCCGACGACAACTGTCGAGGAGGACAGTCCCCTGGGCAAGGCGATCGAGGGAGCCAAGCCCGACGATTGCCTCGCCGTCAGGACCGCGAAGGCGTCCACCGGCGGCACGGGAGCGGACGACCTGCTGCGCTGCGACATCTGCGGAAAGATCGGCGGCCGCTCGCTCTGCGTCCCGGCCATCGTCGGTGGCGAGGTCATCGGCTCGGTCTTGATTCGTGGCCAGAAGCGGTTCGATGATTCCACGGAGCGGACCGTCTCCGAGAGCGTCGGCGAGGCGGCACCGGTGGTCGCCCATCTGCGCAACCTCGCGATCGCCGAGCGTCGAGCGTCGAGCGACAAGCTCACCGGCCTACCCAACAAGCGCTCAGCAGACGACACCTTCAAGCACATGGTCGCCAACTCGGCTCGCACCTCGAAGCCTTTGGCTCTCGTGCTCTTCGACCTCGACCACTTCAAGCGAGTCAACGACAGCTTCGGACACCCGAAGGGCGACGAGGTCCTTGCGGCGATCGGCTCGGCCGTCGGGCACACCATCCGCGAGAACGACTTCGCGGCCCGCGACGGTGGCGAGGAGTTCATGGTGCTGCTGCCGGGAGACGACACCAATAGCGGCCGGCTCGTTGCGGAGAAGCTGCGGTCCGTGATTTCGAGCCTGCGCATCCCGGACCTGCAACAGGGCATCACTGCGAGCTTCGGTGTCGCCTCATTCCCCGACGACGCCGCCAACCGCGAGGAACTGCTCCGCAAGGCCGATCGCGCCCTCTATTCAGCCAAGCGCGCCGGCCGAAACCGAGTGCACACCGCGGCGGATCCCGAGCCCGAAGACGAGCCGGCGGCGGCCGCGAACGGCTCCGGGGCCACAGTCGAAACCGAGTCCGCCGAGGCGTGAGTCCGAGCCTTTAGGTAGCGGTTGCGATAATTCGCGGCCGCCCGTGGATCCATCGCGCAAGCGCAAGATTCGACTGATCGTCGCCCTGTCGGCCGCCGTCCTGCTGGCCGCGGGCCTCGTCTACACGTCCTTCTCCGCCTCGACCGAGGCGAAGGAGCCTTCGCAACTCCTCCAGGCGGATCCAAACGGGACCTATGAGCTGACGGGCGACGTCGTCCCCGGGTCGATCCACCACTCGGGCGACCAGCTCGACTTCCGGATCTCCGACCGCGACGGGTCACACCCGATACCGGTCGCCTATACGGGGACGGTTCCCGATCCGTTCCGCGACGGGCGTGAGGTGATCGTCACGGGCAAGCTCCAGGACGGCACCTTCGTCGGACAGCGGGACAGCCTGATCACGAAGTGCCCGTCGAAGTTCACCACCACGACGCCGGGGCAGTCCAGCTGACGATCTTCGGCTCCGCATTGCTGGCCGCCGCCCTGCTCTGCGCGCTCTACGCGGTGGGCGCCGGCGTCTACGGCGGAAGGACCGGCGACCGCCGCTGGGTCGACTCGTCCCGGCGCGCGATCTACGCGATGGCAGGGCTGCTCACCACCGCGGTGGTGATCCTCGAGATCGCCTTCGTCCGCGACGACTTCCACTTCGCGCTGGTCGCCGATCACTCCTCGACGACCACGCCGACCTTCTACAAGCTGACCGCGATGTGGTCGAGCCAGGAGGGCTCGCTGCTGCTCTGGGCGTGGGTGCTCTCGCTGGCATCGAGCGGCGTGCTCTACATGACGCGCAGCCGCCACCGCGAGATCGTTCCCTGGGCGACGGCGGTCCTGGCCGGGCTGGGCTCGTTCTTCATCGGGCTGATGATCTTGAAGGCCCAGCCGTTCGGCCACCTCGACCCGGCTCCGGCGGAGGGCGTCGGCCTGACCCCGCTTTTGCGCAACCCCTACATGGCGGTGCATCCGCCGATGCTCTACTCGGGCTACGTGCTCTGGTCGATCCCGTTCGCCTTCTGCGTCGGGGCCCTGATCGCCCGCAAGCTCGACGCCAGCTGGATCCGCACGACTCGCAACTTCGCCCTGGTCGCCTGGACCTTCCTCGGGATCGGGCTGCTGCTCGGCTCCCGCTGGTCGTACGAGGAGCTCGGCTGGGGCGGCTACTGGGGCTGGGACCCCGTCGAGAACGCCGCGCTGATGCCCTGGCTGATGGGCACCGCGTTCCTGCACTCGGTGATGGTCCAGGAGAAGCGGGGCATGCTGAAGGTCTGGAACGTCAGCCTGATCTCGGCGACCTTCTGCCTCTGCCTGCTCGGGACGTTCCTGGTGCGCTCCGGAGTGCTGCAGTCGATCCACGCCTTCGGCGCCTCGACGGTCGGCGGGCCGCTGCTGGCGCTGATCGGCGTGACGGCGATCGGCGCGACGCTGCTGATCGTCACACGCCTCGATCAGCTCAAGCCCGAGCGCCGGATCGAGTCGCTGCTCTCCCGGGAGTCGATCTTCTTCGTCAACAACCTGCTGCTGGTGGGGCTGGTGCTGGTGATCTTCTGGGGGACCTTCTTCCCGCTGATCTCGGAGTTCTTCACCGGCGACCGGCACTCGCTGGCGGCACCGTGGTTCGATCGCTACGTGACCCCGATCGGCGTCCTGCTCGTCCTCTTCACCGGGATCGGGCCTTTGTTCGCCTGGGGCCGGCTCAGCGGCGGCGCCGCCCGCCGGCTGCTGCTCTGGCCGGGCATCGCGACCGCGGTGACGATCGCGGTGCTGTTGGCGGTGAGCGACGCCGGCAGGCACCTCTGGGCGCTGTTCGTCTTCGGCTTCGCCGCCTTCACCGCCGTCGCCCTGCTGGGGGAGTTCTGGCGGGCCGGATCCACGCGCCACGCGCTGACGGGTGAGGCGTATCCACGCGCGCTCGCGACCGCCGTCGGGCGCAACCGCCGCCGCTACGGCGGCTACATCGTCCACGCCGGGATCGCGCTCACCCTGATCGGCATCGCCGCCTCCTCGAGCTTCCAGACCAACCGCGACCTGCGCCTCCAGGTCGGCCAGACCGCCAAGGTCGGCGACTACACGATCGCCTACCGGAAGCTGACGGCTGACCCCCAGAACGAGCGAATCGCCTTCGCGGCCCGGCTGGACGTCACCCGCGACGGCAAGCACTTCGCCACCCTCAATCCGGCGCGCAACTACTACCCGACCCAGGACCCGACCGCCGGGGCGATCGGCCGCTACTTCATGGGCGAGTCAACCAGCGAGGTCGGCCTGAAGACCGGAGCCGGGGGGGACCTCTGGACCGCCTTCCAGCCGGACCTCTCCTCGCTGAACCCCGCGATCATCCGCGGCAACCATGAGCTCGCCGGGCTTCCACCGAATGCCCAGGGGATCGCCATCCTCGCCCTCGCCCAGCATTACGCGCAGGCCCCGCCGCCGGCCAACTTCCGCGTGATCGTCAACCCCCTGGTGGGATGGATCTGGATCGGCGCGCTGATGGCGGTCGCCGGAGCGGTGATGGCGGGCTGGCCCGCCCTGGAGTCGCGCCGCCGGCTGGAGGCCGCCTATCGCGCCAGACTCGGCAAGGAGCTGGGGACGGCGAACCCTCCGGCCTAGCCCCGCCTAGCCTCCGACAGATGCTCGAAGTCCTGCTCGCCGTCGCCGTCGTCCTGCTGGTTGCCTGGTTCGTGACCGCGCCGCTGCGCGGGCGCCCATCCGAGAGCGCCGATGACCCGGCGAGGGCCGAGCTCGCCGACCTGGAGGCGCGCAAGGCGGCCAAGTACCGCCAGATCCGCGACGCCGAGGCCGACCGGGCGGCTGGCAAGCTGACCGAGGAGGACTTCAAGCGCCTGGACCGCGAGCTGCGTGGGGAGGCGGTCGCGATCCTCAAGAAGCTAGACCGGCTCCGTCCTCCAGACCAGGGCTGATCTCTACACTGCCGCGCATGGCAACCGTGCTCAGCGTGGTCGAGGTCGCGATCTCGGTGATCCTGATCTTCCTGGTGCTCCTGCACTCCGGCAAGGACGCCGGCCTCTCCGGTGCGTTCGGCATCGGCGGAGGCGGCAGCGCCTTCGGAGGCGGCTCGCTGGTTGAGCGGAACCTGACCCGGTGGACCATCTTCTTCGGCATCCTCTGGGCGCTGAACGCGATCGTCATCCTGAAGCTCTAGGTATCGGATGGTGCGGCTGCGCGCCGCAGCGCTCGTGGTCCCCGCCCTGGTGGCGCTTGCCGGCTGCGGTGGGGGGACCGGTGCGGAGGTCAGTGTCCCCTCTGCCCCCGGCGGGAGGGGGCGGCACCCTCAGCTATGCGCTGCCGAGCCTGCCCTCCACGCTCGACCCGCTGGCCGCCCAGAGCCGCGCCGCGCTCACCGTCACACGCCAGGTCTATGAACCCCTGATCGAGCGGCTCACAGGGCCCTACGGCCAGGCCACCCCTCAGGCGGGGCTCGCCCTGGCGGCGCATCCGTCGCGCGATCGGACCACCTGGACGGTCACGCTCCGCTCGGGTGTGCGCTTTCAGGACGGCACGCCGTTCAACGCCGCGGCCGTCCTCGCCAACTCCAGGCGCTGGCAGACCGACCCCGCGGGCCGCAGCCTGCTGCCGCACCTCTTTGCCGTGGACGCGCCGCGACCCGACGAGGTGCGCTTCCTGCTCGACCAGCCGTTGCCCGACCTCGTGCGGCGGCTCTCCTCGCCAAGGCTCGGGATCGTCTCTCCCCGGGCCATCGATCCGCAGACCGGGCAGAATGCCCGGTTTCTCGCGGACGTGGCGGGAGCCGGAACCGGCGCCTTCCAGCCGGGGCCGGCGGGTCCCGGCCGCATGACGCTGTCCCGCTTCGCGGGATGGTGGGGGAGCCGGATGGGGCTGGGCCCGTCGCTGGACGGAGTGACGTTCGTGGTCGCCCATCAGCCCTCGCAGCGTCTTCGCCTTCTTCGGGACGGGGTGGTGCAGGTCGCCGACCCGCTCGGGCCCTCGGAGCTCCGCGCCGCGAATTCCGATCCGCTCCTCGAGACCGTCGGCGGGCCGGCCGGCGGCGTCGGCCTGGAGGGATCGGTCCGGGGCATCGACTCGGCGGAGGAGATCCCGATCCTCTCCGGTGCGTGGCTCACCCGCCTCACCGGGTAGCGTCAGGGACGCCATGAAGATCGGCGTGCACCTGCCGCTGATGGAGTTCCGGGGCGAGGGCCAGTCGCCGACCCGGGTGATGGACGCCGTCGACGCGGCCCGGGAGTGTGGGCTTGAGGCGATCTCGGCCAACGATCACTTCGTCTTCTCGACCCCGTGGCTCGACGGTCTGACTGCCCTGGCCGCGGCGATCGAGCGCTCCGGAACGATGACCCTCGCGACGACGATCTCCCTGGCCGCGCTTCGCGGCCCGGTGGCGCTGGCAAAGACCTTCGCCGCGATCGACATCCTCTCGGAGGGCCGCCTGATCGCCGGCGTCGGGCCGGGATCGTCCGCGCACGACTTTGCCGCCGTAGGGGCGGACTTCGATCAGCGCTGGCCGCGTTTCGAGGAATCCGTGGTGGTTCTGCGCGCGCTGCTCAAGGGTGACGCCCCGCCGTCGACGACCTACTTTGCCGTTCCCGAGGCGGAGCTGGCCCCGCATCCATACCGGGCCGAGGGCGTCCCTCTGTGGATCGGGAGCTGGGGGTCGGACGCCGGCCTCCGCCGCGTCGCCCGACTCGCAGACGGCTGGCTGGCGTCCGCCTACAACACCACCCCGGACGGGTTCGCCGCCGCCAAGGGCCTGCTGGAGGGGATGCTGGGTGAGCGCGGCCGTGATCCGTCGGGTTTCCCGAACGCCCTGGTCACGATGTGGACTTGGGTGACCGAGGATCGCGCGGAGGCGGACCGAACGTTCGAAGAGGTGCTCGCACCACTGCTGAGGCGCGACCCGGACGATCTCCGGGGCCAGCTCTGCGTCGGACCGCCCGAGCACTGCGCGAAGCTCCTCTCCCGATACGCGCGCGCGGGATGCGAGTGGGTCCAGCTCTGGCCACTGGGGGAGGAGCGGCGTCAGATCGAGCTCTTTGCGGAGCGGGTTATCCCGCTGATCGAATGACACCGCCACAAAGGAGGAGGTCCCGTGCTGCTGGTCATAGGTCGGGTGAAGTGCGGTTCATCGCAGCGTGATGAGCTCGTTGCCCTGTTCGAGCAGATGCAGGACGACTCCAGGCGGGAGGAGGGTTGTCTGCGATACGGCTTCTTCGCTGCGGTCGAGGACCCGCTCAGCTTCGTCGCGGTCGAGGAGTGGGCTGACCGGGAGGCGCTCGACCACCACTTCGCGCAACCCCACCTCCACAAGTTCGCAGGGGCGCTGCTCGAGCTGGTCTCGGACCAGCCGGAGGTCGCCATCCACGAGATCGCCGGCACCAGCCCGTTCCCGGGCCAGGCGGCCTAGAACGCAAAGAACCGGCACAGATGCCGGTTCTCGCATGCGGCTGAGAGGAGTCGAACCTCCACGGCCCGTTAGGGCCACAAGGCCCTCAACCTTGCGCGTCTACCAGTTCCGCCACAGCCGCGAGGGTCGCCGATGATAGTGGCCGCCCGGCAGATCGTTCGGTTCAGAACGCTGCTTGCAACCGTCCGCGGGCCGCGCTACTCTCCGAACATGTGTTCGCCCATCGCAAGCAGCCCCGCCCACGACGCGCGGCTGACTGAGGAGGACTAAGTGGACCTCGTCAAGGACTTGACGAAGCGCCAGAAGGAGATCTTCGACTTCATCAGCCGCTACCTGAGCCGTCACGGGTACCCGCCGACGGTGCGTGAGATCGGCAAGGCGGTGGGGCTGCATTCCTCCTCGACCGTGCACGCCCACCTCTCCAAGCTCGAGACGCTCGGCGTCCTCAAGCGCGACCCATCGAAGCCGCGCGCCTTGGAGGTGATGGTGGAACGCGCCAAGAAGGCCGTCCGCCCATCGGGGTTGCCGCTGGTCGGGCAGGTCGCGGCCGGTGAGCCGATCCTGGCTGAGGAGAACATCGAGGACTACCTCGAGGTCCCGGACGTCGTTGGCGGCGAGGACGGGGACTACATCCTGCGAGTCCGCGGCGAGAGCATGAAGGATGCCGGCATCCTGGATGGTGACTTCGTCGTGGTGCACCCCACGGAACGTGCCCGCGACGGCGAGATCGTGGTGGCCCTGGTAGGCGATGAGGCCACCGTCAAGCGCTTCTTCCGTGAGAAGGAACAAGTTCGGCTACAGCCGGAGAACAAGAGCATGAAGCCGATTCGTACCCGTGACGTGCGCCTGCTCGGGCGCGTCGTGGGGGTTTTCAGGAGGGTTTCGTGACCGTCCTTGCGGTCGAGGTAGAGACCCGTCTGTTCGAGCCGTCCGAGGTGACGCTTGAAGACACGATCCTCGGCGCCTGGGAGGCCCTGACGGCTCAGAGCCGGGCGGAGTGCCCGGTGTGTCACGGAGAGCTGGTGACCTCAGGTTGCAAGACCTGCGGGTCCCAGCTCGCCTGACGCCTGCTCGCTGGCGCAAACTGGGCGAAACGGCTCCCCGGAGCCGCGATCGAGAGTTACCCTTGTCGGGCGAGCTAGGCAGTCGCGGAGGTTGATGCCTTCGAGGAAAGTCCGGACACCAAAGGGCAAGGGCGGTGAGTAACGCTCACCCGGGGAAACCCGCGGGAAAGTGCCACAGAGAGCAGACCGCCGATGGCGCGGCCACACGTGAGTCGCGCACAGGCAAGGGTGAAAGGGTGCGGTAAGAGCGCACCGGCGCCGCGGTGACGTGGCGCGCACGGCAAACCCCGCCCGGTGCAAGGCCAAGCAGGACCGTCGACCCAGCCCGGCGAGGTCCAGGTGGGCCGCAGAGATGGATGGCTGCCCCCGACAGAATCCGGCTTACAGGCTCGCTAAGGAAGGGCCCCCGCAAGGGGGCCCTTCTATTCGCGCGGGCGCCGGAAGATCCCGGTCTCGCAAGCCTCCGGCCACTCGTCCTTGACTCCGCTGAACTTCCTGAATCGCCAGCGGGACAGCAACTCGAAGGCCTCGGCGTAGCCCGGGCGGTCGGAGTCATCGAGCAGCAGGTGGCCGCCTGGGCGGACCTTCTCCCGCGCCGGGCGCAGTGCGTCCATCCGGGTCACCTCGGGCGCCTCGAGGAAGTCGACGACCACCAGGTCGAAGGAGGCGTCCGGGAGCGAGGCCACTTCCCTCGGGAATTCCTCGACCGGCCTCAACCTGAGGTCGACGTTGGAGAGGCCGGCCTCAGCGAGTCGTTCCTTCGTACGGGGGTACCAGAACTCGTTGTCCTCGAAGCTGATCACTCGCCCGGCGCGCCGCGCGAACCAGACCGTCGAGCGGCCCGAGCCAAGCTCGAGGATCGACCAGTCCGATCGGATCCTCCGCCGGAGCCAGCCGATCGACGCCGGGACGATCCAGGGGCGCTCCGGCGTCCTGCCTGTCCTCGCTCGCCACCACGCGGCGGGATATCGAAGCCATCCGGAGGCGCCCATGGGCCCGCGCACCGTGTGGAAGCGGCCGGCCCGGGTCCCCGGCTGGTGCGGCCCTCTCAGCGGGACTTCGGAGGCCACTTCCCCGACTCGACCTTCTTCTTGAAGGACCGCTGCCGGCGGAGCGCGTCCCGCATGAGGAATGGGGTGAGCCGCGCGGTCAGGGCGGGGTGGCTGTCGAAGAAGCGGACGAAGCGCCCGCGCCAGCTCGGGATGGTGAGGACCGGCTTGGGCTTGTCGAGCAATCCCGCGACCCGCTCCGCGACCTGCTCGGGCATCAGCATCACTCCGGAGAAGGAGAGGGCGTCGTTTGGATCGTCGAGCTTGTCGTTGATCATCGGCGTCCAGACGCCGTCGGGGCAGACGCAGGAGATGTGGATACCGGAGAGCCCGGCGCGGCGCAGGTCGGCGGCGGTGCCGAGGCTGAAGGCGATCGCCGCATGCTTGCTGGCCGAGTACCCGACGATGCCGGGCGCGGCCGCGAGCCCGGCCAGCGAGATCAGGTTGATGATGTGACCGCGTCCCGACGGGCGCATCCGCTCGATTGCCGCCAACGTCCCGTTCATGGTCCCGATGGCGTTGACCTCGAGCATCCGGCGGTGCACGTCGATCCCCTGCTCGTGCGCGAGCCCGGTGATCAAGATGCCCGCGTTGTTGACCCAGACGTCGAGTGAACCGGAGCGCTCGACCACCTTGGAGGCCGCGGCGCGACAGGCCTCGGTGTCGGTGACGTCCAGCGCGAGAGACCAGGCGCGCTCGCCAATCTGGTCGGCGCCGGCGGAGGCGGTTGCCTCGTCGACGTCTGTGACGGCGACGTCGTAGCCGCGTCCGGCAAGGCGCCGGGCGATCTCCAGTCCCATGCCGCGTCCCGCTCCGGTGACCAGCGCCGATGGCATCGGCCGGAGCTTACGGAGTGGGCGATTCCATTCGTGATGAAGGTTCGGAGCTGAACGACCGAATCGACAGTTGGTGCCAAATAATGAGGACACCTTTGGTAGGCTGCGCCACGCACTTCCGCTGAGTCTCCATCCACTCAAAAAGGTTGGAGAGCGGGGGACCCATCAGTTGGGGCGAGTCGCGGACATCGAGCCGCGTAGCGCGATCTTTCAGCGCGAGCCCGTCAGCTAACCCCGTAAGCAACGAAAGAGGAAGGTTTGACGAGCAAGCGAACAATTCGCGCGATTGTGGGATTCGCATGTGGCGCCGCCCTGATGGTCGCGGCACCGGTCGCGAGCGCGCAGACGGGCGGGGTGCCCGGCGGTACGACCACAGATCCGACGACCACCGCCCAGCCCAGCACGTCCGCGAACAGCTGGACGGTCCACAAGGCGGCCACCTGGTACGGCCCCGGCTTCTGGGGCAAATCCACCGCCTGCGGCGTGACGCTCACGCCGACCACGCTGGGCGTCGCGCATCGGAAGCTTCCCTGCGGCACCCAGGTCACCTTCAGCTACGCCGGCAGGAGCGTCACCGCGACGGTGATCGATCGCGGTCCGTTCCACAAGGGCTACGCCTGGGACCTGACGAAGAAGACCGCGAAGCGAGTTGGATTCCTCACGGTCGGCTCCGGTCCGATCGACGCGACGGTCTCACCGCCGCCAACAACGCCCTAACTACGCCGCCGCTGACCTGAGCACCGCGGGATCGCCCTCCTGAGGCAGGGCAGCAACCGAGGCGAACAGGCTCTCGAACTCCGCCAGCGCGGCCTCCGCGACGGCGTCGAGGATCTCCTCGTCGCTCCAGCCGGCCTCCCGCGCCTCCTCCACCAGATGGTGGGGCGGGCGCTCAGACGGATCGAGCGTCTCGCGAATCAGGGTCAGCAACGCCGCCTCCTTCTCGTCCGAGGAGGTGAAGTTGCGGGCCCGGGCGACCTCGTCGAGGCCGAGTCCGGCGACGCGCGCGGTGCGGGCGTACTGCGTCAGCGTGTAGGGGTCGTTGCGCCACTCCGCCACCGCCAGGCCGATCCGCTCGCGGGTGGCCCGCGGCAGCTTGCTGGAACGAAGCTCGGTGCGAAGGCGCGTGTAGCCGCGCAGTGCGGCGGGGGACTCGGCGAGGACGCCGAGGAACTTGGAGACGGCGCCGCCGGCGGTCTGAATGCTCTTGATCAGGGGAGCACTGGCGTCCGGCGCAGTGAGCTCGTCATGGATATGGAAGCGGCTGATGTCGGTCTTGACTGTCATTTCGTCTGGTTACCGCCGTTTCACAAGGGCTTTACTTTACTTTTAGCTGGTTACTTACGTCGCGTAAGTGTACAGCCCTTTTCGTGGATTTGCTTTCTTCTACGACGATCGGCGCGCCACGGATGTGAGACGCCGGTAACTTTCCGCGTCCAATGGCAGGCGGCCCGACCAACGCCAAGGAGGCACTCGCGTTCTGCGAGGCGAATGACGTGCGTTTCGTCCGCCTCTGGTTCACCGACCTGCTCGGCCAGCTGAAGAGCTTCTCGATCAACGCTGCCGATCTCGAGGACGCCTTCGAGGGCGGCATGGGCTTCGACGGCTCTTCGATCAGCGGCTTCAACCCGATCGAGGAGTCAGACATGATCGCCATGCCGGACCCCTCCAGCATCCACCTGATCCCGTGGCGCGAGGAGGAGACCAACCGGACCGCGCGGATGTTCTGCGACATCCAGGTGCCCGGCGGCGATCCCTACGAGGGTGACCCCCGCTGGATCATGCGCCGCGCCCTCGACCGGGCCAGGGACATGGGCTTCGACGACTACAACATCGGCCCCGAGCTCGAGTACTTCTACTTCCGCTCGGCGAAGCCTGAGTCGGGCACCCCGGAGGTCCTCGACGAGGGCGGCTACTTCGATCTCACCACGCTCGACGCCGGCACGAACGTGCGCAGGGAAACGGTGCTGGCGCTGGAGCAGCTCGGCATCCATGTCGAGTACACCCATCACGAGGTCGGCCCCTCCCAGCACGAGGTGGACATGCGCTACAAGGGCGCGCTCGCGATGTCCGACGACTGCATGACCTACCGGATCACGGTCAAGGAGTACGCGATGAAGTACGGCTGGCACGCGACCTTCATGCCCAAGCCGCTCCAGGGCGAGAACGGCTCGGGGATGCACGTGCACCAGTCGCTCTCCAAGGACGGCAAGAACGCGTTCTTCGACGCCGACGACCAGTACTTCCTCTCCGATGTCGCCAAGGCGTTCATCGCCGGCCAGCTCAAGCACGCGCGGGAGATCTCCCCGCTCTTCGCCCAGTGGGTGAACTCCTACAAGCGCCTGGTCCCGGGCTACGAGGCCCCGGTGTACCTCTCCTGGTCACGGCGGAACCGCTCGGCGCTGATCCGCGTGCCGCTCTACCACCCGGGCAAGGAGCAGGCGACGCGGGCCGAGCTGCGCTGTCCCGACCCCGCGTGCAACCCCTACCTCTGCTTCGCGGGGATGCTCCACGCGGGGCTCGAGGGGATCGAGCACGGCTACGAGCTGCCCGAGCCTATGGAGCAGAACCTCTACCACCTGACCCCCGAGGAGCGCCAGCGGCGCG
Organism: uncultured Solirubrobacterales bacterium; assembly: GCA_963817275.1. GTDB lineage: Bacteria > Actinomycetota > Thermoleophilia > Solirubrobacterales > 70-9 > DASUPK01. Next base: position 79,431 of record CAWFOA010000010.1, on the reverse strand, counting down.
GCATCGAGCAGCTTCCGGAGACACTCGGCGAGGCGATCGAGATCGCAGCGGAGTCGGAGCTCGTCCTACGGATTCTCGGAGAGCACGCCTTCAACCGGTTCGTGGAGATCAAGCGCTCCGAGTGGGAGGACTACCGGGTGCAGGTCACGCCGTACGAGATCGAGCAGTTCCTGCCGATTCTCTGACGCTGCTGGCGCGCGGGTCCTGTCCGCGCGAGATGCGTTAGAGAAGCTCGGCTAGAGCGCCCGGATCCGTCACCGGTTGCTTGCACGTGAAGTGCTCGCAGACGTATGCGGCCGGCTTGCCCTCCACCGCTGGGCGCTCTCTGAGGAGCTCCGGGCGTTCGCTGCCCTCTGGGCCTCCGGCCAGGACGACGTGGGGGCGGTGGGCCGAGCGCACAACCGCCGGCTAGCTCAGACAGGTCCGCGCTGCTGCCGGCGCCGTTCCCGGGGGCCACCAGGGCCACCTCTCGGACCGGGGAGAGGTGAAAGTCGATCGCCTGGAGGAGGTGGCCGAAGGCTTCCGGGTGCTGCAGCGCAGCCGGCGCGAACACCCGCATGGCCGCGACGGCCTGCTCCTCGTAGCGACTCTCGCCGGTGAGGGCGGCCAAGCGCAGCAGGCCGTATGTGGCGGATGAGTTGCCGGACGGGATCGGGTGGTCGCCGACGTCTTTCCGGCGAACGATCAGCTCCTCGTGGTCGCTTGAGGTGGTGAAGAAGGCGCCGCGCTCTTCGTCGGCGAAGCGCTCAATCATCGTGTCGGCGGTCTCGCGCGCGGCATCGAACCAGCGGACCTCGAGCGTCGCCTCGTAGAGCCGCAGGAGCCCCTCGAGCAGGAACGCGTGATCCTCCAGGTAGGCGTTGAGGCGGGCCTCGCCGCCCTTCCAGGTGCGCAGCAGGCGACCATCGGAGTCCCGCATGCACTCCCAGACGAAGCGGGCGCACGCCGAGGCGCCGTCGAGGTATTCCTGGCGCCCGAGCGCGGCTCCCGCGTCGGCGAGCGCCGCGATCATCAGCGCGTTCCAGGAGCAGAGCCGCTTGTCGTCGAGGCCGGGGCGCACGCGCCTGTCACGCCAGGCGTAGAGGGCGGTGCGGGCATCGCCCAGCTCGGCCGGCTGCTGAGCGCTCGCCCCCAGTGGCACGTGGAGGATGTTCCTGCCCTCGAAGTTGCCGGCCGCGCTGACGCCCCAGTAGCCGAGGACCCGTTCGATCGCATCGGCGGCGATGCCCGATTCGGTGAGCGCGTTGCGCATCTCGTCCTCGTCCCAGACGTAGAAGCGGCCCTCCTCGCCCTCGGAGTCGGCGTCCAGCGCGGAGTAGAACCCTCCCTCGGGCCCGCACATCTCACGCAGCGTCCAATCGAGTGTCTCGGTGCAGACCCGCAGCCAGCGCTCCTCGCCGACGACCTGCCAGCCGTGCAGGTAGACGCGGGCCAGCAGCGCGTTGTCGTAGAGCATCTTCTCGAAGTGGGGAATGAGCCAGTTCGGGTCGACCGAGTACCTCGCGAAGCCGCCCCCGAGCTGGTCGTAGATCCCCCCATGCATCATCTTGTCGAGGGTGATCTGCACGGGCTGCGTCACACCCCGGTCGAGGAGGAACTCGAGGGTGCTCGCCGGCGGAAACTTGGGCGCGCCGCCGAAGCCCCCATTGGCTCGATCGAAGTTGCCCTGAAGGCTCGAGACCGCGCGGTCGAAGATCGACTGGTCCAGCGGCTGGGAGGACTGCTCGACCGTGCCGACGGCACCGAGCGACTCCCGGATCCGGGCGGAGGCCTCGCGGAGCTCCTCGCGCTGTGTCTCGTACGCCCCGGCTGTGGCCTCCAGAACCTGCTTGAAGCTGGGCAGCCCGTGGCGGGGCTCTGGCGGGAAGTAGGTGCCCCCGTAGAACGGGACGCCCTCGGAGTCGAGAAAGACGGTCAACGGCCAGCCCCCCTGGCCGGTCATGCCCTGGACGGCCTCCATATAGATGTCGTCGACGTCGGGCCGCTCCTCGCGATCGACCTTGACGGGGACGAATGAGCTGTTGATCAGGGAGGCGGTCTCCTCGTCCTCGAATGACTCGCGCTCCATCACGTGGCACCAATGGCACGCGGAGTAGCCGATCGAGAGCATGATCGGCTTGTCCTCGCTGGCCGCCTTGCCAAGGGCCTCCGGGCCCCATGGACGCCAGTCGACCGGGTTGTCCTTGTGCTGGAGCAGGTATGGACTGGTTTCGTCGGCGAGCTTGTTTGCCATTTCAAATCAGGCTACCCGCCATATGATGCGATCACCCGATCGACGGAGGCTCCGATGAAGGACCTGACGGTGATCATGGAGGACCGGCCCGGCAAGCTTGCTGAGCTGGGGGAGGCGACGGGCAAGGGCGGGGTGAACATCGAGGGGCTCTGCGCGATGGTCGGGGACGGCAAGGGGTTCATCCACATCCTGGTCCAGGACGAGGAGGCTGCGAAGACGGCGCTGGCGGATGCCGGAATCGACGTAGCCGACGAGAGGGAGGCGGTGATCGTCGACCTGCACGACAAGCCCGGCGCGATGGGCGAGATCGCCAGGGACCTGGCCGACGCGGGCGTCAGCGTCGACGTCGCCTACACGATCTTCAGCGGCGTCCGGCTGGTGATCGTCACCGAGGACACCGAGAAGGCTCGCGCCGCCCTCGACCTGAACGGCGCCTCGGGCTAAGAGCCGCTGACGTCCGAGGCGAACGCCTCGAACGCCGCCACGTAGCGGTCGATGTGCTCGTCCTCGTGGGCGATCGAGAGGGTCCACTCCTCCTCGACGCCCGGCGTCATGAAGATGCCGTGGTTCATGTGGTAGAGCCAGGCGAGGGTCGAGAGCTCGCCGTCGACCTTGGTCAGGTAGTCGCGGTACTCGTAGATCGGCTCGGGGGCGAAGATGACGCAGCCCTTCGCGCCGAGCCCCTGCGTATATGCGGGGAGGCCGTGCTTGTCGATGACCTCCTGGCAACGGGCCTTGAGTGATTCGTTCGTCGCCTCCAGCTTCTCGTAGGCGTCAGGGGTGAGGACCTTGGTGAGAGTCGCCTCCGCGGCCGCCATCACCAGCGGGTTGCCGTTGAAGGTGCCGATCTGGTGGACCTTGTCGGAGGCGATCACCTCGCCAAGCTCGGCGGTCATCCCGATCGCGCCGCCTGGATAGCCGCCGCAAATCGCCTTCGCAAGGCAGATGATGTCCGGGGTTACGCCGAAGCGCTGGGTGGCGCCGCCATAGGAGATCGTGGCGCCTGTCTTCACCTCGTCGAAGATCAGCTTGGCGCCGTGTTCGGTGCAGAGCTCCCGAACGCGCTCGAGGTAGCCGTCCTTCGGCGGGATGATGTTGATGTTCATCATCGCCGGCTCGATGATCATCCCGGCGATCTTGCCCTGGTGCTTCTGGAAGATCCCCTCGAGGATCTCCGCGTCGTTGAAGGGGACCGGCACGGTCAGGTCGACGACCGCCTGCGGGTATCCGTGGCCGAACGGAATCGCGTTCGGGCTCTCGCGCGGGCCGAGCTCGTCGAGCTCCGGGTAGCAGGAGACCATCACCGCGTCGTGGTGGCCGTCATAGGAGCCCTCGACCTTGATGATCAGGTCACGCTCCGTCGCGCCCCTCGCCAGGTGGATCGCCGACATGGTCGACTCGGTACCTGAGTTGGAGAAACGCCACTGCGGAAGCCCGAAGCGCTCGACCAGGTTTTGGGCCGAGACGATCGAGCCGTTGGTCGGGGCCGCGAAATGCGTTCCCTCGTCGTGCCGGGCCTTGACCGCCTCGCCGATTTCCGGATTGGCATGGCCGACGCACATGACCCCGAAGCCGTTGTGGAAGTCCACGTACTCGGAGCCGTCGACGTCCCAGACCAGGGCACCCTTGCCGCGGTCGATGTAGACCGGCCACGGGTCGTTGAGCTGGAAGGAGGAGGGGACGCCGCCGGGCATCACCTTCCGCGCTCGGTCGAAGTACTCCGCCGACGTCGGCGTGTGCTCACGGAAGCGAGCCATCTGCTCCTCCGTGAGCTTGTTGATCAGCTTGCGGTCGATCGCTGACGTGGCTTCCGTTGCCCGCTGTGCCATCAGGCCCGCAGCGTATCGGGGAGAGGTTCGAATCCCGGGCGACGTGACATCGAAAGTGCGAACGTCGCGCACGCCAAAGAGGCCAACGCTGCGACGTAAAACGCGGCCGAGTAGCCGCCGATCGCGGCCGCTGCCCCGACGGTCGGTGACCCGACCAGCATGCCCAGGTCGAAGCTGGCGGTGAAGGTGCCCATCGCGACACCTCGTCGTTCCGGACCCACCCGATTGATCGCGACCAGCGAGAGGGAGGGGAAGAGCAATGAGAACGCGGCGCCCATCGCGATCGCACCGAGGATCACTACCGCGAGATCCTGGGCGGCGCCGAGCAGCACGAGTCCGACCGTCTCGACGAGCGCGGCCCCGACGGCACAGCGGGCCGCCCCGATCTGATCGGGAAGCCCCCCGGCGACGAGTCGCGTCAGGACCACAGTCGCCGCGAAGACGCTGAACACGGCCGGCCCGTGCCCGATGCCCCGCTCGTCCAGGCTGAGGATGATGAATGCCGACACCGCCGCGAACCCGAACACCGACAGCGAGAAGGTCCCGCCCGGACCCAGTGCCTCGCGCGAGATGAAGGGGCCGTGTTCGATGTCCTCCCTGGCCCGGTACCCCTCGGGGAGCCGAGACGCGATCGCGGCGCCGAGCAGCGGGGCGCCCGCGGCGAAGGCCCAGACGAGGTGAAAGCCGCCCGCGTGCTGGAGCAGGACCCCGATCGGCGGGCCCAGGGTGAGCCCGGTCCAGATCGCAAGCCCATAGAGGCCGATCATGCGACCGCGCGTCTCCTCCGGCGCCATGTCGACGTTCCAGGCGGACCCGGCCGTGAACACGGTGCCCTCGCCTGCGCCGAGGAAGAAGCGCGCAACGATCAGCCCCGGGATTCCCGCCGGGATGAAGTAGAGGACTCCGGCCATCGCCGCGAGCAGGCACCCGGCGACCACCGTCGGCTTTCGGCCGCGCCGGTCGGCGACGTTGCCGGCGATCGGCCTGCAGACGATCCCGGTGAAGGCGAAGGCGCCGGTCACGATTCCGACCTCGAGGTCGGAGCCGTTCAGGTTGTCCTTGACGTAGTGGGGGAGGACGGCGAGCGTCGCCCCGACGGCGAGCAGGCCAAGGTTGGTGACGATGAAGATCCCGGCGAAGGACGCCCACTCGGAGCGCCAGCCTCGCGTCATCTGAGCTCCGCCCGCTTGATCTTTCCGCTCGGGGTCTTGGGCAACTCCTCGGTGAACTCGACGATCCGTGGGTACTTGTACGGCGCCGTGACGCTCTTGACGTGGTCCTGGAGCTCGCCGGCGAGCTGCTCGGACGGCTCGCCGTCCGCGAGGACGACGATCGCCCGGACCACCGAGCCGCGCTCATCGTCCGGGGCTGGGACCGCTGCCGCCTCGGCCACCGCGGGGTGCGAGACAAGAGCGGACTCGACCTCGAAGGGGCCGACGCGGTAGCCCGCGGTGATGATGATGTCGTCGTCGCGGCCCTCGAACCAGAGGTAGCCGTCGTCGTCCTCGCTGACGTGGTCCCCGGTCTTCCACCACTCGCCGTCGAAGGGCTCTTCGCCGATGTAGTGGCTGAAGAAGCTGGGGACGGTGCTCGGCCGTACCTGCAGCTCGCCCTCGACGACTCGGACCTCGACGCCTGGGAGCGGGCGGCCCATCGAGCCGTCGTGCGCCGGATCGTTCTCGTCGGGGCGCATGCCCGTCACCGGGCCCGTCTCGGTCTGTCCGTAGCCGTCACCGATCCCAGTGCCGAGCCGCTCCCGGAAGAGCCGGATCACCTCCGGGTTGAGCGGTTCGCCGGCTGAGATCATCCGGCGCAGCGACGGGATCGGCCGCAGCTCGGTCCGCTTGGCGAGGATCCGGTATTCGGTGGGCGCCTGGCAGAGGACGTTGACGCCCTCGCGCTCGATCACCTCCAGCCGCTCGCCCGGGTCGAACCGCGCGTCGTGCAGCAGCGCGGCGGCGCCGGCCAGCCAGGGGGCGATGAAGGCGTTTCGGGTCGACTTGGACCAACCGGGGGCTGCCGTGCACCAGGCGAGCTCGCCCTCGTGCGCTCCCACCCAGTGCTCGGCCTGCAGGCGCTGGCCGAGCAGGTATCGCTGCGGGTAGACAACCCCCTTGGGATCGCCGGTCGTTCCGGAGGTGAAGATGATCACCGCGGGATCCTCCGGATCGAGGTCGGCGACCGAGGCGGGCGTCTCCTGCGGTAGGTCCTCGTCCAGGGACTCCGCGACCTCGGTCAGGTTCATCGCCGGAACGCCGTCAGGTAAGCTCGCCGAGCAGCTCCTCCTGGCCGATGCAGAGCTTCGGGCCGGCGACGTCGACCCTCAGCTCGAGGTCATGTCGCCGCAGCTGGGGGTTGCAGGGCATCGCGACGGCGCCCATCCGGAAGCAGGCGAGCATCGCCAGCACCCACTCGATCCGGCTCCCGACCAGCGTCATCACAGCGTCGCCGCGCTCGACCCCGCGTGCCGCCATTGCGCCCGAGAGCCCCGCGCTCCGCGCGATCAGCTCGCCGAAATGCCAGTCGCGGCGGTTGCCCTCGGCGTCGATGGCGACGATGCCCAGGCGCGACGACTTCGAGCGCTCCATGACGTCCTCGATGAAGTTCATCGGGCCAAGTCTGCCGGAGTGTGAGCCGGCCGGTTTAGGGCTTCTTGCCCGTGATGCCGAGCAGGCGCGGCCCGGTGGAGGCGGTGGTGCGCATCAGCGCGCTCAGGGGAGCCGCCGCCACGCGCAGGAAGCCGGCGCGTCGAGGACTGCATCGTGGTCGCGGGCCTCGACCGCGGCCCTGAGCGGGGTTGGGGTGGCGCCGCCCTCCATAGCGGTCATCGCCTGAAGATACGCGGGAACGTCAGGGGCCGGTGGCGGAGGACCCGGGCGACCTCGTATCCGATCGTGCGGTAGGTGCCGTCCCTCGATACGGACTTGAAGAGGTCGTTGATCCACTCGCGGCTGAGGCCGAAGCGGACGATGCCCGCGGAGATGTCCGTCAGGTCGGCGCGCCTGATGAGCTCGACCTCGGCGCCGCGATCCCACTGGGTGCGGAGCTCGTGATGCCGCTCGATCGCATCGAAGCAGAGCCGGATCCGCTCCTCGTCCCAGCCGCGGGACCGAAGCAGCTCCGCCGTGAACTCGGCCCCCTCGCGGACGTAGACGCCGCCGTGGGAGGCGGCGTCGTAGAGGCCGACGTCGTGGAGCAGGCCGGCGATCAGAAGCACCTCCCGGTCGACCTTGGCGTCGCGCGCCGTGGCGAGGCGGTCGGCGATCAGGAAGACGCGGAGCCCGTGGCGCTCCATCGGTCCGCCGCTCTCGCCGGTGACCTGCCGGAGCTTCCCGAGCGCCGCGACCTCGCTGTCCGTGCGCGCGAGGTCGTCGGCGCTCGTCATCGCTAGCGCCGCAGCTCGGTGCCGTCGTAGAGCTTCTTGACGACGACCCCGCCTGGGGGTGCGGCCTCGACGCAGAGGTTGCAGAGGACGCACTCGTCGAGGTTCTCGCTGACGATCGCGACCTTGCCGTCCTCGTTGGCGAAGATATCGACGGGGCAGACCTCCTCCAGCTTGGCGGCGATCTCGGCGTCGCCCGCGATCGCGTCGTCCACCTCGACGTCGATGAAGATGCCTTCGAGTTCCTTCGTCTCGGCCATCAGACCTTCGCTCCGAGCTTGTCCTTGACCGCGCTCGGGATCTCGTCGATCCGCTCCACCACCGGGATCCCGGCGGCCTCGAGGCGGGCGATCTTCTGGGTCGCCGAGTCCTCGGCGCCCTCGACGATCGTGCCCGCGTGGCCGAAGCTCATGCCTTGCATCTCCTCGTCGTCCATGAACTTGCCGGCCATGAAGGCGATGATCGGCAGCTTGGCGTCGTTCTCCTCGCGCCAGTCGACCAGCTCCGCCTCCATACGGCCGCCCGGCTCGGTGTAGATCACGATCGCCTCCGTCTGGGTGTCCTCCTCGAAGAGGGGCATGAGCTCGGCGTAGGTGGAGCCGATGATCGCGTCCCCGCCGATGGAAACGGCGGTGGAGACGCCCAGCCCGGCCGCGGTGAGGGTGGACGAGATCTCGGTGGTCATCCCGCCCGAGCGCGACATGACTCCGATCGAACCGGGCTCGTACGCCTTGGCGGCGTCCTTGGCCGGACCGCCGATGCCGCCCATCTTGCCGACGCCCGGGGCGATGATTCCGAGGCAGTTGGGGCCGATGATCCGGGCGCCGCGCAGGCCGGCGAGCTCGACCATCTGGGCGACGTCGCGGCGAGGGATGCGCTCGGTGACGACGACGATCAGCCTGATGCCGTTCTCGATCGCCTCGAAGACGGCGTCCTTGGTGAAGGCGGGGGGGACGGTGACAACGGACCCGTCGATCGGGGAGCCGTGGTCGGCGACCGCCTGTTCGACGGTGTCGAAGACCGGGACACCGTGGACGTCGCGGCCCTTGCGTCCGGGCGTGACGCCGCCGACGATCTTGGAGCCGTAGTCGAGGCACTCCTTGGTCAGGTTGACCGCCTCGCGCCCGGTGATGCCCTGGACGATGAAGGTGAAGTCCTCGTTCAGCAGGATGCTCATTGGATGCTCGATCCCTGAATCTTCATAACGGCCTCGCCCGCGGCCTCCCACATCGAGGTGGAGCGGTCCCTGAACTCGATCCCGTACTTGCCGAGGATCTTCGCGCCCTCCTCCTCCCAGGCCCCCGGGATCCGGAAGACCGCGATCGTCTCGGCGGGGTCCTTGCCCAGCTCGAGGCAGGCCTTGATCACGCCGCGGGCGACGATGTCCACCCGGGTGTTGGAGACGATCGACATCATCACCGCGATCTTCTCGACGCCGTCCTTCTTCAGGACCTCCTTGGCGAGGCCGCAGGACTTGGCCACGGAGGGGTTGCCGCCGATCTCGGCGTAGTTGGCGGGCTTGCCGCCCTGGCTGCGGACCGCGTCGGTGAGGGTGAGGGAGCCGCCGCCGGCGCCGATCACCAGGCCGAGGTTGCCGGTGAAGCCGTGGTCCTTGCCCTGGATCACGCCGCGGTGGTCGGCCTCGTCGATCGCCTTGACGTTGCGCTCGAACTCGGAGGGCTCATAGAGCTCGCGCGGCTCCTCGAGCTCGACGCCGATCTCCTGGAGCATCTTCTGGTGGCGGCCGACGGCTTCGTCCTCCATCTCCATGTGGGCGTCGAGGGCAACGAAGGAGCCGTCGGAGAGGCGGGCGAGCGGGTTGATCTCGGCGAGCGTCATGTCGTAGTCGCGCTGGAGCTGGGCGAGCCGGGCGAGCACCGGGGTGGCGCGGGTGAGCACGCGGCCGGTCAGGCCTACCGCGGGCGACCACCTCCTTGGCGCGGAAGTCCATAATGGGGTTCAGGTTGGAGAATCGTCCGCGGCCCACGTGGTCGGGATGTTTCTCGGCGACCTCCTCGATATCGATCCCGCCCATGTCCGAGAAGAGCATCATCGGGCGCTTGGCGCGGCCGTCCCAGAGCACCGCCGCGTAGTACTCCTGCTCGACCTCGGCCTTGGGGTCGACCAGGACGCCGACGGGCATGTGGCCGCCGATCTCGAGCTTCAGGATCTCCTCGGCGTGGCCCTCGGCCTCCTCTGGCGTGTCGGCGAACTTGACGCCGCCGGCCTTCATCCGGCCGCCGGTCAGGACCTGGGACTTGATCACGGTCGAGCCGCCGATCCGCTCAGCTGCCTCTCGTGCCTCCGCGGCCGTCTTGCAGAAGCCGTAGTCGGTGACCGGGATCCCGGCCCGCTCGACTATCCGGCGGCTTTCGAACTCGTAGAAGCGCATGAGAGGTCGCCCGGAGGGCGGGCGGGAACAGTACAAAGCCGCCGCTTCGGACGATGCGCTCCGGACAAAGCCGATTCCACGGATCGTGCGTAGTACCTCTCCAATCGACCAAGGAGGGAATGGATGCGCAGGCTGAGAGGAATCCCGACGCTGGCGATCGCCCTGATCGCCCTGTTCGCCGCGCTCGGCGGTGGCTACGCGATCGGAGCCGGGAAGATCGGCACCCACGAGATCGCCAACCAAGCGGTCACCAACAAGAAGATCAAGAAGAACACGATCAAGGGCAACCGAGTCGACGAGGCGAGCCTCAGCGGAGCTGGTACGGGCCTCTCGATTTCGCAGGAGACCAACGCTGTCGTACCTGCGTTGACGACCACCCCTCAGCCTGTGCTGACCTTGCCGGTGCCCGCCGGCACCTATCTCTTCGTCTCGAAGGCGGTGCTCAACAAGGGCGGCAATCAGACCGCGGTCCAGTGCTTCCTGACCGCGGGGAGCGACCGCGACAGGTCGCTGGAGGACGTGAACGCCGCCAACAACACCACGGTCGTCAACACGGTGCCGCACACCTTCACAGCGAGCGGCTCAGTGGTGCTCGCCTGTGACGACCCGGACGTGGCTGCGCTGCTGGTGACCAACATGCGGGTCTCGGCGATCCCGCTCGGAGCGCTCAGCAACAACGCGCTTCCGTAGGGCAAGTGAACGCTGGGGGGTCGGGTCGCGCGCCCGATCCCCCGGCGCCGCTAGGCGCTCTCGGCTTCGGCCATCCCCGGCGCGGGCTCCCGCTCGCGCTGCGGCCGCAGCAGGACCACGGCGGCAACCACGCCCACCAGGCAGAAGACCGCGCCGACGCCGAACTGGAGCTGGAATCCGTCGGTCAGGGCTCTGGCGGCGGAGGTGCCCGAGTCGATCTCCGACTGGGTGTGGTTGGCGGCGATGGTGCTGAGCACGGCGAGGCCCAGGGCCGCGCCGACGAAGCGCGAGGTGTTGAGCACGCCCGAGGCAAGTCCGCTCAGAGCCCGCGGGACGCCCTCGACGGCCACGATCGTGGCCGGCACCAGTGCCAGACCCAGTCCGAACGCGCCGAGCAGGCCGCCGGGGAGGACGTTGGCCAGGTAGCTGCCACCCGGATGCACGCTGGTGAGCAGCACCTCGCCCACTGTCGCGGAGAGCATCCCGGCCGCCAGCACCCAGCGTGCCCCGATCAGCTTGGCGAACCGCGGCGCGAGGGCGGCGCCGGTGCCCACCGCAACGGTCATCGGCACGAAGGCGAGGCCCGTCTTCAGCGCGCTGTAGCCGAGCGTGCCCTGCATGTAGAGCGACTGGAAGAACCAGAAGCCGAAGATCGCGCCGTAGAGCAGGAAGATCACCAGGTTGGCAGCGCGCAGGTTGCGCAGCCGGAAGACGCTAAGCGGCATCAGCGGGACCCTCCGCGGATGCTTGGACAGGCTCTGCTCGTAGAGCCCGAACGCCCCGAGCAGGACGACCCCCGCGGCGACGGGCCCGAGCACGCCGAGCGAGCCCCAGCCGAGGCGGTCGGTGCTGACGATCCCGTACGTGAGGGCGGACATCCCGAGCGTGACGAGCAGCGCGCCCGCGAGGTCGAAGTGGCGGTTGTCCAGCTCGCTGCGGCCCTCGGGTATGAGTCGGCCGCTGAAGAGCACGATCGCGATCCCGATCGGGATGTTGATGACGAAGATCGCGGGCCAGCTGAAGCCCTCGGTGAGGATCCCGCCGAGCAGCACGCCGGCGGTGGCGCCGATCGCACCGACGGCCCCCCAGGCGCCGAGCGCGCGGTTGCGGGGCGCCCCCTCGTCGAAGGAGGTCGTGATGATGGCGAGCGTCGCGGGGGAGAGGATGGCCCCGCCGATGCCCTGCGCGGCCCGGGCGGCGACCAGCGCGCCGGCGCTCGGCGCGATCGCGCAGAGCAGGGAGGCGCCGGAGAAGAGCAGGGTGCCTGTGTAGAACATGCGGCGGCGGCCGAAGAGGTCGGCCGCGCGTCCGCCGAGCAGCAGGAACCCGGCAAAGGTCAGCGTGTAGGCATTCAGGACCCACTGCAGCCCGGTGGTGGAGAAGCCGAGGGCGCCCTTGATGTCGGGCAGGGCCACGTTCACGATCGAGACGTCGAGGATCACCATGAACTGGCCCAGACAGACGACCAGCAGCAGTGCGTTGGAGTTGCGCCTCACCATCCCCCTCGCTGCGGTGACGGGGTTCACTTGCGAACGGCCTCCAGAATGTACGCCGCCTCGATCGCGGCCGCGCGCCTGGAGTCATGCGAGGGCGACGCGACGGGGGTGGTTGCGATGTTCTGCGTATCGGGCATGTCTTGCCTCCGCGCCGGTTTGATAGTACGATGAGCATCGTACCATGAAGTTCGATGTTTGTCGAACAAGCTAAGCTCACTCCTATGGAGCTCCATCACCCAGAGAGAAGCGAGATCGAGCTGGCGCCCGTGATGCACGCGCTCAGCGACCCGCACCGGCTGGAGATCGTGCGTCGTCTCGCCGAGGACGCCGAGCCCCGTCCTTGCGGCACGTTCGGCTTCGACATCAGCAAGTCGACGATGACGCACCACTTCCGGACTCTCCGGGAGGCCGGGGTGATCCAGCAGGAGCGGCAGGGCACGACCAAGATGACCTGGCTGCGCCGCGACGACCTGAACGCCCGCTTTCCCGGACTGCTCGACGCCGTGCTGAGCGCCTCCAAGGTTCCGGCATAGGCCCAGGCCCCGAATCCAGTTCGCGCGGCTCTAGGCTCTCGACCCGTGGCTGACGAGCCGCTCTACAAGAAGGTTGTAGCCGGCTACGAGGAAAACGAGCGCGGAGAGGACGCGCGCGTTCTGGCGGAGCGCGTGGTCGCGCGGGATGGCGGGGAGCTGAACGTGGTCCACGTCGAGAAGGGCTCTCCCGCCGACACGCTGCAGGCGCTTGCCGAGAGGGGAGACGCCGACCTCGTCGTGCTCGGCTCGACCCACCACGCCGCCTTCGGATCGGTGGCCCCGGGAAGCGTCGCCGAGCACCTGCTCAAGGGTGCCCGCTGCCGCCTGATCATCGCCCCCAAGGGCTACGCCCAGGAGGATCATTCCCAGGACCGGCTGCGGGTGGTCGCCGTGGGCTACGACGGCATGGCCGAGTCCCAGGCCGCCCTCGACGAGGCCGCGGTTCTGGCCCGCAAGTTCGGCGCCACGATGAAGGTCATCGGCGTCGCGACCCCGGTCCCGGCGATCGGGGCCGCCGCGGCGGCCCAGGCGGGCCCGGAGGCCGGCCCGGACTTCCAGGCCCGGCTGCACGACGCCGTCGCCGCGCTCCCGGACGAGCTCCGTGCCCTGCCTGTTCTGGAGCAGGGCGATCCCGTCCACAAGCTGCTCGAGGCCGCTGAGATCGGAGTCGACCTCCTCGTCCTCGGTTCCCGCGGGTTCGGCCCGGTGATGCGACTGCTGATCGGGAGCGTCTCCTCCCGCGTGATCCGCGCCGCGCCGTGCCCGGTGATGGTCGTTCCGCGCCCGGGCTAGGCTTGAGATCGCGCCGCCGGTGCCCGGCTGGGCCCGCGAAATTCCCTATAAACCGTGACGACGACGGGGTGTGAAACCATCCCGCACGGGGCAGGGAGGGGCAATCAATTCATCGACCAAGGAGTTGAACGCATCCAGTGAGTGACGCAACCGCCGCCACAGAGGCGCCCACCAAGAACGCCAAGCTCGTTTCCTGGGTCAACGAGATCGCCGAGCTGACCCAGCCCGACTCGATCCACTGGTGCGACGGCTCTGCGGAGGAGTACGACCAGCTCTGTCAGCAGATGGTCGAGGCCGGGACCTTCGAGAAGCTCTCGGATGCGAAGCGCCCCAACTCCTACCTCGCCCGCTCCGACCCCGACGACGTCGCCCGGGTCGAGGACCGCACCTTCATCTGCTCCGAGGACGAGCGCGACGCGGGCCCGACCAACAACTGGCGCGACCCCGCCGAGATGCGGGACGTACTCGGCAAGCTCTTCAAGGGCTCGATGCGCGGTCGCACTCTCTACGTGGTCCCATTCTCGATGGGCCCGCTCGGCTCGCCGATCGCCCACATCGGCGTGCAGCTCACCGACTCGCCATATGTCGCGGTCTCCATGCGGATCATGACCCGGATGGGCACGCCGGCCCTGGACGTGCTCGCCGAGGACGGCGAATTCGTCCCCTGCGTGCACTCCCTCGGCGCCCCGTTGGCCGACGGCCAGGAGGACGTGCCGTGGCCGTGCAACGCCGACAACAAGTACATCGTCCACTACCCCGAGACGCGCGAGATCTGGTCCTACGGCTCCGGCTACGGAGGCAATGCGCTGCTCGGCAAGAAGTGCTTCGCGCTGCGGATCGCCTCGGCGATGGCCCGTGACGAGGGTTGGCTGGCCGAGCACATGCTGATCCTCAAGCTCACCTCGCCCGAGGGCAAGGTCAAGTACGTCACCGGGGCCTTCCCCTCGGCGTGCGGTAAGACCAACCTGGCGATGCTGATCCCGACCCTGCCCGACTGGACGGTCGAGACGGTCGGGGACGACATCGCCTGGATGAAGTTCGACGATGACGGACGCCTGCGCGCCGTCAACCCCGAGGCCGGCTTCTTCGGCGTCGCTCCCAACACGAGCTACAAGACGAACCAGAACGCCATGGCGACGATCGAGCGCAACTCGATCTTCACCAACTGCGCCAAGACGGACGACGGCGACATCTGGTGGGAGGGCATGACGGGCCAGCCACCGGACCACGCCATCGACTGGCACGGAAACGAATGGACCCCGGATTCCGACGACCCCGCGGCTCATCCGAATGCGCGGTTCACGACCCCCGCCTCGCAGTGCCCTTCGATCGCCGAGGAATGGGAGGACCCGGCCGGCGTGCCGATCGACGCCTTCCTGTTCGGTGGGAGGCGCTCCACCGTCGTCCCCCTGGTCTTCGAGAGCCGCGACTGGGAGCACGGCGTCTTCACCGGTGCGGTGATGTCCTCGGAGACGACGGCTGCCGCCGCCGGCGAGGTCGGGAAGCTCCGCTTCGACCCGATGGCGATGCTGCCCTTCTGCGGCTACAACATGGCCGACTACTTCGGGCACTGGCTGAAGCTCGGGCGCCGCGAGGGTGCGCGGATGCCGCGGGTCTTCCACGTCAACTGGTTCCGCAAGAGCGAGGACGGGAAGTTCCTGTGGCCCGGGTTCGGCGAGAACAGCCGCGTGCTCGAATGGGTCTTCCGGCGCTGCGACGACGAGAGCGAGACGGTGGACTCCGCGATCGGGCTGCTGCCGGCGCCCGGCGAGCTCAACACCGACGGCCTGGACATCTCCGATGAGGCCCTCGAGCAGCTGCTCAGCGTCGACGACGAGGCGCTCCGGGCGCAGATGCCACAGCTCGAGGAGCACCTGGCGCGGTTCGGCGATGACCTGCCCGCCGAGATTCAGGCGCAGGTCGATGCGCTGAAGGAGCGCCTCTCGGGCCTAGCCTAGCGCCCCTTGCGCTTCCGGGCGCTCTTCTTCAGCTTCTTGCAGCCCCTGGCCGGGTCGCTCTTGTCGCGGAAGGCCTCGCCGCCACCCTTGCCGCAGTTGACGGCGCGGTCGCGCCTGCCGTCCTGAGCCTCCAGCGTGTCGAAGCCACTGTCTCCGAACAGGCTGTCGTTGCCGGAGCCCGCGTCGATGTCATCGGCGCCGCCCATCCCGTGGATCACATCGTCGCCGCCCCGGCCGAGGATCAGCGGGTCCTTGCCGTTGGTCCCGGTGAGCATGTCGGGCCCGTCGGTGCCCTCGAGGATCTCCAGGTCGTTGGCGAGGTGCGTGGGGCGGCAGTTGCCGCGAGCCGGGTCCGTCGCCGTGCCGCCGAGCGTCGCCTTGATCCCGTTCTTCGGCGCGTAGCTGTAGCGGGCGAAGCCGGCGATGTCGAAGCCGGGGCCGCCGCTGTAGTCGTGCCCCTGGCAGAGGTCGTCGCTGACGAGCTGGTCGTTGCCGCCGCCGCCGTTGATCCTGTCACCACCCGTGCCGAGCGCGAGCAGAGCGTCGCTGCCGTCGCCGCCGTTGAGCACGTCAGTCCCCGACTGGCCGCTGAACAGCACGTCATCCCCGGAGGTGCCGTCGAGGGTGTCGTTGCCCGGGCCGCCGTCCATCACGGTGGTCATCGTCGAGGGGTAGTTACCCGGGAGGCTCAGGTGGTCGTCACCCGAGTCACCCCAGACGGTGATGAAGCTGAGGGCAGTCGACGGGGACGGGCAGCTCACAGTGGCGCCGAGCTGGCGCACAGGTGTCGTTTGATCCGGGCAGGCGCGCGATCGCGGTCCCGGCCCGCGAGGTGGCCGAGAAGGCCCCGCCGCTCGCGGTCACGACCAGGTCATCGTTCCCGGAGCCCTGATGCCCGATCACGTACAGGCCGGGGTCCGGTCCCCGCGGATCCATGTAGACGTAGGCGCTGGCAGGCCGCGGATCCGACGGCGTCTCGTTAGTCGCCGTTCACCCCGCAGGCGGTCGTCTTGTCGCCGTCGGTCACGGCGCAACTGTCGTTGCCCGGGCCGCCGTTGAGCTGGTCGGCGCCGGCGCCCCCTGCGATCTTGTCGTTGCCGGGCCCACCGTCGAGTCCGTCGGCACCGCCCGTGCCCTCGATCGAGTCGTCGAACGCTGAGCCGAGCACATTCTCGACTCCGCTCACGTTCTCGGTTCCATCGGGGGTGATGGCCGAGCCGCCGGCGAGGTTCACCAGCACCCCGGTGGTCGTGTCCCAGGAAGGCGTGGCATCGGCGTAGCTGACCGTGTCGGTGCCGTCGCCCCCGGAATAGTCGTCGCCATTGGGCCCGCCGCGGAACCAGTCGTTGCCGCTGCCTCCGCTCATCTTGTCGCCGCCGTGGCCGCCGACCATGAGGTCGTCGCCGGCGCCGCCGTCCATATGGTCGTCGAGGAGGTCGCCGTAGAGACGATCGTTTCCGTTCCCCCCGCTCATGTCCTCTCCGCCCGCTCCGCCGTGGATCTCGTCCGTCCCGTCGTCCCCGCTGATCGAGTCGCTGCCATCGTCGCCGAGGATGAGGTCGTCGCCCGCCCCGCCGTGGAGGTTGTCGCGGTCGCTGGCGCCGTTGACGAGGTCGTTTCCCGTGCCGCCATCCATTGCGTCAGAGCTGGGGCCGCCCTGCATCGAGTCGTTTCCATCCTCCCCGAAGCTCGAGTCGTTGCCCTTGATGTTGATGATCGTGTCGTCCCCGGTGCCTCCGTAGACGCGGTCCGTGCCCTTGCCGGCGAGGATCCGATCGTTTCCGTCTCCGCCGCAGATCACGTCCGAGCCCTTGCCCGTGACGATGTAGTCGTTGCCGGCGCCGGCGATCACCACCTGGTTGCCATGGCCGTGGTTCCGGGCCACGTACTTGTTGTTGCCGCCCCCGAGCACCACGGTCGCCTTTTTCCCATGGCAGGCGGGGCGGGCCTGGGCGGTCGCCGGGGCGAGCGCGAGCAGGAGCGCCGCTGTGCCCAGCAGGGCTGGGGCGATCGATGCGAGCCGGATGCGCATTAGTGCTGGTATCGGGGGCAATCCTAGGGCGCTTAATGCGCACTATTGGGTGGCCGCTCCGCGACGCCTGATCTGGCCGCAACTAGCGGCTAGAGGGCATTGACATTAGCTTGGCCTTGCTTCTAGCCTGATCTCGATGACGACGTCGCCGGGCGCCCTGGATGAGCGCCTGGAGCACCAGGGGAGAACGATCGCGCGCAGCCGCCTGGCGGCGAGGGTCGCCGCTGCGCTCGAGTCGGGCAGCGTGATCATCACCGCTGGGGCCGGGTCCGGCAAAACGACGATCCTCGAGCAGGCCCTCGAGGGGCGCACTGCCGCGTGGCTGAGCTGCTCCGACGGGGAGCGGACACCGGGAACGCTGCTCATGCGCATCGTCCAGGCCTTGGCCGGCGCAGCGCCCGGAACCACCGACGCGATGGCCGAGCGCCTCGCCGCGGGCGTGGAGCGAATCGACGTAGCAGCGGCGACGCGGGAGCTGACCAGCGAGCTCTCCCGGCTGCTGGTCGAGCCGCTCGTCCTGGTGATCGACGACGCCGAGCAACTCGACCGGGCGAGCGGCTCCGAGCGGCTGATCTCCGACCTGGTCAGGGCCGAGGTCCCGCTGCTCCGGATCGCGCTGGCGAGCAGGCGGCCACTGGCTCTGCGGATCGCCAAGCCTCGAGCCGCCGGCCTGCTCACCGAACTGAGTGCGGCGGACCTTGCTTTCGACGCCGAGGAATGCGGCGCGCTGCTGCGCGCGCGAACCGGCCTGGAGCCGACGCCGGAGCAGGTCGAGTCGGTGATGGAGGCGACCGAAGGCTGGCCACTCGGAATCGCCCTGGCCGCAAGCCGGGTCGGACGCGGGAACGGCGATGCCGCGCCGGCACCCGCGAGCCTCAGCTCGACACCCGATCTGTACTCATATCTCTCCGAGGAGCTGCTCGGAACGCTCGAGCCGGAGCTGAGGGAGGCCGCGATCGACTCGAGCGTTACCCGCGTGATCACGCCGGCGGTCGCCCGTGCGCTCGAGCTGCCCGACGACTATCGGAGCCGAATCGAGCGGTCCGGGCTCATGGTCCGGAGCATCGACGGCGGCGAGGCCTTCGCGTACCACCCGCTGCTCAGGGAGTTTCTGCTGGAGCGCCTCCACGCGCTGAGAGATGACGAGGTTCAGATGAGCCTCCACGCTGCGGTCGCGCCCGCCGTGGCGGATGGGGGGGACCCGATCGGGGCAATCGAGCACTGGATCGAGGCCGAGCGCTGGCCCGAGGCCGTGGCCGCGATCGAGCATCAGGGTCCGATCCTGCTGAGGACCTCTCCGGAGCTCCTGACGGACTGGTTCGAGGGGATGCCGGCGGAGGTGCGAGAGCTGCCCACGATCAGGACGTTGGAGGGGCAGCTGGAGTGGGGCGCGGGACAGCACGAGCGGGCGGTCGCGCCGCTGACCGAGGCGGTCGAGGGCCATCGCGAGGCCAACGATCCCGAGCGGGAGTGGCTGGCGCGGTTCTTCCTCGCCGAGGCGCTCTTCTCCGCCGGCCCGTTCGAGGGGATCCTGGAGCTGGCCGAGGGCTGGGACTCCCCCGACACCCCGCGAACGAATATGGGGCCGGCCGGGGTCGCCTGGTACAAGGTGATCGCGCTGTCGGCGCTGGGACGCTGGGAGGACGCGGAGGACCTGACGAGGCAGTTGCGCGGTGACCGAAAGAGCTCGGCCCAGTTCAGGTACCTCGGTGACCTCGCCTCCCTGATGGTCGAGCTGGCCGCCGGACGCGCGGAGAGCGCCCTGGTTGCCCTGGAGGCCACCACCCGCGAGCTCGAGCTGAATGATCCGCAGAGCCGTCTTCCCGTCTCGCTCTCGGTCACCGGGCTTGTGAATCTCGACATCGGAGAGGCGGATGTCGCGCTCGAGTGGTTCGAGCGGTGCCGGCGAGAGGCGGAGCGGCTGGGGCTCGGATTCATCGCTCGTGATGCGCACCTGCAGCGCGCCTCACTGCTCGCCCAGCGGGGGGAGCTGACGGAGGCGCAGCTCGCACTGGAGCAGGCGGGCAGCCGCCAGGGAACCGGATGGCGTGGCGTCAGCAGGCCCACGGCCGAGGCCTTCGTCGCATCGGCGCGCGGTGACAGCCAGGAGGCGGTGGCGGCCGCCGAGCGCGCGCTTGTTCGCGTGCGCCCTGGCTTGGTCTGCTACCGGGTGTGGGCCGCGCTGGACATGGCGGTCGTGCTCGCCGAGAACGGGTCGTCGGATCAGGCAGGCAGCGCGATCGCCGAGGCGATGACGGCCCTCGACGAGCACTTCCCCGGGGAGCTGGGCCGCTACCACCGCGCCCGCCTGCTGGCGACTCGCGCGTGGCTGGAGCACGAGGCCGGTCAGCGCGACTCGGCGTACGAGAGCCTCCGGCTGTGCTGGGATCAGGCCGGGAGCGGCGCGAGACACATCGTCCGCGCGCACTGGGCAAGACTCAAGCCCGTTCTCTCCACGGCTCTCGAAAGCGAGGCGCTCGCTCCCGCCGATGTCCTGCCCGCGCTGGTCGCCGCCATTCCCGGCGCCGAGGCGCTCGTCGAGTTCACCGGTCACGCTCATCCGGCGGTCCGCCGGGCGGCGCTCTCGGCCGCCCTCGCCGCGGACCACCCGGAGGTGCTGGCCGAGCTGCCACAGCTCGTCGACGATCCAGACGAAGAGGTTGCCTCGGCGGCGGCGGCGGCCCGAGAGCGTCTGCGACGCACCGCTCCGCCGCTGAGGTTCGAGCTGCTCGGCCGGTTTCGGGTGACCCGGTCCGGCCGCGAGATCGCCGAGACAAAATGGGCCCGGCCGGTCGACACCCGGTTGGTGCGCCTTCTGGTCGTCAACCGAGACAAGCCGGTTCCCGAGGACCTGATCTTCGAGGCGCTGTGGCCGGACCTCTCGGCGTCGAGCGCGCGCCGCAGCCTCCAGGTCGCCGTCTCCAGGGTGAGGAAGGTCCTTGACCTGCCGGGGGCCGAGCCGGGTGTGATCGAGTCCCTCGACCGCTCCTACCGGCTGGCGCTCGGTCAGCGGGACACCGTCGATGTCGAGGAGTTCATCGCCTTGGCGAAGATGGCCCTCGCCGAGCAAGGGGTGCGTCGGCGCGACCTGCTCGACACCGCCCGCTCGCATTGGCAGGGCGAGCCTCTTCCGGAGGACCGGTACGAGGACTGGGCGACGCCATTTCGCGAGCGTGTCGTCGATGACTACATCTCGGTCCTGACCGCCCTGATCGAGCTACAGGAGCAGGCCGGCCAGCATGCTCGCTCGGCCGACATCGCACGCGAGCTCGTCGACCTCGATCCGCTCAACGAGGACGGTCACCGGGCGTTGATGACCGCGTATGCCCGCAGCGGTCGCAGGGGCCATGCGCTGCGTCAATACCTCGAATGCCGCCGTGCGCTGGTTGACACGTTGGGCGTCGAGCCGGCCGAGGAAACCTCTGGATTGCAGGCGAGGATCCTGGCCGGCGAGCCGGTCTAGCGCCTCGACGGGTGGGGTGATGAGCGTTTGATGAGCGCCCGTGCCTAGCGTGCGCCGTTCAATGAACCGCTACACGTTCGTCGTGCAGGTCCATCCGCAGGGGATCTCGACCCTCGAGAACCTGAGCACCCACGAGCGCGTGAGCCTGCCAGAGCTTGCCGCCGTCGGCCCGCAGATCGAACTGTGGCTGGCCGAGGTCTCGGACGGGGTCAAGCAGGCGTCGCAGCGTAGCGAGCAAGGCCGGAGCGAATTGACTCTGGAATAGGTGCGGTGTTGCCACCGCCCGACTCGATGAAGACGTGCCGCAGCTCGCCCTCTGCCACCGTCTCGTCCCCGCGCACGACCTCGATCACCGTCGTCATCGACGTGTCACCGAGGCGGCCGACCGTCGCCCGGATCTCGAACTCGTCGTCGAAGCGGAGCGCGGCCCGGTAGCGGACCGTGGCCTCGGCCACGACCATGTCGACGCCGGCGTCCACCATCGCCTGGTAGCCGCCGAGCTCGCGCCAGAGCTCGGTCATCGTCAGGTCGAAGTAGGTCAGGTAGTTGGCGTTGAAGACGACGCCCTGCGGATCGCACTCGTTGTAGCGGACACGCAGGCGGTGGACGAAGCCGCTCACATCTCGTAGGCCTTGGCCAGCTCCGGATCTTTCTTCGCGAGCATCTCGGCCAGGTTCACCATCACCTTGCACTGCTTCCAGGTGGCGTCGTCCTGCATCTTGCCGTCGATCATGTGGACGCCGGCGCCGTCCGGGATCGCCTCCAGCACCTTCTTGGCGAAGAGCACCTCGTCCGGCGGAGGCGAGAAGACCTTCTTGGCGATGTCGATCTGGACCGGGTGCAGCGACCAGGCGCCGACGCAGCCCAGTAGGAAGGCAGCGCGGAACTGCGTCTCGCAGCCCTTCACGTCCTTGATGTCGCCGTAGGGGCCGTAGTAGGGCAGGATCCCAGCCGCCGTACAGGCATCGACCATGCGCGCGATCGAGTAGTGCCACGGGTCCTGCTGGGCGGTCGCGCGGGGCGCGTCGGGGTTGTCGGGATCGGGGTCCTCGATCACCTGGTAGCCGGGGTGGCCGCCCCCGACCCTGGTGGTCTTCATCCGCCGGGAGGCCGCCAGGTCTGCGGGCCCAAAGCTCATTCCCTGCATCCGCGGGCTCGCGGTCGCGATCTCCTCCAGGTTGGCCACGCCGAGCGAGGTTTCGAGGATCGCGTGGACGAGGAGCGGCCGCTCGAGCTTGGCCTTCGCCTCGAGCTGGGCGAGCAGGCGGTCCACATAGTGGATGTCCCACGGGCCCTGGACCTTCGGGACCATGATCACCTCGAGCTGGTCGCCGATCTCCGTGACGAGCTGGGTCAGGTCATCGAGGCACCAGGGGCTCTCGAGCTCGTTCACGCGCGTCCAGAGCTGCGTGTCGCCGAAGTCGATCTCGTTGGCGACCTCGATCAGGCCCTCGCGCGCCGGGATCTTCTTGTCGATCGGGATGGCGTCCTCGAGGTTGCCGAGCAGGACGTCGGCCTGCTGGACCATGTCGGGGACCTTGGCGCGCATCTTCTCGTTGGATGCGTCGAGGAAATGGATCATCCGCGAGGGCTTGAACGGGATCTCGCGGGGCGGCTCCGGCGCGCCGATCGCCAGCGGCTTGAAGAAGTCTCTTGGGTTTCTCATGGAAGGAACGCTATCTGGACGCGTGCGCCGGGCGCGGCACGGATAGCCTCAGAGGATGCCCAAGGTTCGCGAGGCGGTGCCCGGAGAGGTCGAGCGGGTGCTCGGCATGTACGAGTGGCTCTTCGCGCCGCCGGGCTCCGTGCCGCCGCGCTGGGACCCGGAACGGGCGCGCGCGGCCATTGCCGATGCGATCGCGGATCAGGAGGCCGCCGTGCTGGTGGCCGAGCATCGAGGGGATCTTCTCGGTCTCTGCACGGCGTACCTGGACATGAACTCCGTTCGCTTCGGCCCGCGCTGCTGGGTGGAGGACCTGGCCGTTAGCCCCGGGCACCGCTCGCAGGGGGCGGGGAAGGCCTTGCTCGATGCCGCCAAGGACTGGGCGCGCGAGCGTGGCGCAAGCCATCTGGAGCTCGACAGCGCCGACGTCCGGGAGGACGCCCATCGCTTCTACGAGCGCGAGGGCCCGAGCTGGCGCTCGGTCTGCTTCGCCTGGGAGCTGTAGCCGGCCACGAGCCGACGATGCGCAGAGGCCGAATAACGCGATCTGTTACGATATATCGTGTTAACTCGTGATTGATCGAAAGGAACAACACAGATGCACAGACAGAGAAGCCGCCACGGATACGGGCGGCACGAGATGAGGGGCGGTCGAGGTCATGGCCGCGGGCGCCATCGCGTCCGTCGCGGTGACGTTCGCAGCGCGATCTTGGCACTGCTCGACGACCGGCCCATGCACGGCTACGAGATGATCCAGGAGCTCGAGGAGCGCACCGGGGGCCGCTGGCGCCCGAGCGCCGGCTCCATCTACCCGACGCTTCAGCTGCTCGAGGACGAGGGACTGGTGACGGCAGAGGAGGTCGACGGCCGCAAGGTCTTCTCGCTCACCGATTCCGGCAAGAAGGAGGTCCCGGAGCGCACCGAGGGCCAGCGCCCCTGGGAGGAGGGGGACGAGGACTCGCCCCGCTTCGCCGTCCGCAGTGAGCTATTCCGGACCATCGGCGCCGCCAAGCAGATCGCCCGCGGCGACGACGACGAGCAGATGGCCAAGGCCGCGAAGATCCTCAAGGAGACCCGCCGCCAGCTCTACGGCATCCTCGCCGAGGAGTAGCGCTCACTCGCCACGCTCTATCGCCTCCCGCGCCAGGGACTCGGTGTTGAAGGCAGTGGTCGACAGGATCAGCCCGTCGCGAAATCGGCTCAGATACCAGGCGATCTGAGCCGATCGCTCGTCCTCCGGGCCCATCAGCACGAGGACCTCGTACAGCATGCCGTCGTCCCCGACCTCCTCGAGCCAGCGAATCTCGACCCGCATTCCGCCGAGCGATTCGACGGCCTCCCTCAGCGTCCGCTCGACCTCAGCTGGGCCGCGGTATACCCCGGTGAAGCTCTCGTGTGAGGTGAGGCCGACCTCCGGCAGAAGCTGCCGCATGATCATCTCGGGATGGGCGAACTCGATCACGCGGCTCATGTCGCCCTCGTTGAACGCCGTGATGGCTCCGCGAACCACGTCCTCCCGCTCGCTCATCGGCCCCTGGAGCTGGTCAGGCGCGAGGCTACCTCGGCGCTGGTGGTCCAGCTCTCGCTGGGCCGGCCGATCAGGTAACCCTGGGCCTCATCGACCCCCAGGCTACGCAGGATCTCGACGGTGGCCAGGGTCTCGACTCCCTCGGCGACCGTCGAGAGGCCGAAGTTGCGTGCGACCGCGACGATCGCGCGAACCACCCGCTGATCGTCGGGGTCCTCCGTCAGTCCGCGGATGAACTCCATGTCGATCTTGAGCGAGTTGACGTGCAGGCGCATCAGATAGGTGAATGACCCGTAGCCAGTGCCGAAGTCATCGAGAGCCACCCCACAGCCGAGTCCTCCGAGAGCCTTGACCAAGGTATGGGCGGCCTCCAGGTCCTCGACCGCCGCGGTCTCGGTGATCTCGAAGGTCACGTCGCGCGGGTCAGCGCCGAAGTCGCGGAGTGCCTTCTCCGCCGAGGAGACGGTTCCGGGGTCGCTCAGGCTGGTGGCGGAGAGGTTGATCGCCACCGGATGCTCGGCGGCCAGCTCGATGCCATGGCGGATCGTCCAGCGCTCAACCCGCCTCATCAGCGGCGACGTCTCGGCATGCGGTAGGAAGCTGCCGGGAGCGACGATCTCGCCATCCATGCGCATACGCAGGAGCAACTCGTGATGCGTGATCTCTCCGGTGGTCAGGTCGAGAACCGGCTGCGGGTGGAACTCGAGTCCGCCGTGGTCGAGGGCATCCTCGATCTGGCCCCGCCACGCCTGGCGCTCTTGCTCGAGCCGCTTTTCGCGCTCGCGGCGCCTGCGGTCCGTGATGTCGCGGGTGACGGTCGACGCGCCGATCACCCGGCCAGTCTGGTCCCTGACCGGGAAGACCTGCAGTGAGATGTCGATGATCTCGCCGTCCTTGCAGAGGCCGGTGGTCTCGATCGAGGTTGACTCGCCTGCGCTGATCGCCGCGCCGACGCTTCTCAGCACGTGAATCTTGTCGGGTGGCACCAGGAGCCTCATCTCGGATCCGACGATCTCCTCGGGCCGGTAGCCATAGATGCGCTCTGCCGCCGTATTCCAAGAAAGGACGGTGCCGTCGAGGCTGACCGAGACCATCGCATCCTGAGCGGAACGCACCATGTCCGCGAGCCGATCCCTTTCCTCGTCGCGCCGCTTTCCCTCGGTGATGTCGCGGATGAAGGCGGTGAACCTGACCGGGTCGCTTCCCGACTTGGTGATCGCGAGTTCGACCGGGACCTCGCCGCCATCGGCATGCCGGCCCGTCATCTCGAGCCTCTGGTCGATCATGGTCGTCGTTCCGCAGCGACCGGCGCTGGAGATCCCGCGTTGGTGGGCCTCTCGTTGCGCCTCCGGCACGATCAGGTCGGCGATCAGCTCGCCCAGCGCCTCCTCCCGGCCGTAGCCGAAGATCCTCTCAGCCGCCGGATTCCAATCCAGGACCCGGCCGTCGGCGTCGGCGGTGACGATGCCGTCGAGCGCCCCCTCCACGGAGGCGGTTTGCAGCGCCTCGATCCGGCTCCGCTCCCTCTCCGAGTCGAGCGCCTTCCTGCGTGCCCTGACCGCCTCGGAGTAGAGCAGGACGAGCTGAGCGGCCGCCGCGATCAACGTGGCAGCCGAGAGGAGGATGGTGGCCGTGCCGAGGCGACCGAAGTGGTCCCAGATCTGGACGAGGACGGCTACCCCGATCCCGCCCAGCGCGAAGGCAATCTCGATGCGCCCCTTGCCGGCCCCGGCCGGGGTCTCGTCCCGCGCGGCGACCCACGGAGCGACGGCGATCAGCAGCGCTCCGGTCGGCCACAGGGAGTCGATCACGGTCTGATCGGGGACCGCCCCCTGGGAGACCTGCGCCGCGTACACAGAATCCGCGACGCCGATGATGGTCACCCCTCCGATCAGCATCAGGAGCGATGTCCCGGCGCGCCAGCCGAGGTTCGCGAATGCGGCGAGGGCTGAGCAGACCAGCAGGAGATCGAGGAAGGGATACGCGACCGTGGTGAGCCGGCTGGCGGTCGAGCCCTCCAGGGTGCCGATCACGGGGTCAAGGGCGAACCAGGACCACATGGTCGCCAGTCCCAGCAGCGGGACGATCACCGCGCCGAGCGACCCGGAGCCACTCTGGCCGCGGCGGCTGAGCCGGAACAGCCCGGCGATGACCAACAGGTAGAAGGTGAAGTAGAGGTAGTCGGCGGGCGAGGGGTATGGCCCCTGAATTGGATCGACCTTGACCTGGAAGTAGATCTCGCCCATTGCCCAGATGCCCAGGCCGGCGCCGATCAGCCCCCAGGCCCCGAGGTCGTGGCGAGACCATGCTCCTGCGAGGCAGAGTGCGGCGGCGGACGCGATCAGGATCAGGTAGGTGGCGTCCCCGACATCCGTGGGGCCCGAGCCGAATCCGAACGCGCCGGCCTCACTGAGGTAGTTGACGGCCAGCAATGCGCCGCAGAGCCCAATCAGGACCCGGGCCCAGCTGTGTGTACCTCTCTCTCCCACTTGCATCTTTGATCGGCACATCAGCCTCGAGGCTGGAGTACGCGCGCTTACGTGTACCACGAAACCCCGGGCATGTGAGGGCGGCGAATCGCAGGTCCGGACTGCGTTGCTACAGATGGTCGGGAGGCGCGACTCCGGCCGCCGTCAGTCCCGCCTGCTGGTCGAGGTAGAAGGCCGCCTGGCGGACCATTCCGTCCTCGAGCCACCAGACGGCGGCGCTCGGGGTCTCGACCTCGACGCCGCTGTGCCGGGTGGTGGCGATCTGCCTGACCTTGAACACGAGCTTGTCCTCGAGCTTCAGGACCTCGTCGACTTCGACCCGAAATCCCTCGTAGGGACTTATCCAGTCGCTCCAGGCCTCCGCGAAGCCCTCCGGCCCGGGGTAGTCCTGCGTGACGGCCTCGCTGGCCATCACGGTCACGTAGTCGGGGTGGGCGTTGTGACGGAGGAGCTCGGTGACGACCTCGATCAGCTCGTCGCCCTCGACGACGGCTCCGGGCGAGAACGGTCCACCGCTAGCGATCAGCTCCAACAGCTCGGCTGTGGTGAGCGCTCCCTCCATCGGGTCGAGGGTAACGGCCTCCCGTCTATCCTTCGCCACCCCGCGCCAGGCCCCGGATCCGGCGCGCCAATCGACTTACAGAGGAGCCAATGGCCGTAGCGACCGAGCAGCAAGAGAGCACGTTCCAGGAGATGACCGACGAGCAGCAGGCCATCGTCGAGATGGTCCGCGACTTCGTCGACAAGGAGATCATCCCCAACGCCGAGGAGTACGACGCCGAGGACAAGTTCCCCGAGCCGATCGTCGAGCAGATGAAGGAGCTCGGCCTGTTCGGGGTGACGATCCCCGAGGAGTACGACGGCATGGGCCTCGACCTGACCACATACGCGATGATCGTCGAGGAGCTCTCGCGCGGCTGGATCTCGATCTCGGGCGTCGTCAACACACACTTCATCGGCTCCTACCTGCTGATGAAGTTCGGCACCGACGAGCAGAAGCAGTACTTCCTGCCGAAGATGGCGACCGGCGAGATCCGCGCGGCCTTCTCGCTCTCGGAGCCCGAGGTCGGCTCCGACGTCCAGGGCATCAAGGCCACGGCCACCAAGGACGACGAGGGCAACTGGGTGCTCGAGGGACAGAAGATGTGGGTGACGAACGGGCTCGGCTCGAGCGTCGTGTTCGTCTTGATGAAGAACGACCCCAAGGCGGACCCTCCCTACAAGGGCATGACCTGCTTCATCACCGAGAAGGAGCCCTGGAAGGAGAAGAACGAGGGCGAGTTCGCAGGCCTGGAGATCCCGCCCAAGATCAAGAAGATGGGCTACAAGGGCGTCGAGTCGACCGAGCTCGTCTACAGCGGCTACAAGTGCCCGCCCGAGCGGATCCTGGGCGGCGAGGAGGCCGGTCTCGGCAAGGGCTTCTCGCAGATGATGGACGCGCTCGAGGTCGGCCGGGTGAACGTCGCCGCCCGCGGCGTCGGCATCGCGCAGCGCGCCCTGGAGCTGGCCCTGAAGTACAGCCAGGAGCGCAAGACCTTCGGTAAGCCGATCGCTCAGCATCAGGCGATCCTCTTCAAGCTCGCCGACATGGCCACCAAGATCGAGGCCGCTCGCCTGGTCACGCGCAAGGCGGCCCGGATGAAGGACGCCGGCGAGCGCTCGGACCTGGAGGCCGGGATGGCGAAGCTGATCGCCTCGGAGATCGGCAAGGAGTGCGTCGAGGACGCCTTCCGGATCCACGGCGGCTACGGCTATTCGAAGGAGTACGAGATCGAGCGGCTCTACCGGGACGCGCCGCTGCTGCTGATCGGAGAGGGAACCTCCGAGATCCAGCGCATGGTGATCGGCAAGAAGCTCCTGGAGCGCAACAAGATCTAGCTTCGGTGGGCGTAGGATCGGCCTCCCGACTCAAGGAGGCCGTACATGTACGCGCGCGTCGTCAGGTTCACCGATGTCAACCCGGAGCACGTCGCCGAGGTCACCGGTCAGATCCAGGAGGGCGGCGGACCGCCACCCGGCGTTCCCGCGAAGTCGATCAAGATGATGGTTGACGAGGCCCAGTCCACGGCCGTCGTAGTCATCTTCTTCGAGAGCGAAGAGGACCTACGCCAGGGAAGCGAGGCCCTCGATGCGATGGACGCAGGCGAGACTCCCGGCACCCGCGCCTCCGTTGACCTCTGCGAGGTCAAGGCGGAGATGGAGGCGTAGTCAGCCGAGCGATGCCGCTTCCTAGACTGAGAGAGTGGCTTCGGAACGGAGGGTGGCGCTGGTCAGCGGTGCGAGTCGAGGGATCGGCGCGGAGATTGCGCGACAGCTCGCAGCCGATCACGGCTTCGTCGTGTTCGCCGGCGCCAGGGACCCAGACGATGTCCAGGAGGGTGAGGGGATCATTCCCATCGAGCTCGACGTCACCGACCCGGACGACGTCTTTGCGGCTCTGGAGCAGATCGGCTCCGATCCGGGCCACCTCGATGCACTGGTCAACAACGCGGGCGTCTACGGCGATCCGGTCGGGGCTGCGGAATACGACCTGGATCGCGCTCACGAGGTCTTGGAGGTCAACACCTTCGGGCCCTGGCGGCTGATCGAGGCGTTCCTGCCGCTGCTCCATCGCAGCTCCCAGCCGCGCATCGTGAACGTCTCGAGCGGAGCGGGCCAGCTCTCGGACATGTACGGAGGGCGAGCGGCCTATCGCGTCTCCAAGGCGGCACTCAACGCGCTCACCAAGACGCTCGCGTGGGACGAGGAGGACGTCAAGGTCAACGTGATGTGCCCGGGCTGGGTCCGGACGGACATGGGGGGCAGCGGAGCCCCCAAATCCGTCGAGGACGGCGCCGACACCGCGGTCTGGCTGGCGACGTTGCCGGACGACGGGCCGACCGGGGGCTTCTTCCGCGACCGTAAGCCAATACCTTGGTGAGATGGCTTCCACGCCAGAGCTGATCGCGACCGGACTGGAGCGCTTTCAGGCCGAGGTTCCGGCGCTCGCCCAGCTGAAGCTCGTCTTCGAGCTCGAGCTGCGCGGCCGGGGCGACGTGCAGATGTTCCGGGTGGAGCTGCCCGGCCCGAAGATCTCGAAGTCAGCCTCCACGGAGGACGCCAGGGTGACGGTCGAGATCGTCCGATCCGACTTCAACCGTCTGGCGGAGGAGGGCCATGTGAGCGACTACCGCGAGGCCTACGACGCCGGTCACATCAAGGTCACCGGCGATTCCGGCATCCAGAAGCTGATCGCCCAGGTGATCGAGCGCCACGAACAACGCGCCCGGACCAAGAAGGTCCACCGCTAAGGGGTGCCCGGCAGGGGGATCGATCCCGCCCGGTTGGCGCGGCTGCGCGCGGCCAACCAGCTGATCCATCGCCCGGCATCCGCCCGGGACCCGGCCGAGATCGCCCGCTCGATCGCCGGCGCCCAGGCCCAGGATGTCTACGCCGGCCCGCTCACGTTCCGCTCGCGGACTAGGCGGCTGACCGCGGCCGACATCACCCGGGCACGGACCGAGGAGCGCTCGCTGCTCCGCACCTGGGTGATGAGGACGACTGTCCACTTGATCCCGACCGACGACGCGGGCTGGTGGCTGCCGCTATTCGAGCCCGGGATCGAGAGATGGTCGAGGCGCCGACTCGAGCAGCTCGGCATGCCGGCGGGCCAGGAGGACAAGGCGCTTCGCGTGATCGCGAAGGCGCTCGCCGACGAAGGCCCGCTCACCCGGCCCGAGGCGGCGGAGCGGGTGGTCGAGGCCGGGGTGGAGCTCAATGCCCATACGCGCCTCCATGTCATCGGACTGGCGGTCACCTCGGGCGTTGCGTGCCTCGGGCCCGATCGCGGCAAGACCACCTGCCTGGTGCGACGCGAGGACTGGCTCGGCAAGCCACCGCCATTCGACCGCGACCGCGCTCTGGCGGAGCTCGCCCGCCGCTACCTGGGCGCCTTCGGACCCGCCACCGACCGCGACTTCGCCTACTGGTCCGGCCTGCCCCTGCGGGACGTGCGCGCCGGGCTCGAGTCGATCTCAAAGGAGTTTGAGGAGGTCCGGGTCGGGGGGGACGCGATGATCGTCATGCGAGGCGGGCTTCCCCGGCTTCCCACGGCCGGCCAGGTCCGGATGCTTGGCAACTTCGACACCTACCTGCTCGGCTGGAAGGACCGCGACTTCTCGGTCGCCGGCGAGCACGCGACGCACGTCAAGGAGGGAGGAGGCGGCTGGATCCGCCCGGTGATCCTGGAGGACGGGATCGTGGTCGGCGGTTGGCGCTCCAAGCGAAAGGGCGGCAGCCTGGAGATCAGCGTCAACCTCCCGAGGCGCGAGCGTGAGCGCCTGGGGGCGGAGATCGATGCCGAGGTCGCCGACATCGCGCGCTTCGAGGGTATGGAGGCAACGATCGTCTGACCCAACTACCATCCCGCGCCGCATTATGTTGGGGAGGAGTCACAACGACTCAAGGAGACCGACTCAAACGATGAGCGACAAGAATCACCAGCTGACGACGGACCAGGCCGAGCGAGAGGCCTCGGGGGCGCACGAGTACGGGCGCTATCTGGAGGAGTTCGAGGTCGGGGCCGTCTACAAGCACTGGCCCGCGAAGACGGTGACGGAGTCAGACGATCATCTCTTCTGCCTGATCACCATGAACCACCACCCGCTGCACCTGAACGACGTCTACGCAGCGCAGTCGCAGCAGGGCCAGAACGTGGTGGTCGGCCCGCTCGTCTACTCGCTCGCCCTCGGGATGTCCGTCAGCGACGTCTCGGGCAAGGCGATCGCGAACCTGGCGACCGAGGAACTCAGCCACCCGGCTCCCGTCTTCCACGGCGACACTCTCTTCTGCGAGTCCGAGGTTCTCGAGGTGCGCCCATCCGAGTCGAAGCCCGACCGCGGAGTCGTCAAGGTCCACACGCGCGTCTACAAGCAGGACGGGACGCTGGTCGCGGAGTTCAAGCGGGCCGTGCTGGTCCCGCGCAAGAACCCGGGCTAGTGCGCTTCGTCCGGCGCGTGGGCCGGAGGGCGTGACTCCTCCGCAAGTGAGGTGATCTCGAGCACGCCGCGTGAGGCTTCCTCGAGCACCTCCGTCGCCTCCTCGGCCGAGCGCGCGTAGAGCTCGACCAGCAGGTGGACGATGATCCGCTCCTCGTCGTGCTTGTGGAAGCGGACGTGGGTGAAGAACTCGCGGGTGCCGGCCTCGCCGAACGACCCGTAGGTGAGCGACTCGGCCGCCTCTGGGCCGGAGCAGCTCTCGACCTGGTCCTGGTCCACCGTGACCGTGCAGGACGCGACCCACGGCGTGCCGACCACCATCCGCTCCCAGCGGTCCTCAACCGGGACCACCTTGTCGTCCTGGATCGTCAGGTGGGGCTGGTCGTGCAGGCAGCGCAGGCACTGGACGACGGCCTCCTGCACCTCGTCGACGCGCTCGGACGGCTCGCCGCTGTCGGGATCGATGCGGAGGATGGCGTCGTAGTGCAGCTGCACCTCCAGGTCTCGGGCCCAGCAGCGGTAGCAGCGGAGCCAGGAGCTGCGGTCGCCGTTCAACTCCGGATCGTTCATCACGGTCAGGCGGGCTGCGCCGCCCGGTGGCGCTCGGCCACCAGGTCCGCGATCTCGCCCATGATCCGGTTGATCTCGAAGTCCTTGGGCGTGTAGACGCCGGCGACGCCGGACTCGCGCATGGCGGCCGCGTCAGCAGCGGGGATGATCCCGCCCACGACGACGGGGATGTCCGCGCCGTCCGCCTGCAGCAGGTCCACGACCCGCGGCACGAGCACGCGGTGGGAGCCGGAGAGGATCGAGAGCCCGACCACGTCGACGTCCTCCTCGACGGCGGACTTGGCGATCTGCTCCGGAGTCAGGCGGATCCCCTGGTAGATGACCTCCATGCCGACGTCGCGCGCGCGGACGGCGATCTGTTCGGCGCCGTTCGAGTGCCCGTCGAGCCCGGGCTTGCCCACCAGGATCCGGATCGGGTGCCCGATCTCCTCGGAGACCGCCTTGACCCGGTCGCGAACGCCGGCGAGCAGGTCGCCGTTGACCGATCCGCCGGCGGCAGCCTCCGCCACCCCGGTGGGGGCACGGTAGTCGCCGAAGACCTCGCGCAGGACGCCCGCCCACTCGCCGGTGGTGGCCCCTGCCTTGGCGGCCTCGATTGTCGCCGGCAGGATGTTCGCCGATTCGTCCCGGGCCGCCTCGGCCAGCTTCTCGAGCGCCGTGTCCACGGCCCCCTGGTCGCGCTGGGCGCGCCACTCCTCGAGGGCGGCGATCCGCTCGCGCTCGACCTCCGGATCGGGCGTCAGGATGCCGCCGTCCTCGGCCACGGTGAGCGGCGACTCCTCGGATTCGGTGAACTTGTTCTGGCCGACGACGACGATCTCGCGGCGCTCGATCTTGGCGATGCGCTCGCGGTTCGACTCGACCAGCTGGGCCTTCATGTAGGGGACCGCCTCGACGGCGCCGCCGCGCTCGGCGACCTGCTTCATCTCGGCGTCGGCGCCCTCGGCGAGCTCGTCGACCAGGCCGTCCATCACCTTCGACCCCTCGAAGATGTCGGGGTAGTCGAGCAGGTCGGTCTCGTTTGCCAGGATCTGCTGGATTCGAAGGCTCCACTGCTGATCCCATGGGCGTGGGAGGCCTAGGGCCTCGTTCCAGGCAGGCAGCTGGATCGCGCGGGCGCGGGCGTCGCGGCCGAGCGTCACCGCCAGAGCCTCGAGCACGATCCGGGGGACGTTGTTCTCGGGCTGGGACTCGGTCAGCCCGAGCGAGTTGACCTGCACGCCGTACCGCATCCGCAGGAACTTGGGCTCCTCGACGCCGTAGCGGTTGCGGCCGATCTCCTCCCAGAGGCGGCTCATCGCTCGCAGCTTCGCGTGCTCCTCGATGAAGCGAACCCCGGCGTTGACGAAGAACGAGAGGCGGCCGAAGACCTTGGGAAAGTCCTCCTCGGGGACCTGCCCGCGCGCCTTGACCTCGTCGAGGACGGCGATCGCGGTGGAGAGCGCATAGGCGACCTCCTGGACCGGGGTGGCCCCGGCCTCCTGCAGGTGGTAGGAGCAGACGTTGATCGGGTTCCAGTTCGGGATCTCGTTGACGGTGAAGGCGACGGTGTCCGCGATCAGCCGCATCGAGGGTCCGGGCGGGAACGCATAGGTCCCACGCGAGAGGTACTCCTTGATGATGTCGTTCTGGGTGGTCCCGGCGAGCGCGGACCGATCGACGCCGTTCTCCTCGGCGACCGTCGCGTAGAGAGCCAGCAGCCAGGCGGCCGTGGCGTTGATCGTCATCGAGGTGTTCATCTCGCCCAGCGGGATGCCATCGAGGAGCGCGTGCATGTCGCCCTTGTGGGCGATCGAGACGCCGACCTTGCCGACCTCCCCGCGCGCCAGCTCCGCATCCGGGTCGTAGCCGGTCTGGGTGGGCAGGTCGAAGGCGACGGAGAGCCCCGTTTGCCCCTTGGCGAGGTTCTTGCGATAGAGCTCGTTTGAGCGCCGGGCGTCCGAGTGGCCCGCGTACGTGCGCATGACCCAGGGGCGGTCCCGCTCGGTCAGGCGGTGCTCGCTCATGCCCTAATGGTAAGTGCCCGGTAAATCCAACCGCGGGAGAACCGCTCCGTCGGGGGCTGAGGGGTGTTCTTGCAATTTCCGGTACGCCTCACGGCTACATTCACGCTCGGATGCGAACGAAGCTGACAGCCCTGCTCGTCATGGGCGCCGCCCTCTCGGCCGGCGCGGTCGCTCACGCTGCCCCGATCCCGGTCGCGAGCTACACGTTCCAGAGCCAGGACGACGTGAACGCGTTCCAGAAGGTCTCCGGCACGAGCTGCAAGCGCAAGTGGGCCGGCAACCAGGCGCTGGGGATCGCCGTGGGCACCAACACGAACTCCTGCGCCTACCGCTCGTCAGTGGTCGCGGATTCGAGCGATCAGTACGCCGATCAGGGGATGGTTGGCACGGCGACCGTCCGCGGCGGCAGCGTGAAGGTTCAGAAGAAGTCGTTCGTGGGGGTCGGCGTCCGCCGCAGCGACACAGCCGGGTACGTCCTGCGCGTCCTGCCGAACGCTCACAAGTGGCAGTTCTTCCGCGATCCCAAGGGCGCGGCGGGCCCGAAGCTCGAGGCATCCGGCAAGGGCAAATTCGTCAAGATCGGCACCAAGCCGAACACGGTGGCGATCCGCGCCTTCTCGAACGGCACCACCACCACCAGCCTGATCGGGTCGGTGAATGGACGCGGGGTCGTCTCGACCACGGATTCCAGCCCCGACCAGCCCGATGGGCGTCAGACGGTGGTCACCACGGGCGCCAAGGGATCCGGCTCAGGCACCGGGATCACGGGCGTTTTCGACAACGTCATTGTCCAGGTTCCGAACCCGTTCTAGGGCACGGAATTTCCCCGCGGCCCGAGCGCAATCCTCTACCTTGCGCCGGGTGGCCACGACCACGGTTGAGCGCCCCAAATCCGCCGGTCCCGAGGAGGGATTGGGCGGAAATTGGCTCGTGATCGTCCTCAACGACGACCACAACACCTTCGATCACGTCGCGAAGACGCTGTCCAGCGTGATCCCCGGCGTCTCGCTCGACGGCGGCTACCGGTTCGCCGACACGATCCACAGCCGCGGCAAGGCCGCCGTCTGGACCGGCCCCCGAGAGCCCGCGGAGCTCTACTGGGAGCAGTTGCAGGGAGCGGGCCTGACCATGGCGCCGCTGGAGCAGCACTAGCTCGACTACTTCTTCGGCGAGTCCTGAACCAGGGTGTTGTTGCCCGCCCCGCCGTTGAGGCGGTCCTTGCCGGGACCGCCGATCAGCTGGTCGGGGCCGGCGGCGCCGAAGAGGCGGTCCATGCCGGCGCCACCGCCGAGCAGGTCGGCTCCGGGGCCGCCCAAGAGAACGTCGTCCCCTGCGTTCCCACTGAGCAGGTCGTCATCGGCGCCGGCGTTGAGCTTGTCGTTGCCCGCGTTGCCGAGCAGGATGTCCCTGCCGAA
Organism: uncultured Solirubrobacterales bacterium; assembly: GCA_963817275.1. GTDB lineage: Bacteria > Actinomycetota > Thermoleophilia > Solirubrobacterales > 70-9 > DASUPK01. The sequence continues at coordinate 43,984 of CAWFOA010000010.1, read as the reverse complement.
CCCGGAGGCGGCGCTGTCGTTTCCGCTGCCTCCCTGGAGGCTGTCGCGGAGCCGGCCTCCGGTCATGCGATCGTCACCCGGGCCGCCCAGCACCAGGTTGAAGGCGGACTTTCCGCCGACGTAGCGGTCGTTGCCCGGCCCGAGGTCGCCCGCGGCACCGGTGCCGTGGCCAAAGCCACCCGGGATGTCGCGCTGGCCGAATCCGTTGTCGGGGCCGACGGCCGAGAGCCCGACCCGGTCGTTGCCGGCGCCGGTCACGGCGTCGACCTCGGAGACCTTCGCGCAGGCGACGCTGCCCGTGCGCGGATCCTTCCCGTTCACCTTGACCAGCCCGCTCCTGCAGACGACCAAGACGTTGTCGGGCCCCTTGCCGCCCGTGACCGTGAGGAGCCCGCCGCTGAGCGAGGAGCGCACCTTGGCCTGGGCAGCGCCAGGGGCCACAAGCAGGGCAGCCGCCACCGCGGCGAGCACGGCGAGGCGCACTGGTGGGCGATGGGGGAGCGTCAGCACGGGCAATGAAGGAACACCGGGGGCGTCGCTAAGTAGCTGCCTCTGCCGATCGCCGCGCTGGAGCGCTACTCCCCCGCGATCAGGGTGTGCCAGACGGGGAGGACGGGCTTGTTGAAGTAGTTGACGGCGTCCTCTCGCATCGCCGAGATCTCGTCGGAGTACCAGTAGCGCTCGAAGTCGGCGTGGTCATCCCAGACGGATGCCTGGCGGAAGTGGAGCGGATCCTCCTCGTTGCGCGTCAGGGACCAGCCCTTGGCGCCGAAGGACATCGCCCGCGCCGCGGCCGGCTCCCAGATCTCGTACCAGCGCTCCGCCCGGAAGGGGTGGATGTGCCATTCGATGTAGACGATCTCGAGCGCGCCGTTGCTGGACGCGTCCGCCATCAGGCGCCCACCTCGGCCCGGATGGCCCCGGGGCCCTCCTCGGTCTTGCCCTCGTCCTCGCTCTCGGCGCCCACCAGGATCGAGATCTTGCCGAGGTGCTTGTTCTCGTGCAGGAGCTGGTGCGCCTCGGCCACCCCGTCGAAGCCCATCACCTGCCAGAGGACCGGCTGGATCTTGCCCTCCGCCATCAGCTGGTTGGCCCGCATGCACTCGTACGCGTTGGCGAAGTGCGAGCCGATGATCTGCTTCTGGCGCATCCACAGGTAGCGCACGTCGAAGTCGAGCGTGTAGCCGGACGTCGCGCCGCAGATCACCACCTTGCCGAAGGGCTTGACGACGAAGACCGACGTCGGGAAGGTGGCCTGGCCGACGTGCTCGAAGACGAAGTCGGGGGAGTCGCCGAGGATCTCCTTGACCCTCTTGGCGAAGCCGCGCGACTCCTTGAACCGCGCCTTCTCCTGCGTCGGGCGTCTCGCCGCCCTTGCGCATCATCCCGGCGAACTCGTTGCGGTTGATGTAGTCGACCGCGCCGAGGCGCTTGACCAACTCGCCCTTCTCGTCCGAGGAGACGACGCCGACGGCGTTCGCGCCGGCGGCCTTGCACAGTTGGGTCGCGAAGACGCCGAGGCCGCCTGCCGCGCCCCAGATCAGGACGTTGTGGCCGGCCTGGAGCTTGCACTGGTCCATCAGCATCCGGTACGCGGTGAAGTAGGTCAGGCCATACGCTGATGATTCGGCCCAGGAGAGGCTCTGGGGGCGCGGCAGCAGCTGCTGTGCCTGGACCTTGGTGAACTGGGCGAAGGAGCCCCAGGTCGTCTCGTAGCCCCAGATCATCTGGCTGGGCGCGGCGAGCGGGTCGAGCCCGTGCACCTCGACGTCCTCGTAGGAGGCCTGGTTGCAGTGGATCACGACCTCGTCGCCGGGCTTCCACTTGGTGACGCCCTCGCCGACCTTCCAGACGATCCCCGAGGCGTCGGAGCCGCCGATGTGGTGGCCGTACTCCTCGTGGTCGCCGTAGCCGAAGACGGAGACGGGCTTGCCGAGGGCAGCCCAGACGTTGTTGAAGTTGACGCCGGCCGCCATCACGCGGACGATGACCTCGAAGGCACCCGGCTCCGGCACCTCGATCTCCTCCACCTGGAAGGCGTCCTTGGGCTCGCCCTCGCGCTCAGGGCGGATGACCCAGGCGGCCATTTTCTCGGGCAGCTCGCCCGGCTGGACATCGAGCTTGGATACGTCGGCGATCTCTACGGCCAATGTGACTCCCGCGTTGTGGTCGTGGACGCCTGGATCGTATTCAACGGGGCGCAGGACGCGTTGCGCCTCCAAGGTGGCGTCCGCCCCTCGGGCTACGTTGAAAAGTCGAATGGAAGCCTCCGAGAAGCCACAGCTGCCGCTCGAACCCGACGCCTCCGACGGGGCGGTCCGCGCGATCGGCGACCGCCTGGTGGTCGAGCGCCTCGAGGTGAACGACGCCGGTGTGGCACGGGTGGTCCGGGAGCAGGTGGGCGAGGGTCACCAGCCCGCCGAGACCGTGACGCGGGCGATCGAGATCGGCGCGCGGGTTATCGAGAGCGAAGGGACCGCCGCGAACGTGGACTACGTCAAGGCGGAGCTCGAGCGCCAGCTCTCCCCGCTCGCCGAGCGTCTGGGAAGCGTGATCGAAGAGGGCCAGGAGGAGTTCGTCGAGCAGCTGGCGAGCAGCTTCGACAAGGAGCGCAGCGGCTCGGTGCAGCAGCAGATCCGCGAGCTGCTGACCGCTGCGATGGAGCATCAGCGCACCCAGCTCGCGCGCCAGTTCTCAGCTCAGGACGGCGCCAACCCGCTGGCCGACTTCAAGGACGGCGTCGTCCGGGCCGTGAAGGGCTCGCAGGAGGCCCAGCAGATGGAGCACGCCGAGGACCGAAAGCGGATGGAGGCTCTGACGGCCGAGGTGACCGCCCTCAGGGAGCGGTTGAGCGCGAGAGAGGAGATCGAGACGGAACAGGCCCGGGGGACCGCCAAGGGCCGGGACTTCGAGGGCAGGATCCACGACGTGATCGACGGCATCGCCACGGCTCGCGGCGACGTCGCGCACCACGTCGGAGACCAGGCGGCCGAGACCCGGGGCAAGAAGGGAGACACGGTCGTCGAGATCGGCGCTGGGGGCGGCCCGGCGCTCGCAAAGATCGCCTTCGACCCGAAGGACAGCCAGCTCACCCGGCCCAAGGCATGGGAAGTGCTCAACGGATCGCTCCACGATCGCGGCGCGGACTACGCGGTGCTCGTGGTCGCCAGCGAGGAGAACGTCCCGGCCAAGACCCAGAGCCTGGTCGAGTACGAGGGAAACAAGCTGATCGTCGCGGTCGACCGTGACGATCCCGAGCCGTACATCCTCGAAACCGCCTACTGCCTGGCCCGGGCGCGAGCGCTCGCGGCCAGACGAGACGAGTTGTCCCTCGACGCCCCTGCGATGAAGGAGGCCATCGATGAGACGCGGCGCGCTCTGGAATCGCTGAAGACCGCGCGGCAAGCGCTCACCGGCATGCGCAAGAACGCCGACAGCATCGAGTCGGCGCTGGGCATCATGGAAGAAGGGGCAAAGGCGGCGTTGGCGCGCGCGGACAGCCTGATTGCGGACGCTTTGGACGGGGTGGCCTGATGGATAGGGCGGGCATTACGTCCACGGATAGGGTCACCGGTCATGACGGGCCCGCCATCGGACGAAATGAATAACAGAGCGAATATGGAAGCGTCCGAGAATGCATTGCCACCGATCGATTGGGGTGGCAGATCCGCGATACACCGAGCCGAGCCGGACCGCGTCGCCACCGCGCTTGGATCCGAGCGGTTTGCGTCGGGCTATTCCCGGCTTGAGCTGATGCTCACAGCTGTGCTGCCACGGCTCGTTGGCGAGCCTCGGGCAGCTCACGAAAATCAGCGATAGCCAGGACGCCTCGCGGGCGATATATCTACGTCACGATGGTCCGGTATGCCGCAGGGATGGCGGTAGTCATCACCGCTTTGTCCGCGCTCGCCTCCGGTTGTGGTGGGGGCGACGAAAACGCGTCCGGCGACAGCCAGGGCGCGGCCGCGCCCACCGGCGGGGACCTGTTCACGCAGAACACGCACACCGGGAGCCTGCAGCCGATCCCCGGGAAGAGCGACGTCTTCACGCTGACCCTCGACCAGCCGGCACCGGACGTCACGGTGTTCACCGACAGGCCGGTTCGCAGCGCCAGCACCGAGCCGCTCGCGGGATTCGTCGATCAGTGGGACGAGCGCGGATTCGCCGAGGACCCGCCCAACGCGGCGCTGGTCCTGGACCAGGAGCCCGACGACTCGGACACGGCAATCTTCAAGCTCGCCGATCCGAGTTACGACAAGGGAAGCGGAACGGTCAGTTACACGGCCACTCATGTCAACGGCGGGACCTCGAGCCTGCCGTCGGACGAGCACGTCGACCCACCGCCCACCTTCGGCGACGCCCACCTCTTCATCGACCCGTCCGGCGCCGGCGACCAGCACGCAATGGCGATTGACGTCGAGGGCGGGAGGCAGGGTTTGAAGACGGACATCACCTTCAACTCGCCTTGGAGCATCGTGCTCGGATCCGGCGACAATGGCGCGTCATACGTCGTCGGTCCCAATGTCGGCGGTGGGTTCTTCACGACGTCAGAGGTGAACATGACCAGTGCCGGCGGGGTCCAGTTCGCCCTGGCAGGCGGCACCGGGGCCATTACGGGCACAGCCAGGATTCCGTCCGGTGTCACGGTCGGCATTCAGGTCGACGACAACCCCGAGCAGACGATCAAGAACGGCAGCTTCTCGCTGGGCGGCTAGGGCAGCAGCAACTGGTTCTGGGAGGACGGGCGCTCGGGGCCGACCGTGAAGCTGAACGGCCGCGCGGCGATTCCGTCGACGCTCGCCTCGTAGCTGCCGCTCTTCATCTGGACCTTGATCGTCTGGGTGTCGCCGGGCCCCATCTCATCGCTGTTGGCGTCGACCGGGCCATGGATCGCGAGGCTGCCGGTCTCATTCGTGAGGTTCGCCGCAGTGAAGTTGACCAGGCCGGCTCCGAACTCCCTGGGGGAGACGACAACGCCGTCGGGGGCGATCTTCACGCTCACCTCGGCCGCGACGGGCGGGCTTGGATCGTTGTTGAAGTCGTTGCGGCCGCAGCCGGCCACCGCCAGCACCGCCACCAGGGCGGCTACGGGCAAGAACAGCGTTCGGCCCCTCCTCCACTGCATGCGCGGAGGAATCTAGCCGAAGCGAGGGACAGGCCGCTCCAGTGGGTCAGGTGGGGAAGGGGAGCTCCACCAGCTCAGCGGTGACGCCGTCGCCGCCGACAGTGACCTGCTCGCCGTCGGCCGCCTCCCTCCTCACGATCGCCAGCGCGATCGGGCCGAGGGCGGGGGAGATACACGCGGTGCCCACCGTGCCCACCTCGCGCTCGCCCAGAGCGATCGGATGGCCCAGGGCCGCGGGCGCGCTGAGGCGAAGCCCTCGCAGGGTGCGGTTGGGCTTGCCCCGGTAGTGCAGGCGCGCCACCGGCTCCTGGCCGATGTAGCAGCCCTTCTCGAAGTCGACGGCGCGCTCCACGATCCCCGCCTCGGCGGGCATGGACTCCGGTCCCATGTCGAGGCCGAATCGCGGCCTGCCGGACTCGACCCGGATGACCTCGGCCGCGGCGTCGGTGACGGGCTCGGCGCCACCGGCGATGAGCACCTCCCTGAGGGTCTCGGCAGCGTCGGGTCGGGTGACCAGGTCGATGCCCCGATCCGTCGCGACGGCAAGGACGCTGATCCCATCCCGCTCGTAGTAGTGCTGCGCGTGTTCCGGCGAGACCCGGGGGCTCCCGGCGGCCTCTACCGATGCGGGTCCGATCAGCGAGGTGATCGTCCAGTCCGAAGTTGCATCGGCGACCTCCACCTCGCGGCCGATCTTGTAGGTCTCGAGATGCTTGCGAAGGGCCTCGAACGCGGCGGGCTCGGTGTCCAGCCAGATCTGATCCGCGTGTGAGTGGCTCAGGCGGAGGGCTCTCATGTCTGCGACGAGGTGGCCCTTACGGTCGAGGAGCGCGGCGTAGCAGCCCTGATCGGGCTCGAGCGCCTCGATGTCGTTGGTCAGCTGGCTCTGCAGGTACTCGGCTGCGTCCGGGCCAGTGACGAGCAGCGCCGCCCGCTCCCTGACCAGGAATCCGGCCTGCTCGCGGAGGGCGCGGTATTGACCGTCGAGCTCGACCTGTGTTGCCGTCTCGGCCATTCGCCGATTGTAGGTCGCCGGTTCGACCGGCCTCCCGCCCCGAAACCGGGGAGCTGAGTTAGTCATGCCTAACTTCCGAGTTCGTATCTGCTTCAATACCGCGGATGACTGCGCCGGCCCACAACGCCCATCCGAAGCGCCGCACCAACGAGGGCGCCGAGAACTACGCGAAGGCGCTCTACGAGCTCCAGTCGCGGGAGGCGAGCGCGGTCGGCACTACCGCGGTGGCGGAGCGCCTGGGGGTCACGCCGGCCTCGGCGTCGGGAATGCTGCGGCGCCTGGCGGATGAGGGCGTCGTCGAGTACACGCCCTACCACGGGGCCCGTCTGACCCCCGAGGGCGAGCGGATCGCCCTCGAGGTGATCCGCCACCACAGGCTGATCGAGCTCTTCCTGTCCGAGGAGCTCGGGATGCCATGGGATCGCGTGCACGCGGAGGCCGAGGTGCTGGAGCACCACATCTCCGAGGAGCTCGAGGAGCTGATCGCCGACAAGCTCGGCGAGCCCGCGCTCGATCCGCATGGCGATCCGATCCCGGACCGAGATCTCGCGCTGAGCGCCGATGACTCGGTGCCGCTCACGGAGCTGGACCCCGGCGAGGAAGGGATCTTCACCCGCGTCTCCGACAGCGACGCCGAGATGTTGCGATACCTGACCGAGCGCGCGATCCAGCCAGGCGCGCGACTGCTGGTCAAGGGCCGCGAGCCCTTCGGCGGTCCTCTGATGGTCGAGATTGCAGGCCACACCCATCCACTCGGACCGGAGCTCGCAGGGAGCATGAGGGTCCGCCGTCAACCAGTGGCGGGGGCATGAGCGAGACGGAGCTGCCCGTCGCCGAGGAGGATGTGGGCCTCGCCGAGCCGGTCCCCGGGGAGCTCTCGGCGCCGTCCGAGCCCGGAAATGGGCTGGGCGGGGTCGAGGACGTCCTGCCGGGGGAAGCGGCCGTTGCGCGCGCGGCGCGGCGATCGCTGGACGGGGAGGCGCGCGGGCTGCCCCGCATCTGGCCCTTCCTGGGGCCGGCCTTCATCGCGGCCGTCGCCTACATCGATCCCGGCAACTTTGCGACCAACATCGCAGGTGGCGCGAAGTTCGGCTACCTGCTGCTCTGGGTCGTGCTCGGCGCGAACCTGATCGCGATGGTGGTGCAGACCCAGTCGGCCAAGCTGGGGATCGCGACCGGCAGAAACCTCGCCGAGGCTTGCCGGGACTCATTTTCCAGGCGCACGTCGATCGGCCTCTGGATCCAGGCGGAGATCGTGGCCGCCGCGTGCGACATCGCAGAGGTCGTCGGCGCCGCCCTGGGACTGAACCTTCTCTTCGGGATTCCGCTGTTTCCCGCTGGACTGCTCGCCGGAGCGGGTGCGTTCGCGATCCTCGCCCTGCAGCAGAAGGGCTTCCGCCGCCTCGAGGCGGTGATCGTGGGCATGGTTGGCGTCGTCGTGGCGGCCTTCGCCTTCGAGATCTTCGAATCCAACCCGGATGGGAGTCAGGTCGCCAAGCATCTCGTCGTGCCGGGTTTCGCGGGGACGGAGAGCATCTTGCTCGCGACAGGCATCATCGGCGCCACGGTCATGCCCCACGTCATCTATCTGCACTCCGCTCTGACGCAGCGGCGGATCGTGGGGCGGGACGAGCGGGAGAAGCGCCAGATCCTGCGCTTCGAGCGCATCGACGTCGTCATCGCGATGGCGCTCGCGGGCGCCGTGAACCTGTCGATGATGATCATGGCCGCCGCGCTCTTCCACGGCAGCGGCCTGGTCGGGATCGACAGCATCGACGGCGCCTATGACGGCCTCAAGCAGGTCGTCTCTCCGAGCGCAGCGACGATCTTCGGCATCGCCCTGCTGGCATCCGGCTATGCCTCGTCATCGGTGGGGACGATGTCCGGCCAGGTCGTGATGCAGGGGTTCATCCGCCGGCGGATCCCGATCTTCGTGCGCCGGGCGATCACGCTCACGCCGGCGCTGATCGTGCTGGCGGTGGGCCTCGACCCGACCGATGCCCTCGTCGGCAGTCAGGTCGTGCTGAGCTTCGGCATTCCGTTCGCACTTGTCCCCCTGGTCATGCTCACCCGGCGGCGAGACCTGATGGGATCGCTCGCGAATCCGGGATGGCTCACCGCCGTCGCCTCCGTTCTCTCCGGATTGATCATCGCCCTCAACGTCTTCCTGCTCGAGCAGGTCTTCATCGGCTAGATGACGAGGCGCGCGGGGACCGAGGTCTCCTCACGATTGGAGGCGGCGCCTGAGGACGTCTGGAACTGGGTCGTCACCGCGGAGGGCGTGAACGACGAGCTGCGGCCCTGGCTGAGGATGACCGTCCCGGGGGGCGACTTCGACCTGAACTCCGTCGAGACCGGCAAGCCGATCGGTCGCAGCTGGGTGTTGCTCTTCGGCCTGATCCCGGTCGACTTCGATGAGATCACCCTCGTCGAGATCGACCGGGGTCGTGGCTTCGTCGAGCGCTCCCGGATGCTCTCGCAGCGCGCCTGGGAGCACGTCCGCACGATCCGGCCGGTCGAGGGCGGCGCCCTGATCACCGACGCCGTCGCATGGGAGCCGCGGCTGCCCATCCCCGGGGCCGCCATGCGGCCCCTCTTTCGGGCGATCTTCGGCCACCGCCATCGCCGGCTCAGAAGGCGCTTCGGGGGCACCCCGGCTCGCTAGGCTTCGGCCGTGGCTCTCGCGGCGGACTTCCAGGCGGTGGTCGACTCGCTACCTGATGACTGGACGGACCTCGAGCTGGACCTGCGGATCGCGGACGAGTCGCGCTATGTGGACGCCGCCGTGATGCTCTCGCAGGTCAACGCTCAGCCCTACTCGCGGGCCGAGTGGCATTGGCGGATTCTCGTCGCGCACCGCTTTGGGCACGCGGCCGCGGCCGAGACGGTGCGCGGAGCGCTCACCAAGCTCGACGGAGAGGGGATCGCGGGCGAGCTTCGCGTCCGCGACGCGCAGGAGGGTCGCGCGGAGGTGGTTCAGTGGTGGGGGCGGCCCGACAGCATCAGGCGCGACTTCCAGCGCCGGCGCAGCCTCTAGGGCTCACCTCGAGCTGATGGCGCGGATCGCCTCCATCGTGGACGACCTGATGCTCGCCAGCCGGGTGCGGACCTCCCTCGAGGCAAGTGGCCACGAGGTGGAGCAGGACTCCGAGCTGCCTGACGAGCTCGATGGCATCGATCTGCTGGTCGCGGACCTCGATGCGGTGCCGCCTGAACGGCTCGGCGACCTGGGCGTCCCAGTGATCGCCTTCTACCAGCACACCGACGTCGACACCAAGGCCCGGGCCGATAAGGCCGGCCTGGCGATTACGGTCCCGCGGAGCCGGATGGTCAGGGAGCTGCCGGAGCTGGTTGAGCGGGCCCTCGGCTAGCCCGGGTTGAGCAGTCCGACTGACAGCGCCCACTGCCGCCAGCGACGGATCGATACGGGATCGAGATGCGGTGTCGCTGTGCTTCCTCCGTGAGCGAAAGCGTGGCCGGTGCCGAGTGCCTGCAGTTGGCGCGCCTGATCCGCAGCGTCGAGTCCGGGAACCTGGTGAAGCAGATCCGCAAGCGCGACGCCTGGGCGCGCACCGAGCTCGTCGTAGCCGCGTGACAGCGCCGCAGTCAGGTTGTGTGCGAGTTCGCCTGAGGCAGTATCGGCTCTGGCGACTACGAGTAGCTCGGGATATCGGGGGGCCCCGAACTGATCCACCCGGAACTCGCGGATCGGGATGCCACGTTGCTGGAGCTCCACGCCCTCCGCGTTCCAGAAGCCAGTGGCGGCGTCGACCTTGCCCGCAGCCAGGTCGGCGACGGCGTTGAAGCCGATCGTCACCCGGTGCACCGAGGATGGGTCGACGCCGCCGGATCGCAGCACCGTGTCGAGTACCGCGTCGTCGGAGGGAACGCCGGTGACGCCGATTGTCTTGCCGGCGAGATCGGCGGGGGTGCGAATCTCGCTGGGGTCGCGGGCGATGACCGAGGCGAGCGGCCGCTGCACGATTGCGGCGATCGCGACCAGGTCGAGCCCGCGCTCGCGCGCGATGCCGAAGTCGTTGATGTCCATCACCGCGAAATCCGCGCGCCCGGCTTCGAGCAACTTGGCGCTGTCGGCGGTGGTGGACGGCTCCTGGATGGTGAGGTCGAGACCCGCATCCTTGAAGTAATCGTTCGCCTGCGCGGCGTAGATGCCGGAGTGGACCGCGTTCGGCTGGAAGTCGAGGACTAGGGTCGCGCCCTTAGGCGCGCCCGGTTCAGCGCCGCCCCCTCCGCAGCCCAAGAGAGCGGCTCCGAGGAGGGCGGCCGCCAGCAGCGCGGCGACCCGTCTCATTCGCGGCTGACCCTATATGCGAGGGCGCTCCGAGAGGAGCGACCCGTTTCATAAGGCCGGGATAAAAGGTTGCGGCAGGGGTCTCGGCCCAGCCGGAAATGCGGTTAGACTGCGCGCCGCCTCACACCGGTGGGGCGTTTTTCCCGAGAGCTACGAGGAGGTCACTTCAAAGTGCAAGATCGAGGTCTAGCGGCGTATATCGCAGAGTTGGTCGGGACGCTGCTCCTGGTCTTCTTCATCACCACCGTCGTCTCGCTCTACGTGGCCACCGGCCAGAACCCTCAGTTCGGTTCGGACTTCGCGGTCGTCGGACTGACGCACTTCCTCCTGCTCTTCGGATTGATCATCAGCATCGGCGTGGCGAGCGGCGGTCACTTCAACCCCGTCGTGACCACCGCGTTCATCGCGGTGCGGCGGATCGACCCGATCGACGGCCTCGTCTACATCCTGGCGCAGCTCTCCGGCGGCGTGCTCGGCGCGCTGCTCACCAAGGCCTTCATCCTGGACGAGGGACGCGCCTCGGACTATGGGACACCGAAGATCAGCCCCCTTATCGGCGGCGCCTTTCAGGGCGCGCTGATCGAGGGCATCGGCGCCTTCATCCTCGTTCTCACCGTGCTCGCCGTCGCGCTGAACCCGGAGGTCCGGCGCTGGGCCGCGATCTCGATCGGCGGCGCGCTCGGCATGGCCGTCATGGTCCTCGGGCCTCTGACGGGCGGCTCGTTCAACCCCGCCCGCTGGTTCGGCCCTGCCCTCGTCGGCAACCACTTCACCGATGCATGGGCCTACATCGTCGGCCCGATCGTCGGCGCCCTGCTGGCGGCGGCGGTCTACAAGTTCATCATTGAGCCCTCCAGCGGCCCGGTGCAGGAGGCTGCTGACACCGTGGCGCCACGCGGCCCGGCTCCGCCCGCCGGCGAGGCTCCGCCGCTGCGTCAGAGCCCCGGCGGTCCTCCGCCATCGTCGCCTCCAGGCGGCATCGCGGGTAGTTAGCCAGCCGGATCAGGTACTTCGCTAGGTTTGCCCTGCCATGCGCAGGGTCACCTTCTCGCGCAACTACACGCTCTCGCTGTCGAGGACGTGCCAGTGCTACTGCAAGTACTGCGCCTTCGCCACCAGGCGCGCGCACATCCACGATCCGGATGAGGTCGAGCGCCGCCTGGAGGAGGCGGTGCGCAGAAACACGAAGGAGCTCCTGGTCCTCACGGGCGAGCGCCCGGAGGTCCATCCCGAGGTGGCTGAGCGCCTGCGGGAGTGGGGGCACGACGACTTCACGTCATACGTCGTCTGGGCCTGTCAGCGTGCCCTCGAGCGCGGCCTGCTGCCGCACACGAACCTCGGAGTCCTCTCCCGAGAGGACCTGATCCGAGTCAGAGAGGTGACGGCCTCACAGGGCCTGATGCTCGAGTCGATCAACCCCGACCTGGTGGTCCACCAGGGCTCGCCCACGAAGCACCCGGCGAAGCGGCTGGAGACGATCCGGCTGGCGGGGGAGCTGCGGATCCCGTTCACCACCGGGATCCTGGTCGGCATCGGGGAGACGCCGGAGGAGCGAGTCGGGGCCCTGGAGGCGATCGCCGCCCTCCACGCCGAGTACGGCCACGTCCAGGAGGTGATCCTCCAGAACTTCGTGCCGCACCCGCGCTACTACGGCCAGGAGGTCGCCGAGATCGCCGACGAGGCGTCGCGGGAGCGCTGGACCGACACAACTGGCATCTCCTCCTCTTCGCGTCCGGGGATGCCGCTGCCCAAGTGGGCGACGCCGGTGTCGATCGAGGACATCAAGCACCTCATCGCCGAGTCGAAGCGGCTGATGCCGGACGTCGGCGTCCAGGTGCCCCCGAACCTCGCCGACTGGTGGCCCGAGCTGGTCGAGGCGGGGGCGACCGACCTCGGCGGCCTGTCGAGCAACGGCGATCACATCTCGCCCGAGGAGCCGTTCCCGAGCCCGCACCAGGTGCGCAAGGAGCTGGCCCCGCGCGGCTACGCCCTGACGGAGCGCCTCTGTGCCTACCCGCAGTACCTCGACCCGGAGTGGATGGAGCAGGGCGTCCTCGACGTCGTGAAGCTCAAGTACTGGAGCTTCATCCCGAGGCGAGGCTCCGGCCGCCGCCAGGAGACGCCGCCCGCGCCCGAGGTGGCGCCTCGCGCCATCGAGAAGGGCCGGCGAGGGGAAGAGCTCAGCGAAGAGGAGCTGACCGCCCTGTTCTCGGAGACGCGACCCGAGGTGATCGAGGAGATGCGCGTCGCGGCCGACGAGCTGCGCGCCGAGCTGGCGGGGGACACCGCGACCTTCGTCGTCAACCGGAACATCAACTTCACGAACGTCTGCGTGGTCGGATGCGCCTTCTGCGGGTTCGGCCAGGGTAAGCGCTCCCCGGATGCCTATCTCGTCACTGAGGACGACTTCGCGGCGCGGGTCGAGGAGGCGGTCGACTTCGGCGCAACCGAGATCTGCATGCAGGGCGGAATCCATCCCGAATACACGCTCGAGGACTACGGGCGCTGGCTGCGGTTCGCCAAGGAGTGCGCTCCGGACATCCACCTGCACGCCTACTCGCCGATGGAGGTCCACTACATGTGCGAGCGGTCGGAGCGCTCACCCGACTCGGTGTTCGAGTACCTGATCGAGTGCGGCCTGGGCTCGACGCCTGGCACCGCCGCCGAGGTGCTGGACGACGGGGTCCGTCAGAGGATCTCGCCGAACAAACTGCCGGTCGCTCGCTGGATCGAGATCATCGAGGCCTCACACCGGGCCGGCCTCCGCTCGACCTCGACCGTGATGTTCGGCCACATCGAGGAGCCGCGGGAGCTGGCGAGGCACATGCGCATCGTGCGCCAGCTGCAGGAACGAACCGGCGGGATCACGGAGTTCGTGCCGCTCAGCTTCATCCCGTTCAACACCCTGCTGGGGCGCACGCACGGCGTGGAGGAGATCTCGCGTCAGGACAACCTCAAGCACACGGCGGCATTCAGGCTGGCGCTCGGCAAGACCATCCCGAACCTGCAGGCGAGCTGGGTGAAGATGGGTCTCGACGCCGCCACGGAGAGCCTGCGCTGGGGCGTCAACGACCTGGGCGGCACGCTGATGGAGGAGAACATCTCGCGGATGGCCGGCTCCCACCACGGGGTCAAGCTCGAGCCCGACCAGCTGATCGACGCCGCCCGCCGGGCCGGTCGAACTCCGGCCCAGCGGACGACGCTCTACGAGATCGTCGAGACCTACTGACCCGGTCGGTGGCTGACGTCGACGCGCTCTCCACGCGCGCCGGCGGCCGCACCAGTGGCAGCCCCGGTGACTGCGCCACGGATCCGATCCGCGAGGCTCGGGTTGCCCTCGCGGGTGGCCTCGCGGGCCCAGGCGGTGAGCAGGGCGCTGATCGCGAGTATCGCGGCCAGACTCACGACCACGGGCACGAACAGGGCCAAGGCTCCGTCACCGGCAAACGCTCCGCTCTTCGTGAACAGGGCACCGAAGGTGAGCGGCTGAACGACTGCCGCCGCGGCCGCCAGCCAGCCGAGCCAGGCCGGGAACGCCGCGCTTCGAAGCAGCACGAGCGCCGATGCGCCAAAGAAGGCGGTGAACGCCGGAATCCCGGCGACCCCACTCATCACGAAGACGTCGTTGAGCGCACGCGTTATCAGCGGGTCGACGCCCTGCGGGCGGTAGGCGGCGACGGCCTCGGCGGAGATACCGATGAAGAACGCTCCCACCGCCAGCAGTCCCCCCCCGAACGCGATGGCCGGGAGCCTCGGGTTCCCGGCGGCGATGCGCAGGAGGCTCGCCAACGTTCCGACGAACCAGATGAAGAAGAACAGTGCGACGCTGACGATCACGAGCCCAGCTCTGACTGCGCTGTGGTGGGCCAGGAAGTAACTCGACCACTCCTGGGATGGAGCGTTGAGATCCGGTGGCGTCGGAATCACGACCAGGAATCCGACGATCATCAAAACCACGAAAGCGATTCCGGTCACCGCCCCGTACTGCGCGTAACGGTCGTCGTTCATAGACCCTCCTCTCGATGACCCTGGCCGCGGCGATCCTATTCGAGACAATCAGTACATGCGAGCGATGGTGCTGGATGGGCCGGGAAGGCCACTGACCGAGCGGGAGCTGCCGGACCCGGAGCCGGCGGAGGGCCAGGTCCTGATGGAGGTCTCCGCCTGCGGCGTCTGCCGCACCGACCTCCACATCGTCGACGGGGAGCTCACCGAGCCGAAGTTGCCGCTCGTCCTCGGGCACCAGATCGTCGGCAGGGTGATCGGCGCGGCGGAGGGCGCGGACCGTTTCGCCGAGGGGGACCGCGTAGGCGTCCCCTGGCTCGGCTGGACCGACGGGACCTGCCGCTACTGCCGCTCCGGCCGCGAGAACCTCTGTGAGAACGCAAGGTTCACCGGCTACGACATGGACGGGGGATACGCGGAGCGCGCAGTGGCCGACGAGCGTTTCTGCTTCCCGGTGGCGGTGGAGGGCACCGACGAACACGCCGCACCGCTGCTGTGCGCGGGGCTGATCGGCTACCGGTCGCTCCGGCTGGCGGGCGAGGGCGAGCGCCTCGGCCTCTACGGCTTCGGCTCGTCGGCTCACATCATCTGTCAGGTCGCCGTCGCCCGTGGCTGGCGCGTCTATGCCCTGACCCGTGAGGGCGATTCGGAGACCCAGGAGCTGGCGCGCTCGCTGGGCGCGGAATGGGCCGGTGCCGTGGGCGACCCCGCGGCTTCCGATCTCGACGCGGCAATCGTCTTCGCGCCCGTCGGCGAGCTGATGGTCGAGGCGCTCCGCGCCATGGCACCCGGGGGGACGGTCGTCTCGGCGGGGATCCACATGAGCGACATCCCAGCTTTTCCCTACGAGCTGCTCTGGCACGAGCGAACTATGCGGTCCGTTGCCAATCTCACCCGCCGCGACGGCGAGGAGTTCCTGCCGCTGGCCGCGAGCGTGCCGGTCGAGACGCGCATCCAGACCTATCCGCTCGCCGACGCGAACCGTGCGTTGGATGACATCCGTCACGGTAGGGTGGAGGGGTCCGCTGTTCTGGAGATCGGCGGGTAGCCTCACTGATGAAACGGGTTGCGCCTGCGGCGCACCCTCGCATCAAGGGGAGAGGAAGAGCGATATGCCAGATGTGACCGTCAAGCGCGTCGAGGACTTCGAGGCGATCTTCGGTGGCGGATTTCGAAGGGCGAGAGCCGGCCTCGGCGTCAGCTCCTTCGGTCTTGCCGTGATCGACCTGCCGGCGAACTTCTCCCACTACCCCGAGCACGACCAGACCCACGACGAGCAGGAGGAGGTCTACACGGTGCTGTCGGGCCGCGCGACCCTCCACGTCGGTGGAGAGGACCATGAGCTCGAGCCCGGGGTCTTCGCCCGTGTCGGGGCGGCCGAGAAGCGCAAGCTGATCACCGGCGATCAGCCCGCCCGGATCATCGCCATGGGCGCCTCGCCGGGAAAGATCTACGAGCCGCCGGAGTTCTCCAACGAGGGCGTCACGCCGCCGCCGATGGACAAGATCGGCTCGAAGAACGCAACGCCCGCTTAACGGAAGAGATCCTCGTCCGCGGGGCGTCGCAGCTGCCCCGCGCCCGGGCCGTCCTCCGGGATGATCACGTCCCCCATGCCCGAGATGATCGCGCCGGGCGCGCCGGAGTCCTTGTCACGTGCCAGGTCGGCCGCAGAGGCGAGTTCGTCGGCGATCGCGATCAGCGTTGCCGAGAGCTCGCGACCATGTTGATCCGGGCGGCCGCGCCAGTCGGCAAGCGGTGTGAGTCCCGCGCAGCCGATGGCGACGTCCGCCTGCCCGATCCGCCATGCCCGGCCGAAGCTGTCTGCGATCACCACCGCCGGGGATGCCTCGGAGGCACTTGCGATCTCGGCTCGAATCCTCCTGGCCGAGGCATCGCCGTCGACGGGCAGCAGCGAGACCCGGCCCCCGTCGAGGTTGGAGGAGTCGATGCCCGAGTTCGCGCACACCCAGCCCCCGAGCGTTTCGGTGATCAGGACGCCCCGCTCGGCCCGCACGATCCGCTTGCTCTCGCTCAGGATCAGCTCCACCATTGCCGGGTCCTTGTCGAGCTCGGTGGCCAGCTTCAGGGCGCGCTCGCCCGGCTCGACGTCCGCGAGCGCGCGCACCCGGCCCTCCACCTTCGAGACGGCCTTCTGCGAGATCACCACGACCTCGTCCGCCGCCGGACCGGTTGCTCCGGCGATCAGCCGGCCGAGGTCGTCGCCCTCGTGCAACTCCGGCAGGCCCGTCAGGGGCCTGATCCGCAGCTCACGAGTGGGCAACGACGGGTTCCTAGGCTGCGGCCGGCTGCGTGCGGTCGCCGAGCTCCCAGAGCACCTTGGCGGTCCGCTGCGCCGGCTCTGGGTCGAGCAGCAGGCGGTCGCGCAGCAGCGACATGTCCTCGGGTGTATCGAGGTCCATTCCCATCGACTCGATCTCCTCGAGGGCGAAGCTGATTCCCGCGGCTCGCGCGCGGCTCACGTGGCGGGCGCAGCTATCCGGGCCAAAGGCCGGGAGGAAGATGTCCGGGGGCGCGAGCACGAGGGCGTTGGTACCGGTCCCGTGCCGATCGGGGACGATCAGGACGGTCCGAGCGGAGCGTCCAATGTGGGCGTCGAGCTCCTCCGGATCGAGCATCGGACAATCGACGGGGAGCATCGCGACGCGATCGGCGCCATCGGCCATTGCGGCGCGCGCACCGGCGATCGCCGCCTCCGAGTGTCCCTCGTCGCCCTCCTGCGTGAGGACCTTGTTGCCGAACCAGCGCGCCTGGCGCGCGATCGATGGGTCGGAGGTGACGACCAGGACGTCGTCCAGGCAGCGGCAGCGGCGCAACTTCATGATCAGGTCGAGGAAGAGGGCCTCGGCCAAGCGGTTGCGCTCGTCCGCGGACAGCGTGCCGTCGAGCCGCCCATTGGCGACCGAGAGCCCCTTCACAGGAACGATCGCGGTCGTGTGCAATTTGTTGGAATCCGCCCCCACGGACAGTCAGGCTACCGGGTACGGCGCCGAACATACCCCAGTTTGCGGAGATCTAACCGTCCTGTCTCAGTGTCGACGCGAACTCGAGGGTTCGCTCGGCCAGGTCGCGCCGGCCGTCGCGGCCTTCCATCAGCGTTGGGCAGCTCATCACCCTGACCCCCTCGGGCGCGGGATCCGGATCCTCCGGGTCGCAGAGCATGCCGTCGATCAGCCCCTCGTAGAGCGAGGCGGCGCCCGCTGCGGTCGATGGGCGCCCCACGGCTCGCATGAAGAGGTCGGTTGGGCCCTTGACCACCTGGCCGGCCACGTAGGGGCTGACCGCGACGACCGGTGCCGAGGAGGCCGCCAGCGCCTCGCGCATGGCCGGCATGGAGACGATTGGCCCGATCGAAATCACCGGGTTCGACGGCCCGATCACGATCGCCTCGGCAGCGGAGATCGCGGACAGGACCTCCGGAGTCGGGTTGGCCTCGCCGATGCCCTCGACCGCGATCTCCTCGACCGCAGCCTTGGCGTGCTCGGCGACCAGGTACTGCTGCAGGCCTCGCCAGCCCTCCGCGGTCCTGACACGAGTGCGGACCGGCTCCTCGCACATCGGCAGCACGGACGCCTCGACGCCCAGGGCTCGCGCGATCTGCGCCTGCGCCCCGGTGCGCGTGCCGCCCTCCGCGACGAATTCGCGGCGATAGAGGCAGGTCGCCAGGTCGCGGTCGGAGAGGCGGAACCAGTCGGGGGTTCCGAGCTGGACCAGCCGATCGAAGACCGTGAAGGAATCGCCCTTGATGCCCCAGCCGCGCTCCTCGTCGATCTCCCCGCTCAGCCAATAGGTGATCAGGTCCGGGTCGGGGGAGACGTCAATACCGGCGATCTCGATGTCGTCGGCCGTGTTGGCCACGACCGACAGGCCGTTGCCCAGCAGGTCCTGCATCCCCGCAGCGAGCTTCGCGCCCCCGGTGCCTCCCGCCAGGACGGCGCAGCGCCCGATTCCGCTCACGGCCACCGCCGGCCTACGACCAGTGGTCGGCCTCGGGGAGGCCCGTGATCTTGATCCCGGCGTGAGCCTTGTAGCGGCTGTTGATCCCGATCAGCAGCGCCGTGAGTGGCTCCACGATGCGGGCCTGCTCGAGCGGACCGGCGTTGACCGCGCGCAGGCCGTCGATCAGCTCGATCAGGCCGGCGACGCGCTTCTTGTCCGCCTTGCGATCGCCGCAGATCAGGACGTCCTCGTCAAGGGTGTCGTCGCCGGCGAGAGCCGGGGCGCTCACCGTGTGGAGCGCCGAGATGACCGTGACGCCCTCGGGGACCATCTCCTGTGCCTGCTGCGCGGCCGATCCCTGCCAGACCCCGATCGTGCGCGTCGCCTTGCCGGAGATCGCCGCTGCGAGCGGGACGGTGCAATCGACCAGCATCTGACCCTCCGCGAGCGCCTCCTTCAGGTTGGTCAGCGTCTCCGAATGGGCACGGAACGGCACCGTCAGGAACACCACCGGTCCGCGCTTGGCCGCCTCGGCGTTCTCCAGCCCCTCGACCTCCGCGCCGGGAACAGCCTCGCGCAGGCGATTGGCCGCCTCCTCGGCGCGCTCGAGCTTGCGCGACCCGATCGCGATCGCCTGGCCGGCGCGCGCCAGCCGCACGGCGAGGCCGTAACCGAGAGCGCCGGTGCCGCCGATGATCGGGATTGGCTCTGCCACCGGCGAGCAAGCTACAGGGCGCCCCGAATAGGCTGCGGACAGGCATGCGGCTCGAAGGCAAGAAGGCCCTCGTCACCGGTGGCGCCAGCGGCATCGGCGCGGCGGTCGCGCGGCGTCTCGCCGCCGAGGGCGCCGAGGTGACTGTGGGAGACCTCAACCTTGAGGGCGCGACTGAGGTCGCGGGCGAGATCTCCGGGTTCGCTATCGAGCTGGACGTCACCGACCTGGGCTCCGCGCAAGCCGCCGTAGAGAGTGCCGGCGCTCCGATCGACATCCTCGTCAACAACGCGGGAACCGATGAGTTCGGTTTCTTCACCCAGACCACGCCGGAGCAGTGGGAGAAGGTGATCGGTGTGAACCTTCGCGGTGTCCTCAACTGCACCTTCGCCGCCCTGCCGGGCATGCAGGACGCCGGATACGGGCGAATGGTCAACATCGCGTCAGAGGCTGGACGGGTTGGCTCGAAGGGATCCGCTGTCTACTCGGCGGCCAAGGGCGGAGTGATCGCCTTCACCAAGGTGATGGCCCGCGAGGGAGCCCGATACGGGGTCACCGCCAATGCAATCGCGCCGGGACCGATCGAGACCCCCCTGCTGATGGCGGCAAAAGAGTTCGGGGAGATCGGCGAGAAGCTGATCGAGACGATGAAGTCCGGCACGCAGCTGCGCCGGCTCGGGCAGCCGGAGGAGGTCGCCGCTGCGGTGGCGTTCCTCTGCTCCGATGACTCCTCGTACGTGACCGGTGAGTGCATCGGCGTCTCCGGCGGGATGGGGATGGTTGGGTGACGATCGAGCCGGGAGTCGAGCGCACCGACGAGTTCGTGGTCGAGGGCCGGTTGATGACCGACGTCGGCGGCACGATCGGCGCCAGCGTCCTCTCGACGCCGGGAATGGTCGGGATGATGGAGCGCACCGCCGCGGTCCTCTCCCTGGAGAGCCTCGAGGACGGCAAGGCGACAGTTGGCTTCGAGGTCTGCATCAAGCACGTCTCCGCGGCAGCCGAGGGCCAGACCTGCACCGTCCACGCCAAGCTCCGCGAGGTGGTCGACGACCGCAAGCTTCGCTTCGACGTCGAGGTCAAGGAGGGCGAGCGCACGATCGGCGTCGGCACGCACGAGCGCCGCGTGATCGAGATCGGCTCCGTCACCGGCAACTGACGCCCGACCCAGCGCCGATCTGCGGGATTTCACGGAGTAGTGCTCGGCCGCGCCCACCGATGAGCAAGCAATGGCTCAATCGCGCCTGAGACTCCCGACCCCCCAGGAGATCCACGGCGACACCGGGCTCATCGCAGGTGTGATCGGCGTGCTCTACGGAGCAGGCGCCGTTCTCGTGGTGGTTTCCCTGCTTCTCCCGCACCCCGATCCCAGCAACGACGGTGCCATCGTGGCGATTGCCGGGATTGCCGCCGCCGGCTCGGCATTGCTGCTCACCCAGGCCCGCCGTCTGCCCGCCTGGTCCCTGCAGGTGGCGATCGGATTTGGCTCGGCCCTGATCTCGCTCTGCGTTTACTTCGCGGGTCAGCCGAGCGCGTACGCGGCGATGTTCATCTGGGTGGTGCTGGTGTCAGCCTTCTTCTTTCCCGGGCGCCGAACGGTCGCCCAGGTCGCCTGGATGCTGGCTGCTTATGCGGTGGTCCTCTACTCGATCCCCTCGACGGGGTACTCGCCGCTGACCAGGCTGCTGTTGACCGCGATCGCCTTCGGCACCGCCGCCGCGGTTGTCTCATGGCTGAGCAACGCAACCAATCGACGCGTCGAGGTCTCCGAGTCCCGCGCTCGCACCGATCCGCTCACGGGCATCGCCAACCGCCGCTGGCTGGATCAGGAGCTCGCACGCGAGCTCGCCTGGGCCAGGCGCCATGGGGCGCCACTCTGCGCCGCGATCATCGACCTGGACGACCTGAAGCGCTTCAACGATGAGCACGGGCACCTGGCCGGCGACCGCCTGCTGGTCTCGGCGGTCTCCGCATGGCAGGAGGCGATCAGGCCGAGTGACTTCATCGCGCGGGTCGGTGGCGACGAGTTCATGCTGCTCATGCCCGACTGCTCCCCGGAGTCGGGCGTGGCGGTCCTGGCACGGGTGCGCGCGGCGACTCCCGAGGAGTCGTCCTGCTCAGCGGGACTGGCCGTCTGGAACGAGCTGGAGAGTGCCCTGGAGCTGTTCGAGCGGGCGGACGCCGCGCTCTACGCCGCCAAGCGTGATGGCGGGGGCCAGACCGCACTCCTGCCGAGTGATGGGATGGCGGGGGTGGTCGACGCTCCCGGCTAGGCTGGGAGCGATGGCCAAGCCCCTCCCCAAGACCGTTCACATCCGCGAGGTCGGGCCCCGCGACGGGTTCCAGAACGAGCCCGAGGTGATCCCGACCGAGGAGAAGATCCGGTTGATCGGGTTGCTCGCCGACACGGGCCTGAAGCGAATCGAGCTCACCTCGTTCGTCCGGTCCGACGTGGTCCCGCAGCTCGCCGACGCCGGCGAGGTGATCACTCGCTTCGAGCCCCGCAAGGGCGTCGCCTACTCCGTGCTGATCCCGAACCGGAAAGGGCTGGAGAACGCCCTCCCGTTCAGAGACCGTTTCCAGGAGGCGAATTTCTTCCTCTCCGCCTCGGAGACCCACAACCGCAAGAACGTCAACCGCTCGATCGCAGAGTCCCTCGCGGACCTCGAGGGCACGATTGCAGCGGCGCGCGAAGGCGGCCTGCGCTGCGAGGGAGTGATCTCGACCAGCTTCGGTTGCCCCTACGAGGGCGAGGTTTCGCCAGAGCGTGTCTTCGAGATCGCGGAGCGGCTGGCGGGGTTCGGCTGCGAGGAGATCGCCTTCGGCGACACCACCGGGATGGCGAATCCGCGGCAGGTGCGGGAGTTCTTCGCGGCGGCCAAGCGGCGGCTTGGCGACGTCGAGCTCACTGCGCACTTCCACAACACCCGGGGCCAGGGGCTGGCGAACGTCCTCGCGGCGCTCGAGCAGGGAGTCGAATCCTTCGAGAGCTCCTTCGGAGAGCTGGGCGGCTGCCCGGTGCCACCCGGATCGACGGGGAACATCTCGACCGAGGACCTCGTCTCGATGCTGGAGGAGATGGGGGTGGAGACCGAGGTGGACCTGGCGAAGCTGATCGCCGCCTCGTCCGAGGCGCAGGCGGTTCTCGGGCGCCCGCTCGGGGCCCACCTGCTCACGGCCGGGCCGGTTGACTGGCACCGATAGGGTGCATGCATGCAGAGCGATCGTTTCCGCGCCGCCGCCGAGTCGAAGGACTTCTCGGCGATCGACGAGCTGTTCGCCGAGGACGTCGTCTTCCGCAGCCCGGTCGTCTTCAAGCAATACGAGGGCCGCGACGCGGTTGCGATGCTGCTCGGGGCCGTCAGCCAGGTCTTCGAGGACTTCCGCTACACCGACCAGGTCGAGACTGGCGACGCGGCGGCGCTCGCCTTCAGCGCGCGCGTCGGTGACCGCGAGCTCGACGGGATCGATTTCCTCAATTTCGACTCCGAGGGCAGGATCAGCGAGATGGCCGTCTACGTCCGCCCGATGAGCGGGGTACATGCCCTCGCCGAGGCGATGAAGCAGAAGCTCGAGGAAGCCTCGCCCGCGTAGCTAGCGGCAGCTGTCCCCGGCGCAGGTTTTGAGCTGGGCCAGGCGGGCGGCGAGCTGGTTCCTGATGTCCGCGTAGTTCGACGACATCGGGCCGTGGAGCAGGTTGGTGAGCTCGTACGGGTCGTCGTCGAGGTTGTAGAGCTCCTCGTCGCCGTTGTTCCACTGGTTGTAGGCCCAGGGGCCCTGCCGCACGCCGAATTCCCCCAGATCGAAGCTCTCCTCGAGCAGGGCGCGGTCCGTCCCCGGTGAGGTGTTGGCTGCGAAGGGGAGGAG
This sequence comes from uncultured Solirubrobacterales bacterium, assembly GCA_963817275.1. GTDB lineage: Bacteria > Actinomycetota > Thermoleophilia > Solirubrobacterales > 70-9 > DASUPK01. Next base: position 20,991 of record CAWFOA010000010.1, on the reverse strand, counting down.
GGAGGTCCCGTCCATCACCCGCCCCGGCTGCGAATTGGTCAGGCCGACGATGGTCGGCGCGAGGTCGATGTTGGATACCAGCTGATCGCGTATGGCGTTCTGCGGGAACCCGGGCCCGCGGATGACCAGCGGCACCCGCTCGCCCTCCTGGTAGAGGTAGTCCTTGAACTCGATCCGGTGCGCGCCGAGCTCGAGCCCGTTGTCGGAGGTGAAGATGAAGAACGTCTTCCGCTTGTCCCCGTATTTCCGGACCAGTCCGAAGATCCTCTTCACCTCATCGTCCACGGAGAGCAGGCTCTCCAGCCTCCCCCGGTAGCGCCGGTCGATGTCGGCGAGCTGGGAATCTGAGAGGCGCGGGATCTCCCGGATCGCCTCCGGCTTGTCCGAGACGTTCGCCTCGTCGAAGTTCGGGTAATGCGGGGCGGTGATGTCGCCGATTGCGCCCAGGTACTGGGGGGCGGGCTCGGGATCGCGCGTGGACCAGTACGGCGTCCCCGACTCGCCGTGGGGGTTGTTCGGGTTGTAGTAGATGAAGAAGGGCTTGGGGCTGATCGTCCACTGCTTCAGAACCGCGTTGACCTTCGAGTCCAGGATGTAGTCGATGTAGTCGCTCGGCTTCCTGCCGTAGCGCCGGACCTTGCCGTTCTCGTTCAGCTTGAAGTTGTAGCGGTGCTGCTCAGTGCCGCCGGTGAGGGCGTACCACTGGGTCCACCCCTGCGGGATCAGTCGCGGGTCCGTGACCCCGTAGCCGTTCAGGTACTTGCCGACCATGGCAGTCCGGTACTTGGCCCGCCGCAGCCAGACGGCGAGCGTGTTCGAGCTGTCGAGGTCGCCGAACCGCTGATCGGTCAGGACGCCGTGATTGTGGGCGTACTGCCCGGTCAGGAAGGTGGCCCGGGACGGGCAGCAGAGGGGATAGGAGACGTAGCTGTTGCGGAAGGTCGTGCCGTGGGCCGTGAGCAGGCTGAGGGTATTGCGCATCACAGCCATGTCGGTGACGTTCATGTCGTCGGTGTCGATCACGATCACGTTCGGGCGCTTCTGCTGGGCGTTTCGGCTACGCAGCTGCGCCAGGTGATCCTTCTTGGCCTGGCAGCCCTTGCCGCACTTCGCCGAGGCGTGGGCCATCGGCGCCGCCCACGCGAGCGCCGCCACGCAGAGCGCGGCGAGCGAGAAGCCGGCTCGCTGAGTTCTCCCGGAGAGCATTCTGATCTGAAACCCGCGACACCTTAGGTGGTTGCGCTGGGTCCGTATGCTCATCGCCTCCAGACTTCATTAGACGGGTCGCGCTGTCGCGCGCCCTAGCGGAAAGGGAGCGAATAAATATGGCGATCAGCAAGGTCGGCGTCCTGGGCTGCGGGCTCATGGGCCACGGGATCTCACAGATCTGCGCCCAGCAAGGATGGGACGTCGTGGTGCGTGAAATCGATCAGGCGCCGCTTGACAAGGGGTTGGGCAAGGTCGAGAAGCAGCTCGCCCGGGCGGTCGAGAAGGGCAAGATGGAGCAGTCCGAGGCGGATGCGGTCAGGGGCCGGATCACGCCGACCCTCGAGTACGAGGATCTCGCCGGCTGCGACCTCGTGATCGAGGCGATCACCGAGGACCTCGACAAGAAGCTCGAGATGTGGAAGGAGGTCGACGCCCTGGTCAAGGACGACGCGTACCTCGCCACCAACACCTCCTCGCTCCCGGTCGCCGCGCAGGCCGACGCGACGAAGCGGCCCGAGCGCATGATCGGGCTCCATTTCTTCAACCCGCCACAGGTCATGCCGCTGCTCGAGGTCGTGCGCGCCGAGAAGTCCAGCGACGAGGCCGTGGCTCTGGGCTTCGAGGTCGGCGAGAAGCTCGGCAAGACCACGGTCGCAGCCGGCGACAATCGCGGCTTCATCGTCAACAGGCTGCTGGTCCCCTACATGCTCGACGCGATCCGCGCCCACGAACAGGGCGTGGGCTCGATCGAGGACATCGACACCGGGATGATGGCCGGGGCCAGCCACCCGATGGGGCCGCTGACGCTCGCCGACTTCGTCGGGCTTGACACCCTGGCGGCGATCGCAGCGGTGATGGTCGACGCCTACGGCGAGGAGCGGTTCGCCGCCCCGGACACCCTGCAGAAACTGGTGGGTGCAGGGGACTTTGGACGCAAGTCCGGTAAGGGGTTCTACGATTACTCCGGCGATCAGCCCGTCCCGGTGGATGCCGGAGCCTAGGCCAGTCAAGGAGGGATCAGGACGCATGCCAGTCGACCAGACCAGTCTCGACCGCATCAGGAACGCAACCTTCCCAGCCGCGAAGCGCGGCTATGACAAGCATGAGGTCGAGAAGTTCCTGGCCCGTTTGGCGGATTGGCTCGAGACCGGCGCCGGCGACGAGTCGCGATCGGACACGGTCAAGCGCGAGCTGGAGCGCGTGGGCGAGAGGACCGGCGCCATCCTCGCTCAGGCCGAGGAGAGCGCCCAGCAGATCCGGGCCGAGGGCGAGGAGGAGGCCCGCGGCACGATCAACACCGCGAACATGCAGGCGGGGGAGACCCGGGCGGAGGCGGACACGTACGCCGGCGAGAAACGCGCGTCCGCCGATTCTTACGCGCAGCAGGCGCGCCAGGCTGCTGAGCAGGAGGCAGCTGCCACTCGTCAGCAGGCCGAGCAGGATGCCCGCGAGGCCGTCGAGGCGGCGCAGGCCCAGGCGCGGCGGATCGTCGAGGAGGGCACTCAGCGCCGCGAGGACATCGAAGCCGTGATCGCCGATCTGGTTCGCCGCCGGGACGACGTCCTGACCGACACCGAGGAGCTCAGTGGGAAGCTCACCGGGGCCGTCTCCGAGCATCGGCCCGAGCCCGGTGCCGACGCCTTCGCCAGGCCGGACGAGTTCGATCCCCTTGCCCGTGGCGATGAGGCGCCCGAGATCGAGGACGACGAGGGGGAGACCGCGGTCGAGGAGACCGAGGTCACCGAGGCCGAGTCGTCCGATCACGAAGCGGACCTGAGAACCTGAGGCGGCTGTGAGCGACGTCAGTTCGGCCCTCGACGCTGCGCTGGAGGGCGGCCCGGAGCGGCATCGCAAGAAGGTCGCGGAGCAGCAGAAGCTGCCGGTTCGCGAGCGGGTCGCCAGGCTTCTCGATCCGGATTCGCTCGCCGAGGAGGGACTGCTCGCCAACTGGGAGCAGGAGGGGCTGGGCGCCGATGGCGTGGTAACGGGGATGGGGACAGTGGGGGGGCGGCCGATCGCGCTGATGGCCAACGATCCGGCGGTGAAAGCCGGTTCCTGGGGACCGAAGACGGTCGAGAAGATCCTTCGGATCCAGGAGCGGGCCCTCGCCCATCAGGTCCCGATCGTCTACCTGGTGGATTCGGCGGGCGCGCGGATCACCGACCAGGTGCGGATGTTCCCGGGCCGTCGCGGGGCCGGCCACATCTTCCACACCCAGGTGCGGCTCTCCGGGCAGGTTCCGCAGATCTGCCTTCTGTTCGGGCCGAGCGCCGCCGGCGGCGCCTACATACCTGCCTTCTGCGACATCGTGATCATGCGAGACGGCAACGCCTCGATGTATCTCGGCTCGCCCCGCATGGCTGAGATGGTGATCGGCGAGAAGGTCACGCTCGAGGAGATGGGCGGCGCACGGATGCACACGTCGGTCTCCGGGTGCGGCCACTTCCTGGCCGCTTCGGACGAGGACGCGATCGACCTCGCCGGCCGGTACCTCTCCTACATGCCGGCGAACTGGCGCGAGGACCCGCCGGCAGCCGCGCCGGCCGACCCCGAGCGGACCCCGAGCGTCTCCGAGATCGTCCCCGACAATGAGAAGGATCCCTTCGACGTCAAGGATCTGATCCGGGCCTTCGTCGACTCTGGCTCATTCCTCGAGGTGCACGACCGCTGGGCGAAGGAGGTCGTCGTCGGCTACGCGAGGCTCGACGGCCGGGCGATCGGGATCGTCGCGAACCAGCCGAAAGTGAAGGGCGGTGTCCTCTTCGTCGACTCCGCCGACAAGGCGGCCCGGTTCATCATGACCTGCAACGCCTTCAACGTCCCGCTCCTCTTCCTCGCGGACGTGCCCGGCTTCATGATCGGCAAGGATGTCGAGCGCCAGGGGATCATTCGCCACGGGGCGAAGATGATCAGCGCCGTCTCCGAGGCGACCGTCCCCAAGCTCTCCGTGATCGTCCGCAAGGCCTACGGCGCCGGGCTCTACGCGATGGCGGGGCCTGCCTTCGAGCCGGACTCCTGCCTGGCCTTCCCACAGGCACAGATCGCCGTCATGGGCCCGGAAGCGGCCATCAATGCGGTGTTCTTCAACCAGATTCAGGAGATCGAAGATCCTGAGGAGCGGGAGCGCTTCGTCAATGAGAAGCGCGAGGAATACGCCGAGGACATAGACATCCTTCATCTCGCCTCCGAGCTCGTGGTCGACGCTGTGATCGACCCGGACCAGCTGCGGGTCGAGCTCGTGCGCCGCTTTGCGCTCGCCGCCGCCAAGGACCGCAGCTTCGCCGCCCGGCGCAATCCGGTGACGCCCGCCTAGCCCCTGACTGCCTAGACTCTCCGTTTCCGGTAGGCCAGGCGTCAACAGGGGGTTGCTGAATGGCTGCGTCGCAAACCGAGGGCCAGACCGCGGCGGGGCCTCCGCGGACGGTGGGGATCTCGAAGCGCCTGCGGCTGATCCCGGACTTCGGGCCGCGCGTCGGTCTTCCAGCCAGTGAGGACCCGATCCTGCAGGCGCGTTCCATCGCGGCCTTCTTCATCGCCGGGTCCGCGATGGTGGCCCTGTCCCTTCTGCTGCCCGCCCCAGCCGACCGCGACGAGGCAGTGGCCGAGCTGCGGCGACACAGCGGCACCCAGTTCGATCCTGAGATCGTCGAGGCGTTCCTCTCGACGCTCTCGATGACGCCGGCCACGGCCTAGCGGCCACTCCTTGAACGCCTTTCGGTGAGATAACCGGGCGGGTTAGTCAGCCCACCAGTCGCGCTGGCCCTCGACGTCTTCGCGCGGAGCCTCGCCGAGATTGGGCGCGCCGATGACGATGATCTCGAGGCCCTCCGACCCGGCCTCGTAGCCTCGCCACGTACCGGGCGGGACGCGGACCGCGTCCCACTCCTTGAGCTCGACGATCTCGTCGTCGAGCTTCATCCGCCCGCTCCCGCGCACGACCACGTACACCTCCTCCTGCTTCTTGTGCGTGTGGCCGTACGGAAAGCGATAGTCCGGCGGGACGCGCTGGTAGCTCAGGCCGGATTGCTCGAGCTCGAGCGCCTGGGTCGCCAAGCGGAACTCCAGGTCCGGCGCGCCATCGAAGTTGGACCCGACGTCCTCCAGGTCCTCCTTGAGGTTCCTGAGCGTGAACGGCACGGCCGAATAGTCTCACTCAGATGCGTTCAGGGGCGGCCGCTCGTGGCCGCGACTTGATGGCGAAGCCGCTGCTTCGCTCCCTCTCCCGGCGGGGAAACGGGACAAGCGACTCGCTCTCGGTGTCCCACAGCTTGAGGCGGAAGGTCTCGATGCTGCTCCGCAGCGTGACGACGGGGGTGCGCTGGAACATCGGGTGGGACTCGTGCGCCGCGCGCAGCCGGTAGTTCGGGATCTTCGCGCTCAGATGATGCACGTGGTGGAAGTTGGCGTTGCCGACGGCCCAGGCGAGCGGGCGCGGCAGCTGGAGGTAGGAGCTCCCCTGGAGTGCGGCGAGCTCGAACCTCCACGTTCCGGGGGCCTGGTAGTAGGTGTCCTCGTACTGGTGCTGGATGTAGAGCATCCAGGCGGCGATGGCCCCGCCGGCGACCAGGGTGGTGCCCTGGATCAGCAGGAAGGTCTGCCAGCCGACGACGGCGCTCCAGCCGAGGACCCAGGCCACGAGCGCGAGGTTCGTCGCCACGACGCTCGCCAGGATCCGCCGCGTCATGCCCCGCTGCGGGAAACGACGCTCGAACAGGAACACGAGGCTGGGCCCTACGAGCAGCATCAGGAGAGGGTTGCGGTAGAGGCGGTATCCCAGCCGCCGCAGGCGGGAGGCGCTCTCGTACTCGGCGACGGTCATCGTGTTGATCTCGCCGACGCCGCGGTGGTCCAGGTCGCCCGTGTGGGCATGATGCACGCGGTGCTGCCGCTGCCACCACCGGAATGGGGTGAACAGCAGGAAGCCGAGCGCATGGCCCCAGCGGCTGTTCGTCCGCCGAGACTCGAACATGGAGTTGTGCGTGAGGTCGTGGAAGAGCGAGTACATGCGGGTGAGGAAGACCGTGGCGACCAGACCGAGAGCGATGGCGACCGGGACGCTCGGCCCGACCAGGGCGGCGAGGACCCAGACGCCCAGATACGGCAGGACGACGCTCGCAATTTGCCCAAGGCTGCGCCGCCGGTCGACCTCCAGATAGGGGGCGAGGTCCTGCCTCCAGCTCTCGCGGGATGGGAGGTCGGCGGCAATCACGTCGCAACTCACTACGGCGGCGCAACGAGTCCGGATCAGCGGGCCCTAGAGGGTGGCGGCGAGCTCGGTGAAGTAGTCGAGCGAGGCCGGGTTGGCGAGTGAGTCGCGGCTCGCGGCCCGCTCGGGCGGCTCGCCCATCAGAATCCTCTTGACCGGGACCTCCAGCACCTTGCCGCTCAGCGTGCGCGGTACCTCGGAGATCTGGAAGACCTCGTTCGGTACGTGGCGCGGCGAGCACTGCTCCCGGATTCGCTTCTTGATCTCGCCCTTCAGTTCGTCGGTCAGCTCCGCTCCGTCGCGGAGCACCACGAACAGCGGCATCCATCCCTCGGAGCCAGGCCTTGCGACGTCGACCACGAGCGAGTCCAGCACGTCGGGCACGTCCGCCACGGCTCGATAGATCTCGCTGGTCCCCATTCGGATGCCGCCCCGGTTGATGGTCGAGTCCGAGCGTCCGTAGATGATGGCCGTGCCGCGCGAGGTGATCTCGATCCAATCGCCGTGGCGCCAGATCCCCGGATACATCTCGAAGTAGCTGGCGCGGTAGCGGGAGCCGTCCTCGTCGCCCCAGAGGAAGACCGGCATCGAAGGCATCGGCTCGGTGATGACCAGCTCGCCGACCTGATCGATGACCGAGTTGCCCTCCTCGTCGAAGGCCTCGACCTTGGCGCCCAGCGCGCGCCCCTGGAGCTCGCCCTTGTAGACGGGCAGGATGGGAACGCCGCAGACGAAGGCGGTGCAGAGGTCGGTGCCGCCGCTCGTCGAGAACAGCCAGGTGTCCTGCCCGACGTGCTCGTAGACCCAGTCGAAGCCCTCGGGGGAGAGGGGAGAGCCCGGTGGAGCCGACCGAGCGCAGCCTGGAGAGGTCTCGGTCCTTGCCCGGTTCGACGCCGTCGTTCATGCAGGCCGCGATGTACGCGGCGCTGGTCCCGAAGCAGGTCATGCCGGTGCGCTCCGCGAGGTCCCAGAGGACGCCCATGTCCGGATATCCCGGGTTCCCGTCGTAGAGGACGATCGAGGCGGGTGTGAGCAGCACGCCGATCAGGAAGTTCCACATCATCCAGCCGGTGGTCGTGAACCAGAAGAAGCGATCGCCTGTCTGGGCGTCCAGGTGGAGATAGCCCTTCTTGAGCTGCTCCAGCAGGATGCCGCCGTGCCCCTGGACGATCGCCTTGGGCAGGCCGGTGGTGCCCGAGGAGTAGAGGACCCACAGGGGGTGATCGAAGGGGACGCGCTCGAAGGCCAGCTCGGCGCCGGAGCCGAGCTCCAGCAGCTGCCCCCACGTCATCGGCGTCGCAACCTTCGGGCGCTCCTCCAGTCGCGAGAGCTCGGGCGAGGCGCTCAGGTAGGGGACGACCACGACCCGCTGCAGGCTGGGGATCTGCGCGGCGACCTCCGCGACGACGTCGAGCCGGTCGAAGTCCTTGCCCCCGTAGCGGTACCCGTCGACGGTGAACATCACCTTCGGCTCGATCTGCGCGAAGCGATCGACGATGCTGCCGGGCCCGAAGTCGGGTGAGCAGCTCGACCAGACCGCGCCCAGGCTGGCGGCGGCGAGGAAGGCGATCAGCGCCTCGGGGCCATTCGGGAGGTAGGCGACGACGCGGTCTCCCCGGGACACGCCGAGCGCCTGCAGGCCCTCGCGCACCGCGGCCGACCCGCTCGCGCAGCTCGCCCCAGCGCAACTCGCTCAGCTCGCGCAGCTCGGAGGCGTAGACCACGGCGACCTCGTGCTCGTCCTTGCCGCGGAAGATGTGCTCTGCGTAGTTGAGCTCGGGCGCCGTCGAACCAGTGGGCTCCCGGCATCACCCGCTCCTTCAAGCACCTCCTCGTACGGCGGGTCCGAGATGACCTCGAAGTACTCCCAGAGGGGCCCCAGAACTCCTCGATCTCGGTCACCGACCATCTCCAGAGCGCGTGATAGTCCTCGAAATGGAGGTCGCGGTTCTCCGCGAGCCAGTGCAGGTAGTGGGTCAGCGGGATCGCTCGACCATCGCGGGCGTCGGCGTCCAGAGGATCTGCGGCCTCGGTCGTGCTCTCCTCCACGGCCCGAACTCTTACACGCGCCCGGCGGTGGCGGCCGGCGGCTCGGTGGCGCGACCGGCGGACGCGCGACGACCGGCGTCCCGGTCGATCAGGCGAGCGAGAGCGACGACGAAGTCCGTCGCCTCGGACAGGGCATCCGAGTCGACGCGCTCCGGCGTGTCTTCCTGGGTGTGGTACCAGGGCGCCAGGTTGCCGTTCGGATCGGTGGTGCGGAGGGTGATCGCGCGCAGGCGCCGGACGCGCGCCGGCAGGGCGTCGTCGAGGAGGGGGTGGCGGATCGGCCGGGCGCCCCCTTCGACCGGCGCCCGAGCGGCGAGGGCCTCGCAGAGCTCGATCAGCTGGGCGTCGTGGCGGACGGCTGATCACCGGGCCCTGGCTCGATCTCGTAGGCGACCTGGCCCGACGAGACCGAATCGACGTTGACGAAGGTCGTGTTGTGGCGCTCGTCGAATTCCTTTCGGCGGGCGCGCACGAATGCCCTGCTGCCCTCGCAGAAGGACTCCTCGGAGCCGGCCAGCACCACCCAGACGTCGAGGTTGTCGGGCGGGTTGGCGGCCAGCTCATCGGCCGCCGAGACCACCGCGGCCACGCCCGAGGCGTTGTCGTAGGCGCCCGGGCACGATGTCCGAGAGGGCGATGTCGACCAGCAGGAAGCCGGCGACGATCAGCACGATGGTGGGTACCGCCTGCAGCGCGTTGAGCCAGGTTGCGTCGAACCGGCCATGCGCGCGCCGAGGATCGGCAGCAGGGGAGCCAGGCCGAGCCAGAAGAAAAGGCGGAAGGGGCCGAGGCCGAGGCGGGTCCGCTCGGGCAGCTGCCGGATGCGATCGAAGACCCTGGAGAAGATGTAGCCGGTTCGCGCGGCGTCGTAGTGGGCCATCAGGACAAGACGGGCGGGGGCCTCGGGGCGGTCCCCGGGGGAGACGACGTTCTGGGAGACGCGGCGGAAGAGCAGCGAGCGCACCAGGTAGAGGCGCGTGTTGAGATCGAGGTAGGTCGAGATGGCCGCGAGCAGGACGAGGGAGAAGCCGACAGCCGGCTGCACGGTCGCGATGATGCTGCCGGCGACGCCCATCGCGGCGTGGATCAGGTGGACGATCGCGTACTGGGGATGGGCGAAGAAGGGCTCGATCTCGGCACGTCGGCCGATGGCGCGGAGGCGACCGGCGAGCATGTTGGCCGCGCGTCGCTCGGAGTCGGTCCCGGGCCCCGCTCCTCGAAGGAGCAGAGCTCGCGAATCAGCTCGATACGGCCCGCGGAGTCCACCTGCGGCGGATTATCGCGTCCAGCCGGCGTCCCGGTGCCGGGTTATCGTTGATTCCCACCGCGGCCGGAGTGGCGGAATGGCAGACGCGCGGCACTCAAAATGCCGTGTCCTTCGGGGCGTGTGGGTTCGACTCCCACCTCCGGCACCTGGTCTACGCTCGCCACATGTGCGGGCGGTACACGCTGACCGATCCTGATCCCGCGGCTGTTGCGGTTTCGCTTCGAGCTCACGGAGTCGGTCGAGATCGACCAGAAGCCTCGCTACAACGTCGCGCCGACCGACCCGGTGCTCGCGGTCAGGCTCAATCGCGACGGTGAGCGCGAGCCGGGGATCCTGCGCTGGGGCCTGATCCCGCACCACGCCGATCCCGACACATTCGACCGGCTCCTGATCAACGCCCGCGCCGAGACCGTCGCCGAGGCGCCGGCGTTTCGCGACGCCTTCCGCGACTCACCGCTGCCTGATCGTGGCCGACGGCTTCTACGAGTGGCGTGCCGAGGAGACGGGCAAGAAGCCCGTCTGGATCACCCGGCCTTCGCGCGAGCCCTTCGGGTTCGCGGGGCTCTGGGCGAGCGCCGGCCGGCCGGACGGCTCACCGGTGCATTCCTGCGCGATCGTCACCTGCGAGCCGGGGGAGATCGTGGCGCCGATTCACGACCGGATGCCGGTCATCCTCGACCCGCAGAGGCGGCGGAGTCGGACTGGCTCGATCCGGGGACGGTGCGGACCGGCTTCAGGAGCTGCTGGTGCCGACCGACGACCTGACCGTCACCGAGGTCTCGGACGCAGTCAACGACGTCCGCCAGGACGGGCCGGCGCTGATCGAGCCGCCGCTCGGCTTTTCTAGGCGGACGGCGAGGGGCCGTCGGCCTTGCGCGCCTCGCGGCGCTTGGCGCCTCCGCGGTGCGGCGCCGCCCCGGTCGACGAGTGTGCGCTGCGCCGCTGGAGGCGGTGCGCGGCCCCTCTGTCGCCCGGGGGGTCCACGGGCGGGAGCTCGTCGCCGATCGGTCGTTCCTCCTCGACATGCCACTCCTGGTTGAAGGCGACCATCGCGACCGCGACCAGGATGACCTGCACGGGACCAGCAGCAGAGTGAGCAGGCCGAGCAGCTCCTCCGGCAGGGCGGGGCCGTCAGCCCGTCCTTGGACCGGTCGAACCAGGCGGGGCGGCGATCGCCGCGAAGATCGCGAGGATGATCGCGAGCGACGAGATCACCGGCAGCACGCCTCGATTCCAGCGGGCCACCATGAACGCGAAGAGGACGTAGAGCGCGACGTAGAAGAGGGCGAAGAGCTTCCCGCCCTCGAGACGGGACCAGCCGCCGATCGTGACCAGCAGTGCGAGCCCCGCCGAGACGAGCAACAGGAACACGACGAGGGCCCGAGCGCTGTTCGACTCGGGTTTCTCCCTGTTCGGTCGCCAGAGCTCGTATCCAGGGCGGATCGCTCCCGCTTCCATGGCGAGCAAGTCTATGGGCTCCGACTGGATGAGCGCTACACCCAACCGTCCGGTGGGCGCCCCCCCCTTGAGCATGCGGGCGGAGGGACTTGAACCCCCACGCTCTCTCGAGCACTGGCACCTAAAGCCAGCGTGTCTTCCAAATTCCACCACGCCCGCGGGCCCTACGATTCTAGTTTCGGGGTCGTTCCTATTGCGGATGCGCCGGGTGGGTGGCCTTTGGGAGAATGATCTGGTGATCGCGGGACGGGCGACGGTGGTGGGGGGCGATGGCCCTACCTGAGTCACAAGGCCACGGAGGGTGTGTGACCGAGAGCGCGCCGATTTCCGTGTATCTGGTCGACGACGTCCCCGAGCTGCGCGAGCTGATCAAGTTCGGCATGCAGGAGGACTCCGGCTTCGAGGTCGTCGGTGAGGCTGGCGACGGCCGGACCGCCATCGCGGGCATTACCGAGACTCGACCGGCGGCGGTGCTGCTCGACCTCTCGATGCCGGACATGAACGGGCTCGAGGCGATCCCCGAGATCCGCGAGCGCGATCCCGACGTTGCGATCATCGTCCTCTCCGGTTTCTCCGCCGACCGGATGGGCGGCCCGGCGCTGGAGCGGGGCGCCGACGGCTACGTGGAGAAGGGCACGCCGATTCAGGAGCTGCGCGACGCGACCCGGACGGCAGTGGCGCAACGGCGCGGGGATTAGAAAGCCCGCTACTGCGGGCCTGAGCGGGGCACCCAGGACTCGAACCTGGAATCGCCGACTTTGGAGGCCGGTGCCTTAGCCAATTTGGCCAGTGCCCCTGGCGGAGAATCGTAACCCGCGGGCCCACGGCCGCTACGGCTTGGGCTTCTGCCCCGTGGTGCCCTGGCCTTCCCTCTTCTTCCGCTGCCGCCGCAGAGCCTTCTTCGACAGCGGGGCGGGGTCGGGTCCGAGCTCGACCCGGCAGGAGGGCCCGGCGCAGCTCGAGAGCGGGACGAGCTGGGCGTAGAGCCACTTCCGGACGGGGCGGTAGCGAGGGTCGAGCGCGAGGGAGTGGAGCTGCGCCGGGTCCCGCTTCATGTCGTAGAGCTCGGTCTGGCCGTTGGCGTAGACCGTGTACTCGTAGCGGTCGGTTCGTATCGAGCGGTAGGCCGGAGCGGTGTCGGTGTTCGTGGCCGACTTGATCGCATCCGGCTCCTGCTCGAGGTTGTCGACGCCCTTCCGGCCCGCGACGTGCACGCGCGCCTCGCGGGCTCGCGCGCTGCTCGACTGGGCCGATTCCGCCCCGGTTCCGCCGGGCCCGGTATCGCCCTCGAGCAGGATGGGCCGAGTCGAGCGCTGCATCGGGTTCTCGGCGTAGGAGAGGAACGAGCGGCCGTCGAGCGAGTCCATCTGGCGACCCCGATGCGATCTGGAGGATCGTCTGCGGGATGTCGCCGTTCCAGACGAGCTCGTTGCTGACGCCGCCCGCCGGAATCCCCGGGCCGCGGATGATCAGCGGCACGCGCGACGCCGGGTCGTAGGGCAGGTACTTGCCGGTGACGATCCGGTGCTCGCCGCGGAAGAAGCCGTTGTCGGACGAGAAGATGATGTAGGTGTCGTCGAGGATGCCCTTGTCCTTCAGGGTCTGGACGAGCTTGCCGACGGCCTGGTCGACTGACGCCAGCTGCTCCTCCTGGCGCCGGCGCTCGTTGTCGATCAGCTTGGCCTGCTTCTTGGTGATCCGCTTCCTGGCCTGCTTGCGGAACCACTTCGGCTTGTCGCTGATGTCCTTCTCGTTGAAGCCCGGCAGCTTGGGCAGCGGTGTCCCGGCGAACCGGTAGGCGTCCCGGGGGGCCGGATCGAACGGGCCGTGCGGCGAGTTGAACCAGAGGTTGAGCCAGAAGGGCTGCTTCGAGACGCCGCTGTCCTTGACGAAGTCGACGGCCCGGTCCGTGAAGACGTCGGTCTGGTAGTCGCTCGGCTGGTCCCCGTAGAAGGTGATGTGCGGCGTGGCGAGGGGCCCGGTCTTCTCGATCACCTGGTAGTTGAAGTAGAGAGCGTCCTCCGAGACCTTTCCGTACCACTCGTCCCAGCCCTGCGGCACCGGCAGTCCGTTGTCAACGGTCCCGTAGCCGTTCAGGTACTTGCCGATGTGGACGTTGTAGTAGCCGTCGCCCTGGAGCCAGACCGGCAGGTCATTCGACTCGTGCGAGCTGAAACTTCGGCCAGCCTCCGTTCGGCGGGAAGTTGCCGTGCACCCCGTGGTTGTGCATGTACTGCCCGCTCATCATCGTCGCCCGCGACGGGCAGCAGAGCGGGAACGAGATGTAGGCCTCGTTGAAGCTCGTCCCCTGTGCGGCGATCAGCGACTGCACGTTCGGCATGGCCGACAGCTCGCTGTAGGTCATGTCGTCGGTGAGGATGAAGATCACGTTCTTCTGCGACGAGGCGCCCCTGGCCTCGCGAGCCGCCAGCCCGGCGCCGACGATCGCGAGCAGCGCGAGCGCCGCGGCGAGCATGGCCCAGGCGCGGGCGTGCGTCGGTCTTGGTCTGGAGATCGGCGGCATGCTCAGTGGAGCCGGAGATGCGGCGGGGACCCTGCCCGTAGAACCGTCCCGCGGGCGGGGAGTTTCGCAAACCAGGCGGCGTGAGCCTTATGCCTGGCTGTCCGGTCCTGATGCGAACATACGTTCGCATGAACGACAATGGCCTGAGGCGATGCGCACGGTGTGGGCAGATCAAGGCCGTGTCTGAGTTCTCATGGCGACGGATCGCCATAGGCCAGAAGGACACTTACTGCAGGCCGTGCCGCTCCGCCTACGGCAAGGAGCACTATGCCGCGAACCGTCAGCGCTACATCGATCTCGAGGCCAAGCGGAAGCGGGCACGCGCGCAGAAGCGGATGCGCTTCCTCATCGAGTACTTCGAGACGCATCCCTGCGTTGACTGCGGCGAACGGGATCCACTTGTCCTGGAGTTCGATCACCTCCGCGACAAGTGCTTCGACATCGGGAGCCAGCTTCCGGACCGCAACTGGCAGAGCATCCTCGATGAGATCGAGAAATGCGAGGTCGTTTGCGCTAACTGCCACCGTAGGAGGACCGCGCTCCGCCTTGGGTCGGTAAGGGCGATTCTTGCCCAGGGAACCGGGTAGCCGTCCGCGCCAGTTGCATACCGAACCGTCGACCAAACCTATAATCGAGGGCGCGCGGGCGAGGTGTTAACGGTTGCACATGACCCTTCCAAGGTCAAAGAACGGGTTCGATTCCCGTCGCCCGCTTCGGCGTAGGATGAGCCGGCATAGGCGATTCCTCGGAGTCGCCGTTCCCCCTCGGGGCGTGGCGCAGTCTGGTAGCGCATTCGGCTGGGGGCCGAAAGGTCGCTGGTTCAAATCCAGTCGCCCCGACTGAGCAAGATCGCCACGTGCCAAGCTCCGTGGCGTGACGGAGGCGCTTCGGGACGCGGATGAACGCTTCTTCGCCGGGCTCATCGGGCCCTTCGAGGACGACGCGGAGCGAATGGACCTCGAGCTCGTCGACTCGACCGCGATCCGGTCAGGGGTGACCATTCTCACGTACCGGCCGAAACCGTAAGCACGCCTCGGCGGCGGAAGGTTGGGGTCCTGGCGGGCGCGGGAGCATTCGGGGCTCAACTTCCGCCGCCGACGCGCCGAAGAGAGGGAGGTGAGCTCAAGAGCGCTGCAGCGAGGGATCGTGATCGCGATGATCCTCGCGACAGTCGGCGGTGCGCTCGGCGCTTACCTCGTCTCCCACAGCCAGCTCCATTCGAGGCGATCGCATCAGGTCTCGAACGCCAGCCAGGCCATCTCCGAGGCGGTCAGCCGGCGCGCCTACTACCTGCAGGACGTGGCGGACATGGTCGGCGTGCACGACGACGCCGACGAGGCCGAGTTCTCGCTACGCCCACGTCCGCGGTCGCAACGAGGGGGCAATTGTTGCCGTCGAGTGGATACGGCGATCTCCGAACGGAAAGCTGGTCCCCCCGGCCGACATCGGCGACGATCCGGAGCTCGTCAAGCCTTCGGACCCGGCGAACGACAAGCTCGGCGACGCCGAGGCGAATTCCGCGGCGACGCCCGTGATCAAGGAGGCCTCGCTCCACAAGCAGGTGGGGGTCTCGGCCCCGGTCAGGCTGGCCAACGGCGATGCCGCCTTCTACCTGGCGGTCCCCGTTGTCTCCCATCGCTTCAGCGGCGACGTCTCCAGCGTCGAGTCACAGAGCGCGGTCGTGGGGCTGGTCGACGCGCAACAGCTTGTGGCCGAGGCTCTCCCAAGCAGCCGGCAAACCGCCCTTCAGCTCCGCGACCGGGTAACCCCCCTCGCCACGATCGGATCCGGCCTGCACGACGCGCTTCGGAGCGCCATCGCGGCTCCGTCGCGCGACTGGACGCTGACCGTCGACGGAGGTTCCCTCACGCCCGCCGAGCAGGCGCTGCCCTGGCTGATCCTGCTCATCGGCGGCGCGCTCACCTTCACCGTGGCGATGGTTCTCCGCACCCTCGCGCGCAGGCGGGACGCGGCCCTGGAGCTCGCCTCCGAGCGCGAAACCGAGCTGGCGGCGTCGCTCGAGCGCGTCGAGCAGGCCAACCGTGATCTCGAGCGCGCTCGTGCCGAAGCCGAGCGCCTCTCGCGCGAGGACCCGGTCACCGGAATCTTCAACCGGCGGCATTTCGGCGAGGTTCTCGCCCGGGAGCTCAGCGACCCGGAGAACGGCGACGCCCCCGCTGTCCTCCTGCTGGACCTCGATCACTTCAAGCGGGTAAACGACGATCACGGCCACCTGATGGGCGACGCCGTGCTCCAAACGGTCACTGACCGGATCGCCTCGGTCCTCCGCGAGGAGGACTGCCTGGCCCGGTGGGGCGGCGAGGAGTTCGCCGTGCTGGCCCCCGCCATCGATCGCGACGGGGTGATTGCGCTGGCCGACCGCGCTCGCGTGGCGCTGGCAGAGGCCCCGATCCACGTAGGCGACGTCTCCATCGACCTCACCCTCTCGGTTGGCGCCGCGCTCGCCGCGGACGGTCGCCGCACCCCGGACGCGCTCGTCCACGCGGCCGACCAGGCGCTCTACGAGGCGAAGGGCGCGGGCCGTAACTGCGTGCGGGTGTGGGAGGCCGGCGCGACGCCCAGCGGCGTCAGTGCACGGTGATCTTGGCGAGTCCCTTGCCGAGCCGATCCATGTCGACATCGCCCGAGATCCCAGGCACGCTGCCCGAGCTCGTGTACTGCCACACGGAGTAGCCATGGCGGGCCCAGTTGGAGGCAGGGACCGTCGGGCTGGAGACGCCCACTGGCGACCCAGAGCGGGTACTTCGCCTTGGCGAACTCCCTCGTGTCGCCCGTTGCCGACCAGCTCGTCGCGTTCGTGTAGATCATCGGCTTGCGGCCGAGCCGCTTGCTCACTCTCTTCACCCAGACGCGGATCCAGGTGCGCAGGGTGGTGGAAGTCATGCCGCTGAACGGAGTCTCGACGTCGAGCACGGGGACCAGCTCCCCGGGTTGCAGCGAGCCCACCGATGCCAGGAAGACGTTCGCCTCGGCGAGCGAGTCGGCGCGGGCATCGGCGATCGTGCCGCCGCTCGCGAAGGCTCGGTGGTAGGCGCCCACTCGGATTCCAGCGGTTTCGGCGGCGAGCCGGTTGGTCGCGAAGTAGGGATCGGCGCCGCACTGGGCCGGCTTCACGGTGCAGTCGGCGCCGCTGCCGCGGCTCGCCTGCACGAACGCAAACCTGACCCCGGCGCCGGCGACGCTCGGCCAGACGATGGTGCCCTGGAAGCGGGACACGTCGATGCCGATGGCGCGGGTGCCCGCGCTCGCGGGCGGCGCGAATCCGGCCAGCGTCAGGCACATGGCCGCCACGGCGATCGCGCTCGGTCTTGTCATTCGCAGTCTCACGAGTTGGTGCTCAAACCCACGCCGCCGGCGATCGGAGCGCAGAACTACCCAGGACCGACGACGCCAATGATCCGATTTCCCTGCAATCGGCGAATCGCCTGCGTCAAAGGTGAATCGACCGGGTAAGCAAAATGAAATGCAGTTCGACGGCGAAGCGTCCGAAGGCGTCGAGGGATTCGTTCACCAGGCGTTGATCTACCGCTCCCACCACGAGTTCCTGGACTTCGCGGTGCCGTTCGTCCAGGACGCGGCTCGGTCGGGGGAGCCGGCCCTGGTCGCGGTGAAGGAACGCAACCTCGAGGGCATGCGCGCGGCTCTGGGAGGGCCCCTGCCCGATGTGACCCTCGTCTCGGTGGAACGGTGGTACGGGACCTCGGCGGGCACCCGCGAGAAGTTCGGCCGCTGGGTGGCCGAGCACACAGACGGCGGCCACAAACACCGCCGCCGGATCAACGGGCGCAGGGTCAGGGTGATCGCAGAGCCGCCCTGGGCAGTCGGTCACGAGGCGCGGGTGCGCGACTGGGCGCGGCACGAATCGGTGCTGAACGTCGCCTTTGCCGAGCACCCGGTCACCTTCGTCTGCACATACGACGCCCGCGCGCTGCCGCCCGAGATCGTCAGGGACGCCAGGAGCACCCACCCTGAGATCGTCGACGCCGGGGGGTCGGAGCGCAGCGAGCAGATGAGGACCCCGTCGAGTTCTGCCGCCGCCTGAACACCTCGGTGCGCCACCCCGCGGGCGACCCGGAGACGGAGCTCACCTTCGGCCTCGCGGACCTACCCGCGATGCGGCGAATCATCCGCTCGCTGGCGATCGAGGCGGGCCTGCCTAACGCGCGCGCTGACGAGCTGGTGCTGGCCGTGCACGAGATCGCCACCAACGCCGTGGTCCACGGGCGCTCACCGGCGACCCTGCGGGTCTGGCGCGCGGACCGGGAGCTGGTCTTCGAGGTGAGCGATTTTGCGGCGAGGGGATCAAGGACGCCCTCGCCGGCCAGCTGACTCCCGCCGCGGCGGGGCTGGGGGGCCGCGGGCTGTGGCTGACCCGGCTCCTCTCGGACGCGGTCGAGATCCGCAATGGAACAGGCTGCACGGTCGCGATTCACGCGACCGCCCCGGCCGCCGTCCTCGCCGGCTAGACGAGCCGGAGAACCCCCGAGTCGATCTCGGCCGGGCGCGTGCAGCCGCTCAGCGCCATGGTCAGGTCGAGCTCGGCGAGCAGGCAGCGAAGCACCGTCTCGACCCCGTTCTGCCCGTCGAGGGCCAGCCCCCACAGATAGGGCGGCCGACCAGCACGGCGTCGGCCCCAAGCGCAAGCGCCTTGAAGGCGTCGGCGCCGGAGCGGATCCCGCTGTCGAGCAGGATCGCCATCCCCTCGCCTACCGCGTCGACCACGTCCGGCAGGGCGTCGAGCGACGCGATGGCTCCGTCGATCTGCCGGCCGCCGTGGTTCGAGACGACGATGCCGTCGACGCCGCGCTCCCGCGCCTCCGGCGTCGTCGGGATGGAGGATCCCCTTGAGCACGATGGGCAGCGACGTGGTCCCCCGCAGCCATTCGAGGCGCTCCCAGGTGAGATCGGGGTTGGCGAAGACGCCGAGGAAGTGCCCGACCGCGGCCCCGAGGTCCTCCTCGGGTGACTTCTCGAGACCGGCCTGGAAGACCGGGTCCGAGAGGTACTGGGCGATCCCGATGCCCTCGAGGAAGGGCAGGTAGGCCTGCTCCAGATCACGGGGCTTCCATCCCGGCAGATAGTTGTCGACCGTCAGCACCAGGGCGGTGTAGCCGGACCCCTCGGCGCGGCGGACCAGGCGGCGGCGAGCTCGTCGTCGTTCGGCCAGTAGAGCTGGAACCAGCGTGGTCCGTCCCCGTTCGCCTCGGCGATCTCCTCCATGGCGGTGGCCGATGCCGTGCTGGTGATCAGCGGCAGCCCGAGTGCCGCCGCCGCCCTGGCCGAGGCGAGCTCACCCTCGTCGTGCAGCAGCGTCTGCACCCCGATCGGCGCCAGCATCACAGGTGCGGGCATCGGGGTGCCGAGCAACTCCACCGAGAGGTCGCGGACCGAGAGGTCCTGGCGCAGCACACGCGGCACGATCCGCCAGCGCCGGAAGGCCTCGAGGTTTGCCCGCATCGTGTCCTCGGAGCCGGCGCCGCCGAAGATGTAGGCGATCGCCCGGTCGTCGAGCGACTCACGCGCCTTGGCCTCGAGCTCGGCCCAGGCCATCGGCAGAGTCGGGCGCTCCCCGGCGAGCATGCCCTTCGCGTAGATCTCGCGGTAGTAGTCGCCGAAGAGCGGGGGAGGGGTCTCCGGCGGGGCCATGCCCGGACCCTATCGAGCGCGAGCGCCTACTCCGGTGGGCTGCTTGAGCTTCTTTGCCTTCGCCAACGGCTTCGGCGGCTTGCCGATCTCCGTGTCGCAGGCGGGACCGCTGCAGTGGACGAGCTTCGCGAGGTTCTTCAACAGGAACTTCTTGACCGGCGCGTAGCGCCCGTTCTTCCAAACGGAGGCCAGCATCAGCGGGTCCCGGGAGACGTCGTACATCTCCCGGCCTCCGTCGGAGTACTTGCTGAGGAGATAGCGCCCCGTGCGGATCGCCCGATAGCGAGGCGCGACGATCGCGCGGGCGAGCTGCGCGGTGTGGTCGAGGTCAGGTGTTCTTGACGTACGTGCCGACCTTCCGGCGGTGACCGCTGGCGGCCGTTCCGGTTCCGGGCTCGAAGGCCGTCCCGGGGGGCCCGGTCTCGAAGAGGATCGGCCGCGTCGACTGCTTGGTGGGGTCCTGGGCGAGAGGCAGCAACGACTGCCCGTCCTGCGGGAGGTTGGGCTTTGCCCCGGTCATCTGCAGGATCGTCGACGTGATGTCCCCGTTCCAGACGAGGGCCCTGGGCTGAGAGCCGGACGGGATGCCGGGGCCGCGGATCAGCAGGGGGACCTGGGTGGACGGGTCGTAGGGCACGAACTTTCCCTGGTGCAGGCGGTGCTGTCCCTGCATGAAGCCCTGGTCCGAGGTGAAGATCAGATAGGTGTTGCCGAGGGCTCCGTGGGACTCCAGGTCGTTGACGATCTTCTCCACGGCGTCATCGACCGAGAGCAGGGTCTCGAGGCGGTGCTGGTAGCGGGTCTGGATCTTGGCGATCAGGCCGGGGCCGAACCGCTTGATCCGCTTGATCCAGGCGGGCTTGTCCTTGACGTTCTTCTCGTTGAAGCTCGCGTCGATGGGGAGGGGGGCGGTGGCGAAGGCATTCGCGTACTTCGGTGCGGGCGTGGCGGGATCGTGGGGCGCGAAGAACTGGACCTGCATGTAGAGCGGATTGTTCGGGAAGTTCGCGAGGTGGTTGTTGATCCTGTCGACCGCGAGATCCGCGTAGACGTCGGTCGAGTAGTCGTCCGCGGTGTAGGCCTTGTCGACGCCGTTCTCGTCGAGCGTGAAGCCCGTATAGGAGGAGGGCGGCCCGATGAACCCGTAGAACTCGCCCTTCGACCCGGCCCCGGTCCCTCCGGCGAACGGCCCCCAGCCGGGAGGCACGTAGGTGGGCCCGCCAACGCCGGGTTCCCCAAAGCCGTTCGGCATCTTGCCGATGTGGATCGTCCGATAGCCATCGGCCTGCAGCCAGACGGGCAGGTCGTTCTTGTCGTTGAACGAGCTGTAGCCACCTTGCGGCGGCGTGTTGCCGAGGACGCCCGTGTTGTGCGCGTACTCGCCGGTCTGGACGGTGACCCGTGAGGGGCAGCAGAGGGAATCCGAGACGAAGGCGTGGAGAAGGAGGCGCCGGCGTTGCCGATCAGCGCCTGCGTCTTGGGCATGGCGATCATGTCTCTGGACCGTCTGATCGTCGGTCGTGAACATGATGATGTTCGGCTTGCTGCTCGCGGCGTGCGATTGCTCTCCGCGAACGAACAGCGCAAGCACGGCGAGGCAGGCGATTCCCG
>CAWFOA010000009.1:0-291350 GCA_963817275.1 uncultured Solirubrobacterales bacterium | reverse complement strand
CCACGATCACCGCCTCGGTGCCCGCCTCGCCGGCCAACAACAACGACCCGCTGCTCAAGGGCAGCGCCGAGGCCGGCTCGAGCGTCCACCTCTACAAGGCCGACACCGCCGCCGACTGCACCCCGGCCAACCTGGTCGACTCCCAGCCCGCCGCCACCTTCGCCTCGCCGGGGATCTCCGCCCACGTCGGCGATGACACCACCACCCGCTTCCGCGCCTCGGCCACCGACGCCGCCAGCAACACCTCGGCCTGCTCGGCCGCCTTCGACTACACCGAGGACTCGACCCCGCCCGCCGCCACCATCGACTCGGCCGCCCACGGCACCACCGGCGACTCGACCCCGAGCTTCGACTTCAGCTCCTCGGAGGACCCGGGCTCCAGCTTCGCCTGCTCGCTCGACCAGGGCACCCCCGCCTACAGCACCTGCACCAGCCCCTTCACCTCGGCGGCGCTCTCCGACGGCGACCACACCTTCCGGGTGCGGGCCACCACCAGGCCGGCAACACCGGCGCCGCGGCGACCGAGGACTTCACGGTCGACACCGGCGCCCCCGCCGCCCCCACGATCACCGCCTCGGTGCCCGCCTCGCCGGCCAACAACAACGACCCGCTGCTCAAGGGCAGCGCCGAGGCCGGCTCGAGCGTCCACCTCTACAAGGCCGACACCGCCGCCGACTGCACCCCGGCCAACCTGGTCGACTCCCAGCCCGCCGCCACCTTCGCCTCGCCGGGGATCTCCGCCCACGTCGGCGATGACACCACCACCCGCTTCCGCGCCTCGGCCACCGACGCCGCCAGCAACACCTCGGCCTGCTCGGCCGCCTTCGACTACACCGAGGACTCGACCCCGCCCGCCGCCACGATCGACTCGGCCGCCCACGGCACCACCGGCGACTCGACCCCGAGCTTCGACTTCAGCTCCTCGGAGGACCCGGGCTCCAGCTTCGCCTGCTCGCTCGACCAGGGCACCCCCGCCTACAGCACCTGCACCAGCCCCTTCACCTCGGCGGCGCTCTCCGACGGCGACCACACCTTCCGGGTGCGGGCCACCGACCAGGCCGGCAACACCGGCGCCGCGGCGACCGAGGACTTCACGGTCGACACCGGCGCCCCCGCCGCCCCCACGATCACCGCCTCGGTGCCCGCCTCGCCGGCCAACAACAACGACCCGCTGCTCAAGGGCAGCGCCGAGGCCGGCTCGAGCGTCCACCTCTACAAGGCCGACACCGCCGCCGACTGCACCCCGGCCAACCTGGTCGACTCCCAGCCCGCCGCCACCTTCGCCTCGCCGGGGATCTCCGCCCACGTCGGCGATGACACCACCACCCGCTTCCGCGCCTCGGCCACCGACGCCGCCAGCAACACCTCGGCCTGCTCGGCCGCCTTCGACTACACCGAGGACTCGACCCCGCCCGCCGCCACGATCGACTCGGCCGCCCACGGCACCACCGGCGACTCGACCCCGAGCTTCGACTTCAGCTCCTCGGAGGACCCGGGCTCCAGCTTCGCCTGCTCGCTCGACCAGGGCACCCCCGCCTACAGCACCTGCACCAGCCCCTTCACCTCGGCGGCGCTCTCCGACGGCGACCACACCTTCCGGGTGCGGGCCACCGACCAGGCCGGCAACACCGGCGCCGCGGCGACCGAGGACTTCACGGTCGACACCGGCGCCCCCGCCGCCCCCACGATCACCGCCTCGGTGCCCGCCTCGCCGGCCAACAACAACGACCCGCTGCTCAAGGGCAGCGCCGAGGCCGGCTCGAGCGTCCACCTCTACAAGGCCGACACCGCCGCCGACTGCACCCCGGCCAACCTGGTCGACTCCCAGCCCGCCGCCACCTTCGCCTCGCCGGGGATCTCCGCCCACGTCGGCGATGACACCACCACCCGCTTCCGCGCCTCGGCCACCGACGCCGCCAGCAACACCTCGGCCTGCTCGGCCGCCTTCGACTACACCGAGGACTCGACCCCGCCCGCCGCCACGATCGACTCGGCCGCCCACGGCACCACCGGCGACTCGACCCCGAGCTTCGACTTCAGCTCCTCGGAGGACCCGGGCTCCAGCTTCGCCTGCTCGCTCGACCAGGGCACCCCCGCCTACAGCACCTGCACCAGCCCCTTCACCTCGGCGGCGCTCTCCGACGGCGACCACACCTTCCGGGTGCGGGCCACCGACCAGGCCGGCAACACCGGCGCCGCGGCGACCGAGGACTTCACGGTCGACACCGGCGCCCCCGCCGCCCCCACGATCACCGCCTCGGTGCCCGCCTCGCCGGCCAACAACAACGACCCGCTGCTCAAGGGCAGCGCCGAGGCCGGCTCGAGCGTCCACCTCTACAAGGCCGACACCGCCGCCGACTGCACCCCGGCCAACCTGGTCGACTCCCAGCCCGCCGCCACCTTCGCCTCGCCGGGGATCTCCGCCCACGTCGGCGATGACACCACCACCCGCTTCCGCGCCTCGGCCACCGACGCCGCCAGCAACACCTCGGCCTGCTCGGCCGCCTTCGACTACACCGAGGACTCGACCCCGCCCGCCGCCACGATCGACTCGGCCGCCCACGGCACCACCGGCGACTCGACCCCGAGCTTCGACTTCAGCTCCTCGGAGGACCCGGGCTCCAGCTTCGCCTGCTCGCTCGACCAGGGCACCCCCGCCTACAGCACCTGCACCAGCCCCTTCACCTCGGCGGCGCTCTCCGACGGCGACCACACCTTCCGGGTGCGGGCCACCGACCAGGCCGGCAACACCGGCGCCGCGGCGACCGAGGACTTCACGGTCGACACCGGCGCCCCCGCCGCCCCCACGATCACCGCCTCGGTGCCCGCCTCGCCGGCCAACAACAACGACCCGCTGCTCAAGGGCAGCGCCGAGGCCGGCTCGAGCGTCCACCTCTACAAGGCCGACACCGCCGCCGACTGCACCCCGGCCAACCTGGTCGACTCCCAGCCCGCCGCCACCTTCGCCTCGCCGGGGATCTCCGCCCACGTCGGCGATGACACCACCACCCGCTTCCGCGCCTCGGCCACCGACGCCGCCAGCAACACCTCGGCCTGCTCGGCCGCCTTCGACTACACCGAGGACTCGACCCCGCCCGCCGCCACGATCGACTCGGCCGCCCACGGCACCACCGGCGACTCGACCCCGAGCTTCGACTTCAGCTCCTCGGAGGACCCGGGCTCCAGCTTCGCCTGCTCGCTCGACCAGGGCACCCCCGCCTACAGCACCTGCACCAGCCCCTTCACCTCGGCGGCGCTCTCCGACGGCGACCACACCTTCCGGGTGCGGGCCACCGACCAGGCCGGCAACACCGGCGCCGCGGCGACCGAGGACTTCACGGTCGACACCGGCGCCCCCGCCGCCCCCACGATCACCGCCTCGGTGCCCGCCTCGCCGGCCAACAACAACGACCCGCTGCTCAAGGGCAGCGCCGAGGCCGGCTCGAGCGTCCACCTCTACAAGGCCGACACCGCCGCCGACTGCACCCCGGCCAACCTGGTCGACTCCCAGCCCGCCGCCACCTTCGCCTCGCCGGGGATCTCCGCCCACGTCGGCGATGACACCACCACCCGCTTCCGCGCCTCGGCCACCGACGCCGCCAGCAACACCTCGGCCTGCTCGGCCGCCTTCGACTACACCGAGGACTCGACCCCGCCCGCCGCCACGATCGACTCGGCCGCCCACGGCACCACCGGCGACTCGACCCCGAGCTTCGACTTCAGCTCCTCGGAGGACCCGGGCTCCAGCTTCGCCTGCTCGCTCGACCAGGGCACCCCCGCCTACAGCACCTGCACCAGCCCCTTCACCTCGGCGGCGCTCTCCGACGGCGACCACACCTTCCGGGTGCGGGCCACCGACCAGGCCGGCAACACCGGCGCCGCGGCGACCGAGGACTTCACGGTCGACACCGGCGCCCCCGCCGCCCCCACGATCACCGCCTCGGTGCCCGCCTCGCCGGCCAACAACAACGACCCGCTGCTCAAGGGCAGCGCCGAGGCCGGCTCGAGCGTCCACCTCTACAAGGCCGACACCGCCGCCGACTGCACCCCGGCCAACCTGGTCGACTCCCAGCCCGCCGCCACCTTCGCCTCGCCGGGGATCTCCGCCCACGTCGGCGATGACACCACCACCCGCTTCCGCGCCTCGGCCACCGACGCCGCCAGCAACACCTCGGCCTGCTCGGCCGCCTTCGACTACACCGAGGACTCGACCCCGCCCGCCGCCACGATCGACTCGGCCGCCCACGGCACCACCGGCGACTCGACCCCGAGCTTCGACTTCAGCTCCTCGGAGGACCCGGGCTCCAGCTTCGCCTGCTCGCTCGACCAGGGCACCCCCGCCTACAGCACCTGCACCAGCCCCTTCACCTCGGCGGCGCTCTCCGACGGCGACCACACCTTCCGGGTGCGGGCCACCGACCAGGCCGGCAACACCGGCGCCGCGGCGACCGAGGACTTCACGGTCGACACCGGCGCCCCCGCCGCCCCCACGATCACCGCCTCGGTGCCCGCCTCGCCGGCCAACAACAACGACCCGCTGCTCAAGGGCAGCGCCGAGGCCGGCTCGAGCGTCCACCTCTACAAGGCCGACACCGCCGCCGACTGCACCCCGGCCAACCTGGTCGACTCCCAGCCCGCCGCCACCTTCGCCTCGCCGGGGATCTCCGCCCACGTCGGCGATGACACCACCACCCGCTTCCGCGCCTCGGCCACCGACGCCGCCAGCAACACCTCGGCCTGCTCGGCCGCCTTCGACTACACCGAGGACTCGACCCCGCCCGCCGCCACGATCGACTCGGCCGCCCACGGCACCACCGGCGACTCGACCCCGAGCTTCGACTTCAGCTCCTCGGAGGACCCGGGCTCCAGCTTCGCCTGCTCGCTCGACCAGGGCACCCCCGCCTACAGCACCTGCACCAGCCCCTTCACCTCGGCGGCGCTCTCCGACGGCGACCACACCTTCCGGGTGCGGGCCACCGACCAGGCCGGCAACACCGGCGCCGCGGCGACCGAGGACTTCACGGTCGACACCGGCGCCCCCGCCGCCCCCACGATCACCGCCTCGGTGCCCGCCTCGCCGGCCAACAACAACGACCCGCTGCTCAAGGGCAGCGCCGAGGCCGGCTCGAGCGTCCACCTCTACAAGGCCGACACCGCCGCCGACTGCACCCCGGCCAACCTGGTCGACTCCCAGCCCGCCGCCACCTTCGCCTCGCCGGGGATCTCCGCCCACGTCGGCGATGACACCACCACCCGCTTCCGCGCCTCGGCCACCGACGCCGCCAGCAACACCTCGGCCTGCTCGGCCGCCTTCGACTACACCGAGGACTCGACCCCGCCCGCCGCCACGATCGACTCGGCCGCCCACGGCACCACCGGCGACTCGACCCCGAGCTTCGACTTCAGCTCCTCGGAGGACCCGGGCTCCAGCTTCGCCTGCTCGCTCGACCAGGGCACCCCGCCTACGCACCTGCACCAGCCCCTTCACCTCGGCGGCGCTCTCCGACGGCGACCACACCTTCCGGGTGCGGGCCACCGACCAGGCCGGCAACACCGGCGCCGCGGCGACCGAGGACTTCACGGTCGACACCGGCGCCCCCGCCGCCCCCACGATCACCGCCTCGGTGCCCGCCTCGCCGGCCAACAACAACGACCCGCTGCTCAAGGGCAGCGCCGAGGCCGGCTCGAGCGTCCACCTCTACAAGGCCGACACCGCCGCCGACTGCACCCCGGCCAACCTGGTCGACTCCCAGCCCGCCGCCACCTTCGCCTCGCCGGGGATCTCCGCCCACGTCGGCGATGACACCACCACCCGCTTCCGCGCCTCGGCCACCGACGCCGCCAGCAACACCTCGGCCTGCTCGGCCGCCTTCGACTACACCGAGGACTCGACCCCGCCCGCCGCCACGATCGACTCGGCCGCCCACGGCACCACCGGCGACTCGACCCCGAGCTTCGACTTCAGCTCCTCGGAGGACCCGGGCTCCAGCTTCGCCTGCTCGCTCGACCAGGGCACCCCCGCCTACAGCACCTGCACCAGCCCCTTCACCTCGGCGGCGCTCTCCGACGGCGACCACACCTTCCGGGTGCGGGCCACCGACCAGGCCGGCAACACCGGCGCCGCGGCGACCGAGGACTTCACGGTCGACACCGGCGCCCCCGCCGCCCCCACGATCACCGCCTCGGTGCCCGCCTCGCCGGCCAACAACAACGACCCGCTGCTCAAGGGCAGCGCCGAGGCCGGCTCGAGCGTCCACCTCTACAAGGCCGACACCGCCGCCGACTGCACCCCGGCCAACCTGGTCGACTCCCAGCCCGCCGCCACCTTCGCCTCGCCGGGGATCTCCGCCCACGTCGGCGATGACACCACCACCCGCTTCCGCGCCTCGGCCACCGACGCCGCCAGCAACACCTCGGCCTGCTCGGCCGCCTTCGACTACACCGAGGACTCGACCCCGCCCGCCGCCACGATCGACTCGGCCGCCCACGGCACCACCGGCGACTCGACCCCGAGCTTCGACTTCAGCTCCTCGGAGGACCCGGGCTCCAGCTTCGCCTGCTCGCTCGACCAGGGCACCCCCGCCTACAGCACCTGCACCAGCCCCTTCACCTCGGCGGCGCTCTCCGACGGCGACCACACCTTCCGGGTGCGGGCCACCGACCAGGCCGGCAACACCGGCGCCGCGGCGACCGAGGACTTCACGGTCGACACCGGCGCCCCCGCCGCCCCCACGATCACCGCCTCGGTGCCCGCCTCGCCGGCCAACAACAACGACCCGCTGCTCAAGGGCAGCGCCGAGGCCGGCTCGAGCGTCCACCTCTACAAGGCCGACACCGCCGCCGACTGCACCCCGGCCAACCTGGTCGACTCCCAGCCCGCCGCCACCTTCGCCTCGCCGGGGATCTCCGCCCACGTCGGCGATGACACCACCACCCGCTTCCGCGCCTCGGCCACCGACGCCGCCAGCAACACCTCGGCCTGCTCGGCCGCCTTCGACTACACCGAGGACTCGACCCCGCCCGCCGCCACGATCGACTCGGCCGCCCACGGCACCACCGGCGACTCGACCCCGAGCTTCGACTTCAGCTCCTCGGAGGACCCGGGCTCCAGCTTCGCCTGCTCGCTCGACCAGGGCACCCCCGCCTACAGCACCTGCACCAGCCCCTTCACCTCGGCGGCGCTCTCCGACGGCGACCACACCTTCCGGGTGCGGGCCACCGACCAGGCCGGCAACACCGGCGCCGCGGCGACCGAGGACTTCACGGTCGACACCGGCGCCCCCGCCGCCCCCACGATCACCGCCTCGGTGCCCGCCTCGCCGGCCAACAACAACGACCCGCTGCTCAAGGGCAGCGCCGAGGCCGGCTCGAGCGTCCACCTCTACAAGGCCGACACCGCCGCCGACTGCACCCCGGCCAACCTGGTCGACTCCCAGCCCGCCGCCACCTTCGCCTCGCCGGGGATCTCCGCCCACGTCGGCGATGACACCACCACCCGCTTCCGCGCCTCGGCCACCGACGCCGCCAGCAACACCTCGGCCTGCTCGGCCGCCTTCGACTACACCGAGGACTCGACCCCGCCCGCCGCCACGATCGACTCGGCCGCCCACGGCACCACCGGCGACTCGACCCCGAGCTTCGACTTCAGCTCCTCGGAGGACCCGGGCTCCAGCTTCGCCTGCTCGCTCGACCAGGGCACCCCCGCCTACAGCACCTGCACCAGCCCCTTCACCTCGGCGGCGCTCTCCGACGGCGACCACACCTTCCGGGTGCGGGCCACCGACCAGGCCGGCAACACCGGCGCCGCGGCGACCGAGGACTTCACGGTCGACACCGGCGCCCCCGACACCACCATCCTCACCCACCCATCCAACCCGAGCTCCTCCGCAGCCGCCGACTTCACCTTCTCGGGCTCCGACAGCGGCAGCTCGGGGGTCGCCTCCTTCCAATGCAAGCTCGACGGCGGCAGCTTCGGCGCCTGCGCCTCCCCCAAGCACTACGCCTCGCTCGCGGACGGCTCCCACACCTTCTCGGTCCGGGCGATCGACAACGCCGGCAACGCCGACGCCAGCCCCGACTCCTTCACCTGGACGGTCGACACCGCCGCCCCGGACAATCCGCCGGTGGCGGTCAACGACACGAAGACGGTGGCCGAGGACTCCGGCGCCACCTCGATCAACGTGCTCGCCAACGACACCGACATCGACGGCGGCCCGAAGACGATCCAGTCGGTCACCCAGCCGGCCCACGGCAGCGTGGTGATCACCGGCGGCGGCTCCGGGCTCACCTACCGGCCGAACGCGAACTACTGCAACAACGGCAGCCCGACCGACAACTTCACCTACACCCTGAACGGCGGCTCCACCGCAACCGTGGCGGTGACCGTCACATGCGTCGATGACAAGCCGGTGGCGGTCAACGACACGAAGACGGTGGCCGAGGACTCCGGCGCCACCCAGATCAACGTGCTCGCCAACGACACCGACATCGACGGCGGCCCGAAGACGATCCAGTCGGTCACCCAGCCGGCCCACGGCAGCGTGGTGATCACCGGCGGCGGCTCCGGGCTCACCTACCGGCCGAACCCGAACTACTGCAACAACGGCAGCCCGACCGACAACTTCACCTACACCCTGAACGGCGGCTCCACCGCCAACGTCCGGGTGACCGTCACATGCGTCGACGATCCCCCGGTGGCGGTCAACGACACCGCCACCGTCCCGAGAGCATCCGGACCCAACCCGATCAACGTGCTCGCCAACGACACCGACATCGACGGCGGCCCGAAGACGATCCAGTCGGTCACCCAGCCGGCCCACGGCAGCGTGGTGATCACCGGCGGCGGCACTGGTCTCACCTACCGGCCGAACCCGAACTACTGCAACAACGGCAGCCCGACCGACAACTTCACCTACACCCTGAACGGCGGCTCCACCGCCAACGTCCGGGTGACCGTAAGCTGCGCGATCCAGGGCACTTCCGGCAACGACGTGATCATGGGCACCCCCGGCAATGACGTGATCAACTGCGGCGCTGGCAACGACATCGTGTACGCCAGCGGCGGCAACGACGTGATCAACTGCGGGCCTGGCAAGGACACGGTATACGGCGGGCCCGGCAACGACACCCTGTACGGCGAGGACGGCAACGACACCCTGCACGGCGGGGACGGCAATGACATCCTGAACGGCGGGGACGGCAACGACACCCTTTATGGCGAGGACGGCAACGACACCCTGAACGGCGGGGCCGGCAACGACATCCTGAATGGGGGCCCCGGCAATGACACGCTGATCGGGGGTGGCGGCAACGACACCCTGCATCCCAACAGCGCGCCAGTGGGCTCGACGAGCGAGCGAGCCGCGGGGACGCGCGACAACAACGGCCTGAACGGCGGGCCCGGCAACGACAAGCTTAGGGGTGGGCCTGGCGACGACGCCCTGAGCGGCGGGCCCGGCAACGACAAGCTTCGGGGCGAAGCGGGCAATGACACGCTGATCGGGGGGCGGGGCGAGGACAAGCTGGTCGGCGGTCCCGGCAGGAACAGGCAGAAGCAATAGCCCTGCGTGGGGCGGGGGTGTTCGTTTGCCCGGTCATAGTCGACTAGCGAGTTAGGTCAAGTAGAGGAAGCCGGTCAACGACTCCGTTCGCTTCACGTCACTCTCCTCTCTTGCGCGCCAGTCCCGGGGCGCGGCGGCACCCTATCGGACCGGCCGCCGCTGAAGGGCGCGAAAGTCGGGGAATAGTCAGTAGGGTCGATAGGCCCTGCGGGTGATTTAGTAACGGCCTCTGCACAGCCGGGGATAACCGAGGAGGAGACAATGGACCTGGAGGCATTCGAGGATGAGCGCTTCGACTTCGACGCATTCGAGGCTGAGCCAAAGCTGGGCCGCCGCCAGTTCCTGATCGCCGGGCTCGCAACAGGCGTGGCCGCGACGGCACTGCCGAACTACGCCGCGATCGCCCGCAAGCGCCGCATACCGGTCGCGAAGTCCGGCACCTTCCCGCTTGGCGTCGCCTCCGGCTTCCCGTACCCGAAGGGCACGATCCTGTGGACGAAGCTGGGCGGCCACGAGCACACCTCGCGACTGAAGCTCGAGGTGGCCAAGGACCGGCACTTCAAGAACGTCGTCCTCGAGAAGACCGTCACGGCGCGAAAGGAGCGCGACCTCACCGCGCGCACCCGCGTTCGCGGCCTCCAGCCGGCGCACGAGTACTTCTACCGGTTCCACACCAAGGACAAGGGCTCGCCCGTGGGCCGCTTCCGCACCGCGCCGCCCCACGATTCCAATGCGGCGCTGCGAATCGCGTTCATCTCCTGCCAGAGCTTCGAGGCGGGCTTCTACAACGCGCACGCGGCGATCGCCAAGGAGGACGTCGACCTCGTCCTGCACCTCGGCGACTACATCTACGAGTCCCACTACTACGACGGCTTCCGCAAGGACACCTCGGGGTTCAACCACGACGGAAACGTCGAGTTCCTGCCCGAGTACCGGCAGAAGTACAACCTCTACAAGAGCGACCCCGATCTGCAGGCGATGCACGCCGCCCACAACTTCGTCTCCGTCTGGGACGACCACGAGGTTGAGGACAACTACGCCGATGGTCTGGCGAGCTCCCACGATCAGCCGGGATTGACGAACAACGGCTTCCCGCGGCGCATCTCGATCCAGGAGCGGCGCACGAACGCCTACCAGGCCTATTTCAACTACATGCCGCGACTCCGCTTCGACGGCGACCGGGACCGGATCTATGAGCACGTCCGGATCGGCAAGCTCGTCGACCTGATCCTCACGGACGAGCGCCAGTACCGGGACCAGCAGCCGTGCGACGACGGGCAGCTCGTCGATTGTCCTGACCAGCAGAACCCGAATCGGACGATGCTCGGCGCGAAGCAGAAGGCATGGTTCAAGCAGACGCTGGCGGGGTCCCCCCAGACGTGGAAGCTCTGGGCCAACGAGGTGATGCTGATGGGATTCCAGAGCGGGCCGCAGAACGGCGCCAACAACGATCAGTGGGACGGGTACGCCGCCGAGCGCAGGGAGCTGCTCGAGTTCGTGCTGGGGAACAACGTCAAGAACCTGGTTCCGCTCACGGGCGACATCCACAATTTCTTCACCGGCACCGCGACCACCGATGGAAGCGACACGGGCACCCCGGTCTGCGGCGAGTTCGTCGGCGGCTCCACGACGTCACATGGCCTGCCTGAGGAAACGGGTATCTCCTCGGGCACGATTAAGGCTCTGGTCAGCGCCCTCGACCATCACATCAACTACATCGATCTCGACAACCGGGGCTATTCCGTCCTGGAGGTCACGCCGACCCAGGTGAGCTGCGAGTTCAAGAAGGTCCAGATTCAGAGCCGCGACGGGGGCCATGCATCGAGCATGGCGAAGTTCGTGCTGCCGAGCGGCTCAACTGCTCCGCAGCAGGTCTCGTAACAGCCGAATGAATGCAAATCGCCGCCGTTTGATTAGATCTCCAGCGAGGAAGGGATCGATGGAAGCCAGGAGGGCAACACATCGCCGCGGGAGACTGATAGTCGCGATCGCAATCGCGGCCGTCGCCGTCCTCGTTCCCGCCCTGGCCTTCGCTCACATCGAGCGCGCCTCCTACTGGCCGAATCCGGCTCCCGACAATCACGTCAAGCCGGCCGCGGGGGGCAAGGTCCCTCCCGTCCGCAAGCTCTTCAGCGCCCTCAACAAGAAGGCGGCCGGCACGACGCGGGTGGTCTGCGCGCAGGTGCCGAGCAAGAAGGCGCGCAAGCACGCCAGCGTCAAGCAGCTCTCGAAGAACAAGTCGATCGTCGCCCTCAACAAGGACGTGAAGAGCGCTCGCAAGAGCGGCTTCAAGGTCCGCGAGTCGCAGCTGGCGATCCGCATCAGCAAGAAGCGCGCGCGGAAGCTGCGCACCCTCAACATCAAGCTGCTCAGGCGCTGCCGCTACAACAGCATCCAGGACGCGGTCACGGCCTCCCACAACAACGACCGCGTCGAGATCCTGCCCGGGCTCTACACGGAGCCCAAGTCGCGCGCCCGGCCGACCAACGATCCGGCCTGCGCCAACCTGAAGATCACCAACGACAAGAGCCAGGCCGGCGCGGTCTCCTACGCCTACCAGTTCAAGTGCCCGAACGATCAGAACCTGATCGCGGTCCTCGGCCGAGCCCTGACCAATCTTCCGATCCCGCAGCCGCCTCTGATCGACCGTCACAACATCCCGGACGCGGGCAAGTGCATCCGCTGCAACCTGCAGATCCAGGGCACCGGCGCCTCACCGGACGCCGTGACCATCGACGCCGGCAACCCAGCATCCGGCGACGGCGCCCCGCTCGGTGCGATCAAGGACGTCGGCATCCGGGCCGACCGCGCGGACGGCTTCGTCCTCAACAACGTCAAGGTCCGTCACGCAATGGAGCACGACGTGTACATCATCGAGACCGACGGCTCCCACCTCAACCGCTTCAAGGTTCCCTTCGCGGGCGAGTACGGGCTACTCACCTTCGTCGCCGATCACTCCCTGATCGAGAACTGCGACGCCTGGGGCAGCGGCGACTCAGGGCTGTATCCGGGTGCCAGCGCCGACCTGGGCGAGGCGGTTCCGCCGAGTCAGCGGCGATACGGCACCGAGCTCCGTAACTGCGACATGCACCACAACACGCTGGGGTACTCCGGCACTGACGGCAACTCCGTGTGGCTACACGACAACAACTTCTACGACAACTCGGAGGGCTTCTCAACCGA
The DNA here is from genome assembly GCA_963817275.1 of uncultured Solirubrobacterales bacterium. Lineage (GTDB taxonomy): Bacteria > Actinomycetota > Thermoleophilia > Solirubrobacterales > 70-9 > DASUPK01. Next base: position 278,607 of record CAWFOA010000009.1, on the reverse strand, counting down.
CGTCTTCACGGCGCCCGGCCATCCAGGCTTCCCCCAGGACTCCGATCTGCTCGAGAACAACAACTTCTTCAACAACAACTTCAACACCTATCTGCGGCCGTGCGCCGATGGCGAGAAGCCCGGGCCCAACGGCCCCAACCAGGGCTGCTCCGACGTGACGCCCACCGAGCCGGTACCGGTCGGCACAGGCATGTGGATCGCCGGTGGCAACGCGAACGTCGTCCGCAACAACCGCTTCTGGGACAACTGGCGGCGAGGCGCGATGCTGTTCGACGTGCCCGATGTCTTCGCCTGCGGGGACTCCAAGAACCAGGTGGCGGGCTGCAACCCGACGCCGGGCACAACCCACGCCAACTCGTCCACGTCCTACCGGAACAGCTTCTTCGGCAACAGGATGGGGCAAGCCCCAGACGGGAGCGCACAGCCGAACGGCGTCGACTTCTGGTGGGACCAGGGCGGGATCATCATCGACCCGACCTTCAACAGCGCCAACTGCTGGTACGGCAACACGGGCAAGGACGGCACGGCCGCGAGTGTCACCGGCGTCCCCTCGCCGAATGGCGTCGCTCCCAACAAGCTGCCGTCCGACTGCAACAACAGCCCGCTGATCGGGTCGCAGAGTGGTCAGGCCAATGAGCTCCTAACCTGCAGCACGGTGCCTCAAGGGTCTCCGGGCTGCCCGTGGTTCACAACCCCGCCAAAGCCATAGCCGGTCTCATCCGCCGCTCCCCGCGTCGACGCGCGGCGGCGGCCCTGTGCGCCCTCGCAGGGACGGCGGCGATCGCCGGCTGCGGTTCCGGCTCGGGCACCCAGCCCCAGATCGACGTCGGCCCCAATGTCGGCGCGCCGATCAACCTGGCGGACTGCAACGACTGGAATCAGGCGGACACGACCCAGCGGCTTGGGACCATCCAGCAGCTCAAGGACTTCGCGGGCGGTCCGGTCGTCGGCAACAACGCCTCCGATCCCTCCGGGACGGGCTCGGTCCTCGACGACAAGCAGGCCTACAACGTGCTCGACAACTACTGCAAGAACCAGTTCGCCCGCGGCTTCAAGCTCTACAAGCTCTACGAGCGGGCCGCCGCGTTCGCCGGCCATCCTCAGTAGCAACCCGATGGACGAATCGCTCGCTATTCTTTTGGGCCTACCTCGGGCCTGGGGCCGGGGGTTTTTTTCTGTCCGGCCGTATGCTCGGCCGCGGTGTTTGTGGCGGCCGCGGATGGCGAAGCCGGGTACCGAGAGAATCGAAGCTTAAGTTGAGGAGACATGGCCTCTGATGTTCGAATCGGCGTAACGCTCGCCTGTGAGGAGTGCAAGCGCCGCAACTACGAGACGAACAAGTCACGGCGAAACTCGCCGGACCGGATCGAGATCCGGAAGTTCTGTCGGTGGTGCGGGCGGCACACCCCACATAAGGAGACCCGCTAGGGACTGTCTCGAGATGGCGAAGACGAGAGCACAGCGAAAGGCCGAGCGCCGCCGCCGCCAGCAGGCGGAGCAGCGCGGGCTTCCCTCACGCGACCCGGCCGAGCTGGAGCAGGAGGGGCGCGCCCAGGAGGACACCCGCACCGGACTCTCCGGCGAGGTCGCCGAGGCCGAGGCGGTCATCGAGACCGGTGCGCGCACCGAGGACTACGGCGAGCACACCGTCGATCCGGAGCTGAGGGACGAGGTCGAGGGCCGCGGTTCCCCCGTCCCCGGAGTGGTTCCCGGCCCGGTCCAGCCGGAGACGGAGGTCGAGCCCCCCGCTCCATCGCGAGCGGACGTCGGCCGTCCCGAGGACGGCGCGGCGGCAGCCGAGCCGAAGGAGAGCAGACGGGACCGCCGCCAGCGCGAGAAGGAGCAGCGGCGAAAGGCTCGCGCCAAGGAGCTGCAGAAGGGACAGGCCGAGAAGACCGAGAAGCGGCGCGGCCCCGTCCTCGGGTTCCTGCTTTCCTGCTGGGCCGAGCTCAAGCGCGTGCAGTGGCCGGACCGGGACACCCTGGTCCAGGCCTCGGCCGTGACTTTCATCTTCGTGGCGGTCATGGCCGCCTATCTGGGCGCCCTCGACGCCGCCTTCAACTGGTTCGTCCAGCGGCTTCTCTAGGCGGACCCAAGGAGACTGACGATGTTTCGCTGGTACGTGATCAACACCTACTCCGGGCACGAGAACAAGGTCAAGCAGAACCTCGAGCACCGGGTCCACACGATGGGCCAGGAGCGCAACGTGCGCCAGGTCGTCGTCCCCACCGAGCAGATCTCGGAGATGAAGGACGGCCAGAAGGTGCAGTCCGAGAAGCGCACCATGCCGGGCTACGTCCTGGTCAACATGGAGATGACCGACGATGCCTGGGGCCTCGTCAAGAACACCCCCGGCGTCACTGGCTTCGTCGGCTCGCGCAACAAGCCGATCCCGCTCTCGAAGGTCGAGGTCGACCGCCTGCTTCATCGCGAGACCGCCGAGCGCCCGCGGACCCGCGCGCAGTTCTCGATCGGCGAGTCGGTCAAGGTCATCTCGGGCCCGCTCGCCGACTTCTCCGGCGAGATCGCCGAGATCAACGAGGACGCCGCCAAGCTCAAGGTCCTGGTCTCGATCTTCGGCCGCGAGACGCCCGTCGAGGTCAACTACGACCAGGTCAAGAAGATCTAGCTTTCACAGCTATGGCCAAGAAGGTCCTCACTCAGATCAAGCTTCAGATCCCGGCCGGCGCGGCGAACCCGGCTCCGCCGGTCGGCCCCGCCCTGGGTCAGCACGGCGTCAACATCATGGAGTTCTGCAAGGCGTTCAATGCTCAGACCCAGCAGGACGCCGGCACCATCATCCCGGTCGAGATCACGGTCTACGAGGACCGCTCCTTCGACTTCATCACCAAGACCCCGCCGGCGGCTGTCCTGATCAAGGAGGCAGCGGGGATCGACAAGGGTTCGGGAGAGCCCCACAGCGAGAAGGTCGGCTCGATCACGGTCGATCAGGCCCGGCAGATCGCGGAGCGCAAGATGCCCGACCTGAACGCCAACGACATCGACGCCGCCACCAAGATCATCGCCGGCACCGCCCGCTCGATGGGCGTCACCGTGGAGGGGTTGAGTTAGTGGCTCGCGGCAAGCGATACAGAGAGGCTTACGAGAAGATCGACCGCACAACGGCCTATCCGCCGGCGGAGGCGATCCATCTGATCAAGGAGACCGCCGGCGCGAAGTTCGACGAGACGGTCGAGCTGCACATCCGGCTCGGCGTCAACGTCCGCCATGCCGAGGAGCAGCTGCGCGGGACGCTGGCGCTGCCCAAGGGCCTCGGCAAGAACGTCACGATCGCCGTCTTCGCCGAGGGCGATCAGGCTCGCCAGGCCACAGAAGCCGGCGCGGACTTCGTCGGCTCCGATGACCTCGCCGAGCGCGTCGAGGGTGGCTGGACCGACTTCGACGTCGCAATCGCCCACCCCTCGCAGATGCCGAAGGTCGGGAAGCTCGGCCGGGTGCTCGGCCCGCAGGGCAAGATGCCCAATCCCAAGGTCGGCACCGTCACCGAGGACATCGCCAAGGCGGTCGACGAGGCCAAGGCCGGCAAGATCGAATACCGAACGGACCGGCAATCGATCGTTCACCTGACCATCGGCAAGACCAGCTTCTCGGAGGTCGACCTGCTCGAGAACTACGCGGCGGTGATCGAGGAGATCATCCGCGCCAAGCCGGCCGCCGCCAAGGGCCGCTACATCCTCTCCATCACTGCGACGACGACGATGGGCCCGGGCGTCCGGATCGATTCCGGCCGTACTCGCCGAGGGGAGATCATGATCGGCGCCGGCGTGTCCGCTGAGGACGGCGACTCGACACCAGAGGCGCCCGCAAGCGAAGCCGAGGATGCGGCCTCCCCCGATGAGACCGCGGAGGAGCCGGCGACCGCCTAACATCCCGCGCCCACAGATTGCCGCCCGAGACCGCCGGCGGGACGAAGTCCAGAAGTCCGGCGCAGGTGAGCGAGAGTCACCGGTCATCCGACCGCCCACTCTGGCCCGCCTGCGTGCGGGTCTTTTTGTTGGCGAGACGGGCGATACGAAAGCGAAATGGACAGAGAGCAGAAGACAGCAGTGGTCGAAGGGCTCGCCTCCGAGCTAAAGGAGGCGACGGCGATCTTCGCGGTGGACTACCGCGGGATCAGCGTGCCGCAGGCCGCCGAGCTGCGCGCCGGGCTGCGCGACGCCGACACCCGGTTCCGCATCGTCAAGAACCGGCTCACCCTGCGGGCGGCTGACACCGCCGGCACGGACGGGCTGAAGGAGCACCTGAGCGGCCCCACCGCACTCGCCCTGGTCAAGGGCGACGCCGCGCTGGCCGCAAAGACTCTCCGGCGGCTTGGCACCGAGTGGGAGCTGCTCGAGTACAAGGGCGGCCTGATGGACGGCGAGGCGCTCGATCCCGACACCTTCACGGCCATCGCCCGCCTTCCCGGCCGCGAAGCGCTCAACGCTCAGCTCGCCGGCGTCGTCGCCAGCCCGATCACCGGCCTGGTCCGGGGCCTGGGCGCGATGATCCAGGGCCTGGCGCTGCAGCTCGGCCAGATCGCCGAGCAGGGCCTGGTCAGCGGCGAGGCACCCCCCGCCGAGGAGGCGCCCAAGGAGGAGGCGCCCAAGGAGGATGAACCGCCCGAGGACGGTTCTTCTGATGGCGAAGCCGATGCCCCGGCCGCGCCGGAAGGCGAAGCCGACCCGGAGCCGGCCGACTCTCCGGAAGAGACCTCCGAGGAGCAGGCGCCGGAAGGCGAGGACGCCGGCCAGGGCGAGGCCGAGGAGGCGGGGGAGGGCGACGCTGACATCGGCGAGGAGCCCGACGAGACTTCAGAAGATTCCGAGAACAAGGAGGACAGCGACTAGATGGCCACCAAGGTGACCACAGAGGATTGGATAGAGGAGCTCAAGAACATCTCCGTGCTCGAGCTTTCGGAGCGCATCAAGGCGCTCGAGGAGGAGTTCGGCGTCTCCGCGACGGCCGTCGCGGCAGCCGCCCCCGCAGCCGGTGGTCCGGCCGGCGATGGAGCGGGCGAGGAGGAGGCCGGGACGGTTGATCTCGTCCTGACCGGCTCGGGCGACAAGAAGATCGGCGTGATCAAGGTCGTTCGCGCGGCCACCGGGCTCGGCCTCAAGGAGGCCAAGGCCCTCGTCGACGAGGCGCCCAAGCCCGTCAAGGAGGCCATCGAGCGCGAGGAGGCCGAGGGTCTGCTCAAGGAGATCGAGGAGGCCGGCGGCACCGCCGAGATCAAGTAGCGCGAGCACGAAACTGCTCCAAACCCACAAGATTGGGAGTAAGATCCCGGCACCTGCCCCCCGGGGCGTGTTAGCAACCCTTGACCAAAGGGCTGCCGTGCGTTATTATGCACGGTTCGCGCGCCCGGTGAGCCCTGCTGCCTGATTCTTGCGCGGACTCACAACCCTTCGAATACTTTGAGGAGTCGCCCAGTTGGCCGGAACCAACGCTGTCGCCGCAACCCGTAGGAGCTTCTCCCGCCTCAAGAACACACTCGACGTCCCACACCTGATCGATATCCAGCGGAAGTCCTTCGCGGACCTGGTTGACCCGAAGGATGGCCTGCTGCGAGCGACGATCGACGACATCTCCCCGACGGAGGACTACACGGGGAACCTGGCGATCGTCTTCGGGGACTTCGAGTTCGACGATCCACCCAACAACGTGGATGAGTGCCGCGAGAAGGACATGACCTACTCGCGCCCGCTCAACGTCAAGGTCGCGTTCCAGAACCGCGAGACCGGGGAGATCCGTGAGCAGACCGTCTTCATGGGCGATTTCCCATGGATGACTGATCGCGGCACCTTCATCATCAACGGCACCGAGCGCGTGGTCGTCACGCAGCTGGTGCGCTCGCCGGGCGCCTATCTAATGGAGCCCAAGGACCGCGAGAAGCAGGTCTTCATCGCCAACCTGATGCCGGCCCGCGGTTCCTGGCTGGAGCTCGAGATCGACAAGAAGGGCCGCGTCTACGTCCGCATCGACCGCAAGCGGAAGCTGCCGGTCACCGTCCTGCTGCGCGCGATGGGCTATGTCGAGGACGAAAAGCTCCTCGAGATGTTCGACAACTCCGTCTACATGAGGCACACGATCGCGGCGGACACCGACGCGACCAGGGACGAGGAGGGCGCGCTGATCGAGCTCTTCAAGAAGCAGCGTCCCGGCGAGCCGCCCTCGGTCGACGCCGCCCGGGCTCTGCTCGAGCAGCTGTTCTTCGACCCCAAGCGCTACGACCTCACCAGGGTCGGCCGCTACAAGCTGAACGCCCGGCTCGACCTGGACATCGACCTCGACACCCGGGTCCTGACCCACGACGACATCATCGCCCTGGTCAAGGAGCTCGTCTCCATCCCGAAGATCCTCGGTGTCCCCGAGGAGATCGACGAGGAGAACCCGATCAAGGACTACGCCGCGGAGGCGATCACCTATCCCCGGGAGCCGGTCCACGATCACCTCGACGAGTACGAGCACTTTGGCAACCGCCGCCTGCGCACCGTCGGTGAGCTGATCCAGGAGGCCTTCCGGATCGGGCTCTACCGGATGGAGCGCGTGGTCCGCGAGCGCCTCACCACCGAGGACGCGGACGCGATCACGCCTCAGACCATCATCAACATCCGGCCCGTGGTCGCGGCGCTGAAGGAGTTCTTCGGTTCCTCGCAGCTCTCGCAGTTCATGGACCAGACGAACTCGCTGGCTGGGCTCAGGCACCGGCGTCGCCTGTCGGCGCTCGGCGCCGGCGGCCTGACGCGCGAGCGCGCTCCGATCGAGGTGCGCGACGTGCACGCGACCCACTACGGGCGCATGTGCCCGATCGAGACGCCCGAGGGCCCGAACATCGGCCTGATCGGCAGCCTCTCTTCCTACGCCCAGGTCTCCGAGCACGGTTTCGTCACGACCCCGTACCAGGTGGTCAAGGACGGCGTGGTCACGAACCAGGTCGTCCATCTGGATGCCACGCAGGAGGAGGACGAGACGATCGCCCAGGCGAACGCCGAGGTCGATCCGGACACCGGCAAGCTCAAGGGCCAGTACGTCATCTGCCGCCGCCGCGATGACGAGGCGGTCGCCGTGCCGCCGAAACAGGTCACGCTGATGGACGTCTCCCCGACGCAGATCTGGTCGGTGACGACGGCGCTGATCCCGTTCCTGGAGCACGACGACGCCAACCGCGCGTTGATGGGCTCGAACATGCAGGCCCAGGCCGTCCCGCTCCTCAAGCCCGAGCCGCCGTTGATCGGCACCGGGATGGAGCGGCGCGTCGCTGAGGACACGGGCGACGTGGTGATCGCCGAGAACGACGGTGAGGTCACCACCGTTGACGCCGAGCAGATCGTGGTCACCCACGGCTCCAAGCGCGACGAGTACAAGCTCCACAAGTTCATGCGCTCGAACCAGGGCACGATCATCCATCAGCGCCCGATCGTCTCGGTCGGCGACAAGGTGAAGGCCGGGGACGTGCTCTGCGACGGCTCCTCGACCTCCGGCGGCGAGATCGCGCTCGGCAAGAACTGCCTGGTCGCCTTCATGTCCTGGGAGGGCTACAACTTCGAGGACGCGATCATCATCTCCGAGCGCCTGGTGAAGGACGACGAGCTCACCTCGATCCATATCGAGGAGTACGAGATCGACGCCCGCACCACCAAGCTCGGCGACGAGGAGATCACCCGCGACATCCCGAACCGCTCCGAGGAGAGCCTCAGGAACCTCGACGAGCGGGGGATCGTCCGGATCGGCGCCGAGGTGATCTCGGGCGACCTCCTGGTCGGGAAGGTCACGCCGAAGGGCGAGACCGAGCTGACCGCCGAGGAGAAGCTGATCCGCGCCATCTTCAAGGAGAAGGCTCGTGAGGTCCGCGACACCTCGCTCAAGGTGCCCCACGGCGAGGGCGGCGTCGTCATCGACGTCCTCACCTTCAGCCGCGAGGCGGGCGACGACCTGCCGCCGGGCGTCAACGACCTGGTTCGCGTCTACGTCGCGACCAAGCGCAAGATCGCGGAAGGCGACAAGCTCGCCGGCCGCCACGGCAACAAGGGCGTGATCTCCAAGATCGTGCCCGAGGAGGACATGCCGTTCATGGAGGACGGCAGGCCCGTCGACGTGATCCTCAACCCGCTCGGGGTGCCGAGCCGAATGAACATCGGGCAGATCCTCGAGACGCATCTGGGCTGGGTCGCCGCCAACGGCTGGTACGACGACGGGTCGGTCTCCTATAAGGAGGCGCAGAAGAACGGGGGGCGCGTCAACGTCGCCACCCCGGTCTTCGACGGTGCCACCGTCGAGGACGTCGACAACGCCCTGGTCCAGTGGCAGGACGAGAACGCCGATCGAGGCATCGACCTCGGGATCACGAAGAGCGAGCGCCCGGGCAACCGAGCCGAGGGCAAGGTTCAGCTCTACAACGGCCGCACCGGCGAGCCCTACAAGGGCAAGGTGACGATCGGCTACATGTACATCCTGAAGCTGCTGCACCTGGTCGACGACAAGATCCACGCTCGCTCGACCGGCCCCTACTCGCTGGTCACGCAGCAGCCGCTGGGCGGCAAGGCGCAGTTCGGCGGCCAGCGCTTCGGCGAGATGGAGGTGTGGGCGCTCGAGGCTTACGGAGCCGCGTACACGCTGCAGGAGATGCTCACGGTCAAGTCCGACGACACCGTCGGTCGCGTCAAGGCCTACGAGTCGATCGTCAAGGGCGAGAACATCCCCGAGCCCTCGATTCCGGAGTCGTTCAAGGTCCTGCTCAAGGAGATCCAGAGCCTGGCGCTCGACGCCAACGTGGTCTCCGAGGAGGGCGACGGCGTCGAGATGGGCGAGGAGGAGGACGACCTCCTCCGCGCGGCTGAGGAGCTCGGCATCGAGCTGTCCGGGGTGCGCGCGGACGGCGGCAACGGCTCGGATGCGAAGGACGAAAAGGAAGAGACGGTCGTCGCCGAGGGCGATGGCGGTACTGAAGGTTCGGATGCCGAGGAGGCAGCTAAGAAGTGATCGACATCAATAACTTCGACGCGATTGAGATCGGGCTTGCCTCGGGCAAGAAGATCCGGGGCTGGAGCTCCGGCGAGGTCACCAAGCCGGAGACCATCAACTACAGGACGCTGAAGCCGGAGAAGGACGGGCTCTTCTGCGAGCGCATCTTCGGTCCGACCAAGGACTGGGAGTGCTACTGCGGCAAGTACAAGAGGGTCCGCTACAAGGGCATCGTCTGCGAGCGCTGCGGCGTCGAGGTGACCCGCTCCAAGGTTCGCCGCGAGCGCATGGGCCACATCGACCTGGCCGCGCCCGTCTCCCACATCTGGTTCTTCAAGGGCGTTCCGAGCCGGATCGGCTACCTGATCGACATGGCTCCGAAGGAGCTCGAGAAGGTCCTCTACTTCGCGGCCTCGGTGATCACCTGGGTCGACGACGAGGCCCGCCAGAAGGACCTCGCCAAGCTGGAGAAGGAGGTCGAGAAGCAGGCCGGCGAGTACGAGCGCGAGCGCGAGCAGCGCACGCAGGAGCTCAACGAGTCGCTGGTCCGCCGACTGGCCTACCTCGGCGTCGCTCCCGACAAGGAGAGCGAAACTCCCCCCGCCGGCACCACCGACGGCTTCAACGACGACGACGAGCTCTGGGCCGACACCGTCACCAACGTCAAGCGGATGAAGGCCGAGGACCGCGACAAGACCGCCAAGGAGCTGAAGAAGACCTTCGAGGCCGAGATCTCGGACACCGAGGCCTACCTCGATGAGGCGGCCGAGCGGCTGCGCGAGGTCTTCAAGATCTTCTCGGAGATGAAGCCGAAGGACGTGATCAACGACGAGACCACGTTCCGGGAGCTCAAGGACCGCTTCGGCTCGCCGTTCGGCTGGGGCGAGTACTTCCGTGGCGGCATGGGCGCGGAGTCGGTCCGCGACCTGCTCGACCAGGTCGAGCTCGAGGAGGAGGCCGAGCTGCTCGAGGAGACGATCAACACCTCCAAGGGCCAGAAGCAGGCCCGCGCGGTGAAGCGCCTCAAGGTCGTCGACGCCTTCCTGAAGTCGGCGAACAAGCCCGAGTGGATGGTCCTGGACGTCGTCCCCGTGATCCCGCCGGAGCTGCGCCCGATGGTCCAGCTCGACGGTGGCCGCTTCGCGACCTCGGACCTCAACGACCTCTACCGGCGCGTGATCAACCGCAACAACCGCCTCAAGAGGCTGCTCGACCTGGGCGCCCCCGAGATCATCGTCAACAACGAGAAGCGGATGCTGCAGGAGGCCGTCGACGCCCTCTTCGACAACGGCCGCCGCGGCCGTCCCGTCACCGGCCCGGGCAACCGGCCGCTGAAGTCGCTCTCCGACATGCTCAAGGGCAAGCAGGGCCGCTTCCGGCAGAACCTGCTCGGTAAGCGCGTCGACTACTCCGGCCGTTCCGTGATCGTCTCGGGTCCGTCGCTGCGCCTCCACCAGTGTGGCCTGCCGAAGCTGATGGCCCTCGAGCTCTTCAAGCCGTTCATCATGGCCCGGCTCGTCGAGCGCAAGCAGGTCCAGAACATCAAGGCGGCCAAGAAGATGGTCGACTCGATGATCCCGGAGGTCTGGGACGTGCTCGAGGAGGTCATCCACGAGCACCCGGTGCTCCTCAACCGCGCGCCGACGCTCCACCGCCTGGGCATCCAGGCGTTCGAGCCGGTGCTGGTCGAGGGCAAGGCGATCCAGATCCACCCGCTGGTCTGCCACGCGTTCAACGCCGACTTCGACGGCGACCAGATGGCCGTGCACCTGCCCCTCTCGGCGGAGGCGCAGGCGGAGGCGCGCATCCTGATGCTCTCCTCCAACAACATCCTCTCGCCAGCGCACGGCGCTCCGCTGGCCACGCCTACCCAGGACATGGTCCTGGGGCTCTACTACCTGACCTATGCGGGCGAGGACGTCGAGGAGCTGGACCGCGCGGAGCTGGATCAGAAGCCGCATCCGTTCAGGACTGCGCAGGAGGCCGAGCTCGCCTACGAGAACGGCATCGTCGAGCTGCACGACTTCGCGGAGTACCGCCGCCCTGGTCACGAGCACTTCCTGACCACGGTCGGGCGGATCATCTACAACGACCGCGTCGAGCGGGCGATCGCCGAGGCGCTCGGGGACGAGTACGACCCCGAGCAGTACAAGTACGTCAACCGCTCGCTGAAGAAGAAGGACGTCAACGAGATCGTCAGCGAGCTGGTCGAGGCATATGGGGCTCCTGCGGTATCGCTGGTCCTCGACTCGTTCAAGGAGCTCGGCTTCCACTTCGCCACCGAGGCCGGAATCACGATCTCGAAGAACGACGTGGTCGCGCCTCCGGACAAGGAGGAGATCCTCGAGCGCTACGAGTCTGAGACCGAGGAGATCATGAGCCAATACGACGAGGGCTACATCACCGCCGAGGAGCGCAAGGAGGCGGTCACCTCACGGTGGGACAGCGCCACCGAGGAGGTCGGGCAGGCGATGGAGCGCAACCTCCACGAGCTCAACCCGATCTTCATGATGGCCAACTCGGGAGCCCGAGGCTCGTTCAAGCAGATCCGCCAGCTGGCCGGCATGCGAGGCCTGATGGCCAATCCGAAGGGCGAGATCATCGAGCGGCCGATCAAGGCGAACTTCATGGAGGGCCTCTCGGTGCTCGAGTACTTCATCTCGACCCACGGCGCCCGGAAGGGGCTCGCCGACACGGCGCTCCGCACCGCCGACTCGGGCTACCTCACCAGGCGCCTGGTCGACGTCTCCCAGGACGTGATCGTTCGCATGGAGGACTGCAAGACCAAGGATCACATCGAGATGCCGCTCTACCGCGACGCCGGCGAGCTCAACCCGAACCTGATCGGGCGCGTGGCCGCCAAGAAGTTCACGACCAAGCGCGGTCGCGACCTGCTCAAGCGGAATCAGCAGATCGACTGGCCGGAGGTCCACGACATCGCGGAGGGCTTCAAGGACGACGACGACGTCACCGTCCCGGTCCGCTCGGTCCTCAAGTGCGAGGCCGAGTCCGGGGTGTGCCGCCAGTGCTACGGCGTCATGCCGGCGACCGGCTTCCTGGTCGAGATCGGAGATGCCGTTGGAATCATCGCCGCGCAGTCGATCGGCGAGCCTGGCACCCAGCTGACGATGCGTACCTTCCACACGGGAGGCGTCGCCGGCCTTGACATCACACAGGGCCTGCCGCGTGTCGTCGAGCTGTTCGAGGCGCGCAAGCCGAAGGGACTCGCGAAGATCGCCGAGGTCGCCGGCAAGGTCGCGGTCGAGGAGAGCGACAAGGCCGTCAAGCTGACGATCACCGACGACAAGGGCGAGGAGCACGCGTACTCCTTCCCGCCCCGGACCAACGTGCTGGTCGATCCAGGCAAGCGCGTCGAGGTCGGCACCCAGCTGAACGAAGGCTCGCTCTACCCGGCGGAGATCCTGGCAATCCGCGGCCGCACCGACACCGAGGTCTACATCGTGGCCGAGGTGCAGCGCGTCTACCGGACCCAGGGCGTCGACATCAACGACAAGCACATCGAGCTGATCGTCCGCCAGATGCTGAAGAAGGTGCGGGTGGAGTCGAAGGGCTCGACTGAGCTCCTTCCCGGCCAGCTGGAGGACCGCCTGGTCTTCGACGCGATCAACGAGAAGTTCAAGGGCAAGAAGACGAAGACGCCGGCGCGGGCCGAGGAGGTCATTCTTGGAATCACCAAGGCGTCGCTCGCCACCGAGTCCTTCCTCTCGGCGGCCTCCTTCCAGGAGACCACCAAGGTGCTCACCGACGCGGCCCTGGAGGGCAAGCGCGACCGGCTCGTCGGCCTGAAGGAGAACGTGATCATCGGCAAGCTGATCCCGGCGGCAACGGGGCTCAAGCACTACCGCTCGCTGCAGATCGAGCCTGTCGAGCCGGCCCAGCCTCCGGTGGAGGAGTTCTCCGAGGAGGAGCTCGCCAAGGAGCTCGATCTCGCCGGCGACGGCGAGAGCGGGTCCCAGCTCGAGGGGTTCGGGCCATCGTTCGCCGAGGAGCTGGAGGAGCTCGCCTCGGAGATCGAGACGCCCGCCGCCAGCTCGGCGCCGGCGGAGGCTGAGAAGTCAGAGTCCGAAAGCTCTTAGGGACCGAGCTCTAGGCGGGCGGGTCCTGTCGCGGAATTTCACCGTGGATCGAGGCATCTCACCACGGCCGAAATTCCGCGCCACCCGCCCGACTATCGCGTCGGCTGCACGCACTTCGGTGCCGGATTAGCCGGCAGACTGGACGAGGCCGACCACGTGCTCCTCGGGGTCGGAGAAGAGGCCAATGGTGAGGCCCTCCATGGGGCTGTCCGGGCCCATCAGCTTCTTGCCGCCCAGGCTCTCCGCCTTGTCCAGCGCCGCTCCGACGTCCGGGACCTCGATGTAGAAGGTCACGTGGCCCTCGTAGCCCTCCGGGCCGTCGCCGACGCCTCCGCCGATCCCGACTCCCTCTGAGTTGGTGTTTCCCTCCCGCGACACGACCCCGTACTCCGTCGGTCCGCCCTCGTAGACGTCGAACTTCCAGCCGGCGAGCTCGCCGTAGAAGTCCCGGAGCTTCTTCGCGTCCTTGCCCACCACCTCGAAATGCACCACGGGCTGTCCCATTCGGTTCCCTCCTGTTCGGTTGTCGTGAGCCGGCTCTAACCGCCGGCGGAAGTGTGCTCGCGCCGCTCGTGCGCCGCCATTCCGGGGGCCGTTTTTGGCTGGATCACCGGCGTCCTGGTGCGGCCGCCGGGCGGGCAGTCCGGCCGCACCTGGGCGGAGCCGCCGTGCGGTCCGCGGCGCGGGCCGCGGGGCTTGGTGGGATCCCGGCGGAATCGCCTGAAGCTGTGGTCGTCGGCATCGCCGGGAAGGTCCTCGAGCTCCGGCTCGTCCTTGACGGCCCAGTAGATCAGCCACATCCCGTAGAGGACGGGGATCTTCAGGACCACGGCCAAGAAGATGATCGGCACCACCTCTCCCATCCCGGCGAGTCTACCCGGGATCTAGCGGGGCTCGAAACCGTCTTTGACCCAGCGCTCCAGGGCCTCGACATGGACGTCGAGGAGGCCCACGTCGGACTCCGTGGGGACGAGCAGCGTGGGCGCGGATCGCTTCTCGGCCCACCGCTGACAGCTCGAGTCCAGGCTGTCGTCAATCCAGGCGAGCGGGCGCGTTCCCCCCCATTCCTCGAGTGCCTCGAGCTTCCAGTGGGCGGTGCCGAACCGCGCTCGGCCGTCGAAGGTCAGGTAGGGGAGCTCCGGGACCCCGAGGATCCCCGGCAGGCTGTCGTTGGCGCGGTCCTCCCAGCCGCTCGCCCAGACCAGCTCGTAGGACTTGGCCAGGCGCGTGAGCCGCGGGCCCGTCTCGAGCGCGATGCAGTGGAGCATCCCGTCGATCAGGTGAAACTCCCCCGGTGCCTTGCTCGGGTCGCCTGTGCCGGGCTCGACCGACCGGTCGAACCCGAAGAGGCTGATCACGCCGTCGATGTCGACGGCGAGGACGGGCGCATCGCCAGTCTCCTTGTTGCGGAACAGGGGCATGGGCGCGAAGGGTATTTGGCTACCATGCACCGCCGTGCCTAACACCAATCAGCTCGTCCGCAAGGGACGAACCCACAAGAAGAAGAAGATGTCGACGCCGGGCCTGAAGTCGGGCCAAGGTCGCAAGAAGCGCGTCGCCGCTCCGCAACGGCGCGGCGTGTGCACGCGCGTCGCCACCGTGACTCCGAAGAAGCCGAACTCGGCCCTTCGGAAGATCGCCAGGGTTCGCCTCACGAACGGGCTCGAGGTGACGAGCTACATCCCCGGTGAGGGTCACAACCTCCAGGAGCACTCGGTCGTCCTCGTCAGGGGTGGTCGCGTCAAGGACCTCCCGGGCGTCCGCTACAAGGTCGTGCGCGGCGCTCTCGACGCGGCCGGGGTCTCCGACCGGAAGCAGGGCCGTTCGCTCTACGGAGTGAAGGCCTCCTAGGATGCCGCGACGCAACCAGGCCACGATTCGGCTGCTCGAGCCCGACTCCATCTACCGGAGCCGTCTCGTTCAGCAGGTGATCAACAAGGTGATGACCGACGGCAAGAAGTCGGTGGCCGAGCAGATCACCTACGACGCCCTCGCCCTGGTGGGCGAGCGCACCGGGAACAGCCCGGTCGAGGAGCTGGAGAGCGCGATCAAGCAGCTCACGCCCGTCCTCGAGGTCCGGTCGCGGCGCGTCGGTGGCGCCACCTACCAGGTGCCCGTTGAGGTGCCGGCTCGTCGCGCCCGCACGCTCGCGGTCCGCTGGATGGTCGAGTTCGCCAGGGCCAGGGGAGAGAAGTCGATGGCCGAGCGACTCGCGAACGAGATCCTCGATGCCGCGAAGCAGCAGGGCAACGCCTGGAAGCGGAAGGACGACATCTACCGCATGGCGCAAGCCAACAAGGCCTTTGCGCACTATCGCTGGTAGCGGCCACCAGGCCGCTCTCTACAGGAGCGAAGGGCGAAGCCCGTAGCGACTTAGGTTGGGCGGCCGCTTGTGGCCGCGTCCTGATGGCGAAGCCGTCGCGCGACTACTCGCCGCGGGTGCGCTCGAGACGCGGTGTTGCCGGTTCGGGGACGGCGCCATCGTGGATGCGCCCGCCGTGTGTCTCGGCGGCGGCCGTGCGGTCGGGCCTCATCGTGGCGAGCGCCGCTCCGCAGACGGTGAGCACCAGGGCGCCGATCAGCTCGAGCCAGAAGCCCGCAACCGGTTTCGCCTCGGCGTCGATGAAGGACTGACGCGGGTCATCCAGGGTCCCGACGTTGTTCACCCTCGGCAGATCGCCGATCAGGAAGATCAGCAGGGCCACCAGGCCGCAGACGCCGATCGCCACGGCGGCGACCTGGCCGAGCTGTTGGCCGCGGGCGGCCATCGCGACGACTAGGAGGATCAGGGCGAAGATCGCGAGCACGAGCGTCGCGTAGCCGTGCTGATCCGAGGCGCTGATCGCCTTCAGCGCCTCTCCGCCGGGAGGGGTCAGATGGAAGATGTCGGTGAACTGCGAGACGCCGAGCATTCCGGCGGCGGCCGCGCAGGCGAGCACCAGCAGGGTCTCGGTCCGTGGCAGCTTCGTCATGATTCGGTCTGCAGGCCGGGCGAGATGTGACCGACTTCCTTGTGCGAGGCCAACCCGCTCCCGCCGGCCGGCCTGGCTCCGCCTCTCCTCTCTGCGGCCACGCCGCGAGAGTAGTGGGCAAGCAGGCCGCCGCAAAGCATCAGCACGGCCGAGCAGGCCACCTCCGCCCAGAAGCCCTGGAGGAGCACCGCCTCCGAGCCGCTGAAGGCAAGGCCGGGACGGCCGGCGTCCAGGCCCTGCGGCAGGTCGATGGCGAGGGCGACCGCCAGGCCAAGCAGGCCGCAGAGCGCAACGGCCCCGGCGAACCGCGTCTGGCCGCGATAGGTGGCGATAACCAGGACTACGGCGGCCGCGGCGATCGGGATGAGCACCCAGAGGTGGGCGCTCCCCGCGGTCTCGCCGCCGGTGATTGGCGCCGGAGCCACCGAGCCGACCTCGCCGGCGTAGTTGGGGGCATCCACCGCGACCCCGTGGTAGTCGAAGAACTGGGAGATCCCGAGCCCGATCGCGGCCGCGATCCCGACGAAGGCGACGGTGGGCAGCGGGGTGACGTGGCGGCGCAACCAGCGTGCCGTGGCGGCCGCCAGCGCCCGCGCCCGGTTCGCGACCCAGCTCGCGGCGACCTGCCCGAGCTCCGAGAGCAGCGCGATCAGGGCGGCGAACAGCTTGACTACGAACAGCAGGGCGCTCGTTATGTAGGGGGCAATCCAGGCGACGAAGCGGGCCGCCGGCGCCACCACCGGCCGCAGCCGCCGTGCCTCCGCGCGGCGCCTTCGGGAGAGTGCGCGGCCCTCCTGGCGTGTGCGCTCGGCGAGCTCATCCAACCGATTACGGGTCGCGCTGTCGCGCGCCCTTCCATCATCAGACCTCTTGCGGCGCTGCGATCTCATGCCTGGTTCCTACCTGGGATCCCGCGGACCGCTGCTATCATCGTCCGTCGCTCGGGGGTGCCCCCAAAGGGCCCCGTGGGCGTTAACCGTTTCGATGGAGAACGGCGCGACATAGGAGAAGTTTGGGTCGAAGAGACGCTTTGCGCTCGGGCCCGTAAGGGCCTTTTTTCTGCGCGAATACCGAACTCAGACTAACCGTTCCGCCCCTCCGTCACGCCAGTTCGACCGAGAGCGACCAAGAGGATCATGCCCAGAAGCTTCCCCCTAGAGAAGACGCGCAACATCGGCATCATGGCCCACATCGATGCCGGTAAGACGACGACCACAGAGCGCATCCTCTACTACACCGGTCGCACCCACAAGATGGGCGAGGTCCACGAGGGCGCCGCCGTCATGGACTGGATGGAGCAGGAGCAGGAGCGCGGTATCACCATCACCTCCGCGGCGACCGCCTGCGAGTGGCAGGACCATCGGATCAACATCCTCGACACGCCGGGGCACGTTGACTTCACCGTCGAGGTGGAGCGCAGCCTCCGAGTGCTCGACGGCGCGATCGCGCTATTCGATTCCGTCGCGGGCGTGGAGCCGCAGTCGGAGACGGTCTGGCGCCAGGCCGACAAGTACCGGGTTCCCCGTATCGCCTACGTCAACAAGATGGACCGCACGGGTGCGGACTTCTTCCGGGCGGTCGAGACGATGCGGGACCGCCTCGGCGCCCATCCCCTCCCGATCCAGATCCCGATCGGTCAGGAGTCGGGTTTCATTGGCGTCGTTGATCTGATCGAGAACAAGGCCCTCGTCTGGAAGGACGAGCTCGGCACCGAGTTCGAGTACGTCGACATTCCCGAGGATCTCGTCGACCTGGCACATGAGCACCGCACGCACCTGATCGAGGCGTGTGCCGACTACGACGACGAGCTCATGGAGGCCTACCTCAACGACGAGGAGATACCGCACGAGCGAATCGCGAAGTCGCTCCACCGCGCGACGCTGGACATCAAGGTGACGCCGGTCCTCTGCGGCTCATCCTTCAAGAACAAGGGTGTCCAGCCGCTCCTCGACGCGATCATCGAGCTGCTGCCGTCGCCGCTCGAGGTCCCCGCGATGAAGGGCCTCGAGCCGGCCAAGAAGGGCGAGAACGGCGAGCGTGCAGAGGCCGAGCGGCCCGCCGACGACAACGCGCCGTTCGCCGCCCTCGCCTTCAAGGTGATGGCCGATCCCTACGTCGGCAAGCTGACCTACTTCCGCGTCTACTCGGGCAAGCTCTCCGCGGGCGGCCGCGTGCTGAACGCCTCGTCGGGCCGCACGGAGCGCATCGGGCGCCTGCTGATGATGCACGCCAACCATCGCGAGGAGATCGAAGAGTGCTTCGCGGGCGACATCCTCGCCGGCGTCGGCCTCAAGCAGACTTCAACCGGGGACACACTGTGCGCCCCGGACGCGCCGATCGAGCTCGAGCAGATCGAGTTCCCGGAGCCGGTGATCGCGGTCGCGATCGAGCCCAAGACGAAGGCCGACCAGGAGAAGCTCTCGGAGAGCCTCGCCAAGCTCGCCGAGGAGGACCCGACGTTCCAGGTCGAGTCCGACGAGGAGACGGGGCAGACCCTGATCCACGGCATGGGCGAGCTCCATCTCGAGGTGATCGTCGATCGCATGCTTCGCGAGTTCTCGGTCGACGCCAACGTCGGCCGCCCGCAGGTCGCCTACCGCGAGACGATTCGCGAGCCCGTGCAGAAGGTTCAGGGCCGCTTCGTCCGCCAGACCGGCGGCCGAGGCCAGTACGGGCACGCCGTGATCAACGTCGAGCCGGCTCCCGGAGAGGGCTTCGACTTCATCAACAAGATCAAGGGCGGCACCATCCCCTCCGAGTTCATCCCGTCGGTCGAGGCGGGGATCGAGGAGGCGCTGCAGTCGGGCGTCAAGGCCGGCTATCCGATGGTCGACGTGCGGGTCGAGCTGATCGACGGCTCCTACCACGATGTCGACTCCTCGGAGATGGCCTTCAAGGTCGCCGGTTCCATGGCCGTCCAGGAGGCCGCCCGCAAGGCCAAGCCCGTGCTGCTCGAGCCGGTGATGTCGGTCGAGGTCGTCACGCCCGAGGAGTTCCTCGGCGAAGTGATCGGCGACCTCTCCCGCCGTCGCGGCAAGGTCCAGGGCCAGGAGCCCCGGGGCAACGCGCTCGCCGTGCAGGCCTTCGTGCCGCTCGGGGAGATGTTCGGATACGCCACGGACCTGCGGTCATCGACTCAGGGCCGAGCCAGCTACACGATGCAGTTCGAGCGTTACGAGGAAGTGCCCAAGAACATCGAGGAAGAGATCGTCGAGCACCGCTCTGGCGAGCCCGTGGGAGCCGGTGCATAGCTATATTCCCCAGGTTGGTCAGCAGTCGAACGAATCGCCGCAAACCCCACTTAAAGACACCAACTAGACCCCCAAAGGAGCGAGATGTCCAAGGAGAAGTTCGATCGCGATAAGCCGCACGTGAACGTCGGCACCATCGGCCATGTCGATCACGGCAAGACCACGCTGACAGCCGCGATCACGAAGACACTCGCCGACAAGGGTGGCACCGACGTAAAGACGTTCGAGGAGATCGACAACGCGCCCGAGGAGAAGGAGCGCGGGATCACGATCGCCACCTCGCACGTCGAGTACGAGACCGACAACCGGCACTACGCCCACGTCGACTGTCCCGGCCACGCCGACTACGTCAAGAACATGATCACGGGCGCTGCCCAGATGGACGGCGCGATCCTGGTGGTCTCGGCGCCGGACGGCCCGATGCCGCAGACGCGCGAGCACATCCTGCTGGCGCGCCAGGTGAACGTCCCCTACGTGGTCGTCTACCTAAACAAGGTCGACATGGTCGACGACGAGGAGCTGCTCGAGCTGGTCGAGGAGGAGGTCCGCGACCTGCTCACCGAGTACGAGTTCCCGGGCGCCGACGTCCCCATCATCAAGGGCTCGGCACTGAAGGCGCTCGAGGGAGACGAGGAGGCCAAGCAGTCGATCATCGACCTGGCCGCCGCGCTCGACGAGTACATCCCCGAGCCGGAGCGTGACCTCGACAAGCCCTTCCTGATGCCGGTCGAGGACGTCTTCTCGATCACCGGCCGCGGCACCGTCGCGACCGGCCGCGTCGAGCAGGGCGTCGTCAACACCAGCGACGAGGTCGAGATCGTCGGGATCACCGACACGACCAAGACGGTCGTCACCGGCGTCGAGATGTTCCGCAAGATCCTCGACGAGGGGCGTGCCGGCGACAACATCGGCGCTCTGCTGCGAGGCACCAAGCGCGAGGAGATTCAGCGCGGCCAGGTGCTCTGCAAGCCGGGCTCCATCACGCCTCATACGAAGTACAAGGCGGAGGTCTACTGCCTGAAGAAGGAGGAGGGCGGCCGACACACGCCGTTCGTCTCCGGCTATCGGCCGCAGTTCTACTTCCGCACGACTGACGTCACCGGCGTCGTCAAGCTCCCCGACGGCCGCGAGTTCGTGGCGCCGGGTGAGAACGCCGAGATGGAGGTCGAGCTGATTCAGCCGATCGCCATGGACCAGGGCCTCCGGTTCGCGATTCGAGAGGGCGGGCGAACCGTCGGCTCGGGTGTCGTTACCGAGGTAGTCGAATAGCTCCATGACGGGCCCCCCTCGGGGGCCCGTCGTTAGTACGGCCCTCCCACCAGGGCAAAGGGCCCGGACAACTGCAAATACATACGACCAGGGCGCGGCCCTAGCTACACCGGGGCGGCGCCCTCGCTGCGCGAAGAGACCAGAACGAAAACCAGAAAGAGCAAGTGGCTTCACTGACATCAGGAAAGATCAGGATTCGGCTGAAGGCGTACGACCACGACGCCATAGACCGGGCTGCCCAGGAGATCGTCGGGACCGCGGAGCGGACCGGCGCGACCGTGGCCGGCCCAATCCCGCTGCCGACCGACAAGCACGTCTACTGCGTCATTCGCTCTCCGTTCAAGGACAAGGACTCGCGCGAGCACTTCGAGATCCGCACGCACAAGCGGCTGATCGACATCCACCAGCCGACCCCGAAGACCGTCGACGAGCTGCAGCGGATGGAGACCCTCCCCGCCGGCGTCGACGTGGAGATCCGGTTGTGAGCGCGATCGTCGGCAAGAAGCTGGGCATGACGAAGGTCTTCCTCGAGGACGGCTCGGCCGTGCCCGTGACCGTGATCGAGGCGGCGCCGAACAAGGTGACGGCGATCCGCAAGGCCGACCGCGACGGCTACGACGCAGTCCAGCTCGCCGCGATCCCGGTTGCGGAGGACAGGCTCACCAAGGCCGAGGCGGGTCACCTGAAGAAGGCCGGGGCGTCCGGGATGCGCACGCTCGTCGAGTTCCGCGACGCAGACGTCTCCGCCGCCTCAGGCGGAGAGGGAGAGGGGGAGGAAGAGGCCGCCGAAGGCGCCTCCGAGACGAAGGTTGGCGACGACGTCACAGTCTCGAGCTTCGAGCCAGGGCAGCAGGTGAAGGTCTCGGCCGTCTCGATCGGCAAGGGCTTCCAGGGCACCATCAAGCGCCACAACTTCAGCCGGGGACCGGAGACCCACGGCTCCCACAACGTTCGTGCCCCGGGTTCGGTCGGCGCCAGCGCCGATCCCGCCCGCGTCTTCAAGGGCATGCGCATGCCGGGCCAGATGGGATCGCGTCGGGTGACGCAGCGCGGCGCCCACGTGGTCGAGGTCGATGCTGAGCGCAACCTGCTGCTGATCCGCGGCTCGGTGCCCGGCGGCAAGAACGCCACCGTGGAGGTGCGCAGCGATGGCTGAGGCAGCGGAGAAGACTGCGGAGAAGGCTGCGCCGAAGACGAGTGGCGCCGTCAAGGCCACGGTGCTCGGCAAGCAGGCCAAGGCCGATCTGCCGAAGGAGATCTTCAGCGAGCCGTTCCACGAGGCGCTCGTCTACGAGACGGCACGCGCCGATCTTGCCGCCCGACGCAGGGGCACCCACTCCAGCCTGACACGCGGCGAGGTGGCGATGACCACCGCCAAGGCATGGCGCCAGAAGGGCACCGGCCGCGCTCGCGCCGGCGCGCTCAGCGTGCCGCACCGCTACGGCGGCGGCGCGGCGTTCGGGCCCAAGCCTCGGCACTACACGGTCAAGGTCAATCGCAAGGCGCGCCGGAAGGCGCTCCGCGCCGCCCTCACTGTCCACGCAGAGCGTGGCACGGTCGCCGTCCTGGACGGCTCGAGCTTCAGCGATCCCGCCACAAAGCAGGCTGCCACCGCCCTGGAGAAGTGGGGGGCCGATCTCCCGACGCTTGTCGTGATCTCCTCGGATGAGGACTCCGTCGCAAAGAGCTTTCGCAACATCGAGGGTGTCACCGTCGCGCAAGCCGGCGCTGCGGGCGTGGCCGACGTCATGGGGGCCACCTCCTTGGTCATCTCCGAGGCCGCCCTCGACGAGCTGAAGGGCAGGGCAGTCTGATGGATCCGCGCCAGGTGATCATCCGGCCCGTCGTCTCGGAGAAGAGCTATGCCCTGATGGCCGAGGGCAAGTACACGTTCCGGGTCCACGACCGGGCTCACAAGCTACAGATCGCCCACGCGGTCGAGGAGATCTTCGACGTCCACGTGCGCGCCGTGCGCACCTCCAAGGTGAAGTCCAAGCCGAAGCGTCGCGGGCTGCACTCGGGCCGCTCGCGCTCGTGGAAGAAGGCAGTGGTACAGCTCGCGGCGGGCGAGCGGATCGAGCTGTTCGAGGGCGCGGCGGTGGAGGGCTAGATGACCGCCTTCCCGACCACGCACACCCGGATGACGCGCCTGGCGCGTCAGGTGCGTCCCCGGGCGCACGCGGCCGGAAAGGCGGCCATCTGATGGCCAATCGCAAGACCAGACCGACCAGCCCCGGCAGGCGCTTCGGCACCTATCCGATGCGGGAGGAGCTCAGCGGAGCCGAGCCCACCAAGGGCCTGACCAAGGGCAAGACGTCCTCAGGCGGCCGCAACTCCAAGGGCCGCGTCACCGCCCGCCATCGCGGCGGCGGCGCCAAGCGCCGCTACCGGCGCATCGACTTCAAGCGCACCAAGGACGGGATCCCGGCTCGCGTGGCATCCATCGAGTACGACCCCAACCGCTCCGCGAGCATCGCGCTGCTCAACTACGCCGACGGCGAGAAGCGCTACATCCTCGCCCCGCAGGGCCTTCGCGTCGGCGCCGAGGTCGTCTCCGGTGACGGCGCCGACATCGCGCCCGGGAACTCGCTCCCGCTGTCTCGGATCCCGACGGGAACCGTTGTGCACAACGTCGAGCTGATCCCGGGCCAGGGCGGCCGGCTGGGTCGCGCCGCCGGCACCGCGATCCAGGTGGTCGCCAAGGAGGGCGCCATGGTGAGCCTGCGGCTGCCGTCGTCCGAGGTCCGCATGGTGCGGGGCGAATGCCGCGCCACCGTCGGCACCATCTCGAACGCCGAGCACCAGAACGTGAAGATCGGCAAGGCCGGCCGCAACCGCCACAAGGGCAAGCGTCCTCAGACCCGCGGAGTCGCCATGAACCCCGTCGACCATCCGCACGGCGGCGGCGAGGCGCATCACACGCCCGGCGGCCACCCGGTGACCCCGTGGGGCAAGCCGACGCTCGGCTACCGGACTCGGAAGAAGGGCAAGCGCTCGGACGAACTGATCGTGCGTGGCCGCCGTCGAGGAAAGAGGAAGTAATGGGACGTTCGACCAAGAAGGGCCCGTGGGCCGAGGAGCGGCTGATGAAGCGCGTTGCGGCCATGAACGAGTCGGGCCAGAAGCAGATGCTGAAGACCTGGTCGCGCCACTCGACGATCTTCCCCGAGATGGTCGGGCACACGATCGCCGTCCACGACGGCCGCAAGCACGTGCCGGTCTACATCTCGGAGTCGATGGTCGGACACAAGCTCGGCGAGTTCGCGCCGACGCGCACCTTCCGTGCCCACTCGGGCGCCGGGACGGCGAGCGAGAGGGAATAGCGCATGGCTGACGAGAAGAACACCGAGAAGGATCAGGCGAAGAAGCCGGCGGCGAAGAAGCCGGCGGCGAGAAAGCCCGCGGCGAAGAAGCCCGCCGCCAAGAAGCCGGCAGCCAAGAAGCCGGCCGCGAAACCCGCTGCGAAGAAGCCCGCGGCTAAGCCGGCAGCCAAGAAGCCTGCAGCGAAGAAGCCTGCCGCGAAGAAGGAGACTGCCAAGACCGAGGCCAAGCCGAAGGCGAAGCCCAAGCCAAAGGAGCCGGTCGAGCGCCCAGTCGTCAACGCCAGCGCCCGCTTTGTCCGCGTGGCGCCGCGCAAGGCCCGCCTTGTCGCCGACCAGGTCCGCGGCATGCCGCTGGAGGACGCCATTCCCCTGCTCCGCTTCTCGACGCGCAGCGCCGCTCAGGACATCCGGAAGCTGATCGAGTCGGCCGCCGCCAACGCCGAGACGAACCACGACCTGGTCGCGGACGACCTGCTGATCAAGGACATCCATGTCGATGAGGGACCCACGCTGCGCCGCTACCGGCCGCGGGCGCTGGGACGCGCGACGAGGATCAACAAGCGAACCAGCCACATCGCCGTGGCGCTGACGCCGGAGGACTAGAGGGCACGATGGGACAGAAGATCCACCCAGAGGGATTCCGGGTCGGCTACATCCACGACTGGAAGTCGAACTGGTACAACGATCGCGAATTCGCGGACTACCTCAACGAGGACCTGGAGATCCGCTCGCATATCGAGAACAAGCTCTCGCATGCGGGTCTGTCCAAGATCACGATCAAGAAGGGCTCCGGCGAGGTCGAGGTCGACATCTCCACCGCGCGCCCCGGGATCGTGATCGGCAAGTCCGGGACGGAGGTCGATGCCCTGCGCCGCGAGCTCCACAAGCTCACCGGGAAGCCCGTCAAGGTCAACATCAAGGAGATCAAGCGCCCGGAGCTGGACGCCAAGCTGGTCGCGCAGTCGATCGCCGAGCAGCTCCAGAACCGCGTGGCGTTCCGCCGCGCGATGAAGCGCGCGCTGACCTCCGCCATGCGCTCCGGCGCCAAGGGCGTGAAGGTCCAGGTCTCCGGACGGCTGGGCGGCGCCGAGATGGCGCGCACCGAGGGCTACTCCGACGGCCGTGTGCCGCTGCACACCCTGCGCGCTGACATCGACTACGGCTTCATCGAGGCCAAGACGACGACCGGCCGGATCGGCGTCAAGTGCTGGATCAACAAGGGCGAGGTCATGCCCGAGGGCTTCCGCTCCGAGCAGCCGGAGGACGGTGACCGCTGATGTTGATGCCGAAGCGGGTTCGCTACCGCAAGCAGATGCGTGGACGGCGCCGGGGCTACTCCAAGGGAGGGACCACGGTGGCCTTCGGCGAGTACGGCCTCAAGGCACTCGACCGCGGCTGGATCACCAACCGCCAGATCGAGGCTGCCCGAGTCGCGATGACGCGGAAGATCAAGCGTGGCGGCAAGGTCTGGATCAACGTCTTCCCGGACAAGCCGATCACCAAGAAGCCCCTCGAGACACGGATGGGCTCGGGGAAGGGCAACCCCGAGGGCTGGGTCGCCGTCGTCAAGCCGGGCAAGGTGATGTTCGAGCTGGCCGGCGTTCCCGAGGACCTGGCGAAGGATGCGATGCGTCTCGCCGGGCACAAGCTTCCGATCCGCACCAAGTTCGTCCACCGCGAGGGGGCGGAGCAGCAATCGTGAAGGCTTCCGAGGCGCACAACCTCAAGGACGACGAGCTGCTGGACCGCATCCGCCAGACGCGGGAGGAGCAGTTCGCGCTGCGCCTTCAGCACTCCACCGGAGAGCTGGAGAACACGTCACGGATCAATGCCGTCCGGCGCGACGTCGCCCGGCTGCTGACCGTGGCGAAGGAACGCGGAATCGATCTCGAACACGAGCTGAGGGCCTGATGGCAGACGAAGAGAAGAACGACGAGCAGCAGAACGAAACCCCGGAAGAGACTCCGGTGGAGGAGCCACAGGCCGAGGAGACTCCGGCCGAGGAGACCCCTGCCGAGGAGACCCCTGCCGAGGAATCAGCCGACGAGACGCCAAAGGAGGCTGAAGCGCCCGCAGGCGAGGCGGACTCCGATGGTTCTGATGAGGAGCCCGCCGAAGCCGAGGACGCCCCCGATGATCTCGAGGGTATGGACTGGAAGGCCCGGCGGCGCCTGGAGCGATCCCGGCGACCGGCCGAGCCGAGTCCTCAGCAGACTCCGGAGGAACGCGCCGCCGCGCGCGGCGAGGCCCGCAAGAAGGCGGCCGGCCGTCGCTCCTCGTACCGGGCGAAGCGCCGCACCAAGAGCGAAGCCGGCACTGGCACACCGCCCGCCGAGCGCCGCTCCGCCGGCCGCAAGACGAGGCAGGGCCGCGTGACCTCCAGCAAGCCGGACAAGACGATCACGGTCGCGATCGAGGTCGCCCGGCGACATCCCCAGTACGAGAAGATCGTCCGCCGCTCGCGCACCCTGCATGCCCACGACGCCCGCAACGAAGCGGGGGAGGGCGACCTGGTCAAGGTCGTCGAGACGCGGCCGCTGTCGAGGACCAAGCGCTGGCGGCTGGTCGAGATCCTCGAGAAGGCGAAGTGAGGTCGGCCGAGTGATCCAGCAGGAATCCAGGCTCAGGGTCGCCGACAACTCCGGCGCCCGCGAGATCCTCTGCATCCGCGTGAAGGGCGGTTCCGACCGCCGCTACGCGCGGATCGGCGACGTGATCACAGCGACCGTGAAGCAGGCGACCCCCCACGGCGGCGTGCGCAAGGGCGAGGTCGTCGAGGCGGTTGTGGTGCGAACTCGAAAGCAGCTAGGGCGCGGCGACGGCACCTACATCGCCTTCGACGAGAACGCGGCGGTGCTGATCGACACGACGGGAGCCCCCCGGGGAACGCGAATCTTCGGCCCGGTCGCCCGCGAGCTGCGCGACAGGAACTTCATGCGAATCGTCTCCCTGGCTCCGGAGGTTCTCTAGCGATGGCCAAGATGCGAGTTCGCAGGGACGACGACGTGATCGTGACCGGAGGCAAGGACCGCGGCAAGCGAGGCCGCGTGATCCGCACCAATCCGAAGAAGGGCTACGTCTTCGTCGAGGGCCTCAACATGATCAAGCGCCACCAGCGGCCGCGCACCGTCAAGGACGCGCAGAAGGGCGGCGAGGTCGGCGGGATCATCGAGCGAGAGGGCCCGATCCACGTCTCCAACGTGATGCTGCTCGACAAGGAGGACAACAAGCCGACCCGGGTCAAGATCGAGCGCGCCGGCGGCAAGCGCAAGCGAATCGCGGCGAGGACCGGAAGGGATCTGGACTAGGCGAATGGAAGCCGCGACCGAACAGGCCAAGCAGGCGGCCCCGCCGCCCCGGCTGCGTGATCAGTACGAGCAGGAGTTGAAGCCCGAGCTGACCAAGCGCTTCGGCTACTCGAGCCCGATGGCGGTGCCGACCCTCGAGAAGATCACCCTGAACATGGGTGTCGGCGAGGCGAAGCAGAACACCCAGATGCTCGAGGCGGCGACCGAGCAGCTCGCGACGATCGCGGGCCAGGCGCCCAGCGTCCGTCTTGCGAAGAAGTCTGTCGCCAACTTCAAGGTCCGCGAGGGCATGCCCGTCGGCGTGGCGGTGACGCTGCGGCGCGCGCGCATGTGGGAGTTCCTCGACCGGCTCACCTCCATCGCCGTGCCGCGGATCCGCGACTTCCGCGGCCTCAACCCCCGCAGCTTCGACGGCCGCGGCAACTACTCGATGGGCATCCGCGAGCAGATCATCTTTCCCGAGATCGACTACGACTCGATCGACGAGGTCCGTGGCCTCGACGTGACGATCACCACCACCGCCAAGACCGACGAGGAGGCGTTCGCGCTGCTCGACGGGCTCGGGATGCCGTTCTCCCAGGAGGGTCGTCCCGGCCAGGAGGACGCCGAGGCCGAGGCCGAGGAGGAGCGCCGCAAGGAGGAGGCTCGCGAGCGGGCCGAGGCCGAGGCGGCCGCCCTCGAGCAGCTCAAGGAGGAGAACCCCGAGGCCTACGCCAAGCCCGAGAAGCCCGAGGAGGGCGAGGAGGGTGAGGAGGGCGCCGAGGGTGGGGAGGCCGAGGGTGGCGGCGAGGCCAAGGCCAAGGCCGAGGACGATGACGGCGGGGACAAAGAGACTTCAAGCGACAAGGAAGAGAGCTGATGGCGAAGACATCCCAGAGGGTCCGGCAGCGCCGCGATCCCAAGTTCAAGACGCGCGGGTATCACCGCTGCCGCCGCTGCGGCCGGCCGCGGGCGTATTTCCGCAAGTTCGGCCTCTGCCGGATCTGCCTGCGCGACGCCGCACACAACGGCTACGTGCCCGGCATGACCAAGTCGAGCTGGTAGGAAGCCATGCTGACTGACCCGATCTCCGATTACCTGAACCGAATCCGCAACGCGCTCCAGGCCGACCACGAGGAGGTGGAGATTCCCGCCTCGCGGCTGAAGCGCGAGATGACCCGCATCCTCAAGGAGCAGGGATACATCTCCGACTTCAGCGTGGAGCCGGGGCGGGTCGGCGAGGTGATCAAGGTCCGCCTCCGCTATACCGAGGATCGCGACCCGGTGATCAGCGGCATGGACCGGGTCTCGCGCCCGGGACGGCGCCGCTACGTACCGAAGGACGATGTCCCTCGAGTCTTCGGAGGGATGGGCACGACGATCATGTCCACCTCGCGCGGAGTGATGACGGGCCACGAGGCCCGGCAGAGGGGCGTCGGCGGAGAGGTCGTCGCGCACGTCTGGTGAGGAACCACTGATGAGCCGAATCGGAAGAAAGCCAATCGAGATCCCGGAGGGCGTCGAGATAGACGTCAAGCCCGGCGCTGTCGCCGTCAAGGGCCCCAAGGGGGAGCTCAACCAGGACGTGGATCGCGACATGAAGGTCGCAATCGAGGACGGCACCCTGACCGTCGCCAGGCCCACCGACCGGGGCGAGCATCGCGCCCTGCACGGGCTGACGAGGAGCCTGATCGCGAACATGGTCGAGGGCGTGACAGACGGCTTCGAGCGGCGTCTGGAGATCCAGGGCGTCGGCTACCGGGCGAACCTGAAGGGCAAGAGCCTGGAGATGGCGCTCGGGTATTCCCATCCGGTGACGATCGAGGCGCCCGACGGCATCGAGTTCGAGGTCCCGCAGCCCACCGAGGTCATCGTTCGGGGGATCGACAAGCAGCTGGTCGGCGAGACCGCCGCGCGCATCCGCAAGTCGCGTCCGCCGGAGCCCTACAAGGGCAAGGGCGTCCGCTACGCCGGCGAGCACGTCGCCCGCAAGGTCGGGAAGAGAGCCTGATGACTGTCCTGACCAAGCCACAGAAGAGGCTCCGCCGCCGCCGCCGCGTGCGCGCGCGGATCCGCGGCAGCGCGGAGCGCCCCCGCCTGTCCGTGTACCGGTCGAACCGCGGGGTCTTCGCCCAGCTGATCGACGACGACGCCGGCCGCACCGTGGCGTCCGTCTCCTGGACCGAGGCCGACCTTCGCAAGCTGGGATCGATGGAGCAGGCCAAGCGCGTCGGTCAGCTGCTCGCCGAGCGCGGCAAGGCGGCCGGAGTCGAGACCTGCGTCTTCGATCGCGGGGGCTACCGCTTCCACGGCCGAGTCGCGGCGATCGCCGAGGGCGCCCGCGAGGGGGGCTTGAAGTTCTGATGGCCGCCGAGACAAACCCGCTACCTTCGTCGGTCCGATGGCTGTAGAGAGCGTCAGCCCCAAGGGCCTCGACCTGCAGGAGCGGGTGATCGAGATCAACCGCGTCGCCAAGGTGGTCAAGGGCGGCCGGCGCTTCTCGTTCACCGCCCTGGTCGCCGTAGGCGACGAGGACTCCGTGGTAGGGATCGGCTACGGCAAGGCACGCGAGGTGCCACTCGCCATCCAGAAGGCGGTGGAGGACGCCCGCAAGAACCTGATCCGCGTCCCCAAGTACGGCCAGACCATCACCCACCGCGTGATCGGCCGCTTCGGAGCGGGCCACGTCGTGCTCCGCCCGGCGAGCCCCGGTACCGGCGTGATCGCCGGCGGCGGGGTGCGCGCCGTGCTCGAGCTGGGCGGGGTGCGTGACGTGCTCACCAAGAGCATCGGCACCCAGAACCCAATCAACCTGGTCAAGGCGACCATGTCGGGCCTGGAGAGCCTGCGCAGGCCGGAGGACGTCGCCAAGCTTCGCGGCATCTCGATACGGGAGGTCCTTGGAGTCGGCAACGGCGCAGCTACAGAGGCGGAGACCGCGAACGGCAAGGCCGAGGCGCCGGTCACGCCGGAGGCCGTCGCCGCCGAGACCCCACCCGCCACCGAGGCCCCGGCGGCTGAGCCCGAGACTCCCCCAGCTGAACCGGCAGGGGAGGCCTCGTGATGGCAGATTTGGCCTTGAAGCAGGTCCGCTCCTCCAACGGCGCCTCCGGTGTGCAGCGCGACACCCTACGCTCGTTGAAGCTCGGCAAGATCGGCAGGGAGGCGAAGCATTCCGACAGCCCGCAACTGCGGGGAATGATCCGCACCGTGTCTCACCTCGTGGAGGTATCGGGTGGCTGACGAGAAGAAGGTCGGCCTGCACTCGCTGAAGCCCGCTCCGGGATCGCGACGGCCGCGCAAGCGGCTCGGCCGCGGGCCGGGCACGGGCCACGGGAAGACTTCGGGCAGGGGACACAAGGGCGCGGGCGCCCGCTCGGGCAACAAGCGCAAGACGGCCTACGAGGGCGGGCAGAACCCGATCCACATGCGGATGCGCAAGCTGCGCGGGCCGCACAAGAAGATGTCGATGCCCTTCGAGAAGTTCCGGACGCGGACGCAGCCGGTCAACCTCTCCGACCTCGATTCCCGCTTCAAGGCGAATGACGAGGTCACGCCGGAGTCGCTGCGCGCGGCCGGCCTCGCCAAGCGACGCCACCCCGTGAAGATCCTCGCCCGCGGCGAGGTCTCCAAGAAACTGACCGTCAAGGCGCACGCCTTCAGCGCCCAGGCCAAGGAGAAGATCGAGGCGGCCGGCGGCAGCGCAGAGGTCATCTGATGCTGCAGACCGTCCTCAACTCCTTCAGTGTCGCGGAGATCCGCAAGAAGCTGCTCTTCACAGCGGCCATTCTTGCCCTGTACCGGCTGGGGGCCTACATCCCCTCGCCGGGAGTCGACGCCCAGGCGATCAAGGACGGCGTCAACAACGTCGGGGGCTCGAACATCCTCGGCTTCCTCAACCTCTTCTCGGGCGGCAGCCTCTCGCGGCTCTCCCTGTTCGCGCTGGGGATCATGCCCTACATCACGGCCTCGATCATCCTGCAGCTCCTGACGGTGGTCGTGCCCTCGCTGGAGCGCCTACAGAAGGAGGGAGAGGTCGGGCAGCAGAAGATCACCCAGTACACCCGCTACCTCACCGTGATCCTCGCCTTCGCCCAGTCGCTTGGCTACGTCTTCCTGTTCAGCTCGGGCAGCTTCTCAGCCGGCGGCCAGAGCGTGATCGGCGAGCGCACGTTCCCGAAGGTCTTCCTGATCGTGGTCACGCTGACCGCGGGCTGCACGATCCTGATGTGGATGGGCGAGCTGATCACGCAGCGCGGGATCGGCAACGGGATCTCGCTGTTGATCTTCGCCTCGATCGTCTCGCGTATCCCCGAGGGCATCACGAAATGGTGGAACAACCCGGACCAGGTGTTCGTCGTGATGATGCCGTTCATCGCGCTGGCGGTGATCGTGGCGATCGTCTACGTCCAGGAGGGCCAGCGGCGAATCCCCGTGCAGTACGCGAAACGCGTCGTGGGCCGCCGGATGACGTCCGGCGGTTCGACCTACTTACCTCTGCGAGTCAACATGGCCGGCGTGATCCCGGTGATCTTCGCGGCCTCGATCATGGCCTTCCCCCCGACCATCGGGCAGATGATCAACACGCCTGCGGCGCTGGACTTCGCGGCCTTCTTCAGTCCCAACAGCTGGCACTACGTGGTCGGCGAGGTCTTCTTCATCATCATCTTCACCTACTTCTACACGGCGGTCACCTTCAACCCGGTGGACCAGGCCGACAACCTGAAGAAGTACGGCGGGTTCATTCCCGGCGTGCGACCGGGACGACCTACCGCCGAATACCTGGACAGGATTCTGTCCAGGCTCACCTTCCCCGGCGCCCTCTACCTGGGCGCAGTCGCGGCGTTGCCGACGATCCTGATCAGCCAGACGTCGGCCAACTTCTTCTTCGGCGGGACCTCGATCCTGATCGTCGTTGGCGTGGCCCTCGATACCGTCAAGCAGCTCGAGGCCCAGCTGATGATGCGCAACTACGAGGGTTTCCTGAAGTGACGCGCGCCTCGGGGTGCCGGGCTTGCCCGAGCTGAACCTAATCCTGCTCGGCCCGCCAGGCAGCGGGAAGGGAACACAGGGGGAGCGGCTGCGCGAGGACTTCCGGCTGCCGTACTTTGCGACCGGCGACATCCTCCGCGCCGCGGTCAAGGATGGGACCGAGATCGGCAAGCAGGCCAAGGACTACATGGACCATGGCGACCTGGTCCCCGACGAGGTGATCATCGGCGTGATTGCCGAGCGTCTGCAGACCGAGGAGGCCGCGGACGGCTTCGTCCTCGACGGCTTTCCCCGCACCGTGCCTCAGGCCGAGGCGCTCGACGCCAAGATGCGCGAGCTGCGACGCGAGATGACCGCGGCCGTGCTGATCGAGGTCCCTGAGGAGGAGGTCCTGCGCCGGCTCGGTGGCCGTCGCACCTGCGAGCAGGACCCGACCCACATCTACCACGTCGAGTTCGACCCTCCGAAGGAGGAGGGCGTCTGCGACATCGATGGCGGCAAGCTGATCGTTCGCGATGACGACAAGCCCGACGTGATCAAGAATCGCCTCGCGCAGTACCGCGAGAAGACCGAGCCGCTGATCGACTACTACGAGGAGCGTGGCATCCTCCATCGGACCGACGGCGAGCGCCCGCCGGAAGAGGTGGAGGAGCGCATCCACGGCATCCTCGCGACCCTCCGGCGCGAGGATGAAATGGAAATATGAGAGGGACCGGACCATGTATCGCGGCATGATCATCCGCAAGACATCCGAGCAGATCGACGCAATGGCCGAGGCCGGGAAGATCCAGGCACGCTGCCTGCGGATGCTCGGCTCGAAGGCCCGGCCCGGCGTGACCACCAAGGAGCTCGACGACGCGGCGGAGAAGTTCATCCGCTCGCAGGACGCCGTTCCCTCGTTCAAGGGCTACCGTGGCTTCCCGGGCTCGATCTGCACCTCACCGAACTCGATGGTCGTCCACGGCATCCCGGGCCCCTATGAGCTGCGGCGGGGCGACATCCTCTCGATCGACGTCGGTGTCACCTACGAGGGCTGGGTCGCCGACGCGGCGATCACCATCCCCATCGGCGAGGCCCCGCCCGAGGCCGAGCCGCTGCTGACGACGACGCGGGATGCCCTCTTCGAGGGCATCGCCCAGGCGGTGAAGGGCAACCATCTCAGCGATATCTCCCATGTAATCCAGCAGCGTGTCGAGCGAGACAACCTCTCGATCATTCGCACGCTCGTCGGGCACGGGATCGGCCGCGAGATGCACGAGGATCCGCAGATCCCGAACTTCGGGGATCCAGGCAAGGGCCCTGAGCTGGAGATCGGCATGGTCCTCGCGATCGAGCCGATGGTGAACGCCGGCGGTGCCGACGTCCGGATGGGCTCGGATGGCTGGGCCGTCTACTCCCAGGACGACTCCCTCGCCGCTCACTTCGAGTTCACCGTGGCCATCACCGAGGACGGCCCGCGCGTCCTCACGCCCTGGCACTTGGAGTAGCTCGGCTTCGCCATCAACGGCGGCCACAAACACCGCCGCCGAATCTAACCCCGCATCTCAGCGACGGATGCAGAGGGATTGGCGCGGACCCTGGCGCGGGCTTCCCGGAAGTGGACCGCCTCGTAGGCGATCAGGACGATCAGGACCGTTGCAACGGCGGCCAGCGCGATCAGCGAATCCGCCCCGAGCGCCAGCGGGATCAGCGCCAGTAGGGCGAGGGCCGCCAGGGCACGATGGGGGCTGAAGGTGCCGAGCGTTCGGACCCTGAAGCCGATGTGGCCGGCCAGATAGAGGGCGGTGCCCCCGCAGAGAGCGATCGCCGGCACGGTGTGGAGCGGCTCGTGGACCGCGTGGAGGGTCTCCCGCAACCCCACGGCCAGCAGGACGATCCCCGCGATCATCGGGAAGTGCAGGTAGCTGTACGCGTCGCGTGCCATCGGCGCCTGTTCGCCCGGAGGCGCCTCGATCAGCCGCCGCTCGGCGACGATCGCGACGATGTCGAAATAGGCCCACCAGAGCGCGGCGACGGCTGCGATCCCGAGCAGTGCGGCGAGCACCTCGCCGCCGTTCAGCTCGAAGTTCATCTCGGCTCCGGTCGCGAGCACCGACTCACCGAGCGCGATCATCACGATCAGGCCGTAGCGCTCGGCGAAGTGGCCGGCGTGGAGGCGAAACTCACCACTCCCGAACAACAGAGGCGTCGACCAGTCGATCAGGATCGCCAGGATCCACACCGACGTACGGGCGCCGCCGTCAAGGGCCCCCGCCACGATCAGCAGGGCCGAGCCGAGGAGAAGCCCTGGGGCGAGCTTCAGGATCGCTTCGAGGTTGTAGGCGTCGCCCTCTCGCCGGGTGTTCCTCACATAGAGGACCAGCTGCATCGCTCTGACGAAGAAGTAGGCGCAGCCGAACAGCAGGCCCCGGTCGCCGAACGCCTCCGGGATGCTCAGGGAGACGATCACCATTCCTCCCATGGCGGCGAACACGCAGAGCCGGTTGACGTTCTCGTCCGGGTCGATCGTGTTGGTGAGCCAGCCGTAGGCCGCCCAGGCCCACCAGACGGCCGCCAGGATCAGGATCCCCTCGCCGAGGCCCGCCCAGTCCCCGTGGTGGGCCACGGTCGAGGTCACCTGCGTGAACGAGAGGACGAAGACCAGGTCGAAAAAGAGCTCGAGCGGCGTGACCCGCTCCTCGCCCGCCGATCGCCGGGATTCCTCTCTCTCCATGGGCTCGGTCGGGGTCTCCACGCCGCGCTTCTACCATTTCACGCGTGGGGGGCGCCTCCACGCACGGCCCAGGCAGGCACGCTGCTAACATTCCACGCGTCGGTTCACGCCTGCGTGACCGGCGTTTTTCACGCCTGTAGGCCCGACTCCTGGGGCCCGCGGGCTCACTCCCAGTCAGATACGACCCCATTGAAAGAAGGGGAATGAAGGTCCGAGCGTCCGTAAAGCCCATGTGTGAGAAGTGCAAGGTGATCCGCCGCGGCGGCGCGGTCCTCGTGATCTGCCCGAATCCCCGCCACAAGCAGAGGCAGGGCTGATGGCGCGGATCGCGGGAGTCAACCTGCCCCTCAACAAGCGGGCCGAGATCGGCCTCACCTACGTCTTCGGGATCGGCCGCTCCACGGCCAACGAGATCCTGAAGGAGACGGGCGTCGATCCCAATACCGCGGTCAAGGACCTGACCGAGGACGAGATCGTCAAGCTTCGCGACGCGGTCGAGAACCGCGAGGTTGAGGGCGACCTTCGCCGGGAGCGCTCCCAGAACGTCAAGCGCCTTCAGGAGATCGGTTCCTACCGGGGCCTCCGCCATCGCCGCGGGCTGCCGGTCCGGGGCCAGCGCACCAAGACCAACGCGCGGGGCCGCAAGGGCCCGCGCCGGATGAGCGTTGCGGGGCGCAAGAAGGCCCCGCAGCCCAAGTGAGCCTGAGAGGAATCCGCTAGATGGCAGCTCCGAAGAAGGGTCGCTCGCGCCGCAAGGTCCGCAAGAACGTCACCTACGGCCAGGCCCACATCAAGACTTCGTTCAACAACACCATCGTCACCCTCACCGATCCCGAGGGCAACGTGATCGCCTGGGAGTCCGCCGGCAGCGCCGGCTTCAAGGGCTCCCGCAAGTCGACCCCGTTCGCCGCGCAGGTGACCGCTGACGCCGCCGCCAAGAAGGGCATGGAGCACGGCCTCGAGAAGGTCGAGGTCTTCGCCAAGGGCGCCGGATCCGGCCGTGAGACCGCGATCAGGTCGCTGCAGGCCGCCGGCCTCGACGTGACGACGGTGAAAGACGTGACACCGCAGGCCCACAACGGGTGCCGCCCGCGCAAGCGGAGGCGCGTCTGATGGCCCGCGACACCGGTGCCCAGTGCAAGCAGTGCCGCCGCGAGGGACAGAAGCTGTTCCTCAAGGGCTCACGCTGCTTCACCGACAAGTGCGGCGTCGAGCGCCGCTCCTACCCGCCGGGCGAGCACGGACGTGGCCGCATGCGGCAGTCCGAGTACCGGGCGCAGCTGCGCGAGAAGCAGAAGGCCAAGCGCTACTACCAGGTGCTCGAGAAGCAGTTCGCGACTTATTACGACAGGGCCAGCCGGCAGGAGGGCGTCACGGGGGAGAACCTGCTGCGGCTGCTCGAGTGCCGCCTGGACAACGTCCTGGTGCGGCTCGGCTTTGCGGCCTCCCGCCGCCAGGCCCGCCAGCTGGTCAGCCACGGCCACTGGACCGTGAACGGCCGCCGTGTCGACATCCCCTCCTACCAGGTGAAGCCGGACGACGTAATCACCATCAAGCCGAACAGTGCATCAACGGATGTGGTGCGCAACGCGACCGAGCTCACGTCCGGAGTGCCGGCCTGGTTGCAGGCGGACCACGATTCGCTCAACGCAAAGGTGCTGAGGCTCCCTGAGAGGAGCGAGATCTCAGCCCCCGTCGAGGAACAGCTCATCGTCGAGCTGTACTCGAAGTAACCCCCCCAGAGAAGGAAGTAGATACCTGATGGAAGCAATGACCACCCTGCCAGATTTCCAAATCCCGAAGATCGCGGGAGAGGATGCCGAGGAGAACAAGGGCACCTTCACCATCGAGCCCCTCGACAAGGGCTTCGGCTACACCTTCGGCAACAGCCTCCGGCGCGTGCTGCTCTCGTCGCTGGGCGGCGCCGCGATCACCAGCGTCCGCATCGAGGGGGTGGCGCACGAGTTCTCGACCATCCCGGGCTTGAAGGAGGACGTCACCGACCTGGTCCTGAACCTCAAGGACATCGTGGTTCGGATGCACACCGACGCCGATGAGGTCGAGACCCCGCTGGTCGCCACCGGCCCCGGCGAGGTCAAGGCCAAGGACATCGACCTCCCCGCGGGTGTCGAGATCCTCAACCCCGAGGCGCCGATCGCCACGCTCGAGAAGAAGACCAAGCTCGAGATGTACCTGACGATCGGACGCGGTCGCGGCTACTCACCGGCGGACGAGAACAAGTCCGAGGACAAGCCGATCGGCGTAGTCCCGATCGACTCGATCTTCTCGCCGATTCGACGCGCCGCGTATTCGGTCGACTCCGCCCGCGTCGGGCAGAGGACCGACTTCGACAAGCTCACGCTCGAGGTCGAGACCGACGGCTCAATCGAGCCTGGTGCGGCGTTGCGCGAGGCCGCAGAGATCCTGATCAAGAGCCTGGCGATCTTCACCACCGCCGACCGCGTCGACGAGCTGCGGGGCGAGGGAGCGATCGCCGCGGCGGACGGTGGCGGTGGCGGCGGCGAGGCCGCGGCGGTCCCCGGCGCGGACGGGCTCGACGAGATCCTGATCGAGGAGCTCGAGCTCGGAGTGCGCTCCTACAACTGCCTGAAGCGAGCCGGCATCCAGACCGTCGGCGAGCTGGTGCGGAAGTCGGAGTCGGAGCTCAACGCGATCCCGAACTTCGGTCGCAAGTCGATCGAGGAGGTCCAGGAGACCCTCCGCGCACGCGGCCTCTCGCTGCGGGCGGACTAGGGCAACTAGAGTTCCCAGCCGGGCGAGCTGAAATGAGGCACCAGCGCAAGAGAGCCAAGCTGAGCCGCGATGCGGCTCACCGCAACTCGATGCTTCGCACGATGTCGAAGCAGCTGATCGAGCACGAGCGGATCCGGACCACCCAGCCGAAGGCCAAGGCGCTGAAGCCTGAGTTCGAGAAGCTGATCACCCTCGCGAAGAAGGGTGACCTGCACGCTCGCCGGCAGGCGCTCTCAGAGCTCCACAACGACAAGTTCGCGGTCCACAAGCTGTTCACGGAGATCGCGCCGCGCTACGAGAGCCGTCCCGGTGGCTACACCCGCATCGTCAAGCTCGGCCCGCGCCGCAGCGACTCGGCCGAGATGGTGTTCCTCGAGCTGGTTTGAGCTAAGCGCGGCGGTTCGGGCTGACGGCGATCATGAAGCCGATCATCGTCATGATGATCACGCCGAGTACCAGCCACTGCGCCCAGCTCTCGATCGTCGCAACCGCGACCACGCAAAGACCGATGCCCACGATCAGGGCGATCACGTTGTAGATCCTGGCGCCCTTCTCGGAGCCTCGGCGGATCCCCTCTCCGCCGGCAAGCAGGTCGCTGCGCTCGTACTGGGAGCGCTG
Organism: uncultured Solirubrobacterales bacterium; assembly: GCA_963817275.1. Lineage (GTDB taxonomy): Bacteria > Actinomycetota > Thermoleophilia > Solirubrobacterales > 70-9 > DASUPK01. The sequence goes on along the minus strand of CAWFOA010000009.1, from coordinate 240,367 downwards.
GGTGATATCGGTGTTGGCCATTCTCTCCTCCTCCGCTGTTAGGCCGAACCCTACGCTCCCGGCCGGAGCTGCTCCGTGAACCTAGTCACAGCCATCTCATTCGCCCCGTCGGTTGGGGCTGACGGCGATCATGAAGCCGATCACGGTGGCGATGATCGCGCCCAGCACCACCCATTGGGACCAGTTATCGATCTGATCGAAGGCGATCGCGGCGCCCACCATCCCGAGGACGAGCACGATGATCTCGTATGCGGCAAGACCGGCCTTGCTCGGCCCCCGGCCGAAGAGCTCCTGGCGCGCCTCGTCGTGCGAGATCGACGCTGGTTCATCCGAGCCGGGCAGGGCCATCGCTTTGTAGTGTCGCGCACTTATGGCCACCGTGCGGATGAATCTCGCCTACCACGGCGCCCGGTTCGCCGGCTGGGCGGCGCAACCCGGTTCGCGGACGGTTCAGGGCGAGTTGGAGGCGGCCCTGGAGCGGATGCTGGGCGGTCGCGCGCCGCTGACCGTGGCCGGCCGAACCGACGCGGGCGTGCACGCCTGGGCTCAGGTCGCGAGCCTGAGCCTCGATGGCGAGCCTCCCGATGAGCTGGGAAGGGCGCTCAATTCGCTCACCGGCCCTGACCTGGCGGTGATCGCCGCCGAGCGGGCCCCCGACGGCTTCGATGCGCGGCGAGACGCCCGCTCGCGCACCTACTGCTACCGCGTGCTCGCCGAGCGAGTGCCGAACCCGTTCGAGGCCGGGATCTCGCTCTTCTGGCCGCATCGCGTCGACCGGGGCGCCCTCGCGGATTGCGCGGACGCGCTTCTGGGCACGCACGACTTCACCGCCTTCACGCCGACCCAGACCGAGCACGTCCGCTTCGAGCGCAACATCCTGCGGGCCGAATGGCACGAGAAGCCGGCCGTGCTGGGCCAGGGCACGGTGCTCGAGCTCTGGATCGAGGCCGACGCCTTCATGCGCAACATGGTTCGCGTCCTGGTGGGGAGCATGCTCGAGGTGGCCGGGGGGCGTCGCTCGCTCGATGACTTCGGGACGCTGCTGACGGGTGCGCCGCGGGAGCGGGCAGGGGAAACGGCGCGAGCGCACGGCCTGCACCTGGCGGGCGTTCGATACTGATCCGCTACCCGGCCGGCGGCGTAGGAACCTCTGAAATCCGAGTCAGTTAGGCTTACCTAACCCGATGGGCACGTTCGTCATCACATTGAGAGAGGGCTTCGAGGCGACCTTGATCGTAGGCCTGATCCTCGCCTACCTCGCCAAGACCGGCCAGCGCGAGCAAACGGCCGCCGTCTGGTGGGGCGTCGCTGCGGCGGCGCTCACGAGCTTCGCGATCGGCGCGACCCTGTTCCTCTCCGTTGGCGAGCTCGAGGGCACCAGCGAGATGGTCTACGAGGGCGCGACGATGATCTTCGCCGCCGCCCTGGTGACCTGGATGGCCTTCTGGATGCGCAAGCAGGCGGCCACGATTGGCTCTCACCTGCGGGAGCAGGTCAGCGAGTCGCTTCGCACCGGCGGGGCGATCGGACTGGCCACGGTCGCGTTCGTCGCGGTCGCTCGCGAGGGGCTCGAGACGGCCCTCTTCCTGTTCGCCTCGACCGAGAACTCGGGGCCGGTGATCGCAGTGGCCGGCGGAGTACTGGGGCTGGTGGCCGCAGTTGGCCTCGGGGTGGCCTTCTATCGCGGCGCGCTCAAGCTGGACCTGAGCAAGTTCTTCACCGTCACGAGCCTGCTCGTGATCGCCTTCGCCGCGTATCTGATCTATGGCGGCCTCCACGAGTTCGGCGAGGCGACGGGCAGCGAGGCGCTGGAGGTGGCCGCTCCGGTCGCCGGTGTGCTCTATGGCTGCAGCCTCGCCTGGGTCTACCTACGCGAACAGCTGCGCGCCTGGCGGGGCGGGGAGCCCGAGGCTGAGGCGGTTCCCGCGGCCGAGGAGCCCGCACCCGCGCAGTCGCAGGCATAGCGATCCGGCCTCCGGATGAGCGCCGCATGGATCGCGGCCGCCCGTCCTTAGAATCGATGTGATGCGGGTCCTGATCACCAACGACGACGGGATTCAGGCAACGGGGCTGAACGCCCTGCGTGCGGAGCTGCGCAAGATCCCGGACTTCGATGTCCATGTGATCGCGCCGGACTCGAACCGCAGCGCGACCGCCCGCAGCATCACGACCCGGTCGCCGCTCTGGGTGGAGGAGATTCCCTTCGACGACGGCTCCAGCGCCTTCGCGACCGACGGGACCCCGGTCGACTGCGTGCGCTTCGCCGAGCTTGGGCTGGTCGGCGAGCGCCCCGAGCTGATCGTCTCGGGCATCAACCACGGCTCCAATCTCGGGGACGACATCACCTACTCGGGCACAGTGGCCGCGGCCCTGGAGGGGATCGTGCTGGGGATCCCCGCCATAGCGATCTCCCAGCAGTCGGCGGCGCGGGAGATGGACTTCCGCTGGGGCCGCGAGTTCGACTTCTCGGTGGCGGCCGCGTTCGCCGCGGAGCTGGTCAAGCGGGTGGCCGAGGACCCGCTGCCGGCGGACACGCTGCTCAACGTCAACTGCCCGGCCGGCCCGCCCACCGGGATCGAGGTCACGCACCTTGGCAAGCGCCTCTACAACGACGAGATGAAGCTGGTCGACGAGGATCCGGAGGCGGGCCGGCACCGGTACCAGATCTATGGTTTCGAGCCGTCGTTCGAGGACGAGCCGGGGTCGGATCTCTCCGCGATCGCCGCCGAGCGCATCTCGGTCACCCCGGTCCACTTCGATCTCACCGACCGGCCGAGCCTCGACCGGCTGCGGGACTGGGACTTCGCCGGGATGCTCAGCGAGGCCGAATCGAGGACCACCCCGAACGACGCGGCCGGAGAGGCCTCCACGCGGCGGTGAGCGCTCCCAAGGGGGCAAAGAAGCGAGCCGGGGAGCTCCGGCGGGAGATCGCCAAGCACGATCACCGCTACTACGTGCTCGACGACCCGCTGATCTCGGACACCGACTACGACGACCTCCTCCGCGAGCTGCAGGAGATCGAGGAAGCCGACCCCGAGCTGCTCACCGCCGACTCCCCGACCCAGCGGGTGGGCGGGAAGCCGCTGGAGGGGTTCAAGCAGGTCGAGCACCACGAGCCGATGCTCTCGCTCGGCAACGCCCGCAACGAGGATGAGCTGCGTGCCTGGGCCAAGCGGGTGGAGCGCCAGCTCGAGCGGCTCGACATCTCGGGGCGGGAGATCCGCTACGTGACCGAGCCGAAGGTCGACGGCCTGGCGATCTCGCTCACCTACGAGAACGGGGTCTTCACGCGGGGCGCGACCCGTGGCGACGGCCGCATCGGCGAGGACGTCACGCAGAACCTGCGCACGATCAAGGCGATCCCGCTGAGCATCGAGGGCGCCCCCGAGCTGGTCGAGGTGCGCGGCGAGATCTACCTGCCGCATCGCCGGCTTCACCAAGGTCAACGAGCAGCGCGCCCAGGACGGGGAGCCGACCTTCGCCAATCCTCGCAACGCCGCCGCCGGGTCCCTTCGCCAGCTCGACTCCACGATCACCGCCACGAGGCCGCTCTCGATCTGGTGCTACGGCGTGGCGGCCCTCAGGGGCTGGGAGCCAGACAGCCACAGCGAGTCGCTCGAGTGGCTCAAGGAGCGCGGCTTCAAGGTCAACGACGACATCTCGATCCTGCACGGCGTCGACGAGGTCGCCGAGCGTTGCCGCTGGTGGGAGGGGCGCCGCGACGCGCTCGACTTCGAGATCGACGGGGTCGTCGTCAAGGTGGACGACCGCGGCCTGCAGCGGGAGCTGGGCGTCGCCGGGCGCGAGCCGCGCTGGGCCGTCGCCTGGAAGTTCCCGCCGACGACGGCCACCACCAAGCTCAACAAGATCGTCTGGAACGTCGGGCGCACCGGGCACCTGCTGCCCTTCGCGATGCTCGAGCCCGTCCACGTCAGCGGCGTGACGGTCAGCACGGCCACGCTGCACAACGAGGAGGACCTGGAGCGCAAGGACGTGCGCGAGGGCGACGAGGTGGTCGTGATGCGGGCGGGCGACGTGATCCCGCAGGTCGTCTCCCCGATCACGCAGCGGCGCAAGAAGGGCGCGCGCAGGCCGAAGCCGCCGAAGAAGTGCCCGCTCTGCGGGACCCCGACCGTGAAGCCCGACGACGGCGTCTTCACGATCTGCCCCAACCGCACGGGCTGCCCCGGCCAGCAGTTCCAGCACGTCAAGCACTTCCGTCGGCGCGCTCGAGATCGAGGGTCTCGGCGAGAAGAACGCCTACCGCTTCCTCGAGGAGGGCGTGATCTCGGATGCCGCCGACATCTTCGACCTGACGGCGGAGCGGATCGCCGAGCTCGAGGGCTTCGGCCAGATCTCGGCGGAGAACCTGATCGAGGAGATCGAGGGGGCGAAGAAGATGCCGTTCTCACGGGTGCTCTACGCCCTCGGCATCCCCGGGATCGGCTTCGTCAACGCCGAGTCCCTGGCGGAGCACTTCGGCACGATGGACGCGCTCCTGGAGGCCCAGCCGGAGGAGATCGAGAAGGCGGAGGGGATCGGCCCGGTGCTCGCCGAGCAGATCTACGAGGAGCTCTCCGAGGAGCGCACGCGGAAGCTGGTCGAGCGGCTGCGCAAGGCGGGCCTGCGCATGGAGCTCGACCCCTCAGAGCGCCGCAAGCAGGGCGGTCCGCTCGACGGCAGGACGCTGGTCCTGACCGGCACCCTCCCCAACCTGAGCCGCGAGCAGGCCACCAGGCTGATCCGGCTCGCCGGCGGCAAGGTGGTCAACTCGGTCTCGAAGAAGACCGACTTCGTGATCGCGGGCGACAGCCCGGGCTCGAAGCTCGCCAAGGCCGAGGAGCTCGGCGTCGACGTGATCGACGAGGGCGGGCTGCAGAAGCTGGTCGGCCAGGACGGCGCGCCGAAGAAGCGAAGCGCCCCTCCGCGCGGCCGCGTCTAGCGGGAGAAGCGCGCGATCAGGGCCGCCATCCGGTCCTGGATCAGGTGGGCGCGGTTCACGTCGGTCTTGTTCATCAGCAGCGAGAAGATCACGGCATGATCGGCGTCATCGCCGCCACGGAAGCAGTAGCCCGAGAGGGCGCTGACACGGTTGAGCGTTCCCGTCTTCAGGTGGCAGTTCCCCGCGGCCGCCGTGCCGCGCATGCGGTCGGCGACCGTGCCTGTTTGGCCCGCGACGGCGAGCGAGTTGATCCAGGCGTCGCGGAGCGAGTCGTCCTCGATCATCGAATCGAGCAGCTTGACGACGGAGGCCGGCGATGCCTTGTTCCGCCGCGTCAGGCCCGAGCCGTTCTCGCCTTTGAACTTTGCGCCCTGCTTGGAGGCGAACTGCTTGACGACGGAGATGCCCGCTGCGGTCGATCCGCTGCCGCCGAACTGGGCGCCGACGTCCTTGAGCAGCATCTCGGCGAGGAAGTTGTTCGAGGGCACATTCGTGTCCTGGACCAGGTCGGCCATCGTCCCGGACGGCAGGTCGGCGATCTGGAAGGCGCCCGCGGGCACGACCGCGGGGGCGACGCTGCTGCCGATCGAGACACCGTCCTTGCGCAGCTCGTCCTCGAAGCGCTGCGCGGCCGTCTTCGCCGGATCGTTCAGGGACCCGCCGTCGAGCTCGAGCCCGGATAGCGTGCCGACGCCCTCGGGACTGATGCCGTGCTCGGGGATCCCCGTCAGCTGGTCGAGGAAGGAGTCGTCGTAATGCAGCGGACCCTGCACTGAGGTGACGCCCGCAGCGTGCACGCGATCGGCGAGCTTGCTGAGGCCGCTGCTGGTCAGCGTCGGGTCTCCGCCGCCGTGCAGGTAGAGGCCCTGGCTGATTCCATCGATGGTCGCGTCGCTCGACCAGGCGGTCGTGTGCAGGCGACCGTCGGGCTGGAAGCGGGCCAGCGCCGTCGAGGTGGTGAAGAGCTTGGAGTTTGAGGCGAGGATGCGCGCCCGTCCGCCCTTGCGGGAGAAGAGAACCTGGTGCGCGCTCGGGTCGAAGACGAAGGCGCCGCTCTTGCCCACGTGACGGAAGAGCTTCGCCAATCCGGCGGCGAGCTTGGTGCGCGAGACGGCGGTGTGGGCGGCGGCGGCGCCGTGGGCGATCGGCGTCCGGAAGGCCCTGTCGGGTCCCGACGAGCGCGCCTGGGCAGCGGCGGTCGGAACCATCACAGCCACCGCCAGCAGCGCGACGAAGATCGCCCCTCTGTGCCTGGACATGCTCAATCAAACAGCCCTGCCGCCGCAAGGTAGCGGTGTCTTGCTGGCTGACCAGCCTGCCCCTGCCATAATCGCCGCTCTCATGGGGAAAGTCGTCCAGTTCGACGGCCCCGGCGGCAAACCGCGCAGCAGCAGAGGGAGGAGGCGGCGCGGCCGGGGCGACAAGACAGCCTTGGTTCTAGGCGGCGGCGGGTTCACCGGCGGCGTCTACGAGATGGGCGCGCTGCGCGCCTTCGACCTGCTGGCGGTCAACCGCACCGTCAACGACTTCGACATCTATGTCGGCACCAGCGCGGGAGCCTTCGTCGCCAGCATGGTCGCCAACGGCGTCACGCCCGAGGAGATGTTCCGCGTCCTCGACAAGGCGCTCCCCTCGCCGATCGAGAACGCGTCGCTGCGCACCCTGCTCCGCCCGAACTACAGGGGCTTCGCCGGGCGAATGGCCATGCTGCCCCTCCGCGTGGCCGGCACCGTCCGCCGGCTGGCGGGGAACATCGGCGAGATCTCGATGGTCGACATCGTCATGGGCCTCGCCGAGGGCCTGCCGACCGGGATCTACCACAACCGGGGAATCGAGCGGTACGTCCGCAACGTGCTCTCGGACCCCGACCGCACCAACGACTTCCGCGACCTCGACGCCGACCTGCGGATCACGGCCACCGACCTCGACACCTGCGAGCGGATCGTCTTCGGCGAGGGCGAGTGGGACAACGTGCCGATCTCCCGGGCCGTCGCCGCCTCCGGCGCCCTGCCCATCGTCTACGAGCCCTACGAGCTCAGGGGCCGCCAGCTGATCGACGGCGGGATCATCTCGACGACCAACGTGGACGTCGCGGTCGAGGCCGGGGCCAAGTTCATCGTCGTGGTCAACCCGCTCGTCCCCTACGTGAACGACTTCGAGACCCGTATCCCGACGGTCTTCGGCTCGCGGGTGCGCCGTGTCTCGGACATGGGGATGCCCGCGATCGGAAACCAGGCGTTCCGCCTGCTCGCCCATGCTCGCCTCCATCTCGCCGTCCAGTCGTGGAGGGAGCGCTTCCCCGACGTCGACATCATCCTGATCGAGCCCGAGTTCGACGACGAGCTCATGTTCGGCACGTCGATCCTCGACTACTCGTCCCGCCTCCAGATCGCGAAGCACGGCTTCGAGTCGGTGACGGTCAGGCTGGCCCGCGACTACCAGCGCTACAAGGAGATCGCCGCCCGCCACGGGATCGAGATCTCGGCCCGCCGGGTGCAGCGCGTCATCGACACCGTCGAGGAGGAGGAGAAGGGGATCTCCGCCTGGCGGCGCATCCTCGAGCAGACCACGGGCGCGCTGCTCAGGCAGTCCGGCGAGGCGGAGGCCGCGAAAGGGAACTAGCGGCGGTGGACATCCCGCGCCGTCGCCTGGTCGGTCGGCTTGATCGAGAGGTAGTCGACGTCGACGTGTGAGGGCCGGGTGACGACGTAGGCGATTGCATCGGCGACGTCCTCGGCGCTCAGCGGGTTCGTTCCCTCGTAGACCCTGTCGGCCCTTTCCCGGTCGCCCTCGAAGCGGACGAGGGAGAACTCGGTGTCGACCATGCCCGGGGCCACCTCGCTGACCCGGATCGCCTTGCCGAGCAGCTCGAGGCGAAGCGTTCGCGTCACCGCATTGGCCGCATGCTTCGCCGCGGTGTAGCCCGCTCCGCCAGCGTAGATCTCCACGCCAGCCACCGAGCCGATCACCACGATGTGACCGTCGCCGCTGCGCTCCAGGGCGGGGAGAAGCGCCTTGGTCACCCTCATCACGCCCAGCACGTTGGTCTCGTACATCTGGCGCCAGTTCTCCTCGTCCGCCTCGCCGACCGGCTCAAGCCCGAGCGCTCCCCCGGCGTTGTTGACGAGCACCGATAGCTCCGGGAGGGCCTCCTCGAGCTCCGCCACCGAGTCGGGATCGGCCACGTCGAGCCTCAGGGCTCGGCCGCCGACCTCTCGGGCCAGCTCCTCGCACCTCTCCACCCGCCGGGCCGCCGCCACGACGTCGTAGCCGGCGGCCGCCAGGGCGCGGACCGTCGCCGCCCCTATGCCGCTGCTCGCCCCCGTCACGAGCGCGATCCGCTGCCTTTCGCTCATCCGCGAGACGCTACCGCGACCCTGCCTCCAGGTGCCTCCACTTGATACGTTCCGCGCAGGGCCAGGGGGTCCGAGGGATCGGAGAGAGGAACTTCTGTGACTGGCGATCGGCAAATCGGTCGGGGATCGGTCGGTGTCGCGCTTGGCCTGCTCGCCGGCGCATTCCTGATCGCCCTCCTGATGCTGCCTTCCGGCGCCATCGCGAAGCAGCATCACAAGAAGGGGCTGGCGCTCCAGTTCCAGGGGAGCACCCAGAGCGACACCGCGCTGCTCTCATCGGGCCAGGTCAACGTCGCAGTCCGCTCCCCGCGCAAGCGCAAGCTGGTCCTGTCGGTGAGGGGATACGGGGGCGGCCCCGCCCTGACCGATCCGACGAAGGTGTCCGCCAAGCGCGGGAAGAAGTCGTTCTCCCTGCCGCTCAGCGCAGCCGGGAGCGACGTTCTCCAGGGCTGCGGGGCAAGTGGGCTGATCCTGACCGCGAAGGTGCCGGGCAAGCATCCAAAGAAGAAGCGCAAGAAGGGCAAGCACCCCAAGGGAAGCGCGACGCTGTCGCAGTCGGTGCCGCAGTGCGACGTCCTCTCCCGTGCGGCGCGCTGCGAGATCATCGCCAACCCGGGAACGAACTGCCTGTTCCCCTGGCCGAGCGACCACTACACGGTCCCCGACTCCGGGACGCCCACCGGCCTGCGCGTCAGCCTCAGCGACGCCTCGACGCCCGCCAACAAGAGCGGCGTGCACATCAACCCCGCGGACATCAACCGCAGCGACGGGTTCAGCCCCGGCGAGAGCATCGTCACCCGGATCCCCGGACTCGACAATCCCACCGCCTTCCAGAAGACCGGCGCGGTCCCGCTCACCGACATGGACCGGGCGTTCGACCCGAACCAGCCGATCGTGCTGATCGACGCCTCCACCGGCCAGCGCCAGCTGATCTTCTCGGAGCTGGATTCCACCGCGTCCGGCCCCGAGAACACCGACCTGATCATTAGGCCGGGCCGCAACCTGATCGAGGGCCACCGCTACATCGTCGCGATGCGCAACCTGAAGGACTCCTCCGGCAACACGATCCCCGCGCCGCCGGGCTTCGCGCTCTACAGGGACGGCGTGACGACGAACGTCCCCGCGATCGAGAGCCGGCGGCCCCACTTCGACGAGATCCTCTCCAAGCTCGAGCAGTCAGGGATTCCCCGAGGCGACCTCTACAACGCCTGGGACTTCACCGTCGCCAGCACGACGAACATCACCCAGCGGATGCTCTCGATCCGAGACCGGGGGCTGGCCGATCTCGGCGATACGACCCCCGGGGACGGCGTCATGCAGGGCTCGTCCCCCGCGTTCACGGTCACCGACGTGAAGACGGTCGACGATCCGAGCAACCCTCTGACGGGCAGTCACGCCAGCCAGAACGTCCGCGAGGTCACCGGCACCTACCAGGTGCCGTGTTTCCTCAGCACGCCCGGGTGCACCCCCGGCGGGCATTTCAACCTCGGGTTCCGACGGACTGCCCCAGCAGACCCCGGGTAACACGATGGCGGCTCGCTTCACCTGCAACATCCCGCTCTCAGCGGTCACGGAGACCAGCCCGGGTTCGGGCGTGTGGAACCTCGACCACACCGTGAGGCCCTCGATGTACGGGCACGGCCTGTTCGGCGACTACACCGAGGTCCACACCACCAACGTCCGCGAGCTCGGCAACGACGAGGGCGTGTTGACCTGCGCCACCGACTTCACGGGGATGATGGAGGACGACGTCGGCACCGCGATCGTCGCGCTCCAGGACCTGTCGAAGTTCCAGCCGCTCCCGGACGGGCTACAGCAGGGCTTCCTCAACTTCATCTACCTGGACCGGCTGCTTGATGAAGTCCGGCGGCTTCTCGAGCGATCCGGCGTTCCAGTTCGGCGCCCAGTCGGTGATCGACCACAGCAACGGCGTCTACTACTACGGCAACAGCCAGGGTGGAATCGCGGGCGGAGCGCTGACGGCCGTCGAGCCCGACATCACGCGCACGGTTCTCTACGTCCCCGGCATGAACTACTCCACGCTGCTCACCCGCAGCGTTGACTTTGCCGATTACGCCACGGTCCTCTACCCGTCCTACCCGAACGAGTCCGAGCGCCCGTTGCTCCTCGCGATGATCCAGTTGATGTGGGACAGGGGTGAGCCGAACGGCTACGCCAACCACATGACCAGCAATCCGCTGCCCGGCACTCCGGCGCATCACGTTCTGATCGATATGGCGTATGGCGACCATCAGGTATCCAACGTGGCGACCGAGGTGGAGGCCAGGACGATCGGGGCGCCACTGCGCCATCCGACGCTCGATCCAGGGCGCACCCCCGGCTTCGTCGACTTCTTCCCGGACATCCCGCCGCTCGGGAACCTCTCGGGCCCGGCCGCGAACGGCAACGGGTTCTTCGTCTGGGACATCGGGCCCAAGCGCGACGATGGATCGGGCGGTTTCCTCGGCACCGATCCGGCGCCCATCACCAACACGGCTCCCGACGATTCCTTCGGCGTCGACCCGCACGACACGGTGATCAACACCTCGGCGGATATCCGCCACCAGATCGCGGAGTTCCTGATGCCGAGCGGGCACATCGTCGACCCCTGCGGGGCCGACCCCTGTTACGCGGCGGGCTGGGCCGGGCCGCCCTGATCGGAGGCGATCGTCTCGGCGGCCGTTTCGATGCGCTCGGGAGTGCCGGCCTCGGCGACTGAGGCCAGGCCGAGGCGCTCGAGCTCATCAGGTGCCATCGCGATTTGACCGACGATGGCGTGCAGCGGCACCCCTGCCGCATGGCAGCGGCGCGCGACTTCGCCGGTCAGCTTTCCCTCCCGGCTGGGCGGATCGAGTCGCCCCTCTCCCGTGATCACCGCGTCGGCGTCCTCCAGGCGGCGATCGAATCCGAGGATCCCGAGAACGAAGGCGGCGCCGGGGACCAGGTGAGCGCCGAAGGCCGCCCAGAGGCCTCCTGAAAGGCCTCCCGCAGCGCCGGTCATCACCCGGCCGCGTGGGTCTCGTGGCAGCGCCCCGGCCTCCGCAACCAGTCGTGAGGTGAGCCTCTCGACGCTCTCGGGGGAGGCGCCCTTCTGGGGCGCGAAGACCTCGGCCGCCAGCTCGAATGGGACGGACGTGTCGCAGAGGACCTCGAGCTTGGCTTTCCGGAGCCCGGTTGCCTCGAGGGCATCGATGGCGCCCCTGCCGCCGTCCGTGGTCGCGCTGCCACCCGCGGCCACCAGTACGCGGCGGGCACCCGCCTCGACCGCTGCGGCGATCAGCTCGCCCGTACCGGCGCTGCTGGCTCGCTCGGGGTCCCGCTCGTCATCGCCAACCAGGTCCAGGCCGGATGCGGCCGCGACCTCGACGATCGCCGTCGAGCCGTCGCGGACCAATCCGTACTCGGCCTCGATCGGACGGCCCATGGGATCGTGCACGGGCGCCGTACGCAGCTCGCCGTCCATTGCGGACACGAGCACCGCGGCCGTCCCCTCGCCGCCGTCAGCGGCCGGGCAGAGGTCGGCGCCGGCACCGCCGCGCTCCAGGCCCGCTCCGATCGCCTCCGCGACCTGCAGAGCGCTCAGGGTTCCCTTGAAGGAATCGGGCGCTACCAGGCACGTTTCAGGCGTAGAGCGAGTCGACGTCCTGCTCGAATTTGTCGGCGACGACGTTCCGCTTGACCTTCAACGTCGGCGTCAGCTCGCCGGTCTCCTGGGAGAGGTCGTGGGGCAGGATCTCGAACTTCTTCACCTGCTCCACCCGGGCGAACTTCTCGTTGATCTTGTCGAGATGCTCCTGGATGATCGCCCGCATCCCCTCGTTCCGCCTCAGCTCGGCCGGATCGGCCGGCCAGCCCTTCTCCTGGCAGAGCTTCTCGCACTCCTCCATGTCCAGGGTGATCAGGGCGACCAGATACGGCCGGCGATCGCCGATCACGACGCACTGGGAGACGTACGGGCTCTGCTTGATCTCGGCCTCGAGGTTCGCCGGCGTGATGTTCTTTCCGCCCGCGGTGATGATGATGTCCTTCTTGCGACCGGTGATGGAGAGGTAGCCGTCCTCATCGAGCTCGCCGATGTCGCCGGTGTGCAGCCAGCCGTTCTCCAGCGTCTCCTTGGTCGCCTCCTCGTTCTTGTAGTAGCCCTGGAATATGTTCGGACCCTTGACCAGGATCTCGCCGTCCTCGGCGATCTTGATCTCGCAGCCGTTGAAGGCGCGGCCGACCTTGCCGAACTTGAAGGCGTCCGGCCTGGCGACCGTGGCGGCGGTCGAGGTCTCCGTCATGCCCCAGCCCTCGAGGATGAGAACCCCTGCGGCGTCGAAGAAGCGCAGGATCTCGGGGTTGATCGGAGCAGCTCCGGTGACGCAGTTCTTGATGTTGCCGCCGAACAGGGCGCGGATCTTGGAGAGCACCTGCTTGTCGGCGAACTCGTACTGCTTCCGGAGGAGCCAGCCGATCGGCTTGCCGGCCCGCTCGCGCTCCCGGACCTTCTTGCCCACCCCGATGGCCCAGTTGAAGACGAGCTTCTTGAGGCCGCCTGACTTCTCCACCTCGCTGGTGGCCGCCGTGTAGATCTTCTCGAAGATGCGCGGGACCGACGGGAAGTACTCGGGCTTGACCTCGGCCAGGTTGGGGACGATCTTCAGCGGATCCCGTTCCCAATAGGCGATGTTGCCGCCCAGGTCGAAGCTCAGGAACTGGATCAGCAGGGCGAACGAGTGCGCGAGCGGCAGGAAGAGGTAGGTGGTCGTCTCGCTGTCGAGGACGCTCTCGTCGAGCGCCATCGTGACCATCGAGCGGTAGTTGCCGTGGGAGATGACGCAGCCCTTGGGCGGGCCGGTCGTGCCCGAGGTGTAGATGAACGTGCAGATGTCGTCGGGAGTGACGGACTGCCAGCGCTGCTCCCACTCGGAGTCCGAGCGGCCCGATCCGGCCTCGATCAGCTCGTCCATCGAGACCGCGTCGCCGCCCGAGCCCTCCATGCGGATCACGCGCTCGAGCTTCGGGACGTTGGGCGCGGATCTCCTCGATCTTGGCGAGCTGCTCCGAGTCCTCGACGATCACGGCCTTCGCGTCCGAGTTCTCGATCACGTACTGGCACTCCTCGGGGGAGTTGGTCTGGTAGATCGGTACGACGGTGGCGCCCACGCTGAGCGCGGCGAAGTCGAAGTAGGTCCACTCGGGGCGGGTGTTGGCGAGGATCGAGACCTTGTCGCCCTTCTCAATCCCGAGCTCGATCAGGCCGAGCGCGAGCTGCCGCACGATGTCGCCCACCTCACGGTAGGTCTTCGAGACCCACTGGCCGGAGGAGTCCTTGTAGGTGACGGCGGCGAGGTCGGCGTGTCGCTCGGCCGCGAGCGGCATCAGGTCCGCGCAGGTCTTGCTGTGGGTGCTTGACTCCGCGGCGCTACCGGTCGCCGCGACGGTCGCAGTCTCCATGCGATGGAGTCTATTAGGAGGCTGGCTGAGCAGCCAGCCGACGCCCTGGCTTAAGCAGTGGCCTGCTTGTTCTGCGCCTGGAACACCCTGAGCGAGGATTCGAAGAGGGTCTTGTCGATCCGACCCTTGAGGATGGGCACATTCATCTCGATGCACTTCGAGAGCACATCGCGCCGCTTCATGTGCATCTCATCCGCAAGCTCCGTGGGCGTCAGGTGAACGGACATATAGGCCACTCCTCTCCTCGTGAACGCCGAAAAAACCGGAATCCATGTATATCGCTTCAGGGCGACGTGTCAATCATTTTTTCGCAGTTTGCGGGGGAGATGGGCACTTTTAGACGGGGTTTGGGACGTCGATGAACTCGTGCATCACGGCGAAGCGCTCGGCGACGAGCTCCCCGAGCCGCCGGACCCCGAAGGTCTCGGTGGCGTAGTGGCCGGCGGCCAGGAAGTGGACCCCGTATTCGCGCGCTTCCCCCATCACGGGCTCACTCGGCTCGCCCGTGACCAGTGCCGAGAGCCCCAGCCGCCCCGCCTCGTGGATCGCGAAGGCGCCGCCGCCGGTGACGATGCCGACGCTCGAGATTCGCTCCGGGCCCGAATCGAAGACGAGGGGCTCCCGGCCGACGGCCTCCGTCAGCCGGCGGCCCAGCTCGGCCACGTCGATCGGCTCCGGGGCGCGCCCGATGGCGCCCACCGCGGCGCCCTTCGCCTCGCCGAAGGGGCGCGCGTCCGGCTCCAGGCCGAGCGCGTCGCGAAGCAGCGCGTTGTTCCCGATCTCCGCGTGGGCGTCGAGCGGCAGGTGGTAGGCCGCCAGAGATACCTCGGCGCAGAGGAGAGCCCGGAGCCTGGCTGCCATCGGCACGGACAGCGCTTCAAGCTCGGGGCCCCAGAGCAGGCCGTGGTGGGTGAGCACGAGCTCGGCCCCTGAATCGACCGCGGCCCGAAGCAGCTCGAGGTTCGCGCTCACGCCCGTCGCGACCTTGCTCACCTCTCCAGTCCCCGGGACCTGAAGCCCGTTTGGCCCGTAGTCCTCGAACGACCTGACGTCGAGCAGGTCGTCGCAGAAGGAGAGGATCTCGTCGCGGGATGCCACCGATCCCAGCGTAACTACCATGCCGCCATGAGCCCCGGCGAGGCATCGACACAGGCAGGCACCGACCCCTTCATCCAATCGCTGATGGAGACGGACCTGTACTCGATCGGCGCGTTCTTCTGCGACCAGCACCCGGAGCTCGTCGAGGAGGTCGTCGAGCGCAGCGAGGCGATCGAGGCGCGCGGACTAGGGGACTGGGCGACGGAGACCGAGACGCCGATCGAGGAGGGTCTCCGCACGCTGCTCACAGGGCTCGCCGTCCGCTATTACAAGGCCGTCGCCGGGTGAGCGAGGAATCCCCGCGGAGGCGCCCGCGACTCGTCGGGCTGCTCGTGCTGGCGCTGATCGTCGGCCTGCTCGGCTTCGCGATCGTCAGCCTCTCAATCGGCACGGGTGACGAGGGGCAGATCATGGTCACGGGGGCGGAGGAGACCCAGAGCCTGCTTGGGGGGGTCCAGCAGGACGGCGCGCGGATCGGGCCGGGGGACGCGCCGGTGACCGTCCAGGTCTTCAACGACCTGCAATGCGACCCCTGCTCTGATTGGAATCGCGACGTGGTGGTGCCGCTGCTCCGGGGGCCGGTGCGCGCAGGGCAGATCCAGATGATCTACCACCACTTCCCGATGAGCGAATCCGGCTTCGGGCTCGCCTCGTTCGGCGCCGTGGCTGCAGCCAAGCAGGACGACGAGTGGCAGTTCATCGAGCTCTTCTTCCTGAACCAGGAGGAGGCGAAGAAGAGGGGCGGCGCCACGCAGGAGTTCCTGAACAACGTCGCGAGGGCGATCCTGAACTTCAACGTCGAGCAGTGGCAGAACGACATCGAACGACCGGAGCTCGATCGAAGAGACGCTCAATGCCGACGACAAACTCTCGGCAGACCGCCGGTTCCCCGCACAGCCCGCCGTCGTGGTGGAAGGCCCGAATGGCACCCGCCAGCTGATCGAGTCGCCCTCCCTGGCCGAGGTCGAGGCGGCAATCGCTCAGGTGAGTTGACCTTCGGACCTCGACCGCTACTCTGCCCTCAGACCGGGGAGGGTCGGAATCGCATGGAGGGCTCTTTGGGGCGCGTGCCCGCGCTCGGAACCAACCGAATCAACGCACGGCGGCGAGCCGTCGCCTTCGCGGCGCTCGTCTGCGCGACGGCCGTGGGGATGTCGGCCCATGCCCGAGCGGCGGTGACGATCGGGCAGCTGCCGGCGTCCACCCCGGCGGCGAGCTGCACTACCCCCAACTTCGACTACCTCCAGCCCAGCGTCACCGGCGGAAACCTGTACATCGCGCGGGTGGCGGGAACGATCACCTCGTGGAGCACCAGGTCGTCGGGCGCCGGTGCGACGTACGTGCTCAAGGTCTTCCGCCGGACCAGCGATCCCGACGCCTTCCAGGTGATCGCACATGCGCCCGCGCACGCCCTGTCGAGCGGACTCAACACCGTCGGCGTCAATCTCCATGTGGAGTCCGGCGACATGCTCGGCATCCACGAGAGCGGATTGCCGAGCGCCTGCACGTTTCCCACTCCCGGCGACACGGTGCTCAACCGCTCGGGCAACATCGCCGACGGATCGAGCGGAACCTTCAGCCCGGTGAACGGCGTCCGGCTCAACCTGCTCGCTGTCCTCGTCCCTGACAACGGCTTCACCCTCGGCGGGATCATCCGTGACCGCAAGACGGGCACGGCGTCCATCACCGCCGACCTCTCCAACCCCGGGGTGGTCACGCTTGCCGGCAAGGGCCTGAAGAAGCGGGACCCCAAGAACCTGCCCGTGGCGGGACCGGTCACCTTCCAGCTCGCCACGATCGGCAAGGCGAAGCGCCGGCTCCTGCGCAAGGGTCGTGTGAAGGTCCCGGTGACGGTCACATTCTTTCCGACGGGAGGCGTCGCGAGCACCCAGACGATCAACCTGAAGCTGCTCAAGAGGAGACCGCCGCCGCCCACATTGACCACCCGGGCTGCCTTTACACTCGGCGATCGATGAAGCGTCGCGTACTCCTGGCGGTGCTGCCAGTGCTTGTGGCGGTGGCGTTGGCGGTCGCGATCGCAGGGAACATCACCCACGGAGGGCCTGGGACGACAAGAGGGCACCCCGTCCTGGCCGGGCACGGGGTGAAGGTTTCCATCGCATCGATGCAGGCGCGCCAGGAACGCCTCGACCGGCGTAGGGGAACAGGCCCGATCACGGAGATCCGAGAGAAGCCGGATCCCGTTGAGCTGGCGGCCGACGGCGAGGAGCAGAGCTCGGGCGAGAAGCAGGGAACCGGAGAGGAGCCGGCTGAGGGTGAGCACCCCGCTGAGGGTGAGCACCCCTCTGGAGCGGAGCGCGCCGCCGGAGAGAATGCCGGCTCCGGCGAGCCGAAGGTCGGCGAGAAGCCCGCTCCCGGAGAGCCCGAGACGCGACCGAAGGAAGAGGCGCCAAGCGCGAGGCAGCTCCGCACCGGGCGGGCCGCCCTGGGCCCCCTTTCCTCGTTCTCGGAGGTCACCTCCTTCCTCGGTGTCCAGGCAAACGAGTCCGGGTTCATTCCGCCCGACTCCATGGGAGCGGTAGGCCCGGACCAGGCCGTCGTGGACGTCAACGGGCGCATCAAGGTCTTCGACAAGCAGGGAAACCTGATGGCGCTCGACGTCACCGACGACACGTTCTGGGACTCGGTGCGAAACGGCAGCGAGCCGACCGATCCAGGTGTCGAGTTCGACCGGCTCACCGGGCGATGGATCATCTCGGCGATCAACACCCAGAGCCAGAACAATCGGGTGATGGTCGCGGTCAGCTCCGGCCCCGACATCAACAACCTGAGCAGCTTCACCTTCTTCTCCTTCAACCAGAACACCCCGATCCCAGCGAACAACGGCCAGTTCGCCGACTATCCGCAGCTGGGCGTCGACTCACAGGCGGTCTACATAGGGGTCAACGGCTTCTCGGGGAACAGCTACGCCGGGAGCAGCGTGTACGTGATCAAGAAGTCGACGCTGCTGACCGGCGGGCCGCTTCAGGTGACCGGGTTCCGGGTGGCGAACTCCACGGGTCCCGGCCCCTCGTCTCCCCAGCCCGCGACGGACATGGATTCGACGGTGACGGACGGCTACGTCGTCGGCGCAGACAACCAGGTCTTCAGCAGGCTCGATGTCCGGCGGATCACCAACCCCGGCGGGACCCCGAGCATCTCCGGGAACCTGCAGGTCACGGTCCCCCCGACGTCACTGCCGCTCAACGTTCCGGCGCAGGGCACCCACAACACCCTCGACGCCCTGGATGACCGCCTCTTCGAGGCGATGATCGCTCGCGATCCCGATGGGACGGACACCCTGTGGACCGCTCACAACATCAGCGTCAACGCGAGCGGGGTGGCAACCGGGACCCAGACCCTCGGCAACCGCGATGCGGGTCGCTGGTACCAGATAGGCGATCTCTCCGGCACGCCGACGGTCACGCCGCCCATTGGGCAGTCCGGGACGCTCTTCGACACGGCGTCGAACCCACGGTTCTTCTGGATGCCGTCGATCGCGATGAACGGACAGGGGCACGCCTCGCTGAACTCGAGCAGCGCCGGCGTGGGCCGGTTCGCCGAGGTGGTGGCCTCTGGGCGCCTGAGCACCGATCCATTGGGGACAACCCAGTCGCCGGACACCGTGCAGTCGAGCTCGAGCCCGTACAACCTTCCGTCAGACACCGCCAACAAGCGCTGGGGCGACTACTCCCAGACCGTCGTCGACCCCAACGACAACCAGACCTTCTGGACCTTCCAGGAGTACGCGAACGCGAGCAACTCCTGGGGAGTGAGGGTGATAAGGCTGCAGGCACCACCCCCTGCGACGCCCTCGGTCGCCGCCCCGAGCACCGTCGGCTCCGGGTCCTGCTCCGAGCAGGTGGACGTCACCGGCACCACGAGTGGGGGATCCGGTTTCTTCGACCCCGGACCCGGCTTCTCCAACCACATCACCGCCTCGGTCACCGGCGGAGTGGTGGTCCGCGGAGTCGTCTACACCGACCCAACCCACATCACCCTCAACCTCGATACCACCGGCGCGTCGAGCGGTGCCCAGGATGTCACCGTCACCAACCCGGACGGCCAATCGGAGACCGCCACCGGCCTGGTCACTGTGGGGAGCCCTGTGTCTGGGCCAATCACGCCCTGCCCGACCGGCACCGCGCCTTCCTCTCCGAAGAACGAGAACAACCCGGCGATCGTTGGCGTCGCCGATCCCACCGCGACGGAAGTCGACGTCTACACCGACCCGAGCTGTACGGGCACTCCCGTTGGAAGCGACAGCGTCGCCAACTTCGCCTCGCCCGGGATCACGGTTGATCCCGTCGGGGAGGATTCCAACACCAAGTACTACGTGCAGAGCACCGACGGCGTCACCCCTTCGCCCTGCTCCTCGACGCTGCCAGGAACGTCCGGCTTCGTCACATACGTCGAGGATTCGACTCCGCCCGTGCCGAGCGTCAACCTCGGCCCGAATGGGCCAACCAATGACGACACTCCACGATTCGCGTTCAGCGCCACGGACTCCGTGGGGCCGGTCGCCTTTGAGTGCTCGATCGACCTCGGCACGCCGACCTTCGGTCCCTGCTCGGGGCCCGGGAACAGCGACACGTCCAGTCCGCTCTCGGAGGGCGGGCCCTACACATTCCACGTGAGGGCAACGGATGCGGCCGGTAACTCCGCGATCGCGACGCAGACGTTCACGGTGGACGTGACTCCGCCGACGGTCCAGATTCTGAGCGGGCCTACCGGCACCACGACCAACCCGCGTCCGACCTTCACCTTCACGGGGAATGACCCACCTCTGGGCACGCCGACCTTCAAGTGCTCGATCGACACCGGAACCGCCAACTTCCGCGCCTGCTCGGGCCCCGGGAACCGCGACACCCCTGTCAGCCCGCTCGCGAACGGCTCCTACGCATTCCATGTCCAGGCGACCGACACCGCGGGCAACACGAAGATCGCCACTCGCCTGTTCGCGGTCAACGTGCCGGCGCCACCGCCGCCGCCGGCGCCGCCGGCGGCAGCGCCGCCCGACACGACGATCACCAAGGGCCCGAAGAAGAAGACCAACAAACGCAAGCCGAAGTTCAAGTTCACCTCCAACCAGGCCGGATCGAGCTTCCAATGCAAGCTCGATCGAGGCACCTTCCAGCCCTGCATCTCGCCGTTCAAGCCGGCGACGAAGCTCAGCTTCGGCAAGCACGTGCTGCGCGTGCAGGCGGTCGGCCCGAGCGGTCTCGTCGATCCGGAGCCCGCGGTCAGGAAGTTCAAGGTCCTGCCGAGCGTGTGAGGAGTAATCGGGGCGCCCGGATTTGAACCGGGGACCTCACCGACCCGAACGGTGCGCGCTACCAGGCTGCGCCACGCCCCGAGGGGCAGAAGGATAGAGCGGCACACCGCGAGGGGCGGTAGCGGATAGCGTGGGGACGTGGCCGACAACGCCAAGGTGATTCGCGAGCTCTACGCGGCCCTCGATCGCCACGACGGCGAGGCGATGGCGAAGCTGTACGACCCCGATGGCCGGTTCCACGATCCGGCCTTCGGCGAGCTGACGGGCGCCGAGGCGGGCGACATGTGGCGGATGCTGACCGGGCGCTCCGAGGACCTGAGGGTGGAGCTGGCGGAGCACGAGGCGGATGGCGACCAGGGCACCGCACATTGGATTGCGACCTACACCTTCCGAGGCGAGCGGCACGTGGTCAACGACATCCACGCGAGGTTCCGCTTTCGCGACGGGAGGATCGCCGAGCACGACGACTCGTTCTCGTTCTGGCGATGGGCCCGCCAGGCGCTCGGGCCCGCCGGCTTCGTCCTCGGGCTGCCTCCGATGAATCTGCTGGTACGGCGCCGCGCTCGCGGGGACCTGGACGAGTTCCGCAGCGGGGGTTAGTCCCCCGCGCTCGCTTCCCCTTCGGCTGAATCCTTGGCAGCCCCCGGCAGGAGGAACCGGACGGCGAAGATGCAGAGGATGATCGCGCCGCCGCCGATCCAGACGATCGGATCCTCGGCGGAGAAGCCCTCGAGCCTGCTGCCGAGATAGGTGAAGTACGCGGTGAGCGGCGCATAGCCGACGGCCGTCGTCCAGATGAAGCGCCAGAGCGGGATCCGGGTCGCACCGCAGACGTAGCCCATCAGGCTGAACGGCATGATCGGGATCAATCTGACTCCGATCAGGGCGAGTGCCCCGCCGCGATGGACCAGATGCTCCATTCGCTGGAAGCGCTGCTCGCCCGCGACGCGGTAGAGCACCGGGCGGGCGAAGTGCCTGCCGACGGCGTACGACGCGAGCGCCGACAGGACCCAGGCGCCGAGCACGAGCGGGAACCCGACGCCGAAGCCGAAGACGTAGCCCGAGGCCGCGTCCAGGATCTCCGCCGGGTACCAGACGATCACGTGGACCATCGCCAGCCAGATCACGAGCAGCGCCCCGGCCGCGCTCCCATGCAGGTCGTGGCGGATCGACGCGGTGTCTCCATGGATGGCGTCGCTCATCGCCCCCCGCAGGGACGGGATTGCCAGGGCTACCCCGACCCCGACCAGGATGCCCCCGACCGTCACGGCGACGCCGGTCCATGTCCCTCCGCCGGGCGGGCCGCTGTGCACGATCGTTAGATTAGAAGCAGCAGGCCACCGACCCCTAAGGAGGGCAGATGGCGTACGAGGTCCCAGACCTTCCCTACGACTACAACGCGCTCGAGCCTCACATCGATGAGCAGACGATGCGCATTCATCACGACAAGCACCACCAGGCTTACGTCGACAAGGCAAACGCGGCCCTCGAGGGCACCGAGTGGGCCGACAAGGACGTCAACGAGGTGCTGCAGAACCTGTCGAGCCTGGGCGACAAGGAGACCGCCGTCCGCAACAACGCGGGCGGGCATTCGAACCACAGCTTCTTCTGGGAGATCATGAGCCCCGACGGAGGCGGCGAGCCGGAAGGCGACCTCGCGTCCGCGATCAACGACAAGTTCGGGGACCTCGACTCCTTCAAGGAGGATTTCAAGAACGCGGGCATCGGCCAGTTCGGCTCAGGCTGGGCGTGGTTGGTCCACGACGGCTCCGGCCTGGCGGTCGTCTCAACCGCGAATCAGGACTCGCCGATCTCAGACGGCCAGACCCCGATCGTCGGCTGCGACGTCTGGGAGCACGCCTACTACCTGAAGTACCAGAACAAGCGGCCCGACTATCTGGACGCCTGGTGGAACGTCGTCAACTGGGCCACGGGCCGCCGAGCACTTCTCGTCGGCTAGCTAGGACCACCTTCGCTTCGGCAGGACGGGCGGCCTCGGGGAGCCGAGGCCGGCCCGTTCGACGAAGGGTCGACCTTCGCCGGCACCTGCGCCATCGCGTGCTCGGCCAGTGCCGTAATCGTCAGGCTTGGGTTCACTCCCGGGTTCGCCGGGATCGCCGCTCCGTCGCAGACCATCAGGTTCTCGTAGCCGTAGACGCGATTGCCGGCGTCGACCACCCCGTGCTCGGGCCCGTCGCCGATCACGGCCCCGCCCAGGATGTGCGCCGTGGTGGGGATGTTGAAGATGGCCTCGGTGAGTCCGCTCTGCGGGATGCCGCCGGTGCGCTCCGCCATCCAGCGCGCGGCCGCGTCGGCGGCCGGGATGAAGGTGGGGTTGGGCTTCTCCGGATCCTGCTCGGTCTGGAGCTTGACGCCGCGGCTGAGCAGCCGGCGCTTGGGGCGCAGCCGGATCGCGTTGTCCAGCGTCTGCATGACGAGCAGGATCACCGTGCGGCGCGACCACTTGATCGGCCAGAGCACCCGAGCCAAGCGGACCGGATGGCGGATGCACCTGGCCGAGCCAGAGCAGCGGACGGGTGAGCTTCGTGCCCTTGCCGGTGAGCAGCGTGAAGAGGTAGCTCATCGAGTCGGCGCCCTTGCCGTAGGTGACGACCTCGATGTGCGTGTCGGGATCGGGGTAGATGCTCGAGCTGATCGCGACCGACTTGGCGAAGTCGCGCTCGTCGGTGGTGGCGGTGACCGCGTTGATCGACTCGCTGTTGGTCCGGACCAGCTCGCCGAGGCGGGGCGAGACCTTCGGCAGCGAGTCGCGCTCACGGCAGCTCTGGAGCAGCTGATTCGTGCCCAGGGCGCCGGCGGCGACGATCACACCGCGCGCGGTCAGGGTCGAGCGCCGCTTGCGCAGCCATGAGCCGGACCGCTCGCTGCTCACCGCGTAGCCCTCGGAGCCGTCGGCTGCGCCCTCGAGCGGCCGGACGTCGGTCACCTGGCGCTCGGGGAGGATCTCGACGCCGAGCTTCTCGGCGAACCAGAGGTAGTTCTTGGGCAGGGTGTTCTTGGCGTTGTGCCGGCAGCCGACCATGCAGCTGCCGCAGCCGATGCAGCCGGAGCGCGTCGGGCCCTCGCCGCCGAAGAACGGGTCCGCCACCTCCTTGCCGGGCTCGCCGAAGTAGGCGCCCACGCGGGTCTGCTTGTAGGTGTCGCCGACGCCGATCTCCTCGTCCGTACTCCTTCAGCAGCTCATCGGCCGGTCCCTCCAGCGGATAGTCGGTGACGCCGAGCATCCGCTCCGCGGTGTCGTAGTGCGGGGCGAGGGAGCTCTCCCAGTCTTCGAGGCCGCCCCACTGGGCGTCCCGGAAGAAGGCCGGGCGGGCGCGGTAGAGGGTGTTGGCATAGCCGAGGCTGCCGCCGCCGACGCCGGAGCCCGAGACGATGAAGACGTCCTTGAAGGCGGTCATCCGGAAGATGCCGCGGAGGCCGATCCGGGGCATCCAGTAGTAGCGGCGAAGGTTCCAGGTGGACTCCGCGAAGTCCTCGTCGCGATAGCGGCGCCCGCACTCCAGGATCGCGACGCGGTACCCCTTCTCCGCCAGGCGGAGGGCGGACACCGACCCGCCGAAGCCGGAGCCGATCACGATCCAGTCGAAGTCGTAGCTGGGCGACACGGTGTCAGACACTGTGTCGGACACTATGTCAGGAACGGTAGAATCATCGTGGTTTGCAGTCCGCCGCCAGAGCGAAATCGACCCGTCCGAAGGCTATCCGAGGGACCCGCCGAGAGCGACGTCAGAAGTCCCGCGAGAAGGTCATCGGCAACGCCGTGAAGCTTGCCGACAAGCGGTCATTTCGCGACCTGACGGTGGACGAGATCGCGCGCTCGGCGGGGCTATCGCGCAGTGCCTTCTACACGCATTTTCAGGACAAGCAGGAGCTCCTGCTGGTGGCCCTCGAGGAGGCCTCGGAACAGCTCTACGAGATGGCCGAGCGCTGGTGGCACGGGGTGGGCCCGCCGGCCGAGCGGGTCCGGAGGGCGATCGAAGGAGTCGTCTCCGTGTACGCCGAGCACGCCGCTGTCCTGCGGATCGCGACCGAGGTCTCGACCTACGACGAGGAGGTGCGGGCGCTCTGGCTCGGAATCGCCGAAAGGTTCATCGAGGCGACCGCGGACCACGTCCGCTCCGAGCAGGATGTCGGGCTGATCCCCCGCACCCTGGACCCTCGCACCACCGCTGAGTCCCTCTTCTGGATGGCCGAGCGCAGCTGCTACATGTACCTCGGCAGCCGCGAGCGGACGCCCCGCGCGGTGGTCAAGGGGCTCGCTCCAGTCTGGACGGCCGCGCTCTATCCGGGCGTGATCCCGGCCGGCCAGCTCTCCCCCCGGGGGTAGGTCCCGCCGCAGGCTCCCCACGCCTGGGGCGTGCGTACCCGTTTTCTGGGACCGCTTCCTACTCGGAATTGGGGATGCTTAACCTGAACTCAACGACCGGTGGGCCGCAAACGGCTTGGTAATGGGGATTCCGGAGCCTGCACAGGCGACGGTTCCCCTTTGACACCCTGCGAGCGCCGATGGAAGAATTAGGTAGCTGTCCGTGCCTGGGCGGGGTACCCAGGCGCGGTCCATTGACAGCGACGGGTAGGTAGAGGAGCCAGTGCCAACATCGAGTGTTGTCGGGCGGGTTGCCGCGATCTTCGCGCTGATCGGCGCCGTCGCCGTCGTCCTGCTGCTGGTGATGGGAGGCGGCTCCACCTACACCGTCACCGCCCAGTTCGTGAATGCCTCCCAGCTGGTCACCGGCAACAACGTCTCGGTCGCCGGCGTCCCGGTCGGCTCCGTCAAGCAGATCTCCCTCTCGGACTCCGGCCAGGCCCTGGTCAAGATGGAGATCTCCGACTCGGCCTACGCCCCGCTGCCGGCAGGCACCCACGCCACGATCCGCTCCCAGTCTCTCTCGGGTATCGCCAACCGCTACGTCGACCTAGCCCTCCCGACCACCAACACCGACCAGAGGATCTCCTCGGGCGGCGAGATCACCCAGGCCGACACCACCTCCGAGGTCGATCTCGACCAGCTCTTCAACACCCTCAACAAGCCCACCGTCTCCCACCTCCAGGAGGTGATCCGGGGCTTCGCCCGCGCCTACGACGGCGTCGGGGCGAAGGCAAACCGCGGCTTCTACTACCTGAACCCCTTCCTCTCCACCTCGCGGCGCGTCTTCGCAGAGCTCAACTCGGACCAGGCCAACCTCTCCGGCCTGGTGGTGGACGCCGCCTCGCTCACCTCGACCCTCGATCAGAAGAGCCCCGAGATCTCCTCCCTGGTGTCGAACCTGAACGGGATGCTCGGCACGATCGGCTCCGAGCAGTCCTCGCTCGCCTCCGCGGTCGGCCAGCTGCCCGACTTCATGCGCCAGTTCAACACCACGGCGGTCAACCTGCGCGCCGCCCTCGACGACGTCCAGCCGCTGGTCGATGCCACCCGCCCGGTCGCCCGCAAGCTCCAGCCCTTCGCCAAGCGCCTGCGGGGGTTCGCCCGCGACGCGGTCCCCACCGTCAAGGGCCTCAACGGGGTGATCAACTCGCGGGGCCCGAACAACGACCTGATCGAGCTCACCCGCCTGCAGGACCCGCTGGCCCAGATCGGGGTCGGCCCGGTCGATCGCAACGGCGAGTCCCGCCCCGGCGCCCTGCCGGCCTCGGCCGACTCACTGAACAACTCGCTCACCCAGCTCTCCATGCTCAGGGCGTACAGCCCGGAGCTGACCGGCTGGTTCGACGACTTCGGGCATTCCGGCTTCCCTGACGCCTTCGGCGGCATCGGGCGAATCTCGACCACCGCCAACACGTTCAGCGCCGGCCCGCCCTCCGCGGGTGTCCCCTGCAACGACGTCGCTGAGATCCTCAAGATCCCCCTTGGGACAAGCGTCTGCCAGACCCTGAGCGGCAGCGAGCTCACCAATGCCCTGGGCATCAAGGACCTGCGGCGCTGCCCCGGCTCCAACGAGCGCGGCCTGACCCAGGACCAGCTCACCCAGGGCGGGACCGTCGACTGCGATCCGACCGAGACCCCGCTCGGGCCATGAGGCGGATCCTGCTCATCCTCGGGTTGCTCGCGGCCGTCCCGGCCTACCTCGTCGCCGGGGCGGGCGCGTCCGGCAGCCACACCTACCAGGCCGAGCTCTTCAACGCCTTCGGGCTGGTCAAGGGGTCGGAGCTCCGGGTCGCCGGAGCCAAGGCGGGAACGATCACCGGCCTCGACATCACACCCCAGAAGACCGCGCTGGTCAGCTTCGAGGTCGATTCGGGATTCCCGGAGTTCAAGGCCGACGCGAGCTGCTCATCCGAGCCGCAGTCGCTGATCGCCGAGTACTTCCTCGACTGCCAGCCGGGCTCCTCGCCCCAGCCTCTGACCGGGCCGATTCCCGCGGCACGCAACAAGACCACGGTCCAGCCGGACCTGGCCCAGAACACGTTGCGCGAGCCGTTCAAGAACCGCCTCCAGCTCCTGATCAACGAGTTCGGGACCGCGCTCGACGGCAACGCCGAGAACCTGAATGCGGCGATCCGCTCAGGCGCCCCCGCCCTCCAGCAGCTGAAGCAGGTCCTCAACATCCTCGGCCAGCAGAACACGACGATCGCCGAGCTCAACACCAACGCCGACGCGATCTTCGCCCAGCTCGCCAACCGCCGCGAGGACGTCGTCCACTTCGTCGACAACGCCGGCCGCACCGCCGCGATCTCGGCCGAGCGCAGCAGCGACCTCTCCCAGAACTTCCATCTGCTCGACGACTTCCTCGCGCAGCTCAAGCCGACGATGTTCCAGCTCGGCAACCTGGCCGAGCAGCAGACCCCGCTGCTCACCGACCTGCATGCCGCGGCGCCCGGCCTCAACAAGCTGGCGACCAACCTACCCCCATTCAACAACGGCACCCAGCAGTCCCTCACCGCCCTCGGCGGCGCGGCGCACGTCGGCAAGACGGCCCTCGCGAACAGCCAGGATGAGATCGCCTCGCTCGACCAGGCCAGCACCAAGGCCTACCCCGCCGCCGACCAGGTCGCGCAGTTCCTCGAGAGCATCTCCGACCCCAAGAACGCCGTCGAGGAGGACGCCTGCGCACGCTACGACCTGCGCGAGCAGCCCGGGGAGGCGGACAAGCGAGTTCAACAGCTCGACCAGAAGCAGAACGTCACCCTGCACGGCGACCAGACCGCCCCGTGCAAGTGGGCCAACGGCGCCTCCCCCGGCTCGGACCCGAACGGCGGCAATCCGGGGTACAACGGGATGGAAGGCCTCCTCAACTACGCCTACGTACAGGCGAACACCCTCAACCTGTTCGACGATCTGGGCCACGCGCTCGGGATCACGCTGGTCAGCGCGCCCGGGGGCAATGAGCCCTGCGGCTACCAGACCGGCCCGAAGCTGCCCGCGGAGGGCGGCGGGGAAACGACCGACCCGAAGAACTTCGCCGAGTGCGCCGGGATCCTGGGCGACAAGCAGCCCGGCATCAACTACGGGACCAACCCCTCGGGCCTCTTCGGCAACCTCGGTCGCTACGACCCGAGCGTCTGCCCGAACGGCTCGGAGCAGCACTCCATCTGCAACCCGGCCGACGCACCCCACACGGCGGCGAGTCTTCAGTCGGCGACGGCGACCCCCGCCCAGCCGCAACAGCAGGCGGCGACTCCCGAGCAGCAGAAGCAGATCCAAAAGATCCTCGGCGGCGTCAACCCGAACAAGATCAAGGACGACGCCAAGAAAAAGCTCCAGGACCTGCTGCCCCAGCTCCCGCCGCTCTCCCAGCTTCCGCAGCTGCCCCAGCTCCCGCAGGGAGTGAACCTCAACGGCAGCGCCCCGTCCGGGTCCACCACCCAGGACCTCCTCAACTTCCTCCTCGGCCAATGATCGACCGCGCCCCTATATATAGGGAGGCTTTGCGATGAGCGGCCGCGGTCGAATGGGATCGATGGCGGCGTCGCCGACGATGGTCGGCGCGATCACGACGCTGATCGTGATCGTGGCGGTCTTCCTCGCTTACAACGCAAACAACGGGCTGCCGTTCGTCCCCACCTACCGCGTCTCCGCCGAGATTTGCGACGCCGCCCGCCTCGGCCCCAACAACGAGGTCCGGATCGGCGGAAACCGGGTTGGGGTCGTGGAGTCGATCGACACGGTCCAGGCGCCCCCGAACAGCGGGTGCGAGACGGCCGACGGCTCGAGCGCGTCGACGGTGGCCAAGCTCAATCTGAAGCTGGACAAGAGCGCCGACCCGCTTCCGGCCGACTCGACGATCCGGGTCCGCTACCGCTCCTCGTTCGGGCTCAAGTACCTGGAGATCAGCCGCGGGACCAGCCAGACGGGCCTGCCCCAGGGTGCCGCCCTGCCGCTCGCCCAGGCTCAGCCGCAGGTCGAGTTCGACGACGTCTACAACACCTTCGACACCGCCACCCGCGAGAACAGCCAGCGCGTCCTTCAGGGCTTCGGCGACGCCTTCGCGGCCCGGGGCGCCTCCCTGAACGAGGCGATCGGGGCGCTCAACCCGCTGTTCTCGAACCTGAAGCCGGTCTCGGCCGCCCTCTCCGATCCTGCCACCCAGCTGGTCCGCTTCTTCCCCGAGCTGGCGGACGCCGCCCGCATCGTCGCCCCCGTCGCGGTGGACAACGCCGAGCAGTTCACGAACGGCGCGATCGCCTTCGGGGCGATCTCCTCCGACCCGCAGGCCCTGCGCGACACGATCTCGGGCGGTCCGCCCGCGCTCGAGGCGGGCCTGCGGTCGCTGCCGGTTCAGCGGCCCTTCCTCGCCGACTTCGCCGAGTTCTCCCGCTTGCTCCGACCCGGCGTCCGCGACCTGCGCGCCTCGCTGCCGACGCTGAACCAGGCGGTCTCCCTCGGCGCCAAGGTGCTGCCGCGCACGGTCCAGACGAACAACGACCTCAAGGACGTCATGTCCAGCCTGAACGACCTGGTCGCCGACCCATCGACCCTGACCAGCCTCAACCGCCTCGGGGACACCTTCAACCTCATCCAGGACGCCGGCCAGAAGATCGTCCCGGCACAGACGGTCTGCAACTACTGGAACTACTGGATGACCTACCTGACCAGCCACTTCGAGCTGCCGACGCCTTTCGGCTACGCGGAGCGGGTGATCCCGCCGTCCATCGCCGGGACCAACAGCCCGGACTCCCCGCCGCGCGACCCGATGGACAACTACTCGGGCGGGCAGGGCGACGGGCGCTTCTCGAGCAATGCGATCGCCGGCCCGAATGCCGGGATCTTCGACGCGCTTCCGGCGAACGACGGCAACGCGTCGGACACCGTCGCGATCCCGATCCTCCACGGCAACCCGTACGGCCCGGCCGTCACCGATGGCCAGCCCAACTGCCAGGCGGGGCAGACCGGTTACGCGCTGGGCGAGGCGCTGATCCCGGGTCAGAACAAGGACAACCCGACCTTCGGGGTCCAGAACGTCGCCAAGGCCGCCGGGGTCGCCCCGCTCGGCAAGACCGACCTGTTCCTCGAGCAGGACGGGACTCGCATCTTCGGGCACGGGGCGGGTGACTGACGTGAATCCGAATCACCGCAAGCGCCTCTCCAACGCCCAGATCGGGCTGATCGCGATCGTGCTGACCTTCATCGGCTTCTACCTCGCGTTCACGAAGACGATCCCGTTCGCCGGGCACGGCTACCAGCTCAAGGCCGTCTTCCAGGACGCGCAGAACATCCGCGCGAAGAGCCCCGTCCGCATCTCCGGCGTCGACGTCGGCCAGGTCAGCGACGTCCAGCACCTGACGGACGCGAATGGCAACGGGGAGGACGCGGCCGTGGTCACGATGGACCTCAAGGACACGGCGCTGCCGGTCCGCCAGGACGTCACGCTCCAGCTGCGGCCCCGCCTCTTCCTCGAGGGGAACCTGTTCGTCGACCTCCACCCGGGCAGCCCGAGCGCGACGGAGCTGCACAGCGGCTCCGTCGTCCCAGAGCAGCAGACCTCGAACTCCGTCCAGTTCGACCAGGTCCTGACCTCGCTCCAGGCGCCGGTGCGCCAGGACCTCCAGATCTTCCTGAAGGAGTTCGGCGGGGCGCTCGACAAGTACGGCGGCGCGAAGGGCTTCCAGGAGTCCTTCCGGACCTCACCGGCCGCGTACGAGTACACGGCTCAGGTGAACCAGGCCCTGCTCGGTACCCAGCCCGGCGACTTGGCGGGCTTCGTCTCGAACCTCGATGTCGTCGCGCGCGAGCTTGATGCGAACAGCGCCCATCTGCAGGGACTGATCACCAACCTGAACACGGTCAGTGGGGACTTCGCTGCGCACCAGGCCTCGCTCCGTGACGCGATCGTCCAGCTGCCGCAGGTCCTCGCCGTGGGTCGCCCGGCCCTCCTCAAGCTCAACCAGGACTTCCCTGCCCTCCGCGCCTTCTCCCGCGAAGCACTCCCGGGAGTGAGGTCCGCGAACCAGGCGCTCGACTACGCCAACCCCTGGATCGGCCAGCTCCGCCAGCTGGTCTCGCAGCCGGAGCTGCGCGGCCTGGTCGACGACCTGCGCCCGACGGTCCCCGACCTCGCGGCCCTCAGCAACGACTCGCTGCCGTTCCTGGAGCAGTCGCGGGCGCTCGCCTCCTGCTTCAACAACGTCGTTATCCCGTGGAGCAATACGCGGATCCCCAACACCGACAGCGACCCGGCGGCTGGGAAGGTCTACCAGGAGACTGCCTACGGGCTGACGGGGGTCGCGGGGGAGAGCCGCTCGGGCGACGCCAACGGGCAGGAGTTCCGAGTCCTCGGCGGCGGTGGAAACAACACGATCGCACCGTTCAGCACCCCCGACCTGCCCGACCCGCTGACCGGCGTTACGCCGTTCGCCTTCCAGGGCTCCCAGCCGGCCAAGCAGTCATCCGCCAAGACCCCGTTCAGGCCAGACGTCCCGTGCGAGACGCAGGATCCGCCCGATCTTCACAGCGAGGTCGGTGCGTCACCGACGACCACGCCGCACTCCGCGAGTAGCGCGTCGGCGTCGACCCGCTACTACCCGCCCGAGGAGCAGCAGCTGAGGAGCCGCTACTACGAGATCCTCTCGCAGCTCGCAGACGCCGAGAAGCAGAAGGCCGCGGATCCCTCCGCCGCCAAGCAGCAGATCGCGCAGATACTCGATCAGTACGCCGCCTTCGTCCGCGACTGGGACGCCTACGGCAAGTCCAGCGGGCAGAAGCTCCCGCACCTCTCGCTGCCTCAGGGGGTGAAGGGCTGATGCGCAAGGCGATCCGAGACCATCTGCGCGACTTCCTGGCCGTCGTCGGTCTGCTGACCGTGGGCCTGCTCGCGACCTACATCATCGTCCAGAACCAGCGCCTCCGGATCCCGCTGCTCGAGGAGAAGCCCTTTGAGCTGAAGGCCGACATGTCGACCGCCCAGGCGGTCACTCCGGGCCAGGGACAGACCGTCCGGGTGGCCGGCGTCCGCGTGGGGGACATCTCCGCCGTCGACTACGAGGACGGCCACGCGGTCGTGACGATGGACATCGACCGCAAGTTCCTGCCGATCTACCGGAACGCGACGATCCTGCTCCGGCCGAAGACGGGCCTCAAGGACATGTTCCTGGAGCTCGATCCGGGCACGAACACCGACCCCAGCTCCAACGACGACGAGTTCCAAAACGGCGACTCGATCCCGATCGCCAACACGGCGCCAGACACGAACGTGGACCAGATCCTGTCGGCGCTTGACGGCGACACCCGCGCCTACCTACGCCTGCTGCTGACGCAGGGCGGCCTGGGCCTCGATGGCCGTGGCAAGGACCTCGGCAAGCTGATCGGCAGCCTTGGCCCGATCAACCGGGGCCTTGCCCGCCTCAACACCGAGGTCGCGAAGCGCAAGGAGAACCTGGCCACGCTGATCCACAACATGAACCTGCTCTGGGGCCGCGTCGGCGAGGACGGCCAGGGGATCGAGCAGCTCGTCTCGGCATCCGACCAGGCCCTGGGCGCGATCGCCAGCCAGTCGCCCGACGTCCAGCGCACGGTTGCTTTGCTCGGTCCGACCCTGAGCACGACCCGCGACGCCCTCGCCAAGACGGACCAGCTGGCGACCGTGCTCGGCCCGGCCGTCAACAGCCTGCGGCCCTTCGCTCGCAAGCTGAAGCCGGTCAACGACTCGCTGGGCAGCCTCGCCAAGAGCACATACGACCCGGTCAAGCAGGAGATCCGGCCGTTCGTGCGCAATGCGCGCCAGCCGGTGCGCGACCTGCGCCCCGCCGCGCAGAACCTCGTCAGGGCGACCCCGCGCCTGACGACGGTCGGCTCGAAGCTGAACGAGCTGTTCAACATGGCGGCCTACAACCCCAATGGCGCCGAGTCGCCGGGCACGGCCGGCCGCGACGAGGGCTACCTGTACTGGCTCGGCTGGCTCGCGCACGTCGGAAACAGCACGTTCTCCTCGCAGGACGCGCACGGCGTCTACCGCCACGTCTACCTGGTCGCGACCTGCAACACGGCCAAGTCGATCCTCAACACGAGTCCGCTGGGCGCGACCCCGATCCCCGAGGTCACCGGCCTCGGCCTGCTCTTCGACAGCGGAGTGTGCCCGCCATGACCCGGATGAACGGAGAGGCGGTCTAGATGCAGAAGCAGGCACCCTCCATAGGGCGCATCCTGGTGGCGGTCGGCTTCACGCTGTCCTGCTTCGGCCTGCTCCTCTTCCTCTGGGTGACCTTCGGAGGCCCAGTTCCGTTCAAGCCGGAGAGCTACCGCTTCACCGCCGACTTCCCTGAGGCGATCACCCTCCAGAAGGAGGCGGACGTCCGCATCGGCGGCGTCTCGGTGGGCAAGGTCAAGGACATCGGCCTGGCGCCGGAGAGCGAGTGCCACGCGAACCCGGCAGTCTGCAACACCACCCAGGCGACAATCGAGATCCAGCCTCAGTACGCGCCGATCTCCTCCGACGCCAGGGCGATCCTCCGTCAGAAGACCCTGCTGGGGGAGACCTACGTCGAGATCACGCCCGGGAGCCAGGTCCAGCCCGGCGAGAACACCGGCGACGTCCAAGCGCAGTCGAGCTCGCTCGACGTCGGGCAGCTCTCCGGCGGCGACGCCCCCCAGCCGATCCCCGAGGGCGGCCACCTTGCTCAGACGCAGGTCCAGGACCAGACTCAGATCGACGAGATCTTCCAGGGCTTCGACAAGCCGACGCGGGAGGCATTCCAGTCCTGGATGCAGAACGCCGGCCTGGCGATCAACGGCCGTGGGCTCGACCTCAACGACGCCTTCGGCAACCTCGGGCCGTTTGCCTCGGACGCGAGCGACGTGCTCGGCACTCTGCGCAGCCAGGAGCAGTCACTCCGCACGCTCGTCCACGACACGGGCGACGTCTTCGCCGCGCTGACCGCTCACGACCAGGCGCTCGCCGGGGCGATCGTCGGAGCGAACAGGACCTTCGGGGCCCTCTCCTCCCAGAGCAAGGCCCTGTCCGACACGTTCAAGATCCTCCCGACCTTCGAAAATGAGGGCCGGCTCACTCTCGACCGGCTGAAGAGCTTCGCGGAGGACGCCCGCCCGGTGTTCAGCGACCTGAAGCCGGTCGCCCGGGATCTGAGCCCGACGTTGCGCGACGTGCGCAGGCTCGCCCCGAAGGCGCACAAGCTCTTCCAGAACCTCGACCCGCTGGTCAAGGCCTCGGCCACCGGGCTGCCGTCGCTGAGTAGCTTCCTGCGTGAGCTGCGACCCGTGATGGACGGGCTCGATCCGTTCCTGGGCAACTTCAACCCCCTGGTGCGCTGGCTGGACTATCAGGCGCCTGTGGTCACGGACTTCCTCTCGAACCCGGCCTCGTCGGTGTCCGACTTCCTGCCCCTCCAGTCGGGGCAGAGCTCGCCGCTTCACCTCTCCCGGCAGATGACGATCTTCACCTCCGAGACGCTCTCCGTCTACCAGAAGCGGCTGGCAACGAACCGAGGCAACGGCTACCTGCAGCCGTTCGCGATCGGCAACCCGTACTCGAGCAGCCAGGGCGAGATCTTCCCCAGCCACGACTGCAATAACACCTTCTTCAGCCAGCCGGTCACTCACGACCCGCAATCGAGCCCGCCGCAGGAGGAAAGCGGGCAGTTCCCGCTCTCCTCGCTCGTCAACCCGACGAATCCGAACCAGGTCGGCCCGAACGTCCCGGGCGGCACGCCCGCGAGCCCCGGTCCGTCGGCCTACGCGGCCTGCACGGTCGCGCCGGACTTCCCCTCCGTCTTCGGCGGGGGGAAGATCCCCGAGGTCTTGCCGGACCCGTAGGCCTCATAGGATTCGCTCACCCGATGGGAGGTGAGAGGTGGCGTATTTCAAGGACGCCCAGGAGGTCTACGACGTGATCGGCAAGCTGTTCGTCGACCTCGCCGACGACCCTGAGCTGGGGCCCAGGTTCAGGAAGGCGAACACGATCCTCCAGCACGACTATCGCGAGCCGGACTCGAAGATCACCCTCCGGCTCCAGGAGGACGGGCCGGCCGAGGTCGACTTCGGGGAGACGGAGATGGAGCCGGAGGTCGTGATGAGCATGGAGGCCGACACCGCCCACCTCTTCTGGCTCGGCAAGGTGAACGTGACCACGGCGCTTGCCCGAGGCCAGATCAAGGCCACTGGCCCGGTCGCCAAGATCCTCAAGCTCGTCCCCCTGACCAAGCCCGTCTACCCGCGCTACAAGGCCCAGCTCGAGGCCGCGGGGCGCGAGGACCTGGTCAACGCCGGGTGAGCGCGAAGGGGGACGCCGAGGAGTGGGCGGGGATCGTCTCGGGCCTGGCGTCCGAGCGCAACCTCCGCTACGAGCCGATCGGGGGCATCAATCCGAAGGAGGGCCCGGTCGCGCTCTGCCCGGGTGGCACGAACAGGCTCACCGGTGAGCTCAGCGACGGCTTCTTCGGCGCCTCCTGCGATGCCGACGAGCACGAGGAGGGCGGCTTCGCCCGCAAGGCGATCCTTCCCACCGCGCTGCTCATCAAGGCGCACATGCCCGACCTGGCGAAGGTCGTCCCAGTCTTCGACGTGGAGTCCGTCGAGCGGACACCTGGGGACATGGTCGACAAGCACTCCAGGCGCCGGGTCGAGTTCGAGAGCATCGACTTCAACAAGCGCTTTATCGCCACCGTCCCGAAGGACCACGATCCCGTCGCGCTCAGGGAGCTGTTCAGCCCGGCTTTCATCGACTGGATCACGCGAATCCCGGCGGAGGTCGACTTCGGCATCACCGAGCAGCAGCTCTTCTTCCACTGGCGGCTGCGGGGGCGCACCAAGGAGGAGCTGAAGGAGGCGCTGCGCTCAGCGGGCGGGATCTTCGACCGGCTGCACCGCGAGATGGAAGAGAACAACCTCGACATCTACAAGGCCGGCCCCTGGAACGCGGGCCTCGAGCCCTTCCCGCCGAAGATCGGGAGCTAGCGTCGCTGCCGCAGGCGGCGGCGGTAGGTCCGGTAGAAGCCGGGGCCCTTCTTGATGAAGTCCCGGAAGCGGGTCAGGCGACCCTCGGGCAACTCGAAGCCGCCGACGATCCTGCGCGGTACCAGGCGCCAGCCCTCGCCCGAGCGGGCGAGGTTGCCGCGGACCTGCATGTTGCGCTGCCAGGTGAAGTCCGGCGCGTGCCTGTGCACAGTCAGGCAGGCGCGCCCCTCGAGCAGCGGCAGGCCGGCTGGATCGGCGTCGATCGTGATCTCCCTGCTTGAGGTGTCGGTGCTGAACGGAACGCGGACGGCGATCGGGAAGCCATCGGGGCCCATCCAGCTGAGCACGCCCGTCTCGTGCCCGGCCAGGAACTCCATGCGCTGGTCCCAGGCCGCCGGGCCCGCCGCCGGGGCGGCGAGATCCTGCGCAGGCTCCTCGACGTGTCCGGAGCGCACCTCCTCCAGGTGGGTGTCGTGGACGATCGGCTCCTCGGCCAGATTCCCGCGCGCCCAGACGAAGACCCGCTCGGGCCGCACCTTGATGTAGACGCGGGCGTAGTACCAGTTGAACATCCCGCGAAGCGGCTTCGGCGGGTTCATCTTCTTCGTCGCCGGCAGCTTCACGCCGGACTCGCGCATATACCGCTCGGCGTTCGCCTTCAGGTCCTCGTCGTCGACCGTGGCCGTTCCCTGGACGAGCACCTTAAGTCCGCTGTCGATTCCCGATCCGGTGGGGTCCGAGAAGAGCAGGGAAATGCTCGGGTGGGCCTGGGCATCGTCTGCCTTCTTCGGGTAGCCGAGCCCGGTCGTCACGTCGATGGTCGGCCCTCCCTGGCGGTAGTAGGGAGTTACCGGCCAGGTGATCGGCTGCTGGGCGGCGTCGACGGTGGTGAGCTCACACGTGATGAAGCTCTCGAACGCGTCGCGGACTTCCTGCGGAAGCGTGCTGGTCATCAAGCGGGATTCTTGCGCGACCTAAGGTCCGAGGGGTCTCTGATACGGTCGCCGCCGGCTACCGAGTTGCCCGTAGTGGAGAGAGAGGTGGCGGCGATGGAGAGATGGATGCGAAGTTCCCCGCTCTTCCGGGAGCGGCCGCGCTCGGTGCAGGTGATCCTCGGGCTGGTGGTTCCAACCGTCTTCGGCGCAGTCGCGGGGATTCTTCTGGGAGTGTCGGCCGCGGCCTATTGGGCGATCGGCGTGGTCGCGGCGATCGGCGGCGTGCTGGCCGGCTTCGAGCACGCCGACGGCTGGGATGGAGCTGACCGGGGCCTGGTCGGCGGCACCCTGTACGGCACCGGGCTGCTGGTCGCGCACGCGATCGCGGGTACAGACGCGCAGGTCTCGCTACCGGGCTTCGCGCCGATTCTGGTCGTCTTCACGGCGATCATCGGGACGCTCCTGGGCGCGCTCGGTGGACGGATCCGAGGGGGCGCCATGCAGCGCAGGGGGCTGCCCGCGCCGCCCACGCGACGGCGTCCTGCGTAGCTAAGGGAGCTCGTCCGGCAGCACGATCCGCTGATCGTCGCCCTCACCCTCGACGCGTGGCTCGACCGGCTTCACCTCACGGTGCCTGGCGGCCTCCAGCGCCTCGGCGGCGTTGGCGAACCCGACCAGCGACTCGAGGTGCTTGATGGTGGGGAAGACGAGGGGAAGCTCGCCGGCGTGGTGCATGTCGAGCGCGTCCTGCGGGCCGAACCAGCCGGCGTCAACCGTCTCAGAGCCATCCGGCTGAGGCGGCGAGTGCGCTGGAGCGAGGGCCAGGTAGAAGCGGGTGTCGAATCGAATCGGCACCACCCGGGGCGTGATCCAGCGCGAGTACGCGACCAGCTCCTCGGCATCAAGCTCGATCCCCGCCTCCTCGGCAAGCTCCCTCGCGGCCGCGGTGCGATGCGCCGCCTCACCGTCTCCATCCTCCGAGTCGACGGCGCCACCCGGGAAGACCCAGACCCCCGGCATGAAGCGTGCCTCGGGGTTGCGCTGCACGAGCAGGATCTCCAGGCCGCGCTCCGTGTGCTTGCCTCCCCGGCGAAGCAGGATCACGGTGGCGGCTGGTCGAGGGGCGGCTGGTTCCACTTGCGGCGAGCCTACTCGCTAGGCTGGCGGCCCAATGGCGGCGGAGACCACCACCAAGCAGCTCTACATCTGCACCTCGTGCGGGTTCATCTACGACCCCGACGAGGGCGATCCCGACGGCGGGGTACCGCCGGGAACTTCGTTCGGCGACATCCCCGACGACTGGTTCTGCCCGGTCTGCGGGGCGCGCAAGGCGGACTTCGAGCCGTACGAGGAGTAGCCGGGGGCGCCGCGGGGGCGCGACCGGGTCAGGCCGCTTCGAGCAGCGCCGCGTCCAGGCGGCCCTTGGCGCCGGAGTCGAGCTCCGCGACCGGGTAGGCCGCGCGGATCGACTCCGCGACGACCTGGACTAGGCGGCGTAGGTCCTGCTTCGAGATGGAGAGCGGCGGCATCAGGATGATCACGTCGCCGAGCGGGCGAACGATGACGCCGCGGCGGCGGGCCTCCAGCACCACTCGGTGGCCGAGACGCAGCTCCGGGTCGTGCTCGCCGACGTCGATGCCGACCATCAGGCCGCGCTGCCGGACCTCCTTCACCTCGCGCATGCGTTCCACCTGCGCGAGCCAGCCGGAGAGCAGGCGAATCTTGGGCTGAGTGCGGACCAGCGTCCGCTCGCGCTCGAAGAGCTCGAGGGAGGCGATTGCGGCCGCACAGGCGAGCGGGTTGCCCGTGTAGGTGTGGCCGTGGAAGAAGGTCTTGTACTCGGAGTACGAGCCGAGGAAGGCCTCGTAGATCCGCTCGGTGGCGAGGGTCGCGGCCAGCGGCATGTAGCCGCCGGTAAGTCCTTTCGCCACGCAGAGGAGGTCGGGCGAGACCCCTTCCTGCTCGCACGCGAACATGGTCCCGGTGCGCCCGAAGCCGGTCGCCACCTCGTCGCAGATCAGCAGGGCGCCGTGACGCTCGCAGAGCTGCCGGACCGCCCGCAGGTAGCCGGGCGGGTGAGTCAACATCCCGGCCGCGCCCTGAACGAGCGGCTCCAGGACGACGGCCGCGACCTCCTCCTCGCGCATCGCGAGCAGCCGAGCCATGTCGTCGATGTCTCCGGCCTTCGCCCGGTGGGCGTCGAAGAGCAACGGCCCGAAGGCCGAGTGGAAGAGCGGCATCCCGCCGACGGAGACCGAGCCGATCGTGTCCCCGTGATAGGCATCCTCGAGGCAGATGAAGGACGTCTTCCTGACGTGCTGCCCGCCGCGGTGCTGCCAGTACTGGAAGGCCATCTTCAAGGCGACCTCCACGGCGGTCGATCCGGAGTCCGAGTAGAAGACCCGGCTCAGGCCCGGGGGAGCGATCTCGACGAGCCGCGCCGCCAGCTCGGCCGCGCCGGGGTGCGAGAGCCCGAGCATCGTCGAATGCGCGACGCGATCGAGCTGGTCACGGACCGCCTGGTCGATCGCGGGGTGGCGATGGCCGTGGACGTTGCACCAGAGGGAGGACACGCCGTCCAGATAACGGCGCCCCTCGGAGTCGATCAGCTCGGTCCCCTCCGCTGACTCGATCATCAACGGCTCGTCTTCCACCCAGTCGCGCTGCTGAGTGAACGGGTGCCATACGTGCTGGTGATCGAGCCGGGCAGCGTTCTGCATTCGCCGGTGGCCAACATATGACCGGCGCCGGATGGACGTCTTGGCCAGGGCCGTGTGACCCTTGTCACAGATCGTTGCGGTTGAGCAAAGGTTGCAAGCGTGTAACCTTTTCTTTAATGGAAGCAGCGACGAACAGAGACGACCTGGCCCTCAAGCTGAGCGCCCTGGTCGTTCGCTGCATGGGCCCGAGGGGCAACGAGGTCTTCCGGGTGATCGACGAGAGCGGCCTCACCTTCGCGCAGATGAAGGTGCTGGTCGAGCTGGTGACGCCCGACCAGGACGAGCGCACCGTCACCGCGCTCTCCGAGGAGCTCGGCATCTCGGTCGCATCCGCGAGCCGCGCCGCCGATGGGCTGGTACGGAAGAAGCTCGCCACCCGGGTGGAGGACGAAAACGACCGTCGCGTGAGGCGGCTCACGCTGACCACGAAGGGCCAGCGCCTGGCGGACCGGATCATTTCTGCGCGCCTCGCGAGCCTGGAGGAGTTCACCGGCTCGCTCGAGGCCGGTGAGCGAAAGAAGCTTGAGGCGGCCCTCGACGCGCTCCTGGAGCGCCCCGAGATCGCCGCGATCTACGAGACGAACGAGAGGAGGGTCAACCGATGACCCGTTACCGGCACTTGATCACGGACGACAACCGCAAGTGGTGGACGCTCGGCGCGATGTGCTTCGCGCTGTTCATGGTGATGCTCGACAACACCGTCGTGAACGTCGCCCTGCCGTCCATCCAGCGCGACCTGCATGCGCAGATCTCGGCGCTTGAGTGGGTCATCAACGGCTACACGCTGACCTTCGCCGTCCTGATTGCAACCGGTGGCCGCCTCGGAGACATCTTCGGCCGGAGGCTGATGTTCCTGGCCGGCGTGATCATCTTCGCGATTACCTCCGCCACCGCCGGGATCGCGCAGGACCCGGCGATGCTGATCGGCAGCCGCGCGATCCAGGGGATCGGCGCCGCGCTGATGATGCCCGCGACGCTCTCGATCATCACCAACACCTTCCCCGCCGCCGAGCGAGGCCGGGCGATCGGCATCTGGGCCGGCGTTTCCGCGCTGGCGCTCTCGATCGGTCCGGTGGTCGGTGGTGCTCTGACGGAGTACGTGAGCTGGCGCGCGATCTTCTTCATCAACCTCCCGGTTGCGGCCGGCGCCGTCATCGCCACGATCTTCGCGGTGCGCGAGTCGCGTGACGAGACGATCGACCGACGGGTGGACTACCCCGGCGTGTTCGCCCTGACCGCGAGCCTCACGGCGATCGTGCTTGCCCTCATCGAGGGCAACAGCTGGGGCTGGACCTCCACCTCGATTCTCTCGCTCCTGGCCGGAGGCATGATCGGCCTGGCGATCTTCGTCGCGATCGAGCTCCGCGTCTCGGCGCCGATGGTGGAGTTCGCGCTCTTCAAGACGCGTCAGTTCATCGGCTCCAACCTGGTCGCCTTCATCATCACCTTCGCCATGATGGGCACCTTCTTCTTCATGGCGCTCTACATGCAGGACGTCCTGGGCTACAGCGCTCTCGAGGCCGGGGTCAGGTTCCTGCCGACGACGATCGTGATCGCAGTCATCGCGCCAATCTCCGGGCGGCTTGCCGACAGGCTGGGACCAGCGACACCGATGAGCGCAGGGCTAGCCGTGCTGGCCGTCTCGATGTTCATGTTCGCCGGGATCGATACCGCCACCACCTACTCCGGGCTGATCGTTCCCTTCGTCCTGATGGGACTTGGGATCGCCCTGGTGATGTCGCCGATGTCGACCGCCGCGATGAATGCGGTGAGCGTGCAGAAGTCCGGCGTCGCATCCGGCGTCCTACAGATGTCGCGCATGATCGGCGCCTCGGTGGGCGTTGCAGCGACCGGAGCGATCTTCCAGGCCCAGCTCGGTTCCGGATTCGATCCCGCAACCCTGGCGACAGCACCGGAGCAGGCACGGGCAACGTTCGTCGACGCCCTCTCCAGCGCGATGCTGCTGGCGGCGTTCGTCGTGGTCGCCGGGCTGGTCGTCTCGCTGACGCTGCTTCGCGGCGCCCGCGCCAAGCGGGTCGACACGAAGGCGGCGTCGAGGAGAGCGCTGCCGCGGTGCCTGAGGCGACCATCGCCGAGGACGTCGTGCCCGCGGGCGCCCGCTAGGCGGCCCGCAAGCTGCTCGCCGCCCGGGGCGAGCCGACCCCGACTTGGAGGGCCGGCCATGACTCGGGTTCGGTTAGGTCGAGGCGTGGGAGCGTCTCCACAGCGACGGATCCGAGCCGGCCGATCGTCTCGAGGTTGGACCGCTCCATCGGAGATGGCTCGGCAGGCCACGGCGTGATCACGACCGCGACCACCTCGAGCCCCGCCTCTCGAACGGCCTGGATCGTCAACAGCGTGTGATTGATCGTCCCCAGGCCGGGTGGGGCAGCGACCACGACCGGCAGCGCGAGGTCTTGGGCGAGGTCTCGGACCAGATAGTCGGGCGCGAGCGGGACCAGAAAGCCGCCCACTCCCTCGCAGACCAGCAGGTCGGTGTCCTCGGTCGCGGCGAGCGCCGCTCCCCGGAGCATGTCCGGATCGATCCGCTCGCCGGCGAGCTCGGCCGCGAGATGGGGGGAAACGGCCGGCCCGTAGCGATACGGAGCCACCTGCTCGTCGCCCTGCCTCGATCCCGCCGCCAGGCGGAGCAGGGCGTGATCCGGCAGCTCCGACGCGCTCTCCCAGACCTCGGAGGCGAGCGGGTGGTCGTCGAGGCCGCTGACCGCGGGCTTGAAGACGGAAACGCGCTCGCCTGCCGTCCGCGCGGTGTGCGCAATGGCGGCAGCCACCACGGTCTTCCCGACCTCCGTCCCGGTACCGGTGACGAACAGGCCGCGCATCGCTCAGGCGGCCTCGCGAAGCGCCGGCGGCGTCGGGCTGGTCGAGGTCGCGCTCGGCTCGGTCCGGGAGGCGAGGCCGAGCTCCCGAGCAGCCGCGCCGATCAGCCTCGCCGCCCGGCGCAGGTCAGCGACCCGGTGGGTCGCCATCACGGTGAGCCGAAGGCGACACGTCCCCGGCGCGACGGTTGGCGGGCGGATCGCCTGCGCGAAGATCCCGTCCTCGAGCAGCCGCTCGCACAGAGCCATGGCGTTATCGGCCTCGCCGACGACGAGCGGCACGATCTGGGTATCCGAACCGATCGGCTCCAGCCCCTCGGAACGGAGGCCGGTACGCAACGCCGCAGCGTTCGAGCGCAGCCTGTCGACGCGCTTGGGCCGTTCGATCAGCAGCTCGAGCGCCGCCGACGCCGCGGCGACGCACGGGGGAGGCGGCGCGGTCGAGAAGATCAACGGCCGCGCCGAGTTGACCAAGAAGTCGGCCATCTCCCTCGAGCCGCAGACGTAGGCGCCGTAGCCCCCGAGCGCCTTGCCGAGCGTCCCGACGATCACGTCCACCTCGCCGGTCAGCCCCGCCGCGGCTACCGATCCACGCCCGCCTGGGCCGATGCAGCCGGTGGCGTGAGCCTCGTCCACCATGAGGCGGCAGCGGTGGCGACGCGCCAGGATCGTCAGCTCGCTCAGTGGCGCGATGTCGCCGTCCATGGAGAACACCCCGTCGGTGACGATCAGGGCGGCGCGACCGGCGGCGCGGCGCAGGCCCCATTCGAGGTGCTCCGGATCGCAGTGCCGGTAGACGAAGGTCTCGGCGCCGGCCAGCCGGCAACCGTCGATGATGCTGGCGTGGTTGAGCTCGTCCGAGAAGACGACCTCGCCGCGCCCCGCCAGCGCCGCGATCGTGCCGGTGTTGGCGAGGTAGCCGGAGCCGAACAGGAGCGCAGCCTCCGTGCCCTCGAACTCCGCAAGCCGAGCCTCGAGGCCGGCGTGGATGGACATCGAGCCCGAGATCAGCCGCGACGCGCCCGAGCTGGTCCCCAGGCTGAGGGCTGCATCGGCCGCGGCGCTGCGCAAGCGCGGATGGTCGGCCAGCCCCAGGTAGTTGTTCGAGCAGAGGAGCAGCACCGGCCGCCCATCGAGCAGCACCCGCGGACCCTGAGGTCCCTCGACCAGGCGAAGTCGCCGGCGCAGCCCGCTCTGCTCGAGCTCGTCGAGGCGTTCAGCCAGGTCGATCAATCGCCCCAGCCGGCCGGCTCGG
Organism: uncultured Solirubrobacterales bacterium; assembly: GCA_963817275.1. Lineage (GTDB taxonomy): Bacteria > Actinomycetota > Thermoleophilia > Solirubrobacterales > 70-9 > DASUPK01. The sequence goes on along the minus strand of CAWFOA010000009.1, from coordinate 197,140 downwards.
GGTAGGCGGGGACCTTGCCCTTCTTCTTGACGACCCGGAGCTGGGTAGAGGGGTCCCAGAAGTTCGCCTCCGCCTGCCGGTCGATCAGCTCGTCGACCGGGGTCGGGGGCGTCTCGCCCTCGAGCCAGCCGGAGCGGTTGTCGGGCCTCGGGTTGGCACCGTTGTCGGACTGCCGGGCGACGTTCAGGCCGAGCTCCTCGAACATCTCCCGGTCCTCGGCCGGCTCGACGCCGAGCGTGGTGAGGAAGTTCCCCATCATCACTCCGTTCAGGCCGGCCTTGACGGCGAGCGGCGCGAGGTCCTGCAGGTTCTCGACCCGTCCGCCGCACAGGCGGAAGAGGGCGTCGGGCAGGATCAGCCGGAAGATCGCGACCCACTTGACGACGTCCCAGGGGTCCATCAGCTCGCGATCGCCGAACTTCGTCCCGACCCGAGGGTTGAGGAGGTTGATCGGTACCGAGTCGGGTTCGAGCTCGGCGAGCTCGAACGCCATCTCGACGCGCTGTTGGGGCGACTCGCCCAGGTTGAGGATGCCGCCGACGCAGGTCTCGAGACCCGCCTCCTTGACCGCGTCGATCGTTCGCAGCCTGCCCTCGTAGCGGACGGTGGTTGAGACCTCCGGGTAGTACGAGCGCGACGACTCGACGTTGTGGTGGACCCGCTGGATGCCCGCGTCCTTGAGCTGCCGCGCGCGCTCGGCCGACATGTGCCCGATCGACGCACAGCGCTTCAAGTTGGTCTGCTCGGAGACGAGCCGGGCGCCCTCCAGCACCTTGGCGAAGTCGCGCTTGGAGAGGCCCTGCCCCTGGGTGACCATGCAGAAGCGGTGCGCGCCCGCGGCCTCGGCCGCCTTGGCGTGCTCGAGGATCTGGTCGGGCTCCATCATCGCGTGCATCGGCGTGTCCGCCTCGGCGTAGCGAGACTGGGCGCAGAACCCGCAGTCCTCGGCGCAGCCACCGGACTTTGCGTTGACCAGGGAGCACATGTCGGTCGAGTCGCCGAAGCGGTCCTGCCGGACCTCCCAGGCGCGTTCCACGAGGGCGCCGATCTCGTCGTGGTCGGTGAGGGCGCCGAGCTCAAGCGCCTCGTCGAAGCTGATCAGTGGTGGCATCGGCATCCCTCCGGTTCGGGTGCCGAAAATCTAGGAACGAGGGCGGACGCCTAGTCCCAGGAGAAGTCCTGGACGATCTCCGCGTCGCCCTCGGCCCGGGGGCTGAAGGCCAGCAGCACGAGATCGTCGTCACCGGCCTCGAAGGCGCGGATCACGGCGGGAGCGATCCGAACGGCGTCGAGGGGGCCGACGTCCTCGATCTCGTCGTCGAGCTTCACCCGGCCGGTCCCGGAGAGCACCACGTAGATCTCCTCCATTTCATTGTGCTTGTGTGCGAAGGGCTGGCGCTGGCCCGCCTTCACCACCTGGTAGGAGACGCCGCTCCGCTCGGAGTCCAGGTCCTCATGCGCGAAGCGGGCCTCCAGGGAGTCGGACAGCCCGGCCTCGGCGGCCACATCCTTTGCCTCGCGGAGGTTCTTGATCGTGTAGTCCAACGTCGCGCGAGCCTATACCTTGCCGCTGTGCTTGCCGCGCTCGCCGCAGTCGCGCTGACGCTCGCTGCTCCGCCCACCGACGACCAGCTCGCCGGCGCCAGGGTGGTCACGGGCTTCTCGGGGCACCATCCGCCCAAGGCGCTGCGGCGGATGATCTCCGCGGGCCAGGTTTCGGGGGTGATCCTGTTCGACGGGAACGTCGGCAGCCGCGGCTCGGTCAGCCGTCTCACCTCCGAGCTCCAGGCCATCCCTCGTCCGCCGACGATGCCGCAGCCGTTGCTGGTGACCGTCGACCAAGAGGGAGGTCTCGTCAGGCGCCTGCCCGGGCCCCCCAAGCCCTCGGCGCAGGCGATCGGCGCCAGGGGCGCCGCATTCGCGGAGCGGATCGGGCGAGCGACCGGCGAGAGCCTGCACTCGATGGGCGTCAACGTCGACCTCGCCCCGGTCCTGGACATCGGCCGTCCCGGACGGGCCATCCAGGAAGAGGGGCGCACCTTCGGCCGGACCTCCGAAGCCGTTTCCGAGATCGGTGGAGGGTTCGCTCGCGGCCTCTCGGCGGGCGGCGTCGCCGCTACCGCCAAGCATTTCCCCGGGCTGGGCGACGCTCGGATCAACACGGACAACGCCGTGCAGAAGATCCGGCTGCCCGCCGCCAAGCTGCGCTCGGTCGACGAGCAGCCCTACGTGGGCTTTGCGCAGGCCGGCGGCGCGATGGTGATGTTGAGCACCGCGATCTACCCCGCGCTCTCGGGCAAGCCGGCGGCGCTCTCCCGCGCGATCGCCACCGGGGAGCTTCGCGACCGGCTCGGCTTCCAGGGGGTCTCGATCACCGATGCGCTTGGCTCGGTCTCGGCCCGGGCGGTCGGCGGTCCGGCCAAGACGGCGATGGCCGCCGCGAAGGCCGGCACGGACCTCGTCCTGTTCACCGACCTGGGCAGCGCCGCCAAGGCCCAGCGGGCGCTGGCCAGGGGGTTGACCAACGGATCGCTCGATCGAGGGGGATTCGAGGCCTCCGTGGCGCGAATCCTTGGCCTGCGGGCCGCGCTCTCGCCCTAGATCAGGCTGCCTCGCGCATCGCCTCGACCTCGCGCGCCTGCGCGAGGCGGCTGAGGCCGCGCTCCTCCAGCTCCTTGACCTCGCTCTGCTTCAGCTCGAGCCGGCGTGAGGCCTCGCGAAGGTTGGTGGGCTCGTCGCCGTTGATCCCGTACCGGAGCCGGATCACCTTCTGCTCGTCCTCGGGCAGATCCTCGACGGCGCGCCTCAGGGTCTGGTCGCGGAGGCTGACTGCGACCTCCTCGGACGGCCCGCTGCGCTCGTCGGGGATGAACTCGCCCAGCGAGGCAGCGTCCTCCTCGCCGACCGGGCGATCGAGGCTGGTGACCACCCTGGTCAGGTCGCGGATCTCCTCGACCTGGGCGGGCTCGAGCTCGGCCTCCTTGGCGACCTCTTCGGTGGTGGGATCGCGGCCGAGCTTGGTCGCCAGCTCGCGCTCGATGCGCATCACCTTGCGCTCGCGCTGCGCCACCTGGTTGGGAACGCGGATCGTGCGCTCCTTCGACTCGAGGGCGCGCTGGATCGCCTGCCGGATCCAGAAGGTCGCGTAGGTCGAGAACTTGTAGCCCTTGCGCCAATCGAACTTCTCGGAGGCGCGGATGAGACCGAGGATGCCCTCCTGGATCAGGTCGAGCAGGTTCAGGTCCCGGCGCATGTAGCGGCGGGCGTTCGAGACGACGAGCCGCAGGTTCGAGTTGACGAGCCGCTCCTTCGCCTCCAGGTCTCCGCGCTCGATTGCCTTAGCGAGCTCGATCTCCTCCTCCTTCGTGAGCAGCGGGTATTTGCGCATCTCGTTGAAGAAGAGCTGGAGCGCGTCCGTCGTGGTCTCGGCGAGCTCGCCGTTGCGGTAGCCGGCCGGCTCCGCCGCCTGCTTGCCGCAGTCGTCCTCGATCGAGAGCCCAGCGGCCTCGATCCGCTCGTGCACCAGCTCCTCCTCTTCGTCGGAGAGGTTCAGCTCCTGGACCAACGAATCAACCTCCGATAGGTCGACGCAGTCCGCCGGGCGGCCGGCCTCTATCAGGGCGGCAATTCGCTCCTCGACGCCTGGGTCGAGCTCCACTGCGGTTGGGTTCATTTCCTCAGCCATGGTTGCCCTCTGCACAGGGTCCCAAACCGGAACCCCCGGCGCGCCGAGCCGGTCACCTGCCTTCGATACGCTGCCGCCAGTCCGGTAAGGGGGACGCGGACCGAATTGACGTCGCCGACATGGAGGTCCGTTGAGAGGTCTGGCATCGATAGTCGCGGGTCGACGCACCAAGTGGCTGATCCTGGTCGTCTGGATCATCGCCGCAGTCGTCATGTCGCCGCTCGGGTCGAAGCTCTCCGACGTCACCACGGACGACACCGAATCGTTCCTTCCCTCGAACGCCGAGTCCACCGAGGTGGTCCGGACGCTCGACCGCCAGTTCCCGGCGAAGGAGACCGCGCTCGCCCTGGTCGTCTACCAGAACAAGGACGGCCTGACCCCGGCGAACTTCGCGAGGATCCGCGCCGACGCCAAGCAGATCGAGGCGGAGCCGCACACGATCCCGCTCGTTCAGAGCCAGCCGCCCGTGCTCCCGGCCCCCGTCGGCCCCACCTCGAAGCTCGTCTCGTCGAACCACCAGGTGGCCTACGCCGTCTACACGTTCCCCACGGACTTCGACCACGAGTCGGACTGGGGCAAGGCGATGCGCGACATCACCGATTCCAACACCGGCGACATGAACGTCTACGTCACCGGCGACGTCGGGTTCAACACCGACGCCGACGAGGTCTTCAGCGACATCGACACGAAGCTGCTGCTGGCGACGACGATCCTCGTGCTCGTCCTGCTCGGCGCCATCTATCGGTCGGTGCTGGTGGCGGTTTCCCCGCTGATCGTCGTCTTCCTGGCCTACCAGTTCGCGACGGGCCTGATCTACCTCTTCGCAAAGTCCGGAGCCACGGTCTCCTCCAACAGCACAGGGATCCTCGTCGTCTTGATGTTCGGGGTGGGCACCGACTACTGCCTCTTATTGGTGTCCAGATACAGAGAGGAGCTGCGCCGGCTGGAGGACAAGCACGACGCGATGCAGCGCGCCGTGCGGAGGGCGGGCCCGGCCATCCTTGCCAGCGGCCTCACGGTCACCCTGGCGATGCTCGTCCTTGTCTTTGCCGAGTCGGGAAACACGAAGTCCCTTGGCCCGGTCGCGGCGATTTCGGTCTTCTGCGCGATGCTTGCGGGCCTCACGGTGCTCCCGGCGCTGCTGACGATGTTCGGCCGCAGGGGATTCTGGCCGAGGCGGAGCACCGTGGAGTACGACCCGGAACATGCGGAGGTCATCCATACGGGGCTCTGGCGGCGCTTCGGCGACCGTGTCCTCCATCGGCCTGGACCGGCGCTGGCGGTCACCGCGGGCGTCTTCCTGCTCGGCACGCTGGGGCTGATCGCCTACAAGGTCGACTACTCGAGCACGACCTTCTTCAAGAAGTCCGTCGAGAGCGTGGAGGGCTTCAAGGTGCTGAGCGAGGACTTCCCGGCCGGGACGCTGTCGCCGACGACCGTGCTGGTGGAGCGGCAGGGTGCCGACCCGACCGACCGCGACATCGCCTTGGCCGCGGCCAAGCTGAAGACGGTCCACGGTGTGGCGGCAGTCGTGCCAACCGGGGAAGTCTCCAACGACGGGCACATCAGGGTCGTCGACGTGATCCTGAAGGGCGACCCGAACGATGTGTCGGCGCTCGACTTGGTTCCCAAGATGCGAGACGCGGTGGCGAACCTGCAACCGGGGGTGACCGCGCTGGTCGGCGGCGGCACGGCGATCAACTACGACTACAACAAGGCGACCGAGAGGGACCTGAAGGTGATCGTGCCGCTGGCGCTGCTCGTCATGGCGATCATCCTCGGGATCCTGCTGCAGGCGATCGTCGCGCCGCTCGTCCTGCTCGCCAGCGTGGTCCTCTCCTTCGCCTGCACGCTGGGGATCTCGATCCTCTTCATCCGCTTCGTCGTCGGCGACGCCGGCTTCGACGCATCGATTCCGACCTTCGCGTTCATCTTCCTGGTCGCGCTCGGGATCGACTACACGATCTTCCTGATGGCCCGGGTGCGCGAGGAGGCGCGCAAGCACGGCACGCGAGAGGGCATGCTGCGCGCGATCGCGGCGACCGGGCCGGTGATCACCAGCGCCGGGGTCATCCTCGCGGGCACCTTCTCGGTCCTGATGACTCTGCCCGTGACCTTCACCTTCGATCTCGGCTTCATGGTCGCGCTGGGCATCCTGCTCGACACGTTCATCGTCCGGACGATCATGGTCCCCGCCGCCGTTGAGCTGATCGGCGACAAGATCTGGTGGCCCTCAACGGCTGCCGGCGGCGGCCGTGTGCTGCACGAGGACACCGGCGAGCAGCCGCTGCCGGAGCCCTCCGAAGCCGGCTAGCGCCGCAGCTTCTGCATCTCGCTGGAGATCTCGTCCTCGCCGATGGTGTGGCGGCGTCCATAGGCGTCATAGCCCTGGAAGACGAGGCCGATGCCCCAGCCGCCGATCACGAAGACGGGCCAGAAGAAGTTGTCGGTGCCGCCGATCGCCCAAATCCCGATCAGAGCCAGGTTGACCACCACATAGGCGAACACCGTCTGCTTGAAGCCCTGCTTCCGCTTGATGCTCTTGACCGCCTCCTTGCGCAGATCCTCCTCGCTGGTGGGCGTCACCTTGAGCTCGTCGTTCATCTCTCCTCCTCTTTCATCGTCCCTTCCAGACCGGCTTGCGCTTCTCGGCGAAGGCGGCGACGCCCTCGCGGAAGTCTTCCGAGCCGAAGCAGGACTCGCGCAGCTCGATGAGCTCGCGCTCCTGCTCCGGCGTCAGGCGGGAGAACGAGTTGAGCGTGTCGATCGCACGCTTGTTGCCACTCATCGAAAGCGGCGCGTGGGCGGCGATCTCGGCGGCCAGCTCGACCGAGGCCGCCTCGAGCTCGGCATCGTCGACGACCTCGTTGACCAGGCCGATCTCCTCGGCTCGCTCCGCGGGGAGATTGCGGCCCGTGAGAAAGAGCTCCTTTGTGCGGGGCACCCCGATCGCGTCGATGAAGCGCTGCAGCCCGGTATGGCCGTAGATCAGGCCGAGCTTCGCGGGCGGCATGCCGAGCTTGGCCCCGCGGGCGCAGATCCGCAGGTCGCAGCAGAGCGTCAGCTCGAGCGCTCCGCCCAGGGCGTGGCCGTTGATCGCGCAGAGGACCGGCCATCGGTGCGCGGCGACCGCGTCGAGGCCCTTGGCGAACGGATGGGCGACGAGCGACTCCGCGTCGCGCTCGAAGCTCTCGTCCGAGAACCCACCGATGTCGTATCCCGCAGAGAAGATCTGGCCGGCGCCCGTGAGGATCACGCAGCGAAGCTCGATCCCGCGGTCGAGCGAGGGCATCGCCTCGGCGATCGCGTTCAAGGTGTCGTGGTCGAGAGCGTTTCGCGATTCGGGCCGGTTGATCGTCAGCCGGGCGACCGCCTCGGCCGGGTAGTCCAAGAGCAGCTTGCCCCCAGCCAGTTCTTCAGTCATGTCGCTGAGGCTATTCGAGGACGACGAGCACGTCGCCCTCGGAGACCGACTGGCCCTCCTCGCAGCGGATTTCGGCGACCTTGCCGGGATCCTCGGCCTCGACCGGCATCTCCATCTTCATCGACTCGAGGATGACGACCGTGTCTCCCTCGTCGACCTGGTCGCCGACCTTGACCTCGATCTTCCAGACTGTGCCGGTGATATGCGCCTCTACGTCGGCCACGCGCCGGGACAATAGTCGGCCGTGACGCCGGAACCGGCACGCGTCGTCATCGTCGCGGCGCAGAACGAGGCGGAGCGAATCGGTGCGGCACTCGATGCCTTGGCCGAGACCCTTCCCGGCGCGCGGCTGATGGTCGCTGACGATGCCTCCACCGACGGCACACAGTCCGTCGCCATGACCCACGGCGCCTGGCTGGTGAGCAGGCGCCGCCCGCACGGCAAGGGAGGCAACGTCACCGCCACGGCCGAGGCCGCGGTCGGGGAATTCGACGGCGACGCCACGGCGCTGCTCTGCGACGCGGACCTCGGGGAGAGCGCGAGCGAGCTCGGTCCCCTGATCGAAGCGGTCGAGGCGGGGAGGTGCGATCTGGCGGTGGGAAGGTTCGCCGATCCCGAAGGCGGAGGCTTCGGCTTCACGCTCGGCTACGGGCGCAGGGCCGTGGAGCGGCTCTGCGGGGCGAAGTTGGATGCGCCGCTCTCGGGCCAGCGCGCGATGCGCGTCTCCGCGCTGCGAGAGCTGATCCCCTTCGCGGACGGCTGGGGCCTCGAGGTGGGCATGACGATCGACGCGGTCCGGGCCGGGCTCCGCATCGAGGAGATCGAGCTGCCCCTCAGCCACCGGGCCACGGGACGCACGCCCGGCGGCTTCCTCCACCGCGCCCGCCAGCTCCGCGACATCCGGCGCGCGGCGCGGAGCCGGGCTGGATGATCCAGATAGCGTCCCGGCCGATGATCCTGGCCATCGACCAGGGGACCACGGGGACCACCTGCATCGTCTTCGACGAGCGGGGCCAGCCCCGCGGCCGCTCGTACAGCGAGTTCGAGCAGCACTTTCCGAGGCCGGGGTGGGTCGAGCACGACGCGGCCGAGATCTGGGAGGTGACGCGCCGTGTCGCCGTCGGCGCACTGGCCGATGCGGCCGTGCAGGGCTCCGATCTGCAGGGGATCGGGATCACGAATCAGCGCGAGACCGTCGTCGCCTGGGACCCGGCGACCGGCGAGCCGGCGCATCGCGCCCTGGTCTGGCAGGACCGGCGCACCGCCGCCCGCTGCGATGAGCTCCGCGAGCAGGGCCACGAGGGGCTGATCCGCGAGCGGACCGGGCTGGTGATCGACCCCTACTTCTCGGGGACCAAGATCGAGTGGCTGATCCAGAACGCCGACCTTCCCAAGGGCGTGGCCTTCGGGACGATCGACTCCTGGCTCGCCTTCAAGCTCACCGGCCGCCACCTGATCGACTACTCGAACGCCTCCCGCACCATGCTCTTCGACATCCGCAAGCTCAGCTGGGACGAGGAGCTCTGCGGGCTGCTCGGGGTGGACCCGAAGTCGCTGCCCGAGCCCGTGCCCTCCTCGGAGGTCTACGGCACGACCTCGATCTTCGGCGGTGAGGTGCCCGTCGCAGGAATCGCCGGCGATCAGCAGGCGGCTCTCTTCGGTCAGGCCTGCCAGCGGCCGGGTGAGACCAAGAACACCTACGGCACGGGCAGCTTCGTCCTGCTCAACACGGGACAGGATGCTCCCGAGCCGGGCGAGGGGCTCCTCACGACAATCGCCTGGGGCCTGGGCGGCGAGGTCGCCTACGCGCTGGAGGCCGCGGTCTTCGTCACCGGGGCCGCGGTGCAGTGGCTCCGCGATGGGCTCGGAATCATCTCCGAGGCGGCGGAGTCCGAGGCGCTCGCCGCCTCCCTCGAGTCGAACGACGACGTCTACTTCGTCCCGGCGCTCACCGGTCTCGGCTCGCCCCACTGGGATCCCTACGCCAGGGGGACGATCGTCGGGCTCACCCGGGGCTCCGGCAGGGCCCATCTCGCCAGGGCGGCCCTGGAGGCGATCGCCTACCAGACGGTCGATGCCGTCCGGGCCCAGGAGGCGGCCGCCGGCGAGAGCGTGCCCGCGCTGAAGGCCGACGGGGGCGCGGTCGCCAACTCCTGGCTGATGCAGTTCCAGGCCGATGTCCTCGGGGTGCCGGTGATCGTGCCCGAGGTCGCCGAGACGACCGCGCTCGGCGCCGCCTATCTGGCCGGCATCGCCACCAGCCTCTGGACCGTGGATCAGGTGCGCGAGATGTGGCGCGAGGCGGCCACCTACGAGCCCGCGATGCCCGAATCCGACCGCGACGAGCTGATCGGCCGCTGGCGGGAGGCCGTGGCCCGCGCTCGCGGCTGGGCACGCGGTGAGTAGGGTTGATCCAGGGCGTAACCCAGACGTAATCCTGGGTAGGAATCAGCACGTACCGCCGTCTTAGACGGCGTTTTTTGTGAGGAAGAGATGCCCAAGGTGAACCCCAAGGACATGAAGCCGCAGGTCTACAAGGACCCGCGCCCAGCGGAGATGTTCACGCAGTACCACCGCAGCGCGCGCCGTGGCGTCGGCTGGATCTACGACTTCGTCCGGGTGATCCTGACGATCCCGACGACCCTCTTCTACAGGGCGCGGGCGATAGGAGTGGAGAACGTCCCGGCCACCGGCCCCGTGATCCTGGCGCCCAACCACTTCAGCCAATGGGACCACTTCTTCGCCGCCGTGTACCTGCCGCGAAAGGTCCAGTTCATGGCGAAGTCCCAGCTCTTCAAGAACCCGGCGATCAAGTACATCTTCAAGCACGGCGGGGTCTTCCCGGTCAGGCGGGGGCACCACGACGACGAGGCGTTCACCACCGCAAACATCGTCCTCGACCGCGGCGGCACGATGCTGATGTACGCGGAGGGCGGCCGCTCGCGGACCGGCGACCTGGGGGAGCCGAAGCGGGGGATCGGCAAGATCGCGCTGGAGTCGGGCGTGCCGGTCGTACCCGTCGCGATCCACGGCTCCGCGCACGTCAGGGGCTGGAGGCGCATGCGGTTCCCCAAGGTGACGATCCAGTACGGCGAGCCGGTCACCTTCCCGGTCAACGCGGACCCAGGTCGCGAGGAGCAGCAGCAGGCCGCCAACCAGGTCTTCGATCGCGTCCGGGCGATGTACGTCGACCTGGAGGAGAACGGCCGCCGCGACGTCCTCAAGCGGCTGCGTGACGGCCTGCCGGCAGCATCCCCGTCCCCGGACGCTGCGGACAACTACTCCTCGTAACGGGGCTCGAGCTTCTCCCAGAACTCCGGGTCGTGTCCTGGGACCATGAGCGCGTACGGATAGGTGCGCCTGTAGGCCTGTAGCTCGCGCAGCGACCGCCGCCAGTTGTGCTCGTCGGCCATCATCATCGGCTCCCCGTCGCCCTGGAGCTGCTTCCAGTCGTACGCCGCGTCCCCGACGATGACGAAGTCGCGCTGAGGCAGGCGCAGGATCACCGATGTGTGGCCCGCGCTGTGGCCCGGCGTGTAGATCAGCCGCACCGAGCCGTCCCCGAAGAGGTCGAAGCTCCGCCCGAAGGGCCCGTAAGACTCGACCAGCTCGCTGTCGAAGTCGACGGTGGCGTAGTCGAACGCGTAGTCGTAGTGCGAGGGGTGATAGCCGCGCAGCAGCGGCAGCCTCCCGGTGGTGGCCGCCTCCCATTCGGTTGCGCTGAGCACGAACTGCGCATCGGAAAAGACCTCGATCGCCGAAGCGTGGTCCTCGTGCAGGTGGGTGAGGATGACGACCGCGATGTCCGAAGCCTCCAGCCCGCGCTTACGAAGCTGCGAGACGACGTCCTCGCCCTCCTTGACGGTGTAGTGGCGACCCGAGAAGCGGCCGAGGTTGTCACGCGGGTCCCGGGCGATGGATGGGTGGAGGCCCGCGTCGATCAGGATGTTGCCGGCACTCGGGTGACGGGCCAGGTAGGCGGGCACGGGCCGGGACTCCCAGGTCTCCGGCTTCGAGCCGATCCCGATGGCGCGCAGGCGGTTGATCGGGCCACGCCCGGCCCGGTTGAAGAAGGATGCCGGCCACAGGGCCTGGCCCGTGTGCAGCGGCTCCACGATCACCGCAGCCCCCTCGGTGCCTCCGGGGAGTGGCTCCTCGAGCGGAATAGGCTCTGCGTTCACCTTCACGGCAGCCAGCGTAATCCGGGGGCCGCGCGGCGGTGGGCGGTTTCGTTCCCCGGCCCATATGCTCAGCCGGCCATGGCGGAGGAGACGAGCTCGCGCATCTTCGCGCCCGGATTGCTGGACGGGAAAGTCTGCGTCGTCTCCGGGGCCGGCACCGGCCTCGGCAAGGCGACGGCTCTGGAGCTGGCCGGCCTGGGCGCCACGGTAATCGGCTGCGCCCGCCGGAGCGAGCCGCTGGAGGGCATGGTCGAGGAGGTTTCGGGACGAGGCGGCAAGGCCGAGTTCGAAGCGCTCGACATCCGCGACGACGAGGCCGTCGACGCCTTCATGGACGGCGTCGTGGAGCGCCACGGCCGGATCGACGTGCTCGTCAACAACGCCGGCGGCCAGTTCCTGAGCCCGGCTGAGGCGATCACCCCAAAGGGCTTCAGGACCGTGATCGACCTCAACGTCCAGGGCACCTGGCAGATGACCCACGCCGCGGCGACCAAGGCGTTCATCCCGCAACGCGAGGGCAAGGTGGTCAGCATCACCGTCTCCCCGCACATGGGGTTCCCGGGGATGGTCCACACCGGCGCCGCCAGGGCTGCGGTGGAGAACATGATGCGGACGCTCTCCGTCGAGTGGGCGCGTTTCGGGATCCGCCTGGTGGCGGTCGCCATCGGGCAGTTCGACACGGAGACCCTGCGGACCAAGTACCCGAAGGCGATCGTCGACAACGTCGCCGGCACGGTGCCGCTTGGCAGGCTCGGGACGGAGGACGAGATGGCCTGGCTGATGGCCTATCTGGCCTCACCGGCGGGCGATTTCTTCTCGGGCTGCGTGATCACGGTCGACGGAGCGCGGGACAACTGGTTCGGCGCCTGGCCGCCGGGAGGGGCGGCCGGCGAGGGAGGCGAACCGCTCGCGGAGGAGCGGCGGAAGGACTAGCTGCCTGGCTGCTTGAAGGCGAGCTTCCCGAGCCTCCGGTAGCCCTCGACGGAGGGATGCTCTCCGTCGGCCGTCCACTCGTGCCGCATGCGGCCGGGTGTGCCGGGATCCTCGAGGACCTGGTGGAACGGGAGGAGCGTGACGTCCTCCTCGTCGGCGATCCGGTGGATCCGGCTGTTGAGGTCGCCGATCACTGCGTCGTACGTTCCGTTGCCGACGTTGAGAGGCAGGACGTCCGCGATCGCGACGTCCAGGTTGAGGTCCTTCGCTGAGCGCACCATGCCTCGCAGGTTGGCCGCGGTCGCCTCCAGCGGAAGTCCCTCGGCGATGTCGTTGATCCCGCCCTGGACCACGACACCGTCGACTCCCTGGGTGCACCGATCGAAGCGCTGGGCGATCTGGGCCGTGTTCTGGCCGCGCACGCCGCAGTTGCGGATCTGCAGATCGGGATGCTCGCGCTGCGCCCAGTACTCCCACTGGCTCTCGGGGTTGTCGCCCAACCCGAGGCTGTTTCGCAGCCCCGGGTTGGGCTCGTAGCCCGGGTTCCCGGTGGTGATCGAGTCGCCGATCGCGGCGATGACCCTGTGATCGCCGCCGTTGCCGTTGCCGCCGCCGCAGCCTGCCGCCACCAAAGCAGCGGCGGCGATGGCGGCCGCCGCTGCGAGGGCTTTCCTCAGGAGTACATCCCGACGAACTGCCCTCCGGTGCAGTTGATCACCTGTCCGTGGACGAAGTTGGAGAGGGGAGAGCAGAGAAACAGGATCGGTCCTGCCGCGTCGGAAGGCTCCGCCGGTCGCCCGAGCGGGATCGTCAGGCGCGCCATCTGGCGCATCTGCTCGGGGATCCCGAGGGACACCTCCTCCTCGCTCTCGCCGGCGGCCTGCATCGTCTCGCCCTTCTCCCTCGCCTGCGTCAGCCGGGTCTCGACGAACCCAAAGGCGACGGCGTTGCTGTTGACCTTGAACTGTCCCCACTCCTTGGCGATCGTCTTGGTCAGCCCGGTGACGCCCGCCTTGGCGGACGAGTAATTCGCCTGGCCGGCGTTCCCCATGGTGCCCGAGACGGAGGTGACGTTGACGATCTTGCGGAAGACCTCCTCGCCGGCCTCGGCCTCCTTCTTGGCGGCCTCCCGCCAGCTGGGCGCCAGGGCGCGGATCATCCGGAAGGGGACGATCGTATGGATGTCGAGCATCGCCTGGAACTGCTCGTCGGTCATCTTGTGGACGACACCGTCCCAGGTGTAGCCGGCGTTGTTGACTACGGCATCGACCTGGCCGAAGGCGTCGATCGCGGCGTTGACCAGCTCGTCGGGGATCCCGGGCTTGGTGAGGTCGCCCGCGAACACCGCGGTCTCGCCGTCGATCTCCTTCGAGGCCTGCTCCGCCACGTCGCCATCGAGGTCGTTGATCAGCACCTTGGCGCCCTCGCTGACGAACAGCTCGGCCGTGGCGCGGCCGATGCCTCGCGCCGAGCCGGTGATGATCGCGCTCTTTCCGTCAAGCAGTCCCAAGTCGTTGCCTCCTGTCTGATGCCGCTGTCATATGTAGGGGCCGGATTCTTACCCAAACCGGTACGTGGCGATCCCGTGGGCGACGATCGTGCCCTCGGGATCGGTGACGCTCACCTCGCAGAAGCTGAGGCGCCCCCCGCGCTTGGCGACGCGGGCATCCGCGCGCAGATCGACGCCACTTGCCGCCGAGGCGAAGTTGACCGAGAGGGAGACGGTCGAGCCCGCCGGGCTCTCCGGCACCTCGTCGGTCGCCCAGGCGGCCGCCATCGCCGCGGTGTCGATCAGCGCGCCGATCGCCCCACCGTGGACGACCTCGCCAATGGTCGCCAGCTCCGGCTTGAAGGGGAGCTCGAGCACCGCCTCGTCGCTGCCGATCGATGCCAGCCGGATCCCGAGCTGAGCCGCGTGCGGCGAGTTGGGGATGAACGCCTCGATGATCTCCCTGCGGCTGGGCTGTTCGTTCATAGGCCGAGCAGACCGGGGATCAGCGAGAAGGCCGAGCGCGGGTTGACACCGTGCTCCTCCTCGAACTTGTGCTGGAGGCGATCGTCGAAGAGGGCCAGCAGGAGCTCCTCCCGGCTCGAGCCGAAGCTGCAGGCGGCCCGGTCGAGCGCCGACAGCGAGATGTCCTGGAGCGACCCGGTGATCCCCCCGGTGTCCGGCAGCTGGCGGTCCTTGCAGGGGTCTTGGATCGGGACCGCCACCTGATCCGTGGCGGCGAAGGCGATGCCGTAGCCCGCCGCCGCCCCGATCGCCGCGGCACCGGCGAGAGCGATCGCCGAACGGCCGACCGCCGCTCGTAGCGCGCCCGAGAGCAGGATCAGTGCGGCGATCAGCGCGAGCACGGCCGTGACGATGAAGGCGGGGCGGAACGCCCTGCGAACCGCCGAGGTCACCACGTCGTCCAGCGTGCCCCCGAGCCGGTCGAATTCGGAGGCCTGGTCCGGATCCAGGTCGGTGCGCGCCTTGTCGATGGACTTCTGCAGCTCGCTCCTGGGGTCGTCCGTGTTCAGCCCTCCAAACAGATCGGGAGCGATTGCGATCTTGTCCTCGGGCGGCAGCTGCGCGTCCAGGACCGCGGCGGTGCCCTGCTCGCGGGCGGAGTCGATGGTCGTGGTGAGGTTCGCCGAGATCAGGGGCGCGAGCGCCGCGAGCGCCAGCGCGATCCCGGCGTGGCGGATGGATAGCAGTCGCGCGACGTCATGGCGCGTGCGCTCGGGCATCAGCTCGCCTGAGAGCGCCGGCAGCGCCATGCCCATCCCGGCTCCTGCCAGCACCTGCGGCACGACCGTCCACCACGCCGACGCCGCGGGCAGCAGGGCAAGGCATCCCACCCCGCCCGCAACCAGGAGGCATCCGGCGATCGCATGCGTCTGCGGGTCGCCTGGCAGCCGCGAGGAGAGCAGCGCGGCGGCCGGCAGGACGCTGACCGCCAGCGCCGCGGCGAGCGGCTCGATGCTCCATCCCGACACCAGCAGGAGGACGACCAGGAAGATCACCGCGGTCAGCGATGCCGAGAGCAATCCCAGCGCGATCGACTCGCGAATCGGAAGGGGGCCGGTGGGTCGATCGGGGTCCCGGCCGTCGTCGGGGGCCACAATCTCGCCGCGCGCGGCCTGCAGGGCGACGAGCATCCCGGGCAGCACGATCGGCGCCTGGGCGAGGAAGATCGCCCGCCACGAGAACGCCTGGGTCAGGGCCCCGCCGAGCGCGGGGCCGACCGCGATCCCGAAGACCGAGGCCGCCACCCACATCCGGCGCCCCGGACCGGGCCTGCCGCCGTCGAGAAGCTCGAAGGCCGCGACCAGCCCGGCGGCCCCGCCCAGAGCCTGCACTCCGCGCAGGACGAGCAGCAGCACCAGCGAGTCGGAAGCCCCGCAGCCGAGCGACGCCGCGCAGAAGAGCGCCAGCCCGGCGGCGCCCACGTGCGCGTCGCCGTAGCGCCGGCACAGCCACGCGGCAGGCAGCATCGCCAGCGCCAGCACGGCCGTGTAGACGCCGAGCACCAGCGCGACGCCCTCGACGGTCGCGTTCAGCTCGACCAGGATCGACGGCAGCCCCAGCGTGACGATCGAGGCGTCCGCCAGGGCAACCCCGGCGGCGAGCGCTATGAAGGTTCGTCTCACGCGGCCAAACTAGCGCGAGAGCTTCAAGGCGCCCGCCGCCCGGGTCGGTGGCTCAGGATCAGCCCTCGGCTTCGCCGGTGGCCACCCGCCGCGGAATCGAGGGCTTGACCCGAAGCATCCGGGCAGGCCAGCTCGGCAGCCACCAGTTCCAGCGGCCCATCAGCGAGATCACCGCGGGCACGATCAGCGCGCGGATGATCGTCGCGTCGATCAGGATCCCGGCGGCCAGTCCGGTCGCGAACATCTTCACGCCGGTATCCGGCCCCGAGGCCATCGAGGTGAACGCCAGGAACAGGATCAGCGCCGCGCTGGTCACCAGCCGGCCCGTTCGCCCGATTCCCTGGACCACTGCCGTGCTCGTCGACCCGGTGCGGTCGTACTCCTCCCGCATCCGGGAGAGGATGAACACCTCGTAGTCCATCGAGAGGCCGAACAGGAAGGCGAAGATGATCAGCGGCATCCACGACTGGATCGAGCCGGTCGCCTGGATGCCCCAGATCGCCTCCGATCCGTGGCCGTCCTGCCAGACCAGGACGAGCACGCCCCAGGCCGCGGCGACGCTGAGGACGTTCAGGACGATCGCCTTCAGCGGCAGCAGCAGCGAGCGGAACGCCCGCGCCAGCAGGATGAACGTCGTGATCGCGATCAGGGCGATCATCAGCGGGAAGCTGCCGTAGACCGCGTCGATGAAGTCCTGGTTCGCGGCAGGACCGCCGCCCACCCGGACATTCGTGCCCGCCGCGTGGGCGGTGCCTCGTACGGCGCTGAGCGTGTCGTGTCCCTCGCTCGTCCCGCTGTCGGGGACCGGAATGGCCTCGACGATGTGAGTTCCGCCTCGGTTCCATTCGGGACCGGGTGGAGAGACCGCCCCGTGGATCCCGTCGACCCTGTTCAGGTCGCCGGCGACGGACTTCGCCTCGGTGGCGCTGCCATCGACCAGGATCTCGTGGGGCAGGATCGAGCCCTCGCCGATTCCGGCGCTCTCGAGCTGCTTCAGGCCCTGCTCCGCCGGTCCCCCCTTGGCGATCGTGTTCGCGTCGGCGGCGCCGAGCTGCAGGTTGGTCGCAGCAAGAGCCAGGGCGAGGATCACCGCCATACCGGCGCCCGCCGCCAGCCAGCGCCGCCGTGAGACGATCTGTGCCCAGCGGGTCCAGGCGCGACTAGCCTTGTCATCCGTGCGCCGGTGCGGCCAATCGAGCCGCGGGCCGGCCTTCGCCAGGATCACCGGCAGCAGGGTGATCGCCACCAGCGTCGAAACCAGCGGGATCAGCATCCCGCCGTAGCCCATCGAGCGCAGGAAGGGCAGCGGCAGTGCGATCAGCGCGAGCAGGCCGATCGCCACCGTGATCCCGCTGAAGACCACGGCGCGGCCGGCGGTTTCCATCGCCCGCTGGACCGCCTCATCGCCGGATCTGCCGTGCGTCCGCTCCTCCCGCCAGCGCGAGACAACCAGGAGCGAGTAGTCGATCGCCACCCCCAGCCCGACCAGGGCCACCAGGAACTGCACGATCGGAGAGACGTCGGTGAACGTCGTCAGGCCGAGCAGCAGCAGGAAGGTGGTCATGATCGAGGCGATCGCCATCATGATCGGCACGACCGCCAGGAACGAGGCGAAGACGAAGGCGAGCACCACGAGCGCGCCCACCCCTCCTAGCAGCGCTTCCAGGAAGACCCCCGGGCCGTCGCCGCCGCCGGTCGACTGCTGGAGCGCGTCGAATCCGGTGACGTGGACGGGGGCGCCGCCCACCGTTGAGCCCGCCACCGCGGCCTTGACGTCCTTGGCCGCCTGCGGGTTGTCGCCGAAGCTCGAGTCCGGATCGGGTCGCGGATAGACGATCGCGAAGGTCGTGTGCCCGTCATCCGAGACGAAGGCCCTGTCGCCGGTGGAGGCGTAGGACGCGACGCGCGAGCCCGGCAGTGTCTTGGCCAGCTGGGCGTCGAGCTTCTGAAGGTCGCTCTTCACCTGCGGTGAGTCGATCGACTCTCCCTGCGGAAGCGTGACCACGGGAAGCAGGGGAGAGGTGTCCCCGCCGGTCCCGTTGTACTTGGCGGCGATCGCCTGGTTGGTCTCCCACCCTTCCTTGTTGGGCACGGAGAACTTCTGGTCGAGCGCGCGGCTCGCGGGACCGGCCGCCATGATCCCGGCGATCGTCAGCAGGACCCATGAGATGACGACCGTTTTCTTGTGGGCAAGTACCCAGCGGGTAAGTGATGACACGAGGTTCCCTCCTGTGGATGTTGTCGATGCCTCTAAGACGTGCGAGGAGCCTCAGGATGGACACCTCGCCTTCTGCGTTCAATTGGGGATGACCCTTATCTAGCCCTCAACTCATCGCTCTTCTGTGACGAGTGGACAGGCGGATCTGTGACAGGCGGGATCGCGACGTTCCAGCACGATCGGTCGTAGTTCTGTATAGTTCGCACGACCGATCGTACTAACTAAGGAAGGAACGTTGATGACGATGGAGAGTGCACCCGAGATGAAGATGTATGCGATTCGTCGCAAGCACGCCTGGAAGTCGCCGGCCGAGGTTGAGCAGGTCGGCGCCCGCTCGAAGCAGGTCGCGGATGACGAATTCACCACCGACATCCGGTGGATCCGCAGTTACGTGATCGCCGAAGAGGACGGCACCCTGGGAAGCGTCTGTATCTACCAGGCGACCAGCCGCGAAGCGATCACGAAGCACGCGCAACGGGTCGGCATGCCCGCCGATGAGATCTGGGCTGTCGCTGACACCGTCGTGATCCGGCCCGACCCCGTTGCTGAGCCGGTCAGCTGATCCGGCCGTCAGGCGTTCGCACCGGCGACCTCGAGGCGCCGGTCGATCGCCCGGCGGGCCCGCTTGATCGGCTCGGAGCTCTGCGAGACCGAGAACTGCGTGTTGGCGAGGAACAGTGCGGATTCGAGCTCGAAGGCCAGCTGTCCGGCGTCCTCCGACTTGTCGATGGAGCCCTCGCGCTTTGCGTCCCGGATGGCCGCCTCGAGCCGTCCCATCCAGTCCTCCAGGAAGGCGATCAGGCGGTCGCGAACGGCGCCGGGCTGCATGCTGACCTCGACCAGCACCGTGGCGAAGAAGCACCCGCCGGGGAAGGTCCCGCTCTCGACGTAGTCCAGGTAGGCACCCAGGAGCGCCCGCAACCGCTCGATTCCGCTGGTCACGGTCGACGCCGGCTTGCGTACCTGCTCCTCGAAGATCGAATCGGCGGTCTCTATGGTCGCCAGCTGGAGCTCCTCCTTGGAGCCGAAGTGGGCGAAGAGGCCGCTCTTGCTCATCCCGACTTCGTCCGCCAACCGGCCGAGCGAGAGCCCCCCGATCCCCTCGACGGTCGCGAGACGCGCGGCCTTGTTCAGGATCGCCGCGCGGCTCCGCTCACCGTCGCTTCGCAGCTTGCGCGGGGCGGGCCGGGATGCGGTGCTCGACGCTCTCTTTGCCATGCATCTAAGTTAGCACGACCGGTCGTTATGACTGGGAACGCGCTACAGGCCGAGCTGCTTGCCCAGGATCTCCTTCATCACCTCGTCGGTGCCGCCGCCGATCGGGCCGAGCCGGGCGTCGCGGTAGGCCCGCTCGACCCCGTACTCGCGCATGTAGCCGTAGCCGCCGTGGATCTGGATCGCCTCGTCGGCGACGTCGCAGATTGCACGCTGGGTGAGGAGCTTGGCCTGGGTCACCTCGCGGGTCGCGTCCTCGCCCGCGGCGAACTTGCGCAGGCAGGCATAGGTGAGTGCCCGTGAGACCTCGATCTTCACCGACATCTCGGCGAACTTGTGCCGGATCGCCTGGAAGCGGCCGATCGGCCGGCCGAAGGCTTCGCGCTCCTTGGCGTACTCGAGAGTCTTCTCGAAGACCTTCTGCATTCCGCCGACGGCGCCGAGCGCCATGGTCAGCCGCTCCCACTGGAAGTTGGCCATGATCAGCTTGAAGCCCTCGTTCTCTGCCCCCAGGAGGTTCTCGTCGGGCACCTCGACGTCGGTGAAGGAGAGCTCGCCGGTGTCCGAGGCATGCCAGCCCATCTTCTCCAGCTTGGAGACGACCTCGTAGCCGGGCATGTCGCGCTCGAGCACCAGGAATGAGATGCCGTGGTGGCCACCCTCCTGCGTCGTCTTCACCGCGCAAACCAGGAAGTCGGCACGGACGCCGTTGGTGATGAAGGTCTTCGAGCCGTTGACGACGTAGCCGCCGTCCACCTTCTTGGCCGTCGTGCGAAGCGAGGCGACGTCGGACCCGGCGCCCGGCTCGGTGATCCCGAGCGCGCCGATCAGCTCGCCCTTGATCCCCGGCACGAGCCAGCGCTGCTTCTGCTCCTCGGTGCCGAACTTCCAGATCGGCGGCATCGCGATCTCGGTGTGGGCCCCGAGTCCGGCGGCGACCCCGCCGCTGCCGCCCGAGCGCGAGAGCTCCTCCACCCAGACCGCGTCGTGGACGTAGTCGCCGCCCTGGCCGCCGTACTCGGTCTCGTACTTGAGGCCGAGGAAGCCGAGCTCCCCGCAGCGGTTGTAGAGCTCGCGCGGGAACTCACGCGCCTCCTCCCACTCGTCGACGTGCGGCGCGATCTCCTTGGTGACGAACCGCCGGACCGACTCGCGCAGCTCCTCGTGCTCCTCGCCGAAGGGCGGGAGCGGGGCGCGCTGACCGGTGTCCTTTATGACGGCGACGGTGGCCTCCAGTCCTCCATGGTCGTGTATCCGCGCCCCGCGTGGTCGAAGCCGAGCAGGTCGCCCTGCGGGTTCTTCTTGTTGCCGTGGTGGTACGCGCGCACCTCGGCGATCTTGCCGTCTCGCATCAGGAACCACTCGGTGCCCCGGTCCAGGCGCTTCTCGCCCGACTTCGGGTCCCGCCAGGTCATCGTCCACTCGATCACGGCCTCGTCGCCCTGCTCGATCCCGTGCTCGAGATACCACTGCCCGTCGATCATCTCGACGCCCATCTTCGAGTTCTGCCCGATCCGCTCGGCCCCCTCATGCGGCCCGAGCCGCGTGTAGTAATGGACCGCGTCGTCGGTGAAGTGCGACGCGACCAGCTCGGGGTCGCCGGTGTTGAGGGCCTCGTAGTAGGAGCGGATGTGGTCGAGATTGCTCATCCGGCCTCGTTTATATCCGCTCCCGTTTTGTCGATCCGGGCTCGGGCGGTTCGTGGTTATGGTGAACGCGGCGACAAGCGCCGCTCCGGAAGAGGAGGCAGCAGATGAAGTTCATGGTGTCCTTGATCACCGACGGAACCATGATGGAGGGCGCGACGCCCGAAGAGATGAAGGAGTCCGGCGCGAGGATGATGGAGTTCATGGGGGAGATCCAGGCGGCGGGCGTGCTGCTGCACACCGACGCCCTGGCGCCGAGCGCCACCGCCAGAACGCTGCGCCGGAAGAGCGGCAAGATCGTGCTCACCGACGGCCCATTCGCAGAGACCAAGGAGCAGATCGCCGGCTACATGGTCCTCGAGTGCAAGGACCTCGACGAGGCGGTCGGCTGGGCCGAGAGGCTGCCGGTCCGGGGCGGGGCGGTGGAGGTTCGCCCGATCGCCGAGAGGCCCGGATAGGAGGTGTCGATCTGGAGCGTGGCGGTTCGTCGTAAGGGTGTATGCGGCGATTGGCGCCGCTCAAGACGGAGGAGGACCCGATGAAGTACCTGCTGACGTTCATTGCCGACCAGAGCCGGATGAAGGACGCCGTCGAGGAGGAGATGCGGGCGGCCATGGAGGCGTGGACCGCCTTCGATAAGGAGGCGGTCGAGGCCGGCGTTCTGATCGCCTGCGAGCCGCTGGAGTGGGCCCAGGACGCAACCAGCATTCGCATCGACGGGGACGGCGGCCGGACGGTCACCGACGGTCCCTTCGCGGAGACGAAGGAGCAGCTGGGTGGGTTCGCCCTGCTCGAGGTCAAGGACTTCGAAGCGGCGATGAGCTGGGCGGACAAGGTCCCGGTGGCGCCCAACACCACGATTGAGGTGAGACAGGTCATGGACCTGTCGCGCTTCGGCTACGAGAGCTCAACGGTGAGCCCGGCGAAGGCCGGGGCGACCGCATAGGCCGACGAGAGGCGGGCGCGGCTACAGCCCGTAGCTGCGCCCGATCACCTCGAGCATGACCTCGTCGGTGCCGGCGCCGATTCGGTTGAGGCGCGAGTCGCGGTAGGCCCGCTCGACCTCGTACTCCTTCATGTAGCCGTAGCCGCCGTGGATCTGGATGGCGTCATCGCAGACCTCCTCGATGATCCGTGAGGCGTAGAGCTTCGCCTGGGTGATCTCGCGGACCGGGTACTCGCCGTTGGCGAAGCGCCAGGCGGTCGCGTAGACCATCTGCTTGGCGGCCTCGATCTTCACGGACATCTCGGCGAACTTGTGGCGGATCGCCTGGAAGCGGCCGATCGGCCGTCCGAAGGCCTCGCGCTCCTTGGCGTACTCGAGGGTGCGCTCGAAGACGCGCTCCGCGCCGGAGACGCAGCCGATCGCGGCGACCAGCCGCTCGCCCTGGAGCTCCCAGCTGATGTGGTAGAAGCCCTTGCCCTCCTGGCCCAGCAGGTTCTCCGCCGGAACGCGGACGTCCTGGAAGGAGAGCTCGCCGGTGTCCGAGGCGTGCATCCCCATCTTCTCCAGCTTGCGGGAGACGCTGAAGCCCTCGACCTCCTTGCCGTCGGTGTCGCGGATGTCGACGATGAACAGGGTGATCCCGTCGTGGCCGGCGTCTGGGTCGGTCTTGGCCACCAGGACGATGTAGTTGGCGCGCAGCCCGTTGGTGATGAAGGTCTTGGAGCCGTTGATCACGTACTCGTCGCCGTCGCGCTTGGCGGTGGTGCGGATGCCGGCGACGTCGGAGCCGGCGCCCGGCTCGGTGATGCCGAGGGCGCTGATCAGCTCGCCCTTGATGGAGGGCACGAGGTAGCGCTGCTTCTGGTCCTCGGTGCCGAGCAGGTGGATCGGCGGCGTCGCCATGTCGGTGTGGACCGCCATCCCCATGTTGAGCCCGCCGCATCCCGAGTAGCTCATCGCGTCAGCGCGGACGAGCGAATAGAAGTAGTCGCCGCCCTGGCCGCCGTACTCCTCCGGGTAGCAGAGGCCGATGTAGCCGAGCTCGCCGGCGCGATGGAGGACGGAGTCCGGCCAGAGGCTCTCCTCCCACTCGAAGCGGTGGGGGGTGAGCTCCTTGAGCACCCATGACTTCATCGACTCGCGCAGCTCCTCGTGCTCGTCCGTGAAGATGAAGTGCTTGCGGCTGGCGCCGTGGTCGGGCTTGATCACGCTGGAAGTCGCGGTGGCCACTGCTCGGTCTCCTTGTCCTCAGGGGTGGGCGCGAACGGCAGGACTGCGCGCCCGCAGAGTGAATAGTAGGACTTCCTACTTCCTACTGCAAGCCGCGTGGTGGGAGGATTTTTGCGTATGACCAGATACTCAATTAATGCGGATGTATTCATGTCCATCTGTCCATAGGATCGGCTGTCGCACGTACGAAGAGGGAGAACGGCTTGGAATCCCCATCCACAGCATCCCTCCTCGGGGGGAGCACACAGGAATCCAGCATCGACGCTGATCCGGGCGGCAGGCTCCCTCCCGGGCCGCGCCTTCCCGGCTGGGTGCAGACCTCGCGGTGGATGTTCAAGCCGATCGAGTTCATGGAGCGCTGCGCAGCGCGATACGGCCCCATCTTCAGCATCCGGCTCGGGGCGGCCAGGGACATCGTCGTAGTGGGCGACCCGGCCCACGCGATGGACATCCTCTCCGGCGACCCCGCCATTTACGACTCCGGCCAGGCCAACCTCCTGTTCCGACCCGTCCTAGGCCGCAAGTCACTCCTGGTTCTCGATGGAGACGAGCACATGGAGCACCGCAGGATCCTGCTGCCCAACTTCAAAGCCGGTCACGTGCAGACATATTCCGACGCAATCGAGCGGGCGGTGCGCGGACGGATGCGAACGTGGCCGATGGGAGAGCGATTCCCGCTCGCCCCCGAGATGCAGGCGATCACCTACGAGGCGATCTCTCGCGTCGTATTCGGGGACGCCGTGGACGAGCGTGGCGAGCGCCTCGCAATGCTCGCGGGCGACATGATGGATCGCTGCGCCTCTCCGTTCACCATGCTCCCGCCCCTGCGCGTCGACCTCGGGGGCATGAGCCCCTTTGCCAAGCTGATGAAGGTCGTCGACGAGATCGACTGGTTGATCTTCGAGATCATCAAGGAGCGTCGCCAGGATCCGCTCTCCTCAGTCCGCGACGACGTGCTCTCGGTTCTGCTTCGAGCCCAGCATGAGGATGGGTCGGCGCTCGGGGATCGCGAGATTCGCGACGAGATCCTCACCATGATCATGGCCGGCTTCGAGACCACGACCGCGGGACTCGCGTGGGCTTTCGAGCGAATCGTTCGCTCGCCCCGCGTGCTGGACCGCCTGCGGGCCGAGCTTGATGAGGGCGAAACGGGCTATCTCGACGCGGTGATCAAGGAGGTCCTCCGGGCTCGCCCGGCCGTGCCGATTGTGGCCCGGAAGGTGCGCGAGCCCGTCGAGCTTGCCGGGTACGAGATGCCCGCGGACTCGGTGCTGATGGTTTCGGTCTACCTGGTCCACCGCGATCCCACGATCTATCCCGACCCTGACGAGTTCCGGCCCGAGCGCTTCTCGGAGGGGCGCCCGGATCCCCGCGCCTGGATCCCCTTCGGCGGAGGGGTACGACGGTGTCTAGGCGCGAGCCTCGCCCAGCTCGAGATGAAGATCGTGCTGAGGACCGTGCTTCAGGAGCTCGACCTCGAGGCCCCGAGCCGCGATCCCGAGCCTCTCGTGCGGCGCCGCTTCACCTTCGCGCCCAAGAACGACTGTCTGGTGACGGCCACCCCGCGGGTCATGATGCCCCGCGAGGTCGCGACCGCCCCGGCGACCGCCTGATCCCCCTGATAAGAGTCCCTTAACGTACCCACAAGTGGGTCAATTCCAGGGTTTTTCAACTTTCCACTGAAGAAAGTTGCTTAGAAGTACCGATGGTTAATGGACGAATCACTGCTGTACTCCACGGCTAAGGGGTATTCCGCAATTGGGCTTTCTCACAGCAGCTGGCGGCATTCAGGCGAGGTATGGGGATCGCCCGGACCTGCGACGCGGTGATTCGCGCGAGTCACAGCGACTCCGCTCCAAGGATCCTCGTGAGCTGATCGCCGGGCGCGCCGGGCGCCGCGGCATCGCCCACGCCCAGGGCTACCTCGCGATCGGAGGCGGGCTGATCGGCCTGCTGGCCGTGCTCTTCCCGCACCCGGAGTCGTTCAACACGACCGGCCTGATCGCGGTGCAGCTGGGGTCGGTCCTGACCGGCATTTACCTCTTCACCATGGCCGACCGGGTGCCCTTCGGGATGCTGCGCTTCGGCCCCGCGATGGGCACGATCAACACGACCCTGTGCGTCTATTTCAGCGGCGAGAGCACGAGCGGTTTCGCCCTCTTCTATCTCTGGGTCGCTCTCTACGTCTTCTACTTCCCCGCCTCCTGGAAGGAGGCGGTCTTCTACGTCCTCTTTACGGTCGCCAACTACGCCTTCGCGATCGCGATTACCCCGGAGACCGCCGCCTCCCAGACGAACGAGAGCTACAGCTACTTCGTGATCCTCGCCGGCACGCTGGTCACCGCGGGCACGCTGCTGAGCTATCTCCGAGCGCGCATGGAGAGGCTCATGCGGCGCCTCACCGACGCGGCCCGCACCGATCCACTCACCGGCCTTCCCAACCGCGTTGCGCTTCAGGAAGTGCTCGCTCGCGAGATCGAGCGGGCGAGGCCGGACTCGCGACCAGTCAGCGTCCTTGTGCTCGACACAGATCGCTTCAAGTCATTCAACGACCGCAATGGTGTGGACGCAGGGGACCGCGTCCTGAACGAGCTCGGCACCCTCCTCGAGAGCGGCGCCCGCCTGCCCGACACGGTCGCTCGGACGAGCGGTGGGGAGTTCGCCCTTGTACTGCCCGAGACGGACAAGCACAGCGCGTTCATCCTGGCCGAGGAGCTCCTCACCAGAATCCGAGACAAGCTCAGTTCTCCGGGCAGGGAGATCACGGCATCCGCGGGAGTCGCTTCATACCCAGAGCACGGCAAGCGGGCGGGCGAGGTACTCGGAGCTGCCGATGAGGCGATGCGTGCGGCCAAGGCCCTGGGCCGGGACCGCTCCGTGCTCTACAGCCCCGAGGTAACGAGCACCCTCGGCATGGAGGGCGGACGACGCAGCGTCGAGAGCCAAGCGCAGCTGGCCACCGTGATCAGCTTGGCGGAGGCACTCGATCAGCGCGACTCGAGCACGGCCAGGCATTCCCAGACGGTCGGTCGCCTCTGCGAGCTGATGGCCGATGAGCTTGGCTTCGAGCCCGACCGGGTCCAGCGAATCCGCCTGGCCGGGATCCTGCACGACATCGGCAAGATTGGCGTGCCGGACTCGATCCTCCGGAAGCCCGGGCCGCTGACGTCGGAGGAATACGCCGAGATGCGCCGCCACCCGGAGATCGGCGCCCGAATCCTCTCAGCTCGCGAGATGGACGACATCCGCGAATGGATCAGCGCTCATCACGAGCGTCCCGACGGCAAGGGCTATCCGAAGGGACTTCGCGGCGAGCAGATCCCAATCGAGGCGGCAATCCTCGCGGTCGCAGATGCCTACGAAGCGATGATCGCCGACCGCATCTACCGGATGGCGATAGGGCCGAAAGCGGCACGCGAGGAGCTCGAGCGTTGTTCCGGCACGCAGTTCGAGCCGATGGTCGTGGATGCGCTGCTCAGGGCTCTCGATCGCGAGAGCGCTTCGGTCATCTGACCCGCTGATCGTCCCTACGACGAAGGAACCGCGGCGTCCACCACGCTGCCGGCCCGGCGATGCTGATCAGGGCCGGGAACAGGAACGGCCGGACGATCATCGCATCGACCAGGACCGCGACGGCGGCGCCGAGCGCAACCTCCTTGACCGACACGAGGCTGGAGAAGGCGAACGCCCCCATCGCCACCGCGAAGAGGACCGCAGCAGCGGTGATCACCCGGCCGCTGCCCGCCACTCCTTCGGCGATCGCGCGGTCCTCGGTCTCCACGCGCTGGCGCGCCTCGCCGATCCGCTGAAGCAGGAAGACGCCGTAATCGGTGGAGAGCCCGAACGCAACGGCAAACAGCAGGATCGGCATCGAAACGTCAAGGGCCCCTTGGCTGTTGTAGTCGAGGAAGCCCTCCAAGCGACCGTCCTGAAAGACCAGCACCAAGACGCCGAAGGCAACGCTCACGGTCAGCGTGTTCATGACGAGGGCCAGCACCGGAAGGACGACCGAGCGGGTCATAAAGAGCAGGATCAATCCCGTGCAGATCACGATGAAGGCGAGCGCAAGCGGGAGATGGGAAGCCAGGCTGTGCCGCTCGTCCAGCAGTTCGGCTGGTGACCCTCCGATCAGCGCGCCGGTCGCCCAGTTCCGGGACCGCGCGTACCGGACCGTGTTCAGCGCCGCGTTCGAGTAGGGACCGACCGTCAGCTCGGCGTCGACGCGGAAGACTCCCGCGGCGACCTTCCTCGGCCCCTCGATGCTGGCGACCGTTCGCCGGGCCGCGAGGCTGTGAGCCGCGGCCGATCCAGCCGCCCTGCTCGGCAGGACCACGACGATCCGGTCTGCCGGATCCGACGCGAACCGCGTCGCCACGGCATCGTCAACCTGGCGGGCGGTGGTGTCGGCCGGCAGATCCTTGGCGTTGGCCTGGGTCAGATCGACCCGGAGAAACGGCAGGCCGGCAACGATCATGATCGCCGCCGCGCAGATCGCCACGCTGAACCGGTGATCGACGACGAATCTGGCCAGACTGAACCACCGCCGCTCGCTCGGCGCTCCCTGAAGGGCGAGCGGGGCGAGGGCGTTGACACGCTCCCCGAGGATCGCGAGAACGGCTGGGAGGAAGAGCAGGCAGACAGCCGCCGATGACAGTGCGACCAAGGCCCCGCCGATCCCGATCGAGTAGAGGAATCGCTGGGGAAAGACGCAAAGGGCAACCAGCGAGATGGCCACGGTGATGCCGCTGAAGACGATCATCCTGCCAATCGCCTTCGTAGTCGCCGTCAGCGCCGCCTCCGTTGCATCCTTGGTCTCCAGCTCTTGCCTGAAGCGGGTGACGAGGAAGAGGCTGTAGTCGATCGCAAGCCCCAGGCCGAGGCCCGTCACGATGTTGATCGCGAAGGTGTCGATGTCAACAAGGTGAGTGAGAGCGTTGAGTAGAAAGAGGGTCGTGACGATCGACAGGCCGCCGACGGCCACGGGCAGCAGCGCGGCCACGAGCCCGCGGAAGACGAGGAGAGAGAGCAGCAGGAGGATCGGGAGGGCGTACAGCTCGATCCGCTGAAGATCGTCCTGAGTCGTAATGGTCAGCTGGTCCACGGTGACGGCCGCACCGCCCGCCAGCACTCCGGGATCGCCCGAGAATTCGTGTCGGACCTCTGCTCCAACCTCGGACGTGTCGGTCACGTCTGCCGACAGGAACCCGAGGACAAGCGCCGCCCGCCCGTCATCGGAGATCAGGCGCTGGTCCGCCGCGGGTGATCTGACCCTGGCGACTCCGGCCACCTTTCGCAGGCGTGCGGCGACGCGCTTGGCGCTCGCCGTCGGGCTTCCGGATTTGGGTTCGACCAGAAGTTCCACCTCCGGAACGGGGCGTTCCCCGGTGGCGTCGCGCAATTGCTTGTACGCCCGGGAGCTCTCGGAGGCTGGGTCGTGGAATCCGTACGGCTTGACGTTGTCGAATACCGTCCGCCCTCCGAGCGCGCTGACGACGGCGACGATCCCCGCCACCAGAACCAGCGCTCTCCTCCTGCGGTAGGCGAACCGCCCCAGCTTCCGCACTGGGGCGATCCTATGCGCGGTTCCGGGCACCTGCCTAGGGGAATTTTCCGCAGGAAACCGGGAATGAAATCCCGCGGTCGATAGTGGGCAGTAAGACGTAGCACTTCCCATTCTCGGCGAGATCCACTAGGGTGGCTGCCGATGGCCGACGAGCTGCTCTACGAGGTGGAGGACGGCGTCGCGACTGCGACGCTCAACCGGCCCGATCAGCGCAACGCGCTGAACGGCGAGCTGCTGGCGGGGCTGGTCGACGCGATGAAGAAGGCCCGTGACGACGACGACGTGCGGGCGGTGGTCCTCACTGGCGCCGGGGACAAGGTCTTCTGCGCGGGGGCCGACCTGGGCGGCTTCGCGGCCGACGCGCCGCTGGTCGACAAGCACTTCGCGTCCGACCTCTTTCTGGAGTTCTTCCGGCTGATGCCCCGGCTCGGCAAGCCCTCGCTCTGCGCCGCGAACGGCCACGTGCTGGCGGGCGGGATGGGGCTGGCGCTCTCCTGCGACCTGCTGATCGCGAAGGAGGGGGCGCGCTTCGGCACTCCCGAGATCAACGTCGGCGCCTTCCCCTACATGATCATGTCGATCATCTACCGCAACGTCCCGCGGAAGAAGGTCAACGAGATGATGCTGCTCGGCGAGCAGATCTCGGCGGAGCAGGCGGTCGAGTACGGGCTCGCCAACAAGGTCGTGCCGGCCGATGAATTCGACGCCGCGGTCGCGGACTGGGCCGGGCAGCTCGCCTCGAAGAGCCCGGTGCTGATGCGCCTCGGCCACGACGCGATGTACCGCCAGCAGGACATGGCGCTCGACGACGCGCTCGAGTTCCTGCGCTCACAGCTCTCGCTCACCTTCTCAACGGAGGACATCCAGGAGGGCGTCAAGGCCTTCTTCGAGAAGCGCGAGCCCGAATGGAAGGGACGCTGATGGCTGCTACGGACGAGACCAAGCACACAGGCGAGGCGCCAGAGGCGCCCGACAATGTCGAGGGCGGCGAGGACACTGGGATGAAGTCGCTCACTGAGGACGTCCACCGCCGTCGCGAGAAGGCGAAGCTCGGCGGCGGCGAGGAGAAGATCGCCGTCCAGCACGAGCGAGGCAAGCTCACAGCGCGCGAGCGGCTCGATCTGCTCTGCGACCCCGGCACCTTCGTCGAGATCGGCATTCACGGCCGGCCGCACTTCTCCCAGCGGAGCATGGACGGGAAGGAGGCGCCCGCCGACGGTGTGATCACCGGCTGGGGCGACGTCGACGGCCGCCGCTGCTGCATCGCCGCCTACGACTTCACCGTGATGGCGGGGTCGATGGGGGCGACCGGCGAGCTCAAGGTCGAGCCGCCTGCGCCAAATGGCTCTGTCGAAGCGGATGCCCTTCATCTGGCTGCTCGACTCGGCCGGCGCTCGCATCCAGGAGGCGGCTGGATCGCTCTTCGCCGGCTCCGGTCACCTCTTCCAGGAGGAGGTGGTGATGTCGGGTGTGATCCCGATGGTCGCGGCGATGCTCGGCCCGTGTGCCGCGGGCACCGCCTACATCCCGGCTCTCTCCGACTTCGTCCCGATGGTGGTCGGGCAGGGCGCGATGGCGCTCGCCGGCCCGCACCTGACCAAGGCCGTCACCGGCGAGGACATCTCGATGGAGGAGCTCGGCGGCGCCAAGGTCCACTGCCGGAAATCAGGGGTCGGCGACCTCGAGGTGAAGGACGACGCCGAGTGCATCCAGGTCGTCAAGGATTACCTCTCATACTTCCCCGCCAACTGCGAGGAGCCCGCGCCGGTCCGCGAGGTCTCGGACCCCGAGAACCGCATGTCGGAGAGGCTGCTCGACATCGTCCCCGAGTCGCCGCGGCACCCGTACGACATGTACGACGTGATCCGCGAGATCACCGACGACGGCGAGTTCTTCGACATCAAGCCCAAGTTCGCGAAGACGATCATCACCTGCCTCGCGCGCTTCGGTGGCCAGCCCGTCGGCATCGTCGCCAACCAGCCGAAGCAGCTCGGCGGCATCCTCGAGAACGACTCGGCCGACAAGGCCGCCCGCTTCATCAACCTCTGCGACGCCTTCAACATCCCGCTCGTCTTCCTGCAGGACGTGCCCGGCTTCATGGTCGGCTCGAAGGTCGAGCACGCGGGGATCATCCGCCACGGCGCCAAGATGCTCTACGCCGTCTCGCGCGCCACCGTCCCGAAGGTGACGGTGATCGTCCGCAAGGCGTACGGCGCCGGCTACTACGTGATGAACGGCAAGGCGTACGAGCCGGACCTGATCGTGGCCTGGCCGTCGGCGGAGATCTCGGTGATGGGCGCGGAGGGAGCCGTCAACATCATCGGTCGCTCGGCGATCGAGGCCTCCGACGACCCGGAGGCGACGCGGGAGAAGATGCTCGAGGCGGTTCGGGCCCAGATCGACCCGTACATCGCCGCAGGCAACGCGATGATCGACGACATCATCGACCCGCGAGAGACACGGCCGACGATCGTCCGCGGGCTGCGGATGGCGGCCGGCAAGCGAGTCGACCGTCCCCACAAGAAGCACGGCGTGATGCCCGTATGAGCGCGGGAGTCCGGGTCAGCCTGGCGAACGAGAACGTGGCCTACGCGGGAGTGGTCAGCTTCGACGGAGAGGTGTTCGAGGCGCTCGGCTTCGCGGACACGACCGCCTATCGGATGCCGATCGAGCTGATCGACGAGGTGGAGCTGGATGGCGACTACCTGAACGTATTGAGCAACCCCGCCAAGGGTGACTCGTACGGCATCCAGCTGCCGATCAAGCCGAGCGACGACGAGACGGTCGCGCTCAACGAGCTGGTTGCCGCGATGCAGTCCGCAATCGACGCGAAGGGGGGCGTATGAGCCGCTTCGAGGACCCGGTGATCATCAGCAACTCGATCTCCGGGGCGATCGCCAACCGCGACCAGTGTCCGGCGATTCCGTACACGCCCGAGGAGTACGCGGCCGAGGCGCGGCGCGCGGTCGACGAGGGCGCCTCGCAGATCCACATCCACGCCCGGACTCCGGACGGCACCCCGTCGTATGAGATCGAGGACTTCCAGGTGATCACCGAGGCGATCAGGGCCGAGGTCGACGACGTGATCGTCAACTACTCGACCGGCGCGATCGGGGTGCCGATCGAGAAGCGATTGGAGTATCTGCGCGCGCTCCGGCCCGACGTCGCCGCGCTGAACATGAGCTCGATGAACTACGCCAAGTACTCCCGGCGGCGCAAGGACTTCGTCTTCAAGGCGGTCTTCGAGAACAGCTTCGACACGATCACCCAGTTCCTGACCGAGATGAACGAGCTTGGGATCCAGCCCGAGCACGAGTGCTTCGACGCCGGCCACGTCGCCAACCTCGATCCGTACCTCGACATGGGCCTGCTCGAGCCGCCGCTGCAGATCTCGCTGGTGATGGGCGTGAACGGCGGGATCCGGCCGAACGCCCGCAACGTCGCCTTCATGTCGGAGCAGATTCCCGGCGGGGCGGACGGGCCCAACAACTGGCAGGTGATCGGGGTCTCGCGCGACCAATGGAAGCTGCTCGCGGCCTCGCTCAACCTCGGCGGCAACGTCCGAGCCGGCCTCGAGGACAACCTCTACCTGCCCGACGGCGAGATGGCGAAGTCGAACGGTGAGCTGATCGCCAAGGCGCGCCAGATGGCCGAGGACGTCGGGCGTCGCGCCGCGACCGTGGCCGAGGCCCGCGAGCTGCTCGGGATCCCGACGAAGGCGGAGGCGAAGGCATGAGCCGCCCGCTGGAGGACGTCAAGATCCTCGACCTCACCAGGCTGCTCCCAGGCGGCTTCTGCACCCTGCTGCTCGCTGACCTGGGCGCGGACGTGATCAAGGTCGAGGACACCGGCCAGGGCGACTACGTGCGCTGGGCGCCGCCCTACTACGGCGACGAGGAGCACACGCCACTCGGCACCCGCTCGGCGATCTACCTGGCGCTGAACCGCAACAAGCGCTCGGTCCGGCTCGACCTGAAGCAGGAGGGAGGACGGCAGGCTCTGCTCAAGCTCGCCGAGTCCGCCGACGTCCTGGTGGAGAGCTTCCGCCCCGGCGTCCTGGACAAGCTCGGCGTCGGCTTCGACGCGCTGAGCCAGGCGAACCCCGCCCTCGTCTACTGCCCGATCACCGGCTACGGACAGGACGGCCCGAACCGCGACCGCGCCGGACACGACATGAACTATCTCGGCCTGAACGGGATCCTGGGGCTGACCGGCGAGGCCGGCGGGCCGCCGATCCAGTCCGGCGCGCAGATCGCCGACCTCGGCGGCGGCGGGCTGATGGCCGCGGTCGGGATCCTCGCTGCCCTACAGGAAGCGCGGCGGAGTGGGCAGGGTCAGATGGTCGACATCTCGATGACGGACGGGTCGCTCTCCTGGCTCGTGATGGAGGCCGGTCGCTACTTCGGCTCAGGGGAGGTGCCGGAGCGCGGCAACATCATGCTCTCGGGAGGGATCGTCTGCTACCGGCCCTACGAGGCCGCGGATGGCTGGGTCACCTGCGGGGCGCTCGAGCCGAAGTTCTGGGGGCGCTTCTGCCAGGCGGTCGAGCGGCCGGACCTGATCGAGAGGCAGTTCGAGAAGCCGGGCTCTGATGCGCACAGGCAGGTCGCCGAGATCTTCAAGACGCGCACGCGCGCCGAGTGGAAGGCCTTCAACGACGAGCACGACGCGATGATCGAGCCGATCCTCGACCTCGACGAGGCGCTCGAGTCCGAGCTGGTGCGGGAGCGCGAGATGGTGGTCAGCTACGAGCAGCCCGAGATGGGGGAGATCAAGCAGCTCGGCTTCCCGATCAAGCTCTCGCGGACGCCGGCGAGCATTGAGCTGCCGGCGCCGGCCCTCGGCGAGCACACGGCGGACGTGCTCGCTGATGCCGGCTACTCCGCCGACGAGATCCAGGCGCTGGAGGAGTCCGGCGCCGCAAAAGGACCGGACACCGCCCAGCGCGAGGAGCCGTTCCTGGCATGAGCGCGGCGAAGGCCAAGACCGCGAACGAGGAGATGCTCCGCATGGGCGAGCTGGCCCGCGCCTCGGGCGTGTCGGCCGCGACGATCAAGCACTACCTGCGGGAGGGCCTGCTGCCAGAGCCCGTCAAGACCTCGCGGAACATGGCCTACTACCCGGCCGAGTTCGTCGACCGGATCAAGATGATCAAGCAGCTCCAGGAGGAGCGTTACATGCCCCTCCGAGTGATCAAGGACCTCCTCGAGGAGGACCCGGATCGGGCCAAGGCGCTGATCGAGCTGGGGGACAGGCTGCTGGAGCACGCCCTCGAGGGGGAGAGCGAGCGGATCAGCGCCGCTGAGGTCCGCCACCGCTACGACGTTCCCCCGGAAGTGCTCGAGCGCCTCGCAGAGCTCGAGGTGCTCACCCCCGACGGGGATGGCTACTCGCCGAGCGACCTCCGGATCGTGGAGGCGATCAGCCGCTTCCGCGCCGGTGGCTACGAGGAGCGGATCGGCTTCACCGTCTACGACACCCTCCGCTACAAGGAGGCGATGTCCGAGCTGGTCAAGCAGGAGGTTGACGTGATCATGGAGAGGCTCGCCGGCGAGATGGACCCCGACGAGGCGATGGCGCTGATCGAGGCCGGGGATGCGCCGCTCAACGACCTGCTCGCCGCCATGCACACCAAGGCGCTGGTCGCCGAGCTTGAGCGCCGCCGAGGCGCCGAGCCGGACTCGAACGGCAAGAAGGCGGAGCGCGGCAAGTAGCCCGAGATGGCCCGCCTCGCCGCCGCGATGCTGGTCGTGTTCCTGGTGCTCACGCTGTTCGTGCGCGTGGCGATCCAGCTGCGACGCACCGGCGCCACCGGCCTGATCGGGCTGCGCAGCGGCGCAGGCCCGCTCGAGTGGCTCAGCGGCGTTCTGTTCGTCGGCGGGATGGCCATGGCGGTGGTTTCGCTGAACCTGGTTCTCAATGACCACCTCGATCCCATCGACGCCCTCGACGTAGACCCGGTGCACGTCGTGGGCATCGTCCTCGCGGCGTGTGGCGGCCTCGCCGTCTTCGCCGCCCAGCTCGGTATGGGGGCGTCATGGCGAATCGGCGTCAGCGATGACCAGGGAACGGACCTCGTCACCGGCGGCTGGTTCACGATCTGCCGAAACCCCATCTACTCGGCGATGATTCTGGGCTGGACCGGTTTCGCCCTGATGGTGCCGACCTGGCTTGGCTTGGCCGCCGTGGTCGTGATCGCGCTGGGTCTCGAGCTCCAGGTGCGCGCCGTGGAGGAGCCATACCTGATCCGCACCCACGGCGACGAATACCGGGACTACGCGACCCGGGTCGGGCGCTTCGTGCCGCGAATCGGGCGCTGCGAGGGGTGACGCGCTCGGGTCAGTGCCGGCGCCAGGCGGCGCTCTCGATCCGGGCGAAGCTCTCGTCGTAGCTCCGGCGGCGGCGAAGCAGTTCGCCAAGGCGCCCGACGGCGAATTCGAGGCGCATGACGCTCGCTTCGCCCTCGCGCGGCCGCCGCGACATCTCCCACAGCAGCCTTCGGTTCCGATGTAGCAACGCTATGAGGTTCCGCGCTTGGGCCGTCCAGCTCGAGTGGTGCTGAGCCGCGGCGGGCCCGGCGAGCGCCCGC
Organism: uncultured Solirubrobacterales bacterium; assembly: GCA_963817275.1. GTDB lineage: Bacteria > Actinomycetota > Thermoleophilia > Solirubrobacterales > 70-9 > DASUPK01. The sequence goes on along the minus strand of CAWFOA010000009.1, from coordinate 161,874 downwards.
CGATAGGGGTCCAAGCCGACGGAGGACGCACCGAACCCGCGCATGAAGCGCCGCAGGTAGCGCCACTCGAGTCGGTGTCCGAGCAGAAAGTGGCGCAGGCGCAAGGCGGGCTCGAACCAGAGCCGCCAGCCGCTGAGCCTCAGCGCGAAGCAGATCTCCACGTCTCCGCCCGAGTTGTAATTCGCCCTCCCCTGCCGGTCCATGAGGAGGGGACTGAAGCCGTTGTCGACCAGGTGCCGCCACGCATCCCTGCGCACGGTCAAACCCGCACCCCAGAGGTAGCCGGGATCGTCGGTGACGTCGCCGCCCTGGCCACCCTGCGCACCGGTGGCATAGGCCGACTGGAAGTCCTCGAACCAGGCCGGCTCCCCTCCTTCGCACGCCGGGTCATTGATCCCGCCGCAGGCGCCGACCTCGCGGTTCCGCTTCATCGTCCTCCAGACCAGCCCCAGCCAGTCCGGTGAGATCCAGTTGTCGTCCTCCACCCAACTGACCAGCTCTCCCTTCGCCTCCGCGAAGCCCCTGAGGTGCGCATGAGAGAGCCCAAGCTCGGGCTCGCGGACGACGCGGATGCCAACGGGAGCATCCCGCGGCCAAGTGGCGAGGGCGACCTCGGAGGTGCTGTCCGTCGAGGCGTTGTCGACGACGATCACCTCCCAGATCAACTCTGAGGGTGGTCGCTGTGCCCCGATGTGCGAAAGCGTGCGGGGCAGAAGCGCCGCTCCATTGTGGCTCGGGACGACGACGCTGACGTCGACGGACTCTGTCAACCCCAGATCAGGGACCCCGGGTAGTAGGTGCCTCCCTGTGCCGGGCTGTAGCCGAGCATCGCCCGGGCCTTCTCGACGCTCATCAGCGATTCGTTCCCCTCAGTCCGGTTCGGGACCTCCGGCCAATGCTCCCGCAGGAACTCCTGGACGTCGACTATCGCCGGGTCGACGTGGCCGTCGACCAGATTGAACGCCTCGAAGGGGCTCTCCAGCTCGGCCTCGATTGAGCGGGCGAAGCCCCCGACCGTGTTCTCGATCGAGGTGCTGAGGAAGAAGTTGCCCGGCCATTCGGATTTCACCCCTGGGAACTCCAATCGAAGGGCGACCGCCTGGGTGTTCCCGGCAGGTGCCGCCTCCGCCAGATGGGTCTCGAACTCGGCCTTGAAAGCGCCGTACTCGCTCTGCCCGTCCTCGAGCGTCGGCAGATAGTTCGACTCGAGAATCGGGAACTGGTCGATCCGCACAGGGTTATTGATCCCGTAGACCTGCGCCGAGGACGCAAAAATGAACCTCGGAACGCCGGCGTCCTGGGCGGCGGCGAACACGTTGACGGCCCCGTCGAAGTTGATCCGACGGTAGTCGGCCGGCGCCGCCCCGGGGACGTTCGGATGCGGAAGCGCGGCGAGGTGCACGACGGCGCGGCTGCCGCGAAATCGTTCCGCCAGGCGGCTGCGCAGGTCGAAGATGTCATCGTCGGTTGGGCGGAGGATTCCGAGCCGCGACAGCTTCCTCTCCGCACGCGCCTGGAGGGTGCGGAGTTGCCGGGCCCGCTGGACGTCATCCGGCGATGCGTTCGCGCCCAGCCAGGTGCGACGAAGGACATTGACGAGCGGTCCGTGCATCCGGTCGAAGACGTCGACCTCGTAGCCGCGGTCGCGCAGGCCGCGGCGGAGCAGCTGGCCGACGAAGCCGCTGCCGCCTGTGACCGTGATCGTGCCTTCGCTCACGATCCGCCGTCGAAGAGGTCGCACCAGGCGAGGATCGCGGCACCCCAGCGCTCCACATAACCGTCACCGTTCGCCGCCTCCCTCAGTTTCGCCCCGAGGTCGCGCATACACGCCGCCGGTGTCTCTCCCTTGAGGTCGACCGATTCGATGAACTCCCACATGCGCTCGTTTGCATCTATTCCGGGCGCCTCCTTGACGAGGTTCGCGAAGGGGTCGCTCGCGCGTTGATGCGTGACGAGCGGCCGACCGCAGACGATCGACCGGCGCAGGTGCCTGCAGACCCGCTGGACGACGAGGCCGCACCAGATGTCGTCGAACCTGCCGTAGGGAGAGTCGAGGCCCATCGGCGGGAAGTACATGAGGCAGGCCGCCTCGCGACGGACCGCGACGTTCATGCCGGACATCGGGAAGTACTGCTCGGACGGCATGACCCTGCTTCGAACGGAGGCGATGAGGCTCGCTGGAAGCTCGTGTCCGGAGTTGGCGAGGGTCTGTACCGCGTCGAGGTCCGGTATCCCGGCCCAGAGCCCGACGCTGACGTCGACGTGCAGGGGTCCTCCCAGGTTCCGGTAGGGGAGACCCCGCACGCGCAGGCCCGGGATGCTGCTCTCCCATGCCGCCGTGTCGTGGAGGTTTTGCAGGTGGCCGGCGACCAGGTCATCTTCGGCGGGATGACAGTCGTCGTCGAGGGTGAAGATCGTCTCGGCGCCGAGCTGCCAGGCCTTCCAGAAGCCGAAGGCACGGATACCGCTGTCCCCACGCGAGATGATCCACGGCTCGGGGAGCTCAGCCTCGATTTCCCTCCAGCTGAATACCTCGACGTTCGGGGCGTCGCACTCGATCGTCGTCTCGGGCGCGTCCTCGATCACGAGGATGTGGTCCCACTGCGATGGTTCCCACGCATCGAGGAACTCGCGCAGGCTCTCCGGCCGGTTGCTGGGAACGACTAATACGTTCAAGGGCTGGCGGGAATCTCTAGCAACCCCATCGCGCCGAGGGTCTTGCGGACGCCCTCCTCCAGCGGGGTCATCTGCCAGCCCAGCTCGCGCTGGGCCTTGGAGGAGTCGGGGCGGGCCTGCCAGAGAAAGTAGGTGAGCTGGCCCTTGGGCAGCAGCGGTGGGCGGCGGATCACGCGTGAGACGCCGGCGCCCAGGCCGGCGATCGCCTTGGCGACCGGAACGGGCATCGTCGGCGGGACGCGGCCGCGGCCGGCGACGCGCTTCGCCGTCTCGGCCAGGTCGCGGAAGCTCGCGTAGCCGTCGGCGAGGATGTAGCGCTCGCCGTCCTTCCCCTTCTCCGCCGCGAGCAGGTGCCCGGCCGCGACGCCCTCGACGTACGCGTAGCCGGTGCCGCCGGGCGGGACGGCGGGGAGGCGCTTGCGGACCACCGGCTCGAACAGGCCGTTCTCGAAGGAGGGGGTGGGCGACGGCGTGGGGCCGTAGACGCCGGATGGATTGAGGATCACGACCTCCATCCCGTCGCGCTCGGCCAGCACCAGCTCCTCGGCGTGCTGCTTGGAGCGCTCGTACGCGGTGCCCTTCGGGTAGTCGGCCAGCATCGTCTCGTCGAAGCGCTGCCCGGTGTCGGCGTGAAAGACGTCGTGGGTGGAGGTGTGGATGAAGCGGCGAACGCCGGCCCGCTTTGCGGCGCCGGCCAGTTGCCCGCTGCCAACGGCGTTGACCTGGTCAAAGATGGATTCGTCCTTGACCCACTGCTCGGGCATGCCCATCGAGTTGAAGACCAGCTCGCAGTCCTCGGCGGCCGCGGCCAGGCTCTCGGGATCGGTCACGTCGCCGCGGATCGGCTCGATGCCTGCCGGGAGGACGCTCGCCGCGCGCTTGGGGTCGCGGACCAGGGCGCGCACCTGATCGCCCCTCTCCAGGAGGGCGGAGGCGATCGCATGACCGACCTTCCCGGTCGCACCGGTGACGAGAGCCCGCATCGGCCCATCCTATGCGGGGTATGCCCCACTTACCCGCTAGATTGACTGGTCAGTCAACCTGCCCGGATCGCACTGCGGAAGCCGGGCAGCGCCTTGGGGAGATATGCGCGCCGCCGCCGTACAGCTCAACTCCACTGACGAATATGACCGCAACCTGGAGGTTGCCGAGCGCCTGGTTCGCGGGGCGGCCGCCGAGGGCGCAGAGCTCATCGTCCTGCCGGAGAAGTGGACGGTCCTCGGCTCGCCGGAGGCGATTCGCTCCTGCGCCGAGCCGCTCGATGGCCCCGCGCTGACCGCCGCGGCGGGCTGGGCGCGCGAGCTTGGCATCCACCTGGTCGCGGGGAGCGTGCCGGAGGTCGTCCCCGAGTGGGACAAGCTCGCCAACACCTCGGTCATGTTCGGGCCCGATGGCAAGCAGCGGGCGATCTACCGAAAGATCCACATGTTCGACGTCGAGGTCGGCGACGTCGCCTACCGGGAATCCGCCGTCGAGCAGGCCGGCGAGGAGATCGCTCTCGGGGAGGCGGGCGGCGCGATGGTCGGGCTGACCATCTGTTACGACCTCCGCTTTCCCGAGCTCTACCGGATCCTCGCCCTGCGCGGGGCCCGGGTGATCACCGTTCCCTCCGCCTTCACCGAGCGCACCGGACGCGACCACTGGGAGATCCTGATTCGCGCCCGGGCGATCGAGGACCAGGTCTTCCTGGTGGCGGCCGGGCAGATCGGGTTCGCGCCGCCGCACTACCGCAGCTACGGGCGCTCGATGATCGTCGACCCCTGGGGCGTGGTCCTCGCCCAGGCCGCCGACACCGAGTGCTTCGTCTCCGCCGACCTCGACTTCGCGATTCAGAACGAGATGCGCGACAGCCTGCCCTCGCTGCGACACAGGCGCCCCAACGCCTACCGCTGGCCCGAGAACGGCGATGCGGCGAACGCCGTCCAGGCGTCCGTCGCGGTGCCCGCCACCGCCGCAGGAGCGCCGTGATGAGCCAGGCTCCCGCCCCCGACAAGCGCCGGGCGATCCTCGACGCCGCGATCACCGTCTTCGCTCGCCAGGGCTTCCACAGCGCCCGTGTCTCCGACGTCGCGGCAGAGGCCGGGGTCGCCTACGGGCTCGTCTACCACTACTTCGACTCGAAAGAGCAGATGCTCAACGAGCTCTTCACGGAGCGCTGGGCGCTGCTGGTCGAGGCGAGCCAGGAGGTCAGGAGCAGCGACGCCGCGCCGCGGGACAAGCTCGCCGGGGTCGCCAACTTCATCGTCGAGTCCTACCGCCACGAGCCCGAGCTGATGAAGGTGATCATCGTCGAGGTCACGCGGGCGGCCAACTCCTTCGGCCGGACCCACCTCCCCGAGATCCGCCAGGCCTACGACCTGGTCGCCGAGATCGTCTCCGACGCTCAGGAGGCCGGTGAGTTCCGCGACGACGTGGACCCGAGCTTCGCCGCGATGGTCTTCTACGGTGCGATCGAGCAGCTGCTCACCGGCTGGATCTTCGGCTCGATCCCGGGCGCCGACGAGGACTACGAGCGCGCCAAGCGGCTGGTCGTCGAGACCATCTGCGACGGGCTCGAGCCTCGCCCCGTCAGCGACGCGGTGGCCGGCTAGGCCTCGCGGCATGTGGGAGGGACTGGCAAGGACCCAGCGCCAGGACCGCGCCCTCCACGGCGCCGCGAAGCTCGCCAACGTGCTGCTCGGGCTGATCCTGCTCCCCCTGTGGCTCTTCGGCCAGCTGGTCGGCGGACGCGTGCGGGACTTCCTGGTGGCGCTCGAGCGCCGCGGCAGGCGGCCGCTGCCGGTGCCGGCGGAGCGCGAGCGCACCATGGACGCGCTGATGCGGGACCTCCAGGCGGTCCCGCAGCACCTGCGCCACTCCGATCTCGCCGAGCTGCGGCGCGGCTTCGCCGACATCTCCAACTTCGTGGTCGCGCAGCACCGCGAGGGCGCCGTGATCGGATACCGCTATCCGGGCCAGTTCAAGGACCACATCGTCGAGGGGGCGGACGGGGAGCGGATCGCCGCCTCCATCGCGCTCCAGGAGGCGGCGCGCCCTTCGCTGATAGTGGTCCATGGCCTCTTCACCTCCAGCCGCTTCGACTACGTCCGGCAGATCGCGGTGCGGGCCTTCTACGAGTGGGGCTTCAACGTGGCCGCCCTGGACCTGCGCAGCTTCGGGATGACCGAGCTGACCAGCCCGGCGCCGTCGACAGGCGGCTGGAAGGAGAGCCTCGACATCCTCAGCCTCGCGCGCTACATGAAGGAGCTCGGCGGCACCAGCGTCGGCGCCCTCGGAATCTCGCTGGGCGGGAGCTCGGTGCTCAACGCCTGCGACCAGGACGACACTCCCACGGCACTGGACGGTGGGATCCTCGCCGTCTCGCCGCCCGCGGTGCCCAAGCTCGCCTGGGAGAGGCTCTCCGAGCCGGTGCCTCGGGGCCATCCCCGCTATCCGATTCACAGGGCGTTCGAGGCGGCGCTGATCTCGCGGGTGCGCTCGGGGCGCTGGCCACCGGAGGCGGAGGACATGCAGCAGGTGATGGAGCACGTCTCGGCGCCGTACTACGAGGTGGACGCCGAGGAGATCTGGACCGAGGCGAGGGGCATCGATCATGTGCCGGGCGCGAAGGTGCCCCTGCTCATCCTGCACCCGGAGGACGACCCGATCATCAAGGTCGAGCACGCCCGGATGCTGGCCGAGGCGGCCAAGGACAACGACCTCGTCCGTGTCTGGATCCTGCCGCATGGCTCCCATGGCCTGCTCGAGGCCGCCGATCCGGGCTGGACCCACGCCGTGTACCGGACCTTCTTCGAGCGCTGGGCCACCTACGTCGAGCGGACGGTCGGGCAACCCGCCGAGCAGGCCCGAGTTGGTTTACTCCTCGCACGAGCCTGGGTAGCAGCGACCCCCCGGGAGAGGAGGGAACAGCATGGACAGCGAAATCTTGAGGCGACTTATCTGGGCCGGGCTGCTGGCCGCCACGGGCGCGCTGGCGACCGTCGCGGCGCACCGGCTCTCCGAGGTGATCTGGCGCCGCGTCTTCAACGAGGAACCGCCCGAATGACCGACGGCGAGAGCACCGAGCAGGCCGGGCCCACGCAGCAGGCCGAGCCGACCCCGGCCGACGGCGACAAGCGTCCGGAGGACATGACGGTGGGGGAGCTCGTCTTCGAGGTCTCCGATCAGGCCTCGGTCCTCATCCGTGAGGAGATCGAGCTCGCCAAGACCGAGGTCACGGAGAAGTTCAACAGCCTGCTTCGTGGCTCGGTCGCGGGACTGGTCGCGGGGGTCTTCGCCCTGCTCGCCCTGGCGCTAGCGATGCACGGCTTCGCCTGGCTCCTCAACGACCTGGTGTTCGACAACCCCTGGGCCGGGTTCTTTGTCGAGGCGGGTCTCTTCCTGCTGGTTGGCATCGCTGGGGGCCTCTTCGCCTATCGATCGTTCAAGCGCGCGGCGCCTCCGACGCCCGACATGGCGATCGAGGAGGCCAAGGAGATCAAGGCCGCTTTCGAAGGACAGAACGGACAGGAGGACGCACCATGAGCACGCCCCCGGGCCGCACCACCCTTCCAACCGGAGGCAACGGGCGCTTCTCGCCTCCTCCGCCCGGCACCCGCTCCGCCGAGCAGATCCGGCGGGACATCGTCCAGCAGCGCCAGGACTTCTCCCGATCTGTCGATGCGTTGCGGAACCGCTGGGTGCAGGTGACCGACGTCCGCCGTCAGATCCGGGAGCACCGCACGGAGCTCGCGGTCGGCGCGGCCGTGGTCGGCTTCCTGATCGGCGGGGCGATCGCGCTCAGCCGCCGCCGCGGCTAACTCGTCAAGATTCGAGGTGCGACATCGGGATCCCGCCGATCCCGAGCAGGCCGGGCCCGACGTGCGCGCCGATCACGGGGCCGACCTCGGAGGTGAACACCGGGTCCGAGCCGAAGATCGGCTTGCAGGCCTCGACCAACCGCTGGGCGTTCTCGGGGTCCTGGACGTGCTGGACGACCCAGGCGTCGGCACCGGCCTCGTGACGCTGGCGCCCATAGTCGACCATCCGCTCGAACGCCCGGCTCCGCGTCCGCACGCGTTCGATCGGGGTGATCCCCTCCTCGAGGGTCAGGATCGGCTTGATCTTCAAGGTTGTGCCGATCCAGGCGCGCGCCGCGCCGATCCGGCCGCCCCGCCGCAGGTAGTCGAGCGTGTCGACCGCGAACCAGATCTTGAGGTCCTCGCGAGCCGCGTTGGCGCTCTGCTTCGCCTCGGCGGCGCCCCCGCCCTTCTCGGCGGCGTGCGCCGCCGCCAGGATCATCAGTCCCATCCCCCCCGCGCCGGTCCGCGAATCGCAGACCTCGATCCGCTCCCCGCCCCTGCCCTCCGCCGTGAGGCGCTCTCGCGCCTGCATCGCCGACTCGCACGTGCCCGAGATCCCCGAGGAGAGGTGGATCGAGACGATCTCCTTGCCCTCGGCCAGCAGCGGCTCGTAGACCGAGATGAAGTCACCGACCGAGGGCTGCGAAGTCGTCACCGTCTGGTCGGAGACGCGTAGGCGCTCGTAGAAGTCGTGAAGGTCGGTGATATCCGACTCGCGATCCTGCTCGCCCTCGAGCCCCACGTAGAGGCTCACCTCCCGGACGTCGTGCTTTTCCAGGAGCTCGCGCGGCAGGTATGAGGTCGTGTCGGCGACGACCGCAGTCGAGGGCATCCCGGGCGTTCTACCATGCCCGCCCTATGTCCAAGACGCTCGTCACTGGCGGGACGGGCTTTGTCGGTCTCCATCTGGTCAGGGAACTCGCTCGCCGGGGCGATGATCTGAGGCTGCTCGTCCGCAAGGAGAGCAACACAAAGCCTCTCGAGGGGATCGAGTTCGAGCGCGCCGTGGGGGACGTGACCGACCGCAAGACCGTTCGCAAGGCGATGAAGGGAGTCGAGCGGGTCTTCCACGTCGCGGGGACGACCTCGATGCGGACCCGCGCCCGCGACCGGGTCTTCGAGGTCAACGTCGAGGGGACCCGGAACGTCATGGAGGAGGCGCTGCGAGCCGGCGTCGTTAAGGCGGTTCTCACCTCCAGTTCCAGCGCGGTGGGAGCGGCGAAGCGGGGGGAGACCATCGACGAGGACCAGCCCTTCACGGTCGGTCGCCTCGGCATCGCCTACATCAACTCGAAGCACGAGGCGGAGCTGGTCTCGATGCGCGCCGCCGCCAAGGGCCTGCCGGTGGTGATCGTCAACCCGTCGTTCGTGCTCGGCCCCGACGACCCCAACCCGAGCGGCACCTCGAACGCACTCGTCCGCCGCCTGCTGCTCCGCCGCATTCCCGGCTATCTCGACGGGGCCATCAACATCGTCGACGTTCGCGACGTCGCCAAGGGCCACGTCCTGGCCGACGAGCGGGGCGAGGACGGCGAGCGCTACCTGCTCACCGGCCGGAACTTCACCCAGCAGCGGTTCTTCGCCGACCTCAGCCGGATCGCGGGAGTGCCGTCTCCGCCACTGCGGATGCAGGGCCGCCTGGCGCTGGCCAGCGTGGAGGCGATGGAGCTGGTTGGCCTGCGCCTGCCGACGTCCGCGGACGAGGTGCGGTCGGGAAGCCAGTGGTTCACCTACCGCAACGACAAGGCCCGCGAGAAGCTCGGCTGGGAGCCGCGCCCGCACGAGGAGACGCTCGAGGACACCGTCCGCTGGCAGCTCGAGGAGCTCGGCAATCGCGCTGAGGGCCATCGCCTCACCGACCTGGCGCTGCGCACCACGGGCCGTGCCCTCTCCGTGATTCCCTTCACCTGATGAGCGATCCCCGCCGCGTCCTCTATCGCTGTGGCACCCCGACGAACTTCCTCTGTCCCTGCGGCGCGGTCGAGCGCCGGCTGAAGAAACTTGGCCTCGAGCACCGAACCGAGCGGGTCCAGCGCAGGCGCTCCAGGCGACCCGAGATCGTCGAGCTGACCAAGAAGCCATACGTCCCGGTCCTCGTCGACGGCGACGAGGTGGTCAGCGACTCGCGCATCCGCAGTACCTGGAGTACCTGGGAATTCGGGCCTGATGGCCCGTCTACAATGAACGGCGATGACTGAGGCACCACAGCCCATCACGCTGACCGACAAGGCGGCGGGCAAGATCAAGGAGCTGCTCGGCGAGCAGGAGAACGGGACCGAGCAGGCCCTTCGCGTCGCTGTTCGCGGCGGCGGTTGCTCCGGCTTCCAGTACGCCCTCGCCTTCGACGCCCCCAAGGAGGACGACCACCGCTTCGAGAACCAGGGCGTCGCGGTCGTCGTCGACAAGACGAGCATGCAGTTCGTCTTCGGCTCCGAGGTCGACTGGGTCGACGGCCTCCAGGGCGCCGGCTTCTCGGTCAACAACCCGAACGTCGTCGCCGCCTGCGGCTGCGGCTCTTCCTTCCAGGTGAAGGAAGACGCGGCCGAAGAGACCGCCACGGTCTAGCTCGATCTTGCGTTAGCGCCTAGCGCTGGATCTGGATCGGCGGGCTCTGCTGCGGGTCTGCCTGGAGCTCCTGCTTGGCGGACATCGCCGGACGGTCGGGCTGCTTGACGCCGAGTAGCGTCGCGAGCTCGCCGGACTCGTCCATCTCCTCGACGATGTCGGCGCCGCCCACCAGCTCACCGTTGACGTAGAGCTGGGGGAAGGTCTGCCAGTCGGAGATCTCGGCGGTCACCTCGCGCAGCGGCTGGAGCGCCGGCAGCACGTCGACCGCGCCGTACTCGACCCCGTAGGACTCGAGCACGTTGACGACCCGCATGGAGAAGCCGCACTGAGGCGCCTCCGGGTTGCCCTTCATGAAGAGAAGAACCTGGTTGTCCCGGATCAGCTCCTCGACCTTGTCCTTGAGCGTGGGTTCAGTCATCGCGACTCATCATACGCAGGCCCTACTCCGGCACCGACGTCTTGATCGAGAGCGCGTGGATCGAGCCGTCGTCGAAGCGGGTCTGGACGGCCTTCTTGACCAGCTTGTGCTGCTCGATCCGGGAGAGGCCCTCGAACTGCGGGGCCGTGACGGTGGCGCGCAGGTGGTCCTGGGTCCCGGTCTCGTCGACCACCTCGACCTGGGCGCCCGGCAGCGAGGCCTCGATCATCAGCCGTACCTCGTCGTTGGAGATCGCCATCCGCCGAATCCTACGAGGCCCGGGGCCGGGCCAGGGCTAGAGGTAAGATCGAAGTTGGCGTCGGAGCCCGGGGCAGGGCCCGGCGCTTGATCGTTTTGCAAGACATAGGCGGGCGGACGCCCCGCTGACGAAGGAGGAATCCGTTTGAACGCGTGGACTGCGACCGCGTTGGCTGAGTTCACCTCGGCCGAGCGACAGGTCGCTGACCTGTTGCCGATCGACGCCGATCCCGCCGAGGCGCGGGCGGTGCTGGACGACGTGCCCTTCTGGTTCCACACCTTTGCCCTCAACCGGGCGGAGGGGATCTACGCGCCGGGATATGCGCGCGATCATCGCTACAGGGTCCCCGCGATCCCGGAGAGCTTCGAAGGGCTCTCGGTTCTCGACATCGGCACGTTCGACGGTTTCTACGCATTCCTCGCGGAGGCCAGGGGCGCCGAGCGCGTCGTCGCTGTCGACAACGAGCAGTACATCGACTGGGTCAAGGCCCGCTGGGACGTCGAGCTGGGAGGCGGTGAGGGCTTCCGCGCGATCCACGGACTGCTCGACTCGAGCGTCGAGTACCGGAAGCTGGATGCGTTCGAGCTTGACGCTTTGACGGAGAGGTTCGACTTCATCTTCTGCTGCGGGATCCTGCACCGGGTCGAGGCGCCCGCCCGCCTCCTGGAGCTGCTAAGCCGCCGCCTCGCCGTCGGCGGCGGGGTCCTGATCGAGACCCACGGCGTCTTCAAGAGCCCTGACGACGGCGACCCCGTCCACCGCTACGCCCCGGGCGAGGTCTATGCGCACGACGACTACGTCTACTGGGGGTTTACCGCCGCCGGGATCGAGATGCTCGCCCGGAAGAGCGGGTTCACCCGGTTCGAGTGCGTGGAGGCACCGGTGATCGACGGCCATCCCAGGATCATCGGCTGGTTGCGCAACTGACGCGGACGAGTTCACCGCACGTTCACACCGGATTTGCAGGCTGATCACATCGTCGGGCGGCCGAGCGGCTGCCATGGGCCCATGCAGCCAATGCCTCGCTTCTACGCCCACCGGCTCGGCCGAGCCTACGGGATCGACTCCTCGATGAGGACCTTGCAGCGGACCCTCGATGGGCCCGTCGGCGGGCTTGAGACCGATGTCTGCCTGACCTCGGACGGCGACCTCGTCCTCTTGCACGATCCGCTGCTTACGCTGGGCACGACCCTGAGTGGCTGGGCGCACGAGCGGACCGCCGCCGAGCTGCGCTCGGGTCGCCTGCTCGACCGTGACAGGCCCAGCGATGAGCCGCCCATGTTCCTCTCCGAGCTGCTCGACGCGGCGCCGGCGGAGCTCCCGCTTCAGCTCGAAGTCAAGGCTCACGCCGACCCCGAGCTGGCGCGCCGAACCGCGGCTGCCATCTGCGACCGCTGTAGCGGGGAGCGGGAACGCATCGAGGTGATCGGCTTCCATGGTGTCGCCTGCGCCGAGGCGGCCGCCCGTGGCTACCGCGCGCGCCTTGTCGTCTGGGCGGACTACGCGCCGGAGGCCCTCGCCGCCTGGGCAGCGCACCATCGCGTCAGCGGGGTCTCGATCGAGCACTTCCTGCTGAGCGAGCCGCTCGTGCGCACGCTGCGACTCGCCGGCCTGAGCGTCAACACCGGAACGATCAACTCAGTCGAGCTGCTGGAGCGGGCTCTGGCCTTCGAGCCCGACGCCGTCTGCACGGACCGCCCGCATGGGTTGCGCGCCGAGGGGCTCGCCGCGGGCCTTGGGGCGACTGGGCCGTTGGAGGCCTTGGCCGCCTGAGCTCAGGCCGCCGTCTTGGCGGTCTTGGAGGCCTCGACCATCTCATCGGTTCGGCAGAACTTGACGCGCGGGCGGCCGTGCGGCTTGCCCGCCTCGACCTCGGCGGCGTCGATCGCCTGCCAGCCCTCGAAGGTGACGTGGTCGGGCTTGCGCTCGTTGAGCAGGGACTCGATCGCGCCTCGGTCGGCGGCGAGCTCGGCCTCCGGGACGTTGCCGGCCTCGAGATCGGCGAACAGCTTGTCGACGGTCTCCTGGGCGTCCTTCTTGTTCGTCCCGATCACGCCGGAGGGGCCGCGCTTGATCCAGCCGACCGCGTAGAGGCCGGGGACCTGGTTGCCCTCGCCGTCGTGGACCTGTCCGGCCTCGTTGTGGATCAGGCCGCGCCCGTCGTCGAAGGGGACGCCCTCGATCGGGATGCCCTTGTAGCCGATCGAGCGCAGCACCAGGCCGCACTCGATCGTCTCGCGCTCGCCGGTGTCGACCGCGCGGATGCGGCCGGAGTCGTCGCGCTGCAGCTCGTTGCGGCCGATCACGATCCGCTCGACCTTGCCGTCGCCCTGGATCTCGATGGGGGAGCGGAGGAAGCGCAGCGCGATCCTCTGTGGCTTGCCCTCCGGCTCGCGCCCGGAGAAGTCGGTGAAGATCTCGACGTTGCGGCGGTTGGTGGGGTCGGCGTCGTCGGAGTCGAGCCACTCGCGGCTGATCTCGTCGAGCTCCATCTCGCCGGCGTCGATGTCGATGTCGGCGTTGACCATCTCGCCGAGCTCGCGGACCTCCGGGTTGGTGAAGGCGGCCTGGGCGGGGCCGCGGCGGCCGAGCACCAGGATCTCCTTGACGCCGCTGCCGGCGAACGCCTCGATCGCGTGATCGGCGGTGTCGGTCTCGTCGCAGCTCCTCGCGGGTCAGGGCCAGCATCCGGGCCACGTCGGCGGCGACGTTCCCGTTGCCGATCACGACGACCCGCTCGCAGGAGAGGTCGAACTCGCGGTCGGCGAAATCGGGGTGGGCGTTGTACCAGTTGACGAACTCGGTGGCGGGATGGCTGCCGGGCAGCTCCTCGCCCGGGATGCCGAGCTGGCGGTCGGTCGCCGTCCCGTAGGCGAAGACGATCGCGTGGTAGCGCTCGCGCAGCTCGTCGACGGAGACGTCCCTGCCGACCTCGACGTTGCCGAAGAAGCGGAACTCGGGTCGGGCGGCGGTCTTCTCGTAGACGCGGATCACCGACTTGATCTTCGGGTGGTCGGGAGCCACGCCGAAGCGGACCAGCCCGTACGGCGTCGGCAGCCGGTCGAACATGTCGACCTCGGCGTGCGTTCCCTCGTGCTTGAGCACGTGCTCGGCCGTGTAGAAGCCGGCCGGGCCCGACCCGACGATGGCGACGCGCAGGGGCTTGCTCTCAGTTCCGATCACAGCGAGCGGGAAAGGGTAGTGACTTACGCCGGCGTGACCGCCGTTGCGGCGGTGCCGTCGAGCGCGTCGAGCGCGCGGCCCGAGCGACATCGACACGCAGGTGAAGATCGGGGTGTCGCGCAGGGTGTAGGCGCTCGACTCGGTGGCGCGGAGCTCCTGGACCAGGTCGAGGAACTCGCCCGGCTCGTCGCCCTCGAACGAGACGACGAACTCCTGGTCGTCGAGGCCGAACGAGTAGGCGGTGTTGATCGAGATCTCCGGATGGCGGCGGCCGACCTCGATGTGATTGGCCATGATCCGCCGGCGCTCCTCGAGCGGCAGCCCGTACCACTCGCGCTTCTTGTCGAGCGGGTAGACGAAGAGGTACTTGCGGTCCGAGACGCAGATCTCCGGCCGCGACTCGGAGTCCGAGTAGGGCGAGGGCTTGGTCATCGCGAGGTAGGAGTACGGCGTCTCGGCCCAGCGGGCGAGGCCGCTCTGGGCGAGGACGACGTGGAAGGTGTGCAGGTCCTCGAGGATCGGGCTCTGGCTGAGCAGCATCAGGTCGACGTCGCCGCGGGTGCCGACCGTCGAATACGCTCGCAGCGAGCGGTCCTCGGCGAAGTCCTCGCAGGCCGCCAGGAACTCGGCCTTGTCGGTCGCCCGCTCCTCGGCGGACGCGCCTGCGCCAGGCGGGGTCGAGCTTGAAGAACGTGAACTTGACGAACGTGCGGTCGGCCACGAGACGAAGGTTAATGGCGGCCGCGCTCGCGGCAGGGGTGCTGGCGTGCGGGTGGGCGGCGCCCGCGGCGGGCATGGGAGTGGAGAAGCCAACGATCACCCGCCTCCCGCCCAACGTGATCGTGATGGTGCTGCCGTCGGACATCACGGTCGGGCAACTTGCCGCGGCGGGTCTCTCGCCGGGCCTGATGAGCACTGGGATCGGCGAGGTCCCGCCCGAGCAGACCTATCTGGACATCTCGCAGGGGAACCGGGTCGACGACAGCCTCTATGACCGGCCGTTGCCGCCGCTCCGCGGCTTCCTCTTCCGAGTCCCGCACTGGCAGCACATCGTCCAACGAGCTGACAGCGCCCCCGCCGAGATCGTCCCGGGGCTGCTGGCGTCGAGTCTGCTGTCCAGCGGGATCCGCTCTGAGGCGGTGCCCGCAGCGGAGTCCGCCGAGCTGATAGCCGCGCGCCGCGATGGCGCCGTGGGCGTGGCCAACTTCGGCAGCCTCACTGTGTTCTCCTCGGGGATAGGCGTGGTCCGCAAGGAGCTGACCGGTATGCGGGCTGACGAGCTATTGATCGCGTTCGTGGAGCCGTCCCGCGGCCGCAAGATCGTGCCGATCGGGATCGCCGGAGGAGGGTTCGAAGGAAACCTCACCTCGGACTCGACCCGCACCGACGGCTACGTCCTCTCGACAGACATCGCGCCGACGATCCTGCGGCGCTTCGGCATCCCGATCCCGAGCGGGATGGACGGCGAGCCGATCCGAGCCGAGGGCGCTGTCGACGCGGGGTCGATCGAGCGGCTCGGGGACCGCATGGCGGCGATCCCGGCCCGCCGAGCCCCGGTCGTGATCGGCTCCCTCGCCGCCTGGATCCTGATCGCGGTCGCGGTGGCGCTGCTCAGGCCCACGGCCCGCCGGCCCGCGTTCGCCTGGCTCGCGCTGGCCTTTGCCTACATGCCGCTGATGCTTCTGGCCGGGGCGGCGACCGAGCCGGGCGCGGTGGTCGAGGGGCTGCTCGTCGGCATCGGTGCGGCCGTACTCGCCGCCGTCACTCTCACATTGGTTCGAGGCTGGTGGGCGTTGGCCGTCGCCTGCGCGATCACGGTGATCGCGTACGCGATCGACGTCATCGCAGGCTCCGGGTTGACGCAGCTCTCCCTGCTCGGGCCGAACCCCATCTTCGGAGCGCGTTTCTACGGGATCGGCAACGAGCTCGAGGCGCTGATCGCGGTGATGGTGCCCGTGGCGGTGGGGGCGGCACTCAGCGCACGTGGTGCCGGCCGGCGACCGGCGGTCGGGGTGTTCCTGGCTGCCGGGATCCTGGCGGGGTTGGTCTTCGCCGTGGGACAGTTCGGCGCTGACGTCGGCGCGGCGATCGTCCTTCCGCTCGGAGCGGCAGTCGCTGCGATCACCCTGACGTGGGGCCCCGGCGCCTCGCGCTGGCGGATCTTCGCCGCGGTGATCGCCGGCCCCGTGGTCGCGCTGGCCGCGCTCGCCCTGATCGACCTCGTCTCGGGCGGCAACTCGCACCTGACGCGGTCGGTGCTCGACGCCGGCGGGGCCTCCAACCTCGCCGACGTGGCCCAGCGCCGCCTCGAGCTCTCTGCCAACGACTTCGCCCAGGCGGCGGGGAATCCGCTCTTCTGGATCGTGGTCGTGGGCATCGGCATTTCGATCTGGCAATGGCGCCGGATCGACGCCTGGCTGCAGGCCCGCGCCCTTCGCCCGGGCGGGCGTGATCGGTGCCTGCGCCGCGGTCGCCGTAGGCGTGCTCGTCAACGATTCGGGGGCGACCTTCCTGGTGCTCGGTTCGCTCGCGCTCGGGCGCGGCCCTGGCGTTCGCCTGGGCCCAGGCAGGCACGAAATCCGTAGAAGTCCGTGTAATGCGGAAACCCCAGGCGGGTAAGTGAACTTGGTGTGACTCCCGCCACGAAGCCCAGCCAGCCTTCCCGGTACCCTGGCGCACATGCGCATTGCGCTTGTCTCGCCCTATTCCTGGACCTATCAGGGAGGCGTGAACAGGCACGTTGAGGCGCTCGCGGAGCAGTTCATCGCCCGCGGAGACCACGTTCGCGTGCTCGCCCCCTGGGATCCGCCGGACCGCATCAGCCGCCGCCTGCACCGCTCCCATCCCGAGCTGCGGGAGGCTCCCGACTACCTGGTCCCGCTCGGGCGCACGGTCGGCTTCGGGGCCAACGGCGCCGTCTCGAACCTCTCGGTCTTCCCGGAGGGCCCGATCGCGCTGCGCCGCGAGCTGCGCGCCGGCAACTACGACGTCGTCCACGTCCACGAGCCGCTGGCGCCGCTCGTCGGCTGGGACGCCATGACCTTCCGCGGCGCGCCGGTCGTCGGCACCTTCCACGCCTACTCGACCAAGGCCTTCCCCAACCACGTTGCGACGCTGCTCGGCGCGCGGCGCCGCTTCAACCAGCTCTCCGCGCGGATCGCCGTCTCCGAGGCCGCCGCCTGGACCGGGCGGCGCTGGTTCGGCGGCGAGTACACGATCGTCCCGAACGGCGTCGACATCGAGGCCGCCCCGCAGGGGCCCAAGCCGCCGAGCGACGAGCTGCGGCTGCTCTTCGTCGGCCGCGCCGAGGAGCGCAAGGGCCTGCCGGTCCTGCTCGCCGCCTTCCAGGCGCTGGTCGAGCACGTGCCCTCGCGGCTGACGGTGGTCGGGGCCGACCCCGAGGAGATCTCGCCGCCGCGTCGCCGACCCCGAGCTGATGTCCCACATCGACGTGCTCGGCAAGGTCTCGGACTCGGTCCTCTGGCGCCAGCTCGGCGAGGCCGACATCCTCTGCGCCCCGTCGCTCGCCGGCGAGAGCTTCGGCATGGTCCTGATCGAGGCGATGGCCGCGGGCACGCCGGTGATCGCCTCGAAGATCGCGGGCTACAGCGACGTCGTCACCAACGGCGTCGACGGCATCCTGGTGCCCCCGGCCGACCCGCAGGCGCTCGCCGAGGAGCTCCAGCTGCTCGCGCACGAGCCCGAGCGGATGGTCGCCATGGGCGAGGCCGGCCGCCGCAGCGCCGAGCGCTACGCATGGCCGCGGATCGCCGAGGAGGTCTCCGAGGTCTACGAGCGGGCGATCGAGCCCGCCCCGGCACCGATCTGGCCGCCGGAGGAGCTCGCTCGCCGCAGCGGATTCGTTCGCATCGACGGCGGGCCGAAGCGCCCCGCCAAGCGCCTCCCCTCTCTCGAGCCAAGCCCGGCCGACAGCCGCAGCCGCGGCCGTAGGGCCGCCCGGAAGGCCGGCGTCGCGGTCGCCGGCGTCCTCGGGCTGTTGCTGACGGCGCTGGCCGCGCGCCGCATCGGCGTCGACCAGGTCGCTTCCAGCATCATCGACTCCGACCTCAAGTGGGTCCTGATCGCCTGCGCGCTGATGGTCGCCGCGATGTTCGCCAGGGCCGCCTCCTGGGTGGCGATCGTCCGTGCCGCGCTTCCAACCAGCCACGTCCGCCGCCGCGACGTCACCTCGGCGACGATGATCGGCGTCCTGATGTCCGCCACGCTGCCGGCCCGCCTCGGCGAACCGGCCAGGGCGATGGTCCTCTCCCGCCACGTCGGCCGGATGCGCCAGACCTTCCCGGTCCTGATCGGCACGCTGGTCTCGCAGACGGCGATCAACATCTTCGCCCTGGTCCTCCTGGGCGGGATCATCGTCTCGACGACCGACCTGTTCCAGGCGAGCACACAGAAGCTCTTCCTGGTCTCGACCGCTCCGCTGCTGGTCCTGCTTGCCGTGCTGATGACGCCATCGCTGGTCAAGGTCAACGGTCAGGGCCGGATCGCCCGCGGTATCAAGGCCGTCCGCGGCGCCATACAGCAGGCGCGCCGGGGCCTGACCGTCTTCCGCGACCCGCGCAAGGGCTCCTTCGCCGCGGGCGCACAGCTCTTCGCCTGGTTTCTGCAGTTGCTCTCCTGCTGGGCGCTGTTCGCCGCGCTCGGACTCGACCACCAGGTCGCGATCGGCGCCGCCGCGGCCTGCCTGTTCGCCGTCAACGTGACGGCGGTGGTCCCGGCGACGCCATCCAACATCGGGATCTTCCAGCTGGCGATCATCAGCGTCCTTCACCAGGGTTTCGGCGTCTCCGCCGCCGACGCGCTCGCGTACGGCGTGATCCTGCAGGCCGTCGAGATCGCGACCGCCGTCGCGCTCGGCGTCCCGGCGCTCGTCCGCGAGGGCGTCAGCTGGTCGGACATGAGGGTGCGCGCCATGGCCGCGGCCCCCGTCCGCCTCTCAGAGCGCCCGCCGGCGCGCGAGCGGAATGCGGACAGCCGCGTCCCCGTCAGTTAGCCGCAAGCCTTCGCCCTAGAAGACGATCGTCTTGTTCTCGTGGACGAGCGTGCGGTCCTCGAGGTGCATCGCGACCGCGCGGGCCAGCACGGTGCGCTCGATGTCCTCGCCCAGGCGGGTCAGGTCGGCGACCGATTCGCGGTGCGAGACGCGGGCGACGTCCTGCTCGATGATCGGCCCCGCGTCAAGCTCCTCGACCACGTAGTGGGCCGTGGCGCCGATGATCTTGACGCCTTTGTCGTAGGCCTCCTGGTGCGGGTCCGGCCCGGCGAAGGCCGGCAGGAAGGAGTGGTGGATGTTGATCAGCGGCACGCCGATCCGGTCCAGGAAGCCGCCCGAGAGGATCTGCATGTAGCGGGCGAGCACGACCACGTCGACCTGACCCCTCAGCAGCTCCAATAGACGCTCCTCGGACTCGGTCTTGCCGCCCGCCGGCACCGGCACGTGGTGGTAGGGGACCCCGAAGGCGCGCACGTCATTCTCGAGGTCCGGGTGGTTCGAGGCGACCAGCACGACGTCGGCGTCGAGCGATCCGCGCCGCCAGCGCCAGAGCAGATCGAGGACGCAGTGCTCGTAGCGGGAGACGAGGATCGCCATCCGCTTGCGATCGCCCGGATGGGACATGCGCCAGCGCATCTCGAAGCGGTCCGCAACCGCCTGCTCGAAGGCGGCCTCGAGCTGATCGCGGTCGAGGTCCATCTCGGCCGTCGAGAACTCCATCCGCATGAAGAACCGGCCGCCCTCGGGGTCGGTCGAGTGCTGGTCGGAGGAGACGATGTTGGCGCCGTGCTCGAAGAGAAAGCTCGAGGCGGCGGCCACGATCCCGGGCCGGTCCGGGCACGAGATCAACAGCCGGGCATTCCTGTATACAGAATCGTCGCCGGAGGGCGTATCTGATTGCGGATTGTCGCCTGGGGTAGGCATATCTAACCGTGAGTTGTATACAGTTTGTGCCTGGCCGCGCTGCGGCGCAAGCGAGACGAGGAGGAAGAGATGATCGAAGCCGGTGGCCCCGCCCCGGACTTCACGCTCTCCGATCAGGACGGCGAGCCTGTCAGCCTCTCTTCGCTGCGCGGGCGCTGGGTGGCCCTTTACTTCTATCCCAAGGCGGACACGCCCGGCTGCACGACGCAGGCCTGCGGCGTGCGCGACCACGCCGCCGACTACGAGGCGGCGAACGCGGTGGTCCTCGGCATCTCGCCCGATCCTGTCGACGAGCTGAGGGCATTCGCGGACAAGTACGGCCTCGCCTTCACCCTGCTTTCGGACGAGGGACACAGCGTGGCCGACACCTACGGCGTCTGGGACGAGCTGCAGTTCGGCGACCTGAAGGTCTGGGGCAACCGGCGCTCGACGGTGCTGATCGACCCCGAGGGCCAGATTGCGACGGTCTTCCCGGACGTCAAGCCGAACGAACACGACGAGCTGGTGCTGGGGGCGCTCGCAGAGCTGGGCGCGGCCGCCCCCGGATGAACGTGATCAAGGAGGAAAGAGGATGAGCACCACCAACGGCAGCCCCAATGGCGACATCCGTGAGGTTCCCGACACCTTCAAGCTCTCGGATTGGCCGCGCAACTGCTGGTACGCGGCCGCCTACGACGTCGAGCTGAAGCGCGAGCTGCTGGGGCGCCGGATCGGCGACCACAGCCTCGTCATGTACCGGCGGGAGGACGGCCAGGCCGTGGCGCTCGAGAACGCCTGCTGGCACCGGCTGATGCCCCTGTCCGAGGGCAAGATCGAGGGCGACAACGTGGCCTGCGGGTACCACGGGCTGGTCTACAACCCGGAGGGGCGCTGTGTCTTCATGCCCTCCCAGAAGACGATCAACCCGGCCGCGCGGGTGCGCTCCTATCCGGTGGCCGAGAGGCATCGCTTCGTCTGGGTTTGGACCGGCGATCCCGCCCTCGCCGACCCCGATCTGATCCCCGACATGCACTGGAACGACGACCCGGAGTGGGCCGGCGACGGAAAGCTGATCCACCTCGAGTGCGGATACAAGCTGATCGTCGACAACCTCATGGACCTCACGCATGAGACGTTCGTTCACGGCGCGAGCATCGGCCAGCGCTCGATCGCCGAGGTCCCCTTCGAGGTCACGCACGGCCCGAACTCGGCGACCGTCACGCGGTGGATGCTCGACGTGGAACCGCCGCCGTTCTGGCGGATGCAGCTGGGGTGGAAGCTCGAAAAGGCGCCCGCCGAGGTGCCGAGGGTCGATCGCTGGCAGATCATCCACTTCGAGGCGCCGAGCACGATCGCGATCGACGTCGGCGTGGCGCCTCACGGCACCGGCGCCCCCGAGGGGGACCGGTCGCAGGGAGTGAACGGCTACGTGCTGAACACGATGACCCCGGAGACCGACAAGACCTGCCACTACTTCTGGGCCTTCGTGCGGAACTACAAGCTCGAGGACCAGCGCTACACCACGATCATCCGAGAGGGGGTGACCGGCGTCTTCGGAGAGGACGAGGTGGTGCTGGCGGCCCAGCAGCGCGGCGTCGACGACCACCCCGACAAGCAGTTCTACAACCTCAACATCGACGGCGGGGCGATGTGGGCACGCCGCCTGATCGACAAGATGATCGCCGAGGAGTCCGACGATCCTCGCTACCGGGCATCCGCCGGCGCGGCCGAGGGGCAGGAGGGGACCTCCACGCGGGTGGAGGCGACCGAGGCCGACGCCGAGCGGCTCGGAGTGAACTGAGCGCCGGGGCGTCGGGTGGCCACAGTCGCGACACGCGAGGTCGCTACGGCGCCCGGCAGGCATTTCGCCGAGGCGCGGATCCGCGCGGTCAGGGACGTCGCCAGCGACGTCCGGATGATCGAGATCGAGCCGTCGGCCGGGGTGCGGCCGTATGCGACAGGCAGCCACCTGGACATAGCCGTCGACATCGACGGCCTGCCGGACGTGCGCTCCTACTCGCTGGTCGGCGAGGGCCCCGTCGGCGGCGCGTATCGAATCGCCGTCAAGGAGATCCACGACAGCCGCGGCGGCTCGGTCTGGGTGCGCGCGCTCGAGCCCGGCACGACCGTCGCGGTCTCCGAGCCGCAGAGCAACTTCGAGCTGCAGTACGGCCGCTCCGAGTATCTGCTGGTGGCGGGAGGCATCGGGATCACGCCGATCCTCGGCATGGCGCATGCGCTCGAGCGCCACGGCCGGCCCTTCCGGCTGCTCTACGCGGCGCATACGCGTGAGCAGATGCCGTTCGTCGAAGAGCTCTCCGGCCTGCTGGGAGACCGGTTGGAGCTGTTCGTCTCGGGGGAGGGGAATCGCCTCGACATCGGCGGCGAGATCGAGCGCCTCCACGCCGACGGTGAGCTCTATCTCTGCGGGCCGCTGCGGCTGCGCGACGACGCTCGCCACGAGTGGAGCAAGCGGGAGCGCAGGCCGGACCGCCTGCAGTTCGAGACCTTCGCCTCGGGCGGCGCCTTCGCGCCCGAGGAGTTCCCGGTCCGCGTGCGCGACGCCGATTGCGAGGTCACGGTGCGCTCCAACCGGACGCTGCTCGACGCGCTGCGCGACGAGGGCGTGGACATGATGTGGGACTGCCTGCGGGGTGAGTGCGGGCTCTGCGCCGCCACCGTGGTCGACGTCGAGGGCGAACTGGACCATCGCGACGTCTTCCTCAGTGACGAGGAGAAGGAGGAAGGCGGGGCGATCATCACCTGCGTCTCGCGCGCAGTCGGCGGCGCGATCACGATCGACACGGGGTTCCGGCCCGACCCGGAAACAAGCCAATAGACTTGACTTTTCCCTCGCACGAGGCGACGAGGAGGAGACAGATGGCAACCCCAACGTCCGAGGTGGGCGCGTTCCCGAGCCCGTTCTCGATTGAGACCCCGCAGGGATGCGAGGGCTGGGAGGAGATGTACCCGTACTGGTCGCTGTTCGACGAGCACCGCAAGGAGGCGGACGAGAACCGCCTCTGGTTCTGGAACTCGATGCATTTCCCGCTGCCGATGCCGGCCTTCGACATCGTCGAGACCGATCACCCGTACGCCGCGTTCGCGGGCTGGCAGAACCGCGCCTTCGCCGTCCCGCCGGTGATGGGCGTCGACTACCGGATCGTCAACGGCTACGTCTACATCTCTCCCAATCCCGTCACCGACCCGGAGGAGATCGGCCAGCGGGCGGAGATCTTCCAGGAGAGGGCGGGCTACTACTTCTCCAACTGGGACGAGCTCTACGTCAAGTGGCGTCAGAAGATGGAGGCGCTGAATCGCGAGGTCGAGGCGATCGAGGTGCCGAGCCTCAACCAGTACGAGGACGAGGAGGTCCTACACACCGACCGCAAGCTCTCGAACATCGAGCTGCTCGACGCCTACCGCCACGCGCTCCACTGCGCCGAGCTGATGTGGCAGCACCATTTCGAATTCCTGCTGCTGGGCTATGGCGCCTATCTGACCTTCGCCGAGTTCTGCCGCGAGCAGCTGCCGGACATCCCCGATCAGCACATCTCGCAGATGGTCGCCGGCGTGGACGTGGACCTGTTCAAGCCCGACGAGGAGCTGCGGCGGCTGGCGCGGCTGGCGATCGAGACCGAGGTCGCTGACGCCTTCCAGGAGGGCCGCACACCCGACGAGATCGATGCGGCGCTGGGCGAGAGCGAGGCCGGCAAGTCGTGGCTGGAGGAGCTCGAGAAGGTCAAGGACCCCTGGTTCAACATGGGCACGGGAGACGGGCTCTACCACTACTTCGGCAGCTGGAACGACGACCCGAGCATCCCGTACGCCTCGCTGATCGGACACATCGCGGCGCTCCAGGCGGGCGAGGAGATCGACCGGCCGACCGAGGAGATCGTCAGGGAGCGCGACCGGATCGCGTCCGAGTACCGGGCGCTGATCAACGAGGAGGCGCAGCCGACCTTCGACGAGCTCCTCGGCCTCTCGCGCAAGGTCTTCCCCTACGTCGAGGAGCACAAGTTCTACTGCGACTACTGGTTCCAGTCGCGCTTCTTCAACAAGATCCGCGAGTTCGGGGCGCTGTTGGCGGAGCATGACTTCCTCGCCGACGGCGAGGACATCTTCCAGCTCTCCCGCCATGAGGTGATGGAGGCCCTGGAGGAGCTGGCCCTCACCTGGGCCACGGGCGGGGATGCGCTCGGCCCTCACCGCTGGCCGCCGATCGCGGAGCGCCGCAAGGAGCTCCTGGAGAAGCTCGGCGAATGGACGCCGCCGCCCGCCCTCGGCACGATGCCGGAGGCCGTCAACGACCCGATGATCGTGATGCTCTGGGGCATCACCAAGGAGCGCCTCGAGGCGTGGGCTCGCGCCCAGGACGGCGATGGCGCTGAGCTCTCCGGCTACGCGGCCTCCCCGGGCGAGATCGAGGGACCGGCCCGCGTGGTCCGGGACCTGGAGGGCATCTCCGACGTCCGCGCCGGCGAGATCCTGGTCTGCACGATCACCTCGCCGTCGTGGGCGCCGATCTTCTCGAAGATCAAGGGGACCGTCACTGACATCGGCGGGATCATGTCCCACGCGGCGATCGTCTCGCGCGAGTACGGGCTCCCCGCCGTGGTCGGGACCGGGACGGCAACCTCGCGGATCAAGACCGGCCAGATGCTCCGGGTCGACGGCTCCACCGGAGTCGTGCAGATCCTCGACGGCAACGGCGATGGCGGCTGACCGGATTCGCGCGCTCGCCGAGCTGCGCCGCTCCGACGAGGAGCGGTTCGGCGCGAAGAGCGCCAGCCTCGGGGAGCTGATCGGGGCGGGCGTCCCGGTGCCGCCCGGGTTCGCCCTGGCGGCGGAGGCCTACCTGGCGGCGGTCGAGGGCGTCGACCTCACGGGTGACGCGGAGAAATGCGCCGCCGCGATCCGTGCGACGCCGCTGCCGGACGAGCTGCGCGGTGAGCTCGCCGCCCGCTACGAGGAGCTGGCATCCGAGGCCGGCGATCCGAGTCCGCCCGTGGCGGTCCGCTCCAGCGCGATCGGCGAGGACTCGGAGGAGGCGACCTTCGCCGGGCAGCAGGAGACCTATCTGTGGGTGCGAGGAATCGATCAGCTCTATGAGGCGGTGCGCGACTGCTGGGCGAGCCTGTACAGCCCGGAGGCCGTCAGCTACCGGGCCGAGATGGCTGCGGAGCACGCGGCGCCGGCGATGGGGGTGACGGTGCAGCTGATGGTCGACGCCGGGGTCTCGGGCGTGATGTTCACCTGCAACCCGCTGAACGGCGACCCGAGCACCGTGGCGGTCAACGCGAGCTGGGGGCTGGGGCTCGCCGTGGTCGGCGGGGAGGTGACGCCGGACGAGTATCGGGTCAGCAAGGTGACCCGCGAGGTCCTCTCCAAGTCCGTGGGGCCGAAGGAGGTCGAGTATCTGCCCGACCCCTCGGGCAGCGGCGCCGCCAAGGCCGAGGTCCCGGCCGAGCGCCAGGCCGAGGCGTGCCTGGACGAGGAGCAGCTCGGGCTGCTGGCGGACGTCGCCCGGAAGATCGAGAGCCACTTCGGGGGCCACCAGGACATCGAGTGGGCGATCGCGCGGGGCGGCGGCGAGCTCTACATGCTCCAGGCGCGGCCGGTGACGGTGAAGCCCGCCAAGGCCGATCAGGCCCCGCCCCCGCGCTCGGCGATGGATCTGGTGATGGGCACCTTCGGCGCCGCCAAGAGCCGATGAGCGGCGATCTCGTCGAGATCGTCGACACGACCACGCGGGACGGCAACCAGAGCCTCTGGAGCGCGACCGGCCTGACCACCCCGGACGTGCTCGACATCGCCCCGACCATGGACCGGGTCGGATTCCGGGCCCTCGACTTCACCTCCAGCACCCACATGTCGGTCTCGGTCCGCTTCCACCACGAGGACCCCTGGGAGCGGATCCGCCTCGTCAGCGAGGCGATGCCCGAGACACCTCTCAACTTCATCACCACCGGCATGCGTTTCATCTCCTGGACCCCCGCCGGAGAGGATGTGATCCGGCTCGTCTTCCGGTGCGTCGCCCGAAACGGGATCAGGCGATTCCAGATCGCCGAGCCGTCGAACGATCCGGAGGCGCTGCTGAGGCTCGCGCGGATGGCGCGGGAGGAGGGGGTCGAGGAGGTCGTCGTCGGGCTGACCTACTCGATCAGCCCGGTCCACACGCACGCCTACTACCTCGAGCGCGCACGGGCCGTGTCCGGCTCCGAGGACATCGACCGCCTCTACCTCAAGGACCCCGGCGGCCTGCTCACCCCGGATGCGGTCCACGAGTTGATCCCGGGCTTCATCGATGCGGCCGCCCCTCGGCCCGTCGAGCTCCACAGCCACTGCACGATCAGCCTCGGCCCCCTGGCCTATGTCGAGGGTCTGAAGGCCGGGACGCGCACCCTGCACACGGCGGTCGCCCCGGTCGCCAACGGGACCTCGAACCCGTCCTGCGAGAACACCCTTCACAACCTGGAGGCGGAGGGCTACTCGCACGGCCTCGACACCGAGGCGCTCGCGGAGGTCTCCGAGCACTTCCGGGCGCTCGCCCAGCGCAAGGACCTGCCGCTCGGCAAGCCGGTCGAGTACGACGCCGCCTACTACCGCCACCAGATGCCCGGCGGCATGGTGACCACCACCAAGCGCCAGCTCCAGGAGATCGGCAAGCCCGAGCTCTTCGACGCCACCCTCGAGGAGGTGACCCGGGTCCGCGCCGAGATGGGCTACCCGATCATGGTCACCCCGGTCTCGCAGTTCGTCGCCACCCAGGCGGTGATGAACGTCATCTACGAGGAACGCTGGAGCAAGGTCTCCAACGAGATGATCCGCTACTTCCACGGGCACTTCTTCGAGCCCGCGGCCCCGGTCGATCCGGAGGTCGCCGACAAGGTGCTGTCGATGCCGCGCGCCGCGAAGCTGAAGGACGTCGAGCCGCTCAGCCTGGAGGGCGCCCGCGAGAAGTTCGGTGACGCCATCTCCGATGAGGAGCTGCTCCTTCGCCTGACCATGCCCGCCGAGCAGGTCGACGCGATGGTCACCGAGGGCGCCGCCCACTGATGCAGCTCGACGACGTCAAGGGGTTCGTCTTCGACGTCGACGGATCCCTCGTCCACCGCGGTACCGACTTTCGCTCCGAGCCCCTGCCGGGAGCGGTGGAGGTCCTGGACGCGATCCGCCGCTCCGGTCGCCGCCTCGTCCTCTTCACGAACGGCAGCCACCTGGATCCGGAGACCTTCGCGGCGGGGCTGCGCGAGGACGGCCTGCCGGTCGATGACGACGAGCTGCTCACCCCGGTGGTCAGCGCGACCGCGTATCTCGCCCAGCACCACCCGGGCCGCCCCGCGATGGTCTTCGGCTCAGACGAGATCAAGCGCCGGATGGAGCGGGACGGCGTTCCCCTCACCGACACCGACGAGGCCGAGGCGGTCTTCGTCGCCCACGTCCCGCAGGTCGACATGGACGACCTGGAGACCGCCGCCCGGGCTGTGATGAAGGGCGCTCCCCTGCTGACCGCGAATTACGGCCCGGGCTACTGGGGAGCGAACGGCCTGATCTTCAGCCGCGGCGCGATGACCACCGCCGCGATCGCCAAGGTGACCGAGACGGAGCCGATCGTGGTCGGCAAGCCATCGGAGGTGGCGGTGGAGGCGACCACGGCGAGGCTGGGCGTGCCGCCGGAGCAGCACGCCGTGATCGGGGACGACCTCGACATGGACATCGCCCTCGGCCACCTGGGCGGCTCGCGCACGATCCTGGTCCGCAGCGGCATGAGCGGCACGCTCGATCTGAACGGTGTGCCCGAGAGCAAGCGACCAGACGAAGTAATCGACGGCGTCGAGGAGATGCTGCCGTGGCTGTGAGCACGACGGACCCGGCGGATCTCGGCGTGGGCGAGGCGGTTTCGGCGCTGGCGGCGGGCGAGCTCTCCTCGCTCGAGCTGGTCGAGGCATGCCTGCGGCGGATCGATGAGCGCGACGGGACCCACAGCCACGAGGGCGACCCTGCCTCGATCAACGCCTGGGTCCGGGTCTACGCGGAGGACGCGATCGAGGCCGCCAAGCGCGCGGACGAGATTCCCGCCGGCGAGCGCCCGCCCCTGCACGGGGTGCCGGTGGGCTTGAAGGACGTCTATGGCGTGGCGGGCAAGCCGGTCACCGCCTCGAGTCGCGCCTTCGAGGACGTCCCCGAGCGGGACAGCGACGTCTGGGCGAGCCTGAGGGCGGCGGGGATGATCCTGCTGGGGCACCTCCACACCCACGAATTCACGGTCGGGGGCACCACCGACCAGGTCGGCAACCCCTGGGCGCTCGATCGCACGGCGGGAGGCTCGAGCGGCGGCTCGGCGGCCGCGCTCGCCGCCCGGATGACGCCGGCAGCGACCGGAACGGACACCGCCGGCTCTCTTCGCATCCCCTCCGCGATGTGCGGCACCTCGACTATCAAGCCGACCTACGGGACGACCTCGTTCCGGGGAGCGGTCCCACTGTCACCGAGCTTCGACCACGCCGGCCCGATGGCCCGGACGCTCGGCGACTGCGCCGCGCTGCTCGCGCCGATCACCCGGCTGAGTGGGGCGCCTTCCGAAGACGGCCTCAAGGGCAAGCGCCTGGTGCTCTCGCCGCGGCTCTCGATGGTCGATCTGGACGCCGACGTCGCGGCCGGGTTCGATTCCGCACTCGCGGCCTGTCGCTCGCTCGGCGCCGAGCTCGTCGAGGCGCCGGCTCCGGCGGCGGAGCTCGACGTCGGCCAGCCGTATCTCAGCATCCTGTTCGCCGAGCTGGCGGCCTGGCACCGGCGCCTCGCCGACCGTCGCGAGAAGTATCGGCCTGCGCTTCGCGAGTGGGTCGAGGAGGGGGAGAGGCAGGGCACCTCGGCGATCGACTACTGGGAGGCGCAGATCCAGCGCCGCGAGGACAACTACGCCTGGCTCGATTGGTTCGCCGAGCACCGCGTCGATGCGGTGATCGAGCCGACGGTCCCGGTGGTGGCCTGGATGCGTGGCGACGGATACGACCACTGGGGTACCGATGCCGAGTTGATCTCGCTGACCAGCTACTGGAATTGGACCGGCCTTCCCGCGGCGGCCCTGCCGGCCGGGGTGGGGTCCGCCAGCGGCCTGCCGGTCGGCGTCTCGCTGATCGGCCCCGAGGCGGGCGACTGGGGGCTGCTCGGCCTCGGGACGGCGCTGCAGGCGGAGCTCGGCGTGCCCGAGCCGCCGATCCCGGCGGCAGACCTGTAGCGGCGAGCTAGGATGAGCGTGAGGAGGCACGATGGAAGACCACGAGCTTCACCCCGAGGACGCTGCGGACATGCGCGAGCCCCATGGGGACGGGCAAGGGACCCTTCGTCGGGACATATCGACGGCGCTGGTCGGCCTCTACAAGGAGCACTTCGGCAAGGGCCCGACACGCTGCCAGACCTATCTGGAGCCCAATCTGGTGGTGGTGGTCCTGGGCGAGGGCTACACCGCAGGCGAGCAGACCCTGTTCGAGGCGGGCAAGTGGTACGAGGTTCGCAACGCCCGCCAGATCTGGCAGGACAGCATGCAGGAGCGCTTCGTCACCACGATCGAGAGGCTGAGCGGGCGCAAGGTTTCGGCCTTCATGAGTGCCAACCGCCAGGATCCAGACTTCGCGGTGGAGCTCTTTGTGCTCGAATCCGAAGCGAACTGAGCGGTCATCCCGCGCAAATTGCGGTGACAGTCGGCGGGTCAGCCGGCCTCGGGCCGGTTCTCTGCTACGCCTGCTGTCCGGCACATATCTCCAAACAGAAAGGGGGGAGACTATGGGCCTTAAGCAAGCACGGTGTGACGTGAGCGGCCTGGTCCGCTCGCGAGCCTCGTTCGATGCAATCGAAGACCGGATCGATGAGATCCCCGGTCTGGACAATCAGGAGCGCGCTGCCTTGTGGCTCTACGCATGGTCGCGTCAAGGCCGCAGATGGCAGCGCGACGCGGCGGACCAGCTCTTGGAGTGGGTCGGGGGCAGCCCCTAGAAGAAGTGCATCCAGGCGCCGACGAAGAGCCTGGTGTCCCGAGTCGTAGGCCTATCGCCCGGTCTGACGGCGGTCGACGACCCGGACCGCCTTGCCCTCGCTCCGCGGCACGCCACCGGGCTCGAGCACCGAGACGGGGATCCGGATTCCCGTGTGGTCGCGCAGGAGGACCTCGAGGCGCTCGGTGAGGGCCGCGCGGTCGACCTCGGTGGAGGCCGGCTCGCATTCGACGCTCAGCTCGTCCATCTCCGCCGGGCGCTCGACGATCAGGCGGTAGTGGGGGCCGACCTCCTCGACGCCGAGCAGCAGCGTCTCGACGTGCGAGGGGAAGAGGTTCACCCCGCGGACGATCAGCATGTCGTCGAGCCGGCCGCGCAGGCCGGTGATCCGGGCCATCGTGCGGCCGCAGGCGCATAGCTCGGTGCTCAGTGTCCCGATGTCGCCGGTCCGGTAGCGGATCAGCGGCTGGGCCTCCTTGGTGAGGGTGGTGAAGACCAGCTCGCCCTCCTCGCCCGCGGGCAGCGGCTCGCCGCTCTCAGGGTCGACGACCTCGACCAGGAAGTGGTCCTCCTGCACGTGCAGCCCGTCGCGCGCTTCGAGGCACTCCGCGGCGACGCCGGGCCCGCACATCTCGGAGAGGCCGTAGAAGCTGACCGCCCGGAGGCCCAGCTCCCGGTCGAGCTGGCGGCGCATCTCGTCCGTCCAGGGCTCGCCGCCGAACAGGCCGATCTCGAGGGCGAGGTCGCCGGGGTCGATACCCGCATCGCGGATCGCCTGCGCGATCACCAGGGCGTAGGAGGGGGTGGCGCAGAGCGCCTGCCCGCCGAGGTCGGCGCAGCAACATCGCCTGGCGGGCCGTGAAGCCGCCCGAGGCCGGGACCACGGTGGCGCCGATCCGCTCGCCGCCGTAGTGGAAGCCGAGGCCGCCGGTGAAGAGCCCGTAGCCGTTCGCGTTGTGGACGACCATTCCGGGGCGGACCCCGGCCATCGTCATGCAGCGGGCCATCACCTCGGTCCAGGCCTCGAGGTCGGCGCGCGTGTAGCCGACCACTGTCGGCTTGCCGTGCGAGCCGCTGGAGGCGTGGACGCGCACGACCTGATCTCGCGGGACCGCCAGCAGGCCGAACGGGTAGTTCTCGCGCAGGTCCGACTTGCGACTGAATGGAAGCCGGGCGAGGTCGTCGATGGACCGGATCTCTCCCGGATCGCCGATGCCGGCGTCCGCGAGGCGGGAGGCGAACGGCGGCTGACCCTCAATGGTCAGCGCGACCGTCGCGCGCAGACGCTCCAGCTGGAGCTCGCGGAGCCGCTCACGCGGTCCCGCCTCGATCGGGTCCCAGATCGCCTGGTCAGACGCTGCGCTGGTGCGCATTCCAGTGCTCCTCGAGATTTTGGACCAGCGCGGGGCTCAGGTGGCAGTAGGCCTGCTCCCTGGAGAAGGTCGCCATGTACTGCCGGAAGACGTCGAGCGGCTCCTCGCCGACGCGGAGCGCGCGCCGGTTGGCGGCCGCGTTGATCAGGCCCGAGCTGGTCAGCGCCTCGGTGCGCGCGTCGATCGCCTCGTCGACGGCGTCGGGCTCGACGACCTCGTCGCAGAGCAGCTCCGCGGGCGGGACGCCGGCCTCGAACTCGCGGCCGGAGAGGATCGCCTGGCGCGCCAGCCGGTCGCCGACCGAGCGCGGCAGCCGGAGGGGGGAGGCGCCCGGGATGATCCCCTCCTTGCGGGCCGGCAGGAAGAGCCGGCAGCCGCGCGCGGCGATCACGTGGTCCATGACGTGGAGGAGCTGGCAGGCGCCGCCGATCGCGTAGACCTCGGCCGCGGCGACCCAGAGCTTCTCGGTGGTCTCCTCGGGCGCGCCCGGGCGGTGCTCGGGGCCGGAGAGCCCCCGGTAGATCTTGTTGACGTAGCCGAGGTCACGGGTGATGAAGAACATGAAGGGGAGCTGGCCGAGATAGAGCCTCGTCAGGTTGAGGCCCGAGCCGAAGATCCGCGATCCCTCATATCGGGGGTGTTCGACCACTCCGCCGCGCATCACGCCGAGCTCGATCTCCGGATCGAGCAGGATCAGGTCGACGGCGCACTCGGTCGCCCACAGCGTGGTGTCGTCCTCGGCGTTCAGGTGGCGCGGATTGCGGAGCTCGAGGTGGCCGACGCTCCCCTCTCGCCGCACCTCGACAGTGCCGAGGTCGACGCGGCCGGTGGCCCGGAAGTCATCGATGCGGTCCAGGGCCTCGGCGGTCGGACGCAGCATCGCCCAGACCAGATGAGAGCCGGCGCGGGGCGAGGCGAGGACGTGGGAGATAAAGAGTCCCTGGGCGATCTCGAGGCCCTGCTTTTCCGCCAGCTTGCGCTCGCCCTCCGCGGCCATCTCGGCCGCGCTCGGAACCAGGCCCGGATACCGCTCGGCGGCGGCGGCGAGCAGCTGATCGTCGCGAAGTGCCCGCGACATCCCGTCGGTGAGCTCGTCGTAGATCTGATCGACGTGGGAGCGCAGGAATTGATCCCGCCTCTCGTCGGTCCACTCGGTCGGCTGCTCAAGACTAAGTGTCAGAAAACCTGACAATATCCCAGGTCAGCGTGAGCCGGGTGGAGGAGATCGGATCGGTGATGTGGACTCCCCCCGCCGACGTGCGGGAGACCACCCAGCTTGGGCGCTACCTCGACTGGCTGCAGCAGACCCGGGGGATCGACCACGCCGGATACGACGAGCTCTGGAGCTGGTCGGTCGACGACCTGGAGGGCTTCTGGGGCTCGCTCTGGGACTTCTTCGAGATCCGCGCCCACACCCCGTACGAGCGCGTGCTCGGCTCCCGCGAGATGCCCGGCGCCGAGTGGTTCACCGGCTCGCGCCTCAACTACGCCGAGCACATGGTGGGCAACGACGAGGACACCGACCGGGTCGCCGTGATCGCCCGATCGCAGACCCGCGACGACTTCGAGCTCACATTCGGGGAGCTGCGCGAACAGGTGGCCAGGGCGCGGGCGGGGCTGCAGCGCCTCGGGATCGGCCCCGGGGACCGCGTCGTCGCCTATCTGCCGAACGTCCCCGAGACGCTGGTCGCGTTCCTCGCCACCGCCAGCCTCGGTGCGATCTGGGCGACCTGCGCACCGGAATTCGGGCCGCGCAGCGTGATCGACCGCTTCGGACAACTCGACCCGAAGCTGCTGCTGGCGATCGCCGGCTACCGCTACGGCGAAAAGCCGATCGACCGGCGCGCCGAGGTCGCGGAGGTCCGCGCCGCGCTGCCGTCGCTCGAGCACGTGGTCCACGTCCCGTACCTGGGGGGTCCCGATGACGAGCTGCCGGACGCCACCGAATGGGAGCAGCTGATGGCCGAGCCGGGTCCGCTCGCGTTCGACCCCGTCTCCTTCGACCACCCGCTCTGCGTGCTCTTCTCCTCGGGGACGACCGGTTTGCCGAAAGCGATCGTCCACCGCCACGGCGGAATCCTGATCGAGGCTTTCAAGAACGAGGGCCTGAGCTGGGATCTACAGCCAGGCGACAGGCTGATGTGGTTCACGACGACCGCCTGGATGATGTGGATGGCGCTCGTCAACACGCTGCTGCTCCGGGCCTCGATCGTGATGCTCGACGGCAACCCGATGTACCCGGACCTATCCGCCCAGTGGAGGCTCGCCGAGGAGCTGCGCCCGACGCTGATGGGAGGGGTGCCCGCATTCCTGATGGCCTGTCGCAAGGGAGGCGTGGACCTCCGCGACATGGACCTGTCCAGCATCCGGCAGTTCTGCGCAGCGGGCTCCCCGCTCCCTCCGGAGGGCTTCGACTGGATCTACGAGCAGCTCGGCCCGGACGTGCTGCTCAACGTCGGCAGCGGCGGGACCGACGTCTGCACCGGCATGGTGCAGGGGAGCCCGCTGCAGCCGGTGTACAGGGGCGAGATCGCCGGCCGCTGCCTCGCGGTCGACGTTGCGGCGTACGACGAGGATGCCCAGCCTGTCGTCGGCGAGCTGGGGGAGCTGGTGATTCGCTCGCCGATGCCCTCGATGCCCGTGGGTTTCTGGAACGACCCGGGCGACGAGCGCTACCGCGCCGCCTACTTCGAGCACTTCCCCGGGGTCTGGCGCCACGGCGACTGGATCATGTTCACTGAGCGGGGAAGCTGCGTTATCACCGGCCGCTCAGACGCCACCCTCAACCGCGGCGGTGTGCGCCTCGGCACCGGCGAGGTCTACTCGGTGGTCGAGGGCATGGAAGAGGTGGTGGAGAGCCTCGTCGTCCACATCGAGGACCCCGGCGGCGGCCCGGGCGAGCTGATCCTGTTCGTGGTGCTGGCCGAGGGCGTCGAACTCGACGACGAGCTGCGTTCCCGGATCGCCTCCGAGCTGCGGGGCACGCTCTCCCCGCGGCATGTCCCTGACACCGTGGCCGCCGTCCCCGCGATCCCGAAGACCCTGACGATGAAGAAGCTCGAGCTTCCGGTGAAGCGGATCCTGTTGGGGGACCCGCCGGAGAAGGTCGCGAGCCGCGACGCACTGGCCGACCCCGCCGCGCTGGACGCCTTCGTGGAATTCGCCTCCGAGCGAGCGCCCGCCTAAGCGCTATCGGCGATCAAACCGCTGAAGAAGTCGGTGTCCGCCTTCTGCAGCTGGCAGAGCTCGATCCAGTGGCCGAGCTGGGCCCTCGTGTCGACGTAGCCGAGCCGAGCCCGGTCCGGGATCAGGATCGTGTACTCGAATGACATGTCGTTCTCGCCGAGCAGTGTCTCGACCGAGCCCCAGGACTCATCGCCGAGCGGGACCAGCATCGCGAGGTGGTGGAAGCCGAGCACTCCGCCGTCCTTCGGCAGCGCCTGCCGGTAGAACTCGACCTCGCCGGCGACCGGTTCGATCAGCTCGACGATCAGGCCCCCGCGGGCACCCATCGCGACCCGCGGCTCCCATTCGACCTCCTCGCCGCGCTTCATGAAGGTCGCTCCCTCCACCGGCACCTCGGTGGAGTTCTCGATGCCGAAGAGGTCGCGCAGCTCCTTCATCCCGCGGTCCAGGTCGGGAGTGACGTAACAGACCTGCCACACGTTCGCGAACAGGTCGCCGAGGGTCTCGACCGGCCGTGGGTCGGCGAACAGCCCGGACGCTGGCCGGACGGCACCCGCGCTCATGCCGGCACCTCCTCTCGGGCGCGCCGGTGCAGAACGCCCGCGAGGTCATCGATTCGAGAGAGCTGCGGGTGATGGCCCGCCTCCATCTCGACGACGTCCCTGACCCTCCGGTCCCTGACCAGCCTGCGCTGGAGCGCCGGCGGGACGATGCGGTCCCTCGTGCAGATCACGTAGGTGCGGGGGATGCGCTCGAACTCCTGATTGAGCGAGACGGGTTGAGTGAGAGGCATGAAGACCTGCGATCCGGTCCTCGCCACCGCCCAATCCATCACCTCGCGCGTGCAGTCCTGATTCGATGCCTGGCAGGTGGACTCCGGCAGGGTTCCCACCGGTGGGTCGCCCGAGACGACGACGGTCTGCTGCACGAGGTCATCGGCGCCCTCCGGGAGCCCCGTCAGGTCGACCAGGCTCTGGCCGTCAGCGGGCAGGAAGGCCGCCACGTACACGAGTCGCCTGACCCGATCGGGGCGGCGCGCGGCCGCCTCGGAGATGACGATGCCGCCCATGCTGTTCGCGACCAGGATCGCGGGCTCATCGCCCTCGTCGAGCAGCTCGCAGATCCGCTGCGCGTAGGCGTCCAGGGTCACCTCCGCTGCGGGGGTGGGGTCATCGCCGGAGCCGGGCAGGTCCGGGGCCTCCGCCGTGTGGCCGAGCTCCTCGAGCCTCTCGGCCAGCGGCTCCCAGATCCAGCCGCCGACGAACGCGCCGTGAACCAGAACGATCCTCGCCATCTCTCCTCCTCAGCTCGTCGGAACAGAAGTCATGCGGCCAGCACCACCTTGCCGTGGAGCCCGCCCGCCTCCACCAGGCGGTGCGCCTCGGCGGCCTCGTCGAGGGGCAGGACCCGGTCGACCCGGGTGCGAAGGTCTCCCGCCGCAGTCGCCTCCACCTGCTCTCGCAGGGCCTCGCGGTTCTGGTGGATCAGGAAGGACTCCTGGCGGATCCGCCGCTCCGGGTCCGCCTGCGGAGGCCTGCGCGTGCTGACGATCGCGCCCCCGTCCTGGACGGCCGCGAAGACCGGCTCGCCAAGCGGGACCGCGTCGAACACCGCCGGCACCGGCTCGATCGAGCCCAGGTCGGTGTCGCGCGGCAGCACCTCCGCGGCTCCGAGCTCTCGGGGCCAGTCCTCGTCATCGCTGCCCGCGAGGGCGATCACGCGGTGACCGGCGGCGACGGCGAGCTGCACCGCGAAGCCGCCGACCGCCCCGCCTGCGCCGGTCACCAGAACCGTGGTCGGCTCGCGGAGGTCGAGGAGCCCGAGGCCCTCGTGCGCCGTGACCGCGTTCAGCGGGATCGTGCAGCCGTCGACGAAACTGAGGCCATCGGGCAGCGGGACCAGCCAGTCCGCGTCGACCGCAACAGACTCCGCGTAGGCGCCGACCGATCCCTTCTGGTCGTACCACTGGATCATCCCGACGACCCGGTCGCCGGGGGCAAAGTCGCTGACGCCCTCTCCCACCGCCGTGACCGCGCCGGCCAGGTCCCAGCCCAGGACGAACGGAGGGTCGGGGACGGCGCGGCCGGCGCCGGCGCGCGCTCCCAGGTCGGTGGGGTTGACATTGGCTGCCCGAACACGAACCACGACCTGGCCAGGCCCCGCCTCGGGCTGAGGCCGCTCCGCGATCTTCAGCACCTCAGGCCCCCCGAGCTCGGTCACCTCGACGACCCGCATCCGGCCGTTCAGGCCGTTCCGTTGGCGTGAGGGAGGAGCACTGCGCGCCCGGTGATGTCGCCCTCGCGCAGCCGGCCGAGCACCTCGTTGACGTCTTCCAGCGGATGGGTCTCGGTCTTCAGGGTGATCTTGCCCGCCGCGTGCAGCTGGAGCACGTCCCAGAGATCGGTCCAGCTTCCGACCAGGTTGGCGACCAGTGACTGCTCCTGGCTGACCAGCAGCACCGAGGGAGCCGTGACCATGCCGCCGAAGCCGATCATCGAGTAGGTGCCCTGGAGACCGAGCATCCCCAGCCCGTCCGCATGGGTCTGGTCCGTACCGACGAAGTCGAGGACGAGGTCGGCGCCGCGGCCCTGACTGAGCTCCCAGACGACCTCCACGACGCCGTCGGAGTCCACGGTCCAGTCGGCGCCCAGCTCCTCGGCGAGCTTGCGACGGCCGGGATGCGGGTCGACGACGACCACCACGCCGTTCCCCATCTCGCGCGCCAGCTGGAGGCCGATGTGACCGACCCCGCCGGCGCCCAGCACGACCGTGGTGCTGCCCGGCCCCATCAGGTGGGCCACCTTCTTGATCGCGTGGTAGGCCGTGATCCCCGCGTCCGAGTGGGGTGCGACCTCGACGGGATCCATCCACGGAGGCAGGGGCACGATCTCCCGCTCGCCCACCACCAGGTACTCGGTGAAGCCGCCGTCCAGGGACAGGCCGGTGAACTCGTGGTGCTCGCAGTGCATGTCGCGGCCCCGCCGGCAATTGACGCAGACCCCGCAGCTGTGGGGTGGGTAGATCAGCACCGGGTCGCCGACCTTGACGCTGGTGACCAGGTCGCCGACCTCCTCCACCCGACCGCCGTTCTCATGGCCGAGGACCCTGGGGACGTCCATCCCCGCAGGAGCCAGCTCACCGTCGATCGCGTGCAGGTCGGTCGAGCAGACGCCCGCCGCCTCGATCTTCACGCGCACCTGGTTCGCGCGCGTGATCTCGGGCTCGGGACGATCCTCGAGCTCGAGGGGGTGCTTGTACTCGTTCAGCACGGCAGCCTTCACGCGTGGACCTCCGCCGCCTGCGGGCTCAGGTATCGGTTCGGGTCGTCGTCCAGGTGCTGCGCGAGGCGATCGGCCAGCGCCATGATCGTCAGGGAGGGGTTGACCGAGAGCGTCTTCGGGAAGAGCGAGGTGTCGCCGACGAAGAGCCGCTTCGCGTCGTGGGACTCGCAGTTGGCATCGACCACCGAGCGCGCCGGGTCCGAGCCCATCCGGCAGGTGCCCTGGACGTGGGTGCTGGCCGGCCCGGTCCAGGCGACCCGCTTGGCGCCCGCGGCCTCCATCACCTTCCTGCCAAACGCGAGGGCGCTCTCCATCCGCTCGAGCTCGACCTGTTCGAAGTGGGCCTCGAAGCTCTCGGCGCCGTCCTCGCCCACCACGACGCGGCCGTTGTTCTCGTCGTTGGCGAGCACGAGGATCCCGTTCCAGTTGCGGTACTGCCGCACCGCCTCGACCAGGCGCTCGCCCCACATCGGCCCGTCCTCGTCCGTGATGCTGGTCGCGAACCCGATCGGGTCCTGGATCGTCGCCGCCTCGAGCACGAAGCCGCCGTCCTCGTCGCGCATGAAGTCCATGCAATGTGAGGTGATCGGGTAGACGCGGTGGGCGTCCTGGGGCTCGTCGAACAGGCCGAAGACGAAGGCGGCGGGGTGGAGGCCGAGGTTGCGGCCGATCCACTCGCTGCTCTCTGAGTTGCCGCTCGCCTCGGGCAGTCCCGAGCGGATCAGGATCTGCGGCGTGTTGAGCGCCCCGGCCGCAACCACGACGGCGCCGGCCTCGATCGTATGCAGCTCTCCCTCGGCGTCGGCGTACTCGACGCCCGTGGCCTCGAGTCCGCCATCCAATCCGGCGAACAGGACCCGCTCGACCGGGGAGTCCGCCCGCAGGTCGAGCTTTCCCACCGCGGTGGCCTCGTGGATATAGGTGTTCATGGTCGACTTGCCGGCGTTGGTCGGGCATCCCTGGAGGCAGGACCCGCACTTCATGCAGTTGACGTCCGTGTAGGAGTCGACCGGCTCCAGCTCGGAGCCAAGCTCGCGGAACGCGCGATCGAGCGTCCGCACGCACTCCGGCCAGTCGGCGCGCTCGCGTACCCCGAGCGCCTCCTCGACCCGCCCATAGTGGGAAGCGAGGTCCTCGATCCCGAACGGCTCGCCGCCGTCGCCGAGCAGCCCGCTCGCGTCGTGCCACTTGGCGAACTCGAAGTCGTGGGCGCGGAAGGCCACCTTGGTGTTCATGGTGGTCGTGCCGCCCACGCAGCGTCCGCCGAACATCGGCACCGCGCCGCCGGCGCCGCCGTCGACCATCGCCATCCGGAGCGGCCACCAGAAGTCGTGGGCGGCCTTCGCCTCCCAGCGGACGAAGTCGGCGGCGGTCAGGTGAGGCCCCGCCTCGAGCAGGACCACGCTGCGACCGCGCTGGGCGAGCTCCCCGGCGACCACGCCGCCTCCGGCGCCTGACCCGACGACGACAACGTCGAAGCGCTCGCTCACCCGGGAACCCCGAGGTACGACCAGTCGTGCACGACCTGACTCGCCAGCGGGAAGTCGAAGTCGATCTCCTCCCAGGCGCCGGGCCCCTCCGCGCCGGCCGCGACGAAGTCGCTGTAGTAGGCCTCGATCGCGAGCGCCCGGATCATCATGAACTCCGGGGTCTGCGCGCGCTCGGCAAGGGCCTCCGCTCCACCTTCAGCGACGTCGGCCAGCGAGTCGATCGCTCCGAGCGCCGCCGCCCGCGTTCCCTCGTCGATCATGGCGAGCTGCGCGTCGATGTAGGCGGCCGGCTCGACGCGGCCGGACCCGGGCACGATCGTCTCGCAGAGATCAGCGAGCGCCGAGGCGCGGCCCTCGTCCAGGATCAGCCAGCTCCTCTTCGCCACGGCCACGCACCCTATACGCAGGAGGGGAATAAAACAAGCTATTTGACAGATACTGGCGTGGTGCGTGCGTCCGCGGAGCCGCGATCCGCAGTCTGCTCGTGGGTAGTTCGTCGGGCCTATTTGTTGGATACTGCGCTCGGATGATCTCTACCGTCGCCGTCGGGACAGACGGATCTGCGACCGCAGAAGAGGCGGTCAAGCAGGCGGCTGAGCTCGCTCGGCGCTTCGGGGCCAAGCTCATATTGCTGAGTGCCTTCCCGGGCTCGCGAGGCTTGCCTGTAAGCAGGGGTCAGGACGTCGAGCTTCAGTGGGCCGTGAGCTCGCGGGCTCGGGTGAGGACGATCCTCGGGCGGAGCGAGGAGACCCTCCGTCAAGCGGGGATCGAGTGCGAGACGCGCTCAGACGAGGGCGATCCCGCAGACGTGCTGGTGCGGCTCGCGTCAGAGTGTGGCGCCGATCTGCTGGTAATCGGCAACAAGGGGATGAAGCGTCGCGTGCTCGGCAGCGTTCCGAACACAGTCACGCACAAGGCCGACTGCACGGTGATGGTCGTCAAGACGACATGAACGAGCCGCCGCACCTGGGTCACGCGCTGCCGCGGGAGTAGCGGCTGATGGTCCGATGATCGCGACCGCGTTTACCATTCCGGTCGATGGCAGCGGCAGTCCGACTGGCCCCAATCGACGATCACGGACGGGAGATCATCGATGCCTTCGAAGAGGCGACGAATGAGCAACCAACCGAGGTCCAGGAAGACGGGACCCGCCGGTACTACCTCCATGGTGATGACACGTCAGTAGACACGCTGGGCCGCATCGATCCTGACTGGCGAGAACACGTCACCCGGTCGAGCTCAACACTGTTGTAGGCCCCTTTTCGATGCAAAGCGACGCTTCTCAGGCGGTGCCGAGTACGCGCCGCGCCGCTGCCACGACCTCGTCCGCGCCGGGCAGGTAGGCGTCCTCGAGCGGCGGGCTCAGCGGGACCGGCTCGAAGGGGGCACCCACTCGCTCGACCGGGGCGTCCAGGTCGTCAAAGGCCGCGGCCTGAACCTCGGCGGCGATCTCGGCGCCAAAGCCGCCGTGCTCGACCGCCTCGTGGGCGACGACCAGGCGATTCGTGCGGCGAACGGAGTCCACGATCGCATCGAGGTCCAGTGGGACCAGCGTCCGCGGATCGATCACCTCCGCCTCGATTCCGTCGGCTGCGAGGCGATCCGCCGCTGCAAGCGCCTCGCCGACCATTCGCGAGAGGGCCACGATCGTCACATCCGAGCCCTCGCGCGCCACTCGGGACTGTCCGATCGGCACCGGCTCGGGAGCGTCGGGGACCTCCTCCTTGCGGAAGTAGAGGTTCTTGTGCTCGATGAAGACGACCGGGTTGGGGTCGGCGATCGAGCTGACAAGTAGTCCGGCGGCGTCCTCCGCGCGGCTCGGCATGACCACCTTCAGCCCTGGGATGTGGGTGAGCCAGGCCTCCAGGCTCTGGGAGTGCTGGGCGGCGCCCCTCGACCCCGCGCCGCCCTGGGTTCGCAGCACCATCGGCACCTCGAGCTGACCGCCGGACATGAAGTGGGCCTTGGCCGCGGCGTTGACGAGCTGGTCGAGGGCCAGGGTGAGGAAGTCGATGAACATGATCTCCAGCACCGGGCGCTTGCCGGATTGAGCGGCGCCGATCGCGACTCCGCAGATCGCCGCCTCGCTGATCGGGGTGTTCCGCACGCGCTCGGCGCCGAACTCCTCGGCCAGGCCGGCGGTCACCGTGTAGGGCCCGCCCTCGGCGACGTCCTCGCCGATCACCAGGACGTCGTCGTCCGCGCGCATCGCTTCGGCGAGCGTCGCGTTGACCGCCATGACGAAGGTGGTCTCGGCCATCAGCCCGCCTCGCCGTTCGCGTAGACGAGCTCGGCGGCGATCTCGGGCGACGGGAAGGCGCTCGCCCGGCCGAACTCGACCGCCGCTTCCACGGCGTCCTGCGCCTCGCTCTCCGCGGTCGCCGCCTGCTTCTCGTCGATCCAGCCTGCGTCGGCCGCGGCCTGCTGGAAGCGGAGGATCGGGTCCTTCTGCTGCCACTCCTCGTCGGCGAGCGCCTCCCGGTACTGCGCCGGGTCGCCCTCGTAGTGGCCGCGGAGCCGGTGGGTCAGGCATTCGAGCAGCAACGGCCCCTCGCCCTTTCGCACGGTCTCGAGGAAACCCCCGAACGCGTCCCAGACCGCGCCCAGGTCGTTGCCGTCGACCGTCTCGCGGGTGAGCTCATAGGGCGCGACCACGTCGCTGACCCGCTCGACGTTGGTGTGGGCCGAGCGCGGGGTGAACTCCGCGAAGCCGTTGTTCTCGCAGACGAGGATCAGCGGCAGGCCCCAGAGGGTGGCGAGGTTGACGGTCTCGTTGAAGTGGCCGGCCTGCACGGCGCCGTCGCCGAAGAAGACCACGGTGGCCTGGTCGCCGCCGTCGAGGTGGTTCGCCAGCGCCGTTCCCAGGGCGATCGGGATGTTGCCGCCGACAACGCCCGTCGCGCCCATCAGGCCGTGCTCCGTGTCGACGAGGTGCATCGAGCCCCCGAGCCCGTGGCAGAGCCCGTCTTCGCGGCCCATCAGCTCGGCCATCACGCGGTCGAGCGGGGCGCCCTTGGCGATCGCGTGGCCGTGGGCGCGGTGCCCGGAATAGACGGCGTCGTCGTCGCGGAGCTGCCCGCAGACGCCGGCGGCGACGGCCTCCTGGCCGACGCTCAGGTGGATCAGCCCGTAGACCTCATCCGTCCGCTTGAGCTGCCCGGCCCGCTCCTCGAACAGCCGGATCCGCCACATCGTCCGCAGCAGATCGAGCGCGACGGCGCCGTCAAGCGGCGTCACGCAGCGACGGGCTGGAACTGCGACATGGTCGCCTCGAACGCGTGCCGGTACATCTCGTCGATCGGCTCGGCGCGGAGCTCGTCGGAGAGCACCTCGATGCCCCAGGCGTCGTCGTAGCCCATCTCCTGCGCGGCCCGGATGTAGCCGCGGATGTCGAACTCGCCCTCGCCCGGAAGCTTCCGGTATTTGGTCGTCTCCTCGATGTGGTCCTCCATCCACTCGAGCTTCCCGTCGCTGAGCTCGACCCAGGTCAGGTACTCGAGGGGGATCCGCTTCAGGTCGTCGGGGGCGATCCCGAGCTTCGACATGTGCCAGGTGTCAATCACCAGGCCCCCGTTCTTGGCGCCGGCGCCCTCGACGACCTTCAGCGCAGCGTCGAGGTTGTCGACGTTGACGTCGAACGGCATGAACTCGTAGGCGATCACCGCGTCGGTCAGATCGGCCGCGTGGGCGCACAGCTCGGCATAGCGCTCGGTGAGCTTGTCGACCTCGCAGGGGACGCCGGGGATGTTCCCGACCTTGACGTGGTGGGCGCCAAGCGCGGCCGCCCCCTCCAGGAGCAGGTCTCGGAGCTGGTCGGACTCCTTGCGGCCATCGGTGCCCTCGTCCTCGAAGAAGCCCCAGATGAACTCGAGCTCGAGGTAGCGCAAGCCGTTGTCGTCGAGCAGCTTCTTGACGTCGTCGAGGCTGCGCTTCTCGAGGGTGTGCGCGAGGTCGGCGTGCCAGATGCCGATTCCCTTCATGCCTGCCTTCGAAGCCTCCGCGCAGCGGTCGGCGAAATCGAAGTTGCTCCATTCCTGGCCCGTGTGCGGTTGCGTCGGGCCGGCAGTCGTCCAGTACGCGCCCACCAGCTCGACGCCGTTGTCGGTCGTGGCCATCGTCACTCCTCCTTGTCGCCCTCAGCGGGCATCACGTTGATTTCGATCTTGACCCCGTTGGGGTCTTCGAAGAACAGCTGGCGCATCCCGATGCCGGGGACGGTGTTGTGCTTGGCCTCGACCCCGCTGCGCTCGAGGCGCGCCACCGCCTCGTCGTGGTCGTCCCCGGAGAAGGCGAGATGGTCGAGCGACCCGGTGCCGTCGGCGGGCGGGGATGCTGTGATCCCGGTGGTCGCGGAATGCGCCTCATAGGCGGCGCGGTCGGCGACGTGTACGCAGGGCACCCCGTTCGCATAGAGCCAGTAGCCGGGGAACTCCAGCGGCGGCCGGTCGCCCACATCGAGCCCGAGGGCGTCGCGGTAGAAGTCGCGAGTGCCCTCGATGTCCTCGGTCAGCACCAGGACGTGCTCCAGCTTCGTCAGCGGCATCTGGACATCACCGCCGCTCCTCTTGGGCTACGCCGCCGCGGCGGGAACTTCGCCGACGACCTGCCTCGCCGCCGAGACCAGCTTCTCCGCCGAGGGCGAGATGTAGCCCTCCTGGATCTGGTTCGCCGCCACCGGGGCGTCCATCCGGGCGACCCGGGCAACCGGCGCCTTCAGGGAATCGAGCGCCTTCTCGCTCACCATCGCGGCGATCTCGGAGGCGACCCCGCAGTGCATGCGGCCCTCGTCGGCGACGATCAGCCGCCCTGTCTTGGCGACCGAGTCGAGGATCGTCTTCTCGTCGAGTGGAACCAGTGTGCGGAGGTCGACCACCTCGGCGTTGATGCCCTCCCCGGCCAGCTCGTCGGCGGCGCCGAGCGCCACCGAGGTCATCATCGAGCAGGCGACGATGGTCACGGCGTCGCCCTCGCGCTTCACGTCGGCCTGTCCGAAGGGGATCTCGAAGTCGCCGTCGGGGACGTCGTCCTCAGCCCCATAGCCGAAGGCGTGGGTGAGCACGATCGTGGGGTTGTCCGACTTGATCGCCGTCGTCAGCAGCCCCTTGACCTCCTTGGCCCCCGAGGGAGCCGCGATCTCGATCCCGGGCAGGTTCCAGTACATGCCGAACGGGCTCTCGGAATGCTGCGCGCCGCCCCCGTGCAGGAGGCCGTGGCTGATGTGCAGGGTGACCGGCACGCCGATCGTGCCGCCCGACGAGGTGCGGGCCGTCGAGATCTCGTTGGCGATCGAGGAGATCGCCGGATAGGTGAACGAGGCGAGCCCGAGGTGGGCGAACATCCGGTGGCCGCACATCGCAGCGCCCGCGGCCATCGCCGTGTAGGCGGCCTCGGAGCAGGGTGGGAAGAGGATGCGATCCCCGTACTTCTTCTGGAAGGGCTCGAACTGCATGCCCTCCGGGCCGATCCCGAGCACCTCGTTGCCCATGACGAC
This sequence comes from uncultured Solirubrobacterales bacterium, assembly GCA_963817275.1. Lineage (GTDB taxonomy): Bacteria > Actinomycetota > Thermoleophilia > Solirubrobacterales > 70-9 > DASUPK01. The sequence continues at coordinate 117,199 of CAWFOA010000009.1, read as the reverse complement.
GAAGTTCGGGTCCTCGTCCATGAACTTGCTCAGCACGTCGAGCATCGCGTCGGCGTAGTTCTTGGTCGGCATCGGATCCTCCTTACGCGAAGACGTGTTCGAGGGCGGACTCGGGCGTGGGGCGGGGGCTCTCCATGGCGAACTCGCGAGCCTCGGCGATCCGGGCGGTCTGCTGCTCGTCCATCGCCGTCAGCTCGTCCTGAGTGATGTCGTCGGAGTCGAGCAGCTGACGCGCGTAGATCAGCACCGGGTCATGGTCGCGGTACCAGTCCGCGTGCTCGCCGGAGATGTTCGAGTTGTCCCAGGCCATCGAGATGTCGAGCTCGCCGGTGGTCAGCTCCGGCCAGAGCGGCTGGCTGCCCGCCCACCGCTCGGTGACGGCGTGGATGAAGAACGGTCCCTTGCGCGCGCGGCAGTGCTTGACCGCCTTGGCCGCGAGCTTGTTGACGGCCTCCAGGTCGCGGCCGTCCACGGTCTCGACTGGGATCCCGAAGGTCTTCGGGATCGTGGTCAGGTCCTTGACCGCGGAGACGGAGGTGGGGAACCCGCCGCCCGCGGAGCCCAGCGCCCCCTCGCTGTTGTTCTCGCAGACGAACAGCACCGGCAGCTCGTAGAGCGCCGCCAGGTTGAGGGACTCGTAGGCGATCCCCTCCTCGAGGGCGCCGTCGCCGAACAGCCCGACGGCGATCGCGTCGCCGCCCTCCTGTTTGAGCGCGAAGGCCGCGCCGTTGGCGAGCGAGATGCTGCCGCCGACGATCGAGGAGGTGGAGATGAAGCCGAGGTCGGGGTCGCTCATGTGCAGCGTGCCCCCGGCGCCCTTGTTCATGCCGGTCTCGCGGCCGAGGATCTCGGCGAGCGCCTGCTTGGGGTCGGAGCCACGGGCGAGCACATGGCCGTGGTTGCGGTGGTGGGTGGCAAGCTTGTCGCCGTCTCCGAGCGCCTCCATCAGGCCCACTCCGGTCGACTCCTGGCCGATGTAGAGATGGAAGTGGGTCATGAAGGCGTGGTCCTCGTGGAACAGCTTGTTGACCGCCTCCTCGAAGCGGCGGATGGTCAGCATGCGCTCGAGCGCCCGGCGCCGGCGCTCCTTGTCCCAGCTCTCTGTCATTTCGTTCCCTCGCCTCCGTTGGTCGTGCTGCCTCGAGTCAGGTAGGCCGACTGGAGCAGCTCGGGCTTCTTCTTCAGCTCGCTCGCGGTGCCCGAGAATTCGATCTTCCCGTGGCCCATCACATACGCCTCGTTCGCCATCCCCAGGGCGATCGTGGCGAACTGCTCGATCAGCAGCACGCCGATGCCCTCCGAGGCCAGCTTCTCGATGGTGGGGATCAGCCGCTTGAGGACGACCGGGGCAAGGCCCAGGGAGAGCTCGTCGATGAGCACGAACTTGGGCTTCGAGACCAGGGCCTGCGCCAGCACGAGCATCTGCTGCTCGCCGCCGGAGAGCGACCGGGAGCGGGTGCCGAGCCGAGCCTTGAGCTCGGGGAACATCTCGAGCGCATAGCCGAGGCCGGCCTCGGCCCCGCCCTTGGGCAGCGAGTATGTCGCGACCCGCAGGTTGTCCTCGACGGTGAGCTCGGAGAGCAGCCGCCTGCCCTCCGGGACCACGGCCACGCCGGCGGCGCGGATCTTCTCCGGCCGGGTCCCGCTCAGATCGGTCCCGTTCAGCCTCACCGACCCCGACTCGGGACGAAGAACCCCGCTGACGGCGAGCACGAGACTGGACTTGCCGGCCCCGTTGGGCCCCAGCAGCGCGGTCACCTCGCCCGGGTCGATTCGCAGCGAGACGTCGCGGACCACAGGCCGGCCGCCGCGCGCGACGGTCAGGTTCTCAAGGGTGAGGACGTCGCCCTTCTTCTTGGGCTCGACGGGCTGCTCCGCGGGCTTTGATGCGGTCGGGCTCATATCTCCTCCGCTCCGAGATACGCCCGGATCACCTGTTCGTCCCGCAGCACATCCGCCGTCGGGCCGGAGGCGATCAGCTTGCCGAAATCGAGCACCGAGGTGAGCTCGCAGCATGCGGACACCAGGTTCATGTCGTGGTCGACGAGGATCACCAAGGCCCCGATCTGCTCTGGGATCTTCCGGATCACGCTTCCCATGTGCTCGGTCTCCTCGTCGGGCAGACCGGCCGCGGGCTCGTCGAGGAGCACGGCACGCGGCTTGCCGACCACGGCGCGGGCGATCTCCACGAGCCGCCGCTCGCGTGCTCCCAGGGTCCCGACCTTGGTCTGGGGATCCAGGCCCCCGAGCCCGACGAAGTCGAGAGAGCCGAGCACGTCGTCGCGGCGGGAGGTGCCTCCGTTGTTGCTCGAGTGCTCCTCGACCATCGCCACGTTGTCGTAGAGCGAGAGCTCCTCGATCGCCTGCTCCGTCTGGAAGGTTCGGCGCAGGCCCCAGCGCGCCCGGCGGAAATCCGTCATCCCGAGCAGGTTCTCGTCGAAGGCGGTGACCGTCCCGCCAGATGGCTTGACGAAGCCGCTGAGCACGTTGAAGAACGTGGTCTTGCCCGCTCCGTTCGGGCCGATCAGGCCGCACGTCCCGCCGGGGAAGGTGACTGTCATCTGGTCGATCGGCTTGACCCCGCCGAACCGCACCTCGAGGCTCTCGACCTTGATCATTCCGACCCCGCCGTGCCGCCGGCTGCCCGTGCCCCCGGGCTGCCCACAAGTCGCCAGAGAAAGCGCCCCAGCCTTGCCATGTCCTTCGGAAACTGGTCGACCAGGCCGGCGGGCGCCGTGGTCAGCACCTGGATCACCCCGAGCCCGAAGAGGATGGTCAATAAGTCAGGGGGTAGCCCCCAGTTGTCCAGGAGTGCGGGCAACAGCTTGATCAGAATGCCGGCAACGACCGCGCCCCAGAGGCTGTAGATCCCGCCCATCAGGACGACGGCGAGCAGGATGATGGAGTCCTGGGTGGGGAAGGTGAGGTTGTAGAGAGTGCCCGAGCTGCTGGCCAGCAGCGCGCCTGCGATCCCGGTCATGAAGGAGGCGAGCGCGAAGGCCCACATCTTGTAGAGGCTGATGTTGACCCCGGCCGCGAGGGCCGCCGGCTCCGACTGGCGGATCGTCGCCCAGGCTCGGCCGGGCTTGCCGCGCACGTGCCAGAGGGCCAGGAGGAACATCAATGCCGCCCAGATCACGCAGTAGCGGAAGAAGGCGTGCTCGCCCACGGCGATGCTCGGACGCCGTATCTCCTGGGCGCCCGTGCGTCGCGTTGGTGTGGCCGAGGAAGCCGCTGCCGCCGTTCGGGAAGTCCGTCGCCGCGATCACCACCGTGATCGCTCCGGCGAGCATCAGCGTGATCAGCGCCAGGTAGAGGCCGCTGACCCGCAGCGCCGGCAGGCCGATCAGCGAGCCCAGGACCATCGTGATCAGGCCCGGTCATGATGGTCACGACCGGGAAGGGGAGTCCGGTGGCGAAGAGCAGCCGGGCGCCAACCCACGCTCCGAGCGCCAGGACGGCCACCTGACCGAGGGAAACGAGGCCGACGCGGCCCATCAACAGGCCGAGGCCGAGGGCGACGATGGTGTAGATGACGACGCTGGTGGAGACGTCCACCCAGTAGGCGCTCAGCATCGAGGGCAGAAGCAGGAGCACGAACGCGAGCAGCACGGCGATCACCGCGATCCTGATCCGCTCGCCCGTCTCGAGGCGCTTGATCGGCCCCATGGCCCGATCCAAGAAGCCGGTGGTGGGGGCCTCAGCCTCGCCCATTGCCAAGTCCGGTTCCGCTAAACGAGATCTCGCGCTTGCGCGAGATGACCAGCAGCGCGACCGTGGCGAGCACGAACGGCGCCATGTTGCGGTACTCGGCGATCGAGGAGATCGGCGTCGCCAGGGCGCTGACCAGCCCGACGACGAGCGCAGCGAAGAACGTGACGACCAGCGACCGCAGCCGTGCGATCAGGGCAGCCGCCAGCGATGAGATCACCAGGAAGGTCAGGCTGACCGCGTCGAGCCCGACCAGGTCCGAGAGCAGCAGCCCGGAGACCCCGGAGAGCAGTCCGGAGACGAGCCAGGCCTGCGCCTCGACCCATCTCACCGGAACTCCCAGCGTGGCGGTGATCTCGCGATCGTTGGCGAGCCCTCGCATCGCGGTGCCGAGCTTCGTGTACTTGAGGAATGCCGCCGTCCCGAAGACGACGAACACTCCCAGGCCGAAGGAGATCACCTGCGTCCAGGTGACGGCCACCTGGCCGATGTCGAAGGCGTGGGTCGAGGTCGGCAGCACCTGCGAGCGGGCCTTGTCGCTCCAGATCCACGACATGGTCCCGAGCAGGATCAACGCCAGCCCGAGCGTCGCCGTCGCCTTCACCAGCGCATCGCGCTTGGCGAGGGCCGGGCCGAGCATGACACCGTAGGCGAGCGTCACGACCGCGCAGAAGAGCACGGCGACCCCGTAAGCGGGCCATTCGGGCCACAGGGAGTTGTTGATCAGGTCCCACGAGATCAGGGCGCCCATCGCCCCGACCGCGCCGAAGGCCAGGTTCAACACTCCCGTGGTCCGGTAGAGAACCACCATCCCGGCCCCCGACAGGGCGTACACCCCGCCGAGGGCCAGGCCGGTGACGATGAAGGGCTGGAAGTCGTGCCAACTGGGCATCTAGTGACTCACAGCCCCTTGATCAACCTGTTCCGCCGGTCAGGCTCGGATCCGCCTGCTCGATCTGGCGGACCTTCGCGATGTCCGGTTCATCTGCGCTGATGTCGAAACAATCCTCCTTGATGACCATCTTGCCGTTGTCAGGCGTGGTGGTCCAGTCGACATTGTTCGGAATGTGCAATGGCGCGTTCTGGCCGAAGTACCAGGGCCGGCACAGGATGTCGGTCTTCTGGTCCTTCAGGTTGAACACCGCCTGGTTCACGCTCTGCAGCGTGTAGTCACCCTGGACGGTCTCCAGGGCGTTGGTCATGAACTCGCCCATCAGGTAACCCATCTGGCTGAAGCTGCCCAGACCGCCGGTCACCGCTTGGCCGTACTTCTTTATGACCGAGCGGTAGAGCTCTGAGTCCGGACCGTCGAAGTCCGTCACGTTGAGCTCGGCGTTGACGAGCAGCTTGCCGTCAAACTTCGTCCCCAGCGCCTGCGCCAGGAAGTCCGTGTTGCACGGCGTCGAGCAACCCCACGCCTTGACGCTGTCCTCGAGGCCCTGCTGCTGAGCGGCCTGGAGAATCTTGAGCGCCTCAGGCGGCGTGAAGTTGAGGACGACGGCCCCATTCGGGCCGGCCTCCTGGGTCAACCGCACTGCGACCGAGTTCGCGTCCTGGATCGGGACGTTGTCGGTCGATTCGCTGATCGGGACGCCTGCAGCGTCGGCGACGATCTTCGGGCCGGCTGCGATGTAGCCCGTGCCCGGGACGTTCGACTGGTCGAACGCGATCTTGTCGACGTCCTGCCTGATCACTGCCTGCACGGCACCGTCCGAGCTGTAGCGCGGACCCATGTTCACGGGGGCGCTGTTTGGCGTCGACCAGCACGACGGAGCAATACCGGCGTTCAGCACCGCAACGCCCTTCTGCTCGTAGTAGCCGTGGTTGACGTCACACTCGATCAGGCTGAAGCCGCCGGCCATTCCGACCACACCGTCGGTCTCAATCAGCTTCTTCGCCAGCGCTGCGTTCTGCGCCGGGTCGGTCTGCTCGGTCTCCGCGATGTACTGAATCGGGTGACCATTTACACCACCGTTGGCGTTGACGCAGTCGAAGTACGCCTTGGCCGCGTTCTCGCCATCGGTGAAGTCCGTACCGGGCTGCTTCGTCGCGATCGCGCCGATCTTGATCGGACTACCCGTGGGCTTCTGACCGTTGCCGTTGCCGCACTTTGGATTGTCTACGACTGATCCACTGTTGCTGCTCTTGCTTCCGCTGCCGCCGCATGCGGCGACGACCAACGACAGGCCGGCCGCCACCACAACGAGCGTGGTTACGGATCGTCCTCTCTTCGAGCCGAAGTACCTCTTCACCGATCTCTCCTCCTCTGTTACCGGCCGTCGGTCGGTTCCGGCGGCCCTCGCGTGATCCTATACCAAGAAAGTCATTTCGTTTGGTTTGTTGTCAATTCCCTTTATCTGAGCGCAATCCGAGCAATCTGGCGGCGTTTTCCTTGAGGATCAGCGGCCTGACCTCCTCGTCGATCTCGAGCCGCTCGAAGTCCCGCAGCCAGCGCTCCGGCGTGATCATCGGGTAGTCGGAGCCGAACAAAACCTGCCGCTTCAGCAGGGTGTTCGCGTAGCGCACGAGCTGAGGCGGGAAGTACTTCGGCGACCAGCCGGAGAGGTCGATGTAGACCTCGGGCTTGTGCATCGCGATCGAGAGCGCCTCGTCCTGCCAGGGGAAGGACGGGTGGGCGAGCACTATCGGCAGCCCCGGGAAGTCGGCGGCGACGTCGTCCACGTGGATCGGGTTCGAATACTTCAGCCGCACCCCGCCGCCACCGGGCAGGCCCGAGCCGATCCCGCTGTGGCCCGTGTGAAAGAGGGCGGGCAGACCCGCCTCGGCGATCACCTCGTAGAGCGGATAGGCCGCGCGATCGTTCGGGAAGAAGGCCTGGAGGTTGGGGTGGAACTTGAAGCCATGGACGTCGTGCTCGTCGATCAGCCTCCGGGCGCGCTCGACCGCATCGGGGCGGGCGGGGTCGACGCTCGCGAAGGGGATCAGGACGTCGGGGTACTTGGCTGCGCCTTCCAGGACCTCCTCGTTGGGGACCGGCGGGCGCCCCGACTGGGATTCCCAGTCCACTGTGAAGACCACGGCGGCCATCTCGCGCTCGCGGTAGTAGGCGCCGACGTCGTCGATGGTGGGGGTCCCGCCGCCGTCGCGGAAGTAGCGCTGGGAGGCCTCCCGGAGCTCAGGGGGGATGGGGTCGTGCCCGTCGGTCGAGACCTCGACGTGAGTGTGGACGTCGATCGCCTGGACCGCATCGAGGTCGATCACGAGGGCGGCGCCTGCTCCCGAAGCTCGGCCAGCCCGTCCTTGAGGACCACTTCGCCGGCCCCGTTCACGGCGTCGAATCCGATGGCGCCCTCCTGCGGGCGGCGGACGCGCGTCGTGAGCGCATCGCCGGGCGCCATCGGGCGCGAGAAGCGCACCGCGAGCCGCTCGACCGCGGCGGGGTCCTCGATCTCCTGCGAGGCGAGCACTGCCCGGCCGGCGAATGCCATCAGGCAGAGCCCGTGGACGATGATTCCCGGCAGGCCCGCCGCGCGCGCGACCTCGTCGTCGAGATGGAAGGCGTTGTGGTCGCCGGAGGCCTCGGCGTACCGCTCGGTCTGGTCCTCCGCGATGGGGTAGGTCGGTGCCGCCACCGGCTCCGAGGCGCCCAGCTCGTCGGGCATCCGATGGTCGGGGGCCTCCTCGCCGCCGCCCGTGCCACCCGAGATGCCCCGGTAGAACTCGGTCACGTACTGCTCGTTCAGCAAGCGGTTGTCGCCGTCGAGGCTCTCGGTCTTGAGCACCACGGTGGTCCCGGACTCCTTGACGTGGACGCCCACGGCCGCCGCCCGCGAGCGCACCGTCATGCCCGGCTGGATCGGGATAGAGATGCCGGATGTCCTGATCGCCGTGCACCACCCGGGGTCGCGCCTCCTCGGGCGCGACGGCGGTGGCCGCCTCCTGGAGCACGGTCCAGACCGGGACGATCGCGAACACGGGGGTGGCGACCGTGCCGGCGAGCGCAGCCGGGGCCGACTCGTTCGTCGCCTGCGCGTATGCGCTGAGCAAATCCCTGCCGACGGATGTGGCGCGGCCCGGGGTCCATTGCCCTAAGGCATCCAGGTTGAACTGCACTGGCTCTCCTTGCTCCTTATATGTAGGGGACTGTGTGGAGGCCAGAACCTATTACGGCTGAGAGCGGGTGGCTTAGAACGGGTAGCTGGCCTGCTCCGGCTGCTCGGTGATCCAGCGCACCTCGGTGAACTCCTCGACGCTGAAGTGACCGCCGAAGCGCCCGCCGTTGCCGGAGGCCCCCCTGCCGCCGAACGGGGCAACCGGGTCGTCGTAGACGGTCGAGTCCATGATGTGGACCAGGCCAGTGTCGAGCCGGTCGGCAACCTCACGTCCACGCTCGTGCGAGGAGGTGAAGACGGCGCCAGAGAGTCCGTACTCCGTGTCGTTGGCGATCGCGACGGCCTCGTCCTCGTCGGAGAAGGTCATCACCGGCGCGACCGGCCCGAAGATCTCCTCGTTCCAGGCGCGCATGTCCCGGGTGACGTTGGAGAGCACCGTCGGCGGGAAGAACGGTCCGTCGCCCTTGCCGCCGGTCTTCAGCTCGGCGCCATTGCTGACGGCGTCGTCGACGATCTCCTGCACCCGGTCGATCTGCCGGCGGTTGATGATCGGTCCCAGAGCGACCTCCTCCTTGCCCGGGTCCCCGACGGGGAGCCGGCCGCCACGCTCGGCGAGCAGCGAGATGTAGTCGTCCGCGATGGATTCGTGGACGAGGTGCCGCCCCGAGGCCATGCAGATCTGGCCCTGGTGGAAGAAGGTGCCGAACGCCCCGCAGGAGGTCGCCTTCTCGATGTCGGCGTCGTCAAGCACGATGAACGAGCTCTTGCCGCCGAGCTCGAGCGCGACCCGCTTCAGGTTCCCGCCTGCGAGCGCGCCGACCGCGCGGCCCGCGCGGGTGGAGCCCGTGAAGGAGACCATTCGAATCTCCGGCGCCTCGCAGATCGCCTCGCCCGGCTCGACTCCGCCGGGCAGGACCTGGAAGACGTTGTCCGGCCAACCGGCCTCCTCGAAGGCCCGCGCGAAGACCAGCCCGCCGGAGACCGGCGTGTGCGGGTCGCACTTCAAGAGAACCGCGTTGCCGAGTGCGAGCGCCGGCGCGACGGAGCGCATCGCCAGGATCATCGGGAAGTTCCACGGCGCAATCACGCCGACCACCCCGACTGGCAGGCGCTTCGCCATGCTGATCCGGCCCTGCTCGTTCGGCAGGACCTCGCCGATCGGCATCGACGTCAGCGCGGCTGCCGCGCGCAGCTCCTTCGCGGCTTCGCCCACCTCGAACGCGGCCTTCTGCGGAACTCCGCCGCCCTCGTGGATCAGCCACCATTCGATCTCCTCATGCGCGCTCTCGAGTGCGTCGGCAGCGGCGTGAAGGAGCTTGGCCCGCTCGGGTCCCGGGGTCGCCGCCCAGCCGGGCTGCGCCTCCGCCGCCAGCTTCGAAGCCTTGAGGACGTCGTCTCGCGTCGCGGATCCGACCGAGGCCAGGTGCTCGTCGGTGGCGGGGTTGTGCACCTCGAGCCGCTCGCTCGTCTGCTTCCAGCCACCGCTGTAGATCTTGCCGTCGAGGATCTGATCGGTGATCAGGGTCCCCGTACGGACCTCGGTCTGGGTCGCAACCTCCATCAAGTCCTCCTCATCTCGGTGCCGGGATTCCGTTCCCAGCGGTTCGCCGTGTATCTTGCCTCACCGGGATCCTGTATGCAACAGGTGAGGAGTGGACGTTATTCGACGCGGGGCGACTCGCGCTTCTTGGGTCATGGATAGACATTCTGCATACAGAGGACGCTCAATTGGCCGCTAACGGCGAAGCCGGCAAAGCGGCCAAGGCCGCCGATGGCGAGCCCACCTCGCAGACCACGCGGGCCCTCCTCAGCCTCCGCGACCTGCTGCTCAGTGGCGAGTTCCCTCCCGGCACGCGAATGTCGGAGCTGCCCCTGGTGGAGCGCCTCGGCGTCTCCCGGACCCCACTCAGGCTGGCGCTCGCCACCCTGCAGCACGAGGGCCTGCTGGAGAACATCGACGGCGGCGGTTACGCCGTCCGGGAGTTCACCCGGGACGAGATCCACGACGCGATCGAGCTCCGCGGCGTCCTGGAGGGGACGGCCGCCCGGTTCGCGGCGGAGCGGGGCGCGACCGCTGATCAGCTGACCAGGATGCGCCGCCTGAGCGCGGAGATGGACCCGCTCGTCCACCGCTCGGACGTCGACTCCTTCTGGCAGTACGTGGAGTGCAACCGGGCCTTCCATGAGCTGCTCGTGGAGGCCGCGGCTAGCCCCGTCCTCTACCGGGAGCTGGAGCGAATCGTCGCCCTCCCGTTCGCCTCGCCGAGTGCACTGGTCCAAGGACAGGCCGAGCTTCCCGAGTCCCGCGAGATCCTGGTGATCGCCCAGGAGCATCACCGCGGCCTGATCGTTGCGATCGAGCGGCGCCAGGGCGCGCGCGCCGAGGCCCTGGCGCGGGAGCACGCCCGGATCGCCCTCCGGAACCTGGAGATCGTCCTGGACAACCGCGACGTCCTGGAGCGGATCCCCGGCGCGTCGCTGATCAACCTGGCGGACCTCGCCAAGAGCTAACGCAAGGAAGAGGAGAGAGGAGAGCCACAGATGCCGAGCAACGGATTTCACTGCGAAATCGTCGGGAGCCTGCTGCGCCACGACGAGCTCAAGCAGGCGATGGATCGCGACGAGCGAGGCGAGATGGATCCCAAGCAGCTCGAGGCCCTCCAGGAGGAGGAGGGGTTGCGCAACATCGCCCTGCAGGAGGAGGCCGGCATCGAGGTGCTCACCGACGGCGAGGTGCGCCGCCGTTTCTGGTTCGACCCGCTCACGGACAGCCTCTCCGGCTACAACCCCGAGGTCCCGGCGCCAGTCATGTTCCATGGCTCCGGCGACAAGCCGGAGGGCCCGCCTCCCAAGCTCCCCGCCGTGACGGAGAAGCTCGGCATCCGCCACAACCTGCCGCTGGAGGAGTACCGGTTCGTCAGCGCCAACAGCGACCGGCCCGCCAAGGCGACCCTCGCCGGCATGACCTACGCGAGCGTGCTCTGGGTTCCGGGCTACTCGGACAAGGTGTACCCGGACCGCGAGGCCTACATGGACGAGGTGATCGAGCTGATGAAGCAGATCGTCGGCGAGACCGCCGAGGCGGGGTGCGACTACTTCCAGCTCGACTCCCCCCGCTACACGCACCTGGTCAGCGAGGAGGGCCAGGAGAACCTGCGCAACCTCGGGCTGGACACCCAGACGTGGCTTGGGCAGATGATCGAACGGGACAACCAGCTGATCAGGGCGTTCCCCGACGTCACCTGGGCGGTGCATCTCTGCCGGGGCAACCACCGCTCGATGTGGTCGGTCGAGGGGGGCTACGAGGCGATCGCCGAGCAGCTCTTCAGCGACCTGGAGTGCGATCGGATCTTCGCCGAGTACGACTCTCCCCGGGCGGGGACCTTCGAGCCGCTGCGCTTCGTGCCCGAGGGCAAGACGGTGGTGCTCGGCCTGATCACCACCAAGGAGCCCGAGCTCGAGGACGCCGATCAGCTCAAACAGCGGATCGAGGAGGCCTCGGAGTACATCCCGCTCGAGCGGCTGGCTCTGAGCCCGCAGTGCGGCTTCGCGTCCACCCTGCCGGGGAACCTCGTCACCTTCGACGATCAGAAGGCGAAGCTCGAGCTGCTCGGCAAGGTCGCGCACGAGGTCTGGGGCTGATGGCGTCCCTGCTCAGCCCCCTCGACGACGTGCTGAAGCGCTCGGGCGCCCACATGACCGAGCGCGAGGGCTGGGTCGTGGCGGCCGACTTCGGCTCGCTCGCGTCGGAGATCGCGGTCAGCCGCGCCACCGCCGGCCTGGCCGACGTCTCGAGCATCAGCAAGTTCGAGGTCCGCGACGCTGCGCCCGCGATCGCCGACATGTATCCGTCCGGGAGAGAGCTGCGGCCGGGGCGCGCCATCGAGGCGGCCGACGCGTGGTGGTGCGTCGTCTCGAGCGAGCTGTTGCTCGTGCTCGCGCCGCCGAGCAAGGCCTCACGGGTGCGCGCCGACCTCGATCAGAGCGCACGGTCGGAGACGCGGATCGAGGACGTCACCTCCGATCGCGTCGCGGTCTGCCTCACCGGGCCCTACGCGCGCGAGGTCCTGTCCCGGGCCGGGGCGTCCCCCTGTGCGCCCGGCAGCCTGCGGGTCGAGTCGGTGGGCGGGGTCCCGACGCTCGTGCTGCACCAATTCGAGAAGCAATGGCTGCTGGTGGCCGCCGCGTCCGAGGCTGGCAACCTCTGGCACGCCCTGACGGATGCGGGGTCGCCGCTCGGGCTGGCTTATGTGGGGGCTGACGCCCTGCAGCACCTGCACGCCGCGGCCGCGAGTGCGTAGATCGGTCACCACCGGAACGGCACTGATCGTCGCCGGTGTGCTCCCCGGGTTCCTCACGGCCAGCCTCGCTCCCCGGATCCGCCACGACTTCACCTTCGGCGACTCGGTCCTCGGGCTCGCGGTGGCGACCTTCTACCTGACCTGCATGGTGAGCTCTACCCCGGGCGGGCACCTGGTCGAGAGGATCGGGGCGAGGCGAGGCATGCAGATCGGCGCGGCACTCACCGCAGCGTCGTGCCTCGCGGTCGCCGTGTTCGCCCACTCTGCGGCGGCGCTGATCTGCATCCTGCTCGTCGCGGGACTCGGCAACGCCCTCGGCGGCCCGGCGGTGAGCGCGTTGCTCAGGCACACGGTCGACACCGGCCGGCACGGCCTGGCGTTTGGGGCCCAGCAGTCCGGCGCCTCGATCGGAGCGCTGCTCGCCGGCGTGGCGCTGCCGGCGGTGGCGATCCCTTTCGGGTGGCGGTGGGCGTACGTCGTCGCGGCGGCGCTGGCCGTGGCCGCGGTTGCGCTTGCGCCCGCGCCCGCGCCGGGAGAGCTGCGGAGGCTGCGTGCGCAGACCGAAGCGGCGCCGCACAGCGTCACCTCGATTCGCGCCCTTGCCGTGGCCGCCGTCCTTGCGAGCGCCGCGGGTGTCGGGTTCATCGCTTTCCTCGTCACCTACTCGATCCACGAGGGCATCAATGAAGGCGCCGCCGGCCTGCTGCTCGGGGCCGTCAGCCTCGCCTCCACGATCAGCCGGGTGGGACTGGGCGCGATCGCCGACCGCTCGGGCGGAGACCCGCTGCGTCTCACCGCCCTGATCCTGACGGGAAGTGTCGCTGGCTACCTCCTGCTGATCGTGGGCGAGCCGGCCGTGATCGTGCTGGCTGCGCTGATCGTCGGCAGCATCGGCTGGTCCTGGCCGGGCACGCTGACCCTCGCGGTCGTGTCCCGACGCCCCGAAGCCCCGGCCTGGGCTGTGGGGGTGATGATGTCGGGGCTCTTCGCGGGGGCTGCCGGAGGCCCGCTGCTGGTCGGCCTGCTCGCGGAGCACGACCATTTCGCCGCGGCCTGGTCGCTGTGCGCCGGGCTCGCGCTCGCGGCCGCTGGCACCATCGCGTGGACGCACCGGTTCGAGCGGTCCTCCGCGAGTCGCGCTGGGATCCGAAGTCCGTCATCTAGGGTTCGCTCGACTTAGCGAGGGAGCGGAGTGAGGAGAGCGCATGGAAGGTGAGGGCAGGTCGCGGACCCAGGTCGGGATCGTGGGCGCGGGGCCGGCAGGCCTAGTCCTCTCCCACCTGCTGGCGCGCGAAGGGATCGAGTCCGTGGTGCTGGAGGACCGCAGCCGCGACTACGTCGAGCAGCGGGTCCGGGCAGGCGTGCTCGAGCAGGGCACGGTCGACCTGCTCACCGAGCTCGGCCTCGCAGACCGCCTCCACCGCGAGGGCCTGATCCATCAGGGCATCGAGCTGCGCTACGACGGCCAGGGACACCGGATTCCGTTCGAGGAGCTCGCCGAGGGGCGAGCGATCACGATCTACGGCCAGCAGGAGGTGGTCAAGGACCTGATCGCCGCCCGGCTCGACGCGGACGGCCCGCTGCTCTTCGAGGTCGACGACGTCAGCCTGCACGGGATCGACTCGGACGAGCCGAGCATCCGCTTCACCCACGAGGGGGCCGACCGGGAGCTGCGCTGCGATGCGATCGCCGGCTGCGACGGGTTCCACGGCATCAGCCGCCCATCGGTGCCCGACGGAGTCCTCAGCTTCAACCAGCTCGACTACCCGTTCGCCTGGCTCGGGATCCTCGCGCAGGTGGCGCCCTCGACCGAGGAGCTGATCTATGCGCCGCACGAGCGCGGATTCGCGCTGCACAGCCTGCGCTCCCCCGAGCTGAGCAGGCTTTACGTCCAGTGCGATCCGGGCGACTCGCTCGAGGACTGGCCCGACGATCGGATCTGGGAGGAGCTCCACCTGAGGCTGGCCCGCGACGACGGCTGGAAGCTGAACGAGGGGCCCGTGGTCGAGAAGGCGATCGCGCCGCTGCGCAGCTTCGTCGCGCAGCCGATGCAATACGGCCGGCTCTACCTCGCCGGCGACGCCGTCCACATCGTCCCGGCGACCGGCGCCAAGGGACTGAACCTGGCGGTGGCCGACGTGCAGGTGCTGGGCGAGGCCCTCACCTCCTACCTCCAGGGCGGCGATGGCTCGCTGCTCGATGCGTACTCGGATGCCTGCCTCCGGCGGGTCTGGCGCGTCCAGCACTTCAGCTGGTGGATGACCTGGATGCTCCACCGCTTTCCCGATGACGATGGCTTCATGCGGGGGCTGCGCCGCTCGCAGCTCGACTATGTCTGCTCGTCCCGGGCGGCCGCGGCCACTCTGGCCGAGAACTACGTCGGTTTGGGGAGGATGCGATGAGCTCGATAGATGATCTCTTCGACGTGCGAGACGCGCGGGTGGTGGTGACGGGGGCGGCCAGCGGGCTCGGGCTGGCGATGGCCGAGGTCATGGCCGATGCGGGCGCTCGGGTGACGCTCGCCGACCTCGATCAGAAGAGGCTGGTGGAGGAGACCGCGCGGCTCGCAGAAGCCGGCGGGCAGGTCCGCTCCTTTCAGCTCGACGTCTCGGACCGCGACCAGGTGCAGGCGCTGATCGACGACGTCGTCTCGGAGCAGGGAGGGGTCGACGTCCTCTACGCCAATGCGGGAATCTCACTCGAGCCGGGTTTCACCGACCCGAGCGGCGGCATCGCTGCGATCGAGTCAGAGGCGTGGGACAAGGTGATCGGCGTCAACCTGAACGGTGTCGTCTTCACGATCGGGGCGGCCGCCGAGGTGATGAAGAAGCAGGGCGCGGGCAAGATCGTCGTCACAGCCTCCAACGCCGGGCTCAAGGTGGAGCCCCTGGTCGGCTACTCCTACGCCGCGACCAAGGCGGCGGTGATCCACGTGGTCCGCCAGGCGGCCGTGGAGCTCGCGCCCCACGGCGTCAACATCAACGCGATCGCACCCGGGCCGTTCCGGACCAGGATCGGCAGCGGCGAGCTGCCGGACACCAAGATCGAGGGCGTCTGGGCCGACCTCGTCCCTGTCGGCCGGATGGCGGAGACCGACGAGCTCAAGGGGCTGGTGCTGATGCTGGGCTCGCCGGCGGCGAGCTTCATCACCGGAGCGGTGGTTCTGATCGACGGCGGTGCGATGCCCTCGCCGTTTGGGGAAGAGGTCAGCCTGGGGTAGCCATGGATTGAGCCAATTGACCAAATCCTCTAGGTTGTTGCCGTGATCGCTGCGGTTACTCGGGGAGTCGGTCAGATGGAGGTTCTCGATGTTCCCGAGCCCGCGGCGCCCGGTCCGGGTGAGGTGATCGTTCACCCGGATGCGGTCGGCATCTGCGGCTCCGACTTCCACTTCTTCAGCGGCGAGCTTCAGATCTTCGATCATTCGCCCTATCCGCGCATCCAGGGCCACGAGTTCACCGGGACGATCGAGGAGCTCGGGCCGGAGACGAGTGGCCGCCTCAGCGTCGGGGACCGCGTCTCCATCCTCCCGCTCAGCAACTGCGGTGAGTGCTACCCCTGCCGGGTCGGTCGCGGGAACGTTTGCGACAACTTCAGCCTGATCGGGATCCACACCGACGGCGGCCTCCAGGAGAAGCTGCGGGTCCCCGAGTCGCAGGTCTTTGCGATCGCGACGGACGAGCCCGCCACGGCCGCGCTCGCGGAGCCGTTCTCGATCGGCGTCCGCACCGTGCACAGGGCGCGCATCGAAGAGGGGGAGCGGGTGGTGATCCTCGGCGCGGGCCCGATCGGCCAGGCGTCCCACCTGCTGGCCCGCGAGCGTGGGGCCACGACCCTGCTCGTCGACCGCATCCAGAGCCGGCTCGACCTCGGAGTGGCGAGCGGCGCCGAGGGCCTGCTCTGGGAGGACCGCGATCAGGTCGTCGAGGCCTGCCGGGAGTGGTCCGGGGGCGAGGGCCCGCCGCTGGTGATCGACGCGACCGGGGTGCCCGATCCGATCCGTGCCGCCGTCGACATGGTCGCCTCGGCCGGACGGGTGACGGTGGTCGGGATGTCGGGCGAGGAGGTCCCGCTGCGGATCGGGACGTTCACCGAGAAGGAGGTCGACCTGCTCGGCGTGAGCTGCTGCGGCCCCGAGGAGTTCACCCAGGCCGTGCGCTTCGTCGAGGGCCATGAGGCTCAGCTGCAGCCCCTGATTACCAGGCGATTCACGCTGGACCAGGCGCCCGAGGCGCTCGCCTACGCGATGGAGAACCCGGCAGATGTGATGAAGGTCGTCATCACGAGCAACTGACGTGTACCTGACAAATACTCTGACTTATCGGATAGTGTGCGCTGGGAGGGGCAATATGCGGACCCAGCTCAAGCGCGTGATCAGGAGGCGGCCTTGACGGCCGATGGCCAGGGGGTCGGCGTTCGGCCCGGAGCGACGGACCAGGAGGAGCGCCTGGCGGATCTGCTCGAGCTCGTGCTCGATCGCAACCCCTTTCAGCGCGGCCGGGCCGAGGCCCTCGAGCTGGGCGATCGGCCCAGCCTCAGCGAGCTGCGCCCGCTGACCAAGCGCGACCTGGTCATCGATCAGGAGCGCCATCCGCCCTTTGGCACGAACCTCACCTACCCGCTCGACCACTACACCCAGCTCTTCCAGACCAGCGGGACGACGGCCCATCCGCTACGGGTTCTCGAGACCGCTGAGGACTGGGCCTGGTGGCGTGAGCGCTTCGCGCACACGATGCGGGCCGCGGGGCTGGGCACTGACGATCGCGTCGCGCTCGCCTTCTCGTTCGGGCCTCACGTCCAGTTCTGGGCGGCCAAGGAGGGGCTCCAGGAGATGGGCGCGATGGGGATCTCGCTCGGCGGGATGGGCTCGGTGCAGCGGCTGCAGACCATCGCCGAGGTGGAGGCGACGACCCTCTGGTGCACCCCGACCTACGCGCTCCACCTGCTCGAGGTGGCGGTGGAGCAGCGGCTCGAGTCCGCCTTCGACTCCCTTGACCGGGTCCTCTGCACCGGCGAGCCCGGCGGCTCGCTGCCTGGCGTTCGCTCCCGCATAGAGGACGGGTTCGGAGTGGTCTGCGTAGATCACGCCGGCCTCACCGAGGCGGGGCCCTTCGGCGATCCCTGCGTCGAGGGACATGGGCTGCACGTCGACGAGAAGGAGTTCGTCTGCGAGATCCTCGACGCGGACATGAGCCCGACGGCCCAAGGCGAGCGGGGCGAGCTTGTCATCACGCCCCTGCGCCTCACCGGCTTCCCGGCCCTCCGCTACCGGACGGGGGACTCCGTGATCGCCACCGACGAGCAGTGCCCCGCCGGCCACGAGGGCCGCTGGCTTCCCGGTGGCATCGTCGGCCGAACCGACGACATGGTGGTGGTCCGCGGGATGAACGTCTATCCCTCGGCGATCGAGGAGGCCGTCCGGCAGGTCTCAAGCTCCGGCGAGTTCCGCATCACCTTCTACACCGAGCGCAGCGGGATGGACGAGGTGAAGCTCGAGGTCGAGCTGACCGAGGGCACCGACGCGCGCCGCCTCCAGGAGACGATGCGACAGCAGCTCGGGCTCCGGGTCCGGGTCGTCCCGATCGCGCCCGGGGTTCTGCCGCGGCAGACTGGAAAATCTCGCAGAGTGGTTGACGAGCGCACCCCGAGGTGGGTCGCATCGTGAGCGCCCAGCGGGCGGGCTCGCGCTCTCGCGCGAGGCCGCAGGCACGCCAGATCCGGGGCGCCTCGGAGCAGGTGGCGGTGCAGATCCAGCACTACGTCCAGGAGGAGGGTCTCGGTCCGGGCGATTTCCTCGGCCGCGAGGAGGACCTCGCGGCCGAGTTCGGCGTCAGCCGCCCGACCCTCCGGGAGGCGCTCAAGCTCCTCTCCAGCGGCAACCTGATCCGGGCCACCAAGGGCCCAGGAGGCGGCATCTTCGTGGCCCACACCGCCGAGCAGGGAATGGGGCGCAGCCTCAGCGACGCGATCGCGATGATGCTGGAGACCGAGGCGGTCAGCCTGCACGAGCTGCTCGACGCCCGGGTCCTGCTCGAGGTTCCGCTCGCCGGCCTGGCGGCCTACCAGCCCGACGACCAGACGCTTGCGCGGCTGCGCTCGGCCGTGGACGCGGCGATCGCCGCGCCGGACGACGTCGAGGTCGTCTCCTCCGCGGATGCGGAGATCCACCAGACGATCGCCGCCGCCAGCGGCAACCGCATGATCCAGGCCCTGACCAACTGGATCTTCGAGGTGCTGCAGCCGCTGCTGATCGAGGTCCTCCAGCCGGCAGTGGTGCACTCGGCGATCGTGGAGCAGCACGAAGCCCTGGTGTCGGCGGTCGAGAAGGGCGACCCGGCGCGCGCGGAGCGGGCGATGAAGGATCACCTGCTCTACCTGCGCGACGTGCTCGGCATGGTCCAGGAGGAACCCGAGGCCCCGCCGGCCGGGGCCCCCGCGGGGGGTAGCGGTGGCTGAGCTGCTCGCACTCGACGAGGCTGTCGCGGAGCTCGTTCACGACGGCGACAGCGTTGCGCTGGAGGGCTTCACCCACCTGATCCCGTTCGCCGCTGGGCACGAGATCGTCCGCCAGGGTCGCCGCGACCTGACGCTGATCCGCATGACCCCCGACCTGATCTACGACCAGATGATCGGCGCGGGCTGCGCCCGCAAGCTGATCTTCTCGTGGGGCGGCAACCCGGGCGTCGGCTCCCTGCGCCGCCTCCGCGACGCGGTCGAGCACGATTGGCCCGCCCCGCTCGAGCTCGAGGAGCACAGCCACGCGGGCATGGCCGCGCGCTACGCCGCCGGCGCCTCGAACCTCCCGTTCGGGACGCTGCGGGGCTACGTGGGCACCGAGCTGATGGAGCGCTCGAGCGAGACCATCGCCGAGATCGAATGCCCATTCACGGGCGAGGCCCTCACCGCGGTCCGCGCCCTCCGGCCGGACGTCGGGATCGTCCACGCGCAGCGCGCCGACCGCCGGGGCAACGTGCAGCTCTGGGGGATCGTCGGCGTTCAGAAGGAGATCGTGCTCGCCTCGACGCGCTCGCTGGTCACCGTGGAGGAGATCGTCGACGAGCTGGAGCCCCGGCCGGGGGCGATCGTGCTGCCGACCTGGGCAGTGGGCGCCGTCGCGGAGGCGCCCCATGGCGCGCATCCCTCCTACGCCCACGACTACTACGACCGCGACAACGGCTTCTATGTGCGCTGGGACGAGATCAGCAAGGACCGGGAGACATTCCAGGAGTGGATGGCCGAGCACGTGCTCAGAACCGCGGGGGTCGTATGACCACCGCCGAAGCGGCCGTCTCGGCCGACGAGATGATGACGGTGGTGGCGTCGCGCGCCCTGACGGACGAGACAGTCTGCTTCGTGGGGATCGGCCTGCCGAGCACCGCGGCGAACCTGGCGAGGCTCACCCACGCCCCCCGCACCGTCCTGGTCTACGAGTCCGGCACGATCGGGTCGAAGCCCACGAACCTGCCCCTCTCCATCGGCGACGGCGAGCTGGCGGAGACTGCGGACGCGGTGGTCCCGGTCCCTGAGATCTTCGCCTATTGGCTTCAGGGTGGCCGGATCGACGTCGGCTTTCTCGGGGCGGCGCAGATCGACCGCCTCGGCAATCTCAACAGCACGGTGATCGGCGACTACGAGCGCCCCAAGGTCCGCCTCCCCGGGGGCGGCGGCGCGCCGGAGATCGCCGCGATGGCGAAGGAGGTGATCGTGATCATGCGCCAGTCCCGTCGCAGCTTCGTCGACCGGCTCGACTTCCGCTCTTCCGTCGGATATGGAGCGGCCCCGGGCGACCGCGCGCGGCTCGGCATGCCCGGCCGTGGGCCCACCGTCGTGATCACCGACCTGGGGGTCCTCCGGCCCGACCCCGAGACCTGCGAGCTCACCTTCACGCAGATCCATCCAGGGGTCTCGGTCGAACAGGCACGGGAGCAGACCGGCTGGCCGCTGCGGGTGGCCACCGACCTGGAGGAGACCGAGCCGCCCTCGGACGAGGAGCTCAGGGAGCTGCGGGAGCTCCGGGCGACACTGGAGGCGCCCCGGTGACGAGCGGGCCCGACGAGCAGGCAACCATCAAGGACGAGGAGGAGAGCACGGTGGCATCGGAGCTGACCAGGAACGAAGGAGTGATCGGCTACCGGCACGACGACCTCGAGGTCGATCCCCCCTACCTGTATCCGGACTACGTCTCGACCCGGACGCGAGCGCCGAAGCGGCCGCTGGTCCCACTGGCCCACACGCTCTCGGAGATCACCGGGCCCGTCTACGGAGACGAGCGGATCGGCGAGCTCGACCACGACCTCACCCGCCAGTACGAGGACGAGCCGCTCGGCGAGCGGATCATCGTCCACGGTCGACTGCTCGACCAGGATGGAAAGCCGGTGCGCAACTCGCTGATCGAGATCTGGCAGGCGAACGCCTCGGGCCGTTACCGGCACGACGGCGACCGGCATCCCGCGCCGCTCGACCCTAACTTCGCCGGCGGAGGCCGCTGCATGACCGACGAGGAGGGCCGCTACGAGTTCATCACCATCAAGCCCGGCGCCTACCCCTGGAAGAACAATCCCAACGCCTGGCGCTCCCGGCACATTCATTTCTCGCTGTTCGGTCCCGCCTTCGCGACCCGCCTGGTCACCCAGATGTTCTTCCCGGGTGACCCGCTCTTCTTCCAGGACCCGATCTTCAACTCGGTGCCCGACCCGAAGGATCGGGACCGGATGATCTGCCGCTATGACCACGACCGGAGCGTCCCGGAGTGGGCGCTCGGCTACGAGTTCGACATCGTCCTGCGGGGCCGCGACGCCACTCCGATGGAGGATTGATGCCGGCGCTGACCCCGTCCCAGACGATCGGCCCGTTCCTCCGGATCCAGGTGCCCTACGAGGGCGAGGAGCGGATGGTGGCCGAGAACGACCCTGACGCGATCCACATCCGCGGGAGCGTGTTCGACGGCGAGGGGGCGATCGTCGACGATGCCCTGATCGAGATCTGGCAGGCGAACAGGGCCGGGCGCTACGCCCACCCCGAGGACCGGCGCGACGAGCTCCCGGTGGAGGAGGGGTTCAGCGGATTCGGGCGGTGCGCCACCGACTCGGAGGGACGGTTCGAGTTCATCACGGTCAAGCCCGGCCCCGTGCCCGGTCCCGAGGGGCGCCCGCAGGCGCCGCACATCGACGTCTCGGTGTTCGCGCGGGGCCTGCTGAAGCGCCTGGTGACACGGATCTACTTCCCGGACGAGACCGAGGCCAACGGCGAGGATCCCGTTCTCTCCTCGATCGAGGACCCGAAGGAGCGGGACACCCTCGTGGCGATACCCGAGGAGGGAGGTCTCCGCTTCGACATCCATCTTCAGGGTGACGGCGAGACCGCCTTCTTTGTCGTCTGAGTGGCCCCGGACGCGAAGCGGAGGAGCCACTTGATGGTGGTCAGCGGGGTCTTCGTCCCCGAGGCGATAGGCCAGGCGACCTCGGAGGCGGCCTGGCTCCAGGCGATGCTCGACTTCGAGGCCGCGCTCGCGGGCGCCGAGGCGGAGGCGGGGCTGATCCCCGGCGAGGCCGCGGAGGCGATCGCCGCCGCCTGTCAGGGCGGTGGCTTCGACCCGGAGGCGATCGCGCGCGACGGCCGCTCGAAGGCCAACCCAGCCGTCCCCTTGGTCGTCGCGCTGCGGGCGAAGCTCGACGACGAGGCCGCCGGTCTCGTCCACCTGGGCGCCACCAGCCAGGACGTGATCGACACGGCCGCGATGCTGGTCGCGAGCCGCGCCCTGAAGCTGATCCGAGCGGAGCTCGACGGAGTGGCGGCGGCCTGCGCCGGGCTCGCCGAGGAGCACCGCGGCACCACGATGGCCGGCCGCACGCTGCTTCAGCAGGCCCTCCCGATCACCTTCGGGCTGAAGTCGGCGGGCTGGCTGGAATCGACCCTGTCGGCCCGCGACCGCCTGGGATCGCTCTCGCTGGCGGTGCAGCTCGGGGGTGCGGCCGGGACCCTGGCCGCTCTGGGCGCTGACGGGGAGCGGGTCGTCAGTCTGCTGGCGAAGCGGCTCGAGCTCGAGGAGCCGGTGATGCCCTGGCACACGGCCAGGCTGCGCGTCGCCGATCTGGGAGCGTCCCTGGCCCTGACCGCGGGCGTGATGGAGAAGATCGCCCTCGACCTCGCACTGCTCTCCCAGACCGAGGTCGGCGAGGTGGTCGAGCCATCCGGCGACGGGCGCGGAGCATCGTCGACGCTGCCCCACAAGCGAAACCCGGTCGGCTCGGTGGTGGCCATCGCCTGCGCCCGCCGGGTCCGCGGCGCCGCCGGCGTGCTGCTCGAGGCGATGGCGCAGGAGCACGAGCGGGCGGCCGGAGCATGGCAGTCGGAGTGGGTGCCGCTCAGCGATGCCCTCTCTCTGACGGGCGGCGCCGTCTCCGCCCTGCGCGAGGCGCTGGACGGCCTCGAGGTCAGGCCCGACCGGATGCGCGAGAACCTCGAGGCCAGCGGCGGCCTGCTGATGGCCGAGAGCCTGGTGACGGCGCTCGCCGGTCGAGTCGGCCGGCGGCGGGCGCGGGAGCTGATCGATGCGGCCTCCGCGCGGGCCCTCGATGGCGGGCGGACGCTGCGCGACGAGCTGATCGAGGACAAGGAGGTACGCGGCGAGCTCTCGGATCAGGAGATCGATCGGGCGCTCGACCCGGCAGGCTACCTCGGCGCGGCCGATTCCTTCGTCGACCGCGCCCTGTCACGCTTCCGGGAGGAATCGTGAGCGTTGACGTCCATCACACCCTGGAGGGCCCGGACGGCGCGCCGGTGGTGACCTTCTCCAACTCGCTGGGCACCACGGGCCAGATGTGGGACGCGCAGGCCGCGGCTCTCTCCGAGCGCATGCGGGTCCTGCGCTACGACACGCGCGGTCACGGCGACTCGCCGGTTCCACCGGGCCCGTACTCGATGGCGGATCTGGGCCAGGACGTGATCGCCCTCCTCGATCGCCTCGGACTGGAGCGCGTTTCCTTCTGCGGGCTCTCGATCGGCGGCATGACGGCGATGTGGCTTGGGGTCAACGCGCCGGAGCGCATCGACAGGCTGGCGATCTGCTGCACCGGGATGCAGCTGCCGCCCTCGAGCATGTGGACCGAGCGCGCCGCCCAGGTGCGGGCGGAGGGGGTCGAGCCGCTGTTCGAGTCGACGATGGAGCGCTGGTTCACGCCTGAGTTCCCCGAGCGCCACCCCGAGACGATCGCGCGCATCCGGAAGACCTTCGTCTCCACGGCTCCGGAGGGATACGCAAGCTGCTGCGAGGCGCTGGCCGAGTTCGACATGCGCGGCCAGCTAGTCGACGTTGCGGCGCCGACGCTCGTGATCGCCGGGGAGGACGACCCGGTCGGCACCCCGGAGCGCGCTGCCGCCATCGGCGAGGAGATCGAGGACTCGACGGTCGTCGTTCTGCCCGGCGCGCGCCACCTGGCCGCGGTGGAGAAGGCCGACGAGGTGACCCGCGAGCTCGAGCAACACCTCGGCCAACATCAAACTGGTCGCGCTGACGCGCGCCCTCGCGCATCATGAGCGATCAGCACGATCGGGGCATGGAGGTCCGGCGCGAGGTGCTCGGCGACGAGCACGTCGACAACGCGATCGAGAAGACGACCGAGTTCACCGAGGACTTCCAGGACCTGATCACGCGCTACGCGTGGGGTGAGATCTGGACCAGGCCCGGCCTCGACCGCCGCACCCGCAGCGCCATCACGCTGACCGCGCTGATCGCGCTCGGGCACTTCGAGGAGCTGGCGATGCACATCCGGGCGGCGCGCCGCAACGGCCTCAGCGACGACGAGATCAAGGAGGTGCTGCTCCAGGCGGCGATCTACTGCGGGGTGCCTGCTGCGAATCGGGCGTTCGCCGTTGCCAGCCGGGTCTTCGAGGAGGACGCGAAGTGAGCCACTCGGTCGGGATCGTCGGCCTGGGTGAGGCGGGCTCCGCGATTGCCGCCGACCTGCTCGCCGCCGGCGCGACGGTCCGGGGATGGGATCCCGTCGCCTCAATCCCTGAGGGCGTCAAGCCGGCGATGGACGCGGCGGATGCCGCCGCCGGGGCGGAAATCGTCTTGAGTGCCAACTCCGCCGCGGTCGCCATCGAAGCGGCGGAGTCGGCTGTGCCCGCGATGCGCGAGGGCCAGGTCTTCGCCGACCTCAACACGGGGACCCCGGCGCTGAAGCGAGAGCTCTCGGGCCTCATTGCCCGGACCGGCGCCCTGTTCGCCGACGTGGCGCTGATCGGCCCCGTCCCCGGCAACGGACTCGCCACTCCGGCCCTGGCATCCGGGCCTGGGGCGGAGGTCTTCGCCGCCGCGTTCGGACCGCTGGGGATGCCGGTCACACTGGTCGGGCCGGAGCCCGGTGCCGCCGCGGCCCGCAAGCTCGCCCGCAGCGTCTTCGCGAAGGGTCTGGCGGCGGCGATCGGCGAGGCCCTCGCTGCGGCCGAGAGGCTTGGGTTCGACGATTGGCTCTACGCCGACCTGGCGCGCACGCTCGAGGATGCGGACGAAGCCCTGCTGGAGCGGCTGATCGAGGGAAGCCGGCTGCACGCCGCTCGCAGGGTCGATGAGATGGAGGCCGCGGTCGGGATGCTCGAGGACGTCGGGGTACAGCCCCGGATCGCCTCCGCCAGCGAGGCATGGCTCAGGTCGCTCGCGCAGGAGTCGGAGGCCGGGACTCCCAGATGAGCAAGCCCCTCGGGGACATCGCTCACATCGGTCACGCCGAGCTGCTGACGCCGGAGCCCCAGCGCTCGCTGGAGTTCTTCACGCAGGTGCTGGGGATGGAGGAGGAGGCGCGGGAGGGCCAGTCGGTCTACCTGCGCGGCTGGGGCGACTACCAGCGCTACTGCCTGAAGCTGACCGAGTCGGAGCAGGCCGGCCTGGGACACATGGCGCTGCGCGCGTGGAGCCCGGAGGCGCTCGAGAGCCGGGTGGCTGCGATCGAGGAGGCAGGGCGCGGAGTCGGCTGGATCGACGGCGACGTCGGTCACGGCCCGGCCTATCGCTTCACCGACCCCGACGGCCATCCAATGGAGATCTACTACGAGGCCGAGCGCTACTCGCCGCCGGATCATCTCCGGCCGTCGCTCAAGAACCAGCCGCAGCGGTACACCGGCCGCGGTGCCGCGATCAAGCGGCTCGACCACGTCAACCTGCTCGCCGAGGACGTGCGCGCGAACCGAGACTTCGCCGAGCAGGTCCTCGGCTACCGGCTCTACGAGCGGATCCAGCTCGATGACGGCAGCGAGTCCGGCGCCTGGATGAGCCTCTCGATCGCCGCCCACGAGCTGATCTACGTCCGCGACGCCTATGGTGCCCGCGGGCGCCTGCACCACCTCGCCTTCTGGGTCGACACGCGCGAGGAGGTCCTGCGGGCCGCCGACCTCTTCCTCGACAACGACATCCACATCGAGGCCGCGCCCTCCAAGCACGCGGTCGCCCAGGGGTTCTTCCTCTACGGCTTCGAGCCCGGTGGCAACCGGGTCGAGGTGACGACCGGCGGCTACTTCGTCTTCGACCCCGACCCTGAGCCGACCGTGTGGAACGAGGCGGAGCGCGCCAAGGGCCAGGCCTGGGGCGTGAGGACGGTGGAGAGCTTCCACACCTACGGGACGCCCGTGGTCGAGGAGCCGGCAAAGACGTGAGCGCCACCGGCCAGGCGACCGAGGCCCCCTCGGATGCGGCCCGCGAGCTGGTCCGCGGGGGCTTCGACCTCCACGTCCACATCTCGCCGGACGTGGTCGAGCGCCGGATCGACGACATCGGCCTGGCGCGGCGGTTTGCCGAGCTCGGCCTCGCCGGGTTCCTGCTGAAGTCGCACTACAACTCCACGGCCGAGCGGGCCTCCGTGGTCCGGGAGGCGGTGCCGGGTGTCCAGGTGCTCGGCGCGATCGTCCTCAATCGCGCGGTCGGTGGGATCAACCCCGTCGCAGTCGAGATCGCGGCGCGGGAGGGGGCCCGCAAGGTCTGGCTGCCCACCGTCGACTCCGAGAACGAGCGCGCCCACCTGGCGGCGGCGGGGCCGGAGACGAAGCTGCCGGTGTGGTCGAAGCTCGAATTCGAGCTTCGCGAGAAGGGGATCGGCGCCGAGCCGGTGGCGGTGGTCGACTCCGACGGGAAGGTGCTCCCCGAGACCGTGGACGTGCTGGCGCTCGCCGCCGAGCACGGGATGGTGCTCTCCACCGGCCACATCTCGGCAGCCGATGCGCTCACGGTGGTCGACGCCGCCCTCGGCGAGGGGGTGGAGAACGTCGTCGTCACCCATCCGGACTATCCCGGCCAGGCGATCTCGATCGACGACCAGGTCGAGCTGGCCCGCAAGGGCGCGATGATCGAGCGCTGCTTCACGACGCCCTACACGGGCAAGTGCAGCTGGGAGCAGTGGCTCGACGGGACGCGCGCCGTCGGCCCTGAGCGCACGGTTCTCTCCAGCGACCTCGGCCAGGTCAAGAACCCGCCGGTCGAGGACGGTCTCCCGCTGATGGCGGAGAAGCTGCTCGAGGCCGGATTCAGCGAGGACGAGGTGCGCACGATGGCGGTCGACAACACGCGGCTGCTGGCGGGGGTCGAGGCATGAGTCGCAAGGTCATGGCGATCGGCGCCCACGCCGCCGACTTCGTCTGGCGCGCCGGGGGTGCGCTCGCCCTCGCGGCCGAGGGCGGCGGCAGCGCCGGCGTGATCGCGCTCTCCTACGGCGAGAAGGGCGAGTCGGGCGAGCTCTGGAAGGAGGAGGGCCAGACGATCGAGAACGTGAAGAAGATCCGTCACGCCGAGGCCGAGGCGGCGGCGAAGGCGCTCGGCGCCGACTTCACCTGCTTTGACCTCGGCGACTACCCGCTCGAGGTCCAGGGCGACGCGCTCACGCGTCTGGTGGACGCGATCCGCGAGTTCGCGCCCGACGTCCTCATCACCCATACCGACCGCGACCCCTTCAACCCCGACCACCCGGTCGCCTTCCACGCGGTCGAGCGAGCCCGAGCGCTGGCGGCGGGCGCGGGCGTGGCCAGCGCTTTTCCGACCATCAGGCCTCCGAAGTTCCTCCTCTTCGAGCCCCACCAGCCGGAGCTCTGCAACTTCACGCCGAGCGTCTTCCTCGACATCACCTCCGTATTCGAGCGCAAGCAGGCGGCGATGGCGGAGATGAAGGCCCAGCAGTACCTGCAGACCTACTACGCGCAGCGCGCCGAGCAGCGCGGCAACCACGCGCGCCGGGTCTCCGGTGACCAGGAGATTCGCCAGGCAGAGGCGTTCATGCGCGTCGTCCCGGACGCGGTGCGCGAGCTGTGAGCGAGCCCTACGACGAGCTCGGGGAGCTGGGCGCCGCGACGGTCTTCGAGGCATCCGGCCGCGACGGCCTGGTTGACCTCGACCTCCACCAGGTGATTCCGCGCTCGCGGGCGGCAGGACCGGCTCGCACGGTCCGCTGTGCCCAAGACGACATCCTCATGGTCCACGCGGCGATGGACCGCGTGGAGCCGGGCGATGTCCTCGTCCTGACGATGCCCGAGCCGAGGCCGGTCGCGCTGCTCGGCGAGCTGCTCGCGACCCAGGCGAAGGGCCGCGGGGCCGCCGCCGTCTTGATCGACGCCGCCGTCCGGGACACCGAGGAGCTCCGCGAGCTTGGCCTGCCGGTCTGGGCGCGCTGGATCAGGGTCCAGGGCGCGGCACGGGCCGAGCCGGGCGAGATCGACGTTCCGGTCGACGTCGGTGGCGCCGTCGGTCTCTCCCGGAGACGCGGTCGTGCTCGATTCGGATGGCGCGATCGTCGTCGCGAAGGACCGGCTCGATGAAGTGGCCAAGGCGTCTCGCGAGCGCGCCGAAGGCGAGAACGCCAAACGGGCGAGGTTCGAGGCCGGGGAGCTCTCCTACGACATGTACGACCTGCGGGGCGTCGTCGAGGGTGAATGAGTCTGATAATTTGAGTTTCTGGTGACCATCACGCTCAGTGCGGGCGGTCGCGCCAGCCTCGACGCGATCTGCGACACCTTCGTTCCGGGCGAGAACGGACTTCCGTCGGCTACCGACATCCACGTGCCGGACGTGATCCTGGGGGCGATGGGCGGCAACCCGAGCGCCGAGGTCCGCGACGGGTTCGCCGGGCTGATCGAGGGCTGGGACTCCGGCTTCGCGTCGCTTCCCCAGGACGAGCGCGAGAAGGCGCTGCTGGCATGGTGCGACTCCGACGACGTCATGCAGCGAGCCGCCTTCCAGGCGCTTCGCAAGCTGACGATGGTCATGTACTACTCGCTGCCCTGGCAGGGTGAGGGCAAGAACCCCGTCGACGAGGCGATCGGCTACCCCGGTCCCCACGGGAAGCTGAAGGACGCTCCGCCGAAGGCGATCAAGCCCCTCGAGATCACGGAGGACACCGAGCTCGACTGCGACGTGGTCATCGTCGGCTCGGGCGCCGGGGGCGGCACGGCCGCAGGGGTCCTTGCCAAGGAGGGACTCGACGTGGTCGTGGTCGAGGCCGGCGGCTACTTCTCAGAGGAGGACTTCGATGGCGCCGAGCTCGACGGCTACGTGAAGCTCTACCTCGGCGGGGGCGGCGTCCCGACCCCCGACCAGAGCATCGGCCTGCTGGCCGGCTCCTGCCTGGGCGGCGGCACGACCGTCAACTACACCTGGTGCTTCCGGCCGCCCGACCATGTCCGCAAGGACTGGACCGACCGCTTCGGCCTCGACGACTGGGCCGGTCAGGACTTCGACGACAGCCTCGACGCGGTCTGGGAGCGCATCCACGTCAACTCGGAGAACAGCATGCCCTCGCCCCGCGACGTGCGATTCCGCGAGGGCCTCGCCAAGCTCGGCTGGGACTCGCAGGTCATGCAGCGGAACGCCGTCGGCTGCACGGAGGAGATCTGCGGGCAGTGCCACTACGGCTGCCCGCTCGGCGCGAAGCAGTCCACCTTCAAGACCTGGCTTCAGGACGCCTTCGACGCGGGCGCCCGGATCGTCGTCAACGCTCCCGTCGAGAAGGTGCTGATCGAGGGAGGGGAGGCCAAGGGGGTCGAGGCCACCACCGCCGATGGGCACAAGCTGACGGTCCGCGCCCGCGCGGTCGCAGCGGCCGCCGGGGCGATCAACACGCCGGCCCTGCTGGTCCGCTCCGGCCTCGACAACACGAACGTCGGCAAGAACCTGATGATCCACCCGGTGCTGCTGGTCTGGGCCCAGTTCGAGCAGGAGATCCTGCCCTGGACCGGCGTCTTCGGTTCCACCTTCTGTGACGAGTTCCTCGACATGGGCGAGGGGTATGGGGTCAAGTACATGCACGCCTCGGCGCATCCCTCCGATCTCGCCGTCTTCGCTCCGTGGCGCGGCGCGAGCGATCACTCCGAGCTGATGCAGAGCCTCCGCCACACCGGCGGCTACGGGATCCTCCAGCGCGCACGCGACGCCGGCGAGGTTGTCGTCGGCAGCGACGGGTTGCCTGCGCCGGTCTGGAGCCTCTCCGACTTCGACCGGGAGATCATGCGCAAGGGCCTCGACGGCATCACTCAGATCCTGGAGGCGGGTGGCGCGCGGCGGATCTACACCTCCCATGCCGGCTGGGTCTCCTACGACCCCGGCAACGGCGGGCGGGAGCAGATGCTGAAGGCGGCGGACGACTACGGCTGGGGGCCCGCCCAGGTGACCCTGGGCTCGTTCCACCTGATGGGGACGGCGCACATGAGCGGGTCGCGGGACAGCTCCGTGTGCGATCCGGCCGGCGAGGCCTGGGACGCGAAGAACCTCTTCGTCGTCGACGGGGCCGTGCTTCCCACGGCCCTCGGGGTGAACCCGATGATCACGATCGAGGCCGCGGCCCACAAGATCGCCCGCGGCATGGCGGCGAGGCTGACATGAACAGGCGAGGGATTTCGACGAGCGGAAGGAGTCACTGATGGCGACGGCGACCAGGGGCAAGGTGGACGAGAAGCGGATACTGATCGGTGGCTCCTGGCAGGGATCTTCGGACGGGAAGACCTTCGAGAGCCTCGACCCGGCGACGGGAGAGCCGATCGCGACGGTCCCCGAGGGGACGGCGAAGGACGTCGACGCGGCGGTCGACGCCGCCCGTGCCGCCTTCGAGTCCGAGGAGTGGAGGGCGTTGCCGGCAGCCGCCCGGGCCAAGATGCTCTGGCGGGTCGGCGAGCTGATCGACGAGAACATGCCCGAGCTCACCGAGCTCGAGACCCGCGACCAGGGCAAGCCGATCGGGGTCTCCCAGGTCGTCATCCCAGGTGTGGCCGAGCACTTCCGCTACTACGCCGGCTGGGTCACCAAGATCGAGGGCGAGACTCCGCCGGTCTCGATCCCCGGCGTCTTCCACTACACGCTCCGCGAGCCGATTGGCACCTGCGCGCTGATCATTCCGTGGAACTTCCCGACCAACATCGCGAGCTGGAAGATCGCCCCGGCCCTCGCCTGCGGCAACACCGCCGTGGTGAAGCCCGCCGAGGAGGCCTCGCTGACCACCCTGCGGCTCGCCGAGCTGATCCAGGAGGCGGGCATTCCCGACGGCGTGCTCAACGTCGTCACCGGCGGTCCTGCCGTCGGGCAGGCGCTCTCGAACCACGACGGCGTCGACAAGATCTCCTTCACCGGCTCGACCGAGGTCGGCCGCGAGATCGTCCGCGCCTCGGCGGGCAACCTGAAGCGGGTCAGCCTGGAGCTGGGCGGCAAGGCGCCGACCGTGATCCTCGACGACGCCGACATCGACGCCGCCGTCGGAGGCAACCTGCAGGGTGCGTTCCTCAACGCCGGCCAGGTCTGCGTCGCCTACGCCCGCTTCTTCGTCGACGCGAAGCGCGCCGACGAGTTCGCCGAGAAGGCGGCCGCCGCCTCAGAGGGGATGAAGATCGGCCCCGGGATCGACGAGTCCACCCAGCTCGGCCCCGTGATCAGCGAGGAGCACCTGAACCGGGTCGACGGCTACGTCAAGTCCGGCAAGGAGGAGGGTGCCGACCTGGTCACCGGCGGCGAGCGCGCGGACGGCGATCTGGCCTCCGGCTTCTTCTACAAGCCGACGATCTTCAACGGCGTCAAGGACGAGATGAAGATCGCCCGCGAGGAGATCTTCGGACCGGTGATCTCGATCCTGCCCTACGAGTCAGAGGACGAGCTGATCGTCCGGGCGAACGACACCCAGTACGGCCTCGGCGCCTCCGTGTGGACGCGAGACGTCGGCCGGGCCCACCGCCTCGCCGCGGGGATCAGGGCCGGCACGATCTGGATCAACATGCCGAACCCGGTCGACGCCGTCGCCCCCTGGGGCGGCTTCAAGTCGAGCGGCTGGGGCCGCGAGATGGGCAAGGACGCGATCGAGCTCTACACCGAGAAGAAGAGCGTCTGGACCTCGCTGCGGTAGGGCTTGAGGAGCCGGCCGCGGTTTGGCCGCTCTACCGCTCGACCGTCACCCTCAGGAAGGTCGCCGGGATCGAGGTGCCGTCATCGCTCGTGTTCTGCTCGTTGAACAGCGTCTCCAGCTCGGCCTGGAGGTCGGCCTCGCGGCCGTCCGCTTCAGCCGCCTCGAACGCGTTCATTGTCGGCCCGTAGTAGGTCCTGAAGGCGGTGACCAGCTCCGACGGCGAACCGGGAGAGTTGAACGTGTAGGTGTCCCGCTCGCATGAGATCCCCTCCTCGGGGACTCCGGCCGCGGTGAACCGCTCGACCACGTTCTCCTCAATGCCCCAGGTCACCGGGCTGACGAAGCCCTCCGGAGGCGGGGGAGAGTAGGAGGCGCTGATCTTCAGGATCTGGGCTACCAGCGTCGGGTCGTTCGGGATCCAGTTTCCCATCACGATCCGGCCGCCCGGCTTGGTCACCCGGACCATCTCCTTGGCGACGTCGAACGGCTTCGGAGCGAACATCGCCCCGAAGATGCTGATCACGAGGTCGAAGCTCTCGTCATCGAGCTCGTTCAGGTTCGAGGCGTCGCCCTCCTGGAAGGAGAGGTTGGTCAGCCCGAGCTCCTCGGCGCGCGCATTGCCCGCCGCGACCAGGTTGCTGGCGATGTCGACGCCGAGGACGTCGGCCCCGAGCTGAGCAGCCGGCACCGCGGTGGTCCCGTCGCCGCAGCCGAGATCGAGCACCCGCATCCCTTCGGTGATCCCCAACTTGCTGACGAGCGCCTCACCGCTCTCCCGCATGGTCGCCGCGATCTGCGTGAAATCGCCCTTCTCCCACAGCATCTTGTTCGCATTCATCTGTTTCTTCCTCTCGCTTCCGTTTGTCGTCCGTGACTTTTCACTCTGGGGCTATACGCAATGGGCGGCGAGTGGGATCGCGGCGGATGGCGGAGGGGGAGCACCCCACGCGCATCGGAGCCCTTACCGGTCCGCCGCGTAGTGCTCCGCGGGCTTGCCCGAGGGCTCGTCGCGGGTGCCGGCGACCGCGGCGTCGATCAGGGTCGGAGCGCCGGAGGCGAGCGCCTCCGAGACGGTCGCGGAGAGCTCCTCGGTGCTCCCGGCGGACCGAGCCTCGACGCCCAGCGAGCGGGCCAGGCCGATGAAGTCGATCTCCGGGTCGGTCAGGTCCATGCCGACGTAGCTGTCGCCGCCGCCTGAGACGACGCGGTCGATGCCGCGCTTGCAGGCGGCGTACTCGCGGTTGTTCATCACCACCAGGACGAGCGGGACGTCGTAGTGGGCGGCCGACCAGAGGCCCTGGATCGTGTACATCGCGGTGCCGTCGCCGACCACGGAGACGACCGGGTCGCCGGGGCGGGCCATCTTCACGCCGATCCCTGCGCCGAGCGCCCAGCCGAGCGCCCCGCCGACGGAGTGGTGGTAGCTGCCCGGGCGGTCAGCGGCGAAGGCGCGCCGCACCTCGAGGCCGGTGGTGATCGCCTCCTCGCACATGATCGTGCCGTCGGGAAGGCCGGCGATCAGCGCGTCGGCCGCCGCCGCCGGATCCATCCGCTCGCCGTTCGATGCCGGGGGGCTCGTGGCCGCCGCCTCCGCCCGATCCTTCTTCGCAGCCTCGATGCGGGCCTCCGCCTCAGCGCAGCGGCCGCTGACGATCCCGGTGATCGCCTGGATCGTCGGGGAGATTCCGCCATGCAGGGCGACCTCCGCCGGGTAGTTGCGCCCCAGCTCCGCGCGGTCTTCGTCGAGCTGCAGGATCCGGGTGCGCTCCGGGATCGGGGTCGCATCCGTGTAGTAGTGGGCCGAGAAGGCGTGGCTTCCGACCAGGAAGACGACGTCGTGCTTGGCGAGCTTCTCGCGGATCAGCGCGTCGACCGGCGGGAGCATTCCCGCCGAGAGGGGATGCGTGGCCGGGAAATCGACCGCGTCGTACATCGGCTCGTGGAAGACGGTTGCCCCAAGCGCCTCCGCCAGCCCGACCAGATCGTCGACGGCCCCCGCGCGCCCGACGCCGTCACCGGCGACGATCGCCGGCGCCCCGGCTCCGAGCAGCGCCTCGGCCAGGTCCTCGACGCCCTCCGCGACGCCCAGCCCACGGACCTCGGTGCGCGCCGGCAGCGGCTCGTCCAGCTCCTCCTCGAGCACGTCGACCGGGATCGAGACCATCACCGGCCCGGTCGGCGCGGTCTGCGAGAGCAGGAAGGCGCGGCGGATCAGCGTCGGCAGGTCCTCCACCTGGTTCACCTCGACCGCGTCCTTGAAGGCGCCCTGGGCGAGCGCCAGCAGGTCGCCGCCCAGCATCGGGTCGTGGATCAGGTGGCGGCGGTCCTGCTGCCCGACGGTGACCACCATCGGAGTACGGGCCCGCCTGGCGTTGAGCATGTTCGCCAGGCCGTGGGCGAGCCCCGCCGCGATGTGCAGGTTGAGGAACGAGGGGCGGCGGGTGGCCCGGGCGTACCCGTCGGCCATCGACACCGCGGTCCCCTCGTGCAGACCGAGGTAGTAGTGGAACTCCGGGACCTTGCCGAGCTCGTCCATGAAGGGCAGCTCGGTGGTCCCCGGATTGCCGAAGACGCGATCGACGCCCTCGCTCTGGGCCAGCTCGATCAGTCGCCGCGCGGCCTTCACGGCCACTAGATCGGGTAGTGGCCCGGCTGGCTCATGACCATCGTCCAGTGGAGGTCGGTGAACTCCTCGAGCGCCGCGCTGCCCCCGAACCGGCCCCAGCCGCTCTCCTTGACTCCGCCGAATGGCATCTGTGCCTCGTCGTGGACGGTCGCCAGGTTGACGTGGCAGATCCCGCTCTCGATTCGCCGGGCGACGTCGAGCGCGGTCGGGATGTCGGCGCTGAACACCGCGCCCGAGAGCCCGTAGTTGGTGTCGTTCGCGGTCTTGATCGCGTCGTCGATGTCGTCGTATTCGAGGATCGGGACGATCGGGCCGAACGACTCCTCCGAGTACACGCGCATCTCGGGAGTCACCTTGGTGAGCACCGTCGGGTGGAAGCAGGGACCCTCGGCCTCTCCGCCGGTCGCCACCTCGGCGCCCTTGGACTTCGCGTCCTCGACCAGCTCGGTGACGTGCTCGACCGACGCCTTGTTGATCAGCGGGCCGATCATCGTCTCGGGGTTGGTCGGGTCGCCGACCGTCATCGCGCTCGCCTTCTTCACCAGCCCGTCGGTGAACTCCCCGGCGACCTTGCTGTCGACGATGATCCGCTCGGTCGCCATGCAGATCTGGCCGGAGTGCATGAAGGCCCCGAAGTTGGCGGCGTTGACGGCCTCGTCCAGGTCGGCGTCCGCCATCACGATCATCGGCGCCTTACCGCCCAACTCGAGCAGGCACCTCTTCAGGTTGGCCCCGCACTTCTCGGCGATGATCTTGCCGACCCTGGTCGAGCCGGTGAAGTTGATCCGGCGCGTGCCGGGGTGGGCGATCAGCGCCTCGACCACCTCGGCTGCGTCGCCGGGGTCGTTCGTCAGGTAGTTGACGACTCCCTCGGGCGCGCCCGCGTCCTGGACGCAGCGCACGATCTGGGCGTGCGTCCGCGGGCAGAGCTCGGAGCCCTTGAGGATCACGGTGTTGCCGTAGGCGAGCGGCGTCGCAATGGCGCGCGTCCCGAGGATCACCGGGGCGTTCCAGGGAGCGATCCCGACCACCACTCCGGCGGGCAGGCGGCGCGCGATGGCCGTGGCGCCGGGGATGTCGGACGGGATCACCTGGCCGACGGCCGCGTAGGCCTGCGCTCCGGCCTCGCGGAGCATGCCGCTGGCGAGCTGGCAGTTGAACATCCCCCAGCCGAAGGTGCCGCCAGTCTCCTCGGTGACGATCCCGGAGATCTCCTCGGCGCGCTCCTGGAGCAGATCGGCCGCCTTGGTGAGGACCTCCCGGCGTGCAGCCGGGGGCCCGAATCCCCAGGCCTCGAAGGCGCCCTGCGCGGCCTTGACCGCGGCATCGACGTCATCGGTGCCCGCGGCGGCGGCGCGGCCGACGGTCTCGTCCGTGTAGGGATTGGTCTGCTCGGCCTCCTTGCCGGACTTGGCCCCGACCCACTCCCCGCCGATCAGAAGGTTCTGCTCCGCAACCGCGACCGCCATGTCTCTCTCCTCAACCTCGAAGTCTTCCGACCCTCCCGGGCCGGGGATCAATAGGTCATATTGTCATACCTGATCGAGCGTCAGGCGCTGACGGGATCGCTGTCCGCCTGGGCCTCGGATTCGACCGAACCGTCCCCGGGATCGGTCTCGGGCGGCAGCTCGCCGCCGCGCTCAGTGCCGGCGATCACCTCGTCCGGAGTCTTCTCCTTCGTGATGAAGCCGGACTTCATCCCGAAATAGACGGCCTGCGGGTGATGCGCGACGATCGCGACTGTCGACTGCTCGGGCATTACCGCGTAGCCGTCGGAGAGGGTCATTCCGATCTCCTGCAGGTCGAGCAGGCGCCAGACCTTCTCGTGCTCTGACTGGTCGGGGCAGGCGGGGTAACCCCACGAGTAGCGGCGGCCCTGGTCGGGCTCGATGTCGAGCTCGCGGCGGACCTCCGAGTGGAGCCACTCGGCGAGGCCCTCCGCCGCCTGCACACCGAGGCCGTGGGTGAAGAGCTGCTCGGCGAACTCGCCGTCGCGCTCGAGCTGCTCGATTCGCTCGGTGACCTCGGGGCCGACGGTCACGCCCTGCAGCGCGACGACGTCGCGCTCGCCTGAGTCGAGCGGCCGGAAGAAGTCGGTCAGGCAGATCCGGTCGTGCTTCGGCTGGCGCGGGAAGACGAGGCGCTCGATCTCGCGCTCGGGGTCCTCCGGGTCGAAGACCACCAGCTCGTTGCCGTCGGCGGCGGCCGGGAAGTAGCCGAGCCTCGCTCTCGGATTCAGGTAGTCCTGCTCGCGCCACATCCGCTCCAGCTTGGGCGCGAATCCCTCATCGTCGCCGTGACCCTCGACGATCCGCCGCCACTCCTCGCCCTTCTTGCCGCGTCCGCCCCAGTGGAGCTTGAAGAGGACGTGGCGGTCGAGGTGCGGGTAGACGTCGTCGAGGTCGATCGCTATCTCGCGAGCGCCCCAGAAGGGCGGCTCCGGGATCGGGGCATCCGTGCGCGCGGGCGAGCGGACGCTGGCGTCGGTGGTCGGCGGGGAGTCGTCGGGCTCCTCGACCTTCTCGCGCAGCGCCCGCGCCTCGTCGCGGACGCGGTCGATCAGCGCAGCGCGCTTCTCGGCGTCGACCAGGTCGTCCATCGTG
This sequence comes from uncultured Solirubrobacterales bacterium, assembly GCA_963817275.1. Lineage (GTDB taxonomy): Bacteria > Actinomycetota > Thermoleophilia > Solirubrobacterales > 70-9 > DASUPK01. Next base: position 80,527 of record CAWFOA010000009.1, on the reverse strand, counting down.
TCGAGGCCGACGAAGGCGTCCTTGCAATAGAAGACGCCGGGCTCGTAGATGTCGTCGGAGTCCTTGCCCTCCGGATAGAGGATCCGCCGGCCGAAGTCGCGGTTGATCGCCGCTCCGCCGATCAGGACCGGGAAGTCGAGCTTCTTCGAATGCAGCTCCTGCACGGCGGCGGGCATCTGCTTCGACGTCGAGACGAGCAGCGCGGAGAGGCCGATCGCGTCGGCCTTCTCGTCGATCGCCGAGTTGATGATCACCTCGACCGGCACCTGCTTGCCGAGGTCGACGACCGTGTAGCCGTTGTTGGTGAGGATCGTGTTGACCAGCGACTTGCCGATGTCGTGCACGTCGCCGAAAACAGTGGCGAGCACGACCTTGCCCTTGCTGTGTCCCTCGATCCGCTCGAGGTAGTTCTCGAGCTGGGCGACCGCCCGCTTCATCACCTCGGCCGACTGGAGGACGAAGGGCAGGATGAGCTCGCCGGCGCCGAACTTGTCGCCGACCTCCTTCATCGCGGGCAGCAGCACGGTGTTGAGGGTCGGGACGGCGCCGATCTTCTCGACGGAGCGGTCGATCCAGTCCTCCACGCCGTCCTTCTTGCGGTGCAGGATCTGCCAGTGAAGGGCCTCCTCCGGCTCCATGCCCTCGGTGGGATCGCCGGCCGCCTCCTCGGCCTCGTCGCCCTTCTCCTCGAAGTGGGCGATGAATCGCTCGAGCGCGTCCTCCGAGCGGTTGAAGACGAGGTCGTCGGTCAGCTCCCGCTCGTTTTCGGGGATCTCCATATACGGGGTGATGTGGTTGGGGTTGACCATCGCCAGGTCCAGACCCGCCTCGGTGCAGTGGTGCAGGAAGACCGAGTTGAGGGCGGCGCGCGCGGGCGGCGAGACGCCGAACGAGACGTTGGAGACGCCCAGCGAGGTCTTCACCTCGGGCATCTCGGCCTTGATCCGCCTGATCCCTTCGATCGTCTCGACGGCCGAGGGCCGCCACTCCTCGTCGCCGGTGGTGAGCGTGAAGGTGAGCGCGTCGAAGATCAGCGCCTCGGGATCGAGGCCGTGCTCGTCACAGCAGAGCTCGCGGATGCGCTTGGCGACCTCGAGCTTGCGCTCGGCGGTCTTCGCCATCCCCTCCTCGTCGATGGTCAGGGCAATCACCGCGGCGCCGTGGGACCGCGCCAGGGGAACGACCCGGTCGAGCTTGTCGCGGCCGGCCTCGAGGTTGATCGAGTTGACGATCGCCCGGCCCGAGATCTGCTCCAGCGCGGCCTCGATCACCTCGGGCTCCGTCGAGTCGATCTGGATCGGGGCCGGCTGCGTCAGCGAGACACGCTTAGCCACCTGGCGCATCTGCTCGTCCTCGTCGGAGCGCTCGGTGAGCGCGACGCAGAGGTCGAGCACGTGGGCGCCGCCCGACACCTGATCCTCGGCGACCTGGACGATCCCGTCGTAGTCGTCGGCGAGCAGGAGCTCCTTCGCCTTACGGCTCCCCTGCGAGTTGACCCGCTCCCCGACCAGGGTGGGCCGCGGCTCCTGCACGAGCTGGGTCGCGGTCATCATCGAGGCGACCTGTATCGGCCCGGCGGCGGGCCGCTCTCCCGGGGTGCGGCCCTCGACCCGCTCGCGGATCGCGCCGATGTGCTCGGGGGTGGTGCCGCAGCAGCCTCCGACGATGCCGACGCCGTATCGCTCGACGAACTCGCCCAGGGTGGCGGCCAGCGGCTCCGGCTTCTCGGGGAAGATCGTCTCGCCGTCGGGCCCCTGCAGGGGCAGCCCGGCGTTGGGGATGCAGTGAACGGGCAGCGGGGAGAGCTCGCCGAGATAGCGGATCGCGTCACGCATGTCCTCGGGCCCGGTCGAGCAGTTCAGCCCGATCACCTGGACGTCGAGCGCCGTCAGCGTCGTCAGCACCGCGCCGATGTCGGTGCCCAGCAGCATCTTCCCGCCCTGGGGCAGCAGCGAGACGCTCGCCTGGATCGGCAGGTTGCGCCCGGTTTCCTTGAAGGCCTCGCGCGCCCCGAAGATGGCCGCCTTCACTTCCAGCATGTCCTGGGCGGTCTCCACGATCAGCAGGTCGGCGCCACCCTCGATCAGCCCCCTGGCCTGCTCGGCGAAGACCTCGACCAGCTCGCGGAAGCTGATGCCGCCCAGCGTCGGATCGTCGCTGGCGGGCAAGAACCCGGTCGGCCCGATCGAGCCGGCCACGAAGCGGTCCTCGCCCGCCGCCTTGCGTGCGATCTCGGCAGCCCGTCGGTTGATCTCAGGCGTCTGGTCCGCCAGGCCCCACTCGCCCAGCTTGATCCGGCTGCCCTGAAAGGTGTCCGTCTCGAGCACCTCCGCGCCCGCGTCGAGCATCGAGGCGTGCACGCCCTCGATCACGTCGGGCCGGTTGAGCACGAGCGCCTCGTGGCACTTGCCCTCGAGGCCGCCGTAATCCTCGGCGGTCAGGTCGAATTGCTCCAGCGTGGCGCCCATGCCGCCGTCGAAGACGACGACGCGCTCGCGCACCGCGGCCAGGTAGTCGCGCTCGGGCATGGCGGAGAAGGGTAGGGAGTTGGCCGCTTGGTTAGCCTTGGCGACGGATGGCGCTCTCCAATATCTCCGGCTTCCCGCGAATCGGCCGAAACCGCGAGCTCAAGTTCGCGACCGAGGGCTACTGGCGCGGCGAGACGTCCGCCGATGACCTGGCGAAGACGGCCAAGGCGATCCGGCTCGAGAACTGGAAGCTGATGCAGGACGCGGGGATCGACCTGATCCCCTCGAACGACTTCTCCTACTACGACCAGGTGCTCGACGCGATCTCCCTGGTGGGCGCCGTTCCCGAGCGCTACGGGTGGGGCGGGGGCCAGGTTGACCTCGACACCTACTTCGCGATGGCGCGCGGTCGCCAGACCGATGACGCCGACGCCACGGCGATGGAGATGACGAAGTGGTTCAACACGAACTACCACTACATCGTCCCCGAGCTAGGGCCGGGAACGAAATTCTCGCTCTCCTCGACCAAGCCGTTCGACGAGCACGTCGAGGCAATGGAGGAAGCGGGGATCGACACGGTGCCGGCGCTGGTCGGCCCGGTCAGCTTCCTGCTCCTCTCCAAGCCCGCCGACGGTGTCGCCGAGGACTTCAATCCGCTCGATCTGCTCGAGCCGCTGGTCGAGGTCTATGGCGAGGTGATCGAGAAGCTCGGCGAGCAGGGCGCGACCTGGGTGCAGCTCGACGAGCCCTGCTTCGTCCAGGACCGCTCCGAGCAGGAGCTCGACGCGCTGCGGCTCGCGTATGAGGAGCTCTGCAAGGTGCACGAGCGCCCGCGGATCATGGTCAAGACCTACTTCGATCACGTCGGCGACGCCTACGGCGTGCTCCGCGACCTGCCGATCGAGGGTGTCGGCCTCGACTTCACGGGCCTGGTCCACGGGGATGAGCTCGATGAGGCGGTTCACGAGCACGGCGGACGCCACAACGCCGAGTTCGTCGCCAAGCAGGGGGGCTTGGAGGACAAGTGGTTGTTCGCCGGGATCGTCGACGGGCGCAATGTCTGGACCAACCATCTCGAGCATTCGCTCGACGCGCTAGAGGGCCTGCGCGACCGAACCAAGCAGCTCGTGGTCTCGACCAGCTGCTCGCTGCTCCACGTCCCGATCGATCTCGACGCCGAGCCCGCCGACGGCGACGCCGACCTCGATGACGAGGTGCGCTCCTGGATGGCCTTCGCCGTCCAGAAGGTCGGTGAGCTGGCGACCCTCGCCAAGGGCCTGGCCGACGGGCGCGAGGCGATCGCAGATCAGCTCGACGCCAACGACAGGGCGCTCGACTCCCGCCGCGACTCACACCGCACCCGCACTCCCGACGTCCGAGCCCGGGTCGAGGCCCTGACCGAGGCCGACGCGCGCCGCGACTCGCCGTTCGCCGAGCGCAAGCAGGCGCAGCAGCAGAAGATCGGCATGCCGACCTTCCCGGCCACCACGATCGGCTCATTCCCCCAGACCGACGAGATCCGCGCCACTCGGCGCCGGCTCCGCGAGGGCGAGATCCAGCTGGCGGAGTACGAGGAGCGGATGCGGGCCGAGATCGACAGGGTCGTCGCCTTCCAGGAGGAGATCGGGCTCGACGTCCTCGTCCACGGCGAGCCGGAGCGGAACGACATGGTCCAGTACTTCGGCGAGCAGATGCTCGGCTTCGTCTTCACCCAGAACGCGTGGGTGCAGTCATACGGCTCGCGCTGTGTGCGCCCTCCGATCATCTTCGGCGACGTCAGCCAGGGCGGCCCCGATGACGGTCGAATGGATCAGCTACGCGCAGTCGAAGACCGAGAAGCCGCTGAAGGGAATGCTCACCGGCCCGGTCACGATGCTCGAATGGTCCTTCGTCCGCGACGACCAGCCCCGGCGCGAGACCTGCGAGCAGCTGGCGCTCGCGATCCGCGACGAGGTCGCCGACCTCGAGGAGGCCGGGATCCCGATCATCCACGTCGACGAGCCGGCGATCCGCGAGGGCCTGCCCCTGCGCCGCGATCGCTGGGACGAGTACCTCGAGTGGGCGGTCTACTCCTTTCGGGTGGCTACTGCGGGCGTCGCCGACGAGACCCAGGTCCACACCCACATGTGTTACTCGGACTTCGGCGACATCCTGGGGCGCATCCAGGAGATGGATGCCGACGTCACGCTGATCGAGGCGGCCCGCTCCCGGATGGAGCTGCTCCATCACTGGGACCGGTCCGGCTTCACCAACGACATCGGCCCCGGCGTCTACGACATCCACTCCCCGCGGGTCCCGTCGGTGGAGGAGATGGCCGAGCTGCTGCATGAGGCGGCGCGCGTGCTGCGCCCCGAGCAGCTCTGGGTCACCCCCGACTGCGGCCTCAAGACCCGCGCCTGGCCCGAGACGGAGGAAAGCCTCCGCAACATGGTCCAGGCCGCCAAGCAGCTCCGCGAAGAGCTCGTCCCCGCGTCGTAGCTCGCCACCGCGGAGCCGGCGACCCCGCTGGCAGCGTGCTTCGGAGTTTCGAAGCATTTGGGGGCCTAGAGCGCAATCCTTCGAACTCTGGATTCGCCTTCGCTCTGAGAAAGAGCCGCTTCTCGTCCAAAGCGGCGGTGAGCCGCTCCCAGATTTCGTCGGCTGACCCGAGGTCCTACACCCTCCCTCCTCGCTCGCTCGCCTAGGCCCAGGCGATTCTTCTACCCGGCGGCGCTTGCGATCGCCTGGCAGAGGTTCGTGAGCGCGGTCTTCGCCTGGCCGGCCGGGACCTTCGCGACACTGGCGTTGCAGGAGGTCGCCGCCTGTGAGAGCGCCTGCTTGACGTTGGAACTCCCGCTTGAGATCGCCTGCTTGGCCGTGGTGCCTGCGGTGGTGCAGGTGGTCTTGAGGCCAGCTCCGACAGCGCCACCGAGCTGATCAGCCTGAGTAGTGCACGACTGGACGGCGGAGTCGACCTTGGCGGTCGCGCTCGCCGAGGCAGATGTGGATGTGCTCTTGTCGTTGTTGCTACTGCCACATCCGGCTGCGACCAAAGCGCAGACGAACAAGGCCGTAAGCCCCACGAACCCGAGCCGACGGGCTCCTCGCATGTTCACACACCTTCCTGGTGATCGCCCACGGGTATCGCGGGTCGCGGCATGGTATCCCCGATCGACAGACCGTCCGAGGCGGCTGGGAGCCTCTGGGAGATGGTGTCCGTGATCAGCATGTTCCACCGGTTCGTCGGGGCGATCAAGCACGCCGCCAAGGAGGAGAACTTCGTCGCCATCGCCGGAGCCGCTGTCTCCCTCGTCCTCGTTGGGACCATCACCTTTTCCCTCGGCGAAGGCTGGAACGTAATTGACGGGTTCTACTTCGCCGTCTGCACCTTGACCACGTCGAGCATCGCTGATCCGCACCTCACGCTCACCCACGAGTGGTTGAAGATCTTCACCGCCCTCTATGTGCTGACCGGCATCGGCATCCTGGTCGAGGTGGCGCGCCAGCTCGGAGTCGGGTTCGTGAAGATGCGTGCAGAGCACAGCGCCGCCAGGCATGCCCGACACCAGTCGGATGGCCCGGCGACGCCCCCGGCCGAGTAGCAGCGTCGAGCTAGCACTCCGCACCGACGAATTGCCCTTGGATGGGGCACGATCTCCACGTTCTCCTGCGACATCGCCCACGCAGTATCTCTCGGCGGAGTACCGCTTTCCATGCAAAGCGGCGGTTCCAGCTCCCGCAAGCTGCGCGGCTTTCGCAAGCTGTTAACGATCCTTTAGCGCCGTGTTAGCGGTTGCTCGCATACTGCTCTCTCGACACAACCAAGCGCCCGGCGGGGAGTCGGGCAAGAAGGGGACGACATGGAAGCCAACGGAGTGCAGGGACTACAGGTTGGGGGCCGGGAGCCGAAGGCCCTTCTGATGAACGATGGGACGAGGCTGGCCCTCGAGGATGAAGGCCCGGGCGGGCGAGCCGACTGGATGCTGCTCGGAGACGATGGGACCGGAGACCGCGAGCTGTCGGTCGCGGACGCGATCCGGATCGCCGGCGACCAGCACGCCGACTACGTCCGGATCAGGACCCGGTCGGAGGTGGCGTGGCTGCGGCTGGTCTCGGAGTGGTTCGAGCAGGAGGCGACCCGCCTGGACGGGGAGCTGCGGGCGGTGAGGCCGGGTTAGCGCTTGCGCCCGAGCCTTCTGCGCCAGTCACGGGCGTTGAAGAAGTCCGTGACCTTGCGCAGCTGCTCCCGGCGCTTCTCGGTGTAGGGGAAGTAGAGGGGCTCGCGCTTCTTGCCGAAGCGGGTGATCACGAGCGACTCGGGACGAACGAACTTCTTCATCCCGTACTCGCCGTGGCGGAAGCCGATGCCCGAGTCCTTCCAGCCGCCCATCGGGACGTCGGAAGCCAGGAAGCCGACCAGCACGTCGTTGACGTTCGCCGTGCCGACCTCGAGCCGCCGCGCCACGGCCTCCGCCTCGCGCTTGCTGCCGAAGACCGAGGCGGCGAGCCCGTAGCGGGTGTCGTTGGCGAGGCGGACCGCCTCGTCGGCGTCTCGCACCTTCATGATCCCGACCACCGGGCCGAAGGTCTCGTCGCGCATCACCTTCATCGAGTGGTCGACGTCCGTGATCACGGTCGGCGGATACCAGTCGCCCTCGCGCTCGAGGCGCTCGCCGCCGGTGACGACGGTCGCGCCGGCGCGCCGCGCGTCCTCCACGTGGTCCTCGACCACCTGCATCTGCGGCGGGAAGGTCATCGAGCCGATGTCCTTGCCGTGCTCGCGGCCGTCCATGCCCTGGTTGAGCTTGCGGACCTCATCCGTGAAGCGCTGGATGAACTCGTCGTACACCGGTTCCTCGACGTAGAGCCGCTCCACCGAGATGCAGACCTGACCGACATTGGAGAACGCTCCCCACGTCGCGGCATTGGCGGCGCGCTCGACGTTGGCGCTCTTCAGCACGATCATCGGGTCCTTGCCGCCCAGCTCGGCGCTCACCGGGGTCAGGGTCTCCGCCGCGCGGGCGAGCACCTTCCTGGCGGTGCGGTCGGAGCCCGTGAACTGCACGAAGTCCACCTCGTCGACCAGCGCGGAGCCGGTCTCTCCCATGCCGTTGACGACGTCGAAGACATCGGGGCCGCCGATCTCGCTCTTCCAAGCCTCGATCAGCTCGCCGAGGCCGATCGGGGTGATCTCCGAGGGCTTGATGACAACCGCGCATCCGGCGAGCAGGGCCGGGATCGCATCCCCCATCGAGAGGAGCAGCGGGTAGTTCCAGGGGCTGATCACGCCGACGACCGGATACGGCCGGTACTGCACCCGCAGCTTCTTCACCTTCATCAGCGGCGAATGCGCGGGCACGCGCTCGTCCCGGATGTACCGGGCGCCCTTCTTCCCGTAGAAGTTGATCAGGTCGGTGAGGTACACGGCCTCGCCCGCGGCCTCGCCGCGGACCTTGCCGGTCTCGCGCTGCATCGTGTCGGCGATCTCGTCCTGGTGGTCGAGGATCCAGTCGCGAAGCTTGTACAGCCACTGCGCACGGCCCTTGAATCCGAGCTCCTCCCAGGCGGGCTGGTTCGCACGGACGCGGGCGACCGTCTCCGCGACCTCGGCGGCGCCGTCGAGCGGCACACTGGTGATCGCCGATCCGTCGGCGGGGTTGATGACCTCGAAGGAGCCGCTTGAGGTCCGGGCTCTTTCGGTGACCGTGTCGATCGCCATGCTCACTCTCCTCTCAGACCGGCTGTTGGAGCGGACCATAGCGCGGTCTGGCCAGCCAGCCAGGACTCTTGTGAGGATCTGCACCCTCGACCGCTTGGAGCAAGCGCCGCGCGCGATTTTCGACAGAGGGCCAAAGACTGGGTGCCCGACCGCGCCTAGCGTGCCCACCGTCAGCTGTCGCGCCCCCGGGGGGAGCCCACTCCGTGAAGAAAATCGAAGCGTTCATTCGCCACGAGGCGTTCGAGCCGATCCGCTCCGAGCTGCTCGACAGAGGCTTCCCCTCGCTCTCGATCTCCGAGGTGAAGGGATCCGGCAGGCAGAAGGGGCTCGTCGAGGCGTACCGCGGCTCGTCGCTGACGGTCTCGGTGCGGCCGAAGCTCAAGCTGGAGGTGATCGTCGCCGACGGCGACACGGGAACCGTCGTCGAGACCATCATCAGGCACGCGCGCTCGGGCGAGATCGGCGACGGCAAGATCTTCGTCCTCCCGGTGGAGGAGGCGATCCGCATCCGCACCGGCGAGGAGGGCGAGGTGGTGCTCCAGACACACACCGAGGAGGAGATCGCCGCCGGCGTGGAGCAGGACGAATGACCATGCGCGAGCTCAGCACCCGGATGATCGAGGCCGTCCTCGACGGCGAGGGGCTCCAGGGAGTGGCGGAGCTGGCTGCCGCGGAGGCGGGTGGGCCGATTGCGATCGTGCTGCCGCCACGGGGCCTGGCGGCCCGCGCCCCGGGCGGCGGAGAGCTGAACGGCCTGGCCGAGTACGCGAAGGCGCGCGTCGCCGAGACCGAGGCCGCGGCCCCGGACGCGGTCGCGCTGGAGCGCGCGATCGAGGCGGGCGGGCAGATCGTCGGAGTGGTCCTGCTGCTCGACGGGGAGTCCGTGGACGGCGAGGGGCCGGTGCTGGTCGACCGCGAGGAGGTACTCCGGGCCGCGGCGCTGGCCGCGCTCGCCGAGGTGGCGGTCGCCGATGCGCGCGAGGACGCCGAGCGGAAGATGCGCGGCGGGCTGATCGAGGAGCTGCGCTCGCGGGAGATCGACACCGCGGAGGCGACCAGCAAGGCGGCGCGGCTCGGATGCGACCTCGGGCGCGGTGCGATCGCGCTGGTGGCGGAGATCGAGTCCGCCAGCCCGAGCCATGCGACCGCCCTCGTCGCGGCGGAGTACGAGGGCTCGCTTGCGGAGCTGGCTGACGGCCGGCTCTACGCGATCCTCCCGGGCCGCGGCGGCGACGACGCCCCGGAGCGAACCCTGCAGATCGCGGGGCGAATCGCCAACCGGCTTCGGAAGCACGGGCCGGCCGCCGTCTCCTCCTTCTATCCCGATCCCGGCGAGCTCCATCGCGCGATCAAGGAGGCCGAGCTGGTCCTCGACGTGATCACTCGGCGAACCGGAGATCGCGGAGGCGCTGGAGGAGGAGATCGCGGCGAGCGGCGTCTACCGGCTGCTCTTCCGGGCGCTGATCTCCGATCCCGACGAGGTCCGCAGCTTCTATCGCGACACAGTCGAGCCCCTGGTCCGCTACGACAACCAGTACCGCTCGGACCTGCTCGGCACCCTCGAGGAGTACCTGGCGAGCGATTGCAACATGAACGCGACGGCGCGGGCGATCTTCGCCCACCGCCACACCGTGGCCTACCGGCTGGAGCGCGTGAAGGAGCTGACCGGGCTCGACCCCCAGATCTCAGAGGACCGGGAGCGGCTCGGCCTCGGCATCAAGGCGTATCGGATCCTCGCCCCCGCCCTGCCCAGGTAGGTTCGGCGGCGGTTTTTGTGGCCGCCGTTGATGGAGCCCGGGAATCTAGACTGACCGGCGATGCCTAGGACGCGGGCAGCAGCGATGGTTGTGATGACGGCGGCACTGATCGCCGCGATCGGCTGCGGCTCGGGGGCGAAGCCGGACTCCTCGAGCGCGACCGTGCCGCCGGCCGGCGGCACCGGACAGGCGACCGCGGCGAAGAAGAAGAAAAAGCCCAAGCACCTTGCGAACTGGCCGACCTATCACGCGAATCTCGCTCGCACGGCGGTCGACACGACCTCGCCGCCCCTCCGAGGCTTCCACCGCACCTGGACGCAGCAGTTCGACGGCCAGGTCTACGCCGAGCCGCTGGCGGTCGGCAACCGGGTCTACGTCGCCACCGAGAACAACACCGTCTACGCGCTCAACGCCGGCAACGGCCACATCGCCTGGAAGCGCCATCTCGGCCCGCCGGTGGACGGCTCGACCCTGCCCTGCGGGAACATCGAGCCGGTCACCGGGATCACGAGCACGCCCGCGATCTCGGGCGACACCATCTACGCCGTCGCGTTCCTGAGCGACTACCGCCACGTGCTCTTCGGCCTGCGTCTCCACGGCGGGAAGGTTCGCTTGAAGCGCAACATCGACGCGACCGGATCCGATCCACGCGTCCATCAGCAGCGCTCGGCGCTATCCGTCTCCCACGGGCGCGTCTACGTTCCCTTCGGAGGATTGGCCGGGGACTGCGGCGACTACAGGGGCCGGGTCGTCTCGGTGAAGACGCAGGGCAAAGCGAAGCGGCGCGAGTTCACGGTCGGGGTCCATCGCGAGGGCGCCATCTGGGCGCCGTCCGGGGCGGCCGTCGACCGCGCGGGCAACCTCTTCGTCGCCACGGGCAACGGGGACGCCTTTTCGGGGTTCGACTTCGGCAACAGCGTGATCCGGCTGTCGCCGAAGCTCAAGCAGGCCGACTACTACCACGCCTCCAACTCGGCCGAGCTCAATCAACACGACACGGACCTCGGCTCCGTCGGACCCACCCTGCTCGGAGGAGGCCGCATGTTCGTGATCGGCAAGGAGGGACTCGGGCTGATCCTCTCCACGAGCCACCTCGGCGGGACCGGAGGCGAGCTGTTCGCGCAGAGCGTCTGCAGCGGCGGCGCCTTCGGCGGGCTCGCGTACCAGCCTCCCATCGTCTACGTGCCCTGCTCCAACGGGCTCTTTGCGCTGACGGTGAGTGGCAACTCCTTCAGCCCCGCCTGGCACGCCAGTTCCTCGGGCCCGCCGATCGTCGCCGGCGGCGTCGTCTGGAGCATCGACAGCGGGGCGGTTCTGCACGGCTATGCCCCCGACACCGGCGCCCCTGTGGCCAGCGTCGATCTCGGCTCGGTGACCCACTTCCCGACGCCCGCGGCTGGTGGCGGGCGCCTGTTCGCGCCGGCGGACACCCAGGTGATCGCCTTCGCCGGCGTCTAGATCAGCTAGCCCGGAACCTGCTTGCGGTGAGGGATCAGCCGGTAGACGGCCCCCAGGCTGGGCTTCCCCTTCCGGGTCAGCCCCCGTTCGGTGATCACGTAGATGTGCCCGGCGTTGTCCTCTCCGATTGAGGTCAGGTACCGGGCCTCGAACCTGAAGCTTCGTTGCTTGCCGGCGCGGCGGCCGGCCCTGGGCCGGAAGCCGTAGAGCCTGCCCGTGCAGTAGTCGCCGAACACGTAGTCGCCGAAGATCTCCCGTCCCCGGATCCGCGCCAATCGCGAGTCGCGGACGATGTAGCCACCGGCGACGGCGCATCCCGGTCCGTGGCGGGTAGGCGATCGCCGGGAGCACGGTGTCGCGCCGAGGGACGCCGCCCTTGAAGGGAGCGAACGCCTCGTAGGCCGACCAGCCGAAGTTCGCGCCCCGCGACTTCCGGACCGGCACGAGGTCGATCTCCTCGTAGCGCTCGTTTCCGACGTCGCCGATCGCGATCGTCCCCAGTGTGCGGTCGAACGAGATCGCCCTCGGGTTCCGCAGCCCGTACGCCCAGATCTCGTCGCGGCCCGGCCTGCCGACGAACGGGTTGTCGCCGGGGATCCCGTATCCCGACGGGGTTGGATCGATCCGCAGGACCTTGCCGCAGCAGCGAGCTCCTGTCCTGGGCGGTGTTGTGGGGATCCCCGGCGGGCCCGCCGTCCCCGGTGCCGACGAAGAGGTGCCCGTTGGGCCCGAAGACGAGCGTCCCGCCGTGGTGGGCCGCGGTGGGCTCCGGAATGCGCAGGACCTGGGGCCGGAGCCGGGATCCGCGACCAGGGGGTCGCCGGCGCTGCGCCTGTACCGGGCGACGACCAGCGCGTTCCGGTGATCGGTGTAGGCGACATAGAAGAAGCCGGTCCGGCCGTAGTCGGGTGGGAACGCAACGGATGCCATTCCCGGCTCGCTCCTGACTCCGTGCGCCTTGACCAGTCCCCGGATATCGAGGAAAGGCCGCCTCAGCAGGCGGTCGTTGGCGAGACCCTGACCGCGCCGCCCTTCTGGACGACGTAGAGGTGGGAGCCGGGGCCGGGCGGCTGGGTCAGGTAGACCGGGTTCTTGAGCCGGGCGATCCGCTCGAGGGCGACGAACTTGGCGCCCACCGTCTCCTGCTCCCGGTTGGTCAGTCCGACGATCGCCGCCGCGATCGCGACGAGCGCAGCGACGAAGGTCTCGATCTGGCGACGGCTGAGGGCGATTCGCATGGCGGGTCCTGGGCGGGGCGGAGCCCAGGTTATTAGCGCCTTGCCGCGAGCCGGCCGCGGTCAGCGTCGGCGGACGAACCTGTAGACCGGGCCGTCCAGCGACGTGGCGTACAGGGAGCCGTCGGCGGTCTCGCCGAAGGAGCTCAGATCCCGCACCCGCACCCCCGTGCTCCGGTCCTTGCGCGCACCGCCCAGGGCGGGGACCAGCGAGCGGATCTTGCCGGTGCAGAAGTCGCCATAGACGTAGCGGTGGAAGAGGGAGCGCAATCGGGCGTCACGCACGACGTAGCCGCCGACGATCGCGCAGGCGGCGCCGGAGATGCCGTATGTCTTGATCGGCTTGACGGTTCCGGCCGCGGTCGGGGGATGGGCCCCGCAAACGGAGCGAAGCCCTCGAAGTCGTTCCAGCCGAAGTTGGCGCCATCGGCCGCCGCCAGGGGTAGGTAGTCGATCTCCTCGAAGCGGTCCTGACCGACGTCCCCGATCGCGATGCGCGGCTGAGCCGGATCGCTGACCCGGTCGAACGAGAACCGATAGGGGTTGCGGAGGCCGCGGGCGTACGTCGCCACCGTGGCGCTCCTCGGGTCAATGCGCAACAGCTTTCCCAGCATGGAGCTCGGGTTCTGCGCGTTGTCCGGCTGATCGCCCGCGCCGCCGCCGTCACCGGTTCCCGCGTAGAGAAAGCCGTCCGGGCCGAACTGGAGCTGGCCGCCGTTGTGATTCGAGTGGTCTGGGTGAGGGACGACGAGCACCGGCGCAGGGTGCTCGCCGAGCGTGCAGCCCGCCGGGTCCGCGCGGAGCTCGGCGATCTCGATGTCGCCGGAACGGTTGGTGAAGTAGACGTAGAGCAACCGCGACGAGCGCGTAGTCCGGGGCGAAGGCCACCGAGAGCAGGCCACGCTCACCGCCGGAGCGCACGAGCGAGGCGATGTTGAGGAAGTTCCTTCGGTGCTTCCCCCGGACCAGGCGGATGCGGCCTCCCTGCTCGACCACGAAGACTCCGCTCACGCTCGGCGCCGAGGTGACGTAGGTCGGGCTGTGGAAGCGACCGATCCGCTTCAGCTTGACTTGCGGCTTCGCATCGGCCGCGGGGCGCCGCGGCCGCGCGACGGCGGCGAGAAGACAGAGCGCCAGGGCGAGACGCGTCGCGGATCGGGCGGTCCTCATCCCTGACGGGAACACCGCGCCCGAGCCCTCGATGCGCCGTGCCATCACCCCGCCGGTACGAGGCGATAGACGGGACCCTCCAGCGAGACGGCGTAGATATGCCCGTCGTTGTCCTGGCCGAAGGACGAGAGGGATGGAACGTTCAGCTCCAGCGAGCGGTCGTCTCGCGCCTGCGGGACCGCCGGCTCGAGACTGCGCAGCTCGCCGGCGCAGTAGTCGCCGTAGACGTAGCGCCCGAGCGATGCCGGCAGCGTGGGATCGCGGACCACGAACCCGCCGGTGACCGAGCAGCCCTCGTCGTGCCTGTATTCGAAGATCGGCGGGACCGCGTTGGGTGCGCGTCTGGTCGGTGTTGAAACGGTCGGTGCCCTCGAAGGCGGACCAGCCGAAGTTTGCCCCTCTCGCCTCGCCCTTCGGTGTGTAGTCGATCTCCTCGACCACGTTCTGGCCGACGTCGCCGATCGAGAGCGCGCCGGTCTTCCCGTCGAAGCTGAAACGCCACGGGTTGCGAAGCCCGTACGAGTAGACCTCGGGCCTGGCGCCCGCACGGCCGACGAACGGGTTGTCGGGCGGGATCGCGTATGGATTCCCCGCGCCCGGATCGATCCGAAGCAACTTGCCGAGCAGCGAACCGAGGTCCTGGCCGTTGCGCTCCGGGTCGTCCGCCACGCCGCCATCTCCCGTGCCGATGTAGAGGTACCCGTCGGGGCCGAACACCAATGGGCCGCCGTTGTGATTGGAGGCGAAGTCGTCCATGTGCAGGATCTCGCGTTCGCTGCCCTCCTCGAACGAGCCGTCATCCGCGACTGTGAAGCCGACGACGTGCTGGTCCTGATCGGTGCCCGTGTAGTACGCATAGACCCGATGCGAGCTCTGGAAGTCCGGAGGGAAGGCGATCGAGAGGAGCCCCTGCTCGCCCTCAGAGGTGACACCGTCGCTGATGTCCAGCGCGGGTTTCGACAGGACCTGCCCATCCCGGACGATGCGAACTGTGCCGCCCTGCTCCACCACGTAGAGGTCGTCGCTGCCGGGCGGCTGGGTGACGTAGTCGGGCTGATCGAAGTCGCCGACCTTCTCGAGATCAACCTGCTCTGCAGTGGTCGTTTCGGATGTGGACTCGGACGATCCGCCGCCGCATCCGGCGAGCAAGGCGGCTTCAACCGCCAGCGCTGCTATTGCCCGTTTTTGAGCTCCGACTTCTGCACCTGGTTTCCGGCTTGGCCGATGACGCTGCCCGGCGAGATCGGCACGACCTTGCCCGACTCGTCCACCCTGGTCTGGGGCGGGGCGGTGGAGATCCGGACGACGAACTCGCCCTCCGGCACGGAGCCGTCGGCGGTGACCGCCTTGGCCTTGCCCTCGAGGCCCGCCGCGACTCGATAGTGGACGGTGTAGGTCCCGCCCTGGACCGGGGTCACGTTCCAGACGATCCGCTTCGTAGCGTGGGGGGCGAGCGCACCGAACGCGTAGGTGTCGGTCTGGGCCGCCTCGGCTCCTGCGGAGGCGGTCTGTCCCTCGAGCTTCGGAAAGCCCGACTCGAGGATCCAGACGGGCCGGAACGGGATCGCCAGCCCCTGCTGCTCCGACCGAACGGAGAACGAGCCCTGGACCGTCGGCAGCTCCTGCGTGGTGCTCGACGTCCCCGTGCCTCGCCGGTGGTGCCGGTGGTCGATGTCCCGGTCTCGCTCGTGCTCGTGTTGGAGGTCGTGAAGATCGTGATCGACAGGTCCGGGATCGTCTGATCGCCGGAGTTCGAAACCGCCAGCGTGAGGTTCGTGTTCTGGGCGAGCTGCTGCCTGCTCGGGAAGTCCGCGCTCACGATCTGAACCGGGAAGTCGCCGGTGGGCTCATTGGCGTCCTGCCTCGTGCCGCCGCAAGACGCGATACCCGCCGCCAGGAGGACTCCGAGAAACCCGACCCCGAGCCGTTTGCGGGACTTCAGAGCGCGGGCTGTCGAGGCGCTCTCCTCCAAAGGCGCGGGCAACATACCACGCACCCTACCCCCGCCAATCCGGCTCGGTATCACGAGTTCCGGGGATTTCTTGGCCTCCGGTTACGGCGAGCGGTTGTGGGTGGCGAACGGCGCCTCCATCACATAACCTTCGAGGCGTGTCGTGAGAGCGGCATGCGGGGCCGCGCCCCATCCTGGGGGAAGGCTCCGGAGGAGAGCAAATGGTCAGATCCGTAGCCGATAGGGCATTCCTTCCCGCCAAGTCTCTATTCGAGCAGGTCGGGGACATGATGATCCTGACCGCCAAGACGATCGTCTCGGCGATCCGTCCGCCGTACCCGTACGGCGGCGAGTTCATCGGCCAGTTCCTCTTCGCCCTCCAGCTCTGCTGGTTCCCGATGATGATCTCGACCCTGGCCTTCGGCTTCGGCGCGCCCGGCCTGCAGGCCGCCAACTTCCTCTCGCTCTTCGGAGCCCTCGACCGCCTCGGCGGTTTCTTCGTGCTCGCCTCGATCCGCGAGTTCGCGCCCTTCGTGACGGCGGTGGTCGTCGCCGGAGTCGCCGGCACCGCGATCACCGCCGACCTCGGCGCCCGGAAGATCCGCGAGGAGCTCGACGCGCTCCAGGTGCTGGGCGTCGACCCGATCAAGAACCTGGTCGTGCCCCGCTTCCTCGCGCTGATGCTGATCACCGGCCTGATGGACATCTACGCGCTGATCTTCGGCATCGTCGGCGGCATCGGCGCGGAGCTGCTCTACAACGAGCCATTGGGCGGCTTCTTCGCCACCCTCTTCAACAACGCCTCGGTCACGGACCTCTGGGGGTCGGTCCTGAAGACGACCTTATTCGGGGCGATCATCGCGATCGTCTGCTCCTACAAGGGGATGACTGCGTCCGGAGGCGCTGAAGGAGTCGGTCGAGCTGTCAATGAGGCGGTGGTGATCGCCTTCATGGGCGTCTTCGCCTTCAACTACGTCTTCACCCAAACGCTGCTCGCGACGCATCCCGAGCTCCAGGTGATCAAGTGAACGCAGGTTGGCTGGCGGTCCCGCGGGGCTGGCTCAACTCGATCGGCGAGATCTTCGGGTTCTGCGCGCGCGTGGCCGGGCTGGTCTACACGGGACGCGTCTTCCAGTTCTTCGGTGAGGCTCTCCGCCAGACCGGCATCATCATCCTCGGCTCCACGATCGTCATCTGGGGCCTGGTCTTCATCCTTGGCCTGCAATGCGGGATCGAGGGGGCCTATTTCAACCGCTCGGTCGGCTCGCCCGCCTACGCGGGCGTCTTCGCCGCCTGGTGCGACCTGCGCGAGGTGATCCCCTACGCCTTCGGCTACATGCTCGCCGCCAAGGTCGGTACCGGGATCGTCGCCGAGCTGGGAGCGATGAGGATCTCCGACGAGATCGACGCGCTCGAGGTGATGGGCGTCCCGCCCGTCACCTTCCTCGCCGCGACCCGCCTGCTGGCCGCCTGGATCGCCTTCCCCTTCATGTACCTGGCAGCCGTCGGGATTGGCTACTTCGCGAGCTGGCTCGCCGTCGTCGAGCAGATCGGCGACGTCTCATCGGGCGGCTACTTCCTGATCTTCTGGATGTTCCAGAACCCGCCCGACCTCTTATTCAGCCTCATCAAGGGCATGGTGATGGCCACGGTCATCGTGCTCGTCGGCTGCTACTACGGCTACACGGCATCCGGCGGACCGGTGGGCGTCGGCACCGCGACCGCGAAGTCGATGGTGCTCAACATCGTGCTCGTCCACATCATCGGAATGATGGGAACCCTGGTCTTCTGGGGGGCTAACCCGAGGGCGCCAATCGGCGGTTGACCCGAGCCCGTACCTACACTTTTGGTGAACTCTGAAGGAGGCGTAATCGGTGGCTGAGAGCAAGAAGAGCACCCCGCGAAGCAAGAGCAAGACCACGAGCACCCGCTCGACCTCGGCCGCTCGACCACCAAGCGCACCACGACCCGGCGCCGGGCGCCCGCACGTGCCAAGGCGCCGGAGGCCGAGGCGGTCGACGAGGGCGATCCGCTCGCCGCGCAGGGTCTTGGCGAAGAGGACTTCTCCCGGCGTGACTACATCATTCCCGGCGTCGACGCCGACGATCCCGATCCGTACAAGTGGCACACCGGCTCGACGCAGGACCACGGCGGTGAGGACGCGATCGAGATCATCGATCTCGTCAAGCAGTTCGGCCGCACCCGGATCCTGAACGGCTGCAACCTCGGCCTTCCCGACAACATGATCTCGATGGTGCTCGGCCCGTCTGGCACGGGCAAGAGCGTCCTGATCAAGCACATCGTCGGGTTGCTCTATCCCGACTCGGGCGACGTCCTGGTCCATGGCGAGTCGATCCCGAGCATGACGGACGACGAGCTCTTCGAGGTGCGCAAGAAGTTCGGCCTGCTCTTCCAGGACGGCGCGCTGTTCGGCTCGATGAACGTCTTCGACAACACGGCGTTTCCACTTCGCCAGCACACCGACAAGTAGCGAGGACGAGATCGCCGAGATCGTCAATCGGCGGCTACGCGAGGTCGGGCTCGCCGAGGCGATGTACCAGATGCCCAACGAGCTCTCCGGCGGGATGCGCAAGCGCGCCGGCTTCGCTCGCGCCTTGGTCCTCGATCCGGCAATCGTCATGTTCGACGAGCCCGACTCGGGCCTCGACCCTGTCCGCACTGCTCTGCTTTGCGAGTTGATCCGGGAGGTCCACGAGGAGAACGGCGGCTGCTATCTGGTGATCAGCCACGACCTCGCGACCGCTCGCCGGATCGCCGAGTTCCTCGCGGTCCTATGGAAGGGCAAGATCGTCGAGTCCGGCCCCGCGGAGGAGCTCTTCAACTCGAAGAACGAGTTCATCCGCCAGTTCCTGAACGCAGACGTCAAGGGCCCACTCGCGATGGACTAGCGCCGCTGGAGGCGGCGCTACGGTGATCGGTGATGGCGCTGAAGCGCATCACCGACGAGGACGTTCTCGGCTCGATCGTCGAGCTGGCAGGTGACGGCTATTGCGTCGTCCCCGAGCTGCTCCTCAGCCTTCCCAAGCGGACGCACGCCGACCGGCGCAGGGCCGTGAGCCGCGCGGTCAATCACGGTCTCGTGCTTGAGCGCCGCGGGCCCGACGGCCGGGTATGGGTCGCGGTCGCCAGCGAGGGCTGGCGGCGGCTGCGCGCGGCGTAATTAGCGCCATCCTCACAATGCCTCCGTAACCTCCGCCTCGTGACTGCGGGGAGTTTCTTCGAGCGGGTGGCGGGCGTGGCCGTGCGCTGGCCGTGGCTGGTGATCGCGCCCATCGTGGCGCTGACGGGGGCCGGCATCTTCGCGGCCACCCAGCTCAACACCAACGCTGGGACGGACACGCTGGTCAGCAAGGGCTCCTCTGAGTACAAGGCGACCCAGGACTTCCACGAGGAGTTCGGGGACGAGCCCGTGATCGTGCTGGCCAAGGAGGACCTGCGCAAGCTGGTGCTCACCAAGGACCTCGAGCCGCTCTTCGAGCTCGAGGAGTGCTTCGCCGGCGGCACTCAACTGGCCGCTTCGCTGCCTCATCGAACGAAGCAGCCGTTGCCGCCCGTCTGCGACCAGATCGCCAAGCTGCACCCCAGCCGCTCGGTCTTCGGCCCGGGGACCTTCCTGTACCTGAGCGTCGCCGGCATCCAGCAGGCCCTGCAGGGCCAGATTGGCGGCGCCAGCCAGGCCGCCCGGGAGGCGGGGCAGAGGGCGGCGAGGGCGGCCGCGAACCGGGGCGCCTCGACCGCCGAGCAGCAACAGGTCGGAAACGCGGCGGCCCAGCGGGTACTCAGCCAGTTCCAGAGCCAGCTGATCCAGGTGGCGCTCAGGTACGGGATCACATCCGTCCCGCGGCTGGACGACCCCAACTTCGTGAGCCGCGTCGTCTTCGACCAGTCGAAGCCGGCTGGGACGCCCAAGGAGCGCTTCGGCTACCTGTTCCCGAACAAGGACGCCGCGCAGATCATCGTCCGGCTGCGCCCGGACATGACCGATGCCGAGCGACATGAGGCGATCGGCCTCTTCCGCCAGGCCGTCTCCAACCCGCGCTTCAAGCTCACGGACGGCAGCTACATCGTCACCGGCGCGCCGGTCGTCGTCGACGCCGGCGCGAGGGAGCTCCGCAACCAGACGCTTCTCCTGCTCGGGGTCGCCGGCCTGGTGATGGCGCTCACCCTGCTCCTCATCCTGCCCCGGCCTCTGCGGCTGCTGCCCCTCGCGGTCGCGGTCGCCGCCGGCTCGATGACCCTGGGCCTGGTTGCGTTCTTCGGCGGCTCCCTGACGGTCGGGGCGATCGCGATGCTCCCGGTGCTCGTCGGTCTCGCGGTCGACTACGCGATCCAGTTCCAGGCGCGATTCAACGAAGCGCGCGCCGAGGGGGCGCCTCCGGGGCGCGGTGTTGCGGTGGCGGCTGCCGGCGGGGGGCCGGTGATCGGAGCCGCGTGCGTCGCGACGATCGCGGGCTTCGCCGTCTTTGCCCTCTCCCCGAGCCCTCTGGTGCGCTCCTTCGGGCTGCTGCTCGTCATCGGGATCGCCCTCGCCTTCCTGGTCGCCCTCACCGGAGGGCTGGCTGCGCTGGGGCTATCGGCCTGGCGCGGGGCCGAGCCGGGACGGCCTGCGCAGCCCGCCCGCCGATTTGGCGGCGCGGCGGCCAGTCTCCAGTCCATTGGAGTGGCGGCGATCGCGATGGCGATCGCCACTCCGCGGCGCGTCCTGGCGGCCGGCCTGCTGCTGGCAGTCTGCGGATGGGTGGCGAGCGTGGGCACGGGCGTCGAGACGGACATCCGCGATCTGGCGCCACCGCATCTCGCCGCGCTGAAGGATCTGAACGAGCTCGAGAAGCAGACCGGGATCTCCGGCGACGTCAACGTGACGATCAAGGCCAAGGACCCGACCAGCCCCGCCGTGATCTCCTGGGCCGAGGGCTTCCAGCAGCGGGTGCTGGCTCGCCACGGCTTTCTCAGGATCCAATCCGAGCTGCGCCAACGCCCAGATCTGCCCCGCCCTCTCGCTGACCGACTTCTTCGGCGGCTCGAACGCCTCCTCGACGTCAACGGCCGGGCAGTCGAGCCAGGGCGTGGGTGACGTGCACGCCCTCGTCCAGGCGCTGCCCTGCTTCATCTCCCAGATCGTGATCAGCCACAGGCGCGAATGCAGCCCCACGGCGGGGGCGACGCCAATCGGCGACACCGCGGACATCGCCTTCGGCATCCGGGTGCAGCCGCTCTCGGACCAGCAGAAGCTGATCGACGACATCCGCTCCCAGATCAACCCGCCGGATGGCCCGGCGCCGCCCGCCGGCACGACCGTTGAGCTGGCAGGCCTGCCCGTGCTCGCGGCCGAGGCGAACGCGGATCTCTCTCACAGCCGCTGGTGGCTGCCGCTGGTTGGCCTGCTGGCGGTGGGCGTTGTCCTGGCGGCGGTCTACCGCTCCATCAGGCGCGCCATCGTGCCGCTGATCCCTGTGCTGATGGCAACGGGCTGGTCCGGTCTCGTGGTCGCGGCCCTTGGGGTCTCGCTCAACCCGATGTCGGCCACGCTCGGGGCCTTGGTGATCGCGATCGCGACCGAGTTCAGCGTGATCCTCTCCGCCCGCTACGCCACCGAGCGCCAGGCCGGCCTCTCCGTCGGAGAGGCGTTGCGGCGAACCTACCTCCGGACTGGCGCGGCGGTGCTCGCCTCCGGCGTCACCGCGATCGCCGGTTTCGCGGTTCTCGCGATTGCCGGGCTGCCGCTGCTCGACGACATCGGCCTGATCTCGGTGGCGCCCGTGCTCCGCGACTTCGGGCTCGTCACCGTCGTCGACCTGCTGGTGGCGCTCGCGGGCGTGATGCTGGTGCTGCCCGCGGCGGTGGTCTGGGCCGAGGAGGGCTTCCCCATGCCGTCGCGCGCCCGCTCCGCTCCGCTCGCTCCGGGGCATTCCGCTCCATAGGGGACCATTGAGGCCGTGGAGAACGGCGCAGGACGAGACGACGGCTCTGGAAAGGATCCGGGCGAGCGCCCGCGGCGCACGACGATCTACTCGCTGATCGTGGGGATGGCGTTCATCGCCCTGATCGCGATCGCCGGCATCAACACGATCTCGACGCAGAACAAGGGCGTGCTCGGGGCGAGCAACGAGGGGGATATGCCGCTGGCCCAGTTCGCCGTCCCGGACGCGCGGACCGGTGCGGGCGGGGACGCCAACATCGCTCAGGACGACTGCGACTCGGCGCGGATCCCATGCCCCGCGGGAAACCAGCGGACTCCCGCGTGCCGGGTCGACGTTCCCGGCGCGATCAGGGTCTGCAACTACTTCGACAAGCCACTGGTTCTGTCGTTCTGGTTCACGCGGGGAGGCGACTGCGAGAACCAGGAGGACGTCTTTCAGCGCGCCTACCGCCGCTATTCGAGCCAGGTCAACTTCCTCGCGATCGACGTCCGCGACTCGGACACCGAAGTGCGCAAGCTGATCGCCGAGCACCACTGGACGCATCCGGTCGGGCTCGACCGCGACGGGGCTCTCTCCAACCTCTACCGGGTCGGAGGCTGCCCGACCTTCGTGTACGCCTATCCGGGCGGGATCTTCCAGGCCACCTCGATCGGGCGGCTCGATGACCAGCAGTTCTTCTCCAAGGTCGAGACCCTGATCGCCGCATCCGACCGGAGGGCAGCGACGCTGCGCTGATGGTCGAGCTGCCTGATCAATGGGAGGTTGCGCCGGAGCCCGGTTGGATCGAGCCTGCGCTGGCGGAGGAGTTCCCCGGTCTCTCGATCGTCTCGACGGCACTGGAGACGACGACCGGCCGGAGCCCGGAGGCGCTCAAGGAGCAGCTCCGGTTGCTCAGCGACCGGATCGGCGGAGCTCAGGCGATCCAGCTCCGGCAGAAACCGATTCCCTGGGCGTACCGCGTGTTCTTCCGGCACATCGGGCTCGATCCGGACACGATCCGCACGCCGATCGAGCAGCTGATCTTCGAGCGGATGCACGACGGTCGCTTCAAGAGCCGCAACCGCGTGGACGACGCGCTCACGATCGCAATGGTCGAGGTCGGCGTCGCGCTGAGGGCCTTCGACGCGGATCGGGCAGAAGGCCGGCTGGGACTGCGCCTGTCGGCCGAGGGCGAGGGTTTCGAGGGAAGGGTCTCGCCGCTCCCCGAGGGCACCATCGTGATCGCGGATGAGAAGCGGCCGCTCGGGATCCTCTTCGACAAGACGGCAGAGGGCAGAGGCGTGAAACGAGGGACCAGCCGCGTGCTGCTGGTGGCGATCAGCGTGCGTGGAGTACCGGATATCGCCATAGAGGAGGCCCTATGGGTGGCGGGCAGCGCCCTCCGGGCGTAGACTCTCGGGCAGAGGAGGACTGATGGAGGAGCTGCTCGAACGCCCTGATCTTCCCGAGGTGCAGATCGCGCCCGAAGTTGAGGAATCCTGGGTTCCCCCGGCCCCTCCCGAGGGCCTCGACACCGCCCTGTATCAGCACGATGAGCGGGAGGCCCGCGCCGACCTGCGGCGTCAGATCGCAGCAATGGAGTTCGCCTTGGCCAGGCTGTTCAGCTCCGCCTTCCCGCGCAAGGGGATCGACTTCGCCGTTGCGGGGATGGGCGGACCGCGTCTCCTGTCGGTAGACGAGCTCGAAAAGGTCCGCGACGGACTGGCCGCCCGGATCCAGGACGTCAAGGCGGACCTGCACGACTACGCGGCGGTCGAGGAGGCAAACCGGGAGCTGATCGAGGAGATGACGGCCGATCCCGCCTCGTACAAATGGGTGCGCGTCTACAACGAGGACATCGGCGAGCCCGGCTGCAAGCATTGGCATGCCAAGCCGCGGTGGGGCGTCCTGGGGATGCTGCTCGGCTGGTGGCGGGTCAAGATCTCCTCCGGTTGCCCGTTAGCCGAGGGGCTCCGGCCCCCTGAGCCTCGATGCCGACGAAGCGACAGCGGCGCAAGCGGCGCCGGCGCCAGACGACTGGCAAACCGGCAGCCCAGACCCATCAATCCGCCCTGGTCCTGGACGATGCCCAGCGGGCCAGAACCGCCAGGCGACGGGGCGCGCCCGGCCGTCCCTCGGCGCCGTGGGGCAGCTTCCCGCTGACGGAGATCGTCATCTTCATCGGCGTAGTCCTGCTGATCGCCGGCTTCTTCTTCCCACCGCCGCAGGGTCTCGTGATGCTCGCCGTCGGGCTCGGCTTGGCCTCGCTGGCGGGCCTCGAACTGTCGATCCGCGAGCACTTCGCTGCCTACCGCTCCCACACGCTGCTGCTCTCGGCCGCCATTGGAGTGCCGGTGTTCGGTGCCCTCTTCCTGGCGACCAAGCTGAGCCCCGCGATCTGCGTCGCCGCGGGGCTGGTGGCGTTCGGGGGCGCCGCCTGGCTCTTCGCCTCGGCCTTCCGCCGTCGCTCCGGCGGCGCCCTCTATCGCCTCAAGAGCTAGTTCATCCGGCTGGCCAGCTTCGCCTCGAGGGCACCGACCAGGATCCTGCGCTGGCGCTCGGTCAGGCTGCCGATCTTCTTGCCCTCGCTGAGCGCAGCCGACGAAAGCAGCTTTCGCGAGCGGGCACGCCCCCAGCGGCGCTGGCTGCAGAGGAGCTCGCTGAGGCTCATGCTGTCGGCCTCCCACGGGGACTCGATGATCACCTCGGTGACGGCGCGGCGGCCTGCGCAGATGTCGCGCTTCAGCGCGGCGCGGGCGAGGCGAACCTCGTTCGCGCGGGCAAGGGCTTCCATGCACTGCGAGGTGCCTCCCTGTCTCGACTCTGACTGAGTCTGGGGTTCGACGACCGTAGGCTCGATCCGCCGATGGGGGATTGACAGTGGGCGGGCAGGGGCAATCGTCGAAGCAGCAGACATATTTCTCCCTCCTGCGTAATCAGGATTGGTTTTGGCGGGCTTGGTTGCGCCGGCGGGCCCCAGTGCTCTGTCGAGCCGGGGGAAGTGGACGGTCCTCTCCTAGATCTATTCCCGTCCGCTCCCTGCCCCGGAAGCGCGCGGCGAGGCGAAACTTATACGCCTTGCGCGCCGACGGTCAACACCCAAAAAAACATCCCGTCCGCTAAGAGCAGATGTTTTGTGGCCGAGGTGTTACCGCGTCCATCCGACAGGCGAAACCGTACTCATTACCCCGGGTGCGAAAGACCCAAACTTCGAGTCAGCCGGCGGGTAGTTCTGGAAAGCGGCCCTTGATCTCGGCGAAGATCTCCAGGGCGCGATCGAGTTGGTCGCGCTCATGGGTCGCCATCAGGCTGGTCCGCAGCAGCGCGCCACCCGGCGGGACCGCTGGATGGAGCGCGACGTTCGTGTAGACGCCCTCTTCGAACAGGGCCTTCCAGAGCAGGACGGCCTGCCAGTCCTCCCCGACGATCACCGGGACCACCGGGGTGGTCGCCTCGGTGCCGTCCGGGAGGGTCCCCGGCTCGACGACCTTGAGGCCGAGGTCACGGAAGCCCTGGCGCAGGTAGGCCGCGTTGTCGAGCAGGCGAGCCATCAGCTCCGGCCCCTCCGACCGGATGATCCGCAGCGCCCCTAGGGCGGCCCCCACGGCGGCAGGCACCGCCGAGGCACTGAAAATGAATGAGCGGGAAGCGATCCGGAGGTACTCGACGACCTCCTCTGAGCCCGCGATGAAGCCTCCGCACGAGGCGAGGCTCTTGGAGAACGTGCCCATGCGCAGGTCGACGTCGTCCTCCAGCCCGAACAGCTCGCATGCTCCCGCCCCTCGCTTGCCGAGGACTCCCACTCCATGCGCCTCGTCGACCATGAGCCGGGCGCCGAAGCGCCGGCAGAGCTCGACGATCGGGGGCAGGTCGCAGACGTCGCCCTCCATGGAGAAGACCCCGTCGACCACCACGAGGGTGCCGCTCTCTTCAGCGGCGGCGCGCTCAAGCATCGTCTCCAGCTTGTCCATCCGGTTGTGGCGGAAGGGCCGGAGGCGGGCGCCGGAGAGCTTGCACCCATCCAGGATCGAGGCATGGTCGCCCGCGTCGCAGATCACGGTGTCGCCGGGCTCCAGGATTGCGCTGATCGCGCCCAGATTCGACTGGTAGCCGGTGGTAAAGACGATCACGTCCTCGGTCCCCATCCAGTCGGCGAGCTCGCGCTCGAGCTCGACGTGCATGGGCGTCGTGCCGTTCAGCAGGCGGGATCCGGTTAAGCCGGTCCCATACTGCTCCAGCGCGTCGCGGGCGGCCTGCTTGACCCGCTCGTCGGTGGTCAGCCCCAGGTAGTTGTTGGAGCCGAGCATGATGGTCTCGCGTCCCTCCATCTCCACCACGGGCCCGGCCTGCGACTCAAGGATCCTGAAGTAAGGGAGGAGGTCCCCCTGCTTGGCGGCTTCGAGCTGGTCGACCCGATCGTGGGTCCGGGCCTTCTCGAAGACGTCCACCGGAGATTCGAGGGCGCGCGCCAGCGCGACCCGTTTAACCGAGTGGTCGGACATGCCCCGGAAGTCTCGCACGTGTAGCTTGCGCAGCCGTGTCAGGCGCCATAGAGGTCCGGTCCGTGCAGGGACGCCGCGAACTTACCCAGTTCATCAAGGTCCCCTTCCGGCTCCACCAGGGCACTCCCTGGGTTCCGCCGCTGATCTACGAACGGCGCCAGTTCCTCGACAAGGAGAAGAACCCCCACTTCCAGCACGCCGAGGCCGAGTACTTCCTGGCCTGGCGGGACGGCGAGCCCGTTGGGCGGATCACCGCCCAGGTCGATCGCCGCTGGGACCAGTTCCAGGGCGGCAGCGACGGGCAGTTCGGCTTCATCGAGGCCCCCGACGACCCGGAGGTGTTCGAGGCGCTGCTCGGCGCTGCCGAGGAGTGGGTGCACACGCGCGGGCGTGAGCGGCTGCTCGGTCCGATGGACTTCACCACCAACGACGAGTGCGGTCTGCTGGTCGAGGGCTACGACATCGACCCGATGATCCTCCAGCCATGGCATCCCCCGTACTACCGCGAGCGCATCGAGGCGCTCGGCTACGGCAAGACCATGGACCTGTTGATGTGGGACATCGAGATGGGGGAGCTGAAGCAGGGCGACAGGTTCGCCGATGCGATTCACGCGGTCGCCGACAAGGTCGAGTCGGAGCACGGGATCACGGTCCGGAACATGAACAGGCGGGATCTGGAGGCCGAGATCGGGCGCTTCATGGAGGTCTACAACTCCGCCTGGGAGAAGAACTGGGGCTTCGTCCCGATCACCGACGAGGAGGTCGCCTTCCAGGCCAAGAACCTGAAGCAGATCCTCGACGAGCGCTGGGCCTTCATCGCCGACCGCGACGGCGAGGTCCTGGGGGCGGCGCTCAGCCTTCCTGACATCAACCAGGTGACCAAGAGGATGGGGGGCCGGCTCCTGCCCCTCGGCTGGCTCCGGTTTCTGCTCGGCAAACGCAAGATCGACCGGGTCCGCGTCTTCGCGCTCGGCGTCAAGCCCGAGTACCAGCACACGGGCATCGCCGCTCGCTTCTACGTCCGCCACATCGAGACCGCGGCCGAGGTCGGCGTCTCCGGCGCCGAGACGGGCTGGATCCTCGAGACCAACGAGCCGATGAACCGCGCGATGGAGGGTATGGGCGGCCACGTCGTCAAGCGCTACCGCCTCTACGAGAAGCGCCTCTGATGGGGTCTTGACGTGCCCTTAGGATGGAGCGGATGTCCGAGGAGCTGGAGACGAGCGAGGAGCTGATCGAGGCGGGGCCGGTTCGGCCACTGCCCGTTCGCTCGCAGGGCCGCACGATTGAGGTCTGGGGCCGGGAGGTCGGTCCCCTGGCTGTGGCCGCCGCCGGAGGCGCGGCCGCCGGCGTGGCGGTCGTCGCCGTGGCACGCGCCGCGCGCTCGCCCAGGCGCCCGCCTCGCCGCGGGCTCTTCCGGCGCCGCGAGAAGGTCGTCGCCAGTCGCAGCTTCCTGGTCGACGTGCACGTCCTCGGCCGCTAGCCCGCGCCGTGTCGCCGGTCATCGAGGAGCGGGTCATGCCTCGTTGGCCCTACCGGCTGCCTCGCGGCAGCGGCGGGGATGGGGTTGTCCGAAGCCGGGACAAGGTGATCGAACGGCTCCTGCACGTCGGTACCTCCCCCGTACGAGTGAGGGCGTGGCGGACCCGCGACGGCTACGTCCACGTTCGCGCTGAGTCAGTCGACCCGGCTCTGGTTGAGCGTCCGATCACCGTCGCCACCCCCGAGGAGACACCGTCCGCCGGAGCGGACGAGCTTGGGATCGCGGTGGAGCGGATGCGCTTCTCGCTTGCGGTCGAGGACGATCTTGGGGACTTCTTCCACGCGTTCAAGCGGGATCCGCTGCTCGGCCCCGCGATCCACCACAAGCCCTGGGTGAGGCCGAAGCGCAGGCCGTGGCCATGGGAGGCTCTCTGCTGGGCGATCACCGCCCAGCTGATCGAGAGCTCCCGCGCCTCGGCGATCCAGCGGCGCATCGTCTGGCGCTGGGCGCCGAGCCACCTGCCCGCCGACCATCCGCCTCCAAAGCGCGGCCGGGACCCATGGCCTCTCCGCGACGTCCCCTCGGCCGCGGTGATCGCAGGGCGCGCGCCCGCCGAGCTCGCGTCGATGGACCTGAGCCAGGGCCGCTCGGTCGCGATGGTTCGCTGCGCGCGCGAGGTCGCCCGCGGGCGCGCCCGGCTCGACGACCCCGACTGCGACATGCGGCTGCTCGAGATCAGCGAGATCGGGCCGTGGACAATCCAGTGCCTCGGGCTGGCGGGCCGGGGCGACCCGGACTCGCTGCCGGCGGGCGACCTCGCCTACGTCAAGCTGGTCGGGCACCTCGCCGGCCTCGGCCGCCGCGCCACCGTCGAGGAGGTGGAGGAGTTCTTTGCCCCGTACGCCCCATTCCGCGGGTTGGCCGGCACCTTCGCGCTGGTCGGCTGGCACAAGGCGATGGGGGCCGGGCCGCCAGCCCGGCTCGCCGCCTGAGAGCCCAGCCGACCGGAACCGCGAGACGGCCTAGGGCAGCAGCTCGTTGGTGAGCACATCCCCCGTGGACGGCGCGGACGAGATCAGGTCGTGTTCCGCCATCCAGGCGGCGAACGCGCGCCACTCGGCCGGGTCCAGGTAGCCGTAGGGTCGTCCGGGCGCCGGGGCGAGCAGCGGAAGGGTGGCGGCGACCTCGGCCCGCGTCTGCATCGGGTCGAGGCCATTGCCGGCCGCCAATACGGCATTGGCGGCCTCCTGAGGATGCCCCTCCGCGTATGAGGTCCCCCTCGCCATTGCCGCGATGAAGCTGCGGATCGCCTCCGGATGCTCGCCGACCGTCGATTTCCTGGCGACCAGGACGAGCTCGTCATAGGTGGGGACGCCGAGCTGGTCCGACGGGGACGACCCGGTGGGTCGAGGCCGCGCAGGCGGAGGTCGACGCCCTCGATGTTCCGGAACCCGCCCAGGATCGCGTCGACCCTGCCTCCGATGACAGCCGGCAGCAGGTTGAGGCCGACGTTGACCTCCCGGGCTGCCGAGGTGGGGAGGCCCGCCGACTGGAGGATGGTGTCGAGATAGTCGCTCTGGTACGGGATCCCGGCCGTCCCGACGGTCTTTCCATCGAGGTCCGAGGCGCTCGTGATCCCGGCCTTCGGCAGCGAGATCAGGGAGGTGAGAGGCCGGTCGACGATGGCGGCGACTGCCTCGACGTCCAGGCCCCGCTCCTGCGCGAGCAGAACCTCGGGCTCATAGGAGACCGCCAGATCGGCCCTGCCTGCCGCGACCTCCTTGATCGGGGCCGAGGGGTCGGAGGGGGACCTGCGGCTGGACGTCAAGCCCCGCCTGCTTGAAGTAGCCCTGATCCAGGGCGGTGTAGATCCCGGCGTGATCGGGGTTGACGTACCAATCGAGGTCCAGCGTGAACGGCTGCGGATTGGACGCGGAGCCGGTCGTCGCATCCTCGCCGCCTCCGCAGGCGGCGATCCCCAAGGTCAGCGCCACGGTCATCAGTGCGGCGGCCAGGGCCGCTGACCGGCGTGTTCCAATCCGGGTCATGCCCGCGTCACATCCCGCCGGTCCCAGGTGACGACGCGCCGCTCGATCAATGCGACCAGCGCGAAGAGGACGATCGCCATCACGGAGAGCAGTGTGATCGCCGCGAACATCCGGGCGGTCAGCAGGCTGCTCGACGCGATCAGGATCTGATGCCCGAGGCCGCGACCCGGCGCCGGCCCATTCCGCGAAGACCGCCCCGATCACGGCGACCGCGATCGCGATCTTCGTCCCGCTGAAGAAGAAGGGGAGAGCCGAGGGCAGCTCGACCCTGCCCAGGATCTGGGCGCGCCCGGCCCCCAGCGTCCGCATCATCGTGATCAGCTGCGGGTCGACCGAGCGAAGCCCATCGAGCGTGTTCACCGTGACGGGGAAGAAGCAGACCAGGGCGATCAGACAGCACCTTCGGCCCCAGCCCAAAGCCGAACCAGACCACAAGGATCGGCGCGATCGCAACCGGCGGGATCGTCTGGGAGGCCACCAGCAACGGGTAGAAGGCTCGCCGCAGGGTGTCGGAGAGGTGGAGGATCACCGCGAAGGCGAGCCCGGCGGCCAGCGCGCAGAGGAAGCCGAGGAGGACCTCGCGGAGGGTGACCCAGGAGTCGTCGGCAAGCAGCGAGCGGTCCTGCCAGAGCGATTGCGCGATGTCGCTCGGCGCCGGGACCAGGAAGTCCTCGATGTTGAGCGCGTTCGAGATCAGGTCCCAGCGAGCCGCGAGCTCCCAGGCTCCGAGCAGAACCAGGATCACGGCGAGCGGTGCCGCGTATCGGCGCGCGGCGCTCATCCTGCCCCCTCGGCAAGGCTGCGCAGCGCGCGCTGCTTGAGCTCGGCGAACTGCGGCGAGGTGACGGCGGCCGCCCGGTCGGAGGCGCGAGGGGCGTCTATTTCGATCCGGTCGGCCACGCTTGCGGGGCGGGAGGTGAGCACGAGGACGCGGTCCGAGAGATAGAGCGCCTCCTCCACGTCGTGGGTGACCAGCAGGACCGTGTGGCGGTCCGGCCCCAGCACGGCGGCCAGCCAGCTTTGCATCTCGGCGCGCGTGATTGCGTCCAGTGACGCGAACGGCTCGTCGAGCAGCAGGACCGGCCGTCCCGCCATCAGGGTGCGGAGGAACGCCACCCGCTGCCGCATCCCGCCGGACAGCTCGCTGGGCCTCGAGCTCTCAAAACCTGCCAGCCCGAGCCGCTCGAAGTGCTCGCCGGCCCGCGCCCGCGCCGCCGCACGCGGGACCCCGCCGATCCGCAGCGCGAGGGCGGCGTTGTCGACCGCGGAGAGCCAGGGGAGCAGGAGGTCGCGCTGCGGCATATACGCGCAGCGCTCCAGTCGCTCGCCGGCATCGACGCGGCCGCTCACCGAGATCCCACCGGCGTCAGGCGGGCGCAGGCCGGCGACGAGCTCGAGCAGTGTGGTCTTGCCGCAGCCCGAGGGCCCGACGATCCCGATCACCTCGCCCGGCGCCACCTCCAGGTCGATCCGCTCGATCGCCCGCAAC
This sequence comes from uncultured Solirubrobacterales bacterium, assembly GCA_963817275.1. Classification (GTDB taxonomy): domain Bacteria; phylum Actinomycetota; class Thermoleophilia; order Solirubrobacterales; family 70-9; genus DASUPK01. The sequence goes on along the minus strand of CAWFOA010000009.1, from coordinate 49,347 downwards.
TCGCCGAACGAATGGGCGACGCCGCTCACACTCACCGGCGCACCGGTGGCATCGAGCGTCTTTGCGGTCGCACGGCCAGTGCGGCCATCGACGGCCGCGTCCGGAGTGCTTTCGCGAAGTCTCGTCAGCATGCTCCCTCCGCGCGCATTACCGCACAGGTTCAAAGGGTCAGCGGAGGGGGGCCCACCTCCGAGCGAAGCGAAGGAGGTGGTTGATGCCGGTTCCGCTATCTCAGCCCGCACATGCCGCGAGCCCCCCTGTCGGGTCGTCCTCCAGTCTACGGTGTTGGCCGTGGAGGTCGAGCGCAAGTTCCTGGTGGGGGATCCGCCGGATCTCGCCGGGACCATGGCGGATGAGATCGAGCAGGGGTACCTGTCGATCGGCGAGGACGGGGAGGTCCGGGTGCGCCGCAGGGGGGAGAAGCTGGTGCTTACCGCAAAGCGCGGTTCGGGACTCTCCCGGCAGGAAGCCGAGATCGAGCTCGACCGCGAGCGCTTCGACGAGCTCTGGCCGCTGACCGAGGGCCGGCGTCTCCACAAGCGCCGCCACGTGGTCCCGCATGGAGGCCTGAGGATCGAGGTGGACGTCTACGAGGGTGAGCTCCAGGGGCTCGTCGTCGCCGAGATCGAGTTCTCCTCCGAGGAGGAGGCGCGCGGGTTCGACCCACCGGAGTGGCTAGGCGAGGAGGTGACCGGCGACCGCCGCTACCTGAACGAGACCCTCGCCACCGACGGCAGGCCATAGCCCGGTGAGGGCGTAGCCTCTGTCACAGGGAATCGGGCTGTCTCGTCTCTCAGTTCCGAAAGCGGAAAAGGAGGCAGCCATGAAGGTGTTCGTAGCCGGAGCGACCGGAGCCGTCGGGAAGCAGCTCGTACCGCTGCTTGTCAGCCAGGGACATGAGGTGACGGGGATGACCCGGACCCCCGCCAAGCAGGACCTGATCCGCGACCTGGGCGCCCTGCCGGCGGTTGCAGACGCGCTGGATCCGGAGGCCGTCGCGCAGGCGGTGGCCGAGGCCGAGCCCGAGGCGGTGATCCACGAGCTGACCGACCTCACGGGCACGTTCGCGCGGAACATCGACAAGTCCTTCGCGACCACCAACCGTCTCCGCACCGAGGGGACGGACCATCTGCTGGCGGCGGCCAAGGCCGCGGGCGCCCGGCGGTTCATCGGGCAGAGCTTCGCTGGCTGGCCCTTCAAGCGAGTCGGCGGGCCGGTGAAGACCGAGGACGACCCGCTCGACGACTCACCGCCGAAGCCCGTGCGGCAGAGCCTCGCGGCGATCCGCCATGTGGAGGACACGCTGACGCGCTCGGACGAGATCGAAGGGCTCGCCCTGCGCTACGGCGGCTTCTATGGGCCCGGCACGTCTCTGTCCGTCGATCCACCCGGCGAGATGACCCAGCTGATCCAGAAGCGCCGCTTCCCGATCATCGGCGACGGCGCCGGGGTCTGGTCCCTCGTCCAGATCGAGGACGCAGCGACGGCCACCGCCGCAGCGCTCGAGCGAGGCGAGCCCGGCGTGTACAACGTGGTCGACGATGACCCCGTGGCCGTCCGAGAGCTCGTCCCCGAGATTGCGCGGATGGTCGGCGCCCCGCCACCGCGTCACCTGCCGCGTTGGGTCGGCCGGATCGCGGGAGGAGAGGTGGCCGTGATCATGATGACTGAGATACGGGGTGCGTCGAACGAGAAGGCGAAGCGCGAGCTCGGCTGGGAGCTGCGCTATCCGAGCTGGCGGCTGGGCTTCGGCGAGGAGCAGAACCACGAGGAGCCGGCGAGGAGAGCCGCGTGAACGAGACCGAGCCAATCGAAGATCTTCGGCCCCGTGCCTTTGCCATCGCCTATCGCATGCTGGGCTCCGTAAGCGAGGCTGAGGATGTTGTGCAGGAGGCGCTGCTCCGGGTTCACGCGGCGATCGAGCGCGGCGAGGAGCTGTCCTCACCGCGCGCCTACGCGGCGACGGTGACGACGCGTCTCGCCATCGACGAGCTGCGCTCGGCTCGCGCTCGGCGCGAGACCTACGTCGGCGAGTGGCTGCCCGAGCCGGTCACCGAGAGCCCGGCCGATGACCCAGCCCAGCAGGCCGAGCTGTCCGATTCGCTCTCGCTCGCCTTCCTGGTGGTCCTGGAGTCCCTGACGCCGGAGCAGCGTGCCGCCTTCCTCCTGCACGATGTCTTCGACTACGACTACGCCAGGGTCGCCGAGATCATCGGCACGAGCCAGGACAACGCCCGCCAGCTCGCCTCGCGGGCCAGGCGCCACGTCCACGACGACAGCCCGCGTTTCGACCCCTCCGCGGAGCAACGCGAGGAGCTCGCTTCGAGCTTCTTCGCCGCCGCCCAGAACGGGGACTTCGAGTCCTTGGAAGCCATGCTCGCCGAGGACGTCGAGCTGCACGGCGACGGCGGCGGGCTCGCGCCGGCGATCCGGCATCCGGTCTTCGGCCGCGTCAGGGTCGCTCAGATGCTCGGCAACTGGTGGCGACTCGGGCTCAGCAAGGTGGTCGGCCTGGAGCTTCGCCGGACCCAGGTGAACGGCCAGCCCGGAGTCGAGTACCTCTCGGACGGCAAGCTGATCGGGGTGATGTCCCTCGACATCGCTGACGGCCGGATCCAGGCAATCCGATCGATCGTCAATCCCGAGAAGCTGGGACACCTGGGACCGGTGGGGGACCCCAACGAGCTGTTCGCGCGGATCCGGGAGTCCCGCGAAACCTAAACGGGTTGCCGCTCGGCGCCCGCCTCACGGCACCCTCGCATCTAGTCCGCTACGCGGGCTGCGCCGGCCAGGGTGTTGACGAAGTTCTCCAGGTGCTTGGTGGTCCAGCACTCGAAGGCGCCGTCGCAGTACGGCTCGTAGGCGGCCATCACCGAGTCGCCGTAGTTCCAGTAGAGCTTCGGCTCGGGGTTGAGCCAGAAGGTGCGGCCGGCGTGTTCGGCGATCGCTCCGAAGGTGGCGGCGTGCGGCTCGCGGCCGTTGGTGCGGGCGTCGCCCAGCACGATCACCGTTGAGCGCGGGCCGAGGTCCTCGGCGATCTCCTCGCCGAACTCGAGCCACACTCGTCCGTAGTCGGTGTAGCCCGACACATCGGCAACCCCGCCTTCAGATGAGACTCTTTCCGAGATCTTCCGGAAGTCCCGCTCGTGCTCGAAGATGTCCGTGACCTCGCTGATCCGCTCGATGAAGACGAAGCTGCGCAGCTTGCGGAACGAGTCGTGCAGGGCGTGCAGCACCGAGAGGAAGAAGACGCTCGCGCTCGATACCGAGGTCGAGACGTCGCAGAGCACGTAGATCTCGGGTCGCCGCGGGCGCTTCGGCCGGTAGCGGAGTCGTAGGGGGACGCCGCCAGTCTCGAGCGACGCCCGCATCGTGCGGCGGACGTCGACCGCGCGGCCCCGGTTGCGCCCGCGCTGCTCGTGGCCCAGCGTCGCGATCCGCCGCTTCAGCTGGGCGACGGCCCGGTGGACGGCGGTCAGGTCCTGCGCGGGGCTGGTGGGGAGGGTCCGGTCGAGCTCGGCGAGAGGCCGAGACGGAGGCAGCTTGCCGGTGCGCTCGATCGTCGCCCGCTCCAGCTCCCGGCGAAGGTACCGCTCGAATTGGCGGATGTTGTCCGGGTCGAGGGCCGGCGCGCCGTCGTCGTTGCGCCTCCCGCCCGCCTGGAGGTCAAGCGCTCGGCGGATCCGCTGGACGTCGACCCCGATCACGCCGGAGCGCTCGCCCTGGCGTCCGAAGGCGGTCATCGCGAGCCGGGCGAGGTCGCGCATCTCGCCGTCGTTGCCCTCGAAGATCGCGCGGCGGATGGCCTCGCGGAGCTCGTCCAGGTCGATTCGGTCCCCCGAGCCGTCGAAGCGCTCATCCTCGATTCCGCGTTCGAGGGCCTCGGTTTCGGCAGCTCGGAAGAAGTGGCGGTCGAAGAGCAGCTCGAAGATCCGGCGGTCCTCCTGGGACTTTGCGATCGTCGCGGCGAGCGATTCGCGGAAGTCGCGCTGGTCGGTCCAGCTCACCTCGTCCAGCGCGGCGAAGGCGTCAAGGATCTCGGAGGTGCCGACGGCGACGCCCTCCGAGCGAAGGTCCTCGAAGAAGGCGAGCAGGCTGCCCGCGGTCGTGGACAAGGTCAGCTCCCGGACGAGCCGGGCGGGGTGCCGGTGAGGCCGCCGGTCACGCCGTCGCCCTCTAGCTTGACGGAGACCCGCTCGGCGACGAGGTCGATGTCGGAGCGGTGCTTGACCAGGATGCTCATCGAGCTTTCGAAGGTCTCGCGATCGATGTCGTCCGCGCCGATCAGCAGCAGGGTCCGAGCCCAGTCGATCGACTCCGCGATCGACGGCGGCTTCTTCAGGTCGAGAGCGCGGATCATGTGGACGATCTCCACCAGGCGCCGCGCCAGTCCCTCGTCCAGGTCGGGCGCGTGCAGCCGCACGATCTCGAGCTCGCGGTCGACAGAGGGGTAGTCGAGCCAGAGGTAGAGGCAGCGGCGCTTGAGCGCCTCCGTCAGCTCGCGCGAGTTGTTGGAGGTGAGCACCACGATCGGGCGGGTCGTCGCCTCGATCACGCCGAGCTCCGGGATCGAGATCTGGAAGTCGGAGAGGACCTCGAGCAGCATCGCCTCGAACTCCTGGTCGGTCTTGTCGATCTCGTCGATCAGCAGGACGACCGGCTCGGCAGCGCTGATCGCCTCGAGCAGCGGCCGGGTGAAGAGGAAGTCCTCGGAGAAGATGTCGCCGCGAGTCCGCGCCCAGGATCCCTCGGCCGCCGCCTCGGCCTCGCCGGAGGCCTCGGCCTGGATCCGCAGCAGCTGCTTGCGGTAGTTCCACTCGTAGAGCGCCTTGGCCTCGTCGAGCCCCTCGTAGCACTGCAGTCTCACCAGCCGGCGCCCGGTCGAGCGCGAGAGCGCCTTGGCGAGCTCGGTCTTGCCGACACCCGCCGGCCCCTCCACGAGCACGGGCTTGCCGAGGCGCTGGGCGAGGAACGAGACGAGCGCAGCGGCCTCGTCGGCCAGGTATCCGACCTGGCCGAGTCCCTCGCGGACCTGGGCGACTGACTGGGGCTCGGAGTCCGGCATCTGGGGGATGATAGATAGCCCGTCATGCTCGCCATCGCTCTGCCCGACTCGCTCGGCCCCTATGCCGTCATGCTCGCCATCGGATTTCTGATCGGCTGGTACGGGCAGGGGGCGAAGAGCAACTGGCTGATCGCCTTCGGAATCGTGGTGATCCTCGCCGCGATCGGCCTGCTCCAGCTGGCGATCGCCACCCACAACGGCAGGGCGCCGACCGGGTTCTGAGCGTGGGCGCCCTCGACGACCTCGACCTGACCAAGAAGCTCTCGCGCGAGGAGGAGGCGGCGCGACTGGAGACCGCCTGGCGGCGGCTGGCCCAGCTCCGCCTCACTCTCGGTGGCCTGATCGGCAACGGGGAGCTCGGGCCACCCGTCTGCGTGATCTTCGAAGGTGAGGACGCATCGGGCAAGGGCGGCGCCATCAGGCGGCTGGTCGCGGACCTCGATCCGCGGCACGTCCGCGTCGTGCAGTTCGCCACCCCCACGCACGACGAAAAGCGCCACCACTTCCTCTGGCGGTTCTGGCCCTCGTTGCCCGGTTGGGGCGGGATGGCGATCTTCGACCGCTCCTGGTACGGACGGGTCCTGGTCGAGCGGGTGGAGGGGTTGGCCACCCGGGAGCAGTGGCTGCGCGCCTACGACGAGATCAACGGCTTCGAGCGGACGCTCGCGGACGAGGGAATGATCCTGATCAAGTTCTGGATGCACATCTCCGGCGAAGAGCAGCTGCGCCGCTTCAAGCGGCGGGAGAAGGACCCCCTGAAGGTGTGGAAGCTCACCGAGGAGGACTGGCGCAACCGCGAGAAGCGTGCCGAGTACAAGGAGGCCGTCGAGGACATGGTCGCGCGCACAAGCCACGAGCCCGACGCCCTCTGGCACCTGATCCCGGCCGAGTCCAAGCGCTACGCGCGCGTTGCCGTGATCGAAACGGTGATCTCGGAGATCGAGGCGGGCATGCAGCGCCACGGCATGGAGCTTCCACCGCCTATTGACTGATCAATCCGGGGCGCGTGGACGCTTCGCGCGCTCGCGGGGGCGCATCCGCAGCCCGGCCGCGACAATGATCGCGGCGCCGGCCAGCGCGACGAAGATCGCGTAGTGCAGGTCGTAGGGCTCGTCCCGGCCGCCGAGGGTGAACGGCGGACGGTCGAACATGCGGTAGACGACGATCGCCGCCGCCCAGGAGCCCGCCGCAACGAACAGGGCCCACTCACGGAGTGGTCGCGGCGGGATGTACCCGCCGCCACCCTGGAGGGCGAGGAAGGTCGTCGCCCCGGCGATCAGGAGCAGCGCCCCCTCGGCCCAGCCGAACGCCCCGATGCCGGTCAGGACCAGGTCGTTCGAAATCGGAGACTGGTACCAGGGGAGCAGCAGGCTGCCCACCATGACGGCGGCGCCGATCACGGCGATGCGCTCGTTGCCCCCCAGGCCTCGCAGGTCGCGGAGCAGTTTGCGCGGCAGCGACCTGAACTCAGTCGAGCGGCTCGCGGCCACCGTAGCCAGCGTCCATGTCGTGCCAGTAGCCGACGTCGTCCTCGCCGAGCTCCCAGCAGAGATAGACCTCGCGGCCGTCCCTCACTGCCGGGAAGTCGACCAGGCCGCGGTCGATGTCGCGAAGCACGATCCCCGATTGCTCGATGGTCTCGAGCAGGCGCCTGACCTCTAGGAACGCGACGCCGACCTGCTTCCCCTCCTCGCCTCCGCCGTTGGCCGGGGCGGCCTCGGACAGCGCCTCGTGCGCCTCGGCGTCGGTGAGCTCGTCCCTTGAGTCCTGGAGCTGGCTCAGCATCGTCGTCAGCTGAGGGAGCAGGCCGTTCGCCTCCTCCCGCGTGAAGTGGCGCTCGTGGACGAGTCCGGTGCCCTCTTCGCTCACGCGCGGGCCGCGGCTGTCTGTTCGGCGGCGGTGTTTGTGGCCGCCGTTGATTCGAATCGCTCCCGGAGCAGCCTGGCGTCCGCCTCGCCGATCGTTCGCAGCTGGCCCTGGAAGGCGAGGTGCCAGTGGTCGGGCGGCCACTTCCGGACGTGCTCGAGCTCGGTCGCGAGCTCCTCGGCGGCCACGAACTCGTCCTCCGGCAGGATCAGAACCGGCTCGGCCTCCACGCGCCAGGGATAGATCTCCTGCTTGCCCTTCTTTGCCGGCCAGATCGGCTCGCGGTCCTCGAACATCTCGGACCTCACCCGGGCGAGTCCTCCGAAGGCCTGGACGCCGGTGACGTAGAAGAAGACCTCGTCGCCCGGCTCGAATTCCTCTGCCTGGCGTCGCCGCCGCTCCTTGAAGCCGATCACGTCGAAGCCGCGCTCGACGTTGATGCGGAAGTTCTCGAGGGAACCCGTGAGGATCCAGGTCTTCGGGCCGTCAGCGGTCATGGCGCGATTGTATGTAGCCAGGCTAGGCCCGGACGGTTTCGCGCGCGCGAGCGGCGAGGGCCGGGGCAGCGAGCTCCTCGTACTCCGAGGCGGCCTCATCTAGCAGCTTCGCGGCTGCGTCGGGGTCGGACTCCAGCAGCATCCGTCCCTGGACCACGAGGCAGCGGGTCGCGTCGAGCGGGCGGCCGAGCTTCTGCCAGCGCTGGCGCGCCTGGTCCATCTTGGCCTCTGCACCAGCGGGGTCGTCGGCGGTCGCGCCGGCGGCCTCGGCGGTGGCGGCCTCGCCGACGGGATAGTGGAGCCGCCCGGCCAGGCGTTCCGCCTCTTCGGCGGCGGCTCGCGCCTGATCGGTGCGGCCGGCCAGCGCCAGGACGACTGCGCGGGCGGAGATCGCCTCGACCGATTGGGCGATCAGTCCCGCCCGCTCGCAGATGTCGAGCGCGCGAGTGAGCTCGGTCTCCGCGCCGTTGAGGTCGCCGCTCTCCCGCAGCGTGATCGCGAGCCAGTAGAGCGCGTTGAAGGCCACCTCGGATCGCCCGACCTGCTCGCCCAGCTGATGGGCGCGGCGGAAGAACTTGCCCGCCTCCTCCCAGTCGCCGGCGCGCCAGCTGAGGACGCCCCGCATCACGTCGGGGAAGCAGAGCTTGCCGTGCAGGCCCTCGCGCTCGGCCAGCTGCGCGCTCGCCTCGGCGGCTCGCTCGACCTCCTCCCAATCACCGGCTTCGACCGCCAGCTCACCGAGCGAAGCGTGCAGCTCGACCTGCGAGGGCAGGTCACCGACCTCCTGCGCGATCTCGAGCGCCTCCCGATAGGCCGCGGCGGCACCCGCGTAGTCGGCCTCGGAGACCTCCAGGTGGTAGCCGAGGGTGAGCAGGGCGCGCACCGCCTCGCTGCGGTCCGACTCCCTCGCGAGCGCGACCGAGCGCTCCAGGTTCTCGCGCGCCTTCTCCGAGTCGCCGATGCGGCCGAAGACGCGGCCGAAGATCCCGTGCGCCCGGCTCGCCGCGCGGGCCTCGCCGAGGCGCTCGGCGAGGCGGAGCGCCTTCTCCGAGGCGTAGATGGCGAGCATGTTGTCGCCGGTGTGCATATAGAGGGAGGCCGCCTCCTCGTAGAGGCGCACCAGCTCGATGCAGGGCGGGCCGTCCTTGAGCAGGTCGATCCCGCGCTGGTAGTTGTCGATCGACGCGCGCCGCTCCCCCTTGTGCCAGAGGGCCGCGCCGATCTTGCGGTGGAGGTCCGCGACCCGCGCCAGGTCCTCCTCGGCGCGGTGGTAGTCGAGGCAGCGCTCCCAGACCCCGACCGCGGCATCGACGCGCCCCATCCGCAGGGCGACGTCTCCCTGCTTCTCGCCGATCCGCGCGACGGTGCCGGCGTCGAGGGACTCCGAGATGTCGAGCGCGGCCGTGTACCGGTCGAAGGCCTCGGCGTTGGAGTAGAGGGCGGCGGCGGCATCGCCGGCGACCTCGAGCGATTCAAGCGCCTGGTTCTGCAGCTCGGCGAGGGCGTCGCGATCCAGCCCCGCCTCGGATCCGAGCGCCGCCGCGCGGGCGAAGTGCTCCGCGATCAGGCCGATGACGCCGTCGATGCGTTCTCCGGCCCGGTCGCGGATGAACTCGGCGACCTCGACGTGCTTCCGGCAGCGGACCGACTTCGGCAGCATCGAATAGGCGACGTCGCGGATCAGGACGTGCTTGAAGGCGTACTCGCGCTCGCCGGCGAGCCGGCTGCTGTGGCTGGGCGCGAGCAGGTCCTTCTCCTCGAGGTTGGCCAGGGTCTGGCCGAGGTCCAGGCCCTCCTCTGCGGCGGTCGGCGCCAGCGCCCCCTCCCAGAAGGTCTGCCCGACCACCGAGGCCGACTGGAGCAGCCGCCGCTCCAGGCGGTCGAGCGAGTCCAGGCGGGCGGCGAGCAGGGACTGAACTGTCCTGGGCAGCGCCTGCGCCTCGACCGTCTCCTCCTCGAGGAGCCGGTTGACCATCTCCTCGGCGAAGAGCGGGTTGCCGCCGGAGCGCTCGGCGACCTCCGGAACCACGTCACCTGTTCCGTTCCCCGAGCTCGGCATCAGGGCCGCCACCAGCTCACGCGTCTCGCCCTCGGTGAGCGGCTCCAGGGCGATCGTGGTGGCGTTGCGGCGCCCGCCGCCCCAGCCGGGCCGCCGCTCGAGCAGCTCGTCGCGGGTCAGGCAGACGAGCAGGAGGGGAGCGCGGACCCAGCGCGTCAGGTGATCGATCAGGTCGAGCATTCCCTCGTCGGCCCAGTGGATGTCGTCGATCGCGAGGACGAGGGTCCGGCGCCGGGCGATCGCCTCGACGGCCGCGCGGGCGGCCGAGAACAGCGCCTCGCGCATCCGCTGCGGATCGGGCTCGGCCTGCTGAAGCTCCTCGGGGGGCTCGAGGCCAAGCGGGATCGCCAGCAGGGCGGCGTTTCGGTCGCCCGCGGCCTCGTCGCCCAGATCGCTCATCAGCTCGGTGACGCCCGAGCGCAGCTTCTCCCAGGCCGCATCAGGGGCGTCCGTGTCGCGGATCTCGAACTCGTCGTTGAGAACCTCGGCGAGCGCCCAGTAGGCGATCCCGGCCCCATATGGCGGGCACTGTCCTCGTCTGATCGTCGGGGGATCGTCGGACTCCGCGAGGTTCGTCATCAGCTCCCGAAGCAGCCGCGACTTGCCGACGCCCGCCTGCCCGATCACGGTGACGAGGTGCGGGCGCCCCTCGCGCTCGACCCGCTCGACCAGCGAGGTGAGCAGGCCCGCCTCCTCCTCGCGGCCGATCAGCGGTGTCTGCGCGCGGCCGGCGCCCCGGCGCGGCTTTGCGAGGGCGTCAGTGGCCTCCCAGGCGGGTACCGGTTCCTCCTTGCCCTTCAGGGTGAGCGGCTCGAGCCGCTCGTAGGTGATCGCCTCACGGCTGGCGCGGTAGGTCGATTCGCCGACGGTGACGCTGTCGGGACGCCCGGCGGCCTGGAGCCGCGCGGCGACGTTGACCGCGTCGCCCATCACCGTGTAGCGGTCGCCGACGGCGCCCGCCATCACCTCGCCGGAATTGATCCCAACCCGGAGCGAGAAGCCCACCTCGTACTTGTCCCGGCTCTGGCGGTTCGCGTCCTCCATCGCGTCCTGCATGGCGAGGCCGGCGCGCACGGCCCTCTCGGGATCGTCCTCGTGGGCCACGGGGGCACCGAAGACGCCCATCACGTTGTCGCCGATGAACTTGTCGATCGACCCGCCGAAACGCTCGATCTCCTCGCCCAGAACCCGAAGCGTGCGGTCGACGAGGGCCTTCACCGCCTCCGGGTCCATGCGCTCGGCCGCCGCCGTGTAGCCGGAGAGGTCGGCGAACAGCACGGTCGCCTGGCGCCGCTCCTCGGGCGGGGCCTCGGAGGGAGACGGCGAAACAGCCGCCGAAGGGGCGGGGGAGAACGCTGTCCCGCACTCGATGCAGAACTTGGCGCCGGGCGGGTTATCGGCGCCGCAACTCGGGCATTTGAGCGAGAGCTCCGCGCCGCACGACATGCAGAATCGAGCCCGCTCGGGGTTGTCGGCTCCGCACGTGGGACAGGCTCTCCTCCCCTCCATTGAGGTGAGGATAGGACGAGTGATCCCAACCTGCCGCTAAAGGGCTTGCGGTACCCTGCGGCGCCGCTGCACCCCTGAGAGGAAGAGGAAGTCGCTTGAACAGAAGCCGTGCCCCAGTCGTTCTCGCCCTCGCGCTCGCGTCCGCGCTGTTGGTCGCGGCCTGCGGCGGTGGGGGCAACAACGAGGACCCGCAGCAGGTCCTCGACCAGACCTTCAGCAACCCGACGAGCATCCAGAGCGGCACGTTCGACCTCGATTTCAAGATCGAGACGTCCGGCGGGGACAACCCCGGCAGCCTCGAGGTGAAGCTGGGTGGGCGGTTCCAGAGGCGGCCGAGCGGTCAATTTCCGCAGTTCGACATCGACGTGTCGCTCAAGGGCGAGGGTGGGTCACAGAGCTTCTCGGGTGCGGGCGGCCTGACCTCCACCGGTGATGCGGCCTTCGTCAAGTTCGAGGGGACCGAATACGCGGTGCCGCAGCAGCTCTACGACGAGTTCACCTCCACATACGCCCAGCTCCAGGGCCAGAACAAGTCGGGCAAGTCGGCCAGCCTGCTGAAGGCGCTCAACATCAGCCCGGCCGATTGGCTGTCGGACCTGAAGAACGAAGGCACCGAGGACGTGGAGGGCACGAAGACGATCCACATCTCCGGTACCGCGAACGTCCCCAAGCTGGTTGAGGACCTGAAGGCGATCGCCTCAAAGGCGGGTAACGCCGTGGGCAACGTCAATACCGACCAGCTGAACCGGCTCAACGACGTCATCCAGTCCGGGAGCATCGACGTGAACACCGGCGAGGACGACAAGCTCCTTCGCCGGTTCCAGGTGAGCGCCGACCTGAAGCCGCCCGCCGGCACTCCCGGAGGGCCGGACTCGCTCAGCATCGATTTCCAGCTCAACTTCGCCGACGTCAACAAGCCCGAGACGATCCAGGCTCCGGCGAACGCCCAGCCGCTGAGCAACCTCTTTCAGAAGCTCGGGATCAATCAGGGGCAGCTGGGCAACGCGCTCCGGGGCGGTCTCGGGACCAGCGGCGCCCTGCCCGAGTCGGGCGGGTCCACCAAGGCGCCGAGCGGCTCGGCCACGCAGGCCTATCAGCAGTGCCTCTCGCAGGCCTCGGGCCAGGCGGCGCTGCAGCAATGCGCCAACCTGCTCACCCAGTAGCCGCCTAAGCTCCCCCCATGCCGGAGCCCACATCCCCGTCGCCCGGGAAGCGGCGGCTTCTCGGGCCCGACACCTGGCCCTATCTCCTCGCGCCGCTGATCCCGGCGGCGGTCATCGTCGACCTCGCCGGCGCTCCCGCAACGGCGGTCTTCTTCGTCTCGGCAGTCGCTCTGATCCCTCCCGCGGCGATGATGGGCAGGGCGACGGAGGAGCTGGCGGAGCGCTCGGGCAACGTGGTCGGCGGCCTGCTCAACGTCACGTTCGGCAACGCGCCCGAGCTGATCATCGCGCTGTTCGCTCTCGAGAAGGGGCTGCACGAGGTCGTCAAGGCGTCCCTCATCGGCTCAATCCTCGGGAACATCCTGCTGGTGATGGGCGCCGCAATGCTGGTCGGCGGCCTGAGCGGAGGACGAACGCGCGGGGTGCAGAAGTTTGGGCAGACGGCAGCGAGCGCCCAGTCCACGATGCTGCTGCTGGCGGTCGCCGCGCTGATCATGCCGGGCGTCTTCGCGCTGGTCGAAGGCGATGGGCTACCGCACCCCGGGGACGCGATAGTCGACTACGGGAGCACTCTCGAGAATCTTTCCCTGGCGGTCGCCATCGTCCTGATCGTCTCCTATGGGGCCGGCCTGCTCTTCTCGCTGCGGACCCACGCGGCCCTCTTCAACCCCCACGAGGAGGAGTCGAGCACGGAGGACCGCGGCGACTGGAGCACGAGGAGATCCGTACTGGCCCTCGCGATCTCGGGCGCGCTTGTCGGCGTCCTCTCCGAGATCCTGGTCGGCTCGATCGAGGAGACCTCCCAAGCGATCGGGCTATCCGAGTTCTTCATCGGCGCGATCGTGGTGGCCATCGTCGGCAACGCGGCGGAGCACTGGGTGGCTGTCCTGGTCGCCTACAAGAACAAGATGAGCCTCGCGGTCAACATCGCGATCGGCTCGAGCGCCCAGGTCGCCCTCTTTGTCGCGCCGGTGCTGGTGCTCGTCTCTTTCGTGCTCGGCCCCGCCCCGATGCCGCTGGTCTTCAACGGCCTCGAGCTGGCGGCCCTGGCGATCGCCGCGATCATCGCCAACCAGGTCACCCAGGAGGGCGAGTCCACCTGGTACGAGGGGCTGCAGCTGCTGCTCGTCTACCTGGTGATCGCGCTCGCCTTCGGCTACGCCTAGGTCACGCTGATGGATTTCGTCCTGCTGATCGCGAGCTTTGCGGTCATCCTCGCGGGCGCTCTGCTGTTCACGAACGCGGTGGAGAGGATCGGCCATCGCCTGGAGCTGGGGGAGGGCGCGGTTGGAAGCCTGCTGGCGGCCGTCGGGACGGCGATGCCGGAGACGCTGATCGCGGTCGTGGCCCTGATCGAAGGGAGCAAGAACGAGGACATCGCCGTCGGGGCGATCGTGGGTGCTCCCTTTCTGTTGGCCACCCTCGCGATGGGACTCGTCGGTCTCACCGCCTACGTCTACCGGCGCCAGCGCCCCCAGGACATCTTCCTGCGCGCCCACGTCGCAACCCTGGACCGGGATCTCGCCTTCTTCCTGGTCTTCTTTGCGCTCGGCCTTGGATTGGGCCTTGGCGCTCCGAGCGGGCTGCAGGTCCCCGCCGGGTTCGCCTTCATCGCCGCGTATCCGGTCTACGTGTGGCTCACGCTCCACCAGGGGGGCGAGGCGCAGCCGGAGGAGACCCTCAATCCGCTGATCCTGGCGCGGGGCACGGCGGGCCGGGCGGCCGAGCCGAGAATGGCGACAGCTGTGGCCCAGTTCCTGATCGGACTCGCGGCGATGGTGGGTGGCGCCCACCTGTTCGTGGAGGAGCTGCTCAACGTGGCCGGGGACCTCGGTGTCGAGGCGATCGTCCTGTCCTTGATCCTGGCCCCGCTCGCCACGGAGCTTCCGGAGAAGGTGAACAGCTTCTTCTGGGTCCGCGAGGGAAAGGACTCGCTCGCGCTCGGGAACATCACCGGCGCGATGGTGTTCCAGTCGACGATTCCAGTGGGCATCGGCCTGGTCTTCACGGAGTGGGACCTGACCGGAAACGCCGCCGTGTCCGTCGCGCTCGGGCTGGCCGGCGGGGTGATCGCCTATTGGGCGCTTCGACTGCGGGACCGCTTCGAGCTGCCGCCGGTGCTCGCCTGGATCGCGCTCTACGCGGCGTTCATCGTCGTGGTCGCCGTGTAGGCCTCAGCCCAGCTCGTAGGTGAGCGTGAGGGTGTGGTTGCCCTCATCGTCGGCGAGCATCGTCCCCTCGCCGCTGATTCCCTCGAGCTCCCCGGTGCCGGTCCCGGGCACGACCGTCCCCGTATTGGAGATGCCCTCCGGGCCCATGATCCCGCCGTGCTGGAAGACGAAGCTCCCTGACTTGCCGCCCAGGGTCCCGGTGATTCGGTCGTGGCCGATGTATCCCCCGCCGCCCTCGGATTTGGCCATCATCAGCTCCGCCGTGCTCTCGCCCTCCAGGTCGCCGGTGAACGTCCGCGAGATGTGGACCCGGCTGAGCTCGGTCCCCTCCGCTTCCGCGTAGGGCTCCTCGTCGTAGCGGTCGTTGGTGAATGGGGCGGACGCGTTCACGCAAGTTCTCCTGTTGTCGCTAACGCGCTTCGCGCTCCGCTCCAAAGTAGCGCGGCCTGGTGGCCGCTAATCCTCGCGGCCCGGGTCCTGGCCTTCCTCGTCCTCGTCGATCTCCTCGTCGCCCTGCTCGAGGGCCGTCTCGGAGACCGATCCGCTCGAGCCGGGGTGGTAGTGGGTCTGGAAGTCCTCGAGCAGCTTGTCGCGGCTCTCCTCGTCGACCGGCACCTCGTCGGAGATTCGCACCCAGTTCGCGCCCTCGAAGGCCTCCATGTTGAAGACCTCCTGGTCGATCGAGGCCGAGTCGTCGACGACGACGACCACCTCGGTCTGCGGGTTGAAGTAGGTGCCGGGGACATCGGTGATCTCCTCCAGCTCCATGATCCGGCTCTCTGCGTCGCTGGCCTCCACGCGCGCAATCTTATTGGCCGAGGTTCTCCAGTTCACTGAGCTGCCGCTCGATCTCCCGATCGACGTCGAGCGGCTTCTTGCCCTGGCGCTGCCGGCGCTCGTTTCGTGCCACGACCAGCTGCCGGACCTCCTCGCGGAGTCCCCTGTCGCCTCCCAGGCCAGGCCCGCCCGGCTCGGACGCGAGCAGCTTCTCCACCTCGGCGTCGACGTCGAGGGCCTTGCGGCCCTTGGCCACCCCCCGATCCGAGCGCGCCTGGACCATCTGGCGGATCTCCTCCTCGCGCACCTCGGCGGAGACCGCATGTGTCGCGCCGCCGGAGCTCTGGGGGAAGTCCTGCTCCATCGCGAGCGGGCCCTTGCCGATCTGCTTGAAGGCGCCGCCGGCCCCGCGCGCGAAGACGATCGCTCCGACGGGCAGGGCGATCAGGACGATGATGATGAAGACGATGCCGACCTGGAACGTGGCCAGGAGCATGGCTGGAGGTTAGTCAGCCCTGCTACTCGTAGTGGACGGCCTGCATCACGTCGATTCGCGATCCCCGGCGCGCCGGCAGCACCGCTCCGATGATCCCGACGAACACAGCGAGGACGAAGAAGATGACGAGCTGGCCGACCGGGACCCGGAAGACGAGGCCGAGCTCGCTCAGCGACGCGGTCAGCAGGGCACCGAAGAGAAGGCCCACCGCGATGCCCAGCACCCCGCCAATCGCCGCCGTGATCGCACTCTCGTAGCGGACCATCCGCCGAACCTGCCTGCGGGTGGCACCGATGGCGCGCAGCAGGCCGAACTCGCGGGTGCGCTCGTGGATCGAGAGGAAGAGGCTGTTGGCGATCCCGAAGAGCGAGATCACCACGCTCATCGCCAGCAGGGCGTAGAGCAGGTAGACGATCTGGTCGGTCTGCTTGCTGACCTGGTCCTTGAGCCCCTGCTGCGAGTCGACCTTGGCGACCGGGAAGCGCTGCAGGGCAGCATCCATGTTTCGCTGCACCGTCGCCGCGTTGGCGCCCGGCTGGGTCGAGACCAGCACCATGAATGGGTCGCGCGCCTCGGAGATGGACTCCAGCGTCCTGCGGTCCACCATCAGCCCCTGAAGCAATGTCGGGTCCTTGTACTCGCCGATTGCGGTCAACGTGGCGCTGCCGCCCGACGGCGTCACCACCTTGAAGGTGTCGCCGATCCCGACGTGGTGAGCCTTGGCGAACTGCTCCTCGATCACGGCGTTGGTCCCGTGAAGCCGGGACAGCGTCTCGTCCGAACCATGGATCCAGTCGAACTTGTAGCCGTCGCGGATCGTGCTCGGTTCCACTCCGCCGAGGTCGTCGTACAGGAGATTCGACGACTGCCCGTTGACCTCGACCTGGTCGTAGAGGACAGCGCTGGTGCTCGCCACGCCCGGAACCCGCGAGGCGATCTCCTGGACCTCCCGCGGGATCGGTTGGAGGCCGCCGCTGTCCGCCCTCACAACGATCTGCGCGGTGATCAGCCTGTCGATCGAGCCATCGATCGAGGCCTTCAGGCCGGCGGTGAAGACGGCGACGAACACCACCAGGCCAAGTCCCACCATCAGGGCCGCGGCCGTGAGGGCGGTCCGGGCCGGGTTGCGCTGCGCGTTCTCGCGCGCGAGCTGCCCGACGACCGCGGAGAGGCGCTCCAGCGGGAGCCCGATCGTCGCCGCGACCGGACGGACGATGTACTTGGCGACCAGGGCGAGGCCGACGAACAGCAGGACGGCGCCGCTGGCCATGGCGAGCAGCTTGTCGGCAGCGGGTCCCGAGCCGAACAGGCCATAGACGAGCGAGCCGAGCCCGCCGAGAGTGACGACCGCCGCGAGGTATGGAGCGAAGCGAGATGCCCGGGAGGGCGCGATCCGAGCGCCCTCCTCGAGGGCGAGTGCGGGTGGAATCCTGGTGGCGCGGACCGCGGGGCCGATCGCGGCAAGAAGCGTGATCCCTATCCCGATTCCCAGAGCCACCGCGATCGTGCGGGTCTCCAGGACGAGGTTGGACGTGGGTATCCCGGCACCGGCAGCCTTGAACAACGCCCCGATCCCCCTGGCGAAGGCGAGCCCGCCGAACAGGCCGGCGACCGAGGCGAGCACGCCTATGGTGAGCGCCTCGACGGCGACCGAGCGCAGAACCTGGGACCGGGTTGCCCCCAGCGTTCGCAGCGAGGCGAACTCGCGGGTCCGCTCGGCGACGGAGATCGAGAAGGTGTTGAAGATGATGAAGGCGCCCACCAGCAGCGCTGCGCCGGCGAAGGCGAGCAGCGCCGGGCCGAGGAAGGAGTTGATCGAGTTCGAGATGTCCTTGGCCTGCTCGTCTGCCTGCTGCTGTCCGGTCTGCACCTTGACGTCCGGTGGCGCGACGGACTGGATGACCCGGACGAGGCCCTCTGGCGTGATCCCCGGCTTTGCCGCAACGAGGATCTGGCCCACCTCGCCCTGCTGGTCGTACCAGCGGCGAATGTCGCCCGGCGTCGCCATGGTGAAGCCATAGCCGGCCGCCGAGCCCGAGCCGCCGAAGTCGACCAGGCCCACGACGGTGACCTGTGCCGTCCCGTGCGAGGTCTCCAGGCCGACTCGATCCCCGACGTCGATCCCGTGTTGGTGGGCGAGGTCCCGGCTGACGGCGATCTCACCCGGCGCCGAGGGATCGCGGCCCTCAGCCGGGGAAGTCGGGTCGAAGGGCTCGGGGGTGGTGCCGAAGACCAGGTTCGGCCCGCCGAACTGCTTGATCGGCTCGCCGTCCACCACCAGGGCGCCGAAGGCCTGCTGTGCCCCGGCAGCCCGGTCCACCTCGGGCAGAGCGCGAACCCTCTTGAGCAGCGACACCGGCAGGTTCTCCGCCTGGGTGAAGCCGCTGTTGAACTCCGTCTTGGGGGAGAGCACGGCGTCCGTGCCCTGGTTGGCGGTCTCGTTGATCTTCTTGAAGGCGCCGCGGATCCCGTCGGTGAGCACGTAGGTGCCGGAGATCATCGACACCCCCAGCAGGACCGCTATCGCAGTCAGGACCGAGCGCAGCTTGCGCTCGGTCATGCCCCGTAGAGCCAGCTTGGTCAAGCCATCGCCTTGAGGTGGTCGAGGATGTCCTCGATGCTGGGCTTCTTGTGACGGTCGACGATCTCACCGTCAGCGAGGAAGAGAACCTCATCCGCCATCGCCGCCGCCGATGCATCATGGGTGACCATCACCGTCGTCTGCCCGTAGTCGTCCACCGCCTTCCGGAGCAGATCGAGCACGCCGTGTCCGGCCTTGGTGTCGAGGTTCCCGGTGGGTTCATCCGCGAAGACCACCTCCGGCCGGCTGAGCAGGGCTCGGGCCACCGCGACGCGCTGTTGCTCTCCGCCCGAGAGCTCCGACGGCCGGTGGTCGCGGCGGTCTTCCATCCGGGTGGCCTTCAGCAGCTCCTCGAGCCACGCGCTGTCGGGCTTCCTGCCGCCGATCCGGACTGGGAGGGTGATGTTCTCCTCCGCCGTGAGCACGGGGAGGAGGTTGTAGGTCTGGAAGACGAAGCCGATCGCATCGCGGCGCAGCACGGTGAGGTCGTGGTCGGAGAGCTCGTCGAGCCGCGTGCCGGCCAGCTCCACCCAGCCGCTGGTGGGGTGATCCAGTCCGGCGAGGATGTGCATCAGCGTCGACTTGCCGGAGCCCGACGGTCCCATGATCGCCGTGAAGCTGCCGCGGGGGAAGGCAACGCTGACACCGCGCAGGGCCTGCACCGCGGTCTCACCCTCGCCGAACCGGCGCACGATCTCGTGCCCGGCGACCACGGCAGCCTCCGCGATGGCATCTTGGCTTTCTCTGGCCGGTCCCGTCTCCACGGTCATCTTCATATCGCGTCACGCTAGGAACGGTGTTGCGGCCAGGCGTCGGTGTCGCCTACGGAGATCGGATCCGTGCCTACCTGCGCATGGGCGCCAGGCGATGGGGTACCCTTTCTGGGGCTGGCTGACTGACCAGTCAATCAGTCTCCGAAGACTTCAAACCAGCTCAAAAGGAGCACTATCCGTGGTTGACCTCACCCTCACCGACGAGCAGAAGGACCTGCGAGAGCTCGCGCACAGCTTCGCCGAGAAGGACATTCGCAAGGTCGCGTGGGACTACGACAAGGACGGGACCTGGCCCCAGGACATCGTTGAGAAGGCCTGGGAGATCGGTCTGATGAACACCCACGTCGCCGAGGAATACGGCGGTCCGGGCCTCGACTTCCTCTCAGGCTGCCTGATCGAGGAGGAGATGGGCTGGGGCTGCTCGGGCATCGGCACCTCGCTGATGGCCAACGGCCTCGCCGCGACGCCGGTCGCGCTCGGCGGCTCCGAGGAGGTCAAGAAGGAGTACCTGGGCATGCTCACCGAGGCGCCCAAGCTGGCCTCCTTCTGCCTGACCGAGCCCGACGCCGGCTCGGACGTCTCGGGCATGAAGACGACCGCCGTCAAGAAGGGCGACAAGTGGGTCATCAACGGCTCCAAGTGCTTCATCACCAACGGCGGCTACGCCGACTGGTTCACCGTCTATGCGAAGACCGACAAGGACGCCGGTCACCGCGGCATCTCGGCCTTCGTCGTTCCCAAGGACGACACGGTCACGGTCGACAAGAAGGAGGACAAGCTCGGTCAGCGCGCCTCCAACACGGCGACCATCACGTTCAACGAGACGGAGATCCCCGAGGGCAACCTGCTCGGCGAGGAGAACCACGGCTTCAAGCTGGCGATGATGACCCTGGACCGCACGCGTCCCGGCGTCGCCGCGATGGCCGTCGGCATCGCCCGGGCCGCTCTCGAGTTCGCCATGGAGTACTCGAAGGAGCGCGTCCAGTTCGGCGTCCCGATCGCCATGCACCAGGCGGTCGCGTTCATGATCGCCGACATGGCGACCAAGGTCGAGGCCGGACGCCTGCTCGTCTGGCAGTCGGGCGTCCTGCTCGACCAGGGCAAGCGCAACACGCTGGCCGCCTCGCACGCCAAGCGGTTCGCCGCTGACTCCGCGATGGAGGTCACGACCGACGCCGTGCAGGTCTACGGCGGGTACGGCTTCATCAAGGAGTACCCGGTCGAGAAGCTGATGCGCGACGCCAAGATCATGCAGCTCTACGAGGGCACCTCGCAGATCCAGCGCCTGGTGATCGCCAAGGAGCTCCTCATGGGCCGCCAGGCCGACGAGGAGACCCCCGAGGCGAAGGCCATCCGCGAGAAGGCCGAGCGCGAGTCCTCCGAGAGCCAGCAGGAGCAGGCTCCAGCGACGGTTTAGATGCGAGGGTGCGCGTAAGCGCAACCCGTTTGACGGCGAGGTCGTGCACCACTCCACGAGCGCCCCGGTGACCCGGGGCGCTCGTCGTTCCGGGGAGAATCAGCGGATGCCCGACGGGGAGAAGCTCAGCGACCTCCTCCAGCGATGGCTGGACGGCAAGGAGCCGAAGACGATCGGCAGCCTGATCGACGTCTTCGAGGAGAAGAGCTTCGCGGTCCTCTTCGTCCTGTTGCTTGCCGTGCCCGCCCTGCCGCTTCCCACGGGCGGCGTCACCCACGTCTTCGAGGTGATCGCGATGCTCCTGGCTTTGGAGTTGATCGTGGGGAGGCGATGCGTCTGGCTGCCCGAGCGCTGGAGGGGGCGAGAGATCGGGATGCCGACGCGGGAGCGGTTCGCCACGACCCTGCTGCCGCGCATCCGCTGGATCGAGCGTCACTCGCACGCGCGACTGGGGTTCCTGCTCTCCCATCGCTTCACCGGCATCCTCTACGGGGCGGTGACCCTGGTCCTGGTCGCGACGGCGTTCCTCGCGCCACCTTTCACCGGCCTCGACACTGTTCCCTCGATCGGTGTCGTGCTGATCAGCCTCGGCGTCCTGCTCGAGGACCCAATCCTCGGCGCGATTGGCTTCGTGGTCGGCGCGGCCGGGGTCCTGATCGTCTTCCTGCTCGGGCGGGCTGCCGTGGACGCCATCCGCGGCCTGTTCTAGGGTGGCGCCCGTCGATGGAAGCCTCGACCCAGGGCTACCAGCGCTACAAGGTCCTCTGGCCGCTCGTGCCGGCCATGGCGATGGTGATGATCGACTTCACCATCGTCAGCATCTCGGCGACGACGATCCAGAGGGACGTCCACCTGACGGAGACCGGGGAGCAGTGGCTTGTCACCGCCTACGCCTTGGCGACCGCGGCGTTCGTAGCGCTCGGCGGCCGGCTCGGCGACATCTTCGGCCACCGCCGGATCGTCGTGATCGGGATCGTCCTGTTCGCCGCTGCCTCACTGATGTGCGGCCTCGTGCCGGACACCGGCATCGCCGAGACCTGGCTGATCGTCTTCCGGGCGATCCAGGGTGCCGCCGGTGGCCTGCTGATCCCCTCGGCGACGGTTCTCGTCCTCGACGCCTTCCCACCGGCGGAGCGCGGCAGGGGCCTCGCAACGTTCTTCATCGTGGCCGGCCTGTTCACCGCGATCGGCCCGATCGCCGGCGCCTATCTGACGCAGTTCTGGACCTGGCGGGCGATCTTCTGGATCAACGTGCCGGTGGCGATCCTGGCGCTCACCGAGATCTACTTCGCGAAGCTGCGGGACATCAAGAACCCGGCTCGCATCGACATACGCGGGGCTGTGCTGATCGTCGTGGGGATGAGTCTGGCCGTGCTCGGCATCCAGCAATCGACCGTCTGGGGATGGGGGGACGCTCGCACCATCGGCTCGATCGTCGCCGGCGTCCTGCTTCTCGTGGCCTTTGTCTTCGCGGAGCGCAACACCGAGGACCCGCTGATCGACGTGCGCGCGATGGCAGCCAACCGCCCCTTCGCGGTCGACAACATCCTGACCCTCCTGGTCTTTGGGCCCTGGCTCGCCGTCTTCTTCTTCGGCAGCGTCTACTTCCAGGTCGCCGTTCACCAGCAGCCGACGGAGGCGGGCTTCTCGATCCTGACGATGTTCTACTCGTTCTTCGTCGCGGCCCGGATCGGCGGCCGCTGGATGGACAAGTGGGGGGCCAAGAGACCGGTCGCCCTCGGCCTGGCTGCCGGAACGGTGGGCATGATCCTCTGGGCCTCCGAGCTCGACGGCCTGAGCCGCTCCGCGACCCTCGCCGGCATGCTCGTCACGGGCGCCGGCTTCGGCCTCGTCTTCTCGCCCCTGAACGCCGATGCGCTCAACCGGCTTCCGGACTCCATGCGTGGGCAGGGTTCGGGGATCACACAGACCTTCCGGAACTTCGGCTCCGCGCTCGGCATGGCGGTGATGGGGACCATCATCGCCAGCGCCACCGAGCTGAGCGGCGCCGCGGGAGTCGACGACTTCGTGGACGCCATGAAGA
The DNA here is from genome assembly GCA_963817275.1 of uncultured Solirubrobacterales bacterium. Lineage (GTDB taxonomy): Bacteria > Actinomycetota > Thermoleophilia > Solirubrobacterales > 70-9 > DASUPK01. Next base: position 26,929 of record CAWFOA010000009.1, on the reverse strand, counting down.
GCGCCTGGTACGTCGGCGCGGGCATGCTCGCGGCGGGCTGGATCATCTGCCAGCTCTTCATGCCCGGAGGCACTCAGCAGGACATCGAGTAGGCGAGGGCCGCTAGCCCGGGCAGGAGCCGAGCGCCGAGGAGGTCAGCATGACCCGCCCCAGGGCGACCCAGGCCGCGCCGTAATAGGTCGGCACAGACGAGTCGGCCTGCTGCCCGCACCAGCGAAAATCGAGCCGCAGTGGTTACGAGTAAGTAGATCCGTAGACTCGCCGGCCAGTGGCGGATCGAGCGAAGCCGATCTCGGAGGCCGTGGCTCAGGCAGCCAAGGCCGGTGCGGAGGGTGTCGAGGAGCGAGAGGGCCGCAGGGGTGGCAGGCCTTCCGACGCGTTCGGCGGGGATATCCGCCGCCGCGACATCTTCCCGCTGCTCGTCCTCCATCTGGTGGCTCGAGAGCCGACCTATGGCAACCGGCTGATCGAGTCGATCGAGGGGCTCACCAAGGGCACGATCTCCGTCAACCCCAACACCATGTACCCCCTGTTGAGGGAGATGGAGGGTCAAGGTCTGGTTGAGGGACGCTGGGAGCTACCCGATCGCCGAACGCGGCGCTACTACTCGATCACGCCTGCCGGTCGCCGGGAGTACAAGCGACTTAAGGCTGAGGTTGAGCCTTTCCTCGACACCGTCATCCAGTCGGTCTCCCTGGTCAAGGACGAGATCTACGGCGGCTAGAGCTCTCGCTCATAGAAGAACATCACCGGTCCGTCCGGGCTCCCCTCTCGATTCGTGAACCCCAGGCTCTCGTAGAGTGCCCGGGCGGCGGTGTCGGTCTCGCTCGTCCCAAGCTCGATGTGCGTCGCACCCTCGCCCCGGGCGGTCTCGATCGCCGCCTCGAGGAGCTTTCTGCCGAGCCCCTGGCCGCGCAGCGGCGGAACCACGTAGAGCTCCTCGAGGTAGGCGTGGGCGTTCTGCCCGGCCGAATAGACCGAGGGGCGATAGCGGAGCTGGGCGAAGCCGGCGGGACCGTCGCCGACCAGGAGCACGGTCATCTCGCGGTTCCGGATCAGCTTGGCGTATCGCTCGGCGAGCAGCTCGACCCCGGGGGAGGCTTCGTCGAACTCCATCTGGAAGTCGTGCAGCAGCTGCGCGACCGCGTCGGCGTCGCTCGGCGTCGCGCGGCGGATGGCGGAGTCGGATGAAGCGGGTTCGCGCGGCGGCATCTCGGCGAGCCTAATAGCCTTGCTTGGCCAACCGACCTTCGGAGGAACCTCTCAAATGTTTGTCTTCAAGGCCGCCGTGCTGGGCGGCGGCACGATGGGCGGCGAGATCGCCCAGGTCATCGCCAACGCCGACATCCCGGTGGTGGTCAAGGACGTCGAGCAGAAGTTCGTCGACCACGCCGTCGAGAAGTCGCGCGAGGTAACGAAGTCTCAGCTAGACAGGCTGGTCTCCAAGGAGAAGCTGACTCAGGATGCAGCCGACGCCCGCCTCGAGGAGGTGATGGGCCTGATCACCGGCTCGACCACCTACGACGACTTCGGCGACGTCGACTTCGTGATCGAGGCGGTGCCGGAGCGGATGGAGATCAAGAAGTCGGTCTATCGCGAGCTCGACGAGGTCACCCCGGGCCACGCGATCCTCGCGTCCAACACCTCCTCGCTCTCGATCACCGAGATGGGCCGCGAGACCCTCCGTCCGGGCAAGGTCGTCGGCTTCCACTTCTTCTTCCCGGCCTCGGTGATGCCGCTGGTGGAGATCATCTCCGGCGAGGACACCTCGCGGGACACGATGGCCACGGCCTTCAACTTCGCCCAGGCGATCCGGAAGCAGCCGATCACCTGCAAGGAGGTCCCGGGATTCGTCGTCAACCGCATCCTCAACTCGGCCGCCGGCGAGGTCTGGCGCCAGCAGGAGGAGCAGGGCCTCTCGATCAAGAAGATCGACGAGGGCGTGGCGGCCTCGAACGTCTCGCCGATGGGGCCCTTCTTCCTGATCGACATGCTCGGCCTGGACACGGTGCTGCACGTCGCCGAGTACCTGAACGAGTCCTACGGGGACAGCTTCTACGTCCACAAGGGCCTGCAGAAGCTGGTCGCCGATGGCCATCTCGGCGCGAAGTCCGGGGGCGACGGCTTCTACAAGGACGGCGAGCCGCAGATCGAGGGCGACGCTGAGCCCGACGCAGAGGAGCTCGCCGACCTGTTCATGCTCAAGTCGCTGGTCGAGTCGTGCAAGCTGCTCGAGGAGGGCGTCTCGACCGTCCGCGAGATCGACCTTGGGATGATGGCCGGCGCCGGGCTCGACCCCCGCCGCGGCCTCTTCCCACCGTTCTGGAAGGCCGACCTCGAGGGGCTCGACGTGATGCTCGAGAAGCTCGAGCGCTACGAAGCCAGCCACGGCGAGCGCTTCGCCCCGCCGCGGACCGTGAAGCGGCTGGTGGCGCAGGGCCGCCTGGGCCTCAAGTCCGGGCAGGGCTTCTATGCCTATCCGCAGACCGACGGCGAGGGAGTCGTCAAGCTCGAGAAGCGCGGCGAGGTCGCGATCGCCTGGCTCGCCAACCCGCCCATGAACGCCATCTCCCCGCAGGTCATTCAGGACCTGAAGAAGGTCTGGGAGGAGGTGAAGGCCGACGAGGAGCTGAAGGCGATGGTCGTCTACTCCTCCCTGCCGGTGGTCTTCTCCGCAGGCGCCGACATCAAGGCGTTCACCAGCATGGACGAGGCCGGCGGCGCCGACCTGATCAACACCGGGCACGCTCTGCTCCGCGAGCTCGGACAGGACCGCGTCTCGACCGTGGCCGCGGTCAACGCGATCGCCTTCGGCGGCGGCTGCGAGCTGGCAATGGCCTGCGACTTCCGCGTCGCGGCGGACTCGGCCGTCTTCGGCCAGCCCGAGATCAATCTGGGGATCATCCCCGGCTTCGGCGGCACGCAGCGCCTGCCGCGCCTTGTGGGGCCGTCCAAGGCCCTGGAGATGAACCTGACCGGCGATGCCGTGCTCGCGCCCGAGGCGTCGCACTGGGGCCTCGCCGACGCACTGGTCCCCGACGAGGAGCTGTTCGACACCGCGCTGGCCTGGGCGAGGAAGCTCGCCGCGCAGGCGCCGCTCGCGGTCGAGCAGATCAAGAAGGTCTCGTACGCGGGCGACCTCGACGAGGGGATCGAGGCCGAGAAGCAGGGCTTCGCGACCGCGTTCCTCTCCGAGGACGGCAAGGAGGGCATCTCCGCCTTCCTGCAGAAGCGCAGCGCCAAGTGGCAGGGCAAGTAGCCACCGATCACGCGGAGCGCCTCGCGGGGCTGATTCGCGAGTCGTCCTGCACCGTCGCGCTCACTGGAGCCGGGATCTCCGTGCCGTCCGGGATCCCCGACTTCCGGACGCCCGGCGAGGGGATCTGGGAGAAGGTGGATCCGATGGAGGTCGCGCACATCGATGCCTTCCGGCGCGACCCCGCCCGCTTCTGGGGCTTCTACAGAGAGAGGCTGCAGATGCTCGGGGACAAGGAGCCCAACGGCGCCCATCGAGCGCTCGCCGAGCTGGAGCGCCGCGGGTTGCTCGAGGGGTTGATCACCCAGAACATCGACACGTTGCACACGAAGGCCGGGTCGGAGCGCGTGATCGAGGTGCACGGCTCGATTCGCACCGCCAGCTGCCAGGGCTGCGGCGCCCAGGTCCAGATGGAGGAGGTCGAGCGACTGTTCGGCGAAGACGGCGCGGCGATCTGCCCGAGATGCGGGGGATACGTGAAGCCCGACGTGGTCCTCTTTGGCGAGATGTTGCCGGCGGCCGCGATGGCCGAGGCCGAATCACTCGCTGCCCGCGCCGATCTGATGCTCTGCGTGGGCTCCTCGCTCGAGGTCTTCCCGGTTGCCGGCCTGCCGTCGGTGACGTTGAGGAGCGGCGGCGGCATTGCGGTCATCACCATCGGCCCGACCCCGTTCGACGCCAATGCCGCCGTTCGCATGGACGGGGACGTCGTCGACGATCTCGAAGCGGTCCTCGCTGCCCTCTAGCCGAGCCTCTCCTCGATCGCATCGAGCTCCTTCAAGAGCTCCTTCTGACGCCGGGCGGGCTGCTCCTGAAGGGCCTCCCTGGCGGCGCGCAGGCCGTACGCGGCCTCCTTCCGGCGCCCCTGCTGTTCATCCAGGCGGGCTCTCAACATCAGGGTCTCGGCCGGATGCACCTCGTCTCGGCCGGCGAGCACCGCGGCGACCCGCGATTGGGGGTCGACGTCGTCGAGGCGGCCGCGGCGAGGGCGCGCCAGCTCCTTGGCCTCGGTCCAGCGGCTCTCGGCGAGCTCGTCGCCCGTCCCGTGCCCAAGCCGAACCGCGAGCGCCCGGCTGGCGCCGATGTCCTGCACCAGCGGGTCGCGCGCCTCGGCCCGGAGCGCGGTCAGCGCCCTGTTGACGATCCGGGTGGCGGTCCTGACCTCCTCTGCTCCGCCTCCTCCGCTCGCCATCATCTCCCTGAGCCAGGCGGATCCCTGGGCCGAGGTGTCGATCCTCTTGCCGGTGACCGTCACCCGCGTGATGGGGGTCTCCCCGGGATCGCCCGGCTCGACCGGCTTTGAGCGCCGCCCGGCTCGACGCTTCGGGCGGGGCGCCCCAAGCTCCTGAACGATCAGGACTCTCTCTGAATCGTCGTCGCGAACCAGATAGCGACCTTCCGGCAGGCCGAGCTTGCCCGCCAGCTCCAGCTGAACGAAGGTGGCTCGGGTTATCGCGGGCTTGGGCGTGGGCCCGCGCCGCTAGTCGCCGCTGCCGTTGCCCTTCGCCGGCGTCGCGGCGTCGGACGGCTTCGTCGGGACCTTCGGGTTCTGGATCTGCCCGAGGCGCTGGATCAGGCGCTGCCACTGCTCGGGCTTGAGGATCTGGCCGAGCTGCTTGATCGAGGAGCCCTGCGTCGTGAAGGTGTAACCCACGTGGATGTGGTTGTAGTGGTCGGGCAGGATGAAGGTCGGTGGCCCGAGGTCCATCAGGGAGATGATCTGAGCCGGGCGCATCGTGCCCTGCAGGAGCAGCAGATCCTTGATCACGGCCTCGGTGATCGTCCCGGGCCCCTGGTGCCCGGTGATCGGGATCCCGTTGACGGCGGCGATGTCAACGGCCGAGCCGTAGGAGTGGGCCGAGACGTTGCCCGAAGCGGTCAGGTACGAGTGCCCGCACTTGAGCGAGGTGATCGTGAGGCGATAGCCCTTGGCGACCAGGTACTCCATCACGGCGAGGACGCGGCGGTCGATCTGACCGGTCTGGATGTCGTTGCGTCCGCAGGAGTAGATCGAGAGGGCCGGATCATTCAGCACCCGCTGCTCCAGGGCCGCCTTCGACATCAGCAGGACCTGGCCGACGGTCGGGTTGTCGGCGAACGGGTTCTTGTCCGCGGCCCGGTAGATCGCGGTGGTCTCGAGCAGCTTCCAGCCGTCGAGGATCGGCTTCGGGTCGATGGTGGGCGCGCCCTGGCCGGCCGGGCGGATCGCGAAGTTGACGTGAGGCGGCTGGGCGTCCGGCTGGCCGACGCGGCCGAGCACCGACCCGCCGGTGACCTTGGAGCCGACCTTGAGCGGCTTCAGCTGCATGGTGCTCGAGTCGAACCGCAGGCTGCTCGAGAACGCGGACTTGAAGGTCTCGTAGCCGGGCACGCTGCGGCCGAGGAGCTGGTCGAGCTGGCCGGTGACGCTCGAGTTGCCGGCGTTGCCGGCGCGCTGGGGCAGCGCGAAGAGGCGGTCGCGGGCGTTCTCGCTGTTGGCCGGGGCCGCCGAGGACGCCTTGGCCGGAGCGCCCTTGGTGGCTGCGGAGTGGCCGGTGGAGTTGTCGCCGGCGGTGGCCGGAGTGCTCGGGGCTGCGTCCTTGTTGGGGGTCTCGAGCTTGAAGTCCTTGGGGGAGAGGCTCTCCTGGCGCGGCACCGGGTGCGTCTTCTCGATCGAGCCGAGCTGCGCGTAGGTGTAGGAGTTGCCATAGGCGTCCTGCAGGACGATGTACTTGCCGAGCCTCGCGTTCTCGCCGATCTTCTTGATCACGCCGTCGTTGACGGCGACGACCGGAGCGTTAAGGCTCGAGTAGATGTTGATGCTTCGCCGGCTGGCGTCGGAGCTGATCACGTCGGCGGCGTTCCCGGCGGCCTTTCGCTGGGTGGTGGAGCGGGCCAGCGCGGCGGCGTCGCTGATGTCGTCGGCGTAGCGGGCGTCGGCGGCGACCGGGAAGTGAGCGCCCTCGGTGAGACCGGTGAGCGAGCCGACCAGAGCGTCGGGGAGCTTGCCGTACTGGTTGGCGGTGAACAGGACCTCGTCCGCGTACCAGTCGGCGTGGTTGTAGGCGAGCACAGCTTGGCGGAGGTCCTTGTCGCCGCCCGCCGCGCGCAGGTACCGCGCCGCGGCGCAAATCGCATCAACTGGGTTGTAAGGGTCCTTCCTGCCGTCGTCGTTGGCGTCGACCCCGTAGGCCGCCCAGGTCGAGGGGATGAACTGCATCCAGCCCTGGGCGCCGGCGGAGGAGACGTTCAGGTTGGTCCCGAAGGCGGTCTCGATCTTGTTGATCGAGGCGAGCACCTGCCAGGGAATCCCGTACTCGGTTCCGCAGGATTGGTAGATCGGGAGCAGGAAGGGCGGGATCTCGAACGAGTCGATGACGAAGTTGGGGACGCCGATCGGGGCGGGGCCGAACTGCGCAACGGTGAGGCTGGGATTCGTGCTGGAGGGCGAGCCGTCGGGGTTGCGGAGGGTCGGCTGCTCGATCTTCTGCTTCTCACCCTCGGCCACCTGCTTGGCGCCCTGGCCCTTCTTGGCCTGCTTGCCGAAGAGGCCGGGGGTCTTGCCGCCGGCGGTCTTGTTGCCGGCCTTGCCGGAACCGCCGGCCGTGCCGCCGCCACCGCCGGTTGTCGTGGTGCCGGCACCGCCGGAGCCGCCGCCGGTGGTCGTGGTGCTGCCGCCGGAGGTGGTGGTCCCGCCACCGCTCGACGTCGGAGCGTTGTACTCGGAGGAGCCGAGTGGGCTGCTGCAGCCGGGGTCGTTCATGTCTACCAGCCCATCCCCGTCGTCATCGGAGAGGTTGGAGCACTGGGGGAGAACCCCGGTCGTCGGGACGTTGACCTGCACGTTCCCGACGCTGACGGTCCCCGAGATGGCGGTTCCCGCAGCGATGATCGCCAGCGCTGCGCCTAGGGCGATGGTTGCGAGAAGCTTTCTGGTCATTTGGCTAGCCGATCCTGCCCGCGAAACCCGTGGGTCTGCCGGTCGCGACCTCCCCGCACCCGCAGGCACGGCGGACGCTACTGATTCGCCCTGGGCTTTGCAACGGGGAACCGTTAGGGGAACGGTAAGAAGCCATACCTGACTGAAACGCTGACCAATGTGCGTGTTTCATGCGTAGCTCACAACCCCGCTGAGGGGCTTCCGTCGCGGTACCGTGCGTGAACGATATGGACGAGGGCGGCGGCGAAGGCGAAGGCATCAGGGATCGGATCTCCTCGCGAGGCGAGGGCGCCCTGGGCGAGCTCGCCCAGCTCCTGGTCGACAACCCCTGGATGAACCAGGCGCTTCAGGTTGCGTTCGGCGCCCGGGAGCGCGCCTCTCAGGCGGGCGCGAGCGCGATGCGGAATCTCAACCTTCCCACCGGCAACGACGTCGATCGCCTCGCCCGCCGGCTGCGAGCCGTCTCCGAGCGCCTCGAAGCGGTCGAGGACACGCTCGATCAGCTCACCCGGGAGCTCGCGGCGCTGCGCCGCGAGCGGGAGTCATCGAAACCCCGACCCTCGAGTCAGGGTTGAGCCCTGAGCGCCTCTGCTGCGACGGTCCCCATCAGCTCGGCAGCATCACCCAGCTCCTGATCGCCGATCCGCTGACGCTCGTCGTTGGAGAAGGTGTCCGAGACGACCAGAATGCAGGCTGCCGCGACGCCCAGGCGCCGGCCGAGGGTGAAGATGGTGGCCGCCTCCATCTCCACGGCGACCGCACCCCGCCTTCGCCAGGCTTCGGCGAGGGCCCTCGGCGGGGCGCCCTGGTCGGGGTCGCCTCCGTAGAAGAGATCGGTCGTCACGATCGGTGACGGCGAGGCGCCGGCGGGCAGCCCAGCGGCCAACCTGGCCGTGAGCTCCGGGTCGGGGTCCGCGGTTTCGCCCGCACCGAGCGCCTTGCTCGCCCCGTCCTCCGCCAGCGCCAGACCGGCGACCACGAGTTCCCCATGCCCGAGCTCGGGATCGACGGCTCCGCAGGTGCCGACGCGGATGGCTCGCCGCACACCGAGCTCGGCGAGCTCCTGGAGGACGATCGCCGCGCTCGGCCCGCCGATGCCGGTGGATTGGATGCTGAGCGGGTGGCCCTCCGGCGTCTCCCCCGTGTATCCCCAGAGGCCGCGAGCGTGGTTGCTCATCCTCGGCTCGGTGAGCAGCTGCTGGGCGAGGGCGAGGGCTCGGCCCGGGTCGCCGGGAAGCAGGGCGTCGGCTGCGTAGGCGGTGCTGGGCCTGAGGTGGTGCGGCACGGCGCGAGCATATGGCCGCCGCGCGGGGGTAGGCTTGACTCGTGAAGGTCCCGGTGCCGGACAAGCCGTCGGAAGCGCTCCGCTCGGCGATCGAGCGGACCTTCGAGGCGACCGCGGACTCCGCGGCGGGCACTCGCGATCGGGCGGTCGAGCTGCTCGATGAGGTCGCCAAGCGAGGCCGGGAGGTCCGCGAGCAGCTCGGCAAGATCGAATCCTCGGTGCGAGGCAAGCGAAAGGATTGACCTCAGGTTGAGGGTTAGGCCATGCCCGCCGACGAGCTGACAAAGAAGGAGCTCAAGGAGATTCTCGACACCGTCCTGCGCGAGATCGACGGCGACCCCGACGACGGCCCCCGGTTGCGCGCGGCTGCTGCTCCGCTGCGGATCGAGTTCCCCGACCTGAAACTGGCGGTCAATGTGGCGCGCGACGACGGCGGCCGCCATTGCCTCCGCTGGGACTTCTCGAGGCGATCGCGCACCCACGCCAAGCTCCGGCTCAGCATGGAGTCGACCGTCGCCAACCGCGTCTTTCAGGGCAGGGAGAACCCCGCGATCGCGATCGCTCGCGGCAGGCTCCGGACGAACATCGAGGATGCAGGCGCGGCCCTGCGCTTCTTTCCCGCCGCCAAGCCCCTCTTCTCCCGCTATCGCGAGCTCGTCTCGGAGAAGTACCCGCACCTCGCCATTGAGTAATCAGACGCCGGCCATAGTGCCCCTGTCCAGCGCCATTGACTTGGCCCGGCAGGGGCGTAAGCTCAACTCGATTCGCACAACTTGGGCCGGAAGCGGGTCCCCGGTCTGCAGGTCCCCCGGCGACTGGGATCGGCGACAGGACACCGCGAGGCGTGTAAAGCGCCGCTGGCCGACGAAGCGGGCCCAAAGCCCGCAAGCGACGGGGCTCTGCGGCCCCGTCGCTTCTTCCAGGGGCACGGCATGAACGCCGCTGACGGGAACGATCAGGACAACGCCATCTCGCTGGCCGACGCCAGCCGGATCGCCGGCGTCTCGGCGACGACGTTGAAGCGGTGGGCCGAGGAGGGCCTGGTCCCGGTCGAGGACGGTCGGTGGACGCCGGCCTCCGCGGCGCAGGCGCGGGTGATCTCCCGGATGCGGGAGCGGGGCTACTCGGTCGACGCGATCAGGGAGGCCGCACGCGGTGGCCGGCTCGCCTTCGGCTTTGCGGAGGACCTCTTCCAGATCCCGGAGGGCCATTACACCCGGGAGAAGGCGGCCGAGCTGACCGGACTCGAGCCGGAGCTGATCGAACGACTGATGACCTTGCTCGGGACACCGATGGGGGCGGAGGGGAGGCTCAACGAGGAGGACCTGAGGGCCATGCGGCATTGCGCCAACGTCCTCTCCTCGGGGTTCCCGCTGGTTGCCTTCCTCCAGCTGGTCAGGGTCTACGCCCAGTCGATCCGCAAGGTCGCCGACTCCGAGGTCCGGCTGTTCCACCTCTACATCCACGAGCCGCTCATGCAGGAGGAGGTTCCCCCGCTCGAGATCGCCGAGGAGATGGGTGAGCTGGCAGCCGACCTGCTCCCGGTCACCACGCCGTTGATGGAGTACATGCACAACCGCTACCTGCGCTTCTACATCGAGCAGGACGTGGTCGGGCACATGGAGGCCGACACCGCCGGTGCCGGCCGCGGCCTGGCCCGCGTGTCGATGACGTTCTGCTTCGTCGACCTCACGGGCTTCACCAGGTACACCGAGGAGGAGGGAGACGAGGAAGCCCTCGACATGATCGAGCGGTTCGTCGACACGGTCGAGGCGACCTTGCCCTCAGAGGCCACCATCGTGAAGACGATCGGCGACGAGGTGATGGTCGTCTCGCCGGAGCCCGCGACGCTGACCGAGTGGGCCGTCGGCTTCCTCGCTCTCTTCCAGGAGCGCCCCCAGCCCAGAGTCGGCATTCATCACGGGGCGGCCGTGTTCAGGGACGGCGACTACTTCGGGGGCGACGTCAACCTCGCACACCGGGTCGTCACCAGGGCACTGGGCGGCGAGGTCCTGGTCACCGAGGCCCTGGTCGACGCGGTCAAGGGTTCCGACTTCCTGCGGTTCGAAGCGATCGGAGAGGTTGTGCTCAAGGGGTTTCCCGAGCCGATCTCCCTCTATACGGCCCGCCCGGCGATGGAGTAGCGCGGGCGCCGGGCTAGTGGTGGTGGCGCCGGTGCTTGTGCTTGTGCTTGTGGGCGCGGGCCTTCCTCGCCTTGGCCTTGGATCCCTGGTGCTTCCGGGCCTTCGCCTTTGCCTTGCTCTTGCTCTTGGCCTTGCCGAGGTTGCGGTAGCCGTACTCGCTCGAGACAGTGACGCCGGTCAGGTCGCTCTGGCTCTCGGGCGTACCGGGGACCGCCGCGATCCCGATCTCGCGGAAGTTCGGCCTCAGCAGGTTCTCGCGATGGGGCGGGCTGTTCATCCAGGCCGTCACCAGCGCCTGCGGTGTGCTCCGGGGCCCCGTGCCCCAGACGAGGTTTTCGCCGACGACCCAGCTCCGAGCGTTGCGCACGTAGCCGGTGGACTCGATCCTGTCCATGAACGTGAGGCCCGCGGGGGAGGTGTGCTCGAAGTAGCCCTCGCTGATCATCTCGTTCGAGTGGCTCAGCGCCGCCCGGCGGAGGTCCCCGTTGGAGGCGACCGGCCGGAGGCCGTACGAGGATCGCTCCTGATTGATCAGACAGGCGATCGAGCTCTCCATCTGGGGCTCGCTCAGCCCGGTGACATCCGTGCCGATGGGCCCGCAGTCGGCCGCGGAGGCCGATGAGGCGCTGACGACCGTCCAGGCCGCCAGGAGGCCGATGACGCTGAGGATCTTTCTCGTTCTCGACACATGTTCTGCATCGATTGCTCAGCGGGCGTCTGAATGAGGGGTCCGGAGAATCAATCGCGCGTCCTTTAGCCCCCTGGAGGCGATTGGACGTTTCGACGGTGTGAAAAGTCCGCACGCCCGTTCCTACAATCGGCGCCATGACAGCTGCCAGAGCGCTTTCGCGCCTCGCCTTCACCGTTCGAGCGAGCGGCCTGGTCTCGGAGGGCTCTCGCGGCGTCGTCCTCATCTCCGGCGGCGCGGACTCGGCCGCGGCCGCGGCCGGCCTGGCGGAGGCTCTCGGCGCCGACGCGGTGATTGCCCTCCATCTCAACTACCGGCTTCGTCCCGAATCGGACCTCGACGAGGCGACCTGCGCGGAGCTCTGCGCGAAGCTCGGCGTCGAGCTGGAGGTCGAGCTGCCGGACCTGGGCGACGGAAACGTCCAGGCGGAGGCGCGGGATGCCCGCTACGCGGCGGCCGAGCGCTTGCGGCGAGCGCGCGAGCTCGACTGGATCGCGACCGGACACACCAGGACGGACCTCGCGGAGACCATCCTCTACCGGCTCGCCACCTCCCCCGGCCGCCGCGCGCTCCTCGGGTTGCGCGCCCATCGGGGCGCGATCGTGCGGCCGATCCTCTCGCTGGGCCGGGAGGAAGTACGAGAGCTGGCAGCCGAGGCGGGGCTTCCCTTCCGCGACGACGCCAGCAACGCGGAGCCCGTGTACGCGCGCAACAGGATTCGCAACGAGGTGCTCCCGGTTCTCCGCGAGATCGGGCCGGAGGCGGAGGCGACGATCGCCGAGACCCAGGCCGAGCTCGCGGAGGAGGGCGAGGCTCTGGAGCGGCTCGCCGCCGACGCACTGGCCGAATCCGGTGCCGAGCTCGCCGGAGCAATCGGTCGAGACGCCCTCGAGGCGATGGATCCCGCGGTGCGCCGGCTGGTGCTGCGAAGGCTGGCCGAGCGGGCGGCCGGGGGCCCGGTCCCGCTAGGCCGGACGAGGGCAGGGCAGATCTGGACGCTCGCCAATCGCCCGGAGGGCGGGGTGATCGAGCTGGGTGGGGGAGTGGAGGCCCACGTCGAGCACGGCCACGTCCGTTTCGCGTCAGGCGCGACTGCGGAGCCCGCGGAGGCCACGCTGACCGTGCCGGGGGCCTGCCGCTTCGGTTCCTGGGAGGTGCGCGCGGAGCTCGCGGCCGGAGTCCCGCCGGCCGAGGGGCCGGACCTCGCCGTCCTCGATCCCTCGGCGCTCGGCCGCTCGGTCACCGTTCGCGCTTGGCGGGAGGGCGACAGGATGCGGCCCCTCGGACTGGGCGGAACGAAGTCGCTCCAGGACCTCTTCACCGACCGCAAGGTGCCCCGCGCGCTGCGGCACGCACTGCCGGTCGTCACCGCTGACGGGCGAGTCGCATGGATCGCCGGCGTGGCGGTCTCGGAGGAGTTCGCCGCCCAGCCGGGCGCGGGCGAGTCCGCGGTGCTGAGGGCCTCCCAGCTCGGTCCATAGACTGGGGGGCGAGTGGGAACCGACGACGCGATCGGCGAAGTGCTCGTCACGGAGGACGATCTGCAGCGCCGAGTCGCGGAGCTCGGGGCCGAGGTCAGCCGCGACTACGAGGGGCGCGCTCCGCTGCTCGTCGCGATCCTGAAGGGCGCCGTCCCCTTCCTCGCCGACCTGATGCGCCAGATGACGATCGACTGCGAGCTCGACTTCATGGCGGTGTCGAGCTATGGCTCATCCACCGACTCCTCGGGAGTCGTCCGAATCCTCAAGGACCTGGACGCGCCGATCGCCGACCGCGACGTCCTGATCGTCGAGGACATCATCGACTCGGGACTCACACTCCACTACCTGCTGCGCAACCTGCAGGCGCGGGGGCCGAAGTCGGTCGAGGTGTGCGCTCTGCTCACCAAGCCGGAGCGCCGGCGTGTTGACCTTCCGGTTCGGTACGTCGGCTTCGAGATCCCGAACGAGTTTGCGATCGGATACGGGCTGGACCACGGCGAGAGGTTCAGGAACCTCTCTTACGTGGCAGCGCTGCGGGAAAACCCGCAGGACAGCTAGATCAACGCTGGTACCCTCGCGATAGATCCGGGGCCGCAAATTCGGCGTACATCCCGGCCAGAGGGACACCCACTTTGAGACGTTTCTTTCGCAGCGCTGCCTTTCCAATTCTGATCGTCGTGGTGCTGGCGTTTTTCGCCCAGCGCCTGATCAGTCCAGGCTCGGGCCACGAGACGCCGGACTACAACGATTTCGTCGCCAAGGTGAACCAGGGTCAGATCGAGTCGGTCACCTGGAACACGAAGGACAACACGCTCAACGTCAAGCAGACTGACGGCACGAGCTACGACGAGGCGTATCCCGACTCGGACTCCTCACAGGCCCAGCTGCTCAACACTCTGCAGCAGAACAACGTCAAGACGGAGATCAAGGGCAAGGGCGGGTCGAGCCTCCTCTCCCTCCTCACCTACATCCTGCCCTTCCTGCTCTTCTTCGCCTTCTGGATCTTCCTGATGAACCAGATGCAGGGCGGCGGCTCGCGGGTGATGAGCTTCGGCAAGTCGCGGGCCAAGCGCATGTCCGTGGACGCGCCCAAGATCACCTTCAGGGACGTCGCCGGGGTCGACGAGGCCGTCCAGGAGCTCCACGAGATCAAGGAGTTCCTCGAGAACCCGAAGAAGTTCCAGGCCCTCGGGGCCCGGATCCCGAAGGGCGTCCTGCTCTACGGCCCGCCGGGCACCGGCAAGACGCTGCTCGCTCGCGCCGTCGCCGGTGAGGCCGGCGTTCCGTTCTTCTCGATCTCGGGCTCCGACTTCGTCGAGATGTTCGTCGGCGTCGGCGCCTCGCGCGTCCGCGACCTCTTCGAGCAGGCCAAGCAGAACTCCCCCTGCATCATCTTCATGGACGAGATCGACGCCGTCGGCCGCCACCGCGGCGCCGGCATGGGCGGCGGACACGACGAGCGGGAGCAGACCCTCAACCAGCTGCTGGTTGAGATGGACGGCTTCGAGATGAAGGACAACATCATCCTGATCGCCGCCACCAACCGGCCCGACATCCTCGATCCCGCGCTGCTGCGGCCGGGCCGCTTCGACCGCCAGGTCGTCGTCGACCGCCCCGACCGCAAGGGCCGCAAGCACATCCTCGAGGTCCACACGCGCGGCAAGCCACTCGCACAGAACATCGACCTCGACACGCTCGCCGGTCAGACGCCGGGCTTCACGGGCGCCGACCTCGCCAACCTGATCAACGAGGCGGCTCTGCTCACCGCGCGCTCGAGCAAGCGCGAGATCACGATGCTCGAGCTCGAGGAGGGGATCATGCGAGTGATCGCCGGCCCGGAGAAGAAGAGCCGGGTGATGTCCGAGAAGGAGCGGCTCGTCACCGCCTACCACGAGCTCGGCCACGCGATCGTCGGCCACCTGCTGCCCAACTCCGACCCGGTTCACAAGGTCTCGATCATCAGCCGCGGACAGGCCCTCGGCTACACGATCTCCCTGCCGACCGAGGACAAGTTCCTGACCACGCGAGCGGAGCTGAACGACACGATGGCGATGACGCTTGGTGGCCGCGCCGCCGAGGAGATCGTCTTCGGCGAGATCACCACCGGCGCCTCCAACGACCTCGAGAAGGTGACCGAGACCGCCAAGCAGATGGTGATGCGCTTCGGCATGTCCGAGCGCCTCGGACCGCGCGTCTTCGGCCACGACCGCTCACAGCCGTTCCTGGGCCGCGAGTTCTCGGCGGAGCCTGACTACTCGGACGAGGTCGCACGCGAGATCGACGACGAGGTCCGCCGGATCGTCGAGGACGCACACCAGACCTCGAAGGACATCCTCTCCGAGCACCGCGAGCAGCTCGACACGATCTCCCGGATCCTGCTCGACCGCGAGACGATCGAGGCGGACGAGTTCATCGCCCTGCTGGAGGGCAAGCCCGAGGACGAGGTCTTCGCCGACGAGGAGGAGGCAAAGCCTCCCGAGGCTCCGCCCGTCGAGGAGAAGGGGACCGCCCGTGAGGGCGCCCGGCCTCGGCCTCGGCCACGGCCCGGGCTTGCTGGTGGTGGCGCGGCAGAGATGCGCGCCGACGATCGCTAGACCCGCTTTTCACCGGCGCTGAGGCGCGCGGGTCCTGTCGCCGGATTTGTCGCAGACGCGGAAAACAGTCGCGCCGGCGACCAAATCCGGCGCCACCCGCGCGAGCAGCGCCGGGATACTTCGGTCATGCGCTCCGTCGCGATAGCTGTTCGTGGTCGCTGCCTTCATTGCCGGGTGTGGCGGTGGGTCTGGCGCGAGCCAATCGGAGAAGGACAAGGCGATTGCCGCTGCCAAGTTTCTCTTTGCCGGACAGGCGAAGCGCGATTTCAGCAGCGGGCCCTGTCTCTCCGAGAGCCTGCCGGGGTTGTCGGACTGGGCTGTTGACATCGCCCACGATCCGCGCCAGGCCGTCGACGACCAGCCGGCAAATCAATGCCAGAGCTACCGCGCCGGTGAGACGCACCACTTCGTCGAGCTGACTCCCGACGGGCAGCTGATCCGGGCGCAGTAGGAGCGGCGTGGAGCGGGCGAAGATCATGGGGGTCGTCAACGTGACGCCCGACTCGTTCTCTGACGGGGGCGAGTTCCTCGATCCGGAGCGGGCGATCGCCCACGGCCGGGAGCTCGTCGGCGAGGGAGCGGACGTCCTCGACATCGGCGGCGAATCGACCCGGCCCGGGGCCGAGGCCGTCGGCGCCGACGAGGAGCTCCGTCGGATCGCGCCCGTGGTCGAGGCCCTGGCAGGCGACGGATCGGCGGTCTCGATCGACACCTCGAAGGTCGCCGTCGCCGAGGCCGCCCTCGGCGCAGGCGCGACGATGGTCAACGACGTGACTGCCTTTCGGGCGGAGCCGGAGCTGGCCGGGCTCTGCGCCGGAGGCGACACGGAGGTAGTGCTCATGCACATGCTCGGGGATCCCCGGACGATGCAAGAGGAGCCCAGCTACGTCGACGTCGTCGACGACGTCAAGGCATTCCTCGCCGAGCGGATCGAGTTCGCGACCTCCGAGGGCATCGACGAGAACCGGATCTGGATCGATCCCGGCATCGGGTTCGGCAAGACGGTCGAGCACAACCTCGAGCTCCACCGGCGGCTCGGAGAGCTGGCTGAACTGGGCAGGCCGATCGCGTTCGGTTCCTCGCGGAAGAGCTTCATCGGCAAGCTGACCGGCGCCGACGTCGACAAGCGGCTCGGCGGGACGATTGCCTCGAACGTGATCGCCTACGCGAACGGCGCCGGGATGCTGCGGGTCCACGACGTCGGGCCGATGCGCCAGGCCCTCACCATTGCCGAGGCCATGGTCACGACACGAACTCCCTGATCAGCGAGTTGACCTGATCGGGGCGCTCGTACGGCACCCAGTGACCGGCGCCGGGGATTATCTCCACCCGCAGCTGGGGGACCCATTCGCTCAGCCCCCTGGTCAGGGTGGGAAGCAGCGCCGCGTCGTTCTCGCCCCAGATCACGAGCGTCGGCACGCCCACCGCCTGAGAGGTGATCTTGCTCGCGTACTCCTCGGGGACCCCGCCGGCGGCGACCTGCTCCCCCATGCGCGCCGCCCGGTAGTAGTTGAGGCCGCCGCGGAGCGCGCCGGGCTGCCCCCAGGCCTCGTGGTAGGCGGCCCGCTCGGCGTCCGAGAGGTGCGCCCCCTGCCCGCCGATCCGGAGCATCAGGTCGTCCATCAGCGAGAAGTCGTTGGCCGCCAGCATCTCCTCCGGCTTGGGCGAGGGCTTCGAGAACTCCAGCATGTAGTTGACGGCGTCCCTCTGCTTGGGGCTCTCCCGGAGGTCGCGGTTCCAGGTGAACGGCGGGGGGCCGTCGATGATCACCAGGCGCTCGAGCAGCTCGGGGTATTTGAGGGCGAAGGCCCAGGAGACGATCCCGCCCCAGTCGTGTCCAACCAGCGTCACAGGAGCCAGCCCCAGCTTCTCGATCAGCTCCCGGATGTCCGCCAGCAGGTGCCTCATCCGGTAGGCCTCGATGTCCTCGGGAATGCAGGACAGGTTGTAGCCGCGCATATCGGGCGCGTAGACGGCGTGGTCGTTGCCGAGGTCGGCGAGCTGGCGCCGCCAGAGGAACCAGAACTGCGGGAAGCCGTGCAGGAAGAGGATCGGCTTGCCCTCGCCGCGCGCGACGTAGTGCATCCGGCACTGATTCAGGTCGGCGAAGTGATGGGAGACCGCCGTGGCGAGCTCCCCTTCCCCGAGCGTTGTCGTCTGCGGCGACGCGCTCACCGTCGAAGTCCTACACCAACGAGTAATTTGGGGTCATGGACGAGGGGGCCACACAGCCGTCGGTCGAGGTCGAGATCCGCGGCCTCTCCATATACACGCACCATGGTGTCACCGACGCCGAGCAGGAGGTCGGTCAGCGACTCGACTTCGATCTCACCTTCGACGTGCCGGACTGCGATGCCGTGCTCACCGACCGGATCGAGGACACGGTCGATTACTCGGAGGTCTGCGACATCGTCGCCCTGGCTGCGACGGAGAAGAGCTTCCGCACCCTCGAGCGCCTCTGCCAGGTGGTGGCGGGGAGGCTCATGGAGCGCTTCGACTGCGAGTCGGTCCGGGTGCGGGCGGCCAAGCCCGAGCCACCGATGCCGTACCAGGTGCAGGAGGCGGGGGTAGAGGTGACCCTGGAGCGATCTCTGGACCGAGAGCCGGATGACGAGGAGGGTGTCTGAGCGAGCGGGTCGGGTATCTGGGCCTCGGCTCCAACGTCGGCGATCGGGAGTCGCACCTGACCCGGGCGATCGAGGACCTGTCGGCGCGCGGCGTGGTCGTGGACGGCCACATCGTCGCTCTACGAAACCGAGCCAGTGGGGGAGATCCTCGATCAGCCGGACTTCCTGAACGCCGCGGTCCGGGTGAGGACGGCGCTCGACCCCGAGGAGCTGCTCGACCTCTGCAAGGCGATCGAGGCGGCCCATGGGCGGGCGCTCGGCGGCCCGCGCCACGGCCCTAGGCCGATCGACATCGACCTGCTGCTGCTCGGCGACGCCGAGATGCGCACGGAGAGGCTGACCCTGCCGCATCCCGAGGTCACCTCCCGCCGCTTCGTGCTCGCGCCCCTGCTGGAGCTCGATCCGGGATTGCAACTGCCGGATGGCACGCCCCTGTCTGACGCGATGGCAGCGATCGAGGGGCAGGAGGTCCGGCGCGTGGGACAGGGTCCAAGCTAGGCCGGAGCCGGCGAGGGCATCCATTCTGCTGGCAGCGTGCCCTCCGGCATGCGACCGGGAAAGTCCGGGAACAGCGTCCGCGCGAGGTCGAATGTCGGTCGCCTCGCGAGCAGGGGGCCAAGATCCGCGATTGTGTTCAGCAGCGCAACGCTTGAACCGATCTGCAGGGCCGGGGCGTTAGGTGGGTCCGTTGCGATCACGCCGTCGGCAATCCACGCGTCGGTCCTGTCGAGATGGCCAGGTAGGTCCCGGAGGTCTTTCTGGACCGCCTCGTCGCTGACCTCGTTGATACGCCATTCGACCCGCGAGATCAGCGGCGTGAGCCCGACGGCGGCGAAGTCCGGCAACGGGAGATTGGAGTCCTCCCCGTAGCTGACGCTGGCGCGGGGATTCGCGCGGAGCGTCCACCAGGTCAGCCGGCGTGCCAGGGCCTGCATCAGCTCCTCGCCCCAGCGATCAGCCTCCTCGACCCGCTCGCGGATCTCGGGATCAGTCGGATAGAGCGCGGGCTGCGGGCGGACCTCGTCAAGCCGGTGCATGATCGATCGTGAGCCGATCACCTTTTCGCCATCCAGGACCAGGCCGGGGACGGTGCCCTGAGAGAAGCGCAGCCGCTGAAGCGGCACATGCATGGTCACCGGCCACTCCACACGCTTGTAGGCGATGTCCTTCATCTCCAGCGCTCGCTTTACCGCCCAGCATGGGTGTGAGGCCGCCACCACGTACAGCTTTGCCTCCATGCGGCGATGCTATGGGACGGCGGGCCCGCTCGGGATACTCGCCTGCCCGATAATCGCCGCATGCTGCTCGCGGTCGACGTCGGCAACACCCAGACGCACATCGGGGCCTTCGATGGCCAGGAGCTGGTGCGCGACTGGCGCCTGGGCACCGTTCCCAGCGCGACCGCCGACGAGCTCGCCGCGACCGTCTCCCACCTGCTCGCCCTGGACGGGTTGAGCTTCGGCTCGCTGGACGGGGCGATCGTCTCCACCGTGGTCCCCCAGCTCGCCCCGGAATACGAGGCCCTCTGCGAGCGGCACCTGGGCAAGCCATGCCTGCTGGTCGGCCCCACCCTGAAGACCGGCATGCCGATCCTGGTCGACAACCCGCATGAGCTGGGCGCCGACCGGCTCGTCAACGCGGTCGCCGCCCACGCGAAGGTGAAGGGCGCCTGCGTCGCAGTGGACTTCGGCACCTCCACGAACTTCGACGTGGTCTCCGGCGCCGGCGAGTATCTCGGCGGCGTGATCGGTCCGGGCGTCGAGATCTCGATGGAGGCGCTCACCTCCCGCACGGCCAAGCTTCCCCGGATCGACCTCTCCGCCCCCGAGGGCCCGATCGGCCGGCACACGCAGGCGGCGATCCAGTCCGGGTTCGCCTACGGCTTCGCGGGCCTCGTCGATGGCATCGACCGCCGGCTCTCCGATGCGCTGGGCGAGAAGGCGACGTTCATCGCCACCGGCGGACTCGCTCAGACGATTGCTCCGCACTGCGAGACGATCGACGAGGTCGATCCGCTGCTGACGCTGAGCGGCCTCAGGCTGATCTACGAGCGCAACACTTAAACCATGCAACCTCCGCTTACCTCCCCATTTGCGATCGGCGACGTCGAGATCGCGAACCGCGTCATGCTCGCGCCCCTGGCCGGGATCGGCAACTGGTTCGTCCGGCTGCAGGCCCGCCGTCACGGTGCCGGGCTCGCGGTCTCGGAGATGGTCTCCAGCTTCGGACTCCACTACCGCAACGAGCGCACGCTGGAGGAGCTGCTGCGCCTTCATCCCGACGAGCATCCCGTCTCGGTTCAGCTCTTCGGGCAGGACCCGGACGTGATGCGATCGGCGGCGGAGATCGTCGCCGAGGCCGGCGCTGACCTGATCGACATCAACATGGGCTGCCCCGTGAAGAAGGTCTGCAAGACCGGGGCCGGCGCGGCGCTCCTCTCTCAACCGGAGCTCGCGGTTCGCATCGCCACCGCCGCGCGAGAGGGCGGAGGGTTGCCCGTGACCGTGAAGGTCCGGTCTGGCGCTCGCGCGCGGTGGCCGTGAGGGCTTCGATCTGGCGCTCCGCCTGGCCGATGAGGCCGGCGTCGCCGCCGTGGGCTTCCACCCACGCTCCGCGGCGACCCAGCACAAGGGTCAGCCCGACTACGCGCTCGCGCGCGAGCTCGTCGATCGCATCTCGGTCCCGGTGGTCATCTCGGGTGGTCTCGACAGCGCCGACGCTGCGCGCCGTGCATACGAGGCCTCCGGGGCAGACGCCGTCATGATCGCCCGCGGTGCCCTTGGCAATCCCTGGATCTTCGAGGAGCTCACCGGCGCGCGAGCGTCGGCGCCCGGGCGGGACGAGGTGATCGCGGAGATGCTCTGGGTCATGAACCGCGCCGAGGAGCACCTGGGCCCCCGGCGCGCCGCGCGGTACCTCCGCAAGTTCTACCCGTGGTACCTCGAGAGGCTGGGGGCCGACAAGGCCACCGCCTCGGCGTTCCAGGAGAGCGATGACCTCGACGAGGCGCGCGCGATGCTCTCCGAGCTGATGATGCCCGCCACCGCGGTTGCGTGAGGCCGGAGTGCCGCTGAACCCGCGGGTGGCCGCATGGCGGGATCGCGGGAGCGACGAGGAGTTCCGCGGGCGTCGCATCCACGTCTTCCGGCGTGACGGCGCCGGGCCGCTCTTGCTCATGCTCCATGGGTTCCCATCGAGCTCATACGACTGGAGGCTGCTGCTCGAGCGGGACACGGAGCACTCCGTGCTTGCCCCCGACTTTCTCGGCTTCGGGCTCTCCGAGAAGCCGCGGGACCACGAGTACACGCTGCACTGGCAGGCCGACATGGTCGAGGAGCTCGTCCGCAGTCACCAGGATGGAACCGTTTTCCTGCTGGCCCACGACATGGGAACCTCGGTGGCGACCGAGCTGATGGCCCGTGACATCGAGGGCAAGTTGCAGATGAACGTCACCGGGGCGCTCCTCCTCAACGGCTCGATGGTGCAGGGCGCGGCGAGCCCCACGATCGGGCAGCGGATCCTGCGGAGCCCGCTGGGGCCGGTCATGTCTCGTCTGTCCAGCGAGCGCTTCTTCCGCCAGCAATTCGGATCGATTTTCTCCCCGGGCCACCCGCTGACCGACGAGGAGGCGGACGACCAATGGGCGCTGATCTGCGCCGGCGGGGGTCGCACCCTCAACCACAAGACGATCGCCTACATGGGCGAGCGCTTCAAGCACGCCGACCGCTGGCACGGCGCGCTCCGCGACTGGGAGAAGCCGTTGTCGCTCGCCTGGGGGATGCGGGACCCGGTCGCCACGGAGGCGGTGCTGGATGCCGTGCTGGAGCTGCGTCCACTCGCGTCGGTCACCCGCTTTGCGGATCTCGGCCACTACCCGCAGATCGAGGATCCGGGCCGCGTCGCGGAAGCCCTGCAAGCCGCCTTGGTTGCCTGATCGAGCCCCTCGACCACCCGAAAGACCGGCGCTATACTGTCGCGCTTCGCCCGGACCGTCGTGGGTTTCCCTCCGTCGGTGCGGGCTCATTTTTCGCCGCATAGCAGGGTTTTTGTGCGGCGAACAAACCACTAGAGAAGGAAGCGAGAGAGTTGGCGCGCGAGACACTGATCACCCCGGAGGGACTCGAGAAGCTCAAGGAGGAGCTCGAGTTCCTGGAGAACGCCAAGCGCCGCGAGGTTGCGGACCGCATCAAGCAGGCGCGGGAGTTCGGGGACATCGCTGAAAACTCCGAGTACGACGACGCCAAGAACGAGCAGGCCATGCTGGAGCAGCGGATCGCATCGCTCCAGGACAGGCTGCGCAGGGCCGCCGTCATCGACAACAAGCAGCTCGACACCGAGACCGTCGGGGTCGGCGCGGTCGTCCACGTCAAGGACCAGAAGTCGGGGAAGTCGCAGAAGTTCCAGATCGTCGGCTCCGCCGAGGCCGATCCGACCGAACACAAGCTCTCGAACGAATCGCCGATCGGCAAGGCGCTGGTCGGGAGCAAGCGGAACGAGGTCGTGACGGTGGAGACGCCCCGCGGCCCGAAGAAGAAGCTCAAGGTCACCAAGATCGAAGCCGCGTAGCGCGGGCACTAGGCTCCGCGCGGTGAACGAGGAGCCGGAACGCCCGGAGTCCGAGCTGCTCGCCGATCGGCGGGCGAAGCTGGAGCGCCTGCGAGAGGCGGGGATCGAGCCGTTCCCGCACGGCTTCGCCGATCGCACCGAGATAGCCGCGGTGCGCGAATCCCATCAGTCGATCGAGGCGGGCGAGGAGACCAGCGACCGCTACCGGGTCGCAGGCCGGCTCATCGCCAGGCGCGGACACGGCAAGGCATCCTTCCTGGACCTGAAGGACGGCACCGGCGAGATCCAGGTCCAGGCGAGGGTCGACGAGCTGGCAGAGGCGTACGAGGGGCTGCTCTCGCTGGACATCGGGGACATCGTCGGCATCGAGGGAACGGTCTTCGCCTCCAAGCGGGGCGAGCTCTCGATCAGGGCCGATGCCTGGGAGCTGCTCTCGAAGAGCCTGCGGCCGCCACCCGAGAAGTTCCACGGGCTGGAGGACGTCGAGACGCGCTACCGCCGGCGGGAGCTCGACCTGATGGCGAACGAGGAGACTCGCGAGCTCTTCCTGAAGAGGGCGCGCACGATCGCCGAGGTCCGGCGCTGGTTCGACGGTCGGGGCTTCGTCGAGGTCGAGACCCCGGTGCTCCAGCCGCTATATGGAGGGGCGCTCGCGCGTCCGTTCACCACGCACCACAACGCGCTCGACCGCGACCTCTATCTGAGGATCGCCACGGAGCTCTACCTGAAGCGCCTGGTGGTGGGGGGCATCGACAGGGTTTACGAGCTAGGCAAGGACTTCCGGAACGAGGGGATCTCGCACAAGCACAACCCCGAGTTCACGATGCTCGAGTGGTACGAGGCCTACGCGGACTACAACGACACCGCTACCGAGCTGGAGGGGCTGGTCTCTACGGTCGCGCAGGCGGTTCTCGGGACGACCACGGTCGAGCGTGAGGGGGAGACCATCGAGCTCTCACCCACATGGCGTCGCATCACGCTTCGCGATGCGATCAAGGAGGAGACCGGGATCGACGTGATGGAGCACCCCTCGCGCGAACAGCTCGCGGAGGCGATGGGGACCAAGCCCGATCCCGAGGAGGGATGGGGGAAGCTGGTCGACGGACTGCTCTCCAAGCAGGTGGAGCCGAAGCTGATCCAGCCGACCTTCATCGTCGACTACCCGGTTGAGCTCTCGCCCTTCGCGAAGCGGCATCGCATGCCTTCTGAACATGGAATCTCCGCGAGCTGAACGTTTCGAAGATCTGCGCCGGCATTTCGCCCTTCGCGATGAGGGGCGCGAGCGTGAGCGCGTGATTCGCCGCGAGCGTCACGCCGCTGTGGCACGTCACGAGGAACGCGCCGGGACACTCGCTCGAGCGATCGTAGATCGGGAAGCCGTCCTGCGTCATCACGCGCAAGGCGGCCCACGTGCGCACGACGTCGAGCGACGCGAGGCGCGGAAACATGCGCACGGCACGTTGGGCCAGCAGCGAGAGGACGGGCTGCGCGACGTCCTCCTCGAAACCCGCTTCCTCCTGGGAATCGCCGAGCATCACGCTGCCTTCGTCGGTTTGTCGCACGGTGGAGACGGGGTAGTGCAGGAATGGCGCCGTCCTTTCGGTGACGATGAGCTGGCCGCGTTGCGGGCGTACCGGCGCTTCGAGTCCCACCATCGGCGCGAGCCGCGCGTTGCCCAGGCCCGCCGCGAGCACGATCTTCTCCGCGCGGATCTCGCCGCGGCCCGCGCCGATGCGGAATTCGCCCGCGGACCGCGAGACCTTGTCGACCGTCCACTCGGGAAAGTACTTCACGCCCAGCGCGCCCATGCCCGCGTGCAGCGCGCGCAGGAGCTTCAACGAGTTGCAGTGGCCGTCGAGCTTGCAGTAGCTCGCGCCCGCCACGTCGGGGCCGATGCCCTGGAGCATGCCTTTCACGCCCGCGCGATCGAGGATCTCGCAGTCCTGCCGCTGAACGCCCGGCTGCTCGTCGAGGCCCTTCAGGAATTCGGCGCGATGCGCGAGCTCCGCCTCCGACAGCGCGATGTGGAATCCGCCGGGCCTGCGATAGGCCACGTCGATGCCCGTCTGCACGAGGAGCATGTCGGCGAAGGCCGTCCACGATCCCGCGGAGCGCTGCGTCCAGGCGCTGTACGCCGGCATGCCGAGGCCCTTGCCCTGCACCCACACCAGGGCGAAGTTGCCGCGCGACGCGCGATGGGCCACGTCGCCCTCGTCGAGGACCGCGACTTTCCGCCCCGCGTTGGCGAGGCCCCAGGCGAGCGACGACCCGACCAGCCCGCCGCCCACCACCGCCACGTCGTACTCGCTCAAATGCGCATCCTTCTCACCGGCCCAACGTGAATTTAGCGTGGTAAGCGCGTACTACCCAACTTTTTTTTGTCGCGTAGGAAGATTCCGATAGCCAGTTTCCTTTAGATGAAGCAAACTGGTCACGGCAATCACGAGAAGGAGTGTTCGATGACCTACGAATATGACTTCGAGATGGTGAAACGCGCTTACGCCGAGATGGCCCGCCGCGCCCGCGAGAAGGACGAAGTGCGCCGCCTGCCCCGCACCGGGACGCCCCAGAACGCAGATGCTCCTTACGAAGCCGAGACTTACGATCGCCAGCCGTCTCCCGTCTGATCGATTCCCTTTCCGATGAAAAACCCCGCGCCGGCGGGGTTTTGTTTTTTGAAACCCCGTGCACGGCAGCGGGTCTGAATGCGTTGAGATCCCCGTGCGCTCCCTTCCCTCCATCCTTCGCCGCGCTTCGCGGCTGACCCTGGCTTGCCTCGCGGCGGCGGGCGTCGCTTGCGCCGCGCCTTCCGATACAGACGCCGGCGCGCGCCTGCGTGCGAAGCATGATCAACTGCGCGAGAAGCTCGAGAGCAATTCCTTCGGGCGCGAGCTCTTCGTCGCCGCGCGGGAAGCCGCGAACCAGCAGAACGGGGACGTGTACGGAATCGTCTACTACCCGTTCGCGCAGGTCGAGAGCAGCCTGCATGAAGCGCGCAGCTGGTGCGATGTGCTGATCCTTCCGTTCAACACGAAGCACTGCTTCGCCTTCCCGGGCGACGCGGCCAAACAGATCGCGCTTCGCGTAGGCCGCAAGGCCGACCAGCCCGCCGAGCTGGCGTTCCCGATCGAATTCGACTATCGCATCGCGATGCGTGCGTCCGATTACCTGCGCATCGTCCTTAGCGCGGGCAAGGGTCCGCTCGGCACGCGCGACTACCAGATCGTGCTCGAGGCGACGCCGCTCGACGACAAGCGCACGTTCATCCACCTCGGCTATTCGTACGGGTTCAACGCGATGTCGCGCCTTGCGATGCAGGCCTACCTTTCGACGGTGGGCTCGAGCAAGGTGGGCTTCACCGTGACCGGGCGCGACGCGTCGGGCCGTCCCGCCTACGTGGGCGGCATGCTCGGCGCGACCGAGCGCAACACCATGCGCTACTTCCTCGCGATCGACGCCTATCTCGGCTCCCTCGCCGCGCCGCCGGCCTCCCGGGTGGAGAAGCGCCTGCGCGACTGGTTCGCCGCGACCGAGAAGTATCCGTTGCAGCTCCACGAGATGGACCGCGGCGAATACCTCTCGATGAAGCAGAAAGAGACGCAGCGTTCCACCGCCGCGCTCTGAAGAGCGCTCCCTAGCCGCGCCCGACGAAGGGCATCTTCGTCGCCATGATCGTCATGAACTGGACGTTGGTGTCGAGCGGCAGGCTCGCCATGTAGACCACCGCGCTCGCGACGTGCTTCACGTCCATGCGCGGCTCGACGGCCATCTCGCCGTTCGCCTGCATCACGCCCTTGGCCATGCGCTCGGTCATCTCGGTCGCCGCGTTGCCGATGTCGATCTGGCAGCACGCGATGTCGTCCTTGCGCCCGTCGAGCGAGAGGCGTCTTGGTGATGCCCGTGACCGCGTGCTTGGTGGCGGTGTAGGCGATCGACATCGGCCGCGGCGCGTGGGCGGAGATGGATCCGTTGTTGATGATGCGCCCGCCCTTCGGCGTCTGCGCCTTCATGATGCGGATCGCCTCCTGGCAGCAGAGGAAGGTCGCCGTGAGGTTCGCGGCGACGACCGCCTGCCACTTGTCGAAGGGGAGGTCTTCCATCGGCATCGCCGGCGCGCCCATGCCGGCGTTGTTGAAGAGGACGTCGAGGCGTCCGAACTTCTCCTTCGTCTTCGCGAAGAGCGCGCGGACGGAAGCGGGATCGCCGACGTCGGTCGTCATCGCGAACGCCTGGTCCGGCCCGACGCCGGACTCCTCGATCGCCTTGTCGAGGAGCTCGCGCCGGCGCGCGGTCAGAACCACGCGGTAGCCTTCACGCAGCAGCGCCAGCGCCGAAGCCTTGCCGATGCCGGAGCTCGCGCCGGTCACCA